>CAVYPB010000008.1:0-618479 GCA_963770305.1 uncultured Actinomycetota bacterium
CGCTACTACTGACCGAGTCCGGCGGCAAGTCGATCGAGGGCGAGCTCTATGACGTACCGATCGAGGACATACGTACCGACTTCCTGCCCGAGGAGCCCGAGGAGCTAGAGCTCACCGTGATCGAACTCGAGGACGGCCGTTCGGTTCTCGCGGTCGGACTGCGTCCGGGGCTGGTGGAGGCCAGGGCCGCCGAGCTCACCGACATCACCGATCACGGCGGCTGGCGACGGTATCGAGGACTGCCCGACCCCGATAGCACGACGGAGTCCTGACCGAACGAGAAGCGAAAGAACAACACATGGATACCTTTGCCTACACCGTGAACTGTTCGATCCTGTTGACCGAACTACCACTGCTGCAGCGACCGCAGGCGGCGCGGGACGCCGGGTTCGACGCTGTCGAATTCTGGTGGCCCTTCGCCGCCCCAGTGCCATCTGATCGCGAGGTCGACGAGTTCGTCCGTGCCGTCGAAGACGCCGGCGTGCAACTGACCGGCTTGAATTTCGCGGCCGGAAACATGCCTGCCGGCGATCGCGGGCTACTGTCGGACCCGGCACAGACGCTGGCGTTCCGTGACAACATCGACATCACCGTGGGTATCGGAGAACGCCTGGGCACCAAAGCATTCAACGCCCTCTATGGAAATCGGGTCGAGGGCGTGGCGCCGGAGAAGCAAGACGAGACGGCCACCGAGAATCTGGCGCTGGCGGGTAAGGCGGCCGATCGTATCGGTGCGGTGGTGCTCGTCGAGCCGGTCAGCGGCGCACCGGCGTATCCGCTGAAGCGGGCCGCCGATGCCGTCGTGGTGATCGACCGAGTCGAGGCCGACTATGGTGTCGGGTCGCTGCGACTGCTCGCCGACCTCTACCACCTCGCGGTCAACGGGGATGACGTCGAGGCGGCGATCGACTCGTATGCCGCCCGCATCGGGCACGTGCAGATCGCCGACGCACCGGGGCGCGGCGAACCTGGCACCGGGACGCTTGACATCCCGGGCTATCTGAACCGGCTCGCCGGGCACGGGTACCGCGGCTATGTCGGGCTCGAATACAAGTCGACCCGCCAGGACACGTTCGACTGGTTGCCCCGCGAACAGCGCGCGTCGCGCGCCGGCCTCTGAGACACACCCACCACCCTGACGGAATCGAGGAGAATCGTGAGCACTATCGCATTCATCGGACTCGGAATCATGGGCAGCCCCATGGCCGTTCACCTCGCCAAGGCCGGGCACCACGTCGTCGGCTACAACCGTTCGCCGCAGCGCACAGCGGCTTTGGTGGAGGCCGGCGGTACCGCTGCCGACTCCATCGCTAAGGCAGTGGCGGGCGCCGATGTCGTCGCCGTCATGGTCCCGGATTCACCCGACGTGCAGGCCGTACTCGCCGGGGAGAACGGAGTATTCGACAACGCACCGCCCGGCGCGCTCATTATCGACTTCTCCAGCATCCGACCCGATGTCACCACCGCTCTCGCCGCGCAGGCCGCCGAACGCGGCTTTCGATTGATCGACGCACCCGTCTCCGGAGGCGAGGCCGGTGCCATCAACGCCGCGCTATCGATCATGGTCGGCGGCACTCCAGAGGATTTCGAGTCGGCAAAGCCGATCCTCGATGTCGTCGGGAAAACCGTTGTCCACGTAGGCCCGAACGGCTCCGGACAGACCGTCAAGGCAGCGAACCAGCTGATCGTCGCGGGCAACATCGAGCTGCTGGCCGAGGCGATTGTCTTCCTGGAGGCCTATGGTGTCGACACCAAGGCCGCGGTGGAGGTACTCGGCGGAGGGCTGGCCGGCTCGGCCGTCCTGAATCAGAAGGCACAGAAGATGCTGGACCGCTCCTTCGACCCCGGCTTCCGGATCGAATTGCACCACAAGGACCTTGGCATCGTGACCGCTGCGGCTCGCGAGGCCGGTGTGGTGGCGCCACTCGGCGCCGTCGTCGCCCAACTCATGGCCTCCGCGCGAGCGAATGGCGATGGCGGGCTTGACCATTCAGCACTGTTCCGCGGAGTCGAGCGGCTGTCGGGCCACGGCTCGCAGTGAACTTATTCACCTACTACTTTTGATGGAGAACTGACATGCCTCGTATGCGTGCCGTCGACGCCGCCGTTGCCATTCTCGACAAGGAAGGCGTCACCACCCTTTTCGGGCTCCCTGGAGCGGCGATCAACCCGTTCTACTCCGCCCTGCGTGACCACGGCGGCATCAAGCACATCCTGGCCCGGCACGTCGAGGGCGCCTCGCACATGGCCGAGGGTTACACCCGGGCGAAGGCCGGCAACATCGGGGTCTGCGTCGGCACATCCGGACCGGCCGGCACCGACATGATCACCGGCCTGTACTCGGCGTCCGCGGACTCCATCCCGATCCTGTGCATCACCGGGCAGGCCCCCGTTGCCCGCCTGCACAAGGAGGACTTCCAGGCCATCAATATCGCGGACATTGCAGCCCCCCTGACGAAGATGGCCATGACGGTGATGGAACCCGCGCAGATGCCGGGGGCCTTCCAGCAGGCGTTCCATCTGATGCGGTCCGGACGCCCCGGCCCGGTGCTGATCGACCTGCCGTTCGACGTGCAGATGACCGAGATCGAATTCGACCCGGATACCTACGAGCCGCTGCCGGTCTATCAGCCGCGGGCCACCCGGGCGCAGGCCGCGAAGGCCCTGGACATGCTGCAGGCCGCCGAGCGGCCCCTGATCGTCGCCGGTGGCGGCATCATCAACGCCGACGCCTCCGACCTGCTGGTCGAGCTCGCGGAACTGCTCGACGTCCCGGTGATCCCGACCCTGATGGGCTGGGGGACCATCCCGGACGACCACCGGCTGATGGCCGGGATGGCCGGTCTGCAGACCTCCCAGCTGTACGGCAACGCCACCATGCTGGCCTCCGATCATGTGCTGGGGATCGGGAACCGGTGGGCGAACCGGCACACCGGGGGCCTTGACACCTACCGGCAGGGCCGGACCTTCGTGCACATCGACATCGAACCCACCCAGATCGGCCGGGTCTTCCCGCCCGACTACTCGATCGTGTCCGATGCCGGCGCCGCGTTGACCGAACTGGTGGCCGTGGCGCGGGAACGCCGCGACGCGGGGGAGCTTCCGGACCGGTCCGACTGGGTGGAGGCGTGCCAGGAACGCAAGCGCACCATGCACCGGCGCACCCACTTCGACAACATTCCGATCAAGCCGCAGCGGGTGTACGAGGAGATGAACAAGGCCTTCGGCCGGGACACCCGGTACGTGTCGACCATCGGACTGTCACAGATCGCGGCCGCCCAGTTCCTACACGTGTACAAGCCGCGAAACTGGATCAACGCAGGGCAGGCCGGCCCCCTGGGCTGGACGGTGCCCGCCACCCTCGGGGTGTGCGCCGCCGACCCGGACGCGACCGTGGTCGCCCTCACCGGCGACTACGACTTCCAGTTCATGATGGAAGAACTTGCCGTCGGCGCCCAGTTCAACCTGCCCTACATCCACGTGCTGGTGAACAACGCCTACCTCGGCCTGATCCGGCAGTCCCAACGCGGCTTCGACATGGACTACTGCGTCCAACTGGCGTTCGACAACATCAACACCTCGTCCAACGAGGAGATCGCGGGTTACGGCGTCGACCACTTCAAGCTCGCGGAAGCGTTGGGCTGCAAGGCCTTGCGGGTGCAGGACCCGGCCGAGATCCTGCCGGCGCTGGAAACGGCGAAGAAGCTCATCGTGGAACACCGCGTCCCGGTGCTGGTGGAAATCGTCCTCGAGCGGGTCACCAACATCTCCATGGGCACCGAGATCGACAACGTGGTGGAGTTCGAGGAACTCGCGCTGTCCGCGAAGGACGCCCCCACCGCCGTCATCTCGATGCTGGACTGAGGCGGACACCCGTCATGCACGTGTTGCTCGCCCCGGACAAGTTCAAGGGCTCCCTGACCGCAGCCGAAGTCGCGGACGCCCTCGCCGAAGGACTCGCAGCGGGCAACCCGTCCTGGCACATCACGTGTGCTCCGGTGGCCGATGGCGGAGACGGAACGGTCGCGGCCGCCGTCGCCGCCGGCTGGATGCCCGTCGCGGTGAAGACCACCGGGCCGACGGGTCGGCCGATTGCGACCTCGTATGCGGTGCGCGGATCGACTGCCGTGGTGGAACTCGCCTCGGCAGTCGGGCTGGTGACCCTCCCGGGAGGTGAACTGGACCCGTTGGGTGCCAGCACATTTGGACTCGGCACCGTCATCAGGCACGCGCTGGATGAGGGTGCTCGCGAGATCATCGTCGGTCTCGGCGGCAGCGCGTCGACCGACGGCGGCGCCGGGATGCTGCAGGCACTCGGCGTCCGCGTTCTCGATGCCCATGGTAACGACGTCGAGCACGGCGGGGGAGCACTGCGCCACGCCGCCCGAGTGGATGTGAGCGGTCTGCACCCCGCAGCGCGCGGGGCGAATTTCCAGTTAGCCTGCGACGTCGACAATCCGCTGCTCGGTCCGAAGGGAGCCACCTCTGTCTACGCACCCCAAAAGGGCGCGACGGCAGAACAATTGGTGGACCTGGAGGATGCGATGACCCGGTGGGCGCAGCTCGTCCAAGCCGCGACCGGCCGCGACGACAGCCACACCGCGGGGGCGGGCGCGGCAGGCGGAACCGCCTTTGGCGCGATGTCTGTGCTCGGGGCCACGACCCGGCCCGGGATCGACACCGTCCTCGACCTGATCGACTTCCGGCGCAAGCTGGCCGGGACCGATCTGGTCATCACGGGTGAGGGATCGCTGGACGCGCAGAGCCTGCACGGCAAGGCGCCCGTCGGAGTGGCCGCGGCAGCCGGCGAGGCCGGCGTGCCCGTTCTCGCGGTGGCGGGACGCAGTGTGCTCAGCGACATTCAATTACAGAACGCCGGAATTCGCATGGCATACACGCTCGACGAGCTGGAGCCCGACATTAACAAATCGATCGCGAATGCGGCCGAACTGCTGCGCCGGATCGGACGCACAATCGCGGCAGCGTCGACCGACTTCGTGACCACGAGACATGAAGGAGAATCATGACCGCGCACGACTTCACCGCCCTACCGGACCTCGCCTCGCGTGCCCTCGGCGGCAGTGTGTCCGCGGCGAACGACGAACTGTTCGCCCAGCGGGAGAACCTCATCAAGGCGGAGGCCCCGTTCTTCGACCCGAACGAGTTCGGGCACAAGGGAAAAGTGTACGACGGATGGGAAACCCGCCGCCGCCGCGACGACGGCCACGACTACGCCATCGTACGGCTCGGCACACCCGGAATCATCCACGGAATCATCGTCGACACTGCGTATTTCAAGGGCAACTACCCGCCGTTCGTCTCGATCGAGGCTGCCTCGATCGAGGGATATCCCTCCGTCGAGGAGATCATGAAGGCGGACTGGCAGACCATTGTCGAGAAGTCCCCGGCAGAGGGTCACACCGCCAACGCCTACGCGGTTGCCGACCGGCACCGGTGGACTCATGTGCGACTCTCGATCTATCCCGACGGTGGAGTCGCGAGGCTGCGAGTACACGGCGAGGTGGTACCGGATCCACGTTTCCTCGACGGGACCGTGGACCTGCTGGCCGCGGAAAACGGTGGCCGTCTGGTCGGCTGCTCGGACGCGTTCTATGCCTCTCCGGCGAACATCATCCTTCCCGGCCGGGCTCGCAACATGGGGGAAGGCTGGGAGAACGCGCGCCGACGCGGCGGCGGCAACGACTTCGCGGTGTTCGCCCTGGCCGCGGCCGGACGCCCGCGCCACGTCGAGATCGATACCAGCTACTACGTCGGTAACGCACCAGGATGGGTGCGCCTGAGCGCGATCGACGCCCGTTCCGCGGACATCGAAGACGACAGCGCATGGACCGAACTGCTGCCTCGGACCGCCGTGCAACCCGACACCCGGCACCGATTCGTACTGGCTGTGGCCGGCGCCGCCACGCATTTACGGCTCGACGTCTACCCGGACGGTGGACTGTCCCGCCTGCGCCTGTTCGGGGATCTCGACGAGGAGGCCCTGTCCGACGCGCGCCGGACGTGGTGGGACGCCCTGCCGCCAAGTCACCAGGCGCTGGTCGCCGAGCAGGCGCCCCGCTAGCCAGATCACGAACCAACAAGGAGCACCAAATGTCCAACCCCAGCCCCGGATACTCGATCACGGTCCGCGTCACGGCGCCGGTCGGTGTCGGCACCACCGCTGCCCTGGCCGGGGCGGTGGCGTCGGTCAAGGGCGCCGTGACCGCGCTGGATGTCACGGAGAGTCACGCCGACAGCATGGTAGTCGACGTCACCTGCGACGCCTCCGACTCCGCGCACGCCGAGCAGATCGCCACCGCCATTGCCGACGTGCCCGGCGTCGTGGTCGGCAAGGTCAGCGACCGCACATTCCTGCTCCACCTCGGCGGGAAGCTCGAAGTAGTGCCGAAGGTTCCGCTCAGACACCGGGACGACCTCTCCCGTGCATACACACCAGGAGTTGCGAGGGTGTGCTCGGCCATCGCCGAGAACCCAGAAGACGTGCGACGACTGACAATCAAACGCAACACCGTCGCAGTCGTCACCGATGGGTCAGCGGTGCTTGGCTTGGGAAACATCGGTGCTGCCGCATCACTGCCGGTGATGGAGGGCAAGGCCGCGCTGTTCAAGCAGTTCGCAGGCGTCGATGCGTGGCCGGTGTGCCTGGACACCCAGGACACGGACATGATCGTCGAGATCGTGCGGGCGATGGCGCCGGTGTACGGCGGGATCAACCTTGAGGACATCTCTGCCCCGCGATGCTTCGAGATCGAGGCGCGGCTGCGTGAGATGCTCGACATTCCGGTGTTCCACGACGACCAGCACGGCACGGCGATCGTGGTTCTCGCGGCCCTGACCAACGCGCTTCGCGTGGTCGAGAAGGATCTCGAGACCGTGCGGATCGTCGTGTCGGGTGTCGGCGCGGCCGGGCACGCGATCATTCGCCTGCTCGTCGCACAGGGTGCGTCGCATATCGTGGCGTGCGGCCGGAACGGGATCCTTTCCCCGACCGACACTTCGGATACCTTCCGTTCGTGGATCGCGGAGAACACCAATCCCGATGCGCGGTCCGGTTCACTCAGCGACGCACTGGTTGGTGCCGATGTGTTCATCGGTGTTTCGGCGCCAAACATCCTCACCGGCAACGATATTGCCGCGATGGCCGCGAACTCGGTCGTCTTCGCTCTCGCGAACCCGATCCCCGAGGTCGATCCGTTAGTCGCCGGAAGGCATGCCGCCGTCGTGGCCACCGGCCGATCCGATTTCCCGAACCAGATCAACAATGTGCTCGCGTTCCCGGGTGTCTTCCGCGGCCTGCTCGACGCACACGCCGTGGACATCACCGACGACATGCTCATCGCGGCCGCGCGCGCGATTTCCGATTCGGTATCTCCCTCCGAACTCAACTCCACCTACATCGTGCCGAGCGTGTTCGACGCAGCGGTTGCACCGGCGGTCGCCGCAGCGGTTCGCGAGGTTGCCGGTGGGGGTGACGAGTCCGATGCCTGACAAGGTGGACCTGCTGTTTCGCGCACCGCGTGTGATCACGGCGGCCGGCGAGGTGGCGCGCTGTATCGGGGTGCGGGACGGTCGAATCGCCGTCATCGAGCCCATCGACGCCGAACCGGATGCCGAAGAGGTCGTCGAACTCGGCGACGACGAGGTCCTGATCCCCGGTCTGGTCGACACCCACGTGCACGTCAACGAACCGGGACGAACCGATTGGGAAGGTTTCGCCAGCGCAACACGCGCTGCCGCGGCCGGCGGTGTGACCACGATCGTCGACATGCCACTCAACAGCATCCCTCCGACCGTCGACGTCGAGGCATTGGCGGTCAAGCGGCGGGTGGCGGCCGACCAGGTGTATGTCGACGTCGGATTCTGGGGTGGTGCGGTGCCGGGCAATGTTCCGGACCTGCGTGCGCTCCACGACGCGGGAGTGTTCGGCTTCAAATGCTTCCTGCTGCACTCTGGCGTGGACGAGTTTCCACCGCTCGATCCGGCGGGACTCGAACTGGCCCTGAAAGAAATCGCGTCGTTCGGCGCGATGATGATCGTGCACGCCGAAGACGCCAACGCAATCGACCGTGCGGCCTCGCCCAGGGGCGACAACTACACCGACTTCCTGTCGTCGCGACCTCGCGGCGCCGAGAACCTCGCCATCGCCGAGGTCATCGAACTGGCGAGGTGGACGGGTTGCCGGGTGCATATCCTGCATCTATCCAGCTCCGACGCACTCCCGATGATTGCGTCCGCGCGCCGGGACGGCGTCAAACTCACGGTAGAGACGTGCCCGCACTATCTGTCGTTCGTGTCGGAAGAGATTCAGGCGGGTGCGACTCAGTTCAAGTGCTGTCCACCGATCCGCGAGGCCGCCAACCGGGAACTGCTGTGGCAGGGCCTGGCCGACGGTGTCATCGACTGTGTCGTGACCGATCACTCGCCGTGCACTGTCGACCTCAAGAGATTCGACATCGGCGATTTTGGAGTCGCCTGGGGCGGCATCGCCTCGCTGCAGATTTCGCTGTCCGCAGTGTGGTCGGAGGCGAAGCGACGCGGCTACAGCCTGAACGACGTGGTCCGGTGGATGGCGGAGAACCCAGCCCGGCAGGTCGGACTGAACACCAAGGGCCACATCGCCCTCGGGTATGCCGCAGACTTGGCGGTTTTCGCACCGGACGAGGCGTTCATCGTCGATGTGGCAAAGCTCCAACACAAGAATCCCGTCTCCGCCTACGACGGGCGACCGCTCGCCGGAGTCGTGCGCAGCACCTGGCTGGCCGGCAAGCGGATAGATCTGGACGACGATCCAAGAGGACGCCTGCTCAGCCGGGGAATGGCGTAACGAACAACGCCGACGTCGATCACGCCCCATTGCAGGCAGTTCTACGGATGGCTGACTTAACGTTCCACCGGCGCCGAGCGGCGGATCGCCAACGTGAGGAGCACGGCGTGGATGCTCTGGTTCCGCGGCTTGACTTCGCCGCACTTGCGCAGTCTGTTTACCTTAACCAGGCCGCCCTGGGCCTGATCCCCGCCCAATCATTGGAGGTGATGCTGGAGCACCTCACCCAGACAGCCCAGCACGGCAATGTCCTACTAAGCGATGAGGAGGAGCTGCGGATTCTCGACGAACTCCGTGCCGCAGGCGCAATACTGCTCGGCACGGAGCCTGGCGCGGTGGCCGTACTTGGAGGAGCCAGCGAGGGTCTAGCAACAGCGGCGGCTCTGGTGCCGGCTGGGGACGTCGTCCTGGTCGCGACGGATTTTCCCAGCGTCACGCACCCGTGGCTTGCCGGTTCGGCAGGTGGACGATCGGTGACGTGGGTCGAGGACAGAGAAAGTGTCAGCCTTACTGAATCCGTCGTTGACGCTATCCGGCCGGGCGTCGCCGCTGTGTGCGTGAGCGCAGTGATGTATGGCACGGGCTCCCGGGTCGACTGCGCGGTACTCGCCGACAGCGCTCACGAGGTTGGTGCTCGACTGATTGTCGACGCTACTCAGCTCGCCGGCGCCGGCGAGGTCGCAATGGCCGATTGGGGCGCTGACTTCGTGGTCACCAGCGGATACAAATGGTTGTGCGGACACGGGGGAGTCGCGTTGTTCGCGGTAGGTGACGATCTGCTGGACTCGATCCCGCCGCATCCCGGTTGGATGGGGACTCCGAACCCGTTCGCCTTTGACGCTACTCGCCGCGAGCACGCACCAGGAGCTCGCCGATTCGAGCAGTCAACCATCGCGTATGCGTCGGCCCTGGGGCTCACTGAGTCGATCACCCGGCTGAACGGTCTCGGCTCGGGGACTATCGAGGCCCACGCGCGCCTCCTCGCGGCCGAGCTGGTCGAAGCTGTTCAGCCACTTGGCTGGCATCCGTTCCGCATCCTCGATGATCCGTCCGCCAGCCCGCACATCATCGCGCTGCAGCATGCCGACCTTGACGCAACCGCTGTTCGGGCAGCGCTTCACCGAGATTACGGAATCGTGACTAGCGCAAGACTGAATGCGATCCGAGTCTCACTGCACGTCTACAACGACTCCGGTGACATCGAATCGCTGGTCGGCGCGCTAGCCACGATTGGTAAAGCACAATGTGAACGAACGAGCGGCGATTCGAACAACGGGGACTTCCGCCCATTACCGGACGGATTCTCGGCTGGCTGATGATCTGCGACCCGGCAGAACAATCGGCGGGCCAGATAGCCGAAGCAATCGGAGCCAGTTGGGCCTCGCTTACCGCCAACATCAGGCAACTGACCGCTGCCGGATTTGTGCGGCGGCGATCCCGGCCAGGCGAGCGCACCGCGTATTTCTGGATCGACGACGACGCGTGGGAACGGGTACTGCACAACCGCTTTGCGAGCATGGCCGCGTTCAAGAACGTCGCTCGCGATGGCAAGGAACTCACCGGACCAAGATCCGCGCAAGCCGCAAGAATGCAGTCCGCTTATCACGCCTTCGACTGGCTGGCCCGCCTTGTTGACGCCAGTCCCAAACCCCCCGAACCGAGACGGAGCAACCCGTGAATCGTCTCGTAGCTGAACTCAGCGGAGTTCGCGCAACGGCTCTGCTCGCCCTCTACGCCAGGGCGCTCGACAACGGCTCCGCACATCCGATACTTGGCGACCGATGGGCCCAGGAGATCATCAACCGCCTCGATTTCGACTTCACACAGTTCCGTACGGCCAAAAAGGAACGCTACGGCGTCGGCGTACGCACCCGCCAGATGGACGAATGGACAAGAGATTTCGTCACCGACCACCCTGATGCGATCGTTCTCGATCTCGGCGCCGGTCTGGACAGCCGGGTGTTCAGAGTCAACCCGCCCAGCGAGGGTCACTGGTATGACATCGACTATCCCGATGTCATCGAGCTGCGCAATCGCCTCTATCCGGCGCACCAACGCCACGACACGGTCGGGGCCGACCTCACGCACGACTCATGGCTGGATCCGCTGCCCCGCGACAGGCCAGTCGCCATTGTGGCCGACGGTGTGTTCATGTTCCTGACTGAGCAGGAGCTTCGCCAGAAGCTTTTCTCGTATCGTCGCGCACTTTCTCACCGGCCAGATCGCGTTCAATGCGGCCACCGCGCTCCAAGTCAAACTGGCCAACAGACATCCGGCGGTGAAGAGGGCCGCGCCACGCTCCAATGGTCGCTCGACGATCCGCGGGCACTCGAAATATTCGATCCCACAGTCAAACTCGCCGAGGAGCGAATGATCATCGAGTCACCATGGCTCTCCCATGCCTCGAAGGCATACCGCACCACCTGTGCCGTCAAGAAGAGCATCCCGGCGCTGCGGGCGCAGGGCGGGCGCATCCTGCGCTACATGTTCTAGCACGCCAAGGTGGCGTGGAACGCGCAGTGCTGCATAGGACTGCGCGACGTGCCTGCGCGATGTTGATGCCATCAACACCGTTCACGTCTCCGCAGGTCGTTTCTCATGCTTTGGTGTCGTTTCGCGTGGTCAAGACCTGCGCTTCCGCAGGTCAATCCATTTCTTGTAGCGGGTTCGATTCCCGGCAGCTCCACAGGAGTAACAGCAGGTCAGGGCATATTTTCGCCCTGACCTGCTTCCGTTTTGGGCACATTTTGGGCACATCCCGAAACAAGGCCGTCCATTTTGTCGGCCACGTCGTCAAGGTATCCGGTGACTGGCGCAGTTTCTCGATGATGGCTCGGCCGGACTGGCCGACCGGTCCTCGCCCCCCAGATACGTAACAACTGCGGTGCTGGGTCGATCGTGAACGGTCGGCTGTCGCAGTTCGGCCGCCGTTAGTGTGCAGTTATGGACGCGCTAGAGCCGGCCCACAGCGCGGACGTGGGAAGTGGTATTGCTGCGTCTCTGCTGGCGAATGTGTCCAGCCTGGCTGACGACATGCTGCGGTATTTAGTCGAGCGGATACCGGAGGTCGGCGGGGATGCCGAGCTTCGCGGCCTGACTCTGGGATCGTGCTCGTCGAATCTCGAAGCGGCACTTTCGATGTTTCGTCATGGGATCGACGTAGCGGCGGCGGAGGCGCCGGTAACGGCGCTCGAACACGCGCGAGCAATGGCATCACGAGGGCACAGCGTCGATGTGATGCTGCGGTTCTATCGGTTGGGTCATGAGTACTTCACCGAGAAGCTTTCCGACTCGCTCACTGACTGGATCGACGACCCCGCTGTCGCGCTGAGGACGTTTATCGATCTCGAGCGGTTCGGGTTTCGATACATCGACCGCATCTCCAGTCTGGTGGCTGCCGAGTACGTCGCTGAGCTCGACCGGCGCCAGAACCAGGCAAGAGCCGAGCGCGACGATGTCGTGCGGGCACTGCTCGCTGGGGAACGTGTCGACATCGCTCGGGCCGAACGTGTGCTCAGTCACCGGCTCACCGGTCGGCAGATCGGTTTCGTGTGCTGGGTCGACGACCGTGGCGTCGACCTTGAGGGATTCGCTAGGCGGGTTGGTAGGTATCTCGGGGCGGGTCATTCACTCGTCGTGGCGGACGGCCCACTCGCGGTGTGGGGATGGGCATCGATCACGGGGGACGTGAGGACTTCGCTCACGGGCACGGCGATGGAGTTTCCCGGCGGATGCGAAAACGTTCACATCGCGGTGGGCTCGCCCTATCCGGGGGCTGCGGGCTTTCGCACCTCCCACCTCGAGGCTCTACGCACTCGCCGGGTCATCGAACTGTCTGGGCGCGCGGCGCCATCGATCACCGAGTTCAGCGATGTTGCGTTGGTGGATGCCATCTCGCGCGACCTGGATGCGGCACGGGCGTTCGTTGCCGCTCAGCTCGGCGATCTCGCACGAGACGACGCCAAAGAGCGCGGCGAGCGCGCCGCACTCCTGGCTGTTCTCGACGCGCAAGGGAGTCTGACGGCCGCAGCACGCACCTTGGGAATCCACAAGAACACGGTCCTGCAAAGGGTGCGTCGTGCCGAAGAGCGCAGGGGCCGGCCCGCAACGGTCAAGATCGCCGAACTGCACGCCGCCCTACTCGTGTGCGACGTGCTGGGGGCCTCGGTGTTGCCCGAGTCATAGCCTCACTGACAGGAGCCCGAGCGCGCTGGATGTGCTCCCAGCACACCGCAGAGGGCTGGGAGGGCCTTGTTGAGCGACACCGGCCGTTTGTAGGTTGGCATCTCATCCCGAGCGCGACCGAGGAGTCCGATGTTGACTACGACGCAACACTCCCAACCCCCAGCAGCGGCCTCGCAGCACGCCTTGCCTGATGCGGGCGAGCAGGTTCCGACGCTGTCCTGGCCGATAGTCGGCATCTTCACATGTGCGCTTGCGCTCTTCGGCGCATCAACCTGGGCTGCCCTCACCGACACTTTGCCTGCGATCGCCACCATCGCCGCGAGCGCCGCAGCAATCTTCGTCCTGTTCACCGTTTTGCACGACGCGTCGCATTACTCGATCAGCTCACATCGTTGGGTCAACGTTGCCTTCGGTCGCGTGGCAATGTTCTTCGTCTCGCCTTTGATCTCATTCAAGTCTTTCGCGTTCATTCATATTGAGCACCACCGCAACACCAATGACGGGGAGTCCGATCCCGATCACTTCGTCAGCGCCGCGCCCTGGTGGCAGCTGCCCATCCGCTTCCCGGCAATGGACCTGCCATACATCGGTCTTTTGGTGCGTAACCTGCGCAGGCGCCCACGCGGCGAGATTCTCGAGACGGCGGCCTTGATGACCTTCTCGGTGACGGTGATCGTGTCGGCCGCCTTCGCCGGACATCTGTGGACGCTCGCGCTGATCTACCTGATTCCCGAGCGGGCGGCGATGTTCGTGCTGGCGTGGTGGTTCGACTGGCTACCCCACCATGACCTGGAAGACACCCAACGCGAGAACCGCTATCGCGCGACCCGCAACCGCGTCGGCTCAGAGTGGATCCTGACTCCGTTGCTCTTGTCGCAGAACTATCACTTGGTCCACCACTTACACCCCTCCATCCCCTTCTACCGCTACGTCGCGGCCTGGCGACGCAATGAGGCCGCCTACCTCGAGCGCGACTCCGCAATAGGCACCGTCTTTGGGCAGCAGCTCGACGCGACGCAGTACCAGGAGTGGAAACTCCTTAACGGCAAACTAGCTGCACTGCTGCCAGTCCGAATGCCGCGTTCCTCCGCGGCGCGCCATGCCAGCACCCACCCGATCCCTGTCAAAAGCGT
This sequence comes from uncultured Actinomycetota bacterium, assembly GCA_963770305.1. Classification (GTDB taxonomy): domain Bacteria; phylum Actinomycetota; class Actinomycetes; order Mycobacteriales; family Mycobacteriaceae; genus Mycobacterium. The sequence continues at coordinate 14,164 of CAVYPB010000008.1, forward strand.
CGAGCCCCTGACTCCAGGCAGCGTCAAAGTCACTTTCGACGTTCCCGATCAGCTCAGCGACCAGTTCCAATTCCAGGCAGGCCAACACCTGACCGTTAAACACCGCATCGGCGGGAAGGAGGTGCGACGAAACTACTCGATCTGCGCCTCGGCCACGTCGGGAGAACTGGCGATCGGAGTGCGGCACATCGACGGCGGGATGTTCTCAACCTTCGCGGTCGAAAGACTGCGAGCCGGTGACGTCCTGGAGCTGATGACGCCCACGGGTAGCTTCGGCGCACCCCTTGATCCCCTCGCTCGGCGCGACTATGTCGCGGTAGCGGCCGGTAGCGGCATCACGCCCATCCTGTCGATCATGGGCACCACCATGGAGATTGAGACCGAGAGCCGCTTCACCCTCTTTTACGGCAACCGAACCGCAGATTCGACCATGTTCGCTACCGAACTCGATGAGCTCGAATCTCGATATGCAGACCGGTTACGCATCTTCCACATCCGCTCAGCCGAGGCGCACCACCCCGCCGCTCTTCGCGGTCGCGTCGACCTGGCGATGGTTCAACGCCTGCTCGCCAGCGACGTCACTTCGATCGACCGGTGGTACCTGTGCGGCCCGAGCGGTCTCGTCACGACAATGCGCGATGACCTCGCATCTGAAGGGGTGCCGACCGAGCGGATACACCTCGAACTGTTCCGCGGCACGGAGCGACCCAGACACGTCGATGATTTTCCCAAGTCCGAAGTGACCATCACGCTGTCCGGCGCGGATCACACCGTGGAACTCTCCGCGGGCGAGACCGTCCTCGAATCCGCGCTGAAAAACAACATCGACGCGCCGTATGCCTGTCTTGGCGGCGCGTGTGGCACTTGTAAAGCCAGGATCACGACAGGAGCAGTATCGATGGAGCAAAATTTTGCACTTAACACAGCCGAGGTCGAGGCCGGCTTCATACTGACCTGTCAATCCCATCCCACCACCCCAACGGTCGCAGTCGACTACGACAGCTGAGCCGACACATGCTCGGACTCCGCCAGAAGACCGCACTCGTCGCCGCCGCCTCGATGGGCATCGTGTGGCAGGTCCAAAAGTGAGTAGAAACCACCCGGTCGAAAAATATGCGCCCTTCGATTGGAGAGCGATCACCGTGGAGGATTGGGCGGAGATCCACCGGGCTGAGTAGGGTGCCAGCCCGATTGCGAGCAAATCGGCTATTGACCGCCGCGACTCGTTCTCATAAACGATGGATTCGCGAGAGTCAGACACGCTGGCGCTCGTCGCTCTCGCCATGAGGCACGACGCCCATCGCCGGCCGTCTCGAAAACCCTTCTCGACTCGGCGCCGGATCGCGTCTGCGGGAGTCGCCTGCGGACCTCCTGGCCCGGTTTCATCGTGACGCCGTGTCGAGCCCCATGCGGAGCGACGCACCACCTGTTCTGGCAGCGATGACACCGGCATTGCTATCTCATGTTGACGACGACTTTGCCTTTGGCCCGTCCCTTTTCAACGAAATCCAAAGCGTCCTGCGTTGATTCGAACGGAAACACCCGCTCCACGACTGGGCGGATGACGCCTTGATCGATGAGGGAGGTGATCTCGCTCAACTGATCGCCGTTCGCCCTCATGAACAAGAACGAGAACGTCACGTTGAGTCGCTTGGCTTTTCGCCTTGTACCGAAGCTCAACACGCGAATGATCGGCTTCACGAACCAGCGCACTCCGATATGTTCGGCGAAAGCCGGGTCAGGAGGGCCGGATATCGAGATGAGCGTCCCGCCTGGCTTTAGCACCTTCAAGGATTTGTCCAGTGTCTTCGAGTCCTGACTGTGCAGGACGACGTCGTAGCCGTGCAGCACGGTCTCGAAGTCTTGTGTCTTGTAGTCAATCAAGATATCTGCGCCGAGGGCTTTGACGAGCTCGAAATTGGCGGCGCTTGCGGTGGTGGCCACTGTCGCACCCAAATGTTTCGCCAGCTGGATGGCGAAGGTCCCGACGCCGCCGGTGCCGGCCTGGATGAAGACTTTCTGCCCGGGCTTCAAGTTGGCCATCTCGACGAGCGCCTGCCAAGCGGTCAGGCCGACCAGCGGAATGGAAGCCGCTTCTTCCATGCTGAGGTGGGTCGGCTTGATCGCCACGTCGGCTTCGTTCATGGCGATGAATTCCGCGAAGGTGCCGATCCGGTCGTTATTCGGTCGCGCATAGACCTCGTCTCCGGGCTTGAAGCGCCGCACCCGTGCTCCTACCTTGACCACGGTGCCGGCGACGTCGTTGCCGAGAACAAGTGGAAATCGGTACGGCAGGAAGATTTTGAATTCTCCGTGCGCGATCTTTGCATCGAGGAGATTGACGCCGGCCGCGTGGATCTGGACGAGTACGTCGTTGTCCCCGACCTCCGGCTGCGGCATATCGACGATCCGGCCGCCGTCCTTGCTCTTGTAACGATCGATCGTGAAGGCTTTCATAGCTTTTCTCGTATTCGTCGTCGTCGTCAGGCGCGCAAGCGCTCGTGGATCGGCTTTCCCAGGTGCGCACGGACATCGCGGGTCATCTCGTCGGCCAGCACCTCGTCAGCCCCGGACTCGATGCCGTCGAGGACCTGGCGAACCACATCGGCAGGATCGGATTTCGGATAGTCGGTGAACTTTGCCATGTCGGTGTCGACCAGCCCCACGTAGACGCCCATCACCTGCACGCCACGGGGCCTAAGTTCGGTGCGCATGGAATCTGTGGCGCTCCACATTGCCGCCTTTGACACCCCATAACTCGCCCCGGCGGGCACCCACGCGAGCACCGACGCGACATTGACCATGACGCCGGCCCTCTCGGCTATCCGATCAGCGAATGTGGATGCCATTGCCAGCGGGCCGAACAGGTTCGTCTCCAGCTCCTCGCGCAGGTTGGACGTGTCCGGATCGAGGACCGAGGTCGCGCGATAGATGCCGGCGTTGTTGATCAGAACACTGACATCAGATGCAACCGCAGCCGCTTCGGCCACGGACGTCGCGTCGGTGACATCGAGCTGCAGCGGGACGACGCGCGGGTCTGTGACGTCGATTGTCCGTGGGTCGCGCGCAGCGGCATAGACTTTCGTCACTCCGCGTTCGAGAAGCTGCGCGACGTATTGGCGGCCCATGCCGCGGTTGGCTCCTGTGACCAGCACTGTCTGATCGGCGAGCGAAGTCATGAAGTCGTCGATCCCAGGAAGGCGAGCGCTTCCGGTACGAACCGTTCGTGGGCCTGGAAGATGCCGCCGTGTCCAGCGTCCGGGTAGATCCGCAGCGTCGCGTTCGGGAGGCGCTGAGCCAGGTCGTAGGAGTTACTGGACGGGACCATGCGATCGGCATCACCGTTGGCCACCAGGACGGGCTGTTGGATGCGTGACAAGTCGGCTGGCTTCTCGAGGCCAAAGGCGTGAATCGCTTTGAGCTGTGTGCGGAATGCTCCGATCGCCATCGCCTTGTCCCGATCGATCGTGCGCTCCTTCAACCGCTTGATGAACGCCCGCGCTTCCGACTTGCCGTGGTCCGTTCTAGTGAAGAAGAGAAGTTCCTTGGGGTCCTTGAAGGTGGCATATGCGTGGAATGTGTCGAGGTAGGTCAGTTTCGTCACGTTGTCGATGCCTTCGCCTCCGGCCGGTCCCGTACCCGCGAGGATGATCTTGCGCACCAGTGCCGGCTCTTGTTGCGCGATCACTTGCGAGACCATTCCGCCGAGCGAAAACCCGAGAAGGTCAACCCGGTCGAACCCCAACGCGCGGATGAAGGCCACGGCGTCGTGTGCCATTGCCTCGACTGTGTCGGGCGTCTTGCCTTCAGAACCGCCGACGCCGCGATTGTCGAAGGTGATCACACGGTGCTTGGCCGCGATGCCGTCGACGACCCTGGGGTCCCAGTTGTCGAGGTTGGCGGCCAGGTGGTTCAAGAAGATCACCGGTACGCCGGTATCGATCCCCAGCTCCCGGTAGACGAATCGGGTTCCGCCCACGGAGACGGATTTCGTCGGCGCGCTCTTGTACAACGTGCCGCCCCAGCGGGCGCTCGCTGCACGCAGATGACTTGCGGGATCGTGCCGGGTGGTTCGTTTGCTCGCCATGACTTCCTCCTGTTGTAAACCGATTGGTGTACTTCCTGATGTGACAGTAGCACGCGGCTCGCCAATCAGTACACTGATCGGTATACTTTAAGTATGACGTCGCTCACGGAGAAGGAGCCGACGCGCCCCGGAGGTCGTGGCGCGCGCACGCGCATCTTGAACGCAGCGTCAGAGCTGTTCTACTTCGAGGGAATCAACGCCACGGGTGTCGGACGAATCGCGACCAAGGCGTCAGTATCCAAACGCACGCTTTACCAACACTTTCCGAGCAAGACAGCCTTGGTGGAGGAGTACCTGCGCCAGCTCCGGCAAGAAGCCGGCGCTGCGGGAACGTCGGCAGAGAAGCCGGAAACGACACCACGTGAGCAGCTGCTCGCCCTATTCGACATCGCCGATGGCGACGACGCGCGGATGCGGGGATGTCCGTTTCACAACGCGGCGGTCGAGGCGGCCGGGGTCATGCCTGCGGTCGAGCGCATCGTCCACCTGCACAAGCGCGACTACGCGGATGGCCTCGTCGACCTGGCCCGACAGGCGGGCGCGGCGGACCCGGAGCTGCTGGGCAACCAGATCGCGCGGCTCTACGAGGGTGCGTCTGCACTGTCGACCTCGCTCAACGATCCGACGCCATGGGCGCGTGCCCGAGCGGCGGCCGAGGCCCTCATTTCGATGTCGTTGCCGCTGCCAGAACCGCGTCGTTGACCGCGGTCGGCGTGATTGCGACGACGGTTTTCTGGGCCCGACTGACGAAATCTAGCAGGTAGCGACGCTTGGGACACCTCGATGTCAGTGCGTGATCGACGGCCTTCGTGACCCTCTTGGGATCGGCAGCAAGTTTTTGCAGACGTCCCATCAACTTCCGACTCCCAGCGAGGTGCGACGCATACAGTCGGCGATGCTCGTCACTGAGTTTCTTGGTCATATGGTCGTAGTCGTCGAGCGCCTCAGCCCACATATCGGTACGGATCGGCCCTGGCTCGATGAGTGACACGGGAATGCGCCACGGACGCAACTCCATACGGAGTGCATCGGCCAAGGACTCGATCGCGTACTTCGATGCGTTGTAGGCGCCCGTGCCCGGTGTGGTGAACAATCCACTGACCGACGACATGAATACCACCCGCCCCCGGGCGTTACGGATCTTCGGCAGCACCGCCTGCGTCACTGCGATCTGCGAGATGACGTTGATGTCGAGTTGCTGAGTCAGCTCATCGAGGGATAGACCCTCGACCGGCCCGTTGACGATGATGCCGGCGTTGTTGACGACGCCGTTCAGCTCGGCGGGAAGCTGATCGGGAAGTGCTGCAATCGCGGACCGGTCGGTGATATCGAGCGCGATCGCGTGAACATTGGGCAAGCGGTCGAGGCTGCTGAGGGCGGCGTCGGATCGAGCGGTGGCGTAGACGTTCCAGCCTCGCTGGCTCATGTGCTCGGTGATCGCCAGACCGATTCCTCTGCCTGCGCCGGTAACCAGTACGGAAGGCATGTCAAACCGCCTTCGCAGAAAGGCGCCGCTGCCAGGCGAGCAGGATCGGCACGCCGATGGTCTCGAGGGCGATCGCCCCCACGGTGATGGGGTGCGGACGCCCGCGTTGTTGCCAAGACCTCAGCCGCGCGAGGCCGCCAAACGCGATGGTTGCCGCCGCGAGAGACACGGCCGGTGACTGCTCGATATGTCGGAGTTGAGACCAGATCACAGGCCCGACCGCGAATTTGAACACGTTGGCATAGCGGAGAGAACTGTCCACGGTCGGAATCACATCGGGTGAGCCGCCCGGCACCCCCTGCGGGCCTCGAACAATCTCACCCATTGCGCTCGCCACGGGTATCGCCGCGAGCACCCCGAGCGTCCATTGCAATCTTCGCCGGCTGCCGCTACTTTGCTGACTCACGTTCACTCCTTGTATACCGATCGGTGTACTTTCTTTCGGCCGACGCTACACGCCTTTGCAGACGATGTAAACCCATCGGTATGCTTGGGCTATGACCACCCAGCGTGAGGCACGCTCCACCGACGGCCGTGGCGGCCGCGGCGCCCGACAGCGCATCCTCAATACGGCCACCGACCTGTTCTATCGCGAGGGCATCAACGCCACAGGTGTCGAGCGACTCGCCAGCGAAGCGTCGGTATCCAAACGGACGCTCTATCAACACTTTCCGAGTAAATCCGCCGTCGTCGAGGAGTATCTGCGTTGCATTCAGCAGGTCGTCGGTGACCCCATCCGGCCCGGCCCGGACGTCGCCGGCCGCACCCCTCGCGAGCGAATACTCGCCCTGTTCGAGACCCCTTCACCGGACGGGCAGATGCGCGGCTGTCCCTTCCACAATGCCGCCGTCGAGGCGTCCGAAGCCATGCCGGAAATTCAAGACATCGTCCACGAACACAAGCGCGCCTACATCAAGGGCCTGATCAAGCTGGCCCGGCAGGCCGGAGCGGCCAACCCCACACTGCTGGGCAACCAACTCGGCCTCCTTTACGAAGGTGCCGCCGCGTTGTCGACCTCACTTGACGACCCCGCTCCCTGGACACACGCACGTAAGGCGGCGACGACGCTGATCGACCAAGCGGTGGGCTAGTCAGCTGGGGCGGTGCTGGGAGATCAGTTCGTTGAGATGACGGGTGACCTGCGTCAGCGGCTTGGTCGACCGCGCGGCGCGGGAAAGTATGACCGCCCCTTCGAGCGCGGCGACGACTGTCGTCGACAATGACTGGGCTGCAGCGCGATTGATGCCGTCTTCACGGAGCCTGTCCGCCAGCAGCTGACCCCACTCGGCGAACACTTCGGCGGCGGTGCTGGCCGCCTCGGGGGCCTCAGCGCGACTGAATGCGGCCGCCACGATGGGGCAGCCACCCTCAAAGTCCGTGCTGATCAGCATCTCGCTCCATACCCGAGTGAACGCCCCGATCGGATCCCGCTGCTCGATACAGTCACGCAAGGTAGTTGACAGCTCGTCTCCCGCAGCACGCGTCGCCGCGGCGACCAGCTCGGCCTTGCCTCCGGGAAAGTTCAGATAGATCGATCGTCGCGTCACGCCGCTGTTGGACAAGATCTCCGCAATGCCGGTGCCGGCCACACCTTGTCTTTGCATCAGCGTGGCCGTGGCTGCGGTGAGCCGCTCCCGTACTCGCATGACTTGCACTATACCATTCGGTGTACTACGGTGGCCATCTAGCCAGTAGACTGATCGGTATACATATGGTCTCTGGCCATCTCCGCGAGTAGAAAGAGATGCCTGTGTCCTCCTTGGCCCCAAACGATTTCGCTTGGCTACCGGCGACTGAACAACTTGCGGCACTAGACGCCAAGGAGGTGTCTAGCGCCGAACTGGTCGACCTCTACCTGTCCCGTATCGATGAACACAACACGCCGCTCAACGCGATCGTCACCATCGACGCGGACGGTGCCCGACGCGCCGCAAGCGAGGCCGATGCCGCCCGGGCGCGTGGGGATGCGCGAGGACCGCTGCATGGGCTGCCGATCACCGTCAAGGACAGCTACGAGACAGCGGGGATGCGTACGGTTTGCGGTCGGCCCGACCTGGCGGATTATGTGCCGACAGAGGACGCGGAGGCCGTTACCCGGTTACGTCGAGCAGGCGCGATCATTATCGGCAAGACCAACATGCCCACTGGCAACGCCGACGTGCAAGCCAGTAATCCGGTGTTCGGCCGCACCAATAACCCCTGGGATCTGTCGCGCACATCCGGTGGATCGGCGGGCGGCGGTGCCGCCGCTACTGCGGCCGGCCTTACGAGCTTCGACTTCGGGTCCGAAATCGGTGGCTCCACCCGGATTCCGGCCCACTTCTGTGGTCTTTATGGCCACAAGTCGACCTGGCAGTCTGTGCCATTGGTCGGCCACATTCCCAGCGCGCCGGGCAATCCCGGACGCTGGGGAGAAGCCGATATGGCCTGTGCCGGAGTGCAGGTGCGTGGCGCCCGCGACATCATCCCTGCGCTCGAAGCCACCGTCGGCCCGCTGAACCCTGACGGCGGATTCTCGTACACCCTTGCCCCGCCGCGCGCGACAGCGCTCAAGGATTTCCGTGTCGCGGTATGGGCCGACGATCCTGCCTGTCCAATCGACAAAGACACCCACCGAGCGATCGACGACGCTGTCACCGCGTTGCGCGACGCCGGCGCACGGGTCGTTGAGCAACCCGCAAGCATCCCGGTGGATCTGACTACCTCACACGACGTCTTCCTGAGCTTGGTGATGGCCGCGTTCTCCGTTGACCGGTCGACGATGAGCCCACTCTTCGGCGGTGCCCTTGCCTTGCGCTCACTGATGAGTCCGCGCGGCGACGCTGCCGCCGCACTGCGCGGAACGATCCAAAGCCACCGGGCGTGGTTGTTCCGCGATGCGGCGCGTCGGGAAATCGCTCACCGCTGGGTGGGATTTTTCAAGGAATTCGACGTGCTGCTGCTGCCGGTGGCACCTACCGCTGCGCCAGGTCACCACAACAAGGACCATGATCGCTTCGGCCGCACCATCGACGTCGACGGCGTCACCCGTTCCTATTGGGACCAAACCAAATGGAGCGCATTAGCCAACATCGCCGGAGCGCCGGCCACGACGATGCCGATCACCACCAACGCCGACAGCTTACCCATCGGCATCCAGGCGATGGGACCGCCGGGCGGGGACTGCACCACGGTGGAATTCGCCGCCTTGCTCACCGAGGCTCTTGGTGGCTACCGCATCCCGCCGCAGCACCGCTCATCCGTAGCGAGTACCGCCTGATGCGCCGCAACTTGTCGGGTCGAAAGCTGGTAATCACCGGAGCAGCAAGGGGAATCGGGGAGACGGTGGCACGTCTTGCAGCCGCCCGAGGCGCCCGCGTCGCGCTCATCGGACTTGAGCCCGATCGGTTGCGTGCGCTCGCCCATGATCTGGGCGCAGGCGCGTTGTGGCGAGAGGCCGATGTGCGCGACGGAGCCGCCTTGCGCTCGGCCATCGACGACTGTGCGCACACCATGGGCGGTATCGACTTCATCGTCGCCAATGCGGGTGTCGCCGCGTACGGAACGGTGCGGCAGGCCGATGAGGCGTCGTTCGAGCGAGTCCTGGACATCAACCTGAACGGCGTTTTCCGCACGCTCAAGTACGCGACACCTCATCTGGAGCGCAGTCGAGGTCACGCGATGGTGGTGGCGTCGGCGATATCCTTCACGCCGATTGCCGGCCTGGCCTCCTATGCGGCAAGCAAAGCCGGAGTCGAGATGCTCGCCCTGGCCTACCGCCAGGAAGTGGCGCACCTCGGCATCACGGTCGGTCTCGTCCACCCTTCGTGGATCGACACCGATCTCGTCCGAGGCGCCGAGGCGGATCTTCCCTCATTCCAGGCCCTCCGTGGGCGGCTGCCGTATCCCGGCGATGTCACCACGAGTGTCGACCGCGCGGCCGCGGCGATCGTGCGCGGACTCGCGCGTCGGCGCAGCCGCGTCTACGTCCCGCGCGCTGTTGTGGTGGCCAATTGGGCGAAGGCCGCTCTGAATTCGCCAGTCGCATGGCCGTGGATGAGGCGCTTCGCGGCCGAGGTGACCCCGGCGCTCGAACGTGAGGTCGCGGCTTTGGGAAGACACGACCAACTCGTGCCGAGCTCCGAAAACCACTCGCGCTCAGAGTTTTCGACCAATGCAGTAGCGATTGAAAGTAGATCGACATGACACACCAAGACAACAGCCACCTCGAGGTCGAGGACCGCGGAGCCACTTTGGTCGTGCGGGTCGACGGCGGGCCGCACAGCTTATTCGGCCTCGACACCGCCAACGAATTAGACGAGTTGGTGGACCGCGTCGACCACGATCCCAGCGTGCACGCCGTCGTGTTCACCGGCGCCCGTCCCGGCCGCTTCGTCAGCCATGCCGACGTGCGGTGGCTACAGGCAGAGGGCGCCGCGGTCCCGGACCTGAGCCGACGCGGCGCATCTGCCGTTCTGCGCCTGGCCAGGGGGGTAGACCGCGTTCGCGTCCCTGAGCCGGTTCTGCGCAGGACACCCCTTCGGGGAGCCGCTCAACTCGACCGCCTGCACGCCACGTTCTTACGCATGAATGCCAGCGGCGTCATCTTCGTTGCCGCCCTCAATGGCTCGGCGCTGGGTCTTGGCGCGGAATTCGCCTGGGCATGCGATCTGCGCGTCATGGCCGATGGGGAGTTCTTCATCGGCCAGCCGGAAGTCCTGCTCGGGATCATGCCGGGCGGTGGCGGCAGCCAGCGGCTGACCCGGTTGATCGGCACACACCGGTCGCTAGTGGCGATCCTCGACGGCAGGCCCTTCACGCCCGCGCAGGCTCTGGCCAATGGGGCGGTTGACGATGTCGTGGCGCCCGACGAGGTCGTCATGCGCGCGGCTGAGCTTGCCGAGCACTTCGGTAAGCGCACCAAGGGGTCGGTCGAAGCGATCAAGCGGTCGGTGTACTTCGGCGGCTCGATGTCACTATCGGAGGGCCTACACGTCGAGCGCACCGAGTTTCTCCAGACCGATCAGTCCGAGGTCGGGCAGGAACTGATGCTCCAGTACCTCTCGGATATCGACTCCACAGGCGAGTTGCCCCTCTACCGCCCAGACACGTACGCACAAGCGCTCAAAACTGGCCGGGTGCCGGCGGCCGGCTCGACCAATGGGGCGGTGAGCCGGTAGTGAGTACTTCGCAGCCATACACCCGGCATGACGTCTCGTTCACTTCCGGCAGGGCCACCTGTGCCGCATGGCTTTACGTGCCCACCGGAGTCACCTCGCCACCGGTGGTTATCCTCGGGCACGGTCTCGGAGCCACACGCGAGATGCGCTTGGACGCCTTCGCCGAACGCTTCGCACAGGCCGGTATCGCCGCGTTGGCCTTCACCTACCGGCACTTCGGTGACAGCGGCGGCCAGCCTCGGCAGCTCCTGTCGATCAGGCGGCAGCTCGCCGATTGGGATGCCGCCATCGCGTGGGTGAAGGATCGTCCCGACCTCGACCGCACCCGTATTGCTGTCTGGGGAAGCTCCTTTGGTGGCGGGCACTCGATCACAGTGGCGTCACGACATCCGGAACTGGCGGCCGCGGTGGCGCAATGCCCATTTACAGACGGTCTAGCCTCGGCACTCGCGCTGGGCCCGGCCGAATCGCTGAAGGTCTTGCCATCAGTCGGCAGGGATGTGGTCTCGATGGTCTTCCGCAGGCCACCTGCGATGATTCCGCTCGCCGGGCCTCCAGGTTCGCTCGCCCTGATGAACGCCCCAGATGCGCTGCCCGGCTACGAGGCGCTGCTGCCAAGCAATACGACTTTTCGCAACGAGGTTGCGGCACGAGTCGCTCCGACCATCGCTACCTATCGGCCCGGGCGTTTGGCGAAGAAGATCAGGTTCCCAATCCTCTTCTGCGTCAGCAATACCGATAGTGTCACACCACCGTCACAAACTCTGCGATATGCGCGCACCGCGCTGCGGGGCGAGATCAAGCGTTACGACGCCGGCCATTTCGACTTCTATCTCGGCGAGCCTTTCGAGGCACTGGTGCACGACCAGGTCGAGTTTCTCGCCCGCCAACTAAAGCCGGCTGGCCACAAGGGTCCGCTGCGGGCGGCCCAAAAGAAAGGAACATCGGTATGACTACCCTGCGCGACCCGCTGCCACTGCCCTGTGGCCAGGTGCTGCCCAATCGGATCATGAAGGCTGCGTTGAGCGAAGGGCTCGGTGACAAGCAGAACTCTCCCGACGAGCGCCTCGAACGGCTCTACACGAGCTGGAGCCACGGCGGATACGGTCTGATTGTCACCGGCAATGTGATGGTCGATCGCACGCAACTCGGCGAGCCGGGCAACGTCGTCATCGAAGATGAGCGCAACCTCGACGCACTGTCGCGCTGGGCCAAGGCCACCAAGGACGCCGGCGTCCCGATTTGGGTGCAGCTCAATCATCCAGGGCGCCAGTCCAACCCACTTGCCCTCGGACACACCCCGGTAGCGCCGAGCCCGGTGGCCCTCAATTTACCCGGCGCAACCAAGCCGCGTGAGCTGACATCCGCTGAGATCGAAGACATCATCGAGCGTTTCGCAGCCGCCGCGCTGGTGTGCGAGACGGCGGGCTTCGACGGTGTGCAGATACACGGGGCGCACGGATACCTGGTCGCGCAATTCCTCTCGCCGCTTTCAAACCAGCGCAATGACGAGTGGGGCGGTGTCCCCGAGAGGCGGATGCGCTTTGTCATCGAAGTCGTGCGCCGCATCCGCGCGCGGGTCTCACCGGGCTTCGCGGTGGGCATCAAACTAAATTCGGCCGACTTCCAACGCGGCGGCTTCACCGAAGATGAATCCCGCTCCGTGGTGGCGGCTTTAGCGCACGAGGGCATCGATCTGATAGAGGTAAGCGGCGGCAGCTACGAGCAGCCCGCCATGATGGGTAAGGCCGCCGATAGCACCCGAGCGCGCGAGGCTTACTTCTTGGAGTACGCCCGAACGGTGCGCAGCCTTGCTGGCGACATCCCGTTGGCGGTGACGGGTGGCTTCCGTTCCCGCGACGCGATGCACCAGGCAGTGCATGCCGGTGAGTGCGACGTCATCGGTCTAGGCAGGCCCACCGCAACAACAACGGACGCCGCTGACGCGGTCCTGGACGGGCGCCGCGAGACGCTTGCTTCACATCATGTGCGCGCCGGCATGCGCCGTTTTCTGGGCAAGTTCGTCGATCTCAAGTCACTTGACGGGATTCTCGAGCTCTCTTGGCACACGGACCAATTGCACCGCGTGGGCGCCGGCCTCAAACCCGACCTCGATCGCGGTCGGATCGCCACCACACTCGCAATGATCCGCCGTAATGGCACCACGTCATTCGGACGCAAACGCGGGCTCTGAGACGTGAAGCGCTATTCACTGGCCGACAAGGTCGCCTTCATCACCGGGGCGGGTCGCGGGCTGGGTGCAGCGACCGCCAGGGCACTGACTCGGCGCGGGGCACGGGTGGTCATCGCCGATATTGACTTGTGTACAGCGCAGTCGGTTGCGGACTCCCTCCCGAAGGGCCATGGTCTGGCGCTGCAATGCGACGTCACCGACCTCGCGTCGGTCCAAAAATCCGTTCGTTTGACGCTCGAGCGGTTCGGGCGCATCGATGTCGTGATCGCCAACGCGGGCGTGCTTGGTCGTGGGGGCACCATTCGCGCCCTACACCCCGATCAGGTGGCTCAGGTTCTATCCGTCAACGTGGACGGAATCGTCAACACGGTTTCGGCCACAATGGAGTCGGTGATCGGTAGCCGCGGACAGATCGTCGTGGTGAGTTCGGTGTTTGCGTATATCAACGGGGCGGGCGCCATCCCGTATGCCATGAGCAAGGCCGCAGTGGAGCAGCTCGGCCGGGGCCTCGGCGTCGAGTTGGCGAATCATGGAGCGTCGGCGATGACGGCGTACTTCTCGCTCATCGAGACGGACATGATCCGTCAGGGTGTGGACGCGGATCCACACGTACTCGCCCTGCTCTCAGCGATGCCCAAATTCATACTCAAGCGCATTCAGCCGCAGACTGCAGCCGCCGCGATCGCCCACGGGCTGGAAAGGCGGCGGCGTTCCGTTACCGTCCCCGGCCGTTGGCGATCCGTTGCGGCGCTTCGAGGAGTGGCGGGCCCGATTGTCGACGCCAGACTCGCGCGCGATATCGGTGTGCGGCGAGCCCTAGCCGAACTCGAGAACCGCTAGTCGTCGAGACCGTGTTGATGCCATCAACGCGCGGCGCGTATTCGCACGTCGTTTCGCGTGCTTTCGCGTCGTTTCGCGTCGTAGGTGACAGCAGTTCCTCAGGTCAGCGCGATTTCTGCGCTAAATTCGATTCCCGGCAGCTCCACCAGAGAAGGCCCAGGTCAGAGACATGCATGCTTCTCTTTCGTCAACATTCCATTGAGATTGGCGCCAGGATGGCCGTCACGGCGTCCCGGAAGCGGGTGCCTCCGGGGCAGACGATCTCCAACAAGCACGGCTTCCCGAGCAGTACGCGAAACGCGGCTGTCAGCAAACCCGTGACCTGACCGCCGGGTGCAGTGAGCCAGCGGCACGTTCAGGTAGGAGCGATGCCCCCCCGGTCGTCGGTTTAATGAGCATGCGTGAAGGCTAGGATTCCGCACCATGCCGGCGCACCCCCGAACAGTCACCGAACCGAGCCGCGAGATCGACGTCATCCACGAGACCGACGTGCTGGTCGTCGGGTCGGGTCCGGGTGGCCTCGCCGCCGCCCTGGCGGCGTCGCGCGCCGGTGTGCGAGTGGCCCTGGTCGAGCGGTTCGGCTGCTTCGGGGGAAGCATTACTACGGTCGGCGTCGAGGGCTTCGCCTGGTACCGCCGCGAGCAGACGGTGGACGCCGGCGGCATCGGATGGGAGTTCGAGCAACGCGCCAAAGAGATGGGCGCAGCGGTGCCCGAAAGCCAGTCGCTGTCCTACGAGCTCGACTCCGAAGGCTTCAAGCTGGTCGCCGACCGACTGGTCGAGGAGGCGGGCATCCATGCGACGCTCCATCGCCAGTTCGTCGCACCGCTGATGGACGGCGACACGATCATCGGCATCGTCACCGAGTCCAAGGCCGGTCGTGAGGCGATCCTGGCGCGCCGGGTCGTCGACGCGACCGGGGACGCCGACGTGGCGACGCGGGCGGGCGCGCCGGTCCACAAGACACCACCCGAGGAAATGATGGCGGCCTCGGTGATGTTCCACCTCGCCGGTGTAGACAAGGCGGCGTTCCTGAAGGGGGTGGCCGAGGACCCGCAGACGTACCGCGACTGGGCGGCAGGTGAATTCGCGGCCGAGACCGACGAAAAGGACGCCGACCTCTACTCGCCGTATCTCGGCAAGCCGTTCGCGAAAGCCATCGCGGACGGCGTGCTCCCGGACCACCTGAACACGATCGGCGGCACCTGGGGCGCGATGCACGATACCGGCGAGCTGACCTATATGAACCTGGTCCACCTCGCCGGCTGTGACGGCACCGACCCCGACAGTCTCACCCGCTTCGAGATCGAGGGTCGAAGGCAGGCCATGCTGGCGATCGAGGCTTTGCGCCGCTACACACCAGGCTGTGCGACCGCCCGCCTCCGCAACTTCGGGATGACCATCGGCATCCGCGACACCCGCAAGATCGACGCTGTCTACAACCTCACCGAGACCGATGTGCGCGGGCAGGGCCGGTTTCAAGACAGTATCGGCATCTACCCGGAGTTCATCGACGGCTACGGCGTGCTGGTGCTGCCGACGACCGGGCGGTACCTGCAGATCCCGTACCGCTCGCTGCTGCCGCAGGCGGTCCGCCAACTGATCGTCGCCGGGCGTGCCACCGGAGGCGACCGCATCGCGCACGCGGCGACCCGGAACATGTCGTGCTGCGCCGTCACCGGCCAGGGCGCGGGCGTGGCGGCTGCGGTGTCCATCCGCGCGGACCGGCCTCTGGAAGACGTGGACATCTCCGCGGTCCAGGCGGAGTTGATCCGCCAGGACGTCCGGATCGCCTAGTAGGTACTGGGACCGACAGACCAGACTGCCCGCCTGTGAGCGACAAGTAGCGACATATGGGCGTCCCGTGATCAGCTGATGACCTTGGACCAGTTCGCCCCGAGGTACTCCGCCATCTTCTTGCTCTGAGCGTCGGTCGGAACTACCGGGGTGCCCTGGACCGCAGGCAGCGCGGCGAGCAGGGTCTTGTCGACGGTGCCTGCCTTCTCCATCGCGTCCGCGCGCACAGGTCGGGCGAGGCCCTTCAGGAAGAGGTTTTGACCCTCGTCGCTGTAAAGGAACTCCTGCCAGAGCCGAGCCGCGGCGGGGTGGGGACCGTCCTTGTTGATCGCCTGGAAGTAGTAGCCCCCGACGAGCGCGTTGGACGGCACGAACACCTTCCAGGTCGGAAGCTTCTTGGTCTCGGCCGAATTCAGGTAGTCCCAGTCGATGACGACGGGCGTCTGGCCGGATTCGATGGTCGCGGGCGTCGGGTCGACCGGCACGAAGTTGCCCGCGTCCTTGAGACGTACGAAGAAGTCGACGCCTGGAGCGATGTCGTCCACCGACCCGCCGTTGGCGATCGCGGCCATCAGCACCCCGTTGGCCGCAGCGCTGGCGGTCGTGGGGTCACCGTTGAGGGCGACCTTGCCCTTGAACTCTGGCCGCAGCAGGTCGTTGAACGCGGTTATCTCCGGGACCTTGGACGAGTCGTAGCCGACGGACTCGTAGCCCCCGTAGTCGTTGACCCAGGTACCGTTCGGATCCTTGAACTGCGCCGGGATGTCATCGAATGTCGCCACCTTGTACGGCGCGAAGAGGTTGGTGTTCGCCAGCGCGATCGCCTGTCCCAGGTCGAAGACGTCGGGCGCGGTGCTCTTGCCCTTCTGCTGGTTCGCGGCGTTGATCTCGTCCTGACTGTTGGCGTCAGGCTGGGCGGAGTTCACCTTGATGCCGTACTTGGCGGAGAACGTATCGATGATCTCCTTGTAGTTGGCCCAATCCGGCGGCAGCGCAATCACATTGAGCGCACCGTCGGCCTTCGCGGCCTTGATCAGGCCGTCCATCCCGCCGAAGTCGGCCGCAGACGTGGCCTCCCTGGCGTTCACACCGGACTCTGTCTGGTTGCCGGTGTCCTTTTTCTCGGGGGGAGCGCACGCCATCAATCCAATGACGACGAGGGCGGACGCGGCGGCTGTGAGAAGCCGTGATGTGGTCATTGCCGAACCTTCCGACGGGCAGGCGGCGCCGCAGTTGTGCGGCAGCCACGGAAGCTGGTTGTTGCGGTGAATGGATCCAACTTGGCGTTGGAACACTACCGCGACATCCGATCACTGGCAGCCGGTTCTGGATTGTCCGCCCATGTTCCAGCAGCTGCCCGTTTACCCGGGCCGGGACACTGGCATCGATCATTCGCTGGCAGAGCGCGATCCTGAGGCGCGCTCGCGGCTCGAGGCGAGGACGCCCTCCACGGAGGATCTTCGTCTCGCCCTGAGGCGTTACCGAGAGTTCTTCCAACGGCTGCTCGCGGTCTCAGGCTATTCCACACGCTTGAAGGAGCGACCGGCCACCCCAATCCCCCCACTTGTTGCGGATGAGTTTCCCGGGGCAGCAATCGGCCCGCCTACAGGATGGCGGGCCGAGCAGATTTGCACCTAGTTCTTGAACGCGTCCTTGATCTTCTCGCCTGCGTCCTTGAGACTGGATTTCGCTTGGTCGACTTTGCCTTTGTTCTCGGTGTCCTTATCTCCGGTCACCTTGCCGAGTGCCTCTTTGGCTTTGCCGCCGATGTCATCGATCTTGTTGCTTGCCTTGTCTTCGGCACCCATGATGCGTCCCTTCGATTGGTTTGGGTTGCGGCTCGGAAGTGAGCCTTGAGAAGTGGGATACCTCGGGGGCACTCATCCGAAACCCATTGTGGCTGTGACATGAGACTCGATAGTCACGCATCCAAACTCAGCGTTAGGCGGTCACAGCAAGCTCGCGTGCACGAACCTGGCCGCGCAATGTGCGAAGTGCCTGAGCGAGCAGACGCGAGACCTGCATCTGCGAACAGCCGACGCGTTCCGCGATTTGGGTTTGGGTCAGATTCTCGAAGAATCGAAGCATCAGGGCGGTTCGCTGGCGCTCAGGCAAAGCAGCGATCAGGGGACGTACCGATTCAACGTCGATCACCGCATCCAGGTTGCGGTCGACGTCGCCGAGCGTCTCACCGAGCGCTCGGTATTCGTTGTCTGGTCCGGCCTGCACGTCGGTAGAACCTGTGGAGTAGCAGCTGCCAGCGATCACCCCTTCGACAACAAGTTCACGGTCGACGCCAAGATGATCCGCAATCTCGGAGGCCGTCGGCGCGCGACCAAGCCGTTGCGATAACTCGCCGCGAGCCTGAACCAGTTGTGCCTGAAGGTCTTTCAGACGGCGGGGCACTTTGACCGCCCACCCGTAATCCCGGAAGTGGCGGCGTACCTCGCCCATCATTGTCGGCACGGCGAATGCTAGGAACTCTGAACCGTTCTCGACATCGAAGCGGTTGACCGCGTTGACTAAACCCACTCGGGCAGCCTGGACCAGGTCATCAAGGGGTTCGCCGCGGTTCCTGAACCGACTTGCGATGTGATCGGCGATCGGCAGTGACCGCTCAACTATCGCTTCGCGCTGACGGCGAAAAGCGACCGACCCCTCGTCAAGCGACTTGAGACGACGGAACATATCCGTCACGTCTGAATACTCCGAATGCTGCTTAGACACCCCGAAAAGCCCCTGTCCGTTCCGCTGTCATAGTGATCACGCGGCTCGGATCTGAACCTGTGAGGGTGTGTACCCCGTCGACGACCAGCCGAAACATCAGTCCGCCAGCGAGCAATGAGCGCCACCGGTAGGAATCCCGCCTGACGTTCCCGGGATTGGGCAGCAAGCCGGCGTCGGTGGAGGAACCCGAGTTGTCCTCGTCGCTTGTCATGTTCGGAAATTAGTGGAGCGACCGAGATCTGCCGGACGCATCGCCGCATCCCTAAGGATGGCCATAGTCGGCGAACCCAGGCTGCACTATCTTCTCAACGTCAGGGTTGCACCCCGACATCCCCCTCGCGAGGGCTCCCGACACAACCAACACCACCGTCGCTGCCGCCGCTATACCCGGCCAGACCGAATCAAAACCATTGGCCACCTTGAAATAACGGGCGGGAGGATCAGTACCAATAGCGGCGGCCGCCGACCGGGCGACCAACTTGGCCGAGAATTAACAACACCACGCCGATCACGAGCAGGATCCAGCCGATCGTGGCGATGATGGCAGGCACGGGCAGTAGATAGCCGACGAGGATGAGGATGACACCTAGAACGATCATTTCTTGTCTTGTTCTCTCTCTGGGTTCGGCTGGCGGTGCCGTGCCGAATGTCTGACCTGCATACCCGCGGGCGGCCTCGTCTACGCCCGTTTTTTTAACGTTGCCAGGTCTCGTGTAAGCCGGCGACCGGCCGGGTACTCCTGGCCCGTGGTGTATTCATTGGTCGCAGGGTCGGGTCGTGCGCCTGCGGCGTAGCGTGCTCGGCCGTGCTGGCATCACGCGAATTCGTCGCGGAAAAGGGTTCTCATATTGCGCCCCAGACGGCCAACCGCTCGTCGATGATGCGGCTCTGTCCAGGATAAAGGATCTGGTGATCCCGCCCGCGTGGAAGAAGGTGTGGATCAGTCCCCATCCGAACGGCCACATCCAGGCCGTCGGGACCGACGTCGCCGGGCGTCGCCAGTATCTGTATCACGCGCAATGGCAGGAAGAGCGTGCCGAGGAGAAGTTTGATCGGGTGCTGGAGTTGTCGAGGCAGCTGCCTGCGTGGCGCGCTCATATCGCCGACGACTTGAAATCCACTGGGCTGAAGCGGGATCGGATTCTTGCCTTGGCGTTGCACCTGCTTGACCGTGGTTACTTCCGTGCTGGCGGGGAGCAGTACGCGGAGGAGAACGATTCTTACGGCATCGCAACGCTGCAGTGCGAACATGTCACGCTGCGGTCGGACGCAGTGGCGTTCGACTATCCGGCGAAGAGTGGGGTGCGCCGGACCCTGGTGGTCGAGCATCCCGATGTCGTGCGCGCAGCGCGATCACTGCTTCGTCGTGACGATCGGTCGGAGCGGTTTCTGGTGTGCCGCACGGCGTCCGGCTGGGTCGACGTGCACGCTGACGATCTCAACGCACGGTTCAAAGAGCTGGTCGGGAACGAGTACAGCGTCAAAGACCTAAGGACGTGGCACGGTACGGTGCTGGCCGCAGCGGCATTCGTCGATGCTGACCCGCCCGTCTCGAAGAGAGTGATCAAGAGGGTGGAGTCGGCGGTGATGCAGGAAGTGGCTGAGGAATTGGGTAACACACCGGCGGTGGCGAGAGGGTCGTATGTGGATCCGCGTCTGGTGACTGCTTACGAGCAGGAGATGACAATTGCCGCCGCCGCACGCCGGGCCGCGCGGATATCGGACGCCGACGAGGCGCAGGCGGTGTTGGAGAAGGCGACCCGAACGCTCGTTCAACGGGTGGCCAAGAGCTGAGGTCAGTCGGTGCGTAATTCACGGACGCCGCGGCGCCGGCGTAACCCGCCTGCCGACTGGCTCTTACCCCGCGGTGTGGACGATCAGGATGTCGACTTTGGCTTTGCGGGCGACTTCGGCGGGCACCGAGCCCAGTAGCCGACCGGCGACGGTGTCCAGTCCCACGTCGCCGACGACGAGCAGGTCCGCGTGGACCTCCTCTGCCAAATGCACGAGCGCGGGGACTGGCGCGCCCTCGATCGCCCGCTCCTCGATGTCCTGGGCGCCGGCGGCCTTCGCCCGGTCGCGGGCGTCGCGAAGGATTTCATATACGGGGGCATCCCCGTGCAGCTTGTAGCCCTCGCTCCCGAGGGCGTCGGCGGCGCGGGGGTCGACCACGTGATCAGGCGATGGTGGCCTTGACCAGCCCCCCTTTTCGGCAACGTGGGTATGGGCGCTCGCGACGATCAGTCTTGCATTGGCATGCGCTGCGACTCTGGCCGCGCGCTCGACCGCACGTAACGACGAGTCCGAGCCGTCGGTCCCGACGATGACCGTCCGATAGCCGCTCATGTCGCCTCCCAGTGGCCGGTTGCCGACAACAAACATTAACGCTTGTCGGGTGACCAAGGATCGGATTTGCGACCGTTGCGCACATGCGGCGCGTCGGGTGCCGGGTGAATTACGGGGTCGCGCTGTCCGTGAGTCACGCCCTTCCAGCCGGTAGGTGCCGGTGTCGCGAACTGTTGATGTCATCGATGCCTCTCGGTGTATCTGCAGGTCGCGCCTCGTCTTTCGCGTCGTATCGCGAATTAAAATGTCGCATTTTCGCAGCTCACAGCATTTTCTGCAGAGGTTCGATTCCAGGCAGCTCCACACAGAAGGCCCAGGCCGGGGAGACAATCCCAACCCTGAGGCCTGTGCCAAATTCGTGCTGAATAGCGCGGTTCGGGCCGCCCGCAGTCTCTAGAATCGTGCCGACAGGGGAGGGCGCCAATGGCCACGGACATCTTCGCGAAGATCGGTGACATCAAAGGCGAATCGCTTGACGCCAAGCACAAGGACGAGATCGAGGTGCTCTCGTTCTCCTGGGGTGTCGCGAACTCCGGGTCGGCCGCGCCCGGCGGAGGTGGCGGCGCAGGCAAGGCGACATTCCAGGATCTGTCGATCGTTCACGGCATCGACAAGGCCACCCCCGCAGCTCCTGAAGGCGTGCGCGACCGGACAGCACATCAAAGACGCGACGATCACCCACCGCAAGGCGGGCAAAGGGCAGCAGGAATACCTCATCATCAGGCTGAACGACGTGACGATCACCGCCGTCAGCCACGCCGGCGCCGAGGACCAGCCATACGCCGAATCCGTCAGCCTGAAGTTCGCCAAGGTGGACCTCGAGTACAAGCCGCAGCGGCCCGACGGATCGCTCGACCCAGGGCTGCACTTCAAGTTCGACCTGAAGGCCAACAAGGTCGGTTAGTGGTGGAACCGTCGGACCCACCGCCGCGGGAGCTGACGGTCGACGAGGCCATCGCGCTGGCGATTCAGCTCCAAAAGCAGCATCACCTGGCGGAGGCAGAGCAGCTTTATGCCCGGGTGCTCGATGTGGCACCACACCATCCAGACGCGCTTCACTACACCGGCCTGCTGGCGCACCAACAAGGCCGAACCGATGAAGCCATCAACCTAATCGGGCAGAGCCTCGCGCTCAGCCCGAATCAGGCGGACTGGCATAGCAATCTCGGGATTGTTCTGCAATCCAACGGCCGACTCGAGGATGCGATCGCCGAGTACGAACGCGCCATAGCGATCGACCCCGGCCACGCTAACGCGCACAGCAATCTCGGCGTCCTGCTGCGCGCCGCCGGCAGGCCGGAGAAAGCCGAGGCTGCCTACCGAACGGCAATCCGCCTGTGTCCCGACCATGTGGATGCCTACACGAACCTCGGCATCTTGCTCAATGGCCTGAACCGCGCCAAGGAGGCCTCGGAGTGCTTCTGCAGGGCGATCACGTTGCGTCCCAAACACCCTGACGCTCGGCGCTTACTCGCATTGGCGCACTGCATGATCGGCGAAGTCGACGAAGCCGTGAAGATACTCGAGGAATGGCTAGAGGAGGATCCCGACGATCCGATCGCAGAACACATGCTCGCGGCCAGCACCGGCTGCGATGTGCCGTTGCGCGCGTCGAATGCGTTCGTGGAGAAGACCTTCGACGCCTTTGCCGCGAGCTTCGAGGCCAAGCTCCAGAGCCTGTCATACCGCGCGCCGGATATCGTTGCAGCCACACTGGCCGACACGGGACTCGCCGCCGATGGCCGGTTGGAGATCCTCGACATCGGCTGCGGGACGGGGCTGTGCGGGCCACTGCTTCGTCCGTACGCGTCGCGACTCGTCGGCGTCGACCTGTCTGCCGGGATGCTGGCCCATGCCAGAGAAAAGAACGTTTACACCGACCTACAGCAGTGCGAGGTAACCGAGTTTCTGCGCGCCCGGCATGAGGCTTTCGACGTTATGGTCTCGGCCGATACCCTGGTGTATTTCGGTGACCTGCTCGAGTTCTGCGAAGCCGCCGCCAGCGCACTGCGACGCTCCGGGTTGCTCGTCTTCACGCTCGAACATGCTGTAGGGGAGCACAATATCGACTACCGGCTGGAACTACACGGTCGTTACAGCCACACTCTCGCGTACGTGAAGCGAGTGATCACCCAGTCAGGACTGACCGCCGAGGCCGAATTCGCGGAACTCCGCAACGAGGCCGGCGCACCCGTCGCGGGTTTGGTAGTCCGAGCGACGAAGCCGGCCTGACGGCTGGCTGACCACAACTGGAGACGGCTTCAGCGCGTCAGAACGGCCCCAATCAATTGCAGCCGCTGGCATTGACCCACCGGCGGTTGTAGCTCACACAGCCAGTCACGTTCGGTGGGGGTGGTGGGTCTTCAGGTAATGGTGCGTAGTACGCCGGTGGGGGAACATATGGCGCGACGGCGTCGGCGATATTGGCGCATCCGCTCACCGAAACGCGTCGGCCTCGACTTACCCACACGCCGGCGCTGGCGGTCCCGGGAAACTGGATCGCGACGATGGTTGGAAGGACGGCCGCAATCGCCAAGATCGTCGCCGGTACCGCGCTGCGTAACCGCCGCGATCGATCACTCATCTTGGTGTGCCTCCTCACCGGGGCTGACCGGACCGTATCTACCGCGGACCAGGCGACGCTGGGTGGCCGAGCGCATGACCGCCAACACGCCCGACGTGACTACTGGCAGCCATTGCGCAAGTCGGTAAGAGGCTGCCGGATCGCGGTAAGGTCCGAGCGAACCTGGGGGTTGGCATCCATGTAGTTGCGAACGTCGTTGGGGACCTCGTCGCTCGGCAGGCCATGAAGGCTGGTGAAGAAGTTGTTGACGTCCGGGTGGCTATACAGATAATCCGATGTCGCCGACGCGACACCCGCGGACACTCTGGCCAGGTCGGCCGCCGAGCAGCCAGGGGGCGCAGGCGGCGCCGGCGTAGGGGGCTCACCAAACGCGGATGGCGCGAAGCCAAACAGCATCGCAGCACCGATTGGCCCAGCCGCGATGACACCTACTACCGCGCGGCGCACGGTGCGCATTGACAGCAGCCTCGTTAACCCTTCGGCGTTCAACACCGGATACGTAGCCACACTGATGACAGCGACATTGGAAAACAACGAATCAGCAGGCGATGAGCGATGCGCGCCCCCTCCTCGTCTCGCGGTCGACCGGATCGTCAATCTGTGAAGCCCGTATTCGGCAGCAATTCATAGGAATTTGGCAGTTCAATCCGTCGAGCGCAACACTGGTTCGGGGTAGATTCGGCGAAGCCTTGCGCAGGATTGCGCCCGAGGCACAAGGTCCGTGCAGCTTCGAGCAGGGAGCAGCTATGTCGGATGGCACCGCAAACCTTGATGTCGAATCAACGGGTGGGATGGTTGCCCCGAAACTGCCAGGCGGTGCGACGCTGCCGTTTCCGCCGACGCCATCGGCGAGCGTCGCCGGGCGAACCCTGCAGGAGTCGACGTACGCGCAACGCGTTACTCCACCTCGGCTGCATGAGGATTCGCCGAATATCGTGATCGTGCTGATCGATGACGCCGGGCCGGGTTTGCCGACGACGTTCGGCGGCGAGGTGCGTACCGCGACGATGGATCGGATCTGCGCGGAGGGCGTTAGCTACAACCGGTTCCACACCACCGCGATGTGTTCGCCGACGCGCGCGTCGCTGCTGACCGGCCGCAATCATCACGAGATCGGCAACGGGCAGATCGCCGAACTGGCCAACGACTGGGACGGCTACGCCGGGAAGATCCCGCGCAGCAGCGCCCTGGTGGCCGAGGTGCTCAAGGACTACGGCTACAGCACCGGGGCATGGGGCAAGTGGCACAACACCCCGGCCGAGGACACGACGGCGGCCGGCCCATTCGAGGACTGGCCCACCGGGTTGGGCTTCGAGTATTTCTACGGGTTCCTGGCCGGGGAGGCTTCCCAGTATGAGCCGCACCTGGTGCGCAACACCACAGTCGTGGCGCCGCCGAAGACGCCTGAGGAGGGCTATCACCTGTCGGAGGACCTGGCCGACGACGCGATCAACTGGCTGCGCAACCACAAGGCGCTGCAGGCCGATAAGCCGTTCTTCATGTATTGGGCCAGCGGCTGCCTGCACGGCCCGCACCACATCATGAAGGAGTGGGCCGACCGGTACACCGGCAAGTTCGACGACGGCTGGGACGCCTACCGGCAGCGGGTCTTCGAGCGCGCCAAGGACAAGGGCTGGATCCCACCAGACTGTGAGCTCACCGACCGTGACGAACGGATGAAGGCGTGGGACGACATCCCCGAGGACGAGAGGCCGTTTCAACGCCGGCTGATGGAGGTGGCTGCCGGGTTCGCCGAACACGTCGACGTTCAGGTCGGCCGCATCGTCGACGAGCTGGATCGGCTCGGCTACGGGGAGAACACGCTGTTTCTCTACATCTGGGGTGACAACGGATCATCGGCTGAGGGACAGGACGGCACCATCGCCGAACTGCTTGCGCAGAACGGCATTCCGACCACCCCGCGGATGCACATCGACGCGCTCGAGCAGCTCGGCGGCCTCGACGTGCTGGGCTCTCCGAAGACCGACAACCAGTACCACTCCGGCTGGGGCTGGGCGGGCAGCACACCCTACAAGGGCGTGAAACTGGTCGCCTCGCATCTGGGCGGCACCCGCAATCCGCTGGCGATCCGCTGGCCCAGGAAAGTCGAGCCGGACCCTGTGCCGCGGGATCACTTCCTGCACTGCAACGACGTCGTACCGACCATCTACGACATCGTGGGCATCGAGCCCCCGCTCATCGTCAACGGTGTGCCCCAAATCCCAATAGCCGGAGCAAGTTTCGCCCGCACGCTCACCGACCGATCGGCGCCCGGGGGCAAGAAGACGCAGTACTTCGAGATCATGGGCAGTCGGGCCATCTATCACGACGGCTGGATGGCCTCGACGTTCGGTCCGCGGGTGCCGTGGCTGCCGGGATTGCCACCCGGAATCCAGGACTGGACACCGGACAACGACCGCTGGGAGCTGTATCACCTCGACGAGGACTGGTCACAGGCCCACGATCTGGCGGCCGAGATGCCCGAAAAGCTCGCCCAGATGCGCGAATTATTCGCCATCGAAGCCGCACGCAACTCCGTGCTCCCGATCGGTGGTGGCCTGTGGGTGCCGATCTTCCACCCCGAGTTGCGCATCACACCGCCGTATCGCGAATGGGAGTTCCCCGGCGAAATCACGCGCATTCCCGAGTTCTGCGCGCCGGCGCTGGGAAGCAAGAACAACGTCGTCACTGTCGAAGCCGATCTGCCCCCCGATGCGAGCGGCGTCCTTTATGCTCTCGGCGGCTTTGCCGGCGGGGTCACCTGCTACCTCGACGACGGGTATCTGTGCTACGAGTACAACTGTTTCATCATCTCGCGCACCAAGATCCGCTCGACCACCAAACTGCAGCCCGGCGCCCACCACGATTGTCGTAGAAACCCGCTATGCCGAGCAGCGGCCCGCGGGACCGCTCGACGTGACGATCCAAGTCGGCCAGGAGGTTCTCGCGAAGGGGCGGGTGCCGGTCAGCGCGCCGCTGCTGTTCACCGCCAACGACTGCTTCGACATCGGTGTCTGCCTCGGCTCACCGGTGTCGCTGGACTACTACGACAAGGCGCCCTTCCGCTTCGACGGCCAAATCGAGCGTGTCCACGTGGCATACACCTGACACACCGACCTGACGAAGTCATGCCGAGGCCGCGTACTTCTCAGTGGCGGCGGACAGATCGCGGGCGTGCACCGCGTGGTAGGCGTTGAGGTCGAATGTGCGGGTCTGCTGGCGGAAGCGGAACGTGAAGCCCGGCCACATGGTGGTGATCCGGCCGAACTGGTCTCGATACCAGCTCGAGCATCCGCCGACTTCCCACACCGATTTTCGCAAACCTCGTTGGATATCAGCGTTGTAGGCGCGTTGCACGTCCTTGCGGACCTCGACGGTCGCAATGCCCCGGGTGGTCGTCGTGCGGATCAGATCCCGCAGATAGTTCAGCTGCGACTCGATCATGAAGACGGCCGACGTGTGACCCGACCCCGTTCCGGGCCCGGTCATGACAAACAGGTTGGGGAAACCGTGCACGGTCGACCCCTTGTACGCCTGCGCGCCGGCCCGTTGCCAGGTGTCGGCGAGGCTGTGGCCGCCGCGGCCGATGATGCGCTCGTTGGTCGGTGAGTCCGTGACGTGAAAGCCGGTGGCGACGACGATCGCGTCGACCTCACGCACGCTGCCATCGGCGGTGACGATGGCGTTCGGCCGCACCGCGGCGATGCCATCGGTGACGACATCGACGTGCGGTTGTGCCAGTGCCGGGTAGTAGGTGTTCGACATCAGCATGCGCTTGCAGCCGATCTGCCAGCGAGGGGTGACTTTGGCGCGCAGCTGGGGATCGGCGATCGCGCGCTCGATATGGCGCTTGGCTAGTTTCTGCACCGGCACAAGCATTTTGGGTGCATACGTCAGGGCGAAACCGATGAGCTCCTTGCTCCAGTACATCGCGCTTCGTACCAGCCGCTGATAGCCGGGAACGTGCGCGAAGGCAAGCCGTTCTGCGGTCGTGTAGTCGCGGTCGAAACGGGGAAGCACCCACGGGGCGGTGCGCTGATACACGTCCAGCTGCCGCACAGTCTTGGCCAGTTCGGGGACGATCTGGATGGCCGAGGCTCCGGTGCCGATGACGGCGACGCGTTTGCCGGTCAGGTCGAAGTCGTGGTTCCACCGGGCGGAGTGGAAGATCTCGCCCTCGAACTCGTCGAGACCGTCAATGTCCGGCAATGCCGGCTCGGTCAGCGGACCCACGGCCGAGACCACGAAATTCGCCGTGAAGGTCCCCGCCGACGTGCTCACGTGCCACCGCGCCTCCTGGGCGTTCCACCGGACCTCGTGAACTTCGCAGCCGAACCGGTGTCTGTCGAGCACCTGGTGCTGTCGGGCAACCTGCTGGATGTAGGCCTCGATTTCGGGCTGTTTGGAGTACGAACGGCTCCACCTGCGGTTCGGCGCGAACGAGAAGGAATACAGGTGCGAAGGCACGTCGCAGGCCGCGCCCGGGGTAGGTGTTCACCCGCCAGGTGCCGCCGACATTGTTTCCCCGCTCGAGGACCAGGAAGTCGGTGTACCCGTCCTTCTGAAGGGTGATCGCGGCACCGAGCCCGGAGAATCCGGCCCCGATGATCAGCACGCCGACATGGTGGGAGGCGGTGTCGCCGGCGTGCGTTGCCGAGGCAGCGCAGCGCGCCGGTGACGGGGGTGCGATGTAAGTCATGGTGCTACTTGGCCAGGAAGGTTGATGTGCGGGCGGAAAACCAGCGTGCCAGGGGCGGGGCGATGCGGGTCAGCGCGTAGGTGAGGTGGGCTTCGGGGGTGATCGGGGCGACCGCGCGGTTGCGGCCCGACCGCGCGCAGGATGTTGACCGCGACTTTCTCTGGCGAGTAGCCGCGCCGCTCATGCATGCGCGCGACGCGCTCGGCCCGTTCCTCGGCGCGGGCCCCGCGCGTGACGCTGGTGCGCAGGATCGGGGTGTTGATCAGGCCGGGGCAGATGGTGGTCACCCCGATGTTGTGGCGGCGCATCTCCATGCGCAGCGCCTCGGAGAAGCCGAATGCGGCGAACTTGGTGACCGAGTAGGCGAACATGTGCGGAAGCGCCGAGTAGCCGGCACCGGATGACACGTTGGCGATTTGACCGCCGGTGCCGCGTTCGATCATGCGGGGGATGAAGCGTTCGCAGCCGTGCACCAGCCCCATCACGTTGACGGCGATGATGCGGTCCCAGTCTTCGGGTGTGGTGTCGAGGAATCCGGCCCCGACGCCGATGCCGGCGTTGTTGATCAGCAGGTCCACCGTGTCGAACCGGGCGTGCACGGCGTCGGCGAACTCGTCCATCGACGCGGCGTCGGTGACGTCGACGGTCTGGGCGAGCACCTCGGCTCCCAGTCCGCGGGCGGCGTCGGCGGTCTCCTTCAGCCCAGTCTCGTTGAGATCGCAGATGGCCAGGCGCGCACCGCGGCGCGCGCACAGCAGGGCGGTGGCCCGGCCGATGCCGCTGCCGGCGCCGGTGACCAGCACGACACGGTTGTTCAGATTCTTGAGCTTCATTGGTGATTCCAATCGGTGGTGGTGGTCGCGGCCCGGTGGGACGCGGCGGGCGCCAGGTGGCGGCGCAGGAAATCCAGTTGATCGGCCAGGGCAACGTGCTGCGCGGGGCCGGTTTCGGCGTCGAGGTGGTCGATGGGGTATTCCCGCAGCTCGCCGCGGCGGGCGCTGGCGGCGGCTCGGCGGGCGCGGGCGGGCGGGGTGATGCTGTCGGCGGTGCCGGCCTGCACCAGCAGTGGGCAGGACACGCGTGCGGCGAATCTGATCGGGCGGTTGAACGCCACGCCGAGCGCGGTGCGCGCGCACAGTTCGTTGCGCCAGCTCGGGCCCGCGATCGGCGTATAGGCTTGCTCCGCGCCGTGTTTGGCGATGATCGCGCGCGAGCCGGGGTCCCCGATCACCGGAACAAGATGCGGCGAGCGTCGCGTCAGCCCTCGAATCGCATCACGCAGACCGTGGCCGGCCACCCGGAACAGCTGGAGTACGCCGGCGTTGCGGGCAAGCTGCGCCAGCACCGCCACACCGTCGACCGCCGGGGTCACCGACAGTACTGCCGCGACGCGGGCGTCCTCGGCGGCGACGCGGACGACGTGACCGCCGGAGAAGGAGATCCCCCACAGCACGATGCGCTCAGGATCGACGCCGGGCAGGCGCCGGGCGGCAGCGATTGCCGCGTGATAGTCCTGGCGCTGGCGTGACGCCGACACCAGCTGGCGAGGAGATCCTCCCGAGGCGGCGAATCCGCGGTAGTCGAACAGCACCACGTCAAATCCGGCGGCGGCGAAGCCCTCGGCGTAGGCCACCAAGGCCGCCGGTGTCCCGGGTGCTTGCGAAACCCGGCGCCATCACCACACACGGCCGCCCGTTTGCGTCGGCTAACGCTTCGCCGGTAGCCGCGAAATGCCAAGCGGCGCAGCGATCGTCACCACTGTAGAAGCTGATCTCGTCCATAACCTCGGTCCCTGGTTCATCCGCGGTGTAACCCCTTCTGGGGTGTCGGTTGACCCGAAACTACGGCGGTGACGCGGCGGACGGAATCGCCAGCTGCACACACTTGTCGCAGGGAGGTGTGCCATCGCACACCGGATCGAGGGCCAGGCGCGGTGAACCCCGGTGGTGGCAAGGAAACCCTCTGATGCGGGCGGGCCTATGAGATCGCCGATCCCATTGCCGCGGCGCTCTAAAAGGACCGGTGAGGCTCAATGGTGTTTGGTGCCCGACACTTCCACCAGGCACGGTCTCGTATCGGTGTCGATAACAACATCGTGGTGACATCCAGACGGAGGTGTGGATACGCCGCGCAGCTGACGCTTACAACATCCAGGGCCAGCCTTACGGCGTCACCCGGCCGATGGCGTTGCCGCGGTGGGAACGCGGTCGGCTACGCCTTGTGCACGGGTGGTGGATGCCACTGGCCGGTGAGTACTTCACGTTGCGGGGCGTACAGCCGCATGGTCAGCCCAAAGGGTGTCAGCGGCGCGGGCAGCCAGTTCGGCTCGTGTTGCGGGCCAGGGTTGGTGTGCTGCAGGTAGAGATCCAGCGACCCATCTGCGTTGTACGTCAATGGGTCACGGTCGCCGATGGCGAAGCGGTCGAGCTCGTTGGCGACCTGGAACCCGTCGGCGTCATACATCGTCACCGACCAAAACGCCGAGACCGGTGGCAGCTTGTCGGCATCGAAATGAATGGTGTAGTCGTTGTCCCCGGTGGTCGCGTTCCCGTCGGCGTCGGTGATCAGGACGGGATAAACGGCGTCTTCGGGCGGGTTGGAGCCCAGCCCGATCAGTGCCACCACGGCGCGTTTGAAGTAGTAGTTGCCGTAGACACCCATGGTCTCGGTGAACGTGATCCAGCCGTTGACGCTGGCGCCCAGGGTTGGTAACGCCGCGCGCATGTCGTGCTGCGCGGCGGCGAACCCGGAGTCGATCTCGGCGCGTTGCTCCGCGCTGAACCCGCCGGCGTCAAACGCCGTGCCCGCGGCGATGCCCAGGTTCGCGATGCGGGCAAGCTGGTCGAAGTCCGAACCGTGCGGCGGATTTGTCGTTAGCAGATTTGCGGCGTAGCTGAAGAAGTCGACCGCGCTCATGCTGTTGACCGTTTGGGGCGGCTCGGTGCTGATGTCGCATCCCGCGTCGACCACGTGCTCCACCGGCTTGCCCAGCGGGGTGATGTCGTAACCGTCCTGCACCTTGTGGACTGCGTCGTAGTCCGCCGGGCTGTTGGTTTGTGTGCGGCCGATGATCCACACATGCGGTGTGGGTGCGGCGATCACCGGCAAACCTTCGGGTAGATCGGCGGTGTATCCGGGGCCGGTGATGACGAAATCTTGGGCGTTGGTGCCGGTGGTGCGCTTGCCTAGGGTGGCGAAGACGTCGGTCCACATGTCGAGCAGCGGCAGCATGTAGTAGCGGTCGTCGGTATCGGGTGCGTGCAGGATCACCGGTCCGGCGGTCAGATCAAGCCACGCCAGCGAGTACAACGTGTCGAAGTTCGGCCGGACCACTGCGCGCATCTCCGCGGGCGGAAACGCTCTGAAGTGATGAAATTCGTTGGGCGGCCCAAATCCCGCCTTGGTGCCCACCGGGGTGTTGATCGACTGCAGCCGGGTGACATCCATCATCACCAACGGGTAGAAGTACAGCGCCGCTTCATAACTCAACGTGCGCACATCATCTGACAACATGCTCACAGGTCTCTCCGTCTGTATCTCCGATGAGCCCCTTTTCGCTCAGGCCAAACCAAAACTACCGCTGTCAGTGCCGATGCGGGGGTGATGTCAGCCGAGGATTGGGCTGAGGTCACCCGGTTGCGTCAGTCGGAGGCGATGCCGATCAAGGCGATCGTCAGCGGCGCGTGTAATGGGTGAGCAGGTGTCCTGCGGCACATTGCTGCAGGGTGATACGTGGATCGCGGCCGTCGGATCGGAATTAGTCACCGCTGAGCCATTTGAGATTGCCCGAACCGATAAACTTTCGCCCGCGACTCGGGTGGCGAGCACACGCTGACTCCTCCATGGTCAGGCGCTCCCAAATGACAGGGGCACTGCTGCGAGCGCGGCTTGGCGGCCGAATGCGTGGGCAGCGCGCAGATGCGGTGCACACCAGTACAGCGCTCGGCGATCAGCTGCTCAAGGGACGCCTCGTTGAGAGACGCGAGTTCGGCGGGGTCGACGGCGTTTGCACCCGAGGCGCTACCGGTCCTGCCCGGCGGTAAGCGATCGCGCTCGGGCGTCGCGCGCAAGCGGCGACGGCCGGGCAGCTGAA
Source organism: uncultured Actinomycetota bacterium (assembly GCA_963770305.1). Classification (GTDB taxonomy): domain Bacteria; phylum Actinomycetota; class Actinomycetes; order Mycobacteriales; family Mycobacteriaceae; genus Mycobacterium. Next base: position 46,176 of record CAVYPB010000008.1, read on the forward strand.
CCGCCACCGCAGCACTGCGCTCATTGACGTGTCAAGCGATCTGGGCCGGACACAGGGCACGGTCACCGAGGTGCTCCACCTCGTGCGCCAGCTGCAACACTTCGCGGAGGCCGGTGTGCCGTGGAACACCGGATAGCGGGCGACGACGTTTCGGGAATCCACGGGACACAGCAGGGAGCAGGTGTGCCGTCGCATACCTCGAAGTGGCAAGTGTGTGCCGTCGGCGATTTCCCGCAGCCCACCATCGTCTTAGGTTGGTCCTCGGCGCTGAACCGTGTAGCGCCAAGCAAGCCGGCGCGGCCACCACGGCCAGCGCATCGAACCACCCAGTGCCAGAAAGCCGTTCACGTCTTGCTGTGGACCGACTAACAGACCAGGAGTGCCCACCAGTATGAACGCGAACTCAATGCCGGCGCTTGAGGGCGTGGCGCACCGACTCATCGACGTTGGCGGCGGTCTCACGAATCATGTCGCCGGCCCCGGCGAGTCGATAGCAAGGACACTGCGATGAAAGTTCACCACCTCAACTGCGGCACCATGAACCCGCCCGCCACCGCCTCGGTGGTATGTCACGTGCTACTCGTCGAAACCGACAGCGGCCTGGTGCTGGTCGACACCGGCTTCGGCTCACACGACTGCGCGGACCCCGCCGGGCGGGTCGGACCGCTGCGCCACATCCTCAGACCGGTCCTGCGCCACGAGGAAACCGCCGCCCACCAAGTCGAGCAACTCGGCTTCAGGCGTGACGATGTCCGCCATATCGTCGTCACGCACCTCGACCTGGACCACATCGGCGGTCTGTCCGACTTCCCGCACGCCCAAATCCACGTCACCGCGGCCGAGGCGCTCGGCGCGATCACCTCCCCGTCGCGGTTCGAGAAGACGCGCTACCGATGCGCTCAATGGGCACACCAGCCCAAGATCGTTGAACACGACCCGCGAGGGGAGAAGTGGCGAGGCTTCGCCGCGGCCAAGGAACTTGACGAGATCTCGCCCGGGATCGTGCTGATCTCGCTGCCCGGCCACACCCGCGGCCACGCATGCGTGGCCGTCGACGCCGGCCACCGATGGGTGCTGCACGGCGGCGATTCGTTCTTCCACCACGGCACCCTCGACCGTCACTCCCACGTCCCTCGCTGCCCTGGCGGCCATGGAAACTCTTATCGCATTCGATCGAAAAATGGTGCGAGACAACCACGCCCGCCTCGCAGAGCTCTACCGGCGCGCAGACCCCGACCTATTCATCGTCTGCTCTCACGACCGGACCCTCTACGAACGAGCCCGCGCACATGCGTAGCGGTCGGCCAAGCGACGGCACGCCGATGCTCAACGGCGCTCAGGCACTGATCCGCACGCTGGTGGACGCCGGCGTGACGACGTGTTTCACCAATCCCGGCACCTCGGAGATGCACTTCGTCAGCGCGCTGGACACGGTCCCGCAGATGCGAGCCATCCTCACGTTGTTCGAAGGTGTCGCCACCGGCGCGGCCGACGGCTACGCGCGGATGGCCGACCGGCCCGCCGCGACCCTGCTGCACCTAGGTCCCGGATTGGGCAACGGGCTCGCAAACCTGCACAACGCGCGAAAAGCCAAGGTGCCCATCGTCAACATCGTCGGCGATCACGCGACCTATCACGCCGCCTATGACGCGCAGCTGCAATCGGACATCGAGACCGTGGCGCGCAACGTCTCATCCTGGGTGCGGACCGCCAAGACCACCGAGGATCTGGCCCGCGACGCAGCAGAGGCGGTCGCCGCAGCGAACGGGCCGCCGGGCCAGGTGGCGACATTGATTCTCCCAGCAGATGTTTCGTGGGAAGACGGCGCCGAGCCCGCCGCCCCGCTCGCACCGTCAGTGCCTGCCACTGCGACCGCAGAGGTCGTCGAGGTCGTGGCGACGGCCTTGCGCAGCGGCGAGCCGACCGCGATCCTGCTCGGAGGCAGGGCCTTGCGCGAAGACTTCACTGCGGTCCGCGGCCCGCATCGCCGCGGCCACCGGCGCAAAGGTATACGCCGAGGTGTTCCCCGCTCGACTGCAGCGCGGCGCGGGCCTGCCGCCGGTCGAGCGGCTCGCGTACTTCGCCGAACAGGCCACCGTCCAACTCGGCCGGATCAAACACCTGATCCTCGTCGACGCGAAAGCCCCAGCGTCGTTCTTCGCCTACCCCGGCAAGCAGAGTTACCTGGTGCCCGACGGCTGCCAAGTCCACCAACTCGTCGCTGCCAGTGGCGATGTGGCCTCGAGCCTGGACGCGCTGGTCGACAGGCTTGGCGCCGCCGGTGTGACGCCGAAGGTGCAGCAGCCCTTCCGGCCGAAGCCACCCACCGGGGCACTCACCGCGGCGAAAGTGTGCCAAGCGATCGGGGCCGTGCTCCCCGAGGGGGCCATCATTTCCGACGAGGCACAAACCTCCGGGCTGACGCTCGCGACCCACACCCGCGGTGCGCCGCGACATGACGTGCTCACCCTCACCGGCGGCGCGATCGGACAGGGTCTCCCCGTCGCCGTCGGCGCGGCGGTGGCCTGCCCCGACCGCCCGGTCCTTGCGCTGCAAGGAGACGGGTCGGCCATGTACACCATCCAGTCGCTGTGGACGATGGCGCGCGAACAGCTCGACGTGACCGTCATCGTCTTCAACAACCGCTCCTATGCCATCCTCAACATCGAGCTCGAGCGCGTCGGCGCCCGCGCCGCCGGTGCCAGAGCGAAATCGCTACTGGATCTTGCCAATCCGAACCTCGACTTCGTGTCCATCGGTAACGGCATGGGCGTTCCATCCGTCCGCGTGGCCACCGGTCAGGAGTTCACTGCCGCGCTCGAGCTGGCCCTCGCCGAACCAGGGCCACACCTCATCGAGGCCGTCGTCCCGAAGGTTGCCGGCCGCCGACGGCCTTGGTGCCCACCAATTGCACCCGGCACCGTCTTAGATCGGTGTCCCAGAGGACAACGTGGCGACAGCCACTGACATTCTGGACACACCACCGAGCCCCCTGCAACGATCCAAGTTAGAACGTCGCCCGGCCGGGCACATCGCAGGCCGCACCTGGGTAGAATGTTCACCGACCAGGTGCCGCCGAACATGGGTTGGGGGCCGGGTCGGATTCGTGGACGTTTTCGATGTAGGGCTTGAGGTGTTCGTCCAGCATGGTGCGCAACTTGGCCTGCAACACCTTCTGCAAGAGCGCGCCGGTGCCGGCGACCTTGGGCCGAAAGCGGATGGACCAGTGCAACTGGGTGTGACCGCCGGATTGCTTCAGCGGTGATCTCGCCTTGGTGACAGGTCAGCGGTGACCCTTCAATGACGCGGTAGCGCAGGCTTTGCTGCGGGCTCGTGGCAATCACTTGCTCCACGACCTGACCGACTCCGCGCGGGCCTTGCATCACGCGTTCGGAACCGGCGCCGTGGCGCTGTGTCCAGCCTTCCTTGCGCACCGTAACCGGGTCGAAACCGATCCACTCGGGCCATGTTGTCTTGATCGGTGATCGCGTCCCACACCTTGTCGGCCGGAGCGTTGATCTTGATCCGGTGTTCGATCCGGCGCGTATCCGGATCCGGTCGCTTGTGCGGGGCGCGTGGTTCGAATCCGAAGACCCAGTCGGCCAGTCCCGGCTTCGTCCGCAGGATCTCGACCGAAAAGCCGTGCGGATCGTTGACGTAGACCACCGAGCCGGCCCCGGGTAGGTGAACTGGTCGGCAATTGGGCTCGGCGCCAAACGCTTCGGCACGTCGATAGACGGCGTCGAAGTCCGCGCTTGCGGCGCGCGCCGAACGCGATGTTGAGAATGCCCTGGTCTGACAGGCGGTAGTCATGGGGCCGCGGCCTTCCAACGGGATCGAGGTACTGCACCACCTCGATCAGCACCTCGCCGCCGTCGAACAGCCTGCTCTCCGTGGTGGCACCCGCCAGACCCCACAACGCCTCGTGCTCGGGTGCGTGAAGGGCCACGGTGCTTGCCTTGAGGCCGATACCCGTTCTCGAAAAACGCTGCGGCATCCGACAACTGGGGTACCGACAACGTCACTGAGCGGATCGCCGCCGGGCAATCGATGCGCCCGCGCCGGTTGAATTCCGGCAACGGGTCGTCTTCCATGATTTCGACGTAGACCCCGTCGGGATTACGGACACAGGCGCGCCGCCTACCCCGCTCGCCCTGCGGCGCCGTCAGCGGCTGACTGCCAAGTCCGGCAAGCTTGTTCAGCGTGGCGTCGAAGTCTTCGACCCAGATCCCGATCCGGGTGTAGCCGATGTCGCAGGGCCGGAAATCCGCGGGCATCAGTTTGGCCATTGGGCGCTCGAATTGGAACAGTTCGAGCTGAAACCAGGAGTTTCGGCCCAGCAGCCACCAGCAGGTCGAGGCCGCGCGGGGTAGGCCCTGCACATTGGCCGCCAGCGGGCCGCGCATCAACGCGCGGCTGCCGCCGGCCGGCAGCAGGCCGAAGCCTTCGCGAAACCAACGTTCGGTGAGTCGCAAATCGACCACTGAGAAAGCGATCTGATTGAGCGGCGGCGCGAAGCCGTCGGTTCTTGGAACCATTTCGGTTTCAACCCTTTGCGATGCAGGCGGACTGCGGAGCGTTCTCGAGCGCGGCGAGGAAGTCGAGCAGCGCGGCATTGACTTCGTTGGGTCGCTCGACGGGAAGCCAATGGCCGGCACCCTCGAGGACTATGTTGCCTCGCAAGTTGGGTGCGTTCTGCTCAACGTGGGCAAGGGGCTCCGCGAGAAGCACGTTCATGGGATCCAGGCTTCCGATCATGAAGTGGGCCGGCTGCATGATCTTGGTGCCCAAGAGGTGACGGGTCAGTTCGATGCCGCGGTCGATGCTGCGATACCAGTTGATCGGACCGCGGAACCCGTCGCGGTAGTCCTCGCAGTACCGGTCGAGATCCTCCTCGGTGAGCCAGCTCGGGAGCGGATCAGGGTCGACCAAGCCGTCGAGCATCTTTGAGCTGGCCGGTTTGGGACGCATGAACCCAAATGCCGGCGCGTCACCGCTGACGGAGTAGTACAGCATGCGAATCGACTTGCGCACGTCGGCGTCCAGTTCGGCCTCGGCGACACCGGGCTGCTGAAAGTAGACCGTGTAGACGAAGTTGTCGCCGAAATTTTCCTGGCGCGTCAGGGCGCCGACGGGCGTCCCAATAGTTGGCGGCACGCTCAGCGCGAACACCGCATTGACCCGTTGCGGATACAGCGATGCCATGTACCAGCCCACGATGGCGCCCCAGTCGTGCGTGACCAGTGTGAACGTCTCATGTCCCAGTGCGTCGGCGATGCCGACGGCATCTGCAGACAGCGTGAGCGTGTCGTACGCCTGAGGATCTGCCGGCTTGTCGCTGCCGCCATAGCCGCGTTGATCGGGAACGGCAACCTGATAGCCGGCGGCGACCAAGTCGTCGATCTGGTTGCGCCACAGGTATCCGCTCTGCGGAAAGCCGTGCAGCAGAAGCAGTAACGGGCCGTTGCCTTCCACGATCACCTTCAGTCTGACGCCGTTGGTTTCGATCATGCGGATATTGCGTTGTTTCATGTGTGCCTCCTTGATGGCGTGTTGTTGGTTTTCGACGTTCACTGGTGACTCCAGTCGGTTGTGGTGTTCGTGGCCCGCCGCGACGCGGGGGACGACAGGTGACGGCCCAGGAAATCGAGCTGATCGTCGAGAAGCCGCTGATGTACGGGCTCGGTATAGACGTCCACGTGGTCGATGGGGTACTCGCGTATCTCCGCGCGAACACCGGCTCTGGCGGCCGCGCGACGGGCGGTGGCGAGCGGGGCGACGCGGTCGGCGGTGCCGGCCTGCACCAGCAGCGGGCAGCGGACACGCGGCGCGAACCTGATCGGCCGATTGAACGCCACCTCGAGCGCCGTGCGCGCGCACACCTCGTTGCGCCAGCTCGGGCCCGCGACCTCGGTGTAGGCCTGCTCCGCGCCGTCCATCGCGAAGATCGCGCGCGAGCCCGGCTCTCCGACCATCGGCACTAGATGTGGCCTGCGCCGTGTCATCGCCCGCTGCGCATCGCGCACACCGTTTGCGGCCGCGCGTACCAGCTGACGTGTGCCGACGCTGCGGGCCAGCTGTGCCAGCACCGCCACACCGTCGATCGCAGGCGTCAACGCGACCACCGCCGCGACGCGCCCGTCCTCGGCGGCGACGCGCACAACGTGACCGCCGGAGTACGAAATGCCCCACAGCACAACCCGTTCCGGGTCGACGCCCAGCAACTGTCGGACAGCGGCGAGTGCGGCGCGGTAATCCCGGCGCTGGCGTGGGGCCGACACCAGTTGGCGCGGTGACCCACCGGACCCCCCGAAGCCGCGGTAGTCGAACAACACCACGTCTAATCCGGCGGCGGCGAAGCCGCGCGCATAGTCGATCAAGGCGCTGGTGTCCCGAGTGCCCGCGAACCCCGGGGCCATCACCACGCACGGCACGCCCCGCGTGCTGGCAAATGCATCGCCAGTCGCGCGGAAATGCCAACCGGCGCAACGGTTGTAACCACTGGTAAAGCTGATCGGATACATGACGGGTCCTAATCCGTAGGTGTCTTCTGTTGACGTGAACCTACGGAGAGGGCGCACCGAATGGAATCGCCGTGCGCACACTTCCGACGCGATGTCGTGTGCAGCAGCACACCAGATTTCCAGCGAGGTCGTGCCACTCAGCCGGCACCAACCAGATTCAGCGGGTCGTGATGGCGCGCGCACTCTCGGTTAGGGCGCAAGCGACCCTGGCGCTGGTGTGCGGTGGCACACTAAACCCATGACGGCGGCTGCGCCGACGGCGCGAACGTATGAACTGCTCGCCGCTACGGCGGACCGACTCGCCCTTGAGGCCGACGAGATCGTGGCGGCGATGGACGCCGCAGTGATCGAGGTCGTTCCGGAGTTCGGCGCCGACGCCGCGATCGCGGCAGAGATCACCGCGACCAACCGCGGCAACCTGCAGCGATTTCTGGCCGTGGCGCGCCAGGCGCAGTCTCCGCTATCGGACGCGGTCGCGCCCGAGGCGCTCGACGCGGCGCGTACCGTCGTGCGGCGCGGCATCGACCTGGACAGAATCTATGAGGGTTATCGGCGCGGCCAGCAGGTCGGACTTGAGCGCTGGCTGGCCTGCGCATACGAGATCGTCGAGCCAGGGCCCGAGCTGATCGGTGTCACCGAGCTGTCGCTGTCGCTCGCGTTCCGTTTTATCGACCAGACACTCGGTCGTGTGCTTGCGGAGGCCCAGCGCGAACGCGAAGAGGTCATCGGTGGTGCACTCGCGCGTCGTACCGAGACGATCCGGTTGATCCTCGACGGCGCCCCGATCGACCCCACCGCCGCGAGCCGCCGCCTCGGCTACGAGCTGGACCGCCGGCATACTGCGGTCGTGGTGTGGGCGGAGTCGTCCGTCGCGCCCCACGGCGCGCTCGAGTCGACGGCGGTGCTGCTCGCCCAGGCCGCGGGATCCCAACGGCCGCTGACCCTTCCGGCGGGAACGACGACGCTGTGGGCCTGGATCGGCACGCCGACCGAGCCGGCCATCGAGGATCTTCGCTCCGCGGTGGCGCGATCAGCGGAGGACGTGCGCGCCGCAGTCGGTCCAACGCGTCGAGGCATCGAGGGGTTTCGCGGCAGCCACGAGGCCGCGCTGACCGTGCATCGGTTGCTGCTCGGCAACCCTGCAAGCGGTCGTTTCGGCTCCTATAGGGAACTTGAGGTCACGGCACTCGCGGCACACGATCCACGTCGGGCGGCCGAGTTCATCGCGGCGACTCTCGGCCCGCTCGCCGAGGACAGCCCCGCCGCGGCCCGACTGCGAGACACGCTGCGTGTCTACCTCGAGGAGGCCGACAACGCACCGCGCGCGGCAGCCCGCCTGTACACCCACCGCAATACGGTCCTCAAGCGGATAGCACGCGCGACCGAGTTGCTCGGTTATGCGCCCGGCGAGCGACGGCTCGCCGTCCAGCTGGCCCTAGAGTTACGGCGGCACCTCGCGCCGCCCGCGAGCTGAGCCCTCAAGCCGGTCATGTCGTGAAGGCCCTCAGGCGATCGCCGCCCTCCCTTGCTCCAGCTTCAGTGACATCCACCCATCATGGGTGGGCGGCAAGGAACGTCGCGTTCGGCAGGCCGGCAGTGAGTTCCTCGACATCGAAGGGCCGGTCGAGGCGGGCGTGCAGCTTCTCGCGATCGGTGAGGAGGCTGATCTCTAAAGTCTGGCGCGCAAATAGGCGTGCGAAGCGCGGGTAGAGCCAGCGCATCAACGCGCGTTCCGTCGGGGTGCAGCGTGCTGCGCAGTAGCCGACGTGGCCGACCTCATCGGTGAGGATCTCGCTGTAGAGCGTCTCGATGCGAGCGGCAACATCTGGTTCGTCGGCGAACAACTCGATGCCGACCCGTCTCAGCTCATCGAATATCACGCAGCCCGCCATTTCCGCCGCGCCCACGAACGGGAACCCCAACCGCTCGGGGACGAACACGGCGATCTTGACGAATTGGCGCATCACGAGCGGCGGCGGAACCACCCGGAACGGCAGACCGAAGATGTCCAGCACGTAAGCCAGCAATCGCGTGTGATAGTGCTCCTCGAGCTCCATGTACACGCGCTCGGGTGGTGTGTCCTCGCCGCTATTGAACCCGTAGGTTTCTCCGAGGCCGACCCCGAACCGCTCGGCCTGGTTCAGTTTGGCTGTGGCCAAAAGGAAGAGCATCTTGCGGTCCACGCCTGGCTCGGGTCGGCGGCGGCGCAGGTTCCGCATGAACACGCCTCGGTCGATGGGATGGCCCGACCGCACCGGCTCCGCCTCTAGACCTTCGAAGAATTCCTCGCGACTGGCCAACCGTCTATTCAGCAAGTCGGCCTCACCGTCGCGACGCTCCAAGTAAACGCGGTAGCCGTCAATTCCTGTGTCGTTCATCGTGTCTCCATTCCTAGAACGATGGTCTTCACATAACGATCCATGAGAGCCGCCCGTGCCCTGGGCGCACTCTTATCACTAGCCAGTAATCCGAACAGTCCGGTGAGAAAGAACACCCCGAGTTCACCCGCGCCTGCCTCCTGAACTACCCGTCCCGCGCCTTGCGCTTCTGCGATCGCGGCGATCACGAATTCGGCTAGCGGATGCTCACCTACCTCGTCATCTCCCGGCCGCGTCGAGGAGAAGTGCAACGCCAACATGTCTCGAAAGAACACCGGACCCAACCGCCGCTCGGCTGCCAATACCTCGCGGACCAATCGCGATAACACCGACGACAGATCGGTCGGCTCCGGCTGCCTTGGGCCGAGTCGAGCCACGATCTCGGCTTCCTCGGCTCGCTCCACCTCGACCACCACGTGCTCTTTGGTCGGGAAGTGAAAGTAGAACGTTCCCCGGGCGACCCCGGTTGCCAAGACGATCTTGCTGACGTCCGCACCCGCTAGCCCGGACCGACCGATCTCCGCTACCGCGGCATCGAACAATCGGGCGCGCGTCTCAAGCCTCTGGGCCTCCCGTGCACTCACTGTCGACGACGCATGTTCCGTAGTGGAGGTCGGCGAAGACATGCCTGGACCGTATGGCAATTCACTAGCGGGTGTCAATGACAGGCGTCAGCGAGACTGATCCTTGCGCGTCGGCCGCCGCGTGTTGACGCCGTCGACACCTTTCGCGTCTCCGCAGGTCGTTTCATGTCGTGTCGTCAGATTCAGCCTTTGAGCAGGTCAAGCGGTCTTACGCAGCGGGTTCGATTCCCGCCAACTCCACCAAACAGGGCCGTGGAGATGCGGCCATGTTTGTTGCCAGCGGCTGGCTTCACGGTGGGGGCGATCAAATCCCGATTATGCGGCCACGTGTGGTTATGGATACATTAAGACTTCTGCGGTGAAGACGTCGCCGTGGACTAGGGACGGAGTGAGTCTTTGCGTGGCTCTTCCGCAGGCCCGTCTCTCCGCCCGCATTCAGCCCGCCTGGCTTTCTCACGCGACGCATCACCCACCGCCGAGTTGGGATGTGATGCAGCGTTGCCATCGCAGAAGTAACTGAATACGCCCACCTGAGCGACGCGGACGTCGAAGCGATCGCGTTGTCGCTGGAAGGGATCCGTAGCGACATCGAGGCGTCGCTTGGTACCAAGGACCGCGTATACATCAAGCGCGCCATAGCATTTCAGCGTTGCCTCGAAGTTGCCGCCCGGCTGACAATTTTTGGCAGCAGAGGCAAGACCGGATGGACGGTCGGCACCCTGGCATTGCTCGCGTCGAAGTGCATCGAGAACATGGAGCTCGGCCACAACATCACCCACGGACAGTGGGATTGGATGAACGACCCGGAGATCCACTCCAACACCTGGGAGTGGGACATGGCGGGCCCGTCGTCACAGTGGCGGTACTCCCACAACTACCGCCACCACGTATTCACCAACGTGATCGGGATGGACGACGACCTCGGCTACGGCGTTCTGCGCGTCAGCCGCGACCAGAAGTGGAAGCCGAGCTACTTGTTCGCTCCGTTGCGGGCGGTCCTGCTGTCGATGGTCTTCGAGTGGGGCATCGCGCTTCACGACCTGTACGCGGAGCAAGAGCATCAGCAGACCGAGCAGGCCAAGGCCGAGCTCAAACGGGCCATGATCCGCAAGATGGCCCGCCAGGCCGGCAAGGATTACCTCTTCTTTCCGGCGCTCAGCGGACGTCGCTTTCTCCGGACGTTCTTGGCGAATCTCGTCGCCAACGGCTTCCGCAACGGGTGGGCATACATCGTGATCGTCTGCGGGCACTTCGCGGACGGCGCCGAGAAATTCACTCCCGCAGCCGTGGAGAACGAGACGAAGCCGGAGTGGTATCTGCGGCAGCTGCTGGGAACTGCGAACTTCAACGCGGGCCCCTTCCTGAGGTTCATGAGCGGAAACCTGTGCTACCAAATCGAGCACCATCTGTTCCCCGATCTGCCGAGCAACAGGTATCCCGAGATTGCGGTGCGAGTTCGGGCCATCCTGGCTGAATACGACCTGCCCTATACGACGGGTCCGTTGATTCGCCAGTTCTGGGACACCGTCCGCACGATCTGCAAGCTCTCCCTGCCGGATCGATTCCTGACGGCGACCTCCGATGACGCGCCGGAGACGGCCTCCGAGGAAAAGTTCAGGGTCGTGGCGATGCAACCCCAGGTGTTTGGCGTACATGACGTCGGTACGCGACGGCGCGGGTTGGATACCGCGATCACGGACGGCGCTGCGCGCCGGATGACACGAGGCTGGCGCCGGCCTACGTCACAACGCTCCGCGGCCGTAGCCGCGCTTCGTTTCTCCTGATCATTAGCGCGGCGCCTGGTTGCAGGCCAACCGCGGTCGGCCGAACCCGACCATCAATATTTGGGTCCGGACGGGTGAGGCATTAGGCGCCGAACGGGTGAGGTCGTGCATCCGAAGCCGGAGGACGGTGAGGTCGGTTGCGTCGCAGGGCCGCAACGACTACTGCTCCGCGGCTCGGAGGTCCGGCGAGGGACGCCGTCGCAGGCTGTGTCAAGCGTTCGACGTCATCGTGCGCTGCGGTAGGTCATGGTCCAGACCGCATCGGAGTCGGGGTGATACTCGTTGCCCTCCCAGGGATCCCCACAGATGTGCAGATGTGCGTACGGCGTGCCGGCATACATAATCATCGTGCCTGCGTCGCGCATGACGGTGGATAGTCCGGTGGCCTCGGCTTCGAACGGCCACATGAGCATCCAGTGCGGACCGATGGGAATCAGCGGGCTCGTGCGGTCGAACGGGTCGGTGTAGCTGTGCTGCACGGCACCGTTGAGCATGTAGATCAGTCCCGGCGATGTGTTGGTGGGCTTTGGTTTTCCAGCCCAGGCATCCATGATCCATTGCATGCCCATCTCATCCGCGCACATGTCGGCCTTTGCGACTTCGACGCCAGGCATGCATGTCCAACCGTTGGTGCCCTCGCGCAGCACCGTGATGTTACCGTCGGCGTCCATGTCGATCACTTTCGCGCCGTCACGGATTGCCGGTGGGCCCGATTTCAGCGCGCGTGCGATGCGAGCCTCGGTGATGATGTCGTACATGGCAGGTCCTTTCGTTGGTGATGTTTCGTGAATGTCGGTTAGCGTTGCTTCTGCGCAGGTCACCATTCGACTCGCCCGGGAACCGGTGGTGTTGCCACGCGTTCCTTCATATGAGCAGCCGGTGTGTGATCGACCAACAAGGTGAGCAGCTCCGGACGGCTGTAGTGTCCGCGGGAGTCCATCTTGGCTTTACGCCGGTCAATCAACGAGAAATCGAGTTCGGCGATGACCTCACCTTCGCCCGAGCGCAACGGCTCGCCGATGATCTCGCCTAGAGGTGACACGATCGCGGTGAAGCAGCCGCCGGAGATAAAGCCGACCGGACCGCCTGTCTCGCTGGCGATCTGGGCTTGTTGGTCTGGATCGAGCCAACCTGTTGCGTTGACAACGAAGCAACCGGACTCCAGCGCGTGATTGCGCACACTGACCTCAATCTGCTGCGCAAAGAGGTCGCCGGCGAACGAGCCGGGCCACATGGCCGAGTGGATCTGTTCCCCGTCGGCCATCATCACGTACCGCGCCAGCGGGTTGTAGTGCTCCCAACATGTGAGCTGGCCGATGCGCCCGACCGCGCTGTCTACGGTCCGAAGACCGGAGCCGTCACCCTGCCCCCAGATCATGCGCTCGGCAAACGTCGGCGTTGTCTTGCGGCGATGCTGGATCAAGGTGCCGTCCGCGTCAAACAGCAGCTGCGTGTTGTAGATGGTCCCACCATCCCGCTCGTTGACTCCGATGGACACGACGATTCCCGCTTGAGCGCAGGCGTCCCCGATGGCGTGGGTCGTCTCCGAAGGCACCGCTACCGCTTGGTCGAGCAGGAGCAGTTGTTGGTCGGCAATCTCGATGGGCCGCTGCATCGAGGAGAAGTATGGGTAATACGGCACGATCGCCTCGGGGAACGTGGCGAACTGCACACCTTGGTCGCCAAGCGCAATAATCTTCTCGACAACCTTTTCCACCGTCCCCTCGCGGCTGTACAGCACCGGACTGATCTGAACCGCTGCGGCCTTGACGACTGTCATCTCGATATCCCTTTCGTGTTGGATGCGACGCCGGTGAGCCTTCTTCGCGTGGTATATCCGAACGATCAGGTTGTCGGCGTTGACATCTGCAAAAAACTCGCCTCGGCGGCGCCGAAGCTCAAATGGTGGTCTCTGCTTAGGTTTCCGGAATGAGCTATCGCCTAGCGACGATCTTCAAGCGGCCATTCCCAATCCCGATGCAGCATGTCGGCCCGCAGGTGCTCGCGCGCCCGCGTCTCGACCATTGGCCCCGACGCCGGGCGAAGTCCTGGGCGGGCACCGATCCGGCATGCCGCCATCCAGCAGAGCTAGTAGCTAGTGCACTATTGGCTAGTGTACTAGCTACTAGTATCCTAATCAAGAGGGTACGATGGGGCTATGACTAAGGGAGTCGCTGCGGACATTGATCCGCTCTCGCTGGAGCGCCAGGTGTGTTTCGCGCTGGCCGTCACTAACCGCGCGGTGCTCGCGGTGTACCGGCCGCTGCTGGAGCCGCTCGGGCTGACTCATCCGCAATACCTGGTGATGCTGGCGCTGTGGGATAACGCGAAAGCCGGCGGGGAGCCGCTGACGGTCAAGGACATCGCCGGGTTGTTGCAGATGGATTCGGCCACGCTCTCGCCGATGCTCAAACGGCTGCAGGCCCAGGGCCTGATCACCCGCTCGCGCAGCGCGGCAGACGAGCGCACCACCCATGTGGATCTGACGCCCAAGGGTCGTAATCTGCGCCGGCAGGCGCTGAAGGTCCCCCCGGCCGTGGTCGAGCGCCTCGGCGTCGAGCTCGCCGAGCTTGAGCATCTGCACGAGGTGCTCACCAGCATCAACGTCGCCGCGCTCGCCGCCGGTGCGCTCGACTCGGAGCTGGACCGATGAGGCCGCTCGACCGGCCGGCACACGGGCCTGCGCACAAGGGTGGGGATGGCGACGCTGCGCGGCGCCGCCCTGACCCGATGCGCTGGATCTGGTATGCCTTCGGGGGGACGCTGGGCCCGCGCTACCGCCAGTGGGTGTTGCGCGACCTCACCGGACGTACCCGGTGGGAGCGCCAAATCGCTCGCGCCGTGCTGCAAGTGACGCCGCTGGCGGCAGTGTTATTACTCACGCTGGGATTCGGCTGGATCGCATGGGTCGGTGCGGGCTGCGGACTGGTGTTGGCGCTGATCTACTCGCTTGCCTACTTCGACCCGTCCGTAGATCACCGTCTCGCCAAGCACGGATACGCCCCCGGCACCGCTCAACGGATCCTCAGTGAGCGCGACAACGCCAAGCATCCGGATCGGATGCGTCACTACATGGAGACTTATCGCGCCGACGCGCTCGATTCCAACTCGGCTCGACCTGACGCATGATCGTGCCAAAGTTGCTGTCGACCGTATTGGTGCTCCGGTGTGCTGATCAGCGCCGGGCGGCGCGGCCATGGCGGCGACATGACCGGCCGGACTGCGTTCTACTGCAAGCTGTTTGAGCAGCCCGGCTCAGACCTTTACCAGCGGGTGGGATCAGCGATGACCAAACGACTCATCGCCCGCGGTGTCCTCGCCGGTGCCGTCGGTGGACTGGTTGCCTTCGCGTTCATCATGGTCTCCGCAGGGCCGATCGTTGGGCACGCCATCAATCTTGCGGGTGTGCGATTGCAGCCGGCAGCCTTGGTGGATGACCATGGCGTCGAGTTGTTCAGTCCGAGTATGCAAGCGATCGGTGAGTTGGCCTTTGTCGTCGTGTCATTCGGCATTGCGATGGGTGCTCTGCTGGCCGTTGCATTCGCGATCACGTACGCCCGCATCGAGTCGGTTCGGCCTGGGGCGCTTACGCTGCTGTTGGCCTGCGATGCATTCGCCACATTATCGTTGGTGCCGTCGATAAAGTATCGGGCTGCGCTCGGCCGCGATGCGATCCTCAGCCCGTGCACCGGCTGGTATCTCATGATGGTCGCCCTGTCTGTGGTGTTGGTGATCGGCGCCGTCACCTTGGGGCGCCACATCGCCCAACGCCTGGGAACTGGAAAAGCCACTCTCGTTGGCGGCGGTTGGTACCTGGCCGGGATCGTTGCGGCCATGTGGTTGTTGCCGCCGGTTGACAAGGCGCCGGACGGATTTTCGGGTTACGACCACCATGCCTTGGAGTTTGGTGACTTGGGAACACAGCTGGTGTTATGGGCCACTGTCGCTCTGGTTTTCGCGCGGCTCGCGAGCACGACCCTCGATGCCAAGTCCCATCGGCATCAACAGACGCAAGCCCGACGGGCCCCACGGAGATAGCGCCATCCCACCCCGTTGCGGGGGTTACATATAAATAGGGAACTCTTTATCAGGTACCTAGCGGTTAGGGGATATATGAGCCCGACAACACATCACCTCGACGACCGGGCAGTGATTGTCACCGGCGCAGGTTCCGGGATCGGGCGTGCGACCGCGGTCGCCTTCGCCGAGGCCGGAGCCAACGTTCTCGGCGTCGGGCGCCGCGAGGCCAACTTGCGCGGCACCGCGAACACGCATCCCGCGATCACGGCGTTCGTTGCCGACATTTGCGCCGACGGCGCACCCACGGCTGTCATCAACGAGGCGATTAGCCGTTGGGGAAGAATCGACGTGCTCGTGAACAACGCCGGGGCCGCCGCGATTATGCCGTTGGCTGAGATCACCGGCGCCCGCGTCGCACAGCTGTTCGCCCTTAACGTCATCGCTCCTAGCCTGCTCGCCCGCGCGGCTCGACCATATCTCCGCAAGGTCCACGGTTCGATCGTGAACGTTTCCAGCACCTTCGGACACCGTCCGCTGCCCGGTGGATCTCACTACGCGGCCAGCAAGAGTGCCATCGAAATGCTCACCCAGAGTTGGGCACTGGAACTCGCTGAGGAGAACGTGAGGGTCAACGCAGTCGCCCCGGGTCCCACAGAGAGCGAGGCCCTTGCCGCGTCTGGGTTACCTGGCGAAGTGGTCGACAAGATCAAACAGGAAGAGACAGCTCGGATTCCGCTGGGACGGCGCGGCAAACCCGAGGACATCGCGGCCTGGATCGTCCACCTCGCGGACCCCGCCTCCACCTGGCTCACCGGACAGATTCTCACCGTCGACGGTGGCCTTGAACTCACCTGATCGTCAGCGAGCTAGAAGGATCGTGCGGCCAAACGGCGTGCCCTCCACCGGCTCACGAGAGCAATGATCAAAACCTGTGGGTGACCGGGGACGGAGTACCTTCCCGGATGATCCGATTCGCAGGTTTGATCAAGCCTGGCGCGCCAACGCCGGGTGGGACGGTACGTTCCCATGCTCAAGGTAGTCCAGGGCGGCGAGGAGTCCGACGGCGGCACGGCCGGGTTCCGGTCGTTGATCGACGAGATCGTGCGTGACGGTGCGCGGAAGATGCTGGCCGCGGCGTTGCAGGCCGAGGTGGCGGCGTATGTGAAGCAGTTCGCCGACCAGGTCGACGAGGACGGTCGTCGACTGGTGGTCCGCAATGGCTACCACCAGCCGCGCATGGTGGTGACCAGCGCGGGTGCGGTGGAGGTGAAAGCGCCGCGGGTGAACGACAAGCGGACGGACCCGGAAACCGGCGAGCGGCAGCGGTTCTCTTCGGCGATCCTGCCCGCATGGGCGCGACGTTCCCCGCAGATCACCGAGGTTTTGCCGCTGCTGTACCTGCACGGCCTGTCCTCAGGCGACTTCGCTCCGGCGCTCGAGCAGTTCCTCGGCACAGGCGCGGGCCTGTCGGCATCATCGATCACTCGGCTGACGACGCAGTGGCGACTGCCGCCGCCGCGGCATGCGCGCCCCGATCCTCGCGGTCGGCGACGGTGCGCTGGGCTTCTGGAAAGCGCTACGCGACGTCTTCCCGCAGACGAAGGAGCAGCGTTGTTGGTTCCACAAGCAGGCGAATGCCCTTGCTGCGCTTCCGAAGTCGGCACATCCGGGCGCGCTGGCGGCGATGAAGGAAATCTACAACGCCGAGGACGCCGACAAGGCGCGGGCGGCGATCACCGCGTTCGAACGAGACTACGGCGCGAAGTTCCCGAAGGCCGTCGCGAAGATCGTCGACGACGCCGACGTGCTGCTGGAGTTCTACCACTACCCGGCGGAGCATTGGATCCATCTGCGCACGACGAACCCCATCGAATCTACTTTCGCGACAGTGCGTTTGAGGAGCAAGGTCACCAAGGGGCCGGGCTCGCGGGCGGCCGGGCTCGCGATGGCGTTCAAGCTGATCGAGGCCGCTGAGGCACGCTGGCGCGCTGTGAACGCGCCGCACCTGGTCGCCCTCGTTCGGGCCGGAGCTGTGTTCGAGAAGGGCAAACTCATAGAACGACCGGTCGATTCGTCAACTACGAAGGGGGCCGCCTGACGCTCGCCCATCCACAAGGATTTGACAATATCTCGTGTGGCGTCGCGATGAGTTTTGCCCTCCGGTGCAGTCTGATCTGCATGGGCAAACTCATCTATGGCTTCAACGTGTCGGTGGACGGGTACATCGCCGACGCACAAGGCAACATCGACTGGTCCGATCCGAGCGAAGAACTGCACCAGTACTGGAACGACTTCGAGCGGGAGACCGCCCTATCGTTCTACGGGCGGCGGCTCTACGAACTGATGTCCGCGTACTGGCCGACCGCCGACAAGACCCCGGACGCCACCCCTCTGATCGTCGACTTCGCGCACATCTGGCGCGACATGCCCAAGGTCGTGTTCTCGCGCACCCTGGAGTCCGTCGACTGGAACTCCCGCCTGGAACGCGGCGACCCGGTCGAGGTGGTAACGAAGCTGAAAGCCGAAACCGACGGCAGGCTGGAGGTGGCCGGCGCGACGCTGGCCGCACCGATCGTGCAGGCCGGACTGGTGGATGAGTACCGGATCGTGGTCACGCCCACCGCCGTGGGCGGCGGCACACCGTTCTTCCCGACACTGCCGTCATGGATCTCGCTGCGACTGTTGGAGAACCGCACCTTCCCGGGCGGCACGGTCCTGCTGCGCTACGAGGCGAAACACGACTGATCGGACATGCACAGCCAGGTGACGTGCGGATGCACTACGAGGTACACGACTCGAGCGGCACCCCGTTACTGCTGTTGCACGGCGGCCTGTTCGACATCCACCAGCAGTTCGGCGAACTGCTACCCACGAAACTATTAGGTCTTGACAATATCTCGCTCACGATAAACCAGCCAGCCTCATGCCTTCGGTCAAAATTCGGACGCCATCAGTGGGATGGCAGAAACACTCGCCGCTGATTCAACGGCCCTTTGCGCGAAGGGGTTAAGCCGATGCTGCCAAGGCCTTCTCGTCCTCGGCGGCGAACGTGTCCTCCAGCCGCAGGGGCGAGTAGTCGATGTCGATGTCCGCGAGCGGACGGCCGCGCGCGCTACTGATCGTGCCGAATCGCCGCATTCCCTTGTCGGTGGCGTACTGCATGAACTCGTCCATATTCAGGTCGAAGGGAATGTTGTCGGCGTCGTACAGGGCGAAGGCCTCCTCGGTGTTGCGCAACGCCAACGGAATCAGCTCGTTCATACGTGTTTCGAACGCTGTCCAATTGGCCTCGTCGGCGGCGACATGGCGACGACACGTGAAGGTGCCCCACGCCATGTGGCGCCGTTCGTCGTCACCGATGCGTTGCACCAGCTCCTGCATGCCGGGAAGAATGCCGCGGTCCACGCAAATCTTGTGCCACGCATAGTATCCCGTCAGCGCCATCATGCCTTCGATCACGTGGTTGTAGGTCGCCGATGCCCGAACCTGGGCGGCCGGCGAGGGGTCACTCGAAAGCGCGTTGAGCGATTCTGGGAGCTCCTCGTAGAACATCTGCCGGTAGGACGGAAGGTCGTCGAGGTAGCCGTGCAGGTCGTCGGCGATCCCGACGGCATCGAGCCACAGGCGGAACACCTGGGTGTGCTTGGCCTCCTCGAACGCGAACTGCGTCAGATACATCTCGTCGCCGAGCCGCCCTTCGGCCCGCATCGCCGCCATGAACGGCTGGATGTCCTGGGTGACCGCTTCTTCGCCTGCGATGAACTGGGCGCACAGCCGGGTGGCCCAGTCTCGTTCTCCCTCGGACAGCGACTCCCAGTCCGCCCTGTCACGAGAGAAGTCGATGTCGGCCGGATCCCAGAACTTCGCGTTGCCACCCGCGAACAGCTTCAACGGCAGGCTGTTCCAGTTGAGGCCTCCAGCGCCGATCGAGTGTGAATGTGTCCGTGTCAGTGTCATGGGTTTGACCTCCTCAGATCAATGGTGCTGGGGCAGTGACTGTTTCGCCGCCGAGACGCCGGTGCTGGAGTTTGGGACGGAAGAGAACGCGGCAGCCAGGACCGCGACGAGCCTGCGCACCGCCAGTGCAGGCTGCTCCGGCGTGGGCTCGTCGAGCCCGAGGATCGGATCCATACCGCGCACGTACGGCGCCAGCGCCAGATGCGGAAAGATCATCAACAGCAGGGACAACAACGCGTCGGTATCGCAATCCGCGCGCAGGTCGCCACGCGCGTGCGCGTCGCGCACGAGCGGTCTCAGAACTTCCAAGTAGTGACGATGAATGACGGTTCGAACACTGATGCGGGCGTCGGTGTCGACCTCGAAACTCGCCGCGGCGTGAAGCGAACGTTCCTGCGGATGATCGGCGAAGTACGAGACCCACGCGTCGAGAAGGTCTGTGAGAAATTCGAAGAACGGTCTGCTCGGGTCGAGCTCGCGGATGCGGGCCTCCATGTACGAACGCACGCGCTGGCTACCGATGTCGGCGATGAACGCATAGAGGTCGCGCTTGTCCGCGAAGTATTGGAACAGGCTTCCCTTCGCAACTCCCGCGCGCCGAGCGATGACGTTCAGGCTGCCTCGTGAGAAGCCGTGCTCTCCGAATTCGGCCTCTGCGGCTTCTACTACGGCTGCGCGACGAATCGGATCGACGCGGGCCCATGTCACCGTCGGCATCGGGTCCTCCTAGGGTCGATGACCACTGGTCATATTACTGTGAGCCGCGTCACGGTCAAGGCCTGTAGAAGCTCTTCGCGGCATGAACGTCAGCCGCTCGAAGGTTTCGCCGTACTGCGTGTAGCGCGCGTGCGGTTCTCCTGCCTGCAATGGAACCACTGTCATCGGTCCTCCGAATGCCGGGCGAGAAATTCCACGACTGCCCCCGCGAAGATGTCGTTGCGATCACCCGCGACCATATGTCCGGCACCGCCGACATCGACGAAGTCAATCTCCGGGAAGCGTGAGATGAACTCGTCGGCCCGCTCCTTGGTGACAAGATCGCTCATCTGGCCTCGGACAAGGAGCATGGGCACGTTATTGCGAAGAATCGCTTCAATCGCCGCGTGCATGCGATCCACTTCGGTTACTTCGATCGGGGGACGCGCCGAGGTGCCGTCGATGAATTTCGGATCCCAATGCCAGTACCAGCGATCGCCGCGGCGGCGCAGGTTTGTCCGAAGTCCGTCCAGGTCGGTGGGTCGGCCCCGATGCGGGTTGTATTCCTGGATTGCGTCAGCCACCTCGTCCAGTGAGGCGAATCCCGACGTCATGCGGTCATTCATGAAGCTGTGTATCCGTGTCGCCCCCGATTGATTCATGTTGGGCACGATGTCCACCAAGACGACAGCGCGAACGGCGTCCGGCGAAAGCTCTCCCGCAAGAAGCATCGCCGTGAATCCACCAAGGGAGGCGCCGACCAAGACAGGTCGCGTCGGAAGCTGCCGCAGCACCTCCAGCACGTCCCCCGCGAAGGTGGTGACGCGGTAATCACCGTCTTCGGACCAGTCGGACTCGCCATGCCCGCGAAAGTCGACCGTGACCGCTTGCCATCCACGCTCGGCGACAGCGGCAGCCGCTCGTCCCCACGAGCGGCGGGTCTGGCCGCCGCCGTGTAGGAACACGACGGCCGGCGCAAGTGGATCGCCGAGGCGGTCAGCGACGATGCGAACACCGTCAACGCCTTGGGTGCTGAACGAGTCAGGTGACGTAGTCACGGAATCCTCCGCCTGAGTTTCACCAGTGGTGACTATTAGTCATAGCAGGGTGAACGTGCCTAGCGCCAGGTCTGCTGACCCAAGACGGTTCTCCGTTGACCATGATTGCTTGTAAACGACCGATTTTTGATTACCGACTTCGCGTTGCGGCGACTGCCTGCCTGATTGACAGGGTGATCCATATCATTGTCTACTAGTCACTACTTCTGAAGTGCGATTCGAGGTGCGAATCTGTGAACAAAGATGACTTGATCCTGATCAGCGTCGACGACCACATCGCAGAGCCCGCGGACATGTTCGACGCCCATGTGCCTGCGAAGTACAAGGAGAGCGCACCGCGGGTGGTGTTGGAGCCCGACGGCATCCAGCAGTGGTATTACGGCGAAGTCCGTGGACGGAACATGGGGCTCAACGCCGTGGCGGGCAAGCCGCGGGAGATGTACAACGTCGACGCGTCGCGCTACGACGAGATGCGGCCGGGCTGTTTCAACGTCGACGAGCGAGTGCGGGACATGAACGCCGGCGGACAGCTCGCGGGATTGAATTTTCCTAATTTCACCGGCTTTTCGGGCCAGGTCCTCAATCAGGGCCCGGACCGTGAGACCAATCTGGTCATGATCAAGGCCTACAACGACTGGCATGTCGACGAATGGTGCGCCGCCTATCCGGGCCGGTTCATCCCGTGCGGTATCCTGCCGCTGTTCGACGTCACCGAAGCGGCGAAGGAGATCAAGCGACTCGCCGACAAGGGCTGTCACGCGGTGACGTTCTCCGAGAACCCCGAGGCGCTCGACATGCCGAGCATTCACACCAAGCACTGGTACCCGATGTTCGAGGCGGCGTGCGAGAACAAGACCGTGTTGTGCACCCATGTCGGGTCGTCGTCGAGGTCACCGATGATGTCGCTGGATGCGCCCCCAAGCGTCGCGATGACTGCTTCGTCGATGATGAGCATGTTCACTTTCGTCGAGCTGCTGTGGGCCGAGTTCTACGACGATTTCCCCGAAATCAAGTTCTCGCTCACCGAGGGAGATGTTGGCTGGATCCCGTACTTCCTCTGGCGCGCGGAACACGTGTACAACCGTCACTCCGGGTGGACGCAGGCGACGTTTCCCGACGGATACAGCGGTCCGGCCGATGTCTTCAAGCGGCACTTCTACATCTGCTTTATCAGCGACAAGGTCGGTGTGAAGAACATGGACTGGTTCAACGAGGACATGCTGTGCTGGGAGTCGGATTTCCCGCACTCCGACAGCAACTGGCCGTTCGCGCCCGAAGATGTCATCGAGACGGTGGGACACCTCGACGACGCGGTGATCAACAAGATCACGCATGAGAACGCGATGGCCGCCTACTCATTCGATCCGTTCACCTATATCCCGAAAGACCATGCGCGCGCTGGATATCTGCGTTCGCAGGCGACCGACGTCGACGTGGTCACACATGTGGGGCACAAGGCCAGTCAGCGGGACCGTGACGCGTGGACCCGCATGACGACGTTTGCGCGGGAGAGGCAGTCCGCGGCGCTCACCGTAGAGGCCACCGGTATCGCCGACCGTGCGACGAGCCTTGGCAACTGAGCGGGGTCGAAGGCGTGGCTGACGGCGGGGAGGCAATCGCGCCGTTCGCGGGCTGGCGGATCGTCGAACTGTCGAGCGGTATCGCCGCGTCCTATTGCGGCAAGATGTTCACCGACGCAGGCGCTGAAGTCGTCAAAATCGAGCCACCGCAGGGTGATCCGATGCGACAGTGGTCGGCAGGTGGCACTGCGGGTGCGCTGTTCGGCTACGTTGCCGCTGACAAGAGGTCGGTATTGCGCGGCGACGAAGAGGTATCGGCGCTGATCGCAGGCGCCGACCTCGTGCTCACCGACCTGAGCGACGACTGGTCCCTCGACGACCTGACGGCGCGCGCCGGGGAGTCGGCCGTGATCGTGGCGATAACGCCGTTCGGTACCAGTGGCCCGTACGTCGACCAGCAGGTTGTCGCCAACGAGTTCATACTCCAGGCGCTATGCGGCTCGATCGCGAGCCGCGGCTGGCCCGGTTCGGAACCGTTGCAGGCCGGGGGCCGGATCGGTGAGTGGCTGGCGGGGACATTCGCCGCGGTGGTAGCCGTGGCGGCAGTCCGGCACGCGCGCAAGGGCGGCGGCGGTGCGGTGATCGATGTGTCGATCTACGAGTCGATGGCCGTGGTGATGGGCAGTCTGTCCGCGATGTCGGCGAGCGTGCTCGGCGACGACTCCCTGTTGACTCAACGCAGCCTCGAGCTTCCATCGATCGTGGCGACGGCCGACGGGATGATCGGGTTCTGCACGATCACTGCTCAACAGTTTCAAGACTTCCTGGTGCTGATCGATCGGCCGGATCTCCTCGATGACGACGACCTGGCGTCCATGCCTGGGCGGGTGCGACGCCGGGACGAGTTTCTGGCCATGGTGCAGCGATGGACAGAGACCCGTACCACCGACGAGATCCTCGACCTGGCGGTGGCGTTGCGTATCCCGGTCGCGCCCATCGGCACTCCTGCGTCGGTGATGAAGGTCGATCACTTCGTCGAGCGCGGCGTGTTCGTCGAGTCCACGCGGGGAGCACGTCAGCCGCGGGTGCCCTACCGAAGTTCCGCAATCGCCACGCGGGCTCCTGGCTCTCCTCCGGCCATGGGCACCGACACGGGGCGGGTGCACTGGCCACCGCGCGTCGACGCATCAGAACCTCGCCGAGCCGACGCCCTTCCGCTGTCCGGAATCAGGGTGGCCGATTTCACCGCCTTCTGGGCCGGCCCCGTGGCCACCCAGGTGCTGGCGTCATTGGGCGCCGACGTGATCAAGATCGAAGGTGTCCGGCGGCCCGACGGTATGCGGTTCGCCGGCGGTAGGCCCCCCACGTGGGAACGGTGGTGGGAGTGGGGCCCGGTCTTCCTGTGCAGCAACACAAATAAGCGCGGTGTGAGTATCGAGCTCAGCGAGCGCCAAGGCCGCGCGCTGGCGCTCGACCTCATCACGCAGAGCGACCTCGTCATCGAGAACTTCTCGCCGCGGGTCATGGCCAACTTCGATCTCGAATGGGACGCGGTCCACGCGGCCAATCCGCGAGCAATCATGGTCCGAATGCCCGCGTTCGGGTTGGACGGCCCGTGGCGTGACCGGGTCGGCTTCGCGCAGACCATGGAACAAGCCACCGGAATGGCCTGGATGACCGGACATCTCGACGGTCCGCCGATCATTCCACGCGGTGTCTGCGATCCCGCCGCCGGCCTGCACGCGGCGTTCGCGGCCATCGCCGCGCTGGTGGTGCGGGACCGTACCGGCGCCGGGATGCAGATCGAGTCGGCCATGGTGGAGTCGGCATTGAACATCGCGGCCGAGATGGTCCTGGAGCACTCCCAGAACGGTATTGAGTTGCACCGGGCCGGAAACCGCGGACCGGGGGCCAGCCCGCAGGGCGTGTACAGGTGTCGGGGAGACGACGATTGGGTGGCCGTCGCTCTGCTCGACGACCCGGCGTGGCCGGCCCTGGCGGTTCTGATCGGTCGACCGGAACTTGGCCGCGACCCCACGTTGATGACGCAGGCCGGTAGGCGTTCTCAAGCCGACCAGATCGACAAGTTGCTCAGCGACTGGGCCGCTCAGCGCACGGTCTCCGACGCGGTGCGCGCACTGCGCGAGCACGGGGTCGCTGCCTCCGCCGTTGTGGTCCCGCCCGCGCTGCTCAATGACGAACAGTTGCTCGCCCGTGGGTTCTGGGAGACCGTCGATCATCCTGTCGTCGGCTCCTACCGTTGTACGGGAATGCCTTTCACCTTCGCGGGCAGGCCACGTCGCTGGACTCGAACACCGCCACCGCTCTTCGGCCAGCACACCGTGGAGGTTCTGACCGAGTTACTGGGGCTGACGGAGGATGAGATCGCGGGATTGCGTGCGGCCGGGGCGATCAGCGACCGGCCGGCGGGCTTGTGACATGGCCGTCACCCTCTGCATTCCGCCACGCGCCGGTGAGTTGTGCGCACCTGTCCGCTTCCTGTTGCGCGCGGACTCGGTGGTGATGGAACTGACGGCGCGGCATCGGATCACCGGCGTCGAGTGGGATGTCGCCGAACAGGCGCTTGCCATGGCGGTCGAGATAACCGACCCCGAGACCGCACGACCCGTCGACGTCCGCATCGACGTCGTCGCCACGGCTGCACCTTGTCCCGATCCGCGCACCCAGAAGATTGGCACGATCGTGCGGGACGGCCAGGAGCACGACGTGGTTGGCACGTATCTCGGCGTCGTCGCCGACGAAAACTGAAGCCCTGCAGGATCGGAGAGGCATTGAGTACGAAGAAACGTACCGCCGCCATCGTCGGTGTCTACAACACACGACAGGGCCGACGGCTCGACGGTGAGACCTCGAGGAGCCTCACCCTCGAAGCGGTGCGGGGCGCCCTGGGCGACGCAGAAATGGAGCTGGACGACGTCGACGGCATCACATCGGGCGATCTGTCCACGATGTTGATCTACGACCTGCGCCTCGGGCCGGCTTGGCAGGGCTTCGGTTTCGGGCTGGGAATGATCACGGAAGCGGCGGCGGCCATCGAGAACGGTCTCGCCGAGGCTGTCGTCCTCGTCGCCGCTCAGGCCGGCGAGTACCGCGATCATGAAGCCACGGCTCCCTGGACACGGCCCGAGAACGAGTTCGTCGCGTCATGGGGGATGTTCACCGCCGCGGAGTTCGCGCTCATCGCGCGCAGGCATATGCACGTCTATGGCACCACCCGCGAACAGCTTTCCCTCGTCGCGGCGACGATCCGCAACAACGGGTCGCGCAATCCCGAAGCCGTTTACTACCAACGTGGTCCATTCGTGCCGGATGACATCACCGCGTCCCGGCCCATCGCCGACCCGTTCCATCTGCTCGACTGCGCCACCACAACGGAGGGTGGCTGCGCGTTGGTCGTAGCGAACGTGGAGAAGTTCGACGTCGCTCGGCCGCCGGTCTACGTGCTGGGCAGCGGGTTTGACTTCTACGGACCGTCCTATCAGCACCCGCCGGCCTGGGATCTGACCGGACGCTCGGGGACTGACCCGAATGGCGTCGTCGGACGACGGGCTGGCGACCTCGCCTTCGCGCACGCGGGCCTCGCCCGTGACGAGGTGGACGTGCTCGAACTCTACGACCCGTTTTCCTTCGAGATCATCAGGCAACTCGAGGCATATCGCTTCTGCCCGGACGGCGAAGGCGGCCCATTCGTCGCCGACGGACATATCGCGATCGACGGCAGCCACCCCGTCACGACCGACGGCGGAACCATGTCCTTCAGCCACGCGGGCACGAATCCGCAGATGATGCAGCGCGCGATTCGCGCGGTTCAGCAGCTCCGAGGCGATGCGGGCCCGTTGCAGGTACCCGACGCCCATGTGGCCTTGTGCAGCAACGGGGGAGCGGGCGCGATGTTCACCACCGTGCTTCTACTTGGAGACCAGCCGAGATGACGTCAGAACACATCCTGCAACCGCAATCCGGTCATGTGCCACACGCCGAGAGCCCGATCAGCGCACCGTTCTGGGAAGGCTGTGCGAAACACGAGTTGCGCTACCAACGCTGCGCGGACTGTCGCCAGGCCACGTTCCCGCCGTCCGAACACTGCCGGTTCTGTCTGTCGTTTCGACTCGACTGGATGGCGAGCGCCGGCCTCGGTGAGATCTACAGCTGGACGGTGGTCCACCGGCCGGTCAGCGCGGAGTTCGCGCCGCCGTATGCGCCGGCGATCGTGGAGTTGCGTGAGGGCTACCAGCTGCTCACCAACATCATTGGAGTGGCCGCCGAAGAGCTTGAGGTCGGCGTTGGGGTGCGAGTCGAGTTCTGTTCAGTGAACCCGGATTTGACGTTGCCGTACTTCACCAAGGACTAGCGATGCCCCGAACAGGCGATCTGCCCACCACCGCCTACCTCGTCCTGGGCGTGTTGGCCGCCAACGACGAGCAGCTCACCGCGGGCGAAATCAAACTCCGCGCCGAGTTCTCGGTCGGCTACTTCTATTGGTCGCCGTCGGTGAGTCATGTCCGACGTGAGCTCGACCGCCTCCTGGCCCGGCAGATGGTCTCCGAAACTGGCGCACAGGCCGGAAAGCGGGCCATCACCCGCTACGAGGTGACACCGACCGGCCTGGAGGCCCTCCGCAGGTGGGTGCAGCACTTCCCGAGCAATGACCCGGTCGTTATCAAACACCCGGTCATCCTGAGGACGTGGCTAGCTCGCGGGGAGGACCCGGAGCGCGTTGCGGAGGCACTCGATCGTCACCTCGAGACGACGCGCGCACGCCTCGACGACGCGTTGTGGAGTCGACAGCGCGCACGTGAGGTCGGCATCGCCGAAGATCCCGACCAACGCATCTCACTGGCGGTGCTCGACTACGCCATTCGCGGCCTATACGCCGAGCTGTCGAGTATCGAACAGCTTCGCGACGAAATCGCCTCGGGCACAACGCGGGATCCGGTCAAACGGGTGAAGCGCCCCAAGGGGCAGATCAGGCGGCGCACTGTCTAGAGGCGAGCGGGTGATCAGGCCCAACCCTGCGACTACGACGGTGCGGGACCGACGAGGAGCTGCCGGAAGATCGGTCCGGCCCAGGCGCTGAGTTCCTCGCGACTGAGGTCGGTCATCGGTGGATTGGCGAGAACGGATCTGGTCATGGCAAGCCCGATGACCAACGCATCCGTCATGGCGATCCGTTGTCGGTGATTGTCGGGAGTGACGGCTCTCAACGTCGGCGCTGGTGCTCGCCGCACGGGGCCTGCGGTGGTGGTGCATCACCACGCTCAGGCACCAGTGGAACACGCGTCGTGGTCATTCCTGGTGCGCCGCGCGTGACCGGTGGGCCTTACCGGTTGATCCCGCACCCGAACTACGTGGCGGTGGTCGTCGAAGGAATCGCGTTGCCGTTGGTGCACTCGGCGTGGCTCACCGCCCTGGTCTTCACGGTGCTCAACGCGCTGCTGCATACGCGGGTCAGGATCGAGGAGTCGGCGCTGGTGAGCCTGACGTGATCGACCTGCTCGTCGCAGGCGGGGGACCTGCGGGCCTGGCCACCGCGCTGTACGGCGCGCGGGCCGGGCTCGAGGTCGCCGTTGTCGAGCGCCGAACGGCGTGCTGGACAAGGCCTGCGGCGAAGGCATGATGCCACACACCCTCGCCCACCTGGATCATCTACGTCGGCGGCGACCGCCGGGTTGATGCGACGTTTCGGGCAGGCCCCGGGCGTGGGGTACGCAGGACCGTGCTGCACACCGCCTTGTGGCACGCCGCCGAGGCGGCAGGGGTGAAGCTGGTCCACGGCGAGCTCGGCGACGTGACCCAGGACGCGGAATCGGTGTGCGCGGGCGGTTTTCAGGCGAGGTACCTGGCGGCGGCCGACGGGCTGCACTCGCCGATCCGCAAAGCCCTGGGACTGTCCCAGCCGGCGCCGGGGCCGCGTCGGTGGGGCATCCGCAGACACGTCGAGATCGCTCCGTGGACCCACTCGGTCGAGGTGCACTGGGCGCCCGACACCGAGGCATACGTGACACCCGTGGCCGACGACTGTGTCGGCATCGCGATCCTCAGCGCCAGCCGCGGCGGCTTCGACAACCACTTCGAGGCCTTCGGCGAGCTGCAGGACCGAGTGCGCGGGCACGCCCACGGCCAGGATCGCGCCGCAGGACCGCTGCGCCAGAAGGTTCGCACGCGGGCAGCGGGCAGGGTACTGCTGGTTGGCGATGCGGCCGGGTACATCGACGCGCTCACCGGCGAGGGCATGGGGCTAGCATTCGGAGCCGCCGAACTCGTGGTGAATTGCGTTGTCCGCGAACGGCCCGAGGACTACGACCGCCAGTGGCGCAGGATGACGCGACGTTATCGAGCATTGACTGCGGCCCTACTTCATGCGAGCACACACGCACCGCTGCGCGCAGGCATCGTCCCAGCCGCGCAGACGTTGCCCAGCGTCTTTGTCAGCCTCGTCAACCTGCTTGCTCAATGAACACTCACCTCTGCTCCGACGCGGCCGGCTCTTCGAGCGCGCACAGGTTCGGTGGCGCGCTGCCGGTGATTCCCGGCTGATCGGGTCAAGGCCGGCAGCACCTTATCGACGACCTGACGAATTGGCCCAGGAATCTGCCATGAAAATGGACCAAGTATCTAAGCCAATCGGCGCGTAGCGTCAGGGTTGCAGCATGAACATGTCCAGATCAGAAACGACTGATCTCGGAGGGAAACGCGCCACTCGAGCCCGAGAAGCGGTGTGTAACAACGCATCAGAAGTCAGGCTGTATGAGCCAGAGAAAGGTATCGCGATGACCTCTTCACGCAGCACGACATCGCCGGTCGGAAGCGCAACTCCAGGTATGCGCATCTACTTCGCAGGTGCTTCCGGTGTCCTGGGTAGTCGCCTCGTACCACTGCTACTCGGTGCCGGCCACACCGTCGGCGCAATGACGAGATCGGCCGAGAAGGCTAGCCGGCTGGCTTCCGTCGGCGCTCAACCGATCGTCTGCGACGTCTTCGACCGCCCCGCCCTCACGAGCGCTGTTCGCGCGTTTTCGCCCGACGTACTTCTGCATGAGCTGACGGATCTTCCCGACGATCTGGAAAACCTGCCGGAGGATTCTCTGCTCAATGCCCGAATTCGGGTGGAGGGCACCCGCAATCTCCTCGATGCGTTGGAAGGTCTGGGCCAGACGAAGATCCTGGCCCAAAGCGTCGCGTGGACGATGCGCCCAGGGCTGGAGGCCGACGCGGTGTCGTCACTCGAGGAAGCCGTGCTCGCGGCGGACGGTGTGGTCCTCCGCTACGGGTTTCTCTATGGGCCCGGCACCTACTTCGAGGGGGAACTTCCCCCTGCGCCGCACGTGCACATTGACACTGCCGCCGCTCGAACCCTCGAAGCGCTCGACGCCGCTTCGGGCATCCTGACGGTCGTCGACAACTGACCGATGAACATTTGCGTGTTCCTCTCCGCCGCCGACCTCGACGAGCGCTACACGCGGCCGGCCCGCGAGTTCGCCGAACTCGTCGGCAAGGCAGGCCACACCCTCGTGTGGGGCGGATCCGATACCGGACTGATGAACGTCGTCGCCGACGGCGTACGCCAAACCGGAGGCCGGCTCGTCGGAGTCTCGGTGGGGTTCCTCCGGGACTGGGCAAGGAAAGATGCGGACGAGATGGTGATCGCCGAGGATCTCGCCGAACGCAAGGTGCTGCTGCTCGCCCGATCGGACGCGGTCGTGGTGATGGCAGGCGGACTGGGCACTCTGGACGAGGCGACCGAGATCCTCGAGCTGAGGAAGCACGGTCTGCACGACAAGCCTGTGGTGCTACTGAACACCGCGGGCTTCTACGACGGGTTGACACTCCAACTTCGGCGGATGGAGGCGGAGGGGTTCCTGCCGGTACCTCTCGACGACCTGGTCTTCGTCACCGACGACAACGCCCGCGCGCTCGCCTACCTGGAGGAGTACCTGGCTCGATGAGCTTGGCAGCGAGCACACCGGAATATGGGAGCGGGACGAACCGTTCTTCGCAAACGACGATGGGAGCAGGCGAGCGATTCGGTGTCTTGACATTTGTGACCGATGAAGGCATTGGCCCCGCCGAGCTGGGCGCTGGACTCGAGCAGCGTGGGTTTGAATCGCTGTTCCTCGCCGAACACACCCACATCCCGGTCGACAACGCGAGTCCCTACCCAATGGGTGGACCGATTCCGCCCAAGTACTACCGGACAGTGGATCCGTTTTTGGCGTTGACGGCGGCGGCGGTCGCCACCGAGACACTGGTCTTGGCCACGGCTTCGCCTTGATCCCGCAGCGCGATCCGATCATCACGGCCAAGGAGGTCGCGTCGCTCGATGCGGTGTCGGCCGGACGCTTCCTTTCGGCGTGGGTGTGGGCTGGAACCGCCAAGAAATCGCCAATCACGGCGTCGATCCCGCGGTGCGCAGACGCGTGACCGATGAACGATTGGACGCGATGATCGCGATCTGGACGCAGGACAAGGCCGAATTCCATGGCAAATTCGTGGATTTCGACCGGATCTACTCTTGGCCCAAGCCCCTGACGCGGCCGTATCCGCCGCTGTATGTGGGTGGCGCGGGGCCCGCGGCGTTCCGTCGCGACGGCGAAGAGTCTCGAGGGCTACCTAGGTCTCGGGGTGGAGCGAGTCTAGGTGGAGCTGCCGACCGAGCCTCGCGATCAGACGCTGCGACGCCTGGATGAGATGGCGAAAGAGTTCGCGAAACTGGCGTGAGGCTGTTTCACGGGGCGTGCACAATTCCGCGTCAGCACGTGAGCAACATGCACCCAGCGATCGGTCCGCCTCCCGCGGCGGCGACGGCCACCTCCGGGCGTTGAGCCACCTGCCGCTCGCCGGCCTGCCCGCGCAACTGCAGGCAGGCCTCGTGCAACAGCCAGTAGCCGTGCATGCGGCCCGCAGACAGTTGTCCCCCATAGGTGTTCAGCGGCAGCGCGCCGTCGAGCGCGATCCGCGTCGCCCCTTCCACGAACGGACCTGCCTCGCCGTCGGCGCAGAAGCCCAGTGCCTCCAGCCACGCGAACGTGAGATACGTGAAGCCGTCGTAGAGTTCGGCGACGTTGACATCGGACGGCGTGAGGTCGGTGCGCGACCACATCTCGTTCGCCGCTTCGACCGATGCCATCTTCGGGAAGTCGTCGCGATGGAACCACCCTCCCGACCCGTAGGCGCCGCCGATCGCCTCCACCTTCACTGCTGGGTTGGGGCAGTCCGCGGCGTAGTCGGCGTGCGAGACGACAAGTGCGATCGATCCGTCGATCGGTACGTCGCAATCGAATAGGCCGAACGGCAGCGAAACGGGCCGCGCGCCGAGGTAGTCGTCCATGGTCATCGGATCCCGGTACGCAGCACGCGAATTGAGCCCGGCGTTGCGCCTGCTGTTGATCGCCAACCAGCCCAACTGCTCTTTGGTCGTTCCGTATAGCTCCATGTGTCGCCGACAGTGCATCGCCAGCCAGTTCGCGGCCGAATAGGAGTGCGCGGCCACCAATTCATCGATGTCCTCGAACGGCCTGAGCTTCCTTCGCGTTCCCGGGAGGCGCGGCTCGACCGGCGGCGAGGCCAACGGATTGAGCATCGGCGACGCCGATTGATTCATTGACCCACCCAGCATTGCGACTGTCCGGTAGACAAGTACGTTTCGTGCCCGCCGCTCTGATACGGCGCGAAAGGCTGACATGACCGGAATGAGCACGCCGCCGGTATCGAATCCCACCGTCACGTCCGTCGCTTGCAAACCCAATGCGTCGGTGACTTCGTCGAACGGGGTGTCGCCGAACGAGGCGATTCCGTCGATATCGTTCGGAGCGAGACCGGCGTCCTCAATGGCAGAGCGCGCGGCCTCAATGGTGAGCTCTGCGCCAGGAATGCCGGTCTTGCGCCCTATCCGCGAGATGCCGAGGCCGCTGATGATCGCGTGCTTCTCGAAGTAGCTCATCGGGCAACCGTCCGTTTCATCCGTCTATTTTTGTAATGACAGCCGATTGGAATGTACTTTCCTTGTCATGGCCGATGACGCCCCACCCGCAATCCCGGCGCGGATGCTTCCCAAAGTCCATGAACACAACCGGGCGTTCTGGACTGGGGGCGCCGACGGGCAGCTGATGATCGCCCGGTGCACTGCGTGCGCGTTGTGGGTTAATCCGCCCGCCGCGGACTGCCCCGATTGTGGCGGTGCGCTGGTCGCGCATCCCGTGTCAGGTCACGGGACGGTGTTCACCTACACGATCAACTACCAGCCGTTCAACCCTGCCGTGCCGGTTCCGTACGTGATCGCGATCGTCGAATTGGACGAGCAGGCCGACCTGCGCATCGCCACGAATATCGTTGACTGCGAAACAGACTCGGTCTATATCGGACTTCCTGTCGAGGTGCGCTTCGAACGGCAAGACGCCGACGGTGAAAGCGTCTTCGTCCCAGTCTTCGCGCCTCGGGCAGGCGTCAAGACCTAGCGCGCGGCCACCAGGCGTTCCACCTCACGCAGATCATAGGGCGCGCGAAGGCCGAGGATCAGGTGGTCGGCTCCGGCGTCGACCACGGAACGCATCAGGTCCGGCTTCGCCTTTTCGATCCAGACCGTGCGTTCGATCTCCCCAGGATCTCGGCCCAGTTCCGCGCACCACCGGTCGATGACATCGTTCTTCGCACGAATCGTTTCGGCGTCTCCATAGCCGTTCCACATGTCCGCGTGCTGCGCGACCAGGCGCAGGGTTCGTCGCTCACATTGCCGCCGATCAGGATCGGCAGTTGACCCATGGGTCCAGGCTCGAGCAGGTCGAGTCGGCGGCGAATGCGCGGCAGCGCCTCGGCGAGTGCATCCACTCGCTGCTCTGGCGTGCGGACGTTATTGCGGGTAACCGCCGCCGGTCACAAGCATGCTGATCTGAGTCACGTTCGACGTTGTCACGGCCATTGCCGCCAGGATCTGCCAGCCGTCGAAGTGCGATTCGTCTGCGGCCCCGTAGAGCGGCGGGAAGAAATGATCCCACGTCCAGAGGCTGTCGACGCCTAGCTCATCGACGCCCTGCCAACCCGCCCTCAGCGCCGCCATCGTGGAGTTCTGCGGATGGATCTGCACACCGATTTTCACCATGGGGTTTGGATGTCAGGCATCGAAGCTCGTACCGGTGCTGAGCTTTTCCCACCTCGCGATTTCGTTCGCACGCGCGTCCGCGATGTAGCGGTAGGCGGCGAGGGCGTCGGGTCCGAGGAGCAGGAACGCGGGCGGCTCGCTTGACTCGACGGCCGCGATGATCGCCGCACCGGCCTTGGCGGGGTCGCCGGGCTGGTTGCCGTCCATGGTGTCGTTCTCCTTGCGGCGCTGCCCGGCGGTGGCCGCATAGTCCTCAATGACCGTGGAGGACTGAGTCAGTGAACGTCCGGCGAAGTCGGTGCGGAATGCGCCGGGCTCCACGACGGTCACCGAGATGCCAAGGGGGGCAAGCTCACCGCGGAGGGCGCCACTGATGCCTTCGACGGCGGCTTTCGCTGCGGCGTAGTAACCGGATCCCACCGGGGTCAGCTGAGCGCCGATCGAGGAGATGTTCACGATGGCGCCGGACCGACTGGCGCGCATGCCCGGCAGGACGGCCTTGATCATCGCGACGGTGCCGAAGAAGTGCGTCTCGAACAGGATGCGGACGTCGGCGTCGTCGCCTTCTTCGACGGCGGCGCGGAAACCGTACCCGGCGTTGTTCACTAGGACGTCGACGCCGCCGAACTGTTCTTGGGCCTGGCTCACGGCCGAGGCGACTTGCTCGGGATTCGTGACGTCAAGCGCGACCGCGAGCACACGATCAGGCGTGGCGTCGGCGAGGTCGGCTACTCGCGTGACATCGCGTGCGGTGACGACGGCGTTGTGACCGGCGCCGATGACGGCTTCGGCGAGGGCGCGGCCGAGTCCGGTCGAGCAGCCGGTGATGAGCCAGGTGGACATCGCAAATGAGTCCTTTCAATTGTCGGCGTCCGTTACGTCAGGGGCTCGCCCTCGCCGGCGAACGGACTCGACCCGCCGGCTCTACTCGCCCGATTCACGGTACGCCGGTGAGCGCCGGGGGCAGCGTTAGGCAGACAGGATGAATCTGCCGACTCTCACGTTCGGATCGGCCCACTCCCGTTCAGCCCATGAGTCCCTGAACTCGGCGCCTTCCTACAGCGCCTGAGCGGCAACTTCGCGTGTCCGCGCATGGACCCGCGCGTGGATTGGCGCCGCGGCCACTGTGGTGAATGGCACGGCCAGCGGGAAATCCGGGCTGAGGGAGTGTATTTCGGTTCGCCGGATGATCGTCGCCAGCGCGAGGGTGGCTTCGAGCATCGCGAAATGGTCGCCGATGCACTGCCTCGGTCCACCCCCGAACGGGACGTATTGCCAACGGTCGCGGCTCTTCGACTTTTCTGGGCTGAACCGGTCTGGGTCGAAAACCAATGGGTTCTCCCAGAGCGATGGATCGCGGTGCACCGCGTAGATGCCGTAGAGCACCATCGTGCCCGCCTCGACCCGATAGCCGTCGATTTCGATGTCCTGCATCGCAATCCTGCCCACCACGGCGGCCGGAGGGCACAGCCGCAGCGCCTCGTGCAGTACTTGAACCGTATAGCCGAGTTTGGAAACATCCTCAGGTGTCAGCTCGCGATCGCCGATCGCAGCGATTTCAGCCCCGACCTTTTCCTGGATCTCGGGGTGGCGGCCGAGGGCCCACAAGGCGTACGTCAGCGTCGTCGCGGTGGTGTCATGGCCCGCAACCAGGAAGACGAGCAGTTCGTTGCAGATGTCGTCGTCGGAGAGCGCCTGCCCGGTGACCGGATCGGTCGCGGCGATCAAAGCATGCACAAGCGGTGCGTCCCGGGTGGGGTCCGTGCGGCATGCCTGCAGGATGTCATTGGCGAGTCTGCGCATGCTGGCAGCCGCGGCGCGGGCCTGGCGACGCGCCGGTGTTGGCAACCAATGGGGGGCGCGCACCGGCGACATCGCACGATCGGCGATGTATTTCAGGCCGACCCGCATCGGTTCGGCGATCGCGTCGGCGCGCGCATCGAGGTCGATGCCGAGCACCGAGCGACCGAGTGCACGCAGCGTGAGTCGGCGGCACTCGACGTCGAGGTCGACCTGAGTCCCGACGCGCCAACCCTCGGAGACCATTTCGGCGGCCTCGGCCATGTGGCCGGCGAAAGCACGGACGCGCTGCTTGGTGAAGATCGGCTGCAGTGTTCGTTTGCGGGGGATCCACCGCTCGTGAGTAACGTCGAACAGGTTCTCGCCCACCAGGTTACGCATCTCGGCATGAACGGTCGTTCTCTCGACGAATGCATCGGTGCGCCCTAGGATGTCGCGACCTCCTTGCGGAGACGTTGCGACGACGATCTCTGGCATGAGCCACCTGGGGCCCAAGCTGAACCGCGTCACTCGTCCGCCGGCATCGCGCAGCACCTCTGTCCCGGTATGAAATTCCCTGAGCGCCGCCAACTGGCGCCGGTACGGCAGCGGATTCTTGGGCGCAAGCGGCAGCTCAACAAGATCGGCCCGTTCGACTGTTTCGACCATGTCAGTCCCTTCGCGGCAACCCCCACCGGATGTGTTGGGTCCTGGCCTGACGATCGGCCCTCGAGTCCGAAGCGCCTAGAGTACGTCTGTACTCTAATTTTCGGCCGCGTCAGCCCGCTGTGGCTGAGCAGCGAAAATGGCCCGGCATGACCGGCCACTCTTCGTGACCGAGCAACTGTGTCGGGTCCTCCAACACCTCTCTAGAGGATCTCGATGATGCTGTTCTTCAGGGCCTCGGCATCCGTGCCGAAGACCGCTTGGACACTGTTGCCGACCTCGATGACGCCCGCGGCCCCGAGACTCTTCAGGCGAGCCTGATCCACCTTGCTCTTGTCGGCGACCTCCATGCGCAGGCGGGTGATGCAGGCGTCGACGTTGACGAGGTTCTCCCGGCCGCCGAACGCCGCGATGACTTGCTCGGCCTTGCTGTCGGTCGTGGTCGGGGCGGATGCGGTCTTCGTCGCCGTCGCGGCACCGCCGGGCGCCACCGCGGTGGCGGAGTCCCCGTCCTCGCCCAGGTTCGCCTGCTCCTCCGCCTCGAATTCGGTTTCCGGTTCCCGCCCGGGGGTTCTCAGGTTCCACTTCGTGATCGCAAATCGAAACAGCACGTAGTAGACGACGAAGAACACCACGCCCATGCCGATGAGCAGCGGGATGTTCTTCGCGGCCGGGGCCGTGCCGTAGAGGAGGAGGTCAGCCAACCCCGCGGAGAACGAGAAGCCCAGGTGTATGTCGAGCAGGTACGCGATCGCCAGGGACAGCCCGGTCAGCACGGCGTGGATGACGTACAGCGGGAAAGCCACGAACATGAACGCGAACTCGAGGGGCTCGGTGATCCCGGTCAGGAACGCGGTCAGCGCCGCCGCCGACAGAATGCCGACCGCGACCTTGCGCTGTTTCTTGTTCGCCACATGGATCATGGCCAGCGCGGCAGCCGGCAACCCGAACATCAGAATCGGGTAGAACCCCGACGTAAGGATGCCTGCCGTGGGGTCGCCGGCAGCGAAGCGGGTGAGTTCGCCGGTGACGACGTGGCCGTCGGGAGTCTGATAGTCGCCGTAGAGGAACCAGACGTATGAGTTCGGGATGTGGTGGAGACCGAACGGAATCAGCATGCGGTTGGCGAAGCCATATACAAAAGCGCCAATAGCTCCGGAGCCGCCGATGAACTTGCCGAGGCCCGTCAGCCCCGCGTCGAAGACCGGATAGAAGTAGCTCATGGCGAACGCGATGAACAGGCAGGCCAGCGACACCACGATCGGGACGAAACGCCTGCCCCCGAAGAATCCGAGGTAGGTCGGCAATTGGATGGTGTGGTAGCGGTCGAACAGCCATGCGGTGACCAGACCGACCACGATTCCCGCGAACACGCTGTAGTTGATCTGAGCTTGATCGCCAGATTTGTCGACCTCGCCGGCGAGGACGATCGGCGACATGGTCTTGAACACCGCTTGCACCACCAGGTAGCCCACGACCGCCGCCAGCGCCGTCGAACCGTCCGCCTTCTTCGCGAATCCGATCGCAACGCCGACCGCGAAAAGCAAGGGCAGGTTGGTGAACACCGCATCGCCTGCGGCGCTCATCGCCTGGAAGAACGAGCCGACTGACCGGGGCGTGAATCCTGCCCAGCAGGTCGGGCTGGCCGAGGCGGAGCAGGATCCCCGCGGCCGGCAGCACCGCAATCGGCAGCATGAGGCTCTTGCCGAGGCGCTGCAACTGTGCGAAGCCGGGAATGCGCATTCCCGATTTTGCTTGCGCACCTTCAGTTTTCGCTGTGTGGCTCATGTTCGGAACCCTCCTCTGCCGCAGAAACGCCGCCCGGCGCCGAAGCTGTGCGGAAGCTTAGACGAGAAAGTGTGAACTTGAGACCGTCTTTCGGCGACGCTCGTATTGTTGGTGCGAAAGAGCAAGGGAGTCGCGACAATGAGTCAGACGTCAGTTCTCGCCCCGGTCGCTGGTCGTGCGGTTTTGCTCGAGGATGTCCCGGACCCCGTGTTTTCGGCGGGCATGGTCGGCTACGGCGCCGCAATCGACCCTCCGCGCGGGGTGATCGACGCGGTCGCGCCGGTCAGCGGCAAGCTGTTGAAGCTGATGCCACACGCCTACATCGTGATGACCCCGGATAACGTGGGCGTGCTGGTCCATCTTGGTCTGGACACCGTCGCGCTCAAGGGCGAAGGCTTCACGGCCCACGTCAGTCAGGGCGACGACGTCACCGCGGGCCAGGTCGTCATCACCTACGATGTTCCGTCGGTCGAGGCCAAGGGGCTCAATCCCATTGTCCCCGTTGTCGTCATGGACGAACGCGAATCCCGCAATGTGATTCCGTCCGAAGCGGTCACCACGGGTGCCGATATCGCCGCCGGTGCAAGCCTTTTCACTGCGAACAAGTAGATGGAAGTCGTCATCCTGGCCGACGCCAGGGAGATTGGCGTCGTCGCCGCTGACGCGATCCGCGCGCTACTCGATCGGAAACCGGCCGCAGTCCTGGGCCTCGCCACCGGATCGTCGCCGATGGCGATCTACGACGAACTGGCGGCACGCTGCGATGGCGGGCTGGTCTCATTTCGGCAGGCCCGTGGTTTCACCCTCGACGAGTACGTCGGCCTGCCCGCCGACCATCCGCAGCGGTACCGGAACGTCATCGACACGGCGTTCGCGGCCCGGGTCGACTTCGCTCCCGGCGCGGTTCAGGGTCCCGATGGCCTTGCCGCCGACGTCCCCGCCGCATGCGCGGCGTACGAGAACGCGATCCGCGAGGCGGGCGGCGTCGACCTGCAGATCCTGGGGATCGGCACCGATGGACACATCGCATTCAACGAGCCGGGGTCATCGCTGGCCTCCCGGACCCGTATCAAGACGCTGACCAGGCAGACCCGGATCGACAACGCTCGCTTCTTCGGCGGCGACGTCGAATCGGTGCCGACGCACTGCCTGACCCAGGGACTGGCGACCATCATGGAGGCCCGCCATGTGATCTTGGTGGCGACAGGTCGTCGCAAGGCCGAAGCGGTTCATCACCTCGTGGAAGGGCCGGTAAGTGCGATGTGGCCGGCAAGCATCCTGCAGCATCACCCGCATGTGACGGTACTGCTCGACGACGCCGCGGCTCGTCGGCTTCAGCTCGTCGACTACTACCGCGAGACCTACCTCTCCAAGCCGGAATGGCAGGGCATCTGAGTGCTGTTGACGGTTGATACGCTGCTGACCGGCCGAGAACTGTTGCGGCCAGGGTGGATTGAGGTTTCACAGGGTGTTGTGGATGCGGTCGGAACCGGCGCGCCGCCGCGGCCCGCGGATCGCGATCTGGGCGCGGTGACGGTGGTGCCGGGCTTTGTCGACACCCATCTGCACGGCGGCGGAGGGGCGAACTTCTCCACCGCTTCGGCCGCCGAGACGGCCACCGCCGTGGCATTGCACCGCAAACACGGCACCACCACACTGGTCGCCTCTCTGGTGACCGCCGGTCCCGCCGAGTTGCTGCGCCAGGTCAGGGAATTGGCCGACGACGTTCGTGGCGGCCTGATCGACGGCATCCATCTGGAAGGTCCCTGGCTGTCCACCACGCGCTGCGGCGCGCACCAGCCATCTCTGATGCGTGACCCGGACCCCGCCGAGGTCGACCGCGTTCTCGATGCGGGTGCAGGGGCTATTCGCATGGTCACCCTCGCGCCGGAACGCGACGGCGCCCTGGCGGCGATCGGGCAGATCGTCGAGGCGGGCGCGGTGGCTGCCGTTGGCCACACCGAGGCGACGTACGAGCAGACGCGGGCGGCGATTGCGGCGGGTGCGACGGTGGGCACGCACCTGTTCAACGCGATGCGTCCGATCGACCGTCGTGAGCCCGGCCCGATCGTTGCCCTTCTCGAAGACGACCGGATCACCGTCGAACTGATCACCGATGGTGTGCACGTCGATCCCGCCATCTACCGACATGTCACGCGCAGTGCGGGCCCCGACCGGGTGTCGTTGATAACTGATGCCATGGCCGCCGCGGGTATGGCGGATGGAGAGTATTGGCTGGGCCAGTTGGCCGTGACGGTCGCGGACGGCGGTGGCTCGGGTGGCTGGAACCCAAACCATCGCGGGCGGCACCGCGACCATGGACCGGGTATTCAGATTCGCTGTCGTCCACAGTGGGCTTACGCGCGATGAGGCGCTGATGGCTGCCGTGCGTCAGGCATCGATCAATCCCGCCAGGGCGTTGGGTCTGCCTAGCGCGGGGCTCGTCCCCGGGGCCACCGCCGACTTGGTGGTGCTGGACTCCGACCTCGCCGTGACTGGCTGTGCTGCGGCAGGGATCGTGGGTCATCGAAGAGGAAGACGTTTCGCGGAGACCATGACGTGAGTCGGGCCTGCGTCTTAGGCTGCGGGCCATGCCAATCGACCGTGCCGCGCTCGCCGCGGGCAGCATCCGTCTCGCCTCCGGTATCTCGTTCCTCGTCGACCCCGTCCGTGCGAACCGGGTCTGGGGCGATCCCGAAGAGCCGGCGCCGACGGCGCGACTGCTGTTGCGTTCGATGGGCTACCGCGACGCCCTGATCGGCGGGCTGCTCGCGACGGCTGCGTTGCGTGGCCGGGATACCCGCGGGTGGTTCCTCGCGTCCGGCGGTGCCGACGCGGCCGATCTGCTCGGCGGAATGAGTGTCCATCACGAGATGAAGCGCTCGCAGCGGTTGATCGGGCTTGGCGGCGCGGTTGTCGGCATCGGCGTCGGGCTCTGGGGCGCGACGCGGCGACGCATACCGAGAGGCGAGATCCCCGCAAGCTGAGGCAGGCGGGACCTCGATCCTGCATCGCGACAGCGTCGAACCCGGGTCAGGGGATGATGGGCGGATGGCTGATCGCAATGTGCTGGGTGGTCCGCTGGAACCGTGCGGCACCGAGCCGCTGACCGGCTTCTATCGTGACGGCTGCTGCTCGACTGGGCCCGAGGACGTCGGCCTGCACTCGATCTGCGCTGTCGTGACTGCCGAGTTCCTGGAGCACCAGCGCTCGATTGGCAACGACCTTTCCACGCCGATGCCTGACTTTCGGTTCCCCGGCCTCATGCCGGGCGACCGCTGGTGCGTCACTGCGGTGAACTGGCTTCGGGCTCACACCGATGGATGCGCCGCTCCGGTGGTGCTGGCGGCCACCCACGAGCGCACCCTGGACGTCGTGCCCCTGGAGGTGCTCAGGGAGTATGCCGTCGACGTGCCCGATGACCTCGGCAGCCTCTGATCGAATGATGGCCTGATCGAGTCAGCTTGTGGCCGTGGCGATTTCGGCAACGAGTTGACTTCGTGCCGTTGCTTCGCGGCATCGGCGGCGAGTGCGCTCGACATTCAGACGAAAAATTGACGTTTGTGTCGGCACCACGTGGGTACTCGGTTCGAAGGACGAGGAGGTCTGGAGAAATGCCTGCTTGGAGTTGGCTAGTTATTGCGGTCGTGGCCGTTATCGTTGTTGCGCTGATCGTGATCGTTGCGCGATCGGCGAGCCGGCGTAAGCGCACCGAACGACTGAAGGATCATTTCGGGCCAGAGTACGAACGCGCGGTGGGCGATACCGGTGATCAAGGCGCCGCCGAAAAGGAACTGGTCGCCCGCGAGCGAAAGCGGCAGAAGCTCGACATCGTTGTGTTGGGGCCGGAGTCGCGAGCCATGTACGCCGAGCACTGGCGCACGGTGCAGACCGCATTCGTCGACAATCCGTCGAAAGCGGTGGGCGACGCAGATCGTCTGCTGACCCAGGTAATGCGCGAACGTGGTTATCCGGTCGATGATTTCGACCAGCGTGCGGCCGACATCTCGGTCGATCACCCGAACGTCGTCGAGCACTATCGAGCCGCCCATGTCCTACACCTGGCGCAAGAGAAGGGCGACATCGGCACCGAGGCGCAGCGTGAGGCGTTCGTCCACTACCGCGCGCTCTTCGAGAAGTTGCTCGAGACCGATCACGAGACCGAGAAGGACACACCAAAGGAGGCACGGGCATGACAACCCACGACGAGCAAACCAAGACCGCTGCGAACGCGAACGCACATGAGGCGCCAGCGCACCGGCACGAGTCGGGTGAGCGGATAGAACCATCGGCCGTCCGCACCGATCCTTCGGCCGACGCCCCACCCGCGAAAGACGAACGTCTGACCACGGGTGACGAATCGTCCGCGGCTCGGACGGAGACGGAACCGTCGAAAATGGAGACCGAGCCTTCCAGCGAACCGTCGACCGAAAGATCTCTGCTCGCCGACAACGACCTTTCAGGACTGCGCTCTCGTTGGGATGATGTCCAGGCCGCGTTCGTCGACAACCCCAAAGAGTGCGTCCAGAAGGCCGACACTCTCGTGGCGGAGGTCGTCGAACAGCTCACGACAGGTTTCTCCGACGCGCGCTCGGGGCTCGAGGCGCAGTGGGCTCGAGGAGAGAAGGTTTCCACGGAGGACTTGCGTGTCGCGCTTAAGCGCTACCGCGATTTCTTCCAGCGGCTGCTGTCTGTCTGAGTTCCTCAGATCGGCCGAGTCAACTTGTGGCCGCTACAAATTCGGCAATGATTCGGCCCAGCTCTGGGCCCTTCTGCTCTTGGACGAAGTGACCGGCGCCGACCACGGCGGTGTGGTTCTGGCCCCGGGCGCCAGGGACCCGCTCCTGAAATATCGTGTCCCACCCCTGCGTTGCGGGATCCCCATCTGAGTACGCGGTCAGGAACGGTCGCTGCCATCGTTCGAGCGCGGCCATCGTGGCTCGCCCGATCGCGGCCCCCGGGTCGTTGCGGGTGAGTGGGACGAGCGCGGTGAGCTGGCGCAGACCGGCCTTGAAGGACTTGTCGGGAAACGGAGCGTCGTAGGCCGCGAGCACATCGGCGGATAGAGGGCCCGCCACCGCATTCAAGAAGAAACTCGGCACGATATCCGGCGACCGCTGATAGAACGACACGTAGTCAAGGAGGGCTTCCTGCAACATGACTCGGCCGGCGCCGACGCCGTGGTGTGCCCAGGCGAGAGCACCGGCCAGCGCCGGGTCGCACGTGTGCAGGATGGTGTTGGTCGCGACGACCCGAGCGAAGCGGTCGGGGTCGCGGGCGAGAACGCTCAACCCGATCGGGCCGCCCCAATCCTGCACCACGAGGGTGACCTCTCGAAGGTCCAAGCCTGTGATCAGGCCATGGAACCAATCGATATGGCGGGCGAAGGTGTAGTCGGTGCGCTCGGTCAGTTTGTCTGAGCGGCCGAAGCCGATGTGATCAGGTGCAATGACTCTCAGACCGGCGTCGCCGAGAACGTGGATCACGTCGCGGTACAGAAACGACCACGTGGGTTGCCCGTGGACGAGCACAACCGTCGGCGCGTCCGCCGGACCCGCGTCCACGTAGTGCATTCTCAGCGCGGGGATGCCCTTCGTCTCGACCTCGACGTAGTTGGGCGTGAACGGATAGCTCGGCAGGTTCGCGAATCGCTCGTCCGGAGTTCTCAGCACGCTCATTGCGACCACCGTGACCGGCAGGCGCCCCAACGTCAAGACCCGAAGTGGTCACACGGGATGTCATAACCGCTCCGTGGTGGTCAGCCGCCGTTCCGGACTGACCTTCGCAAGT
Organism: uncultured Actinomycetota bacterium; assembly: GCA_963770305.1. Lineage (GTDB taxonomy): Bacteria > Actinomycetota > Actinomycetes > Mycobacteriales > Mycobacteriaceae > Mycobacterium. Next base: position 89,836 of record CAVYPB010000008.1, read on the forward strand.
AACCCCGTGAGCGCCGAGACCGGAGCTCCGTCGAGATGTCCGACGGTGTCGACGATCGCTCCCCGTAGACCGTCGTCAGCATATTGCTCCGCAAGCCAATGGAGTTTCTCGACGGTGCGGTCCCAGGTGAAGGGTCGGCTCCGTGCACCTTCGAAGTCATCCTGTTCGCGAGATACCTGCTGGCCGTTGCGCAGCTTCACGGTGATTCGCACTGGTGTCGACTCCGGATAGCGGGCGGTCAGCGCCGCGTCGGGCCGAACGCTGATGCGATTGAGCAACTCTCGGACATCGGATCTGTGGATGCGCTCGGTTTGGAGTTGCTCAGGTCCAACTTGTCCGTCGATGAGCGCGGCTGCCAACAGATATTTCAAGTTGTAGTCGGCCTGCTCCTTGGTAGCAGGGGCGTCCTTGCTTCCGAAACTGCCGCCACCGGCGATTTCGTAGGCGGTTTGAAACACCTGAACCTCGACGGACGCAATATCGTCATGCCGGATGCCGTGCTCGCCTGCAAGTGTGAGAACAGTTTCGATCGGCGCCTGTCCATGGATCAGTGCGCAGTATTTCTTCAGGTACGTATCCCTGACGACACCCAGGGTGGGGTCATCGAGCCGCAGATCGATGGGCTGGCCGAAGAGCCGCTCAAGACCGTTGGGGCCCTCGAAGATTCCGCGCGGTCCCGTGATGCCTCGCTGCGCCAACGCGGTCGTATACACGGCGCGCTGCGCGGTGATGCCTGGCGAAATTCCCTTCCAGTTCGACACCGGCTCGGAGTGTATCGCCGCGAGCGAGACATTGTCCGCCGCCGCGATCGCGATGGCGTTGGCGGTCTGCTCAGCGGTCAGGTGAAGTAGCTTGGCCGCACCGGCAGCAACCGAGATCGCCAGTTGCAGTGCGTGGTTGAGCCCGTGCGCCATCACCGGCACCGAGGCCGAGAACCGGCACTGCACCTCGTACGCGACCGCCAGCCCCAGCAGAAATTCGGCACCACTGGCCTCGGCGCTCTCCGCTACGGCCAACATTGCGCCGAAGTTGTCCGCCGGGTGACACAGCCCACCGGGCGTCAGATACGTGTCAAGCAGATCCACGTATCGGACGGCGACCGAGTTGAACAACGCGGCCTGATCGACGCTTGACCGGCCGCCGCCGATCAATGAAGCCCGGGGCTGGCCGCCCACGGACTCGACCTGGTCACGCACCACGCGGACGGTCTCTCCATCGAGTGCCGCGATCGCGCAGCCTACGCTGTCAAGAACATTGCGCCGCAATAGCATTAGCGCATCTTCGGGTAGGTGAGCAGGCTCGGCCGCGACGACAAAGTCGGCCAGTGCATCCAGGGCGTAGCTCATGATCCCGTACCCCTGACCGGGTCACTGGGATGCGGGGTCTAGCGGCGTTGCTTCGACCGTCATCCACACGTAGAGCGGGAGCGATTCCAACGTCGCCGTCAGGTCTGCCGCGTCACGCGCGCTCCAGAGACCCAATGTGCGCCACTGGCCAGGTTGGTTGGGCGGCGTCCACAGGCGGACAAGGCGTCCTTGCTCAGCCAGTTCGCGGGCGCGTACGGCTTCGCGGGCCTTCAGGTCGTCGACGGTCTCCTGTGCTGTCCCGTCCGGGACGGTGAGGGTCAGGGTCGTCAGGAACTCAACGCGTTCGCGCCCACCGGACGCAATTGGGTCGTTTGGGTGGGGCGAGAGCGGTGTGACTGCGTCTGTGCGCCAGACATGCAGCGGCATCGACGCCAAGAGTTCGTTCAACTGGCTGTCGTCGTCGGCGCCGAACAGACCGAACGTCCGCCATTCGCCGGGTGCCAGCGGTGGACGCCACAGCCGCTTGAGGTGTCCCTCTGCCGCGAGTTGACCAGCGCGCGCCGCTTCCCGTGCGCGGATGTCGTCCACTGTCTGTTCGGGTGTTCCTTCGGGAACGTGTGTCGTCATCTCGACGAAGTACTCACGGCGATCCACGGGAATGCTCCCTTCATAGGTGTGCGCACCGATGCAACGATCGTGGTCCCTCGCTTCATCCGCTGGCTATGACCGGTTTACACGGTCCTGGGAGGCGCAGGCTCCTACTGTCCCGCCCAAGGGCTATGTCGGCGCAACTGGCGCGTAATACGTGAGCACGATGTCGAACCCGAATTCGCTGCGACGGTTGCCGGGTATGCTCCTCCGTTGATCAGAAAGGCGATTGATGCGCGAGGACACTGCCCCCGGCGTTACTGGGATTCACCACATCTCCCTAACCGTCAGCGATATTGAAGCCAGCGCCGCCTGGTACCAGCGGCTCTTGGGCGCGGACCGGTTACCGATGAAATTCGACCACTATGAACGGGAAGAAACGGGCTACGGCGTGTTGCTCGTCGACCAGCATTCGGGGCTGGTGATTGGGCTGCACACGAACACCGGCAATGACGGCGAGCCGTTCGACGAGGCGTGTACCGGACTGGACCACGTGGGATTCAATGTCTGTACGCGAGAGGAGCTGGAGGCCTGGGTGGCCTGGCTCGACAAGCTTGGGATCGAGCACTCCGGCATCAGGGACGGGGAGGAACCGTTCGCATTCGCGACGCTGGTGTTCCGCGACCCAGACAACATCCAACTCGAGCTCTTCGCGGTCTGCTGACACCGCCCAACTCGGTGGACCTTCACAGCCTGAACTCAGTAGTTCCAAGGCTATGGCGAGAACCGTGACGAGTATGTCGTTCGCGTCGCGATGCTTGGCTGCGCTGTCAATTGCGTTCGGCGGCGCGGTGGCGATTTGTGCGCAGGCGATCGCCGAACCCGAGGGCACCGGAGCATCGGCTCAATCGGTGATCGACGGGCTGAAGGCCGAGGGCTACACCGTCGACATCAACTGGCTGACGGGTTACAACACCGAACCGCTGTCGGTGTGCACGGTGGAGAACATCAAAACTCCCGGCGATTCCGGACCCGGTCCTGGGACGTTCGTGACCGCGTATGTCGATGTCTCCTGCCCGAATCATCCAGACGACTGAGAACCACCGCTTTCGGCGAACGCCGGTGCCACAAACCGTTGCAGCATTTGGTGTTCGGCACGTGGATCCGCGTCGGGCCAGAACAGCAGCGACAGCACGAGGCGCACGATCCATTGCGCCGCAGGTGCGTCGTCGCCGGCGAGCCCGGTGAGCTCGCGGGCGAAGTCGGCGACCGCAGGAGATGCGGTCAGCCAGCTCCACCCACCGCTCCTCGCCGAATCCAGGAACAGCTGGCCCGCGGGATCGGCGCGGATCTCTGCAACGGCCACCTCGATCGCCGTAAGCACCCTGTCCGGACCCGTCCGTCCCTGGACACTGACTCGCACTCTCTCGACGATGCGGGTTGCAGCGCGCGCGAGCACCGCGTCGCGAATGTCTTTCTTGCCGCCGACGTAACGGTAGATCGTGGCCCTCGAGCAATGAGTTGCTGCGGCCAATGTGTCGACATTGAACGCGTCCATTCCGTCTCGGAATATCAGCTCGGAGGCCGTCGCGTAGATGCGCTCCGTTGCGGTCGCGCGCCGACCATCGTCAAAGAGCCAGTCGTCGCGTGACATGCATGCACTCCCCGGGCTGAAACAGTGATCGAATTGATCTTATCCATGAGACGAATCGGGGAATCTTCTCAGCGGTCGACGCAGGTCGGCCGGGTGGCGTGAGACGACGACGAGCGGTTCGTACCGGCTGTGGTTCTCGACTCTTGGCGGCCCCATTGACCACATCGTTCATGCTGGTCAACCTGAGGAAGTGAACGTGCTTCAGGATCCGCTCGAGTTCTTCGGCGCCGACGCGCTGCAAGACCCGTACCCGCTCTACGATCGCCTCCGCGCCGGAGGGCCGGTCCATCGCATCGGCGAGTCCGGGTTCTACCTGGTGTGCGACTGGGCGGGGATCAACGACGCGATCAGCCGTCCCGAGGACTTCTCGGCGAACCTGACCGCGACGATGACGTTCACGGCTGACGGGACCGTCGTCCCGTTCGAGATGGATGGGCTCGGTGGACCCACTCACGTTCTCGCCACCGCGGACGACCCAGCGCATGCGGTGCACCGCAAGATGCTGGTGCACCAACTGGCGGCCAAGCGGATTCGTGCCATGGGGTCGTTCGTCGCTGAAACCTTCGACCGGCTGTGGACGGACAACCTCCGCGATGGACGCATCGAGTGGATGGGCACGTTGGCCAACAGACTGCCGATGATGGTCGTCGCGCAGTTGATCGGCGTGCCTGCCGAAGACGCCGACCAGTTGGTGCGGTGGGCGTGCGCCAGCACCCAGCTGCTCGACGGCCTCGTTGATCAGGAGCAACTCACGGCATCGGGCGTCGCCGCGATGGAACTGGGTAGCTACATCCGCGATCATTTCGAGTTGGCCGCTGCCGATCCACAGGACAACTTGCTCGGCTCGCTGGCAACCGCCTGCGGCACCGGCGAATTCGACGAATTCGCCGCGCAAGTGATGATGATCATTCTCTTCAGCGCCGGCGGTGAATCCACCGGCTCGCTGCTCGGTAACGCGATGTGGATCCTGGCGACACGTCCCGATCTTCAACAACAGGTGCGCGAGAATCCCGACCTGCTTGCGCCATTCGTCGAGGAGGCGTTGCGATACGAACCGCCGTTCCGCGGCCACTATCGTCACGTTGTCGCCGACGCCACGTTAGGTGGCACGGACCTACCCGCCGGTTCACGCTTGCTGCTGTTGTGGGGAGCGGCGAACCGGGATCCGGCCCAATTCGACGCGCCACACGAGTTCCGGCTTGATCGGCCGGCCAGCAAGGGGCACATCACCTTTGGCAAGGGAGCGCACTTCTGCGTCGGCGCCGCGCTGGCGCGTTTGGAGGCGCAGATCGTCCTACGCGAGGTGCTCGACCGCACCTCCCGAATCGGCGCGGTCGATATCGGGCCGTGGCTGTCAAGCATTCTCGTCCGCCGCCGCGAACATCTGGAACTCGCGGTGAAATGACCGGCTACGGCTGGGGGTAGGGCGCGAATCGATTGTTGAAGCCGGACTTTCGCAGTGCGATCTGGTCCCGCCGATCCTGCGGAGTGGCGTAGATGGTCCCCGGCGGCAGGACGTCGGCCAGGTCGTCGAGCGATACCACCTGAGAACTAACCTTCGGCAACTTCGATGAGGTCTCGTCGAGGTCCTGGAACCGGATGGAGATCGTGCCCTGGTTCAGGCCGCCCGTCGAAACCCAATTCCAGACCTCGGGATCGTCGGGTGAGATCACGATCGTGTAGGTCCCGTCGCGATTCTTCTTGGCCTGCGCGATGTTGAGGCTGGTCTGCTGGTCCCAATAGTTGTCGGTGATCGTCCAGTCGTTGGTCACCGGAACCACGAAGTATCCGGCGTTGCCCGGATCGATGGTGACGACCAGCGCCTGGTCATCGTCGAGCTGGAAGTACCCGGCGCTCTGCATCTGGGTCGCCAGGAACTCCGCGTTGCGGGTCGGGTTCGTCAGCACGTTGGGTTGCCGACGCTCGCCTGTCGTCGGGTCGGTCGTGGCCACCCCGATGTATTTGGATTCCATCTGCAGGCCGAGCGCCATGATCACGGCGGTGACGGTGCCCCGCAGCAGGGGAGGCTCGTATGGCAGCGGCGGGATCAGCGACACCAACGTCGTCAACAACGGATTGTTCGTCACCAGCGGCCCGATTAAGGGGATAGCGAATCCGCCCAACTGGGCGAACAGGCTGTTCGGCGGCCCGCTGACACGCTCGATGGACAAGCTCATCGGATCCTGTTTGTTCCAGTCCGACAACGTATTTCGCACTGCGATCAAGGTGGTGTCATCGGTGAGCTGGATGTGGTTCGGCCCTGGCCCGGTGGGCGAGCCGCTGACCGTGATCGTGAAAGAGCCGTCCGGATTGCGGACAAGGTCTCGGCCGGAAAGAACCGACGCTGTCTGCCCAGACAAACCGGTCAGCACGCTGAACGAGGTGTCGGCAGGCTCGTCGCCGGTGAAGCGGCCCGTGATCACGTACGTCGACGTCTTGTTGACGCCCATGAACCGGTAGATCGTGTCGGGATTGTCGTAGAGGATGCGCGAGCCGCCGACATCCTGCCCGTACCAGACGTGCGGCGGCGCCACCTGCATGACGGACGTCGGGGTCATCGGGTTGAGTATTTGTTGCTGAAACGCTGCCCCCATCGCGTACTCGTCGACGGCCTCTTTAAGCGCGTCGACGTTCTCCTGATCGGGACCGTGAACCAGATCGAACTGCTGTCGTGCGGTGGACATCCAGCCGAACTGGAGAACAAGCTTCATCAACTGAACCGGAAGTGTGTTGACGGTTTCGGTAGCCTGTTGCTCGGCGGTGAGTTGTACGGGAGTTCCGAGTGGGCTGACCGCCAACGTCTGGGCCGCAACCGTCGTTGTCGGGGTCGTGGACGAGGACGTCGCCGCCGACGACGGCTGCGAGATGGTCGTCTTGGCCGCGAGGGTTTGGGTGGTGTTGTTGGTGGATGTGGCCGCGAGCTTCCTAGATTTGCGCCCGGGTGTGGGCGACTCGTCGGCGTCTTCTTTCGAACTCGATGTCTTGGCGTCAGTTGATTTCGCGTCATCATTTGTTGACGACGTGGGGGAGGACTTGGTGCCCGCCGGGCCGGCATCACCGCTCGAGGCGCGGGATGTCGAAGCAGACGATGTCGACGCCGCCGACGCCGTCGATGATTTCGACTCCGATGATTTCGACTCCGAGGATTTCGAGTCGGCCGATTTCGAGTCGGCCGATGAGGTCTTGGAGGAGCCCGACTGACCGTCATCGGCCGAGGCGATGGCGGCGCCGTTGGCGATCGCCACCCCGATCCCCAGGGCGACCGCCAACCCGCCGACCCGGCCGATGAATCTTCCGTATCTGAGTGGCGTCGTTGCCAAGGGACGAGTCCTTCCGCCGGGAGGTCGGCTGACTGCAAACTCCCTGCCGGTACCGTAGTCACATGACTACAGCTGGTGCAAGAGCCGGCGCTCCGCGGGCCGGTGTACCCCTGGGCAGGGCTGAGGTCGTAGCGGCGGTTCTGGAGTCCGCCGCCGACCTGTTCGCCGAACGCGGACCTGCGGCAACCTCCATCCGTGACATCGCGGCGCGCTCGAGTGTGAACCACGGACTGATCCACCGGCATTTCGGCAGCAAGGACGCACTCGTGGGCGCGGTGCTCGATCACCTCGCCCGTCACCTGGCCGAACTCCTCGCCGCGAAGGCAGATGGAGGCGCGATCGGCGAGGCGGTCGACCGTCAACTGCGGGTGCTCGCCCGCACCTCACTTGACGGGTATTCGATCGGCGAACTCCAGAGCCGCTTTCCGACAATGGAGCTGCTGCTGGACACGGTCCGCGAACGGCACTCCACCGAACTCGGCGCGAGGCTTGCTGCGGCACACACGATCGCGTTGCAGCTCGGTTGGTGCCTGTTCGGTGACTTCCTCCGCGCGTCAACCGGTCTGGAGGACCTCGACGATCGCACGTTTGCCCGCTCGGTAGGCAGTACGGTCGCGCTGATCTTCGACGCGGAGGAGCCGACGAGCACTTAGGCCAGGGGGCCGGTGACCCGCGAAACTGCGGTCAGATCGCGATTTTACGAATCTTCGCGATCTCTCAGCAGTCTCGCGGCCCGAGCAAGCTGGTTAGGCCAAGGGGCCGGTGACCGATTCGGCGGCGGCCACCAACGCGCCTGAGGCGGCCATGGCGACGACGGCATCGATTTCCGGTGCCAGGTACCGGTCGGTGCCCGGTCCAGGAACGCATTCCCGGATCGCGGCGATGACGGCGGCGGTCACCGGCGACGCCATCAGGGGGGCGCGCATCTCGATACCGCGCGCGGCTGTGTACACCTCGACCGCCAACACCCGGGTCAGTCCGTCGATGGCCCTGCGCAGCTTGCGCGCCGCCGACCACCCCATGGAGACGTGGTCTTCCTGCATCGCCGACGACGGGATCGAGTCGACGCTGGCCGGGTTGGCCAGCCGCTTGAGTTCGGACACGATTGCGGCCTGCGTGTACTGGGCGATCATGTGCCCGCTGTCGACACCGGGGTCGTCGGCAAGGAACGGGTTGAGGCCGTGGCTGCGGGCGACGTCGAGGAACCGGTCGGTGCGCCGCTCGCTGATGCTCGCCAGATCGGCGACGGCGATGGCGAGGAAGTCCAGGACGTAGCCGACCGGGGCGCCGTGGAAGTTGCCGTTGGATTCGACGCGTCCGTCGAGCGTGACGACGGGATTGTCTACGGCACTGGCCAATTCGCGGCCTGCGACGGTGCGGGCATGCTCAACGGTGTCACGCGCGGCACCCGCGACCTGGGGTGCGCAGCGCAGCGAGTAGGCGTCCTGAACCAGCGAGCAGTCCGGGCCGCTGTGGCTGGCCACGATCGGGGATTCGGCGAGCACGCGACGCATGTTGGCCGCGGCGGCGGCCTGCCCGGGATGGGGTCGCATAGCTTGCAGGTCCGCGGCGAAGACTCGTTCGGTGCCAAGAAGGCCCTCGACACTCATGGCCGCAGCGACGTCGGCCAGCTTCAGCAGCGCGTCGAGGTCGCGCAGCGCCAGCACCAGCATGCCGAGCATCCCGTCGGTGCCGTTGATCAGGGCCAGGCCCTCCTTCTCGGCGAGCACCACCGGCTCGATGCCGTGCCGGGCCAGGGCATCGGCGGACGGCAGCAGTTCGCCGTCGGCCGTGCGCACCGAACCCTCGCCGATCGCGGACAGCGCCACATGGGCCAGCGGCGCGAGATCGCCGGAGCAGCCGAGGCTGCCGTATTCGTAGACGACGGGCGTCAGCCCGGCGGACAGCATCGCCGCGTACGTCTGCGCGACCTCGGGCCGCACACCGGTGCGGCCGGTGGCCAGTGTCGACAACCGCAGAAGCATCATGGCCCTGACGACTTCTCGTTCGATGTCCGGTCCGGATCCGGCGGCATGGGAGCGAATCAGGCTGCGCTGCAATTGGGTCCGCAGTTCGTGGGGGATATGTCGGGTGGCCAGCGCACCGAAGCCGGTGGATACGCCGTAGACGGGTTTGGGGTCGCTGGCGAGCTCCTCGATGCGGGCGCGGCTCTTGGCGATCGCGTCCAGCGACTCGTCGGAGAGTGCGACTGCGGCACCGTCGCGGGCGACGCGCACTACCTCGTCGAAGGTCACCGGGCCGACGCCCACGACGACGGTTTCTGTATTCACGATCGTGACTCCACCTGTTCGTAGGGATACGCCATGCGCTCGCCGGCCTTCACGACGTCGCGCACCAGCGGCACGCCGGGCCGATACGCCACGTGTAGATAGGACGGCGCGTCCAGCCGAACGAAGTCCGCCCGCCGCCCGACGGCGAGGACCCCGACATCGCTGCGGCGCAGCGCCGCGGCCCCGCCCGCGGTCGCGGCCCACAACGCCTGGGCCGGAGTGAAATTCATGTCCCGCACCGCGACGGCGATGCAGAACGGCATGCTCGTCGTGAACGAGCTGCCGGGATTGCAGTCGGTCGCAAGCGCGACCGTGGCGCCGGCGTCGATCAGCCGCTTCGCATCCGGATACCGCGCGCGCGTGGAGAATTCCGCGCCGGGCAGCAGTGTGGCGACGGTGGTGTCTGCGGCGCCGGCGAGCGCTTCGACATCGGCGTCGGTGGCATACGTGCAGTGATCCACCGAGGCCGCGCCAAGCTCGACCGCAAGCCGGATGCCCGCGCTGGGGCCTAGCTGGCCGGCGTGCAGTCGCGGGGTGAGCCCCGTCGCCATCCCGCCGCGGAGGATGTGGCGGGCCTCGTCGACGTCGAATGCGCCGCGATCGCAGAACACATCCACCCACCGGGCGTGCGGCGCGCAGGCCTGCAGCATCGGACCGGTGACCAGGTCAATGTAGGCCGCGCGGTCATCGCGGAACTCGGCGGGAACGACGTGCGCGCCGAGGAATGTCGTCTCGGCGGTGACCGCAGCGGCGATCCGTAGCGAGCGGGCCTCGTCGTCGACGGTCAGCCCGTAGCCGCTCTTGCATTCGAATGTAGTGACCCCCGCGCGAATCAGCTCGTCGGCGAGCCGCCGGACTCCTGCGAGAAGAGTCGCGTCGTCGGCTGCGCGTGTGGCGGCCACTGTGGATGCGATCCCACCCGCCTCGTAGGGCTGTCCGCTCATCCGCGCCGCGAACTCGGCCGACCGTTCGCCCGCGAACACCAGATGCGTATGGCTGTCGACGAATCCGGGGATCACGCAGGTGTCAGCGCAAGTGACCCGATCGTCGGCATCGGGCGCGTCGGCGCGTCTTCCCACCCAGACGATGTCGGAGCCGTCGACGACCAGCGCCGCGTCGGCGATGATGCCCAGCGGGCCGCCGTCGTGAATCGGGTCGTTGGTGACGAGCTCGCGGATGTCGGTGTAGAGCACGGTCATCGGGCGGCCTCCACCGAGGTATCCATCAGGTCCGCAATGGCGGTCGCGAGTTCAACTTCGACGTCCCGCACGGTGACATGCTTGCGGTCGACCACCACGGCGTGTCCGTCGACCACCACATCGGTGACGTCGGGTGCCGCCGCGGCGAAGACGATGTTCTCCACCGTTGCACCGCCGCCCGCGGTGCGGATCGAATCCATCTGCACTGCAACCAAGTCCGCTCGGGCGCCCAGCACGAGTTCGCCGGCGTCGGCCCACCCGAGGGCGCGGTGGCCATCGTAGGTCGCGGCGCGAAGCAGGCGGTCGGCGGCGAGCACACCCCGCGTGCGGGAGGCGAGGCGTTCGTTGAGTTCGACGGCACGGGCCTCTTCGAACAGATCGAGCACTGCGTGGCTGTCGGAGCCAAGGCTGAACAGTCCGCGTCCGGCGAGCAGTGCGGGCGCGGGCCCGATTCCGTCGCCGAGGTCACGCTCGGTGGTGGGGCAGAAGCACACCCCCGTCGCTGTCCGGTCGAGGTCGGCGATGTCCTCGGCGGTGAGGTGGGTCGCGTGCACGGCCGTCGTCCGCGGCCCCAAAGCCCCGACGTCACGCAGCACCGCGGTCGGTGTGCGGCCGTGGGCCGCGAGACACTGCTCGACTTCGCGGGTCTGCTCCGACGAATGAACGTGCAGCGGAACACCATGCGTGGCGGCCCATTTCACGACGACGGGCATCTGTTCGACGGGCACTCCGCGTACGGAATGCAGCGCGGCACCGACCAGAACGGACGGTTGGGTACCGACCTGCTGCCGTAGTGCCTCGACGCGTTGGGCCCATCGGTCACCGGTGCCGTCGCCGAACCGCTGCTGGGGGCCGGCCAGCGGTGCGCCGTCGGGCCCGGAACTCAGATAGCAGGTGTCGAGGAGGGTGAGGCGGATGCCGGCGTCGGCGGCACCGTCAATGACGGCGTGTCCCATCGCGTTGGGTTCGGCGTAGTGGGTGCCACCGGAATCGTGGTGCACGTAGTGGAACTCGCCGACCGAGGTGATCCCGGCGAGCGCCATCTCGGCGTACACCGCCCGGGCGAGCCGCTGGTAGCGATCGGGGTTCAGCCGCTCCGCGGCGCGGTACATCAGGTCGCGCCAGGTCCAGAACGATCCACGGTCGTGTTGGGTGCGGGCGCGCAGCGCCCGGTGGAACGCGTGCGAATGCGCGTTGGCGAGGCCAGGAATGACCAGTCCGCGCAGCCGGTTTGAGCCCGGCTGCGCGGTGGTGTCGGTGTCGATCGCGGTGATCCGGCCGTCGGTGACGCTGAACAGGACGCCGTCGGCTATTCCTTCTCTGGAATCGCCGCCGAGCCAGGCGTGTTCACACCACCACGCGTCTGTCACGGTGCCACCCAATCCGCCATGACGTCGGCCAGCGCCATCGCTCCTGCATTGCAGTCGCCCGACTCCGCGAACTCCGTTGGCGAATGCGACACCCCTGTTGGGTTGCGAACGAACAACATTGCGGTCGGTACCACTGCGGACAGGATGCCTGCGTCATGGCCGGCCTGGGTGGGCAGCACCGGGATGTCGCCCAGGTGGGCCAGCGCACGCTGCAGCCGGGCACGCGGACCCGCGGGAAACTCGACGATCGGTGTGACGGATTCGGCGGTCACCCCGAGTTCGATACCGTCGGCTGCGGCGTGCCGCCGCGCTTCGGTGGTGATCTTGTCGACCAGCGACCGCAGCGTTGCCTCGTCGACGGCGCGGGCATCGAGCCAGGCGTGCACCGATGACGGAATCGCGTTGGCCCCGTTGGGGGCGACGATGACCTTGCCGAACGTCGCGACCGCATCGTGGGCAGCGGCCAGAGACCGCGCCGCGTGCACCGAAGACGCGAACGCGAGCATCGGGTCATGGCGGTCGGCCAGCCGAGTGGTGCCTGCGTGGTTCGCCTCGCCGCAGAACGTGAATTGCCAGCGTCCGTGCGGCCAGATGGCCGAGGCGACGGCGATCGGCCGGTCGACGAGATCCAGTGCGCGGCCCTGCTCGACGTGCAGTTCTACGAAGACTCCGACGCGATCGGCCAGCCGCGGATCGGCGCCGAGATGTTCGGGCCTGCGGCCCGCCTTCGTCATCGCCTCGGCGAGCGTGACGCCGTCGTAATCCCGCAGCCCGCGCGCTTTCTCGGCGCTCAACGCACCGGTGGACAGCTGGGAGCCGATGCACGCGACGCCGAAGCGCGCCCCCTCTTCGTCGGAGAAGGCGACGACTGCGACGGGCACCCGCGGCACCACGCCCCGCTCGCGGACGATGTCGATGGCCGCGAAGGCGGACACCACACCCAGTGGTCCGTCGAAGGCGCCGCCGTCCGGCACCGAGTCCAGATGCGAGCCCGTCACGAACGCGCCGGTCGGATCGCCGGACCAGCCGGGTGGCATCCACCACGCCCACAGATTGCCGTTGCGGTCCTCCTCGACATCCATGCCGCGCTGTGGCGGCGCAGCCGGAGAACCACTCACGCAGTGTCAGATCGGCATCCGACCATGCGTAGCGCCGGTAGCCGCCGGTCGAGGTGTGCCTGCCGACGTCCAGGATCGCCGGCCAGAGGGTGTCGAACGCCGTCACGCGTTCTCCCGCATCGGAATCCGCACGCCGCGCTCGGCGGCGACCTCGGTTGCGTGTTCGTAGCCTGCGTCGACGTGGCGGATCACGCCCATGCCGGGGTCGTTGGTCAGCACCCGCGCGAGCTTCTGCGCGGCCAGGTCGGTGCCGTCGGCGACGGTCACCTGGCCGGCGTGAATGGAGCGGCCCATCCCGACCCCGCCGCCGTGGTGAATCGACACCCACGTCGCGCCGGACGCGGTGTTGACCAACGCGTTGAGCAGCGGCCAGTCGGCGATCGCGTCGGAGCCGTCGAGCATCGCCTCGGTCTCCCGGTAGGGCGAGGCCACCGAACCCGAGTCGAGGTGGTCGCGGCCGATCACGATCGGGGCGGACAGTTCGCCCGACGCCACCATCTCGTTGAACTTCAGCCCCGCGAGATGGCGTTCGCCGTAGCCGAGCCAGCAGATGCGCGCGGGCAGCCCCTGGAACGCGACCCTCTCGCCGGCCATCTCGATCCAGCGGGTGAGGTGCTTGTTGTCGGGGAAGAGCTCGAGAATCGCGCGGTCGGTGGCGGCGATGTCCTTCGGATCGCCCGACAGCGCCGCCCACCGGAACGGCCCGAGGCCCTCCTCGAACTGCGGCCTGATGTAGGCGGGGACGAAGCCGGGGAAGTCGAAAGCCCTGTCGTATCCGGCCTTTCGCGCCTCGTCGCGGATGGAGTTGCCGTAGTCGAACACCTCGGCGCCGCGGTCCTTGAAGCCGACCATCGCCGCGACGTGCTTGGCCATCGACTGCTGGGCCTGCTCGGTGAAGTAGACGGGATCCTTGTCGGCCATCTTCTTCATGTCGTCGAACTCGATGCCGATCGGCAGATACGACAGCGGGTCGTGCGCCGAGGTCTGGTCGGTGACGATGTCGATCGGGGCGTCGCGGCGCAGCAGCTCGGGAAGCACCTCGGCGGCGTTGCCGAGCAACCCGATCGACAGCGGCCGCTTGGCGTCGCGGGCCTCGACGGCCAGCCGAAGGGCGTCGTCGATGTCGGCGGCCTTGATGTCGAGGTAGCGGTGCTCGATGCGGCGGTCGATGCGGGTGGCGTCGCAGTCCACACAGATCGCCACCCCGTCGTTCATCGTCACGGCCAGCGGCTGCGCGCCGCCCATGCCGCCCAGTCCCGCGGTGAGGGTGATGGTGCCGGCCAGCGTGCCGCCGAACCTCTTCTTCGCGACCGCGCCGAAGGTCTCGTAGGTGCCCTGCAGGATGCCCTGCGTGCCGATGTAGATCCACGAGCCGGCGGTCATCTGGCCGTACATCATCAGGCCCTCGGCCTCGAGCTTGCGGAACTGCTCCCAATTCGCCCAGTCACCAACGAGATTCGAGTTCGCGATCAGCACACGCGGCGCCCACTCGTGGGTGCGGAACACGCCGACCGGCTTGCCGGACTGCACCAGCATGGTCTCGTCGTCCTCCAGCCCGCGCAGCGTCCGCACGATCGCGTCGAACGCCTCCCAACTGCGGGCGGCGCGGCCGGTGCCGCCGTAGACCACCAGGTCCTCGGGATGCTCGGCGACCTCGGGGTCGAGGTTGTTCATCAACATCCGCAGCGCGGCCTCCTGCGGCCAGCCCTTGCAGGACAACTCGGTGCCGCGGGGGGCCCGGACAAGGCGTGGCGTGGAGATCGCGGAAGACACTGACGACACTGTGTTCTCTTTTCCCTGGTCAAACTCGGTGTTGTTACAGGACACCGCACCGACGCCCGTTGCGATAGAGAGAATCCAGGGATAGTGTCTCGTATCCGAGATGCAGGGGAGGTGCGCCGTGTCCAGCACGTCACCAGCGGTGGGTCGGGCACTCGATGTGCTCCTCCACCTCGCGTCGCGGCCGGGGCCCGTCCAGGGCTCGGCGTTGATCCGAGACATCGGCATGCCGCGATCGTCGGCCTATCACCTGCTCGAGGTGCTGATCGAGCGCGGCTTCGTCGTGCATCTGCCCGATCAGCGTGCGTACGCACTGGGCTTTTCGGCATTCGAGGTCGGGTCGGCGTATCTGCGCCACGAGCCGCTCGAGCACATTGCGCGGCCAATCCTCAAGCGGCTGGTCGCGGCCGTCGGCGAGACAGCCCATCTCGGGATCCTTTACGGCGCAGAGAGTGTCTACTTGCTCAAGGAGCAACCGCAGACCGCCGGCGTGCCCGTCACGCTGGTCACCGACGTGGGCGTGCGGTTGCCTGCGCACCTGACGGCGAACGGCCGATCGATCCTCGCGCACCTGTCGGCCGCTCAGGTCAGGGCGCTGTTTCCGTCGTCGGCGACGTTCATCCATCGCACCGAACGCGGGCCCAAATCCCTTGCGGAGCTACGGCAAATCCTGCAGACCGAACGCGCACAGGGATGGGCGGAGGAGGCGGGCATGATCACCGAGGGTCTGCAGTCCGTCGCGGCGTGCGCCTTCGACCATGCGGGGCGCCCGGTTGCCGCGTTCAGCGTGACCCGTCGCGAAGACCGGCCGAACATCGCACTGCCGACGTTGGTCGAGGCCGTTCGTGGGGCGGCGCGGCAGTTGACCCAGGCGTTGTCCGGGCGCGCACCCGACGGATGGTTCTAAATTCTGCGCGAGCTGGGCCCACACGCAAGTAGGGGAACGCAAAAGCCCCCCGACACGCCGATGAAGGGGTGCCTTTGCGTCTGTTCGCCGGGAAACCTTGCATGTACCATTTGGTACATGATTACTGATTGCGGCGTTGAGATCGACGCGCCTGCCACTGTGGTCTGGGACGTGTTCAGCGACGTCGAGCGCTGGCCGGACTGGACCGCATCGGTTACCCGGCTCGTCGCTCTCGACGGCCCCGGGCTCGCGGTCGGCAAGCGGTTCGAGATCAAGCAGCCGCGCATGCCGAAGCTGGTGTGGGAGGTCACCGACGTGACACCCGGCGCTGCTTGGACGTGGGTGCAGCGGTCGCCCGGTGGGTTGACCGTGGCCCGCCACGAGGTCATCCCCGAATCCGACCGGCGCACCCGGGTTCGACAAGAGCTCGACCAGCGCGGGCCGGTTGGTGCGTTGGTGGGTTTGTTCATGCGCGGGATGACGAGGCGCTACCTCGCGTTGGAGGCGGACGGCCTCAAGGCCCGAAGCGAGCAGCGGCGCGCCGATGGCCCGACCGCCTGACCTCGAACGGCGCCAAGAGCTGCTCGACGCGGTGGTGAAAGAGTGCGCGGCGAATGGCATCGGTGACCGTTCACTTCGCGACGTTGCCGCGGCGGTCGGCACCAGCCACCGCATGCTCCTTCACCACTTCGGCTCGCGGAACGAACTTCTGCTGGCGATCGTCGAGGAGGTCGAGCGCCGCCAGAGAGCCCTGCTGCGCGAACTGCCAACCGAGCCTCGCGCGGCGATCGCCGCCATGTGGGCCGACCTTCGCCGGCCGGACCTGCGCCCATTCGAGCGCCTCTTCTTCGAGTGCTACGCGCGCGGTGTCCAGGGTGAGCAGCCGTTCGCCCGGATGCTGCCGGGGGCAGTGGACGCGTGGCTTACCGATGACGGGACCACCGACCCGGCGCTGATGCGCCTCGGGCTGGCGGTCATGCGCGGCCTGCTCCTCGACCTGGTAGCCACCGACGATCGCCGGGCTGTCGACGCGGCCGCGCAGGCCTTCGTTGACCTGGTTCGGCGGTCGCCTGCCTAGCCGCTAGATCCAGATGCGGCCGCAGCGGCCCAATGCGCGATACTAGTGCCATGAGCGTGTGGTTTGTCACTGGTGCTTCCCGCGGCTTCGGCGCGGAGATCGTCGAAAAGGTGCTTGCTGCAGGGCATTCAGTCGTCGCGACCGCCCGCGATCCGCAGGCCATCGCGGCCCGGTTCCCCGACGCCGGCGACCAACTCCTGCCGGTGGCGCTCGACGTGCTGGACGAGGCGCAGGCCGCCGCGGCGGTCGAGGCGGCTGTGCAGCGGTTCGGACGCATCGATGTGGTGGTCAACAACGCAGGCCGTGGCCTGCTGTCAGCGGTGGAGGAAGCCAGCGACGCCGCGGCCCGGGCGGTGTTCGACACCAACGTCTTCGGCATCCTCAACGTGCTGCGTGCGGTGCTTCCGACACTGCGGGCACAGCGGTCGGGCCGCATCATCAACCTGTCCTCGATCGGTGGTTTCATCGGCTCGGCCGGGTGGGGTATCTACTGCGCCACCAAATTCGCCGTCGAGGGTTTCTCGGAGGCGCTTGCGCGCGAGGTCGGCCCACTCGGAATCGATGTCATCATCGTGGAGCCCGGCTACTTCCGCACCGACTTCCTCGACGCCTCAAGCCTGAGCACCGAAGGCACGGTCATCGACGACTACGCCGACACCGCGGGCGCCACCAGGCAACACGCCACCGACGTCAACCACGCCCAGCCCGGCGACCCGGTCAAGGCCGCGGCGGCGATCGTCGAGATAGTGTCCGCCGAGCGGCCGCCATTGCGCATCCAGCTGGGCCGCGATTCCTTCACCGCGGTTGCCGACAAACTTGGGTTCGTCGCCGACGAGCAAACGGCCTGGCGCGACCTGGCGGTCTCAACGGATCACGACGACGTTGTGGCGGGCTAATCCGCCTTCGTCAGCGGCATCACTTCGGCGCCGGGCAGTGACGCCAGCACTTCCGTGGCGGTCAGCAGTTTGGAACCACGAATACCGCTTCCGATGATCACGCGCTCCTGATCCATCACATTCGCGTCGATAAGTACTGGCCAGTCCGCGGGCAAACCGACGGGAGTGATGCCGCCGTAGTCCATCCCGGTGAGGGAAACGGCGGCATCCATCGGTGCGAACGAAATCTTGCGGGCACCAAGGTGTTTGCGGACCACACCATTGACGTCGGCACGGGTGGTCGCCAGCACGAGGCACGCCGCGTGCCAGGTCCGCTCGGCGCGGCGCGCCTCGACCACGACGCAGTTGGCCGAGATGTCCAGACCGATGCCGTAGTGCTCGCAAAACGCCGCGGTGTCGGCGAGGCCGGGGTCGATCTCGCTGACCCACAGCCCGTCTTGCAGGTGTGGCCGCACGGGTTCGGCGACGAGCTCGGGCGCCTCGCTCGCCGGTACGAAGGTCAGCTTGCCCAACTCCACCGTCACTCCTCGCTGGTCATTCGGGCGCCGATGAATGACAGCAGCTGCGGGTCGTCCGACGTGAACCGGTCGACCTCCTCGCCGCCGTCGCAGCGCAGCAGTGCCACCGTCACCCGGCCGCCCTTCCGGGAGATCACCTCCCAAACTGCGCCGGAGTCCTGCCAGCGTTGAAGTTCTGCGACCCGATCGACATGCATGCCCCTACGATTCCACCGCATGAGCGCCTCTTCGCCGCATCAGGGTGGCGCGCGTGTACGAGGATCCCGGTCCCGACGACGGCGAGCGGGTGCTGGTGGACCGGCTGTGGCCACGGGGTTTCCGCAAGGGTGATCCGCGGGTGGGCCGGTGGATACCAAGGGTCGCGCCGTCCACCGAGCTGCGGAAGTGGTACTCCCATCAGCCCGACCGCTTCGACGAGTTCGCCACCCGGTACGCCTCAGAGCTCGAGACCGAGGAGGGGGCAGCCGCGTTGGACGAACTGAAGCAAGCGTTGCGCGACTGCCCGGTCACCCTGGTAACCGCCGCGCGCGATCTGGACGCCAGCCACGTCGCGGTCCTCGCCCGACTGCTGTCGTAGGCTGCTGGCCGTGCAGGCAGCCTCTGCGGTCGCAGTCGCCGCGGTATTCGTCTGGCTGGGCATGGTGCTCGCGATCTCGTTTATCGAGACGCCGCTGAAGTTCCGTGCCCCCGGGGTGACGCTGCAGATCGGTCTTGGCATCGGCCGCTTGGTCTTTCGTGCGCTCAACGCCTGCGAGCTCGCGCTGGCCGCGGTGGTAGTCGCGTGCTTCGCCATCGAGGCGCCGGCGACGGCGTCGCCGTTGCGGCAGCCGTCGCCGTCGTGACCCTGCTTGCGCAGGTGCTGGTGGTGCGGCCGCGGCTCACCCGCCGGTCCGACACCGTGCTGGAAGGTGGGGACGGGCCACGGTCACGGGCGCATTGGGCGTACGTCGGCCTGGAGATCGTCAAGGTGATCGCGCTGTTCATCGCGGGTGTCTCGCTGCTCGCGACGTGAGACGATCGCCTGATGCGGCTGGGACTGCACGCCCTTGGCATCGGTTCAGGTGCAACCCGCGCCGTCATCGACGCCGTCGCTGCCGCCGCCGAGCGATGTGGGTTCGCGACATTGTGGTCGGGCGAGCACGTCGTGATGGTGGACCGGTCAGCGTCGCGCTATCCGTACTCCGACGACGGACAGATCGCGGTGCCGGCCACGGCGGACTGGATCGACCCGATGATCGGGCTGAGTTTCGCCGCGGCGGCCACGTCGACGATCGGCATCGCGACGGGAGTGCTGCTGCTGCCCGAGCACAATCCCGTGTTGGTCGCCAAGCAGGCGGCCACGCTGGACACCCTTTCCGGCGGCCGGTTCACGCTCGGCGTCGGCGTCGGCTGGTCGCGCGAGGAGTTCGACGCGCTCGGCATCCCGTTCGAGCGGCGTGCGGCGCGCACCGCGGAGTATGTCGCGGCGATGCGGACGCTGTGGCGCGACGACGTCGCCTCGTTCGAAGGTGACTTCGTCCGTTTCGATTCGGTACGAGTCAACCCCAAACCCGTTGCCGACAGACGCATTCCGATCGTGCTCGGCGGCAACAGCGATGCGGCGTTGCGCCGGGTGGTCGCGTGGGGCGACGGCTGGTACGGGTTCAACCTGGACGGAGTGCGACGAAGTCGCCGAGCGGATCGATTTCCTCAGTCGGCTGTGTGACGGCAGCGGACGCGATCGCGCCGAACTGCGACTGGCCGTGGCGCTACGCGACTTGAGCGTCGACGACGTCCGCCCGCTCGCAGATCTCGGCATCGACGAACTGGTCGTGGTCGATGGCCCGCCGGAAGACGCCGCCGTCGCGGCCGACTGGGTGATCGTCGCTGGCCGACAAGTGGATGCACCTCGACGACAGTCAGTAGTGGTACCGGGCCAGCGCGGTCCCGCCACGGCGCTCGCCGCCGTCGATCGACACCAGTGCGGGCACCAGCTCACTGGTGACCAGACCGTGCTCGATCGGTGAGGTCGTCGATGATGTCGAAGCTCGCGGCGATGCGCTCGGGGCTGTCGACGACGATCGTGGTCACCGGCACCTGGCGGGCCAGCTGAATCATCTTGTCGCCGTGAGGTTTGTGGTCGCCGTGAAATCCCCAGATGCCACGCAGCACCGTCGCACCACTGGCGGCGCGCGAGTCGCGGAGCCGTCGGACGATCGCGCGGTGAATCGGCACGCCGTCGTGCAGCGTGGCCTCCGACGTGTACACCATCAGCTTCTGCCACAGCGCGCGCCCGTCGTCGTCGGCCGCAGGCAGCGCGGCGGGCCGGGTCGATGAGCGCGCCGTCGCGTTTGCACAGCTGCGCCCGCTCGATCGTCAAAAGCGGTTCGCGCAGCAGTCGCTTCGAGTTCGGGGAGGGCGTCGACGACCTGATCGCCGGTGCCGATCGCGATGATCATGACGGGAACATCGACGTTGCGACTGAAGAAGCGGGCACGCTGCCGTTGTCCCGCGTTGGTGCCGTCGACGCCGAGAAACACTGAGGCTCCGGCGAATCCGTGCCGATGCAGCACATCGCACACGGCGCGGTGACGCGGGTCGTCCCGTCGACCCGGTCCTGGCGTCCGACGTAGACGGTGAGCTTCGCGGTGTCGGGCGGCGCCGATTCATCGGACCCGACGAGCAGACGTGCGCGCTCGAGCGTGACGAGCCCGCGCGTCATCATCGCGACGACACGGTCGGCCAGCGCGGCGATCTTGTCGGCCGGGTCGACCGCGGCGATCGCGATCGGTGAGTCCTCCGACATGCTCAGCGACTGGTCGCTGCGCAGCTCATGGTGCGGGCCGAAGCTGGCGATGCCGCGCAGCACGACGCTGGTGGCCACCGCGCTCTCGCCGTAGAGATCGAGCAGCGCGTCGGCGAGGAAGCGATCGTCGCTGCGCAGACGTTCGGCGAAGTAGGTGGTGAGCTTGAGGTACTCGTCGCTCACAGCCGGCTCCGATCGACTGGCCGAGCCAGGCGGCGGCCAGACCGAGGACCACGCTGACGACGATGTTGGCGACGGCGGGCCACAGCTGGCGCTCCTCGCCGAGGCGCTGGGTCTCCAGCATCCAGGTCGAGAAGGTCGTGTAGGAGCCGACGAACGCGGTGCCGGCCAGCAGCGCGAGGTGCGGGCTGAGCGCGAGCCCGGACAGGAAGCCGAGCAGCAGCGCACCGCTGAGATTGACCACGAGGGTGCCGAACGGAAACGATCCGGCCGATCCGCTTCGACACCGTGCGGTCGACCAGGAATCGCAGCACCGCGCCGACGCCGCCGATCAGCACGACGCCTGCCCAGACCGCGACCGTCATCGCGCGGACCCGGACGCGTCGCACCAGCGCGGTGGCGAGGTAGACGGCGAGCAGTCCGGCGACGATGCTGGCGACGGTGTAGCCGACGGCCAGGCCGTAGTGGTGGTGCTCGAGCATCTTGATGGTCTCGACCTGCATGGTCGAGAACGTGGTCAGGCCACCGCAGACACCGGTGCCGAGCAGCGGGCGCCGATAGCTCGACACCGGCAAACGCTCGAGCAGCCGGGTGGTGAAGTAGCCCAACAGGAATGCGCCGACGATGTTGACGGTGAACGTCGGCCACGGCCAGCGGCCCGGATCGGGCGCGGCAAGCGTCTCGAACGCCGCCCGGGCGAGCGTGCCCAGCGCTCCGCCGACGAAGACCGCGGCCAGCTCCCGGCCGTCGAAACTGAACATGAGCCAAAGTATCGCCGTCCAGCTTTCGCACCGGCGTACGGCGCGATACTTGGAGGAGCAGAATCGGGACCATGGCTGCCAATCCCCGCGCCGGTCAGCCGGCGCAACCCGAAGACCTCATCGATGTGGCCCAGGTGGTGACGGCCTACTACACCGTCGAGCCCGACCCGGACAACGTCGATCAGCAGGTGGTGTTCGGCACGTCCGGGCACCGCGGGTCGAGTCTGGATGCGGCGTTCAACGAGGCGCACATCCTGGCCACCACGCAGGCCATCGTCGAGTACCGGCCGGAGCAGGGCACCACCGGACCGCTGTTCATCGGCCGCGACACCCATGCGCTGTCGGAGCCGGCGTGGGCGTCGGCGCTGGAGGTGCTGGCCGCCAATGACGTTGTCGCGATGATCGATTCGGCCGACCGCTACACGCCGACGCCCGCGGTCAGCCATGCCATCCTGACGTTCAACCGCGGCCGCGACGGCGATCTGGCCGACGGCATCGTCGTCACGCCGTCGCACAACCCGCCGCGCGACGGCGGCTTCAAGTACAACCCGCCCAACGGCGGACCCGCCGACACCGACGCGACCGGCGTGATCGCCAAGCGGGCCAACGAGATTCTGCGCGACGGGCTCAAGGCCGTGAAGCGGGTACCGCTGGCCCGAGCGCTGCAGACCGCGCAGCGCCACGACTACATGGACGCCTACGTCGAGGACCTGCCGAACGTCGTCGACATCCACGCGATCCGCGCCGAGGGCATCCGCATCGGCGCCGACCCGCTCGGCGGGGCCAGCGTCGACTACTGGGGCGCGATCGCCGAAGCGCACAACCTCGAGTTGACGGTGGTCAATCCGCTGGTCGACGCCACGTGGCGGTTCATGACGCTGGACACCGACGGCAAGATCCGGATGGACTGCAGCTCGCCCAACGCGATGGCGTCGCTGATCGCCAAGATTGGCGACTACCAGATCGCCACCGGTAACGACGCCGACTCCGACCGCCACGGCATCGTCACCCCCGACGGCGGCCTGCTGAATCCGAACCACTATCTCGCGGTGGCGATCGAGTACCTCTACACGAACCGGCCGGAGTGGCCGGGGTCGACGGCCGTCGGTAAGACCGCGGTCAGTTCGTCGATCATCGATCGCGTGGTCGCAGGTCTGGGCCGCAAGCTGCTCGAGGTGCCGGTCGGGTTCAAGTGGTTCGTCGACGGATTGATCAGCGGCACCATCGGTTTCGGTGGTGAGGAAAGTGCGGGCGCGTCGTTCCTGCGAACCGACGGGTCGACGTGGACCACCGACAAGGACGGCATCATCATGGCGCTGCTGGCATCCGAGATTCTTGCGGTGACCGGGCAGACGCCGTCGCAGCGATACGCGGAACTCGCCGAGAAGTACGGCGCGCCAACGTATGCCCGCATCGACGCGCCCGCCGATCGGGAACAGAAGGCGCGGCTGGCCAAGCTCTCGCCCGAGCAGGTGACCGCCACGGAGCTGGCGGGGGAGCCGATCACCGCCAAGTTGACGACGGCGCCGGGCAACGGCGCGCCGCTGGGCGGGCTGAAGGTGACGACGGAGAACGCGTGGTTCGCGGCGCGCCCGTCGGGCACCGAGGACGTGTACAAGATCTACGCGGAGTCGTTCAAGGGCCCCGAGCATCTTGCCGAGGTGCAGCAAGCGGCGAGAGACGTGGTGAATACAGTCATAGCGTGAGTTCTGTCGCGGAGGGTGAGTGTTCGGCTGACCAGGCCAAGCCGAAACTCCCGAGCGAAGTCTGGGTGCTGATCACCGCAAACGTGGTGATCGCGCTCGGCTATGGCGTCGTTTCGCCGGTTCTGCCGCAGTACGCCCGCGATTTCGGTGTGAGCATCAGCGCGGCGACGTTCGTGATCACGGCCTTCTCACTGATGCGGTTGTTGTTCGCACCTGCGAGCGGCTTGTTCGTCCAGAAGATCGGGGAGCGGCGGGTCTATCTGAGCGGACTGCTGATCGTCGCGGTGTCCACGGGCGCATGTGCCTTCGCCCAGACGTACTGGCAGTTGTTGCTGTTCCGTTCGCTCGGTGGTTTCGGGTCCGCGATGTTCACCGTCTCCTCGTTCGGACTCATGATCCGTATCTCGCCGCAGGATGCCCGCGGCCGCGTCGCGGGCCTGTTCTCGAGTGCCTTCCTGATCGGCTCGGTCGGCGGGCCCGTGCTGGGTAGCGTGACCGCGGGACTGGGTCTGTCCGCGCCGTTCGCGATCTACGGTGTCGCACTACTGCTCGCTGCGGGCGTGGTGTTCGTCAAACTGCGACATTCCTCGCTCGCTACATCTGCGGACGACACCGAACCACCGGTGACTCTGCGGATTGCGTTGCGCAACAGGGCGTTTTGTGCGGCGCTGTTCTCCAACTTCGCGACGGGCTGGTCGGTGTTCGGCTTGCGTATTGCCTTGGTACCGCTGTTCGTCACCGAGGTGTTGCATCGCGGGCCGCGCGTCGCGGGTCTTGCTCTGGCGACGTTTGCGGTTGGCAATGTGGCTGCGGTCATCCCGAGTGGCTATCTGTCGGATCGCATCGGCCGCCGCACGTTGTTGATTGTGGGCCTGACGGTGTCCGGGGTGGCGACCGTGGCGGTGGGCCTGGCCTCGTCGCTCACGCTGTTCCTGGCCGGCGCACTGGTGGCCGGTGCGGCAGCGGGCATGTTCACGGCGCCCCAGCAGGCGGCCGTCGCCGACATCATCGGCAGCAAGGCCCGCGGCGGGACCGCCGTCGCGACCTACCAGATGATGGCTGATTTCGGCGCGATCGTGGGGTCGCTCGCGGTCGGCGAGATCGCGCAGTACCTCACGTTCGGCGCTGCCTTCGTGATCAGCGGTGGCATTCTGCTCCTCGGAGCGATCGGCTGGGTGCTGGCGCCCGAGACCCGGCTGCGGCCGACGTCGGAGCCGACCCCGGCCCGCGCGCTGGGCCCCGCGGTCGGTGGCGAACTCCCGTGACCAGCTGTTTTGAACGCTAACCGCAGGTGGTGTAACTTCGATGAGCACAACTTCACGGGGCTATGGCGCAGCTGGTAGCGCACCACACTGGCAGTGTGGGGGTCAGGGGTTCGAGTCCCCTTAGCTCCACCAGGAATATGGCGGTTTTGAGGGTCGGACTTTCGAGCGTTTTGACGACAACGTGACGACAACCGCGGCTTCGTTGACGACAACCGGCCTGTCGAATCGTCGCCACCCTGATTCGAACAGGGTGGCCATCGAGTCAAGGGCGTCACGCTTCACCGCCTCGATCACCTCGACGTAGGTTCGCGTAGTCACGGTGATCGAGCTGTGCCGCAGGATCCGCTGCACGGTGCAGGCGGCACACCCATCGTGAACAAGAGGGTGTGGTGCTGGATGCTGTCAGGACGCTCGGTTGTCAAGGACGAGGTTGCCGATCGGCGATCCAGATTCCAGCAGGCTGTGCGCTTGCGCGGCATTACGCATCGGTACAACGGTGTGCACGACCGGTTTGATCGCGCCGGCCTCTATCAGCGGCAGGACGTCACGGCGGACTCCGGCAACGATGTCAGCTTTCTGCTGGATGGAACGGGGTCGGAGCATTGTCGCGGTGACGCTTGCACCTTTGAAGATCAACAAGCCGAGATTCAACGGGGAGGTGGTGAGGTTGCCGCCGATGATGACCAGGTGGCCGTCGATTGCCAGGCAGTTCAGGTTGCGTTCGAGGTAGTCGGCGCCGACGACGTCGAGGATGGCATCGACCCCACGGCCGTCGGTGGCCGCCAGGGTCGCTGCGACGAAGTCCTCAGTGCGGTAATTGATGGCTGTCGTCGCACCGAGGCTCTGCCCGATTCTGCTCTTAGCCTCGCTTCCGGCGGTGGTGATGACGGTGGCTCCGATGGCGGCCGCCCATTGAATCGCGAATGTGCCGATGCCGCCGCTGGCGCCGTGGATCAGAGCGGTTTGGCCGGTTTGAAGTCGGGCCCTCATGGCGAGGTTGAAGTAGACAGTGCACGCGGCTTCTGGCACGACGGAGGCCTCGATGACGCTGAGCCCGGTGGGGATTGGCAGCACGTGCGCGGCTGGGACTGCGACCTCGTCGGCGTAGCCGCCGCCGGCGAGCAGCGCGCAGACCTCATCGCCCACCGACCAGTCGGTGACGTCGTCCCCGACTGAGGTGATGTGGCCGGCGCACTCCAGGCCCAGGATGTCGGGCGCACCGGGTGGTACCGGGTACCCGCCGCGGCGCTGCATGAGGTCGGCGTTGTTCACCCCGGCGGCTTCCACCGCGATGACGACTTCATGCGACTTGGGCTGCAGTGGCTGCACTGGCTGCCACTGGAGCACGTCAGGAGGTCCTGGCTTGTCGAAAACGATTGCGTTTGGCAACTGTTGGGTCCTTTCATCCTGCAGCGGCTGCGCGAGTCGATCGGGCGGGATAACGAAACGGCCCGGCCGGTCCGGATAGTGGACGCTGCTGCAACTCTGACCTCGTCGGTGATGAGATTGAGGGTCCCGATCCGGTCATCGTCGCCCCACCGGCCTCAGTTGGACAAGCTTGTCAGGTATGCCTCAATTTCTGACGTTGTCAGCCGGGTTTCTTCGGTAGTCGTTCGCGCGTCGGTCATTTGAACCCTCCTTTTGTCAAGCTTTCAGATGAGCAGACGGGGCCTATCACAAATGCCGCGGCGTAGGCCCCATCCGCTGTTACGCCCTCAGCCTTGGTCAAACTTCGCGAATTGTCTTTATCCGCCGGCACAAAGTCGAACCCGGAAGTTAGTACTCGAGAACACCTTTGATAGGTCACGCGCCGCCGACGCCCTCCACGTATTCGGTTTTCGTTGGCATGACAAACCTTTCGTTAATTGGGACACCCCGAACTGGGTCGACGTGCAGACCACCGATCAGTACCCGATCCGTTTGGTGGACGTCACACACCGACGGCGGCTCCGCCCCGGAACAGACGGGGGTCGCCGAGCCGTTGACCACCGTCGATCGCGATGGTCTCGCCCGTCATCCAACTCGCTGCATCTGACACGATGAACGCGATGGCCGCGCCGATATCCTCGGGTGAGCCGATCCGGTTGAGCGGGGTGGTTGCGGCTACCTGCAGTTCGTTTTCCTTCCACAGCGCCTCGGCCAGTTTGGTCCGCACCACGCCCGGCGCGACCGCGTTCACCCTGATCTTGGGCGACAGCTCGAGCGCCATCTGCT
Organism: uncultured Actinomycetota bacterium; assembly: GCA_963770305.1. GTDB lineage: Bacteria > Actinomycetota > Actinomycetes > Mycobacteriales > Mycobacteriaceae > Mycobacterium. Next base: position 116,772 of record CAVYPB010000008.1, read on the forward strand.
TGGTGATGTGGATCAGGGCCGCTTTGGAAACGTTGTACAACCCCAGGTTCGGTTCGCATCCCATGCCGCCGATGGACGCGGTGTTGACCACGACGCCGCCGTGCTCGGCCATCCAGGCGCGCGCGGCCACAGATGTCCACAGGATCGGCGCCCAGAGGTTCACGTCGAACGTCTTGGCGAACCGGGCGTGATCTTGGTCGATGACCGGGCCGTATGCCGGATTGGTTCCGGCGTTGTTTATGAGGATGTCGACGCTGCCGAACCGCTCGAGGCTGATGCCGATGCAGCGCCGCGCTGCCTCCTCGTCGACGGCGTGCGCCGCGACGCCCACCGCCGACCCGTTCACCTGCATGGCGGCGGCGTCCGCGGACTCCTGGGAACGAGACGTCAGCACGACGTTGCCGCCGGCCGCTGCGATAGCTTGTGCGGCGGCCAACCCGATGCCGCGCGAGGCACCGGTGACGATCGCGGTCCGGCCGGTCAGGTCCAGTCCGGTGTTCGTAGGTAGTTGATGTTGTGGTGTCATTTCAGGCCACGCTCACCTTTCTTCGCGGGTTGCACGCACGCGGGCGCGCCGGTCGGGTACTTGCGCAGTTCCTGGCGGGCGATTGCCCGCTTGTGCAACCGGCTTTCGGACATCGAACATGCTTCCAAAACTCCTGATATCGAAGGCAAACTGTTGTGGCTCAGCGGTTCTGGTCCCAGCCTGAGTGCAGTGGCGTACGCATCACGTCCACGAGGCGTTCGGATCAGCGCAACGGGGGACCCCACTGGACCTGTTCGCGCAGACGGGTCTTGAGCAGTTTGCCCGAGGCGGTGCGCGGCAGTGCCTCGTTGACCACCACGCGCGTACTGGGGGACCTTGAACTCGGCGAGCTGCCCACGGCAGTGCTCGATGACGGCCGCCAGATCCACCTGTGCACCATCGGTGTAGAGGACGGCGCCAACCTTCTCACCCATGACGTCGTCTGGGACGGCGAGGACGGCGGCGTCGGCGACACCCGGCGCTGCCAGCAGCACACCTTCGACCTCCACGCTCGAGACGTTCTCCCCTCCGCGGATGATGATGTCTTTGACCCGGTCGATGATGTGGACGCGGCCCGCGTCGTCGACACGCACAACGTCCCCGGTGTGCATCCATCCGTCGACGATCGTGGCGGCGGTGGCCTCTGGGCGATCCCAGTACCCGTTGGTGACATTGGCTCCGCGGGCCACCAGTTCGCCGACGCGCGAGTCGTCGGCGATCGGAACGATGCCTAAGTCGACGGCCGGGACAGCGTAGCCAACCGAGTCGGCGTGCTCGACCACATCGCTGTCGGGCAACACGGTCATCAGCGATGCCGTCTCTGTCATGCCGTAGCCGTTCATCACCGTCGCTGCGGGGAAAGCCTCCTTCAGCGCATGCACCAACGAGGGCGCAATCGGTGCACCGCCATAGGCCAACCACCGCACGCTGGACACGTCCGCGCCCGGAAAGGCCTTGTTCCGCAACAACAAGGAGTACACAGCCGGTACGGAAACCAAGAACGTGATCCGCTCGACGGACAGCAGGCCGGCCAATGTCGGGAGGTCGAGCGCAGGCATGATCACCGAGGTACCGCCGACGTACAAGGCCGTCAGCAGCTGCGAATTACAGCCGGTCACGTGAAACAGCGGCACGCAGATCAGGGTGCGCAGCTCCTCGCCCACATCGTGCGGCGCCCCGAGACAGCGGATCATGTTCTCCGCGTTGGTAAGAAATGCTTTGTGCGTGGTCGGCACACCCTTCGGATGCCCGGTCGTGCCCGACGTGTAGAAGAGTGCGGCCACGTCGTCGGCGCCGAGGCCCTCCTCGACGTACGGTTCACCGTCGGGCAGCGCGGCATCGGCCGTAAGGTCCACCCGCACCCCGGCGTCGGTCAGGATGAATTCGACCTCCGGTCGCGTCGACCGAGTGTTGACCGCCACCGCGATCCCGCCGGCCATCACCGTGCCCCAGAACGCCAGCACCCAGTTCACTCCGGCCGGATAGCGCACCGCGACACGATCACCATGTCGGAGTCCAGCGGCTCGAAGCCCCCCGGCGACCCGTGCGGCAGCGTCCCACAACTGTCGGTAGGACAATCGATCGCCGCCGACTTCGGCCACTGCCTCGCTGTCGGGTCGGCTTTCTACGTGTGACCGCAGTACATCCAGCAACGTCGGCGGCAGGTCGTCGAAGCGTGGGATGCCGTTCTCGTCGCGCGAAATCCCCGTACGCGGAAACGGGTTGTCAGTGCGCGGAATCTCCACGATCATTCGATTCATTTCGTCACCTCGAAGTAGCAGCGGGGGTTGTCGACCAGCATCGTTGTGATCTGGTCTTCGGTGATCCCGCGCTCTCGCAGCGCGGGGAGCACATCGTCACTGATGTGGTTGTAGTTCCAATTCGGCACCGCGGCGGCGACGGCCTCCGCTGGGAACCAGTCGAAGTAACATGCCGCGTCGTGGGCGAGCATCATCTGCTCCGCGTAACCCTGTTTGGCCAGCACCGCCACCGTGTTGACGCGGGCATCGAACGGCAACAAGATGTCGAGGCCGAAGCGGTCCATCCCCAGGTAGGAACCCGCGTCGGCCAACGTGCGCAGATAGTCGAGGTCGGCGCTATCGCCGGAATGGCCGATAACGACCTTGCTCAGATCGACGCCCTCCTGGGCGAGAACTTTCTGTGCTACCAGCCCGGACCGCGTATGCGCATTGGTGTGCACCGTGATCGGCACGCCCGTCTCCACATGTGCCTGCCCTACTGCGCGCATGACCCGTTCGACGCCGTCGGTGAGGCCCGGCTCGTCTATGGCGCACTTGAGGAGTGCGGCCTTGACACCGGTATCGGCGATGCCCTCACGGATGTCCTTGACGAACAGTTCCACCATCGGCTCGGCAACATCGAACAGAAGGCCGGGGCCGGTGTGATGGAACTGGAAAGGCACGTCGTTGTAGGAGTAGATGCCGGTCGCCGCAACAATATTGATGTCGACCTGTTCGTTGACGTGCTGAATCCGGGGGATGTATCGGCCCAGCCCGATCACCGTCGGGTCGACGATTGTGTCGATGCCGCGTGATTTCAGATCGCGCAGCTTCTGCACTGCGTCGTCGATGCGCGCCTGCTCATCCCATTGGTCGGGGAAGCCGGGGTAGTTCTGCCGGAACTCGGTGCCGAGTACGAAAACGTGCTCATGCATGAGGACCCTGCCTAACGCGGCGGTGTCGATGGGGCCGCGTACGGTTTCGACTGCTGCCATCGTTTTTCCTTCCGGTTGTGACGGGGGGTATCTCCGAATCGGACGAATCGCTACCTGCTCGGCTGGGCGAGAGCGTGTGCCACCGCTCGGTAGGCGTGGCGGCTGCACATCATCCCCAGATGACTACCGGGAACCTCGACACAGGTTGGCGTAGTCGGCGACACACGACGACCAGCGCACCACTCCATCGGTGCGCGAGAAAATCGAGGTCATCCTGACCTGGTCCGGAACAGCCATGTTGAAGGCCTGGGACGGCGCGCAGGTGCAACCGGCCGTGAGGCAACCCAGGGCGGCTCGCTGCGGATCGCCAGTGTGCAGCACGGTCTGCGCGGTGACGGCCGCCCAGTGGCATAGCGCCGACACATCCAGGGGATCTTCGAGTCCGGTGCCCATGGCGACCACATGTGACACCAGGTTTGGATGCCGTGCGGCTAATGAGCGCGCGTAGTGCCCGCCGCGACTGTGCCCGATGATCGCGACTCGCCTACCGCTGCGGTCGTGCGCGCGAACGAGCTTGCCGACCATACGCCGGTCGAAGGTGGCAAAGCAGCCGGAGTTGAACCGGATCCCACATTGGATCGGGCGATATCCGATACGCCGCAGGAACAGCGCGAGCAACGACAGCGAACTGTCGCCAGCGAGAAAACCCGGCAGCAGAAGGACGCTGCGGCCGTCTCCGCGCGGCACGCCACGTCCGCGCATCACCGGGTCGGCTACCAGACGGGCGAGTTCGCCGTACCAACGCAATTCGAGCAGCGGATGTCCGAACTCGGCTGCCGTCCCGGCCGCCGCTGTCGTCGGCGGTTCCGGCTGTGAGCCGGTCGGGTCGAAATGGGGGTGATTCATGCGAGCATCGCACGGACGTAGGCACCGGGGGCCTCCGCAAGGACCGGCGTACTCGCTGAACCCAGGGTCGTGGGTGCCGGACGGGTTGTCGGGGTGCGTTCCTGGATCCACTGATTCCAGTGCTCCCACCAGCTACCTGGGTTGTCGGTCGACTCAGCCAGCCACTGCTCGGGATCCAGCGTTGACGAAGTGCCGGTGCGGTAGCTGGCCTTCGGATTGCCGGGTGGAGTCGCGACAGCGACCGCGTGCCCACCGCGAGCCAGCACGAACGTCGTCGATCCACCGAGCAGGGCGCGGGTGCGGTAGCAGTCGGGCCAGGGCGAGATGTGGTCGGTCGATGCGCCCAGTACGTAGCTGTCCACCGTGACGTTGCGCAGGTCGATCGTCTGATCGAGTACCCGCACCGTCCCGGCGGCGAAGCCGTTGCCCACCACCATCTCGAGGAGATCCGCACCCAACTGCAACGCCAGGTTGGTTTGGTCTGCGGCCCAATACAGCAACGGCTCAGCCGGCGGTTGCTGACCGAGCAGATAGTCGTTCACGACATTGGCCCAGATCCCGTCGTTGGGTCGAAGCCAGGCGAAGGTCACAGCGCTGTTCTTGCCGTCGAAGAGCCCGTCTTTGGTGGCGCGCGCGATCGCTCGTTTTGCCACCTTTCGATCGATCAGCGCGCCCTGCGGCCCGCCCCGCTCGAAGTCGACAACGGTGATCGCCAGCGTCAGCGTCGCCAACCGCGCCTGCCGCCCGGTGGCCGCCAGATAGCCGGCCACGGCGACAGCGAGTTGTCCGCCCCCACACAGTCCGAGCAAGTGGGCGCGATCGCCGCCGGTGATCGCGTCGATCGCATCGAGTGAGTCAAGGATGCTCGAGGCGTACTCATCGAGACCGGCATCGCTGTGCCGTTGATCCGGGTTGACCCACGAGATGACGAACACCTGACGTCCACAGGCGAGTTCGGCGGCGATGACCGATCTGTGCGGGCTGAGGTCGAGCAGGTAGTACTTGTTGACCGGCGAGGCCACGAACAGCACCGGAGTCTCGTCGACGGTCTCGGCCGTCGGCGCATACTGGATCAGCTCGAACAGCTCACTGCGCCAGACGACCTTCCCCGGGGTGGCGGCGATGTTTTCACCGATTGAGAACGCCGTGGTGTCGACCGTCGCCGGAAGTCGCGGAGGCGCACCCATGTCGATGACAAGCTGCTGCAGACCGCGCAGCCAGCTCCGCCCGCCCGTGTCGATCGCGCGCTGCCACGACAACGGATGCAGAACCGGGTTGTTGGTCGGCGCCGCAGCAGCCAACAGATTGTCGGCCAATAGCTTGACGCGTTCCTTGGTGCGCCAGTCCACCTCGGCATCGGCCACGATGCGCTCGACCGCTTGACAGGATGCGAGATACCCGAGGGCGATCCGCCGGAGCAACGGGTTGGTGCGCCATGCTGGATCGGCGAAGCGCCGATCGCGCGACGTGCGCTGACCGTCGCTGCCCAGCACGATCGGGACCAGCTGACGCACGAGATCGATGACCGGCGTGAGCGCCGGACCCGGGTGCTGCACCAAAGCTGCGGCCATCGTGCGCAGTTCGTGACCGGGGATGTGATCGCTGATCGTTCGGAACGCTGCCGAGGCCAGCACCAGTTCGAAGCCGCCGGGTGCGCCCTGTTGCGAGATTGCGTCGACATCGGGGCGCACGTGTTCTGGCATTTAACTATCTCCCTGTAGAGGTTGTCGACGTCGAGCCTTGTTCAGGGTCGAAGCGGTTGCGGGGCGATCCTGCTGGCCAATATCGGTCTCAACTTGGTTCGACGAAACACCCGACTCGCTGGCTGCAGGGCGGCAGGAATCGACCCCGACCAGGCCTGCAACCGGTGTCGGTCGGAATGCGACCGTTGCACCACACCTGACGGCTTTGCGGACGTCCATTGCAATCCCTCACGGCGGAACACTGGGAAATTATGTGCCATTCTGGCACAAAATGTCATGATGTCCCATAGGCTTGGGTGCGAAAATCTCATAGTCTGCTGGATATGGGCATAGCTGACTTGTCGCCCCAAATCGCTAACGCGCGGCTTGGCGCGACTCTGACCCGCCAGGCCGTCATCGACGCGGCGACGCGGCAGTACCTGGCCGGCCAATCGCTGGACATGTCCGCCCTGGCCGCAGAGCTTGGCATCGGCCGCTCCACGCTCTACCGGATCGTGGGCAATCGTGAAAACCTACTCGGCACCCTGCTCGCCCAAGCGACGGAGCGCACATTCCGCCTGGCGACCACGTGCACCACGGTAGAAGGTGGTTTGGAACACGTGCTGGAGGTACTTGACCGGTTCATGCACGCGATCATCGCCGCCCGGCCTCTGCGGATGCTGTCCGAACGCGAGCCCTTGCTGTTCGTGCGGCTCGTCTTATTGCCGGGCCAAGTCGAGCAGACCGCGGGACGACTGATCGGTGACATGCTGGCCACTGAAGTGGCCGCCGGGCGGCTCCAACTACCGCTGCCGGCCGCCGTGTGCGGCGACGCGATCGTCCGGATGTGCGATCCACACCTCTACGCCCACGTCCTTGGCCGTGGCGAACCCGAGATTGACGCCGCCCTGGACCTGGTCGCGGCGCTGCTCGGCCGCGTGCACTAACTCCACTGACCCCTGTTGCGCGCGCGCCTGAGGAACGCTGCCAAGTGTTCGATGGCGATCGCGGACTCCGGTAGTCCTGCTGAGACATAGACGGAACCCGCACACGAACAGGTCAACTCGTCAGTTGACGACAACCGTGACGACAACCACTCCCTTAACTACGGCAACTACGGCCCGCAATACCTGTTATCGTGCCTGGTCACGGCTCCTGCCCGCTCCTGGCAGTGTGGGGGTCAGGGGTTCGAGTCCCCTTAGCTCCACTCAGAAACTTCAGTTCAGACCCGGTATTCGTATCGGCTCTGACTTCTTGATAGAGGTCGGTGGGCAAGCATCTTCCCGTCACCGCCGCCGAGAATGGCGACTTGTACGAGTCAGGCTGTCGCGGTGAGCAGCGCCGTCAGGTGCCTGCCTGCTTGAACCAGGGGCGCGTCGCTGTGTGAGCAACGGGCGCGCACACGCGCGCCTTCGATGCCGTCCACCACGAAGCCGGCGAGTGTGCGAGCGTCCTCGGCGGTGCGCCCTTCTCTCTCGAGCGCCCTGGCGATCTCGTCAACCCAGGATGCGAAGACCTCGGCCGCCGCTCTCTGCACCCCGGCCGTGTCCGGGCTCGCGACAGCTGCGGCAACGATGGGGCAGCCGAGCCTGAAGTCGCTGTCGTTGAGCTCGGTGGCCAGATACCCGACCAGCCCGTGGATGAGTGCTGCGACATTGCCGACTTCGGCGAACTGACGGAGTCCTAGGCGCATCTGTTCGCCGGCCTCCTTCGTCGAGACGGTCACCAGCTCGGACTTGCCGCCTGGGAAGTGCTTGTAGATCGACCCTCGAGCGGTCTGGCTGTGGTCGAGCAGTTCAGCGACACCGGTCGCGTCCACGCCTCGCTCACGTACGAGCTCGATCGCGCTCGCGACTAGGCGCTCTCGGGGTCCATCTGCCACGGTTGCCGTCTCCCTTCGGCGTGTGCTCCGCCGCCGAACCACAGAGTAGACCAATCGGTCTATTCCGTGGTTACATGTAGACCGATTGGTCTATCGAGAGGAACATGATGACAACCGCACCTGAGACGTCGTTGGCCATCGATCTGGAGCTGGACGCCCTTCGCCTGGAGCAAGACGGTCGCGTCCTGACCGCCTATTACTCCAACCCGCCGTCGAACTACGTGACGGCGGCACTGCTCCGCGATCTCGACCTGTTGACCCGCACTGTCGAAGGCGACAACACGGTGGGCGCGGTCGTCATCGCCAGCGACGTCGACGGACGCTTCTTGAGCCACCTCGACGCGAACGAGCTCCGAGCGTTGTCGGACGCGCCTGGCCCCGAACTCCGTGTCTCGCAGGCGCTTCCGCTGTGGAAGGTCATAAACGCCGCCCTCGGAGGACTCGGCATGACGAACGTCGCGGCGTGGGCCGGGAACGTCGGCGCCGGCCTGCTAACCAGCCACCGCTGGAAGAAGGCGGTGCTGCGGATGAACCGCTCGCGCTGCGTGTACCTGGCCGCCGTCAGTGGGCCAACCTTGGGCGGTGGGCATGAGCTCGCGCTCGCGTGCGACCTGAGGTACGCGGCGGATGACCCGTCCGTCATGCTTGGGCAGATCGAGATCTTGGCCGGCGTTGTCCCAGGCGGGGGCGGCACTCAACGGCTGGCGCGCATCGTCGGCACCGCCCGCGCCCTGGAGCTCGTCCTGGAGGGCGCCCCCGTCGACGTTCATCGCGCAGCTGAGCTCGGCCTCATCCACCGGGTCGTTCCGGCCGAGGCCCTACTGCGCGAAACGCAGGCCGCCGCGGCGCGTTTGGCGACGCGTTCTCCGGTGGCGGTCAGGGAAGCCAAGCGGCTCATCTACGCCGCCACCGACCGACCGCTCACCTCCGGGCTCGACCACGAACTCGCCGCGTTTTTGAGCACCGGCTCGACCGCGTTCGCGAAGCGCGCGTTCGCCAAGGTCGCAGCCGACCACAAGACCTATGGCGAAAGTCCTTTCGTCGCCAACCCCGAGCCCTGGATCGACGGACGTCGTCTCCAGTCCGACCTGACCGAGTCCTGAGGAGGGCTACTCATGCAGAGGTTCGAGTACGTCAAGAAGGGCGAGCTGCGCTACGTCGACGCTCCGATGCCCGTGCTGCAGTCCGATGATGACGCGATTGTTCAGCCGGTCGTGTCGACGACCTGCGACCTCGACCGTGCCATCATCATGGGGCTGACGCCGTTCGAGGGCCCGTTCGCCCTCGGCCACGAGACCGTTGCGAAGGTCCTCGAGGTCGGCGACAACGTCACACACGTCAAGCCTGGTCAACTGGTCGTCGTTCCGTGGCACGTCGCGTGCGGCACCTGCGCACTGTGTGCGTCCGGTCGGCCGGCGAACTGCGAGAGCGTTCCGCGCTACGCGATGTTCGGCCTGCCAATCGGCGGTGACTACGGCGGGTTCTTCTCCGAGGCGCTCCGCATCCCGTTTGCCGGCTACACGCTGGTCCCGCTGCCTGAGGGCGTCAGCGCTCGTGCGGCCACGTCGGTGGGCGACAACCTTTCCGACGCGTACGGTGCGGTCGCGTCGGCGCTGCGGAACGCGCCGGGTGCAGACGTTCTGGTCATCGGAGGAACCGGCTCCATGGGCGTGTTTGCCGTCGCCTTCGCCAAGGCGCTCGCAGCGTCCTCGGTCTGCTACGTCGACAGAGTCGACCCGGAGTGCGTGGAACTTGCCCGCAAGCTGGGCGCGGAGATCCTCGGCGAGGCGCCGCAGGGTCGTGAGTTCCGGGTCACGCTCGATGCTTCCGGTCGGCCAGGCGGTCTTCGTGCGGCGCTCAGGGCGGCCGGCCCGGCCGGCATATGCCACAGCTTCGGCATCCCGTGGCAGGACGTCGCGCTGCCGGTGGATTCCATGTTCATGCAGGGAGTGACGTTCACGTCGGGCCGTGCCAATGTCCGTCCGAACATCCCCGACGTGCTCGCCCTCATCGCCGACGGCACCGTGGACCCGCTCCCTGTTTACTCCGACATCGTGAGCTTCGACGACGCTCCGACCGCACTGGCCCAAGGCCTGCGCAAGCCCCTCGTCGTCCGCGACGGCTACTGACCCGAACCGAAAGAGAACACATGCACCGCTTCGGTGCCGAGGCGTGACGTCGACGCGGGACCGCGTGAACTGAATCGCAAATCAGCCCACTGCAGAACTTCGGCCTCGACCCACAAACCGATACGTCTTGTTGACGGCGTCAACACCTTTCGCGTATCCGCAGGTCATTTCGTGTGCTTTTGCGTTGCTTCGCGTCGTGAGATTCAACGTTTCCGCTGGTCTGGGCGATTTCGTCGAGGATTTCGAATCCCCTTAGCTCCACCCGAGATGGCCCTGGCCAGAGCGCCAGGGTTAGTTGCTAAGCAGGTCCGGTCGATCACCGAATGTCCTAACTTTGTCCTACTGCTGGCGGCGCGAACACTGCCGACGCGGCGGTGCGGCGGTCGTCGGTGACGCGCCCGTACGCCGCCTGCGTCATGCGCTCGGTGTGGCCGTGCCAGGCGGCGACCACATCGGCGGCGATGCCCGCCGCGCGCATCCGCGAGATGTTCGAGTGCCGCAGCTTGCCCAGCGTGATGGCCTTGAGCCGTGATCGCGGTGGTATCTCGTCTGTGTGGAACTGTTGGATGGGTCGATTCCCAGATAGGGCCTGCTTCAGTGCTGTGACCTAGCGTCGCCCACCGCCACGCCGACCACCACCCCCACCGCGAGGTCGGGGTGCTGGTCCAGGACGCCCGATATTCGGTCCCCCCGGCCCGATCCCACCTGGAGGCCCTGGAGCCCCGATACCCGGAGGGCCAGGAATTGGGATATCGACATCGAGGTCGAGGTCGGCATCGATGATATCCGGGACATAAACCGGCAACCACGGATCGATGTACACGGCCGGAGGTGGCGGGAATTCGCATACAACCGTAGCGAAGTTCCAGTACATGCCCGGCGGGCAAGGCGGTGGTGGTGGTTGAGCGCGGCTGACCGCTGGTGAGGCGAGTTCGATCAACGGCAGAAATGCCAACACGACGGCAGATAAGGCACTGTGTTGTAGCCAAGCCTTCATTGCACATCTTCTCTCGGTTGCCTTCTGCGTGGGAATCCTACGATTCGTGCAATGTCCGGGGGCTCGATTCAGCGCAGACGGTGGCGACCATGGCAATGACGGTGTGCATTGGGTTCCGCCAAGCCGAGCACGGCGGTCGTAGCTGCTTTGAGTGCATCTGAATGATCTGACCAGCATTCCAGGCATTCGAGATTTCTGCGTGGTGACCTGTGAGAGGTACGGACCGACCCTTCAATGGCGAATATGCTTACGCGCCCTGGCCAGTGGACTTATCGTATGGCCTCATAGGGTGCAGGGAGCCCTACCACCTAGATCGCGGGAGTAGCCCTACGATGACTTCAGCGCTACGCGATGCCGGGATTGGCGTTGACGGTGGCAACCCCGTAGATCGTCCCCACCCTGCCGACAGCGATCCCAACGTCAGTATCCATCGCATGCGTCTCCCTCGCCTGGACGGCCAGAATCGGTCGCCCTAGGTCCAGCCAACTCGACCAACAAGCCCGATGAATCCGCCATTCATTCGATGAAGGAGAAGCAGCAATGATGTTGCCGTCACGAGGTCCTGGGCGCCGGGCAGTAGTGGGAGCCGTCGGCGCTGTCGCATTGGCTGGTGCAATGTTTCTCGGCGGCGCCGCAGCTGCAAGTGCCGAGCCGCCGACGCCGCCGCCACCTGCGCCGCCGAATTGCTCGCCCGCGGACTGGGCGGGCGTCAGGGCGGGCGTTGCCGCGGCCACGTCGACCTATCTGTTCACCCATCCTCCCGTGAACGACTTCTTCGCGACCCTCGCGGGCCAATCCAGGGACGAAATGCGTCCTCAGGTGCAGGCTTACTTGGACGCCAACCCGCAGGTTCGGGCCGACCTCGAGGGCATCAAGCAACCCGCAGTCGCCTTCCTAGACCGCTGTGGGTACGCGAATCCATTAGACAATCCGTGACCGCGACCATGCTCCACCCGGTTCGGGACCGTTCAGCGGTGCCTTCTTCGCCGTACGGGCGCGGCGAGCGTAAGGCGGAATCCGCCCGCCTTCGGAACGAAACGTTCGGCGTGTCCTAGCGGTGTCCTAAGACTCTCGATCCTCCGCGAACACACACTGGACGCATGAATACACGAACCCCCCGCGGACGTGCACGGGTCGACACGGAGTGGACACCGGCACACAAGCCGGCACACCCGGTTTCACCCTGGCAGTGTGGGGGTCAGGGGCTCGAATCCCCTTAGCTCCACTCAAAAGCCAAGCTGAGGGCTACTTTCGAATGTTACGTCGAAGCGACGTAACATCCCGGTTAGAGCCAGCTTGGTTGCCACGAACCCAGCGGAGTCAATGGATATTTGTATTCACCGGGTGTCTTCGACATCTCGACCATTTCCTTGACGCCGGTATAACGACCCATTGGGGTATCGACAACGAATCCATCAGGATCCGGATAGTGGTGCTCATCATTTGAGCCGGCCGTCTTAATCGCGTAGTCGCGATCGAAGATGCCCAACTCAGGAAGCCAGAGAGCCGTGCGTACCAACGAGACCCTGACGCGGTAGCTTCCGCCCTCCTCCGCGCGCCGGAGCAGTGCCGACAGGATGCCGCAGGTTGCGAGCCAACCCGCCGCGTAGTCGCAGGCCACGTAGATCGACGGATGTGCCGGCTTCTCGTCACTACCCTCAATGTTGTCGAGGCCCAACGCGAAAGTGGCCGTGACGTCGAAGCCGACGCGATTCGACCACTGCCCGGTTTCGCCGGCCCAGGTGATCTGTGTATCGATCAGACCCGGGCGCTCTTTCATCACTTCCTCCGGCGTGATATGAAATCGGTCCCGCCATCCCGTACGGCGATTCGTGACCAACACGTCGGCCTGCGGAAAGAAGTTCACGGAACTTCGCATGGCCTTCCTTGTTACCCAACTCAAGCATGGTGGAGCGCACTCCGACGTGCGAGGTGTAGTGCCAGAGTGTGTGTTCGACGTCGGATGGCCGCCACACGTTGAGCGCGTCGGCGCCATGCAGGGCCATGGCGCGACCGATCGAGGGGGCCGCAATGACGTGGCTTGACGAGAGTAAGCGGATACCGTCGAGCGGCGTCTTCGGATTGGGCGTAAATGGTATTGGATCGCTTTCGCCTACTTTCTCGACGCTGACCAGAGGCATCAGCCCCAGGTTCTTCGTGAAGGCATCCATCTTCAGCACGTCTTTGATGTTGCGGGCGAGCGGCATGGGGATGCCCGCTTTCTCACCGGCTTCTTCGAGTTCCTCACCGTTCCACTCTTTCACCGCGTCGCGTACAGCTTCATACGAGCCACCCCTGGGTTTAAGGAGATCGAGTGCGTGCTGGCGTAAAGCGGGATAAATCTCGGCGAGCATGATCCATTTGCCGTCCCTGGTGGGAACAATATCCGGACCGCCGGAAAATGGGCTGCATGGATCCGTGCGTCCGGGGAATCCATTGACCAGTTCCCACTTGCCGTCGAGGAACGGTGTGAGGCGCCGCAACGCCTTTCGCACGTCGATGTGAATATCCTGCCCCTCGCCGGTACGCTCCTTCCATATCTTTGCGATCAGGATCGCCTTGGCCGCGAGCGAGATTGCGCTGATAGCTCCATATGGCAATCGATCCGGCGTGATGGGGTCAGAGCCGTAATAGGTGACCTTACCTCCCGAATCGGAAGTTGTTGCCCCTAAGCTTTGCAGTAAGGACTCAACATGTGCAGGTACGTCTATCGCGCTGCTCTTTAACTGATTGTCGTAGTTCTCGATTATGGCTTTCGCTAAATCTTCTGCTGCATTCACAGTCCATCTCCTTGCTGTGATCGGCTCTTCACACTCGCATGTCTTAAAACTGGCCCACACTCAATCTGGCCGTGTACCTCAACGAGGCTCCTTTCGCGTTGTGGCCACTCCTGCCGGCTCAAGCTGCACCCACACCGACTAGTCACCGAGATCGCAGCCCGTGCCCGGCCCAGCCCGCGCGGTGCCATCCGGCTGGCAGACCCAATTGCACGAATGATCCGCCGCGGCCGAAAGGATCAGTGAGACAACAGCTGTCGCTCGACCCTTCGAGTCGCCCGGATGACCCGATCCTGACCAGCTAAGGAGACATCACAGTGCCCGTACTCGCCACGACAACGGTGCACACCATGACCGGCTGGACATCGCGACCGCGATGGTATTCGACAAGTTTCGCGACGCATTCGAACATGCAGCACCGATCTTCGACGCTGCGGCGGTCCACGAGATCGCGGCGCGCGGCGGCTATTGGGCCGAGGTCCGGGCCGCCGTCGCGTCAAACGCGTCCAACGCGTTGCCTTCAATTGGACCCGCGGTCACGGACGCGTCAAGCCCAACGGACATATCGGTCACGACATCTATCCCAGGTGCGCGGGCTGCGGTTTGGTCGACACCACGATGACGGTGGGACCGTCGGCCTCAAGCGCGGTGGTGAACTCGTGGGCGAGCTTCTCCGTGCTGTCCACGTTGACCGCGCGGCATCCGAAACCCGCTGCGATGGAGGCGATGTCGAGGCCCGGCAGGTCCAGCCCGGGCACACCAGGGGTTTGTTCAAGTACCGCAAACGATTTCAGGATCGAGTATTCGCCGTTGCGCATCACGACGAACACGATCGGCAGCCGGTGTTGGGCCGCGGTCCAGATGGCCTGCACCGAGTACTCGAATGACCCGTCTCCGATGGTGGCGACCACGGTGCGCTTGACGCCTCGGGCGCGGTCGCCCAGGGCGATGCCGACCGCCCCCGGCACCCCCCAGCCGATCCCGCCGCTGGCAGTGGCGAAGAACGATCCCGGGCGGGTGGTGGGCAGAAATCGCGTTTGTTGGGCCTGGGTCGATGTCGATTCGGTGACCAGCGGCGAATCGGCGGGCTTGACGGTGCTCAACGTCGACCACACCGCATCGGGCTCGAGCGGTGCCGAGCCCGTCATGTCAACGGCGGCCGTTGGGGCCAGCGCAGTGGGGACCGGCCGGTCGCTGTGATCGTCGACCATGTCCACCAGTTGCTCCAGGACCAGCAGCGCGTCCCCGAGCACGCTGTCACCGACGGGCGCCGAGCCGGCCAGTCGCGGATCGTTGGTGATCTGCAGCAGTTCGGTGCCCTCTGGCAAATACTCGCCGGCCACGTAGGGGTAGTACCGGAAGACCTGCGCCCCGATCACGACTACCAGGTCGTAGCCCCGCAGCGTCTCGGTGACACCGGCGACGGTCATCGGCAACTGTCCCTGGAAGAGTCGATGGTCCTCGGGGAACGACGCGCGGTCGGGCAGCGCGCCGCCGTACACCGGCGCGCCGACCTTCTCCGCAAACGCCACGCCTGCATCCCAGGCGCCGCTGCGATCGACTTCAGGGCCGAAGACCAGAGCCGGTCGCTGCGCACTGTTGATGCGCTCGGCGAATCCGCGCAGGCGCTCGGCATCCGGGCTGACGCGGTGACTGACCGTGCGGATCACCGCGGGGCCCAGCGCAGGTTTCTCCCAGTCGTCAAGCGGGATCGACAGATACACCGGGCCGGCCGGAGGCTGCAACGCGATCGTGTAGGCGCGCATGAACGCCGCCGGCACGTCCTGGGCGCGGGCTGGCTGATAGGCCCATTTCACCCACGGCTGCGGAAACACAGTCTCGTCCGGGTTGCTCAGATACGGTTCACACAACACCATTTCACGCGTCTGCTGGCCGGCCGTGACGATCAGTGGGACGTTGCCCTTGTAGGCGGCCACCAGGCTGCCCATCGCGTTTCCGGTCCCCGCAGCGGTGTGCACATTGACCAGGGCGGGCTTGCCAGTCGACTGGGCGAACCCGTCAGCCATCGCCAGCACCGAGGCCTCCTGCAACCCCAGAACATAGGTGAAGTCGTCGGGGAAGTTCTTCAGAAACGTCTGCTCGGTGGAACCGGGGTTACCGAACACCGTGGTCAGTCCCAGCGAACGAAGCAGATCGTAGGTCACCTCGTGGACGGTCTTCTGATCAGCCATTGCCCTGCCGGTCCTCTCATCCGTTGAGCGTCGCCACCACGTCGTGACAACGTACGTCACCACCACGTTCGCGGGAACCGCTGACGAAGTCGATATACCCGGTGACAACGATGAGCGCGAAATGCTGTGCTGGGGAACAATTTTCGACACGGACTATCAGAGTTCTGTCAGGCTCTAGACAGGATTTACACGAAGACCGCGTACACGCCGTGGCTGGTACCTCGCGCTGCGGGACGGGTTCAGTGACTCCGTGGAGCAGATGCCCGACGATGTTGTCCACCAAGCGTTCCCCGCGCGATGGATGCGATTTGACGGGGGCTGTTGATATAACGCCCGTGTAGGTAGTCCCAGAACCAGTCCTCGTCGGGTTCGAACGATTGGGTGACGGGTCAGCCACGGCGAGGCATGCGTATCGGCCAGCACCGTTGCGTCGCGTAACACGCGGACGCATGGCGGCAGGACACAGAGAGTCGACGTAACAACGTCGTCAAAACATTCATCGCAGTTCCGACGCTGTTTCCGCAGGAATGAGTAGGGGTTCGAGTCCCCTTAGCTCCACCATTATCGCACCAGTTCAGAGGGTGAAAATGACAACCACCCTGATCATGCGGTGACGGTAGCTCGACGACGGAGAGGTCGCACTGAAGGCAGCTGACGGCCCTCATCGCGGGAACACGTTCTAACGGTCATGACGTCTCCTTCGCTCGTATTGAGCCTATTGACCCCGGTTGGGCCGTGTCATCAAGCTTGGCCACGCCGCTGACCGCCGTCTCGGCGAGCTGACGACCACGCCAAACACCCTCCGGCGCGAGCAACCCCTGTCAATATCGACCCGGAAGGATTCGACAATGACGTCAGGGGTTTACATGCAGCAGTTGTCGGTGTGGGTAGGGACCGGAATCGTCACCGCAGGTGTCTCGGCGGCATTGCTTGGCGCAGCCGGCGTGGCCACTGCGGACACGGGCACCGGTTCGAAGCCGGGAGGTATGTCCTCGTCGGGGTCGACGACTTCCGACGCGGCCAAAAAGGACTCGACCAGCCCCAACGTTAAAAAGGACTCGACCAGCCCCAAAAAGGACTCGACCAGCCCCAAAAAGGACTCCGGTTCCGCGGGCGCCACCGCACCGTTGGACTCGGACGCGGACAAGCCGGGTTCGGCGACCGACACGAAGGTCGACACGAAGAAGGACGACACGAAGAAGGACGACACGAAGAAGGACGACACGAAGAAGGACGACGAGTCGACGTCCGAATCGACGGACCCCGACGACGAAGCCGCGCCGGCAAGCCCGGTCAAGCCCACCGCCGAGGCGCCGAAGAAGAAGTCGGCGACGGCTGAACCGGTGGCCCAAAAGTCCCAGGTAACCGAAATGGCCAAGGCGGCCAAAGAACCCATTGAGAGCGCAGAGACCGTCGCGCCCGCGGCAACCCCCGCCGTCGAATCCATCGCCGAACCGGTCGCGAATCACCCTGCGACTCAGTCGGTCTCAGCCAAGTTGGCTTCGCCGATGAGCCTGGTGCAGGCGCCAGTCGCCGCGGATGTCGCCCCGGCCGCGCCCTCATTGCTGGGCCTCGTCGGGTCGGTGATCAGTGCCGTCGTCGTCAACGTCGGGTCGATCGCCCTGACCGCCCTGCAAGCGGTCGAGGCGTTGGTGGCCGGACCGCCGGTGCTTCCGCCGGGCAGCACGGTGACAGTGCGGAACTCCTGGATCACGTTGAGCACCGGACAACGAGTGGCGGCCAACTGGTACTACCCCGAAGTCGATGAAGGCGACCCACCGCCGACGAGGATGATCCTGCTCAACCACGGCCTGTTGGCGCTCGGTCCGATGTACAGCTACACGGCGGCGAACCTGGCCGAAGAAACACAGAGCATCGTCGTCACCCCGTCGCTGCCGTCCAACGTCTTCGCCGGCGACACGTACTGGCTCGGTGGCACGGGAATGGCCGCCGCGATCGCGGACCTGTTCGTCGGCGACCGGGCCGCACTGACGCGGAGCGCGCTCGACGCCGGCTATGCGACCCAGTACGGCCTGGATCCGGCGACGGCGAAACTGCCACAGAAGTTCGGCTTGGCGGGTCACTCGCTTGGGGGCAATCTGGTCGCGGCCGCGGCCGGCTTCCTCGCCGAGAACGGCGCCGCCGACGACCTGGTCGGCGTGATCACTCTCGACGGCGTGCCTACCGGAACCACCATGGTCGATGCACTGCGCAAGCTGGACGACTACGAGGCGCTGACTGGCCACTACATTCCGATCCGTGAGATCGGCGCGCCGCCGAATCTGTTCAACTCGTCGAGCGACGTCAACGAAGCGTTGACCGCTGCACGTCCGGACCGGTTCAACGGTGTCGTGCTCACGGGCGGGGTGCACATGGACTCGATGCGCGGCGGCAACCCGCTCATCCAGTTCTCCGCGTACGTCGTCGCCGGCTTCCCTCAGCCGCAGAACCCGCCCGCCGTCGACACACTTACCGCTCAGTGGTTCGACGAATGGTTCGACGGCGACACCGGTGTCGGCGACGACCTCGTGCCCGGATCGACGATCGACATCCCCACCCCGCAGGGGACGGCGCACGGCGTCGTGATCGGCACTCCGCCCGCCGCGGCAACGGCGCTGCTCGGGCGCGTGACGTTCGAGCCGGCGGCGCCGACGACCATTCCCCAGGTGCACGCGACGCTGGCCAGCCTCGTCGGATGAGGTCGCCGTGACTGGGACGATGGCGAGCCAGCTTAGGCAATCCTTTGCCGAAGATGATCTGCCATTCGGCGGGAAGATGGCATGATCGCGATCGTTGGCAAAGCTGTTGGAGGCAAGGTATCGGCCAGCCGCCATGTGAAGTCGTGAAGACCAGGCCCATCTCGCGCCATCGCGAGCCTGCGGCAAACCGTTCTTCGAGCTGTCGTTTGCGGTGCGCTCTTAGGATGTTCACTAACGGGGCCGGGATAGGAAGTACCGCGACCGACGCGTCTGTTTTCACCGGGTGCAGTCGTAATTGACCGTCGACACGATGCAGTGCCTGTCGGACCGTACGCCTTGCCCTGTCGAGATCGACCCCGGTCCAAGCGAGTCCGAGCGCTTCGCCGCGCGGCGGTCCCATCGCCAGGAGTACAACCGAGGCGTGCCGGGCATCGTGAACAACGCCATCGACTGAGCCAGGCGCCCACATGGAACAAACTCATTCGCGCATAAGCCATCAGGCGTGATCGGCGCCTGCCCGGGCAAGATCGGAAAGGCTGTCGGCCAGCAGAGTCTGCGCAGTGCGCTGAGCTTCTGCGAATCGCCGCTGATGTGGGCGCCCGAGACTTACATTCAGCTCACTCCTGGCTTCATCACCGAACCGGGCGAGGTGACGGACAAAGGGACCGAGCAGTTCCTACGCGATTACATGGAAGCGTTCGAAGTATTTGTGACCCGTGTCCTCACCGCGCTGCCGCCGGAAAGGGTGCGCGCCACGGTGATGACGGTGCGCGGCCGCGGACCTGACCGCAATGAGTTTGCTCGTTGACCGTGACCGCCGGGTTCCGTCACCCGCGTCATGACTACCTGTGGATCCCGCGACTTTCCGCATACCCATGCGTCGAATTCAATTCGAAGGGCTGATGCTCAGCGGGTAGGGTTGTCGCCACTTCCGGCGCAGACAGCGGCGGACGTTTCGGTGCGGGGCGGCGCGATGGAGCTGATTGACCGTGCCGCCGAGCGCGACACGCTCGATCAGTTCGTGGCGGCAGTTCGCGCCGGTGAGAGCCAGGCGTTGGTGGTGTCTGGCGAAGCGGGTGTCGGCAAGACGGCCTTGCTTGACTACCTGGCCGGCAAAGCGTCGGGCTGTCGCGTAGCGCGCGCTGCGGGTGTGCAGTCCGAGATGGAATTGGCTTTCGCCGCATTGCATCAGCTGTGTGGGCCCATGCTGGATAGCCTGCAGCGTTTACCGGTGCCGCAGCGTGACGCGGTGCGGACTGCCTTCGGCATGGGTGCCGGGCCGGTCCCTGACCGTTTTTTGGTCGGGCTGGGGATCTTGAGCCTGCTGTCCGAGGTCGCCGAGGAGCAGCCTCTTGTGTGTTTGGTCGACGACGAGCAGTGGGTCGATCGCGCCTCCGCGCAAGTCCTTGGCTTCGTTGCGCGCCGCTTGGTGGCGGAATCGGTTGGCATGGTCTTCGCGGTCCGGACACCGAGAAGCGAGCTGGCGGGGTTGGCGGAGTTGAGGATCGAGGGGCTGGCGGAGGCCGACGCGCGGGCGCTGCTGGATTCTGTGCTGACTGGACCGCTCGATACGCGGGTGCGCGATCAGATCCTCGCCGAGACGCACGGCAACCCGCTGGCATTGCTGGAGTTGCCTCGCGGATTGACTACCCAGCAGCTGGCCGGGGGATTTGGGTTTCCCGGCACGGTTCGGCTGTCGGGCGGTATCGACGAGAGCTTCCGCCGCCGTATCGACGTTCTGCCCGACTCGACCCGGCGGCTGCTGCTGATCGCCGCGGCCGAACCGGTCGGCGATCCGGTACTGGTGTGGCGAGCCGCCGCGAGGCTCGGGATTGGCCCCGAAGCCGCGGCGCCCGCGGTCGAGGCGGCCCTGATCGAGTTCGGTATGCGGGTGCGGTTTCGGCATCCCCTTGTGCGCTCGGTGGTTTACGGGTTGGCGTCGCCGCAGGAGCGGCAGGAGGTACATGGTGCGCTGGCTGAGGTCACCGATCCAGAGCAGG
Source organism: uncultured Actinomycetota bacterium (assembly GCA_963770305.1). Classification (GTDB taxonomy): domain Bacteria; phylum Actinomycetota; class Actinomycetes; order Mycobacteriales; family Mycobacteriaceae; genus Mycobacterium. Next base: position 137,236 of record CAVYPB010000008.1, read on the forward strand.
ATCCCGATAGACACGCTTGGCACCGGGCCCATGCCGCAGCTGGGCCGGATGAGGCCGTGGCAGCGGAGTTGGAGCAGTCGGCGGGCCGGGCGCAGGCGCGTGGCGGCGTGGCTGCGGCGGCGGCATTCCTCGAGCGCGCCACGATGTTGACGCAAGACCCCGCGCGTCGCACCGAGCGGGCGCTGGCGGCCGCGGCGGCCAACTTACGGGCTGGCGCTTTCGACGCGGTGCGGCACATGCTGTCCCTCGCGGAGGCCGGAGCGAGCACTGACTTGCAGCAAGCTCGTATTAACTTGCTTGCAGCTGACCTCGCGTTCGTCACAAATCGGGGCAGTGATGCGCCATCCCTGCTGCTGAAGGCCGCCAAGCGGCTGGAGCCAGTCGACGTCGACCTTTGCCGGGCGACCTACCTGGAGGCATTTTCGGCCGCGATCTTGGCCGGTCGCCAGGCCCTCGGCGGTGGTGTGCCGGAGGTGGCGCGCGCCGCCCGGGCCGCACCGCCGCCGCGACACGCAACGCGTGCCCCCGACCTTCTCTTAGACGGCCTGGCAGCGCACTTCGACGAGGGATATGAAGCCGGACTGCCGATACTGCGGAAAGCACTGGACGTCTTCGGCATCGACATGTCGGTCCACGAGCAGCTGCGCTGCCACTGGGTAGCCGGCATCGTGGCGCTACACCTCTGGGACGACGAGCACTGGGATCTGCTTTCCGACCGGCAGATCCAGCTTGCCCGCGGCGTCGGTGCGCTCAGCGAATTGCCGCTGGCTCTCAGCTCGCGAGCGTACACGGTGATGTTCGCGGGTGATCTGACCGGCGCAGCCTGTCTGGTCGGGGAAATTCAGGCCGCGATGGATGCGACCGGCAGCCACCTCGCCCCGTACGCCGAACTAGGTGTGGCGGCGTTGCGCGGCAGACAACCCGAGGCGGCCTCGCTGATCGACGCGACCATCAGCGAGGTGAACCTCCGAGGCGAAGGTGGCGGGATCACCACCGCCGACTGGGCGAACGCCGTGCTGAACAACGGCCTCGGTAGCTACGAGAAGGCGATGCAGGCAGCCCACCGCGCTACCTCCTACTCGGTCGAAATGGTGATACCGGGCTGGGCGGCGGTCGAGCTCGTCGAGGCGGCAGTGCGCAGCGGACACAATGACGTCGCCGCCGACGCGCTGCGCCGGTTGGCCGAGAGGACCACACCCAGCGGCACCGACTGGGCGCTCGGCGTCGAGGCCCGGTCACGCGCGCTGCTCAGTGACGGTGACGCCGCCGAACGTCTTCATCTCGAGTCGATTGAGCTTCTTGGCAATACCCGCATCCGCACAGAACTCGCCCGGGCTCACCTGCTATATGGCGAATGGCTCCGACGGGAGCGCCGCCGTATCGATGCGCGCGCGCAGCTTCGTATCGCGCATGAGATGTTCGACGCGATGGGCATGGCCGCTTTCGCCGAGCGGGCCAGGCGTGAGCTACTGGCTACCGGCGAAACGGCCCGCAAGCGCCGCAGCGCTACCGATGTTACGCAGCTCACGGCGCAGGAGGCTCAGGTTGCGCGGATGGCGCGTGACGGTCTGACCAATGCCGAGATCGGTGCCCGTTTGTTCATCAGCCCGCGCACCGTCCAGTACCACCTGGGCAAGGTGTTCAGCAAGTTCGGTATCGAGTCGCGCGGCCAGCTTGATGGTGTTCTGCCGGACTGACTAGCCGCCAGTCATTAGTCGCAGCGTGCAATGGGGGATGCGAACACCTGCCCGCTCGACTGACGATCACCCTGACCTCACGACACCGTGCCGCCGGTCACTTCAGGATTGATGTGCGAGGGAGCCATGGACGAACTACTAGCCACCGACGAACCTGCGGTGGGGCAGCTCGATGAGTTTTCCGGGGATGTCGCGCTGTACGCCGAGTATCGCCGGCTCGCCGCCGAGCACGCGGCGGCGCGGCGGGTGGGCACGCTGGTCGCCCGCGGGGTTGAACCGTGGGAGGTATTCGACGCCGTGACCAGAGAAATGTGTCGGTGCGTGCCCGCGGAGGCCGCCGGACTGTGGCGCTACGGGACCGGCGACGAAATTACGGTGGTGGCGGGGATTTACCCTCCTGCTGCTGAGCCGGTGCAGTGGCCAGTGGGCACGCGGACACCGACAGCGGCTAACACCCTCGCATCGATGGTGCTGCGCACCGGTGAGCCCGCTCGGATGGACAGCTACGACAACGTCGCCGGGCTCCTCGCGACACGGGTGCGTGCGGTGGGCATCCGCGCTGCGGTGGGTGTTCCGGTCATCGTCGATGGACGCGTGTGGGGCCTGGCGGCGGTCGGTTCGGCACGACCGGGTCCGATGCCGGCCGACACCGAGGCCCGCATCAGCCGCTTCGCCGAACTTGTCGCGAGTGTGGTGGTGGCCGGATACCGCGATGAGCAGAAAAGGCAGCTCCTGGGTGACGTATCTCAGCGTCCGTTCCTGGTTGATTCGCTGCTCGAGGGGCGAGCCGTTGATCGGTGGAGCTTGTGGGAGGCAGCCAGCTGTCTTCGGCTGCCGGCCAGTGGTCCGTTCGTGGTCATCGCCGCGCAGGTTCCCACCTTGGGTATCGAGACGTTGCCAGAGATCGAATCGAAGCTGCGCGGCCGCGACGTGTATTCGGCCTGGCGGCTTCACCCAGATCTGCAGGTCGGGATCGTGCATGTCGATTCTGAGCGGCAACATGACGAGATTCTCGGTCTGGTGTCGCGGTTGGCGACGGATCGCGTAGGGGTCAGTTCGTGTTTCGACGATCTGCGCGACACGCCACGAGCGCTGCATTTCGCCAAGGTGATGCTGCGGGGCCGACCACGCCACGCCTCGCCGGTTGCGGTGTTCGACGGCTCGATTCTGGCCATCGCAGCAGTCGCTGCCCCTGAGGTGATGGTGAAATCGATCGCACATGCCTTGAAAGGCTTTGAGGACCTCCCCGAACACGAGCGCGAGACGCTGTGCGAAACGTTTCGGGTGTGGCAGGACAACGACGCATCGGTGCGCAGGGCCGCCGAGGTGCTTTTTTGCCATCCCAACACCGTGCGTCATCGATTGCGCCGGATCGAGAAGCGCACCGGCCGATCTCTTTCGCGCCCAAAGGATGTCGCCGAACTATGTTTGGTGTCCGAAGTGCACCGCCGACTGATGTAACCATGTGGATGGTTGTTGACTACACCGATACCGGAGCAGCGTTGTATCCGACGGCGACGCCTGAGGTCGCGGCACGAGCCACAATGAGGTGTGGTGCCGTCGAAGTCGATCGTGCGACCGCTCCTTCATAGACGAAGTGAATCCGTAGCAGTATCTGTCAAATTCACTGGAGCGCGATGAACGGCTTCTGCCTGGCCATCCACACACTGCATGGATCATGAGGTGGGAGTGGGCGATTGGTGCGTCCCTCTCGCGTCCTGATAATTGAATTACATTGTTGGGCGACGACTGTGGAAGTGAATACAGGTCAATGACTCTCTTCGAGATCGTGCCGTCACTGCAGCACGCCGCCACGCCGCGAATAGACCGGGTACTGCGCGGCGCGATCGAATTGGTCAGGACTGCAGTCTGATTGGCGGACGACCGCTTCGTCGTGCTGCCCTACACCAACCAGTAACCGATGCTCACGCGACGGCTGGCGGACATCGGCTGTGCGGTGGTGATTGGTTGCGACGCCGTGCCGCCTGGCAGCCCGTCACCCGGGCCGCGCCAGCCCTCGGCCCTCCCGTGAACCGTTACGTCGCCGAATGCGTGCCGTCGGCAGCGTATGCAACCGGAAACAGCATTGTGGCAACGGTAAACTCGTGACACGAGCTTTACCGACACCATCTCGGTTGGGAGTCTGTCGCGACACCCTCGGCGGGCAAGCTCTACCCCAGTGCGATACCCGCGGGCACGCCTTGAATCACCAGGCTCGTCGTGCGTGGCGCACGATGCACCATAGGGGTCGCGAGCGGTGCCCACTGACGGGCGTAGCTCTCAGAACGGGTTGTTGGGTACCGATGGAGCGTCGTTGAGCTGAACGTTGCCGGGCGATTCGCACTTGAATTGCGAGGCGCCCAACTGCACGCAGGACTGCCCAGGCGGCGGTGGCTGCTGCGCGTCCGACGGTCCTTCGCCGGCCGCTAGCGGTGCTGTGCCGATCGCCGCCACGGCCGCCAGCGCCCCGAACATGGGCGCGATATGTTTCCGTCCGATTCCCATCATTGATCCTTCCTTGGTACAAGCTGGTTTCGGCGCGCTCGCGGTCAGCCAGCCGTAGGGGGCGGCGACCCGTACGGATAGAAGGTCCTAGGCGGAGGCGCATCGGTGATCTCAACATCGCCTGGCGATTGGCACACAGTCGACGACGCTTCCGCGTTGGTGCACGATTCCTGAGTCTGGTTAGACTGGTCGGGATCGGCGCCGGCAACTGGGGCGCCCGCGATTGCCGCCGAGACAGCTGCAGCGCCCAACATTAGTGCGAAGTGTTTCAGTCCGATTCGCATGTGGTACTCATTTCGATGTATAGCCAAGGCGGACTCTCCGCCCTGCCTCCACCGTCGGCGACAATCAGGAACCCGTCACTGTCAAACGAGACACGATGCGCGCATGCAGATCAGTAACTTCAATAACGCTGAATGGCCAGCCCTACATCGACTCATGAACTGGACTTCGTTCCTACAGCCACCAAGCATGGATCAAATTCGAGCGGATCGCCGCCGGTCTCGGGTGGCGACCGGATTGAATTAGCCTATCCTGCAAGATAATTAGCTGATGTCCAGACGCTTGTTCTCGCATGGTCAATGTCCTTACTACCGGCGCCGTCAAGCAGCGGGAGGTGACGGATCCGATCACGACTGCTGCGGCGCTGAACAGTCGCCTTACGCCCGGATTCTCGTCGACCGCCTAGCGGCCGGCACCTCCTTGGCGGGCATTCGCCAGCGGTGGCAACCCTGCGCCGCCATACCCTCGCCAGATGGTCTGAGGCTGTCGATGTCCCGAGTGATATCGTTCAACGTCCGTCGCTGTCCGCGATTACAACGGCCGCACGCCCGTGCATGTACCTATGCCGACTGCAATCAATCATCGTTTACGCCAGTACGTCGCCGTAGAACGATTCGAACTGATTGGTAGAAGACCAGATTGGTTCAGTCGCTATGACATCGGAAAGTCGTACGGCTAGGGAACGGTCGACGTCAGACGCTCTCGATAGTGAAACTGTGCCATCAGATCGTCCATGACAGCTGGATGCGCGGTGAACTGCAGCGAAGACGCTCGAAGGCTTAGCCTCGATCCACTGACGTGGATCGGTTGGTGAGGGTGTCGCAACGATGAAAGTGCCCTCTGAGCTGGGATGATTGGTGTTCCTTACGCATCAATCGGTCCAAGTCAGAAAGGCACTCTCGGTGAAAGTGTCGCACAGGTTCGGCGTGGGTTCTGCGGTGTTCGACGATGATCGCCTCGTGTCCTGTGCCGGGCTGGTGCCGGTGATGACGTTGGCCGAGCAGACCGGGCTGTCGCGGCTGATCGCTGAGAAGGTCCGCATCGCCGAACCACGGATCGCCTCGGGGGCGGCCAACCCGGCCCCGAAGCTGGCCACCGTGGTGGCTGGCATGTGCGCGGGCGCGGACTGTATCGACGACATTGACGTGGTCCGCAGTGGTGGAATGAACACCCTGTTCGACGGGGTATACGCACCGTCGACTGTGGGAACGTTGTTGCGGGAGTTCACCTTTGGTCATGCCCGCCAACTCGAGTCGGTCGTGCGGGAGCACCTGGTGGCGTTGTGTGAGCGGACCGATCTGCTACCCGGGGCCCATGAGCAGATGTTCATCGACATCGACTCGCTGCTACGCCCGGTGTATGGGCACGCCAAACAGGGCGCGTCCTACGGGCACACCAAGATCGCCGGCAAGCAGATCCTGCGCAAGGGGCTGTCGCCGGTGGCGACCACGATCAGCACCGCAGGTTCGGCCCCGGTGATCGCCGGGCTGCGGTTGCGCGCTGGGCGGGCCAACTCGGCCAAGGGTGCCGCACGCATGGTCGCTCAGGCGATCAGCACCGCCCGCGCCATCAGCGCAGACACCACGATCCTGGTGCGTGGCGATTCGGCCTTCGGCTCGCGCGCCGTGGTGGGCACGTGCATACGACACGGCGCACAGTTCTCGGTGGCGATGGCCCGCAACTCAGCGATCGACAAGGCGATCGCGGCGATCGGCGAGCACGCGTGGACCCCGGTGCGCTATCCGGGTGCGGTGCGCGATCCCGACACCGGCGCCTGGATCTCTGATGCCGAGGTCGCCGAAATCCCCTACACCGCATTCGCTTCCACCCCCGATGCGATCACCGCCCGACTGATCGTGCGCCGGGTCAAGGACGCCCGCTACCGCGACGCGCTGTTCCCGGTCTGGCGGTATCACCCGTTCTTCACCAACACCGACGCCCCCGTCGAGCAGGCCGACATCACCCACCGCCACCACGCAATCATCGAAACCGTATTCGCCGACCTCATCGACGGACCCCTGGCCCATCTGCCCTCGGGACGCTTCGGCGCCAACTCCGCCTGGGTCTTGTGCGCGGCGATCGCCCACAACCTGCTGCATGCCGCCGGCGTGCTCGCCGGCGACCAACACACCCGGGCACGGGGATCGACGCTACGCCGCAGGATTGTCACCGTCCCGGCCCGGCTGGCCCGACCCCAGCGCCGACCGATCCTGCACCTGCCCACCCACTGGCCCTGGTCGAAACATTGGCTTGCACTATGGCACAACACGATTGGACGTCCGCCGCCACAGCTGGCGACACCCTGACCACCCGCCGACAGGCCCAACCGCAGCGAACAGGAAAAGCTGGGCAGACCAGCAGATACCCCATGCCCACAACCCGAAAACAGCATCAACAAACCCCGACACCACTCAACTCAAGCGATCGGTGGATCGAGGCTTAGTCGTCGCTGTCGTCGACGGTGCGCCCGGGGTTGACCCAGGAGGCCGCCACGCCGATGACCATCATCACCGTGGCGGCGGTGAACACCACGACTAACCCGTTGTGGAATGGCCCCGAGATCAACTGCGGGAAGAATTGTCTTCCGGTCAGCACTGCCGCGTTGACTCCGGGTTGCTGCAGGACTCCGGAGGAGCCCAGCAGTTCGGCGATCGGGTTGTAACCCAAGAACGCCGCGAACAGACTTTCGACCGGAGGCAGGTTGGCCACGTTGTGGGCCACCGTCGCGGGTACGCCTTGCTGCTGCAGCCCGGCGCTGAGCGTGGCGGGCAGCGAGTGGGCCAGGCCGGCGGTCATCAGCGAGAAGAAAATGCCGATCGATAACGACATGCCGGCGTTGGTGACCGTTGCACGGATACCCGAGGCGGCGCCGCGCTCGGCGGCCGGCACGCTGGACATGATCGCCGCGGTGTTGGGCGCCGTGAAGATGCCGCCGCCCAGGCCGTTGAGGAAGATCAGCACGGCGAACACCCGGTAGTCGAAATCCACCGGTATAAGGGCCAGGGCCACGAATGTCATCGCCATCAGCACCAGACCGCCGACGGCGAACGGCCGGGAGCCGAAGCGGTCCGACAGCGTGCCCGACAGCGGGCCTGCCAGCAGGAAGCCGAGGGTCATCGGCAGCATGTAGATGCCCGACCACAGCGGGGTGGATTCGAAGCTGTAGCCGTGCAGTGGTAGCCAGATGCCCTGCAGCCAGATGATCAGCATGAACTGCAGGCCGCCACGGCCGACGGAGGCCATCAGCCCGGCAATGTTGCCCAGCGCGAAGGGCTTGGACCGGAACAGCCTGATGTCGAGCATGGGAGCGGGTGCGCGCGATTCGACAAAGTACAGCGTGACCAGTGCGACAACGGCCAGCGTGATCGAACCGAGCACCCAGGGGTTGGTCCAACCGGTGGGATGACCGCCGTAGGGCTGGATCCCGTAGGTGATCGCTGCCAACAGCACGGTCAGGCCCACGCCGAAAAGCACTGTGCCGGGCCAATCGAGGCGAGCGGGAGTCCTGACGCCGACTTCACGCAGCGAGCGGAAACTCCACACCGTCCCGCCCACGCCCAGCGGTACGCCGACCCAGAAAACTGCGCGCCAATCCCATTCCGACAGCAGTCCGCCGATCAGCAGACCCAGAAACTGGCCGGCGATGGCGGCGACCTGGTTGACCCCCAGCGCCATGCCGCGCTGCCTGCTGGGGAACGCGTCGGTCAGGATGGCCGCCGAACAGGCCATCAGCATGGCCCCGCCGATGCCCTGGACGACGCGCCAGCAAATCAGCCACACCGCGCCGCCGCCGAGGCGAAACGGGTCGAACGACAACGCAATGGCGGCGATCGTGAAGATCGCGAAACCGAGGTTGTAGATGCGTACCCGGCCGAAGATGTCGCCGAGGCGCCCGAGCGGGAGGACGAGCACCGCGCTCACCACCAGGTAGCCCATCAGCATCCATAGCAGATAGCTCACGTTTCCTGGCGCCAGCGGGTTCAGGCCGATGCCGCGGAAGATGGCCGGCAGCGAGATCAGCACGATCGAGGCGTTGATGGAGGCCAGCAGCGCGCCCAATGTCGTGTTGGACAAGGCAACCCATTTGTAGCGGGGATGCTGCTGATCAATTCGTCTGCGGCGCCACGCCGTTTCGGCTACCGCAACTTCATTGGACTCCACAACGGATGGATTCGAGGTGTCAATATCCCTCGTCATCAGCCATCGCTAATTTCGCTTTGCCCCACAATCAACCTGCGGTCCACGATATTTGGGCACACACCAGACCTAGCGCCAGCAAGGTTTTGCCTGACCGCTCCATCGTCTGGCCAACTCGCCGGCAGCGCGCTGTTCGCCGTGACCAACACGTAGACCAATTGGTGTCACCCTCGACAACGCCAGCCCGTAATGCGTTACCTCGTGGCAGAAACTGCACTCGCAGACGATCCGTTTAAACCACTGCGCTGTTGTGCTGTCGTCATACTCGCAGCGTTCATGAGCCTCGAGCCATTTGCCGACGTCCGCGTCGCGACCGGCACCGCACACCTCACACCGGTCCTTCGCACCGATATACCACGCGGCGCAGCCGATCCCGATACCGGTGACCCACGCAGCTGCGCACATTTGAACCAGCACGACTCGGGAATCAGATCGACGAACAACCCTGCCCAAACATTCGGTGCTCGCTGGCGCTTCCACCTCGGCGGTGACCACAGCGTGCGACAGCACCAAATCTTCGCGAACCTTTGCGCTCATCGACCACTCCCCTTCGATGCGTTCGACGCATACGTGCCACCACACCCGCGGCGACCATTTGAGTCCATCCTGACGCCGGCGCGCGCGGCCGTCGCTGTGGTGTGACACAACGTGGTCGTGGAGGTGGTGTAGCGGCGTACACGATTGGCTAGTTCGGGATTCATTGACGCGACATTGTTTGTCTTTCAGATTTATGGCCGAAACAACGTATTTCACCTCCGCAGACCCGGTTACCCTTCTCTCCAGCGGCGCTCCGCGCATCGTGGGCACCGCGGTGGCGTTCCCGCCAAACCGGTATGACCAGGAAGACGTGGCACGCGAGCTCACCTCGTTCGCCGAGCCGGGGTTCATGCGCTTCGCCGGAACGACTGGAGTCGAGCACCGCAGTCTGGCGCTGCCGCTGTCGCGGTATCCGAAACTGACGGGCTTCACCGAAGCGAACACCGCCTACATCGAGGTTGGCGTCGACATCGGGGAGCGCGCCGTCCTGTCGGCGCTGGACGCGGCGGGCATCGCACCCGAGGAGGTCGACATCATCGTGGCGGTCTCCAGCACCGGGGTGGCGGTGCCGAGCATCGACGCGCGGCTGGCACCGGCAATCGGACTGCGACCCGACGTCAAGCGTGTCCCGTTGTTCGGTCTGGGGTGTCTGGCCGGTACCGCCGGGATGGCGCGGGTGAACGACTATCTGCGGGCCTTCCCGGGGCAGGTGGCGGTGCTGCTGTCGGTCGAACTGTGCTCGCTGACCCTGCAGCGCGATGACACCTCGATCCCGGCGCTGATCGGGGTATGCCTGTTCGGCGACGGTGCGGCCGCGGTGGTCGCCACCGGGGCCGACCGCGCTGCGGTGGGCCCCAGCGCGCATCGGGCTCCTCGCATCCTGGCATCGCGGAGCCTGCTGCTTCCGGCAACCGCCGACATGATGGGCTGGGACGTGGGCTCCAACGGGCTCGCACTCGTGCTGTCCAAGGATGTGCCGAAAATGGTCGATGACTACCTGGGCGACGAGGTCAACTCATTCCTCGCCGATTACGGGTTGTCCACCGCCGAGGTCTCGACGTGGATCTGCCATCCCGGTGGTCCCAAGGTGCTCGATTCGATCGAGAACGCGATTGGGCTGTCACCGGCAGCGCTTGCGCACAGCAGAAACTCGATGCGGGAAAACGGCAACATGTCGTCGGTGTCGGTGCTTGACGTCCTGCGCCGCACGATCGCCGATTCGCCACCCGAGGGAACCTTGGGAGTGATGGTCTCGATGGGGCCGGGCTTCAGCTTCGAGCTGGTGCTGCTGAGTTGGTGAGGGGCGATGGCCTACTACCTGTTCATCCTTGTTATCGGCGCTGAACGCTTGGTCGAGCTGGCCGTCGCCCGGCGAAATGCCACGTGGTCAATCGCTCACGGCGGCACCGAGTTCGACCGCGGTCACTACCCGGTGATGGTGGGTATGCATGGGCTGCTGCTGGTTGCCTGCATCGTCGAAGTCTGGGCCCTGCACCGGCCGTTCATCGGATGGCTGGGTTGGCCGATGGCCGCAGTCGTGCTGCTCAGCACCGTTGTCCGCTGGTGGTGTATCGCCGTGCTCGGCAAATACTGGAACACCCGGATCATCGTCATCCCCGGCGCACCGCTGGTTCGACGCGGACCGTACCGGTGGATGCACCACCCCAACTACGCCGCGGTCACCGCGGAGGTGGCGGCGCTGCCGCTGGTTCACACGGCATGGCTGACCGCGATCGTGTTCAGCATCGCCAATGCCCTGGTACTCAACGAGCGGATCCGCGCAGAGGACGCCGCATTGGGCTACCCCTGACCGATCACCAACCACCCAACACCGAACCACACCGTCGTGCGACGGGAGACCATCGCCGACGCGGTTGGGCCGCTGCACAGTCGGTCCTCCAGGACTCGCCGTCGTGATGATCGGATCACCGTGTGATTGATGTCGTTGGCACAGGCCGGCGCGGATGCAGCGGCCGGTGCGCCGGCGTCGGATGCCCGGCCCGACCGCCCTCTGAGGGTGCGTTCCCACCGGGCTGATCCGCCCAACCACCATGTCGGCGCAATCTGAGCGAGTCAACAAATATGTTGAAAAGCTTAGCGACAGCCGGCCGACGCTCAAGCGTTGACCTCGGCCACATAATTGACGTCGGCTTGCCGCGGCCAGCCGCGCCTATAACGACGACGAATGAGATGAGGCATGCTGAACCAATTGCCGCCCACCATCGTTGAGTTCATCGACGGGGTCAACGCCTTCGATATTGGCCGTATCAGGCGACTTTCGCCGATGACGCTCTGGTTAGCGACAATTACCGCGAATTCTGGGGCAAACAGACAATCCGTGGGGAACCGATGATCATTGGCTGTGTTGTTTGGTGACCTCTGTGGCGTATTGCCATAGTTCTTTGGCGATCGCGGCATCGAGGACCAGCGGTGAGGCCTCGGCGACGATGGGCTTGCCGCGGAGATGGCGAAACTTGCCGGGAGTGATGTAGGCGCCGCTAGATGCGCTTGGGACGACGTCGTCAAGCGCGGCCATGAGTGCCGAGCGTGCCCCCTGCGCAGGGGTTTGGCCGATGATGAGGTTGCCAATCGCGTACGCGCCGCGCTGCAACAGGTTGGCATTGGACATATCTCGGCCGAGATCGGACTTGACCCAACCTGGCTGGCAGACGACGCTGCCGGCGTTCGGGTATCGGCGGTCCAGTTCCACGGCCAGTATGTGTTGTGCTTGTTTGGAGTCGTTGTAGGCGACCAGGGGCGAGAAATCGGCGGTGTGTTGTAGGTCCTGAAGGTTCAGGTGACCGGCACGATGGCTTTCCGACGACTGGGTGATAACCCGGGGGGCGTGGGCGGCGCGCACTCGGTCGAGGACGTGTGAGACCAGGGCGAAATGACCAAGGACGTTGGTGCCGAACATCATCTCGAAGCCGTCTTTGGTCTCCTTGCGGTTGGTGAGCATGACGCCGGCGTTGAGGACGAGCCGATCGATGGGGCGGTCGGGTAAAGCGGACGCGAACGCGGTGACACTGGCTAGCGATGCCAGGTCCAGGGGGCTTTGTTGGATGGAAGCGGGATCGGTTGCCACGCTGCGGATCGCCGTCACCGCTTCGGTTCCGCGCCGTTCGCTGCGCGCGCCAACAATGGTGTCGTAGCCGGCTCGGGCAAGACCCTTGGCGATCTCCAGGCCGACACCCCCGGTGGCTCCCGTGATCACGGCCAAGCTGCGGGGCTGGTGCGAATTGGGATTCATGGGACGTGGCTACTCCTGTGTTGAGATCGGCAGGCCACAACACGGCTCTCGCCAAGTGCCACTCCCGCTTGTCGGGCCGGTTCATGCCCGTGGCGAGCGCTTGCGGGCGACGCCCTGGAGCGTCTAGAGCCTACGGTTCTGAGCGATCGGCAGGCCGAGCCACCGGCCTGACGCACGAGGCCAGTCAAGAACGTCAACAACGATGTTGAGTTTTTCCTTGCTCGGCCTACGGTCTGCGCATGACCCTTGACGAGGAGTCGGTGCGACTCTTGCTCGATGAACACGAGATTCGGCGCTGCGTCACGTGCTACTGCCCCTCCCGGCCCGGTCCCCGCGAAGACAGATCGAGACTTCCCGCAAATCGCGTAAGGCCCCCTGCGCGGCCGAACGGTACTAGAGCGACGATGCGTGAGGTTATGCCCGACAGCGGCGTGCACATCCGCCGCGCCGTTGTTTCTTCTGAACCATGCTGATCGCGGCGACTGGTGTTCAGCCATCGCCATTCCGTACGGCCCGCTGACGCCGCAGCAGGTACTTGTGCTGGCCCGACAGCACGAGTTGCCCGCGCTGGTTGTGGACGGTGACCGCGGTGACCACGATGCCGTCGTCGCCCTTCGGCTCCAGGCCGGTGATCGTGAGCGCCGGGTACAAGGTGTCCCCGGAGTGCACCTCGGCCAGGAAGGTGCAGGACAGCTCAAGGAAGCTGATGAACACCTCGCCGATGAAGTGCGGGAACAAGGTGGCTCCCGGTGCGGTGAAAGCCAGCACTTGGAGGCCGTGGACAACCGGCGCGACATGTCCGTGCGTGCGCGCCCACTCGGCGTCGTAGTGCACCGGGTGATTGTCCATAGAGACCGTCTGGAAGGCCGCGGCGTGGGCGTCGGTCAGGGTGCGGCTGGGGGCCCGGAAGACCTCGCCGATGCGCAGGTCCTCGAACGTCCTGGCCGGCACGACCAGGAACGCGTCGGGGTCGAAGTCGGTAATAGCAGTCATCGCGCTCTTTCTGCTCTGGAGATGATTCTGGACAACTTCATCGTCGAGCGAGTCGTCGGGCTGGTCGATGTTGCTGAGCACAAAGCGGTGTCCTTATCAGTGTCTGTTCTGACTACGGCGTCCGCCATTTCGCAAGACAGCTCGATCGCACTGCATCGGTCGCCGGGAACATTGCCTTGCACGCTGACCAGGCTGTGAAACAAGTGCCTAAGTCGGTTGCTGGGGATAGACGCCGCTCACGTGGCCGGGGAGCCACTGGCCCACGAGGCCGAGAAGCTGACGGATCTGCTCACCCAATTCATCTCTCACGTCGAGGAGTTGGCCGCGCCCGCGTGGCGAAGTTAGGCCGAGGTGCTCGGCTGCATCTCTGCCGCGCCGTGCCAACGTTCGTAATTGGTTGTGCGGTAGCGGATGCCCGCCGCTCGGCGCTCGCGGCCCGGGACTCGGGTAGGCAGCGAGTCCTCTGCGGCGGCATCGCGATGTCGTGGCGGTCACTGGCTGATCGTCGTCGGCGACGATCGCACGGAGCTACTGACCTGCGCCCTGGCTGCTACTGCGTCGCATGACATGAGCGCCCTCGTCGACGAAACGCGATGCTGTCGCACCGAGCACGCTGTCGGCCCCGTCGCTCCCGCGCGGTCGCCTGAGGCAGGAGCCGACCGAGCGGGTACCGTCAACGCGCACCCCGATTGATGACCGGGCGAATCGCTGCGTGAACAGATCCTTCGAGAGTCGGACCGATTCGCTTTGGCGCCACCTGGTGCCCGATATCGTCACGTTTGTGGACTTCGAGCTCGACGACGACCAGCGCGCGTGGGTCGCCGAAGTACGGGGGTTCCTCGCGGAGAACCTCACCCCTGTTCTGAAGGCCGAAATGGCCGAGTATGGGCTGGAGTACCAGGGCGGTGAGCTCACGGCTTTTCGCCGCAAGATCGGCGAAAAGGGCTGGTTCGGGCTGAACTGGCCGAAGGAGTTCGGCGGCCTTGGCCTCACGGCCATCCATCAGCACCTGCTGATGAGCGAGTTTGAGTACGCCGGTGCGCCCGGGCCCGACCTCACGGTCACGTCGGTGGCGCCGATGATCATGCGGCACGGCACCGAGCAGAACAAAAAGGAGTTCCTGCCGGGGATCGCCAGGGGCGAGATCGTCTGCGCGGTCGGCTACTCCGAGCCCAACGCCGGGACCGACCTGGCCAGCCTGCGCACGCGCGCGGTGCGCGACGGCGACGACTGGGTGATCAACGGGTCCAAGATCTGGAACAGCGGTGCCCAGCGCTCCACCCATGAATGGCTGTGCGTGCGCACCGACCCCGACGCGCCGCGACACCGGGGGATCTCGGTCATCATGGTGCCCATCGACAGTCCGGGCGTGCAGATCCACCCGCTGTACGCCTGGTCGGGATATCGCACCAACGAGACGTTCTTCCGCGACGTGCGCGTGCCGGGGACCAACCTGATCGGTGATGTCGACGCGGGATGGACATACATCACTGGCGCCTTGGACCTCGAGCGTGGCGCGCTGACGAACGCGGGTGACCTGCGTCGCGCGCTCGACGACCTCGTCGCGCTGGCGGCCGCGCCGATGCGCGACGGATCGGTGCCGGCACAGGACCCGGCGTTTCGCCGCCGCCTCGCCCAGGCCGAGGCCGATGTCGAAGTCGCCAAGCTGATGGGCTATGAGGCCGCCTCGATGCTCGACTGTGGTCGCATTCCGTCGGTAGAGGTGAGCGTCGAGAAGATCTTCACCAGCGAATTGCGCCAGCGCATTGCCGATCTCGCGCTCGACCTACTCGGGCCCGACGGGCTGATGGCCCACCGCAGCGTCGGCGCGCCGCTCGGCGGCTTCTTCGAGCGGCTCTATCGGGTGTCACCGCTGATGCGCTTCGGCGGCGGCACCAACGAAGTGCTGCGCGACGTCATTGCTCAGCGCGGCCACCGGATGCCCTCGTACGGGCGGTGACCGCATGCGAGTGATTCCCGATCAGGACGAACGAGATCTGGCGGCGCTGTGTCGCAGCCTGCTGGCGGCAGAATGCCCGACAACGCTGGCGCGCGGGCCCGTCGGCGAGCGTATGACCGCTGGGCTGTGGAAGGCGCTTGCTGAGGCGGGGGTGCTCGGCCTGGCGATCGATGAGCAGCACGGCGGCTCCGGGGGCAGCCTGAGCGATGTCGGGACCTTCTGCGTCGAGGCCGGGCGGGCGTTGTGCCCCGGAATCGTTCACAGCACGATGCAGGCCGCGCTGGCCGTCGACTGGCTGGGCGGCCCGCAGGCACGGGCCGCCTGTCTGCCGGCGCTGGCATCGGGTTCGACGCGCGCGACATGTGCGGTGTTCAGTGCGCGCGACGCTGCTGTCGTCACCCCGACGCTGGCCGCGCACCAAGACGGCGAGGGCTGGCGGGTGAGCGGCGTCGCTGACTTCGTCGCTGACGCGGATCTGGCCGACCTGATCGTCGCCACCGCCCAAGCAGATGGGCGCACGGTTGCGTTCGTTGTCGACACCACGACGGCCGGCATCGGGGCGCAACCGGTGGCCCTGATGGGCCGCCATCCCGCATTCACCGTGCGCTTCGAAGATGTGGTGGTCGATCACGTCACGGCTGTCGACCACAAGACGCTGCGCCGATTGGCCAACGCCGTTGTGGCGCTGGGTTGTTTGGACTTGGTCGGGGTCGGCGAGGCGGTGATCGATGCCACGGTCGACTACACGAAGATGCGCGAGCAGTTCGGCAGGCCGATCGCATCATTTCAGGCGGCGCAACATGTGGTCGCCGACATGCACATCGCGATGGCGGCGGCACGGCTGGCCGCGCAGTCGGCGGTGTTCTGGATCGGGCGAGGCCGCACGGCAACCCGGGAGACGGCGATCGCCCGGATGCGCGCCGTCGAGATCAAGAAGATCACGTTGGACGCACACCAGCTGCACGGCGGCATGGGCTACGTCATCGACACCGATCTGCACTTGTTCTCCGAGCGGGCACGCGTACTTTCCACGCTCGGGGGCGGAGCCGACATCGCCGCGAAATGGCTTGAAAACGAGATGAACTGGGAACGCACGCGATGACGACCGACAGCCTCGTCGACCCCGAGTCGGCGCAAAAGATCGGCACGGTCGTCGCCGTCGCCACCGGTGAGGTGTACCGGCGCGACTGGCAGCGCTGGGCTGCCGCCGTCGGCGACCACAACCCGCTGTGGTTCGAGCCCGACTATGCGCGCCAGCACGGCTATCGCGACATCGTCTGCCCGCCTTTGTATCTGCAGTATGCGGTCCTCGGCGTTGCCACACTTGGCGGCCTGCGACCGGACGGATCCTCCGGAGCGGTAACGGGCAGCATGGCGTTTCCCCGCGCACCGCGGCGGATGGCCGGCGGCGAGAGCACGACGTTTTACCTGCCCGCCTACCACCGCGACGAGATCGAGATGGTGCGCACCGTCGAGTCGATCGTCGAAAAAGAAGGAAAATCAGGGCGATTCGTCCTGGTCACCTGGTCCAGCCAATATCGCAACCAGCACCGTGAGCTTCTCGCCGAAGCCACCACGTCGATGATCGCCAGGCCCGCATGAGCGAAGCTTGCGAGCGAATCATGGGCACCGAATGCGGCGACCTCGTCCACGAGGGGGCCGCATGACCGACCAGGTGTACTACGAGGACGTCGAGGCCGGCGATGCGGTGCCGGTGCTGACCGTCACCGTTGACGAGACGCAGATGTTCTTCTTCAGCGCCGCCACCTACAACGGACACCGCATTCACTACGACAAGCAGTGGGCACGAGACGCCGAAGGGTATGACAACGTCCTGGTTCAGGGTCCGCTGCAGGCGGCGCTGTTGTCGCGTGCGCTGACGGACTGGATCGGCGGTGACGGGCGACTGGTGGCGTTCTCGGTGCAGAATCGTGCGATCGCTCATCCCGGCCAGGAATTGACCTTCGGGGGTGTGGTCACCGGGAAGCGGGACGACGGGGCGTTCGTCGACCTCGACATCTACTGCCGGCGTGGCGATGATGTGCTGATGCCGGGCACCGCGACCGTCGCCCTGCCGCAACGGGATACGCCATGACGGGGCTGCGCGGCGAGGCGGCCATCGTCGGCATCGCGGAATTGCCCGCCGAGCGGAAGCAGAGTGGGCCACCGTCGTTCACCTTGGACCAGTACGCGCGGCTGGCGAAGATGGTGATCGAGGACGCAGGCGTGGATCCCGCTGTGGTGAACGGCTTGTCGTGCCACGGCATCGCCGAGTCGGATATGTTCGCGCCCGCCACGCTCTCGGAGTATCTGGGCCTTCCCTTGGATTTCGGCGACCGGGTGGACCTCGGCGGTGCCACCGCCGCGGGCATGGTGTGGCGCGCCGCGGCGGCTGTGGAACTGGGACTGTGCGAAGCGGTGCTCGCCGTCGTGCCGGGGTCAACCGAGATACCGCGGTCGCAGACACGCCCGGGGCGAACGCTCGGGTGGTACGGCGCGTCGAGCAACAACTACGGCTCCCCGCAGGCCGAGTTCGAGATCCCGTACGGCACCGTCGGGCAGAACGGTCCGTACGCGCAGATCGCGCAACGCTACGGCGCCGAATTCGGTTACGATGCGGCGGCGTTGGCACGCATCGCGGTGCAGCAGCGCTCTAACGCGTGCGCCCATCCCGGCGCGGTGTTCCACGGCAAGCCGATCACCGTCGACGACGTGTTGAACAGCCCGGTGATCGCCGACCCGATCCACATGCTCGAAACGGTGATGCGGGTGCAGGGCGGCGCCGGGGTGCTGATCGCGAACGCCGACGTGGCGCGCCGTGCTCGTCACCGTCCAGTGTGGATCACGGGGTTCGGCGAGCACATCCGGTTCAAGACACCGACCTACGCCGACGATCTCATCCGCACGCCCATCGCCCGAGCCGCAGAACGGGCGTTCGCGATGGCCGGATTGCAGCGGTCCGACGTCGACATGGCGTCGATCTACGACTGTTACACGATCACCGTTCTGATGACGCTGGAGGATGCGGGTTTCTGCGGTAAGGGCCAAGGCATGGGCTGGCTGCGGCAACACGACCTGTCCTTCCGCGGCGACTTCCCGGTCAACACCGCAGGCGGGCAACTGTCGTTCGGACAGGCCGGCATGGCCGGGGGCATGCATCACGTGGTCGACGGCGCCCGTCAGGTGATGGGCCGCTCAGGTGAGGCCCAGGTTCGCGACTGCAATACCGCGTTCGTCACCGGCAACGGCGGCATCATGAGCGAGCAGGTCGCGCTGATCCTGGGTGGTGATTGAGGTGACCGCACCCTTGCCGGAGCCGACGCCGGTGTCGCGGCCGTTCTGGGATGCGTTGCGTGAGCACCGGATTCTGATCCAGTACTCGCCGTCGACCCGACGGTACGTGTTCTACCCACGCACGCTGGCGCCGGGAACTCTGGCCGACGACCTGGAGTGGCGCGAGATCGACGGCGCGGGAACGCTGTACACGTACACCGTGGCGCGCCGGCCGACCGGGCCGCCGTGGGCCGAGAAGCTGCCGCAACTGCTGGCGGTCGTCGAATGGGACGTGGGTCCGCGGGTGAGCACCGAACTCGTCGACATCGAAGCCGAGGACATCGGCATCGGCATGCGGGTCTCCCCGGTGTTCTGCGACGTGCCCGATGCGGGCATCACGCTGCTGCGCTATCGGCCGGCCAATGTTTGAGACCGTGCAGCAGCTGCTGCGATCACGCATGGACGACGACACCGTCGCGATCATGCACGGCGAACGAACGTGGACGTGGCGTGAGCATCTGGCCGAAGCGGCCGCGGAGGCGTCGGCGCTCCTCGCGCACGCCGATCCCGCGCGGCCGTTACATATCGGGGCGCTGCTGGGCAATTCGCCCGCGATGCTGCGGTCGATGGCCGGGGCAGCGCTCGGCGGGTATGTGCTGTGCGGGATAAACACGACGCGACGCGGCGACGGCCTGGCGGCCGACATCAGGCGGTCCGACTGTCAACTGGTGCTGGCCGATGCAGAGCACATGCCGCTACTCGACGGTCTCGATCTGGGCGGTGCCGCGGTGCTCGACATCGGCGCGCCGTCGTACCGGGATGCAGTCGCAGCGGCGGAACCGCTTGCGCCGCTCCGGGAAGTCGGCGGCGCGGACACCGTGCTGATGATCTTCACGTCGGGAACCAGCGGCGATCCGAAGGCGGTGAGGTTCGCGCACGCGATGGCGGTGCTGTGCGGTGCCAGCCTGGTCGAACGGTTCGAGCTTACCGCTGACGACGTGTGCTATCTGTCGATGCCGCTATTCCACTCCAACGGGGTGGCGGCGGGCTGGGCGGTGGCGATCGCGTGCGGGGCGACGATGGTGCCTGCGAAGTTCGCGCCGTCGCGGTTCCTGTCCGACATCCGCCGGTACCGCGCCACCTACATGAACTACGTCGGCAAGCCGCTGGCGCTGGTGCTGGCGACGCCCGAACAGCCCGACGATGCCGACAACACGCTGCGCGCGGCGTTCGGCAACGAGGCCACCGAGCGCGACATCGAGGAGTTCGCCCGGCGATTCGGCTGCCGCGTGGTGGATAGCTTCGGGTCGAGCGAGTTTGCGGTGGTGGTGATGCGGGAGCACGGATGTCCACCGGGGTCGATCGGCAGGGGATATCCGGGCGTGAGCGTGTACCACGCCGAGACCGTGACCGAGTGTGCGCCAGCGGTTTTCGACGAGCACGGTGCGCTGGCCAACCTTGACGAGGCGGTCGGTGAACTGGTCAACACCTATGGTGTTGGTGGTTTCACCGGCTACTACAACGACCCCGCCGCCACCGAGGAGCGGATGCGCCTCGGCATGTACTGGTCGGGCGATCTGGCCTATCGCGACGCCGATGGGTGGATCTACCTGGCCGGGCGTACCGCCGACTGGATGCGGGTGGACGGGGAGAACCTCGCGGCGGGTCCGGTCGAGCGGATTCTGGCGCGCCTGCCCGAGATCAACCTCGTCGCGGTCTATGCCGTGCCCGACGAGCACGTCGGCGACCAGGTGATGGCGGCCATCGTGCTTAACCAGGCAGCGACGTTGTCGCCCAAGCGGTTCGAGGAATTCCTGGCCTCACAGCCCGATCTGTCGCCCAAGGCGTGGCCGCGCTACGTGCGGATCAACGCCGCGCTGCCGCAGACCGCGACCAACAAAATCCTCAAACGCGCGTTGATCCACGAAGGCGCCACGGCGGGTGACGGCGTGCTGTGGGAGCGTGAGGCCCGGGGCCGGGCGTTCATCCCGGCGTGACTGCGCTTGCCGGCGTCAGCGTGTTCGGTAGTCGACCTGCCAGTGTTTGATGCCGTTGATCATGCTTGATCTCAGCCGCTCGGGCGGTGCAACAGGTGTGAGGTTGGGAAGGTGGTCGGCGATCGCGTTGAACATCAGGTCGATGGTCATTCTGGCGAGGTTGGCGCCGACGCAGTAGTGGGCGCCGGTGCCGCCGAATCCGAGGTGCGGATTGGGGTTTCGCAGGATATTGAACGTGAAGGGGTTGTCGAAGAATTCCTCGTCGAAGTTGGCGGAGCGGTAGAACAGCACCAGTCGCTGGCCCTTCTTGATCCGCACCCCGTGCAGTTCGGTGTCGGCCAGCGCGGTCCGCTGAAACGCCGTGATCGGTGAGGCCCAACGGATGATCTCGTCAGCGGCGGTCTCGGGCCGCTGTGCCGTGAACAGCTCCCACTGGTCGGGGTAGTCGGTGAAGGCCATCATGCCCTGCGTGATCGAGTTGCGGCTTGTCTCGTTGCCCGCGATGGCCAGGGTGACGACGAACATTCCGAACTCGGCCTCGGTGAGTTGGCCATCGGCGTCGGCGTCGATCAGCGTGGTGACGATGTCCTCGCCGGGTTCTTGGGTCTTGCGGGCGGCTAATTGCATGGCATACCACATCAATTCGCCTGCCGAGCCGAGCGCGTCGTACTCGGCGAACTCGGGGTCGTCGTCACCGATCATCCTGTTGGACCAGTCGAACAGCTTTTCGCGGTCCGCGAGCGGTACCCCGAGCAGTCCCGCGATCGCCTGCAGCGGTAGCTCGCGCGCAACCTGCAGAACGAAATCACCGGATCCGGCGTCGGCGGCTTGCGCGGCGATGCGCTGCGCTCGCTCGCCGAGCTCGGCACGCAGCCGCTCGACGGCGCGCGGCGTGAACCCGCGGGAGACGATCTTGCGCAACCGGGTGTGTTCGGGATCGTCCATCATGATCATCGACGCCCGGCCCGCCTCGATCTGACCGCCGCCGCCGGTCACCTTGTAGCGCGGCACCACCGACTTTTCCGCCGACGAGAACACATCGCTGCGCAGCGACACCTCGCGAACGTCGCGGTGCTTGGTCACAACCCAGAAGCCACCGTCGCCGAACCCGCCGACATCCGGTGGCTGCTCGTTCCACCAGATGGGCGCCGCACGTCGCAGCTCGGCGAGCTCTTGGGCCGGTAACCGCTTGGCGTAGATGTCGGGATCGGTGAAGTCGAAGCCTGCTGGGATATGCGGGGCGACCATCGGCGAGCTCCTCACGGTGGCTTTTCGTGATGGTAGCCAGCGATGTTGCACTACGGTTCGGATCAGGAAAGGGGCTGCGATGGACGACCGCGTGGTGGCCTTCATGCACGCTATGAACGACGGCTTTCCCGCTATCGAGACGATGAGCGCCCCGGCGGCGCGGGCAGTGATCGTCCAACGCCGCTTGCCCGTGGACAACCTCGACGACGTCGCCGCCGCGGATGACCGCCTGATAACCGGCCCCGAGGGCGACATCCCCGTGCGGATCTACCACCCGCACGGATCAAGCGGAACGCGGCCCGCAGTGGTGTTCTGTCACGGCGGTGGCTTCGTGCTGTGCGATCTGGAGTCCCACGATGGGTTCTGCCGGGCGATGGCGCGTCACACCGAGTCGTTGGTCGTCTCGGTCGACTACCGGCTCGCGCCTGAGCATCGCTCCCCGGCGGCCCCGCGGGACACGTTCGCCGCATTTTGCTGGGCGGTCGAGCACGCTGACGATTTGGGTATCGACCCAGCACGGGTTCTGATCGCGGGGGACAGCGCAGGCGGGAACCTCGCTGCGGTCACCTCGCTGCTGTGCCGCGAGCAGGGCGGGCCGATGCCCGTCGGGCAGGTGCTGATCTATCCCGTCATCGACCCGACATTCGATACGTCCAGCTACGCGGCGTATGCCAGCGGGTACGTCAACACCCGTGCGGCGATGCAGTGGTATTGGGCGCAGTACCTCGGCGGCGCGGAGCTTCCTTCGCCTGAGTATCTCGCGGCGCCCGCCCGCGCCGCATCCCATGATGGACTGCCGGCCGCGATTGTGGTGACCGCGGGCTTCGATGTCTTGCACAGTGAGGGTGTCGCGTATGCGGACAAGCTGCGTGAGGCGAAAGTGCCTGTGGTGCACCGCGATTATCCCGGTTTGTTTCATGGCTTCGTGACGATCATGCCGTTCGCCGCGGGGGCATCGGCCCGGGAGTTGCTGTGGGCCGACATGCGCAACTTGGTGGCGCCATGACTGTCGACGCAATCGTGATCGGTGCCGGCTTCGCCGGGTTGTACGCCGTGCACCGTTGCGTGTCGGAGGGACTGACGGTGCTGGGCGTCGAGGCCGCCCCGAGTGTCGGCGGGACGTGGTACTGGAACCGTTACCCCGGCGCCCGCTGCGACGTCGAAAGCGTCGACTACTCTTACTCTTTCGACGAGGGATTGCAGGACGACTGGACATGGTCGGAGCGATTCGCAGCACAGCCCGAGATCTTGGCGTATCTCGATCACGTAGCGGATCGGTTCGATCTGCGGCGTCACTACCGATTCGGGACCGAGGTCATCGGCGCCCGCTTCGACTCCGGCGAGTGGATCGTCGACACGTCGAGTGGCGAGAGCAACCGCGGGCGGTTTCTGTTGTGTGCGACGGGATGTCTGTCCGCGGTGAACCGGCCCGACATCCCAGGGCTCACCGATTTCGCGGGCGAGGTGTACTACACCGCGGCGTGGCCGCGAACCGATCCGGATCTGCGCGGCAGGAAGATTGGCGTGATCGGGACGGGATCGTCGGGCATCCAGGCGGTGCCGATCCTGGCCGAACAAGCGGAGTCGTTAGTGGTGTTTCAGCGGTCACCGAACTACACCATCCCGATGCCCAACCGCCCGTGGTCGGACGAGGATCTGCAGCGGATTCGGGAGGAGTATCCGGAGCGGCGCAGGCGTTCGGAGTACGCGCCCGCGGGCACGCCGCACGGCACGTACCACAAGAACGCGCTCGATACGGATCCCGACGAGCGCGAAGAGGCGTTGCGGCGGCGGTGGCGTGACGGTGGCGTGCTGTTCGCCAAGACGTTCCCCGATCAGACGTCGGTCATCGAGGCAAACGACATCGCACGACGGTTCGCCGAAGACCGCATCCGAGAGATCGTGGACGACCCCGTCGTTGCGGAGGACTTGATTCCGACCGACCATCCGATCGGGACAAAGCGCATCTGCACCGACGCGGGCTATTACGCGACGTTCAATCGCGACAACGTACGTCTGGTGAACCTGCGGCGTGAGCCGATCGAGACGATCACGTCTGATAGCGTGCGGACGGCTTGGGCCACATATCCGTGTGACGTTGTGGTGTTCGCAACGGGCTTTGACGCTTTGACGGGCGCGTTGACCAGGATCGACCCGGTGGGGCCGGGCGGGCAGCGGCTGTCCGAGATCTGGGCGGACGGGCCGACCACCTACCTCGGGGTGATGGTTCCCCGGCTGCCGAATCTGTTCAGCTTCAGCGGGCCGGGCAGCCCGTCGGTGCTGGCCAACATGGTGCTGCATGCCGAGGTGCAGGTCGATTGGGCGGTCGGGCTGATGCTCGGCGCCGCCCGTGCCGGCCACACCGAGGTAGAGCCGCGCCGTGACGCCGCACTCGCCTGGACCGACCACGTGGCGCAGGCCGCTGAGCGGACGCTGTTCCCGAAGGCGGCGTCGTCGTGGTACCTGGGCGCCAACATCGACGGCAAGAAACGGGTGTTCATGCCGTATGCGGGAGGCTTTGGCAACTACCGCAAGTATCTGGACGCTGTTGCACAGCAGGGGTATTCGGGTTTGGTGCTGACGACGCGGTGAGTGCGCGTCGAGACCGCCATCGGTTGCAGTGGCGAACACGTCCATCCACGACCGCTTCGGCAAGCATCATCGGATGGGGTTTCCGTTCAACTGGATCTCCAACCTCGAGAATAACCCCAGCGGCTCCTGGGATGTGCGCGACAACATGGGCGTCATCTACTGGATCTATCCGAACCCGGTCCTGGCGAACAGTTCGGTGGGCGTGGAGGTCATCGACATCCTGCCCGCCGGGTCACCCACGAGGATTTCGCCATGCTGCCGCATCTTCGCACCCTTTCTCGTCGCCTTTCCCGACTTCCACTGGGAACTAAGCAATCTGATCGCCGGCGGGGACTGGGTGGCAATCGAGGTCATCGAGACCGCCACCTTCAAGGCTGCCCATGAATACAGGCCTGGCATCGTCATCGAGCCCACCGGGAAGTCCTACGCCTGCCACTACGCGATCTGCTTCAAGTTCGCCACGGCCTGATCACCGGCAGCCCCTCAATGCACCGGACCGACACACTCGACGTCATGATCGTGATCCGCGGCGAGATCTACATGATCCTCGACGAGGACGAGCTCCTGCTGAAGCCGACCGACACGGTCATCGTCCAGGGCACCAATCACGGCTGGAGCAATCGCAGCGACGAGCCCTGCCTGGCCATCGGCGTGATGATCGACGCGATCCCACGCCAATTGAGCGCCGAGTAGCCGTCAAGCGTCCAGACGGCCTGGTCCGTTGACGGCATCCAAACTGCCTGCCGCGCAGCCGATCCAGCGCCGCCCGGCGATCATCCACGCGGACATCAGCGGGTGGAACCGGACAGAACCTCACCCGGCGAACAGGAGAAAACGGTGATGAACCAGGTACGAGTTGACCAGGGAATCCTCGAGGGCAACCAGCGCAACGGCGTGTTCCGGTTCCGGGGCATCCCCTTCGCGGCCCCGCCGGTCGGTGAACGGCGGTGGGCCGCGCCGCAGCCACCGACTGCGTGGGACGGCGTGCGCGACGCAACGCAATTCGGGAACGCCGCGATCCAGACGGTGGACACCGGTGTCGACTTGGGTGCACAGCCCAGTGAGGCCTGCCTCTACCTCAACGTGTGGACTGCGAGTCTGGACCCGCAGGCCCGTCAACCCGTGATGGTCTGGATTCACGGTGGCGGCTTTCTGAACCTGGCGGCGTCGATGCCGGAATGGCACGGCAGCAGCATCGCCCACCGCGGGGTGACGATGGTGTCGTTCAACTACCGGCTCGGCGCATTCGGCTTCCTCGACCACCCCCAAACTGGCGGAAACTTCGCCGTCCAGGACTGGGTCGCGGCGCTGACCTGGGTGTCGCGCAACATCGCCGCGTTCGGCGGCGACCCCGACAACGTCACCGTCTTCGGTCACTCCGCCGGCGCGACCGCGGGGCGCACCCTGCTCAGCACCCCGACCGCGCAAGGACTGTTCCACCGCGCCGTCCTGCAAAGCGCCGGGCTGGAACGCGCTGCGGCACTGCCAGATACCGCGCGGGAGCGTCTCATTGAGGCCAGCGGCCAGTTGTGCGAGATGCTGGGCGGCAGCGATATCGAACACCTGCGGCAGGTGCCCACCGAGCAGGTACGGCAGGCATCCTTCACGCTTTCAGGCATCCGGCCGACCCCCGGCCAGGTGCACACCCCCGCCAACCTGACCTGGTGTCCGACCAGCGACGGAAACGTTGTGGGCCACGATCTGTCCTGCTGGCCGGCCGATCTGCCGGTGCTGTTCGGCCACACCACGGACGAGGCGCGGTACTTCATCACACCAACCGGCCCGTACGGCGCGCCCCCGAACATCGACCCCGGCCTGATCTATACCCCGACCACTCTGACCGCCATGGCCAACGCCCTAGGCGCAACCCGCGCTGAAGATGTCCTCGACCATCTGACGGGCAGCCCCTACGAGGCGCTCGCGCAGCTGTACACCACTGCCATCTGGACCGAGCCGGCGCTGGCTTCCTACCGGCGCTTCGTCGATCTGCGCCGCCGCACCTACTCCTACCGCTTCACCCGGGTCTCGCCCGGCAACCGCGCCAGCGACATGCTGGCCTACCACGGCGCTGAGCTGCCCTATGTGTTCGGTCACCTCAACCCGGCGGAGGACTACGACGCAGTAGACGCTGAGGTATCCGACATTCTCCTGCACGCCTGGACTGAATTCGCCCGTTCCGGCGTGCCCAGCAGCCCGGACGGAACGCCCTGGCCAGCCGCAGCCAGCACGACACCACAGCTGGCGGTGATTGGCGACAAGGCACGGATCTGCGCTCTCCAGATCAGTCCCGTCACCGCGTTGATCAACTCCCTCCGGGCCGGCACCGGCATCCAGTGATCATCACAAAGCGACAGGGATGAACTGAGGGACGGAAGATATTTCGGCGCAGTAAGTTTGCGCCTCGAACTTCGTCGGCGAATCGGAGCGGGGAACAACACCCAGCCCCCGATCGGAAACGACAAGAATCAGAAAGCACACAATGACTTGGTGATTCACCCACCGGCCGAGCAGGCGGGGCTGTGGCGGCGTCGCTGTCTCGACGGAACTGGGGGCAGTTGTTGCGTGGATTGGACGGTTGTCTGCGTCCGAGTCTTGGGATCGTCGGTGACTAGATCTTGTCGAAGTGACGCGAACTCGGGAGCGATGGGGAATCGCCATCCTGGCGAATGCTGATCTGCTCGCTGCGTTCGCTGATGCGACTCAGCCGGGTGTGCCAGCCTCTTCACCACTGTCAAGAGAACCACGTGGTTGAGGTAGCGTTTCCAGAGGTCCTCGATAGCCGACGGCGAGGGCTCTCGCATTTCAGGTGTGATGCGACGTTCGACCGGGGGAGCAAAGGAGCGGCAGGGTGAACCTCGGTCCATGGGGTTATCTCACGATACTTGCTGCAGTGATGGAATTATTCTTCGCCGCTTGCGTATTCGTGTACATGAGTCGGTTGGAGAATCGAACACCCGCCCCATTGGGCGAAAATGTGGGCGCCCATAAAGCGGTTCTAGCTAAATTGCGCAGGCGCGAACCGATGTTGCAGGATGAAATCGACTATGCGTCCGAACTTGTCTCCGACGCTCGATCACCGCTTGCGTACGCGATACCCGCCGCCCTCTTCACCATGGGATTCTTTTACGTGGTCGGCTGTCTCTACATGCTCCATAGAGATGGCGGCAACCCCTCGTTCCGAACGTTCATCGGGGGAATCCCGATGTTGACGTCCATGAACATCGCCGCTCAGCTGCGCAGGGTCGCACGGTTGAAGGGGCGTCTGCAGGAAGCTCCGTCGACGGTGCGCGTATCCTCCGACGCGCTCGCGTCCGCCTAGTCGCCCTGACTGCCGCCAACCCGAATCCGATTGGCCACCATCATGATTGAGTGCGTGGCGGTACTTCGGCGATGACCGCTGGGTCCCCGTCTTCCCACAGAGGCATTTGACGAACCGCGTGGCGTGATTCGTAGGGCTGACGCATTGGTCGTGCGCGTACATTAAGCGGCCACCAGAACCAGCGCCCGAGCAGTGCGGCGATGGACGGCGTCATGAACGACCGCACGATGAGTGTGTCGAACAGCAGGCCGAGGGCGATCGTGGTCCCGATCTGACCGAGAATCCGTAGATCGGCGAACACGAAGGAGGCCATGGTCGCGGCGAACACCAGACCAGCGGCGGTCACCACCGCGCCGGAGCCGGCCATCGCCCGGATGATGCCCGTCTTCATGCCGGCGCCGATCTCCTCCTTGAACCGCGAGATCAGCAACAGGTTGTAATCCGACCCCACGGCCAACAGCAGGATGACGGCCAGCGCCAACACAATCCAGTACAACTGGATGCCAAGAATGTCCTGCCAAATCAGCACCGACAGCCCGAACGAGGCGCCCAACGACAGCGCAACGGTGCCGACGATGACGATCGCAGCCACCAGAGAACGGGTGATGAACATCATGATGAGCAGGATCAGGCTGAGCGCGGCGATCCCTGCAATCACGAGGTCGTATTTGGCGCCGTCCTGGATGTCCTTGTAGGTGGCTGCGGTGCCGGCGAGGTAGATCTTGGATCCCGCCAGGGGGGTTCCCTTGATGGCCTCCTGTGCTGCGTGTCTGATGGCGTCGATGTGTGAAATACCCTGGGGGGTAGCGGGATCGACGTCATGGGTGATGATCATGCGCGCAGCGTGGCCGTCCGGCGAGAGGAACAACTTCAGCCCGCGGAGGAACTCCGGGTTGCTGAATGCCTCCGGCGGCAGATAGAAGGAGTCGTCGGTCTTCGACGCGTCGTACGCCTGGCCCAGCGCGGTGGAATTCTGCAGCGCCGCCGCAGTCTGGTCGTCAATGCCCGAGGTGGTGGCGTAGTTCGTCATCGTCAGGTCGCGGTTTGTCTGCTGGTTGGCGATTTGAGGCGGAATCAGGGTGAGCAGCTTCGGTTGGAGTTCGTCCAACTTGGTGATGCTCGCCGAGACGTCGCTCAGTTGGTCGGTGAGCGCGTCGATGCCGTCCAGAGCGTCGAAGAGCGACCGCACCGCGGCGCAGGCTGGGATGTCGAAACAGTGTGGCTCCCAGTAGAAATAGTTGCGCAGGGGTCGGAAGAAGTCGTCGAAGTTGGCGATCTCGTCGCGCAGTTCCTGGGCCGTGTCGACCGTCTGCTGAAATGCCTTGGTCTGCTCATCGGTGACGGCGCTGGACTGTTGTTGCAGCGCAAACTGCTGCCGCAGGACGTCGATGGACTTGTTGATCACGTCGACCTGCTTGAGCAGATCGGCGGCGCGGTCCTGTTGAAAGGGCAGGTTGTTGAGCTGTGCCGAGTCCCCGGCGCTGATTTGGAACGGGATCGACGTGTGATCCAGGGGGGTGCCCAGCGGCCGCGTGATCGACTGCACCTGGGCGATGCCGTCGGTGTGGAAGACGGCCTTGGCGACCCGTTCGAGCAGGATCATGTCGGTGGGGTTGCGCAGATCGTGGTCGGCCTCGATCATCAGCAATTCGGGATTGAGCCGGGCCTGGGAGAAGTGGCGCTCGGCGGCTGTGTAGCCGACATTGGCCGGGGCACTTGCAGGCATGTAGGGCCGGGCGTCGTAACTCGTCGTGTATCCCGGCAGCGCGAGCAGACCGATAAGCGCCACGGCGATCGTCGCCACCAGTATGGGACCGGGCCAGCGCACGATGGCAGTCCCGATGCGCCGCCAGCCCCGGGTGCGCATCGGGCGAGCGGGCTCGAACAGACCGAAATGGCGGCCGATGCTCAGCACCGCCGGTGCCAGGGTCAACGCCGCCACAACTGCGACGAGGACGCCAATCCCAGCGGGAATGCCAAGGCTGTTGAAATACGGGAGCCGGGTGAAGGTCAGACACAACACCGCGCCGGCAATCGTCAGGCCCGACCCCAAGATGATGTGAGCGGTTCCCCGGTACATCGTTTCGAAGGCTGGTACTCGATCCTGCCCGGTGTGGCGCGCTTCGTGGTAGCGGCCCAGAATGAAGATCGCATAATCGGTTCCGGCTGCGATGACCAGCAACGTCAGCAAGTTAGTCGAGTACGTGGACAACTCGATGATCCCGGCATTCGCGAGCACGGCGACGACTCCGCGGGACGCGGTCAACTCGATCATCACCGTGAAGATCACGAGAATCACCGTCGTGACACGACGGTAGAGCGAGAACAGCATCAACGCGATCACCCCGATGGTGATCAGGGTCGTCTTCAGGGTGCCGTGCCTGCCCACCTCGAACTGATCGGTGACCAGGGGCGCGGCACCGGTGACGTAGGCCTTCACTCCGGGCGGCGGCGGCGTCTGGTTCACGATATTGCGTATCGAGTCGACCGACTGATTGGACAGCGACGTGCCCTGGTTGCCGGACAGATACACCTGCACCAACGCCGCCTTGCCGTCGGCGCTCTGGGAGCCGGCCGCCGTCAGCGGATCCCCCCAGAAGTCCTGAATGTGCTCCACGTGCTTGCTGTCCTGGGCGAGCTTCTGAACCAGGCCGTCGTAGTAGTGGTGCGCGTCGGCGCCGAGCGGCTGGTCGCCCTCAAGGACGATCATCGCCGCGCTGTCCGAGTCGAACTCCTGAAACACCTTGCCGATGCGTTTACTGGCCTGCAGTGACGGCGCATCCTGGGGGCTCAGCGACACGTTGTGTGTTTCGGCAACGTGCTCCAGCTGCGGCACGAAGACATTCGTGACCACCGCCAACCCCAGCCAGAACAACGCGATCAGCACCGAGAACCGCCGAATCGTGCGCGCGGCCCCGTCCCTCCTCGACTGGCGTTCAGCCTGGTGGGTGCTCATCCGGACTTGTCCAGGCAGTAGGTGTAGGCGTTCAGGGTGTTGGCCGTTCTCTCGTCCTTGACGACGTCGTCGATCTTGATTCGGCAGCCGATCGATTCGCTGTCGCCCTGGGCGGCGACGTTGACGAAGACCGCCGGCTGGGTGGTGGTGGTGGTGTCATAGGCCCACGCAGCACGGCGTCGGAGCGCTGCGGTTGAGCGTTCACGTCCAGATAGGTGATCGTTGCCATCGTGCCCGGTGGGCCGAAGACCTCCAAGACCACGTCCTTCGGGTTGAACGGAACGATGTCAGTGTCGTTGCCGCTGGCCGTCGACGTGACGTCATGCGAGCCGAAGATGCCGTTGAGGCGGTACACCGCGAATCCCGCCAACGCGACGACGAGCACCGCCACCAGCAGCATCCAGCGTCGGCTCAGTCGCCTTCCAATCGAAAACCGCTGCATCCGTGACCCTTTCGACGAGCGGCGACATGCTGACGGTGGGAGATCTCCTCGATGGACAGCCTTATATCAACTAGATTGACGGTACGATACGGGACCGGACACCACAACAAATACCCCAGGCATTGTGCCGGGTGAGACTGGGATGATCACATCGTCGACCAGGTCGTGCACGGTCCGCGGGATGCGGACCGACCGGTCAAGATCGAGCGGGAGATCAAGTAGCCGGGCAACGGGTAGGTCTTTGGTGATGGCAGATGTGTCGATCCTGGCATGGCGAAGCCACGCGCGGGCCCACCTCGTCGCGGGTAATTGCACATGCATGCCGAAGTTCTCAGCGCGCCGCGCCGGCGGCTAGTTGACCACGATTCTGACGACAACGCTGACGACAGTAGCGCGCCGCACTACGCCCACAACGGTGCTCCGTGC
Source organism: uncultured Actinomycetota bacterium (assembly GCA_963770305.1). Classification (GTDB taxonomy): domain Bacteria; phylum Actinomycetota; class Actinomycetes; order Mycobacteriales; family Mycobacteriaceae; genus Mycobacterium. Next base: position 168,910 of record CAVYPB010000008.1, read on the forward strand.
CCGATAAACAGCCTGTTCAGACGCCCTGCCCGCTCCTGGCAGTGTGGGGGTCAGGGGTTCGAATCCCCTTAGCTCCACCCAGAAACCGCAGGTCAGGGGCCATTTCGAATGTTACGTTGGGGATGACGTATACATACGATGCCGCAGCCCTCCGCCGATGTGCAAGGCGATGCTTCTGTGACTGACACTCGTTCGAGTCTGTACTCGCCAGTCCCACCGCGGCGGCGGAGGTACAAAGCCGCGATGGGGTGGTATCGGAAACTGTCCGGGCTACCGATAGCCTGCCCCTAGGGGCGTGACGCGCTACCGGAGCGGGCGGCCGATTTCGCGACGGCGGTCGCGACGAGGGCGTCAATCACCATATCGATCAGGTCGCCGACGGGGCGGTCGAGTTCGCGCGCGCTGATCAGCATGCCCTCTAACAGCACGTGTGCAATGTCGGCGATCGCATCCGTGTCGGCCTCTTCCGGTAAATGTGCTGAAATCGCCTGCAGCAGTAGGTCTTCGAGCCATTGGAGCAACCCCAAGTACACCGCGCGCAACGCCTCGGACTCCTCCATGCGCTCGTAGACTTCGCGGTGCAGGACCCGGTACCTCTGGGTCTTTGATAGAAACGCCTCCAACCTGTCGCGCGGCGCGCTGTCGCATGCCTCGACCTCCGCGATCGCCTCGCCGAAGATTCGCTCCAACACCGCGGCGAACAGGTCGTCCTTGGTGGGGAAATACCAATGCACAGCGGCCGAGGCGATCCCGGCCGCACGGCCGACCTCGGCAACCCGAGTACCGCGATAGCCCTTGGCGATGAACAGTTGCCTGGCCTGCTCCAGCAGAGCCGATTCCCGTTCCGCCTTCGGGATCTGTTGTCGATTCCTGGGCACGAGCCCACTCTACGTCGGCTGGCTGGGCTCTTGACTGCGACTCAAGACATGCTCTTTACTATCAGTTAAGAGTCTGAGGTGAGGCTGCGACCAGGATTAGGAGTGCCAATGCGCCTGTACAACACCGAACACGGACCTGCTCGAGAGGACGAACCGGGGATTCTCACCGTCGTCGATCTTCCCGATCTCGGTGATGTGGTTCGCGACGGCGGCCTCGACCGTGTTGAGTCGGCACCCTGCGTGGATAAGGTGCCGCTCGCCGACGCGAGACTGCTTGCGCCCGTCCGCAGGCCGGGGAAGGTCATCATCGTCGGTTTGAACTACGGCAGCCATGCGCAGGAAGCGCTGGCGCGATTCGCCGCGATGGGCATGCGCGATATACAGCTTCCCACCCTGCCGAATTTTTACATCGCCGCGGCGTCAGCGGTCACTGGCCCGGGGTCGCCAATCCGTCTACCTCAGGTTGCCCCGGCACAGGTCGATTATGAGGGCGAGGTTGCCGTTGTGATCGGCCGAGATGGTGCCGATATCAGCACCGTTGACGCATGGAGGCACGTCGCTGGTCTCAGCATCGTCAATGACATATCTGCTCGCGATATTCAGCAACGCGCGATGGCTGGCGATCCGACTGCGACGATCGCAACCGCAAAGAGTTTCGACACCTTCAAACCCCTGGGTCCTTGTCTGGTTACCGCCGACGAGTTCGGAGAACCTCTCGATCTTCGGATCCGCACCCGCGTCAACAACGAACTGCGTCAGGACGACCGCACGAGCGGCTTCATACACCGGATTCCGGACCTGATCGCTTACCTGTCGCGTTACCACGTGCTGCAAGCCGGCGACGTCATTTGCACTGGCACGCCGGCGGGCGCTGGGCTTTTCTCCGAACGATTCCTCGTGTCCGGCGATGTCGTCGAGGTCGAAGTCGAAGGCATCGGTGTTCTGACGAACCCGGTGACGACTAGGAGCTGAATCATGTGGATCGCCGCAATTGCGCTGTCTGTTCTTGTCGCGCTGGTGTTCGTTGCGAACGGCGCGGCGAAAATGCTGGGGCACCCAAAAATGATCGAGGCGAGCACACACCTGGGCTATTCGATGCGCTCGTTCCGCATCATCGGTCTGCTCGAGGTGTTTGGAGCACTCGGGATCCTGTTGGCGCCGTTGTGTGTTCAGCTCAGTGTCGCCGCCGCGACCGGCCTCATCCTCCTCACGCTCGGGGGATTTGTCGCCCACCTGTGCGCGTCGGATCCGATTCGTTTGGCCACGCCCGCGCTCGCGTGCGCACTACTGACCGCCGCAGCCGCTGGCCTCCAGATCGTTGCTGCGTGACGGCCGGAAGACACGGGTCCGAGGACGACAGTGGTCGCACAAGGGCATCAACACCCAAATTCGCACTTGGCGATTCGCTGCGGCGAGAACCTTTGGCCCCAATCATAAAGCCGTTCAATGTTTCCCACTCTCACCGACCGTTCGCACTCGCATCAGATACGGATCATTCGTGACATCAATCCGTGCGGCCGGACCGCAACGACATCGCTATGCCGGACAGCTAGGGGCGGACTCCGAAATCCGGGCCGGTTTTTGCACGGACTTCCTCCAGGGTGACGCCCGGGGCGAGCTCCACGAGCTGAAGGCCGTCGGGGGTCACGTCGATGACTGCTAGGTCGGTGATGATGCGCTCGACGACACCCCTGCCCGTCAAGGGCAGTGAGCACTCGTCGACGATTTTGTAGGTCCCATCCCGGGCGACGTGTTCCATCAGGACAATCACCCGCTTGGCGCCGTGAACGAGGTCCATCGCGCCACCCATGCCTTTGACCATCTTGCCGGGGATCATCCAGTTGGCGATATCCCCTAAGCGCGACACCTGCATCGCGCCGAGGATGGCAACGTCAATCTTGCCCGCGCGGATCATGGCGAAGCTGGTGGCTGAGTCGAAGAAGCTGCCGCCCGCGGCGACCGTGATGGTCTCCTTCCCCGCGTTGATCAGGTCGGGGTCAACATGTTCTTCGGCCGGATACGGGCCCACCCCCAAGACGCCGTTCTCGCTGTGCAGGAACAGTTCCACGTCGGCGGCCACGTGGTTCGACACCAGCGTCGGCAGCCCGATGCCGAGATTGACGTAGTCGCCATCGCACAGCTCGGTTGCGGCGCGGGCAGCGATTTCGTCGCGGGACCAGCTCATGGTCGTACCGTCCTCTTCTCGACCCGCTTGTCGGCGGCCTGCTTGCCGGTCAACACGACGACACGATGCAACAAACACCCCCGGGGTGTGGATGTCGTCGGGTTGCAGCTCACCGGGTTCGACGAGCTCCTCGACCTCGGCGATGGTGATGCGCCCGCACATCGCGGCCACCGGGTTGAAGTTGCGCGCTGCATGGCGGTAGCGAAGGTTGCCGTACCGGTCGCCCTTCCACGCGCGCACCAGGGCGTAATCGGCGACGATCGCCTGCTCGAGCACGAACTGCTGATCCCCCCGCGTGGTGGGAAAGGTCCGCACTTCCTTGACCGGCGAGGTGACTTGGATAGACCCATCGGCTCCGTACTTCCACGGCAGACCACCATCGGCCACCTGGGTGCCAACGCCCGTCGCGGTAAAAAAGGCCGGGATGCCAGAGCCGCCCGCGCGCATCCGCTCGGCCAGGGTGCCCTGCGGCGTCAGCTCAACCTCGAGCTCCCCCGAGAGAAACTGGCGGGCGAACTCTCTGTTCTCGCCCACATAAACGAGGCGACGATCCGGCGCAGCCGGCCGGCGGCCAGCAGTGGCCGAGGCCCGCGCCTTCCACGCCGGCGTTGTTCGAAAAGACCTCCAGATCGTCGGCGTCACTGCGCAATAGAGCTTCGAGTAACACCGAGGGGATGCCACACAGGCCGAACCCACCTACGGCGATTGTCGATCCTGCCACGATGTCGGCGACCGCCTCCTGCGCCGTCGCAACGGTCTTGTCCATTCCTCACTCCTTCATGGGCTGACAGACAGGTGACCTGACCTCTTGACTATCAGTAAAGAGATGCTATTGTTTCTCTTAATTGATAGTCAAGAGACTGCATCGAAGGAGGTCGCGATCTTCCATGGTTTCTCCCGCCAAGCTCGCTCATGTCGTGTTGCGCACCGGTCAGATGAAGGCGATGCTCGACTGGTACGTCCGGGTTCTGGACGGCCGGGTGGCCCATGAAGGCGAATACCTAGCCTTCATGACCTACGACGAGGAACACCACCGGGTTGCGTTCGCGGTCACCGGGGCATCGGAACGTCCCGACGACAAATGCACGGGGTTGCATCACGTGGCGTTTACCTACAGCACCCTCGGTGACCTGATCGGCACATACAAGCGCCTGCGGGCGCTGGGGATGCAGCCGACCGTGACGATCAACCACGGTCCGACGATGTCGATGTACTACACGGATCCGGACGGCAACAACATCGAGCTGCAGATCGACAATTTCGAAACGGCGGAAGAAGCAAAGGAATTCTTCGAGTCCGATGCGTTCGCCGAGAATCCTGTCGGGGTGCTGTTCGACCCTGACGAATTGGCCGCTCGCTTCGAGGCTGGCGAGCCTGTGGCTGAATTGGTGAAGCGCCCATAGGCACTTCGTTCGGTCGGGTAAAGAAGAAGCCGCCCTGCTTAGGGTTCCATGATGCTGTGTTCAACTGATCGACTCGAGACCTAATCCCATGAATGGTGCACAGTCCCTTATCCGCACACTGGTTGGCGGCGGCGTGGATGTCTGCTTCGCCAACCCGGGCACCTCGGAGATGCACTTCGTGGCAAGCCTCGACGCGGTGCCCGAGATGCGCGCTGTGCTCGCCCTGTTCGAGGGTGTCGTGACCGGCGCGGCGGACGGCTACGGTCGCATGGCCGACCGGCCGGCCGCGACGCTGCTGCACCTCGGCCCAGGCATGGCCAACGGATTGGCGAACCTGCACAACGCGCGTCGCGCGCACACCCCGATCGTCAACGTGATCGGCGACCACGCCTTGTACCACAAGGGATTCGGCGCCCCGCTGGAGTCGGACATCGAATCTCTCACCGGTTGGCTGCACGGCTGGAGCCGCACGTCGACCGACCCAGCGAGTGTGGGCCGCGACGCTGCCGAGGCGATCGCAGCGGCATGCACCCCGCCGGGCCAGATTGCCAACCTCGTCGTGCCAGCGGATGTGTCGTGGGGAGACGGCGGCGTGGTGACTGCCCCAATCGAGCCGCCAGCACCGACCGTTGTGGAGGACGCACGGATCGCCGAGATCGCCGCAGTGCTCACTTCCGGAGAGCCGACAGTGCTACTGCTCGGCCACGGAGCGACGCGGGAGCGAGGGCTGGTGGCAGCGAGCCGGATCGCCGAAGCGACCGGTGTCAAGCTGCTGGTGGAGACGTTCCCGGCGCGGCTGGAACGTGGTGCCGGGCTGCCGAACATCGAGCGGCTGGGATATCTGGCAGAACAGGCGCAATGGCAGCTGTCCGGGATGCGGAACCTTGTCTTGGTGGGCGCAATGGCGCCGGTGTCGTTCTTTGCATACCCGGGTAAGGCCAGTGTGCTGACGCCCACCGGTTGCCAGGTGCATGCGCTGGCCGACCTCGGTGACGACGTCACGACCGCGCTGGAACAGCTGGCGGACCGGGTAGCTGTGCACGCCAAGCCGCGTCTGCAGCCGGCGGTGCGGCCAGCGGCGCCGGCGGGGATGCTGACGACGCAGAGCTGGGCCGAGGTGATTGGTGCGCTGCTGCCGGACGGAGCGATCATCGCCGACGAGGCAAACACGTCCGGGCTGATGATCCCAATGACTACGGTTGGGGCGCCCCGGCACGACGTGCTGACGCTGACTGGAGGGGCGATCGGCCAGGGCCTGCCGGTGGCGACCGGCGCGGCGGTGGCCTGCCCGGATCGCCCGGTGGTGTGCCTGCAGTCAGACGGCAGCGCGATGTACACGATCTCCGCGCTGTGGACGATGGCGCGGGAAGGATTAAATGTCACGACGGTGGTGCTATCCAACCGTTCATACGCGATCCTGCGGCTGGAGCTGCAGCGCGTGGGCACCGCGGGCGCTGGCCCGAAGGCACTTGAGCTGCTCGATCTGTCCAATCCGGATATGAACTTCGTAGCCATGGCACGCGGGATGGGCGTACCGGCGAGCACCGCGAGAACCTCTGAGGAGCTGGCCGAGCAGTTCAGCAAGGCGCTGAAGGAGCCAGGCCCGCACCTCATCGAGGCGCTGGTCCCATCGGCGTTATAAGCGGGTGAACGCTTGAGGAGACGGCGTCGGCCATCGGTCTTGCATGGTCGGCGATCGACTTCGATTTCGGCGAGATCACTCCAAAACGGAAAAAACTCCGAAACCTGACGCAGGTTCAGAGCTATTCCGATGTCTACGACATCACGTAGTGGCGGGGACAGGATTCGGAGCAGATCCAGGCGGCCGTCGCTGGCCGCCACCGAGATAGCGCGCGTTTGTCGGCGGCTTCGACGAGTTCGTTGACCAGCTGCGCTGCGGTGACCTAGTGAACCGTTCGGCCCTGTTCGGAAGGGGCCAGGCCGAGCCCGATAGATAGACGAGTTTTTGCCGGTGCCGCTGTCACCAAGTAGCACTGCGGGTTCGCCGGCCGTGAGGTAGGCGCCGGAGCCGTGGGTGGCGAGTTACCCGGCTTGGATAGTGGACACGAAGTCGACGTTGAACTTCGAAAGACGTTTAATGCGCCGGAATTTCGCTTCGGTGATGCGGCGGGCCCCGCTCACCATGCGGAGTCGTGCACAACCGTCCGGTTCTAAGATCCGCCACCAAGATGAGAAAGCCCGCCCGCCATTTTTATGAGAAATCTGCAAACCCGCCTCCACCAGGGTGGACTGCTCAGCAGTGCTATGCCATGTGGGTTCCGGCTCCCTGCGCCAACGGCTACAGCCGCTCAGCACTGTTACGTCGCGTAACACACCGAGGCATATCCGCAGGTGGCCAAAGCATCGTGTAACAACACGAACGAACAGTCACCGCAGATCAGAGTCCGTTACCGGTGGATTTCGAAGGGGTTCGAGTCCCCTTAGCTCCACTATGAACGGCCGAGTCACTGGCCGCGCGACGCAGTCATTGCCCGCGGTCGCATAGAAGGAAGCCGACGTTACGCAGCCCCCTGCAGGGTGATCTCAGAGATTTCCATCCGGCTCTCGCCATTGGTGGTTCCCAAGGTGGAGATCCAAACCAGCACATTGGAGGTCTTGGTCGGGTCATGCACCGCTATGCGATTGTGCCCCGGCTGCAGTGGCGTGGTTGGGGTCAGCTCGATGGTGTCGGCCAATTTGGCTGGGGCGTCGGTGGGCGACGAGCGGATCTGCACCTGGGTTCCTGTGCTGGACACGTCGATCGTGACGGCGCTCAGCGCGGTCGGTTCGGACAGGTGCAGCAACAGGCCCGTGCCTTCGATGAATTTCGGGAATGGGACGGCGTCCTTATAGGTAACGGTGGACCACGCCGTGTCTGGGTTGCCGTCGATCGCCAAGTCGGCCTTCTGCGGATTGTCGGGGGCACCGTCGGGTGAAAACACCGTTGCGCTCACTGGCTTGACGATTGGTCCGGAGCGAGTCCAGATGCCGAATCCCTCGGTGAAGTACAGAACCGCAGCCGCGATCAACACGATCACACCGACGACGGCGACCAGTGCAACGATCCGGACCTTTCTGCCTTTCGGTGCCTTGTCTCGCGGCGATTTGGCGCGGACCTGGGACCGGCGCCGCTTCGGACGAACTCCGGCTGAAAAGTTGACGATTTGATCGGCGTCGAGGGTGCCGCCGTCCCAGACGCCGCTGACCTCGACCTCATCCCCGTCTGCGAGCTGACCCGCTACGAGATGAGTTTGTATCTCGACCGGAACAGGAGCACGCGGGTTGCCTACTGGCTCATATGGGACCACCTGGAACGACAAGATCCCGACCTGATATTGAGCACCGACCGCGCTTTGCTGTACGCCGCGTGCTATCCCATGAACGACCACACGCTCAAGACGCTGCGTGGGTGGACGTTCGCCTGAACCGAGGTCCTCGGCGCGGCCCGACCCCGATGCCTGCGAGCCGGATTGCGGATGCGGTGGAGCAGCATCGTGGCTGGGACCCTGCTGCGTGAGGGCTCGGGCAAAGTCGACGCAATTCGGGTATCGCTCGTCGGGGTCTTTGGCCAGCCCCCTTTCCAGCACGGCGTCGAGGTGCGCGAGATCGGGCCGGCGCTCCGATATCCGCGGGGGTGGCGAGTACAGATGGTGACTGATTACGACAGCGCGATTCGCGTCTTGAAAAGGTGGGGCGCCAGTTAGTAGGTGAAAGGTCGTGGCAGCCAGCCCATATTGATCCGCTCGGCCGTCAAGCGGCTTGCCCAAAAGTTGTTCGGGGGCCACATAACTGATGGTTCCAATGGCGACGTTGGCGTCAGTGAGGTTGCTGACGTCATCGATTCTGCGAGCGATGCCGAAGTCGGTTAACAGCACCCTGCGCCGGTGGCCATCGGACGCGGTCACGAGGATGTTCTCAGGCTTGACGTCACGATGGAGCAGACGGCGATCATGACCGAAGTCGAGCGCCTCAGCCACCGCTGTCACGATTTCCGAGACGTCTTGTTCTGGCATGCCGTCCGGGTAGCGCTCCCGAACCAATCGACCTGCGTCAGCGCCGTCCACGTAGTCCATCGAGATCCAGAGCCGGCCGTTGAACTCACCACGATCGAGAACGCCGACGATATGTGGGTGCCACAGCGTCGCTGCCAATTCGGCTTCGCGGTTGAATCTCGCCCGAAACTCCTCGTCGGCGGTTGAGGCCGATGACAAGATCTTCAGCGCGTCGTGACGAGGCAGACGAGGATGTTGGGCGAGGTAAACCTCGCCCATACCACCAGTGCCGAGCAAGCGCTGAATAACGTAGCCGGCGAAGACCTCACCGTGGTTCAACGGCATGTCCGAAAGCCTACAAACGACGAGGCAACGCCTACAAAGAGCGTGGTCATCACGCGGCCGAAGACAGCGAGGGGATGTTGGCGCCGATAACGGAGTCAGTGGTCCCAAGTGCGCTGCAGGACTGGTCGGCGCTGAGCCGGCAGCGCGTCGATAAGCGCTACAACGTGCTTCCCCTGGATGACCGCTTCAACGAACGGCTTCTCGGGCGGGGCGATCTCTACACCACCCGCGAACACCTGACGTTCCATCCCGGAACGGTCCGCGTGCCAGAGGCGAATGCGCCTGACACCAAGAACTTGTCTTGGAGCATGACCGCTCACGTCGACATCCCCAACACTGGCGCCGATGGCCCGATCTGCGTCATGGGCGGACACACAAACGGGTGGTCGCTCTACGTCCGCGACGGCAAACCGGCGTTCTGCTACAACCTCGCTGGCTCCGAGATCACCCAAATCCGATCCCGCCGACTGCGAAGCCAACGAACGGGGCGCTCGTCAGGCTGCGGCGCTGGCGCTCTCGTCACTCTTGGGCGCGCTGATTGAGCGCTCATCGCGATGGGGGCGCGTGGCGCGATGCCGGGGCCTACCCTCCTTTGCGGCGTTGAACGCCGGGCGCCCGCGGTCCGCCCGGTGACGTGGCTTGGGCTTGGGCGCATCGTCGGCCTTGGCATCGTCGGCGGCGGGTTTGGAGGCCTTGGGCTCGTCGGCCTTGCGCTCATCAGTAGCGGGATTGGCGGCCTGGGCGTCGTCGTCGTTGCGCGCATATCCGGCGTCAACGATCTGCTTTAGCGGGCGCTCGATCGCGGCAACGATCGGCTCAGGCACATGCAGATCACGCAACGGCTGGACGAGCGGCAATTTGTCGGTCGGCACGAGGTAGGTCGTCGTCTTGCCGCCCTCGCTGTTGGTTGTCTCGGTGACGTTCTCAGCAGGCACCGCGTCCAGGTCGATCGGCCCAAGCTCGAGGTAGCGGCCATGGACGTACACAATGCCCATCACGGCGTTCGCGGTGCTAACCACGTCCCAAGGTCGGTCAGGGAAGTCGGCCCAACCGTCATACTCGCGGTTCACCATGACGGTGTCGTAAGGCGTGTCAGGCACGTCGACTGGCGAGACGCCGATCACGGGCACGCGCCCTGGCAGCCAGTGCAGAATGCCCTGCGGGTTGGTCGGGTCGCCGATCGTGACAAACGTGAGCTTATCGGCGGAGGGTCGTTGCTCGGGCGGCAGCGCCATGATGCGCTGCTTTTCCAGGGCAACGGCGATTGCACCCTGACTGAATCCACCAATGACGATCGGGCCGTCAACGCCGTTCATCGCCGCGGCCAGGTTGTCCAGGGCCGCCTTGGTGCCCTTGTCCATGCCGATGATCGACGCCGGGTAGTCCACCGGCCTCACGTCGTCGTCTGCGAACAGCGAAGGCAACAAGTCCTCAGGCCGATCGCCTGGGCTCAGAATGTCCGTGCCCCTCATCGTGAACGCCGTAGCACCCAGCGCAGGCGCAGCGCACAGCACGCCAAGAGCGGCGGCGGCGCCCACCGCGGTGGCAGTACCGCCAACGCGCTTACGGTGGCGCGGATTTCGGCTCATCGGCCCTTGCTCCTGTCTGATGATCTTGAATGGTCGGATGACACTAGCATCCCTTTTCAGCCGCTAAGCCGACGAAACGAGGCCCCTGTCTTGACGTGACAGGGGCTCCGCCTTTCGTCGTTGCGAGCTACGCTGCGCCCGACGCTCGGTCAGGACCTTGAGGTCACTCCGCTGGGCGCGCTCCCGTGCCGGATCACCTTCTGGGCGGGTGGACCTACAAGATGACATCACGACAAGTCGAGATCGATGCCATTCCGCAGATCATCCATCGAAAAGGTCACCTTTGCTTCGCCGACGTCCACCGTGTATCGGCCTTCACCCGGGCGAGTTACCGGCGCCGAAAACTTGTAATGACAAGAGGCGCGCCACGATTCGGAATGCCCGCGTTGTGTTAGTTCGTGTTTGAGCTCACCAGTAGACAAGTCGCCGCCTCCGACGGCGCGACCGTCGAGACTGATGATTACAGGAGTTCCTTGCCGGACATCGATACCCGCCTGAACGGAGTTGGCTATGCATCGCTTCGTTCGAGGACTATTTTCATCATTGCGAGATATCGCCACCGAGACCTGACCATAAGCCAGGAAGCCATCCAGCCGCCGATCTGGTCCTCCCGTGTTCAACGCAATCTGAGTGCCGGCTGTAGCGGCACTCGCTAGCAGCAGGCAAGCAATCAGTATCGAAAACCCAAGGCCTGATCGGTCAAGTCGAACCATCGGGATTCCTCCGAGGAGTCCGAGTGAAAGCGTACCTCGGTCGCGACGTGAGGGAATCGGGTTAACAACGTCGGCATTCCTTTTAGCGCTAGATTTCCGCAACCTCGTTTGTTTGACGGATAGCATGGTCGACCATGCAGGATCTGCAGCGGCGTCACGTGTTGCTCGCCGCCGGGGTTCTGGTCGGAATGGTCGGATTACCTTGATCGGCGCCGCGGGTCGCGGTGAGCCCAACTCGAATGACGCGCCCGACCTTGCACTGCTCCGGCGAACCTTTGTGTCGACGGCACGGTGATCGCCGAACACCGCAACACATAGTGGGCAGACGGTGGTGACCCGACGCAGCATGCAGAGCCGGTCGCCGCTACCGATGGTGGCGTGTGCTGGGTATCGACGGGATGAACCTAGCGACTCTGTACGCAGTACCGAGCCGTGTTCGATGTGTGCGGTCGCGTCCTCTGGAATGGGATCGGCAGGGTCGTCTACGGCATGTCGAACCTTCGACTGTTCGAATTCACCGGCGATGAACCGGCGCACACGTCGTTTGCGCTGCCGTGTCGCGAGATCCTGTGCAACGGCTCGCGCCCGATCACGGTCTTCGGCCCTCTGCTCGAAAGTGAAGCAGCGCAATCCCCTGAGGGGGTACTGGCGCTAGGACTTCTGGCCGTCAGCGACGTCGATCCTGAACGCCCAATGGACTCAGTGACCGAGCGCATCCGCTGTTCGGGCCATCCCACGCTCCACAGCCGCGATGATGCTCGGGCGCAATTCAGCCGCCGGAATGATCGAGTGGACCGAACCCACCTGCCGGGCCCGCTCCACGTTGTGTACAGCTTCAAATTCCGCTGCCACCTCGCCGAGCTTGTCCGAACGTACTGCCGTGCGGGTGGCGGCGAGCTTTACCCGCAGGCTGGCACTCGCCGCGTCGTCCGTGCATGCGGCAAGCTGCGCTTCGAGCTCGCGGACAGCCGGGTCTGCTGCGGTACGTGCGTTCACGTCTCGCGTGAACACCACCGCTGCCGCGGGGGCACCACCGATAACCGAGGAGAATGATCCCTCGACTGCGAGCACTTCCATGTTCTCGTTCAGCGCGTTGGAGAACACCACGAAAGCTCCGCCGTGATAACGCGAGATCACGCAGAACACGATCGGTCCGTCGAAGTTGACGATGGCCCGGCCGATTTCGGCGCCGTTCTCGAGCTGGATGTTGCGGAGGGACTCGGGTGAACCGTCGAAGCCCGACAGGTTTGCCAGCACCACGAGGGGTCGGCTTCCGCTTGCGGCGTTGATCGCGCGCGCGGTTTTCTTTGAGGACTGGGGGAACAGAGTGCCCGAAGTCCACTGGTCCGGCCCGTCGGCGGGGACCCACCCCTTGCGCGGGATGACTCGCGATTCGATGCCGATGACGGACACCGGAATTCCGGCTATGTGCGCGTCGAACACCACGGAGGTGTCGGCGTCGGCCATGTCGGCCCACCGCTCGAGCACCGGATGGTCCTGGTCGACCAACGAACGCATGACCGTGCGAATGTCGAACGGCTTCTTGCGGTCTTTGTTGGTGGCATCGGAGAAGATGTCGCCGACGGTCGTGAAGTCGCTGGACGGATGTACGTGCGGGAAGGTGCGAACGTCGCGGTCGACTGGGTCGGAAGTGTCGGCGCGGCGCGGGAAGCGTTCTCCGGGAGCGACATACGCGTGGTCGTAGTGGGCGAACAGTATTTCGCACGCTGCCTGAAGGTTCGGCGCCCAATACTGAGCCTGCCCGTTGGGTCCCATCACGCGGTCATAGCCGCCGATGCCGAAGTTGTCCTCCGCCGAGACTCCACCGGAGTAATCGAGGGATTGCTTGCCGGTCAGGACCATCGCGCTGTCGGGCGTCATGACCAGAATGCCCTTGGTGTGCATCAGCATCGTCGCTTCGGCATTCCAATACGGTTGCGCGCCGACGTTGATTCCCGCGACGATAACGTTGATCTCACCGCCGTTTTGGGTGAAGGTGATGATTCGGCGCAGCGCACGGGACACCCAGTCCATGTTCTCGGTGCCGCTGTCCATCGAAATGGTGGCGCCGGATGACAAGGCGAACCACTCGACGGGCACGGACAGCTTCTCGGCGAGATCGAGCGCCGCGACCACCCGAGCACATTCGGCTTCGGCCACCGTGCCCAGCGCTTTCGTCGGGTCACCGAACAACGCGATGCGTGTCATTCCCTCGGGGTAGCGGGGCGTCGGTCGCGACACCGTACCGACGATGAGGCCGGCGGTGTTGCGTCCGTACGGACGGTCGACGGGTACAAGGGTGCCGGATGCGTCGAAGTCATATTCGACGAACGTGCCGTCGTTGCCGGTGAGAAGTGGGACCAGCTCATACGGGTAGACCAAGCCGCGAGCTTGTGAACGCTGCACCTTCTGTGCGTACCCGTCGAGGGGCCGCAACGGCTCGGTCGGCGGATCGGTCACATTCGCGACGACACCGGCGCCCGGCGTGTACGAGAAGCGAATCGCCACTCGCCTGGGCTGCGACGTCTCGTCGTCCTTGACGCTAGCCCGAATGATGACTTCCTCCAGCCCGGCATTGATCGTCAGCGGTGCGATGCGTCGCACCATCGCAGGGGCACGGAGTGCCGGGATGTCGAGAACTGGCCACACGTAAAGCGCGACGCGGTTGTTGTCGAGCCGCTTCTTGCCCCGCTGGGTCTGCACCCGCCGAATGCCGTCGAGACACGCTGCCAGGGTGCGCTCAATGGCCGGGACCCCGACCACCTCGCCGGCCTCGTCTAGTTGGGGGGTCACATCACGAACCTCGGCCAGCGCGATGAGGCGCTCATCGGACGGATTCTCGTTGGCCACCACGTGGAAGAGGTACGTGCCTGCCGCGGCGGGTAAGCGAGTGCCGTCGAAGTTCTTCAGCCGCCACAAATCGAGGCGTTGCCCGGTGAGCGGGTGCATGTCGCGGATCGTCCGGTCCTCCGTCATGTCACCCTCTTGGGTCGGACGGAATGTCACCTGACGCAGGTCGCGGCCGACCACCGTTACGGTCGCGCGGCGCCAACTGGTCGCGCTGGGGTGCGCGGCAAGCGCGTCACGCAGCTCAGCAGACAGTTCGTCGCCGTCGGTGGGCGCGTCCGGCCAGGACAGATAGATGTCGACAACGAGGTTGTCCACCTTCGGTCCGGCGATTGTATCGACGGCGCGCAGCGTTGCCGACAACCGCTCGCGGTCTGTCACAGTCGATACCAGGTGCAGCTGCTCTCCGGCCAATTCGTAACTGCCGGTGACGAACTGGCCACCTGCCTGTTCGAAGGTCTCGACGTCTTCGAGCGCACGGATCTCGTAGTACTGACGAGTGACGACCTCGAGCAGTGCGCCGGGATCAGAAATGTGTTGCGCCAGAAGGTCGATCAACAGCGCCGGCGTTGCGACAAGCGCGTCGATGCGCGCCGCATAGTCTGGCGCGTCGGGATTGTCGGCGAGGTACTGCAGGGCTTCGCGCACGCTGTCGTAAATCTTCTCGCGCGCCTTGCGGATCTGCGGTTCGTCGAACAAGCGGAACCGCAGGTTACGAGCGATGTCGCCGATCACCGGGTAGCGCACCTGCGTCACAACGATCAGCCGCTCCAGTACCTCGCCCACCGCACTGGTAGAAGCGGACGCGACTTCGTCGGCGGTGAGCCAGCGCCCGAGCAGCGCGGTGATCACCGGGACCTGGTTCTCCATCCGCTGCAACGCGAGGAATAGCCGGTAAACCGCTTCTTCCAACTCGGGACCGGGCTCGAGCGTGTCGATGTCGTAATCGCGCAGCGCGCGAACGATCTTGGCGCGAAACGCCGGCGGCAGCCCCTCCACCTCGGCGTCGAGCGAATGCAGGAAGGAATGGAAGTGCTCGCGTGGGCTGTGGACGCGCTCGTCGGTGTCCTCTTCGTCCAGAGTGGGACGGTTGCGGGAAATCTCGCAGATATCGGCGAAGGTGTCCAGCAGTCCGAGTTCGGCCTGGACCAGTTCCGGGTCGTCGACAGGCAGGCTGCCACGAAGGGCGTGATACTCGGCAAGCAGGATGCGTGCGCGGTCGGCGCTCACGTCGTAACCGGTGATCAGGGCGCGCAGTTCATCCAGCCGCCCGAGAGCCTCGGTGCGCGGGTTCGCGTCCGCTTTCCTGGGCTGGGTACGGAACCGAACTCGCGGCGCGGCCTGGGCCGTCGTACTCTCGCCGGCCTGGTCGAAGCGCAGCAGTGCGGCGCCCGCATCGACCTGGCTGTTGACGATGGCGATACACCTCACGAACGCGTCCCGCGGACGGTGCGCGCAGAGCGGTTTCCATCTTCATGCTTTCCAGAACCACGAGCGTGGCACCCGCCTCGACCTGGTCGCCCACCGCCACCGGCAGAGCAACAACCACGGCCGGAGATGAGGCCCGGACCAGGCCCGCTTCGTCCTGGCTGATGCGGTGACTGAGGCCGTCGACCTCGACAAGGAACCCCGTGGGGCCCGCGACCGTCACAATCTGGAAGCGGTGGTCGCCAACGGTGAGGCGACTCTCGAATTCGCCGAGCCGTTCGACGTCGACGACGAGTGCGCCACTGTCCCCGTCGACTCGGTAGCTGCGCGGACCGATCTGGTTGACCGTCAGGTTGTACGCCTGGCCCTGGTACTTGAGTTCTACAGTCCGGCCGATGGCATGGGTGGCGCGCGGTCGACCACCGCGTGCCGACGCCAGGAAACCGGCACGTTCAATAGTTTCTTCGGCTTCATACGCCTCGACCGCGGCGGCGATCAGCGCGATGTCGGCCGTCGGCGTGGGCCCGGTGGCCGTCCCCGCGTCGGTGCGGTCCAGCCAGCCGGTGTCAGCCGAGGCAGAGACGACCTCGTCACGGTCGAGGAGATCGAGAAGGAAGGACTTGTTGGTGGTGCCTCCATCGATGACGACGGTGGTCTCACGCAGGGCATTGCGTAGCCGCGCCAGTGCTTCGTTTCGGTCGCGGCCCCACGCGATGATCTTGGCGACCATCGAGTCATAATCGGGTGGGATGACGTCGCCCTGCGCAATGCCGGTGTCGACGCGGATACCGGAACCGAGCGGGAACTTCAGCAGCCGCACGGTGCCCGGCGCGGGCGCAAACCCATTGTCGGCATCCTCCGCGTTGAGCCGGGCCTCCACGGCGTGGCCGAACTCAGAGGGGCATTCGCCGACGAGAGCACCGCCGCCGGCGACGAAGATCTGCAGCTTGACCAGGTCCAGGCCGGTGGTGACCTCGGTGATCGGGTGCTCGACCTGCAGCCGGGTGTTGACCTCGAGGAACGTGAAGACCTTCTGGTCCGGTTGGTAGAGGTACTCGACGGTGCCGGCGCCGCGGTATCCGGCGGTGCGGACAAGTTCGGCCGACACGCTTCGAAGATGGTCGGCCTGCTCCTTGGTCAGTACGCGGGGAGCTGGACTCTTCGATCACCTTCTGGTTTCGGCGTTGGATGGAGCAGTCGCGCACTCCCGGCGCCCAGACATTGCCGTAGTTGTCGGCGATGACCTGAACCTCGACATGGCGGGCATCGGTGACAAGGCGTTCGAGGAACACCACCGGATCCCCGAACGAACGCTCGGCCTCGCCCTGCGTGCGCTCCAGTGCGACGTCGAGTTCGTCGGGGGCGAACACCTTGCGGATACCGCGGCCGCCACCGCCACTGCGGGCCTTGATGATCAACGGGTAGCCGATGGCCTCTGCGTGGCGGCGGGCGTCCTCGCGGGTCTCGACGGGGCCACCGCTCCACGGTGCGAGCGGAACGCCCACCTTTTCGGCCAGCAATTTGGCTTCGACCTTGTCGCCCAGGGTGCGCATCGCCGCCGGCGGCGGCCCGATGAACGTGAGCTTCAGGCGCTCGCACAGCTCGGCGAAGGCGATGTCCTCGGCGACGAAACCCCAACCGACCCACACCGCGTCGGCGTTGGATTCCAGCAGCAGCGCGTTCGAGCTCGGCGTGGTCGAGGTACGCGATACCCGCCGATGTCCTGCGAAGCGTCACGGCTTCGTCAGCCTGCCGTACGAACATGGCCCGGCGCTCGGCGTCGGTATGAAGTGCAATGGTTTTTATGTCGCAGTCGTACTCGGCATTCAGTTCACGTACGGCCCGAATCAGGCGTACCGCGGCCTCACCTCTGTTGACCACTGCAATTCGACCGGGAAAGGTGACGGTCATTTTGTTGGCGTTGGACACTGGCGTTACCCGAAGGCAAGGGCCATATCGGCCCCGGCGGTTATGAGGAGCGACTCGTCAACCGCAGCCGACTCGTCAGTTGATTCCGCGTGGTTAACGGGCGCGATGACGGCTGGGTCGATTCGCAGAACCGCGTAGCCGGCAACCGCGCCGGCACCGAAACCGGGGGTGAAAACCCGTGTCGGCGCGGTGATCACACCGTCACGAACCGCGTCGTCGATTGCCAGCGGAATGCTCGCCGAGGAGGCGTTGCCTACCCGTTCGATGTTGAAATACAGCTGATCTGGGGACAGACCGGCGGCCGTTGCGAGGTCGATCACCATGGTCTTGTTCGCCTGGTGCGGGACGATCAGTTCGATGCTGGCCAGAAGTGACTCTGCGACTCCATCCGGGTCGGGCAGGGCCCTTATGTCGTCGAGCATCTGCCTGAGGTAGCGCCCGGCGAGCGCCTTCACCTCTGGGCCGAAGACGGTGACGTTATTGGCGAACGCGGGGTTGGGCCACAAGATCGAGTTGACCTGACTTACCGGACCGCTGGCATAGGTCTGCATGTATTCGATGTCCGGCGGCGAACCCTGGGCCGCGACGCCGAGGACAATCGCCGACGCGCCGTCGCCGAAGATCATCCGGGATGGCCGGACGTTACCGATCTTGTCGGAGAACTTTTCCGCGCAGACCAGGAGCACCGGCCGCCGTACCAGTTGGAGAACTCTGGTGGCCTCGGCAAGTCCGTAGCTGAGGCCGGCGCACGCGGCGACGAGGTCGAACGAGCAGTGCGTCTGCTGGATACCCAACGCGCCGGAAAGCCACGTCGCGACCGACGGTAGCAGCCGAGAGCTGGTGCAGGTGCACACGATAACCGCCCCGATCTGGCCTGGACCCACCTGAGCGTGAGCCAGCGCCGACCGGGCGGCTCGCAGTGAGAGATCCTCGAGGCTCTCCGACGTGTAACGACGCTCCTCGATGCCGGTCTTGGCAAGAATGTCGTCCGCAGACATGGGGGACCAGTTGTAGGCGCTGTTGCGGATAAGGTCCTCGTTGGTGCACACCAGATCGCCGTGCGCGGCGGCGATGGCCTCGATGCGCGGTTGCACTGCCAAGTCGTTGCGCACGTCGATAGCAGGGTACGGGCGAATCGGCTCGCAAACCTTGGGGGAGGGCGCGTGGGCCGCCTTCGGGACGTGCCCCGACGCGATGCGGGACAGGAAATGTTGCACCTCGCGATCACGCGGATGAAACACCACCACGTAGTCGTCGTCTCGTAAGTCTCCGACAGCGACCAGGGCGGCCTCGTTGCGAGCCCACGGATACTGGTTGTGCAGGACCATCGACCAGCGGCGTAGCGCCTCCAGTTCGGCCACATCCTCGCTGCAATCGATGATCTCGCTGTAGCTGTATCGGCGGAAGTCGGGGTCATATCGATTCAGTCGCAGAGTTTGATTACCGGGATCAGACATCAGATCGGCAACCGTGGGTATGACGGCTGACAGCTTGGTCGCGTGGTTCCTGCGATGGCCGAACACGTCGAAGAGGATCTCGAAGACGCTGTCCTCGACCTCGGAATCCCACATCGCCGGAAGATTCGGATAGGCGGACAGCACCGCGGACACCTTCGTTTCGCTGTCTTCCCACGGCGTCAGGATGGGTACGAAGACGTCGTCGCGGCTACGCGGCACATCGGCCCACCGGGTGGGCTGGACCTCGTACATCGTTATTTTGAAACGATTGGCCCAGAACAGGTTCAGCGCCATATCCCGCATCAGCTCGAACTTGCTGTTGTAGGCGCCGGTCTTGATCCGCTCGAGGATGTCGGTCCCTGTGGGAGCCTTGGCGTCGAAGTCCCGCCGGACTACTGCATCGAGTTGCTCAAGGCTTTCGAAAGTGGAGAAGTCGAGATCAGGAAAACAATTCGATGGAAAGACGATCTTGCCATGCTTGTTGATTTCATAGGAATGCATTTGGTGATCACCTGTTCGCTGCGAAGTGTCCGAGGGTGAAGTAACGCGAGGCGAATGAGAGGGAACGGGAAGATCTCACATGTCAAGACCGCCGTTCACCCCCCAAACCTGTCCGGTGATGTAGCCCGCGGAATCCGCGGCCAGGAAGTGCACCACCCGTGCGATCTCCTCCGGCCGGGCGAGTCGGCCGCAGGGGATGGTGCTCTTGATGCGGTTGAGGACCTTCTCAGGGATGGACTCGACCATCTCGGTCGCCACGTAACCGGGTGTGACCGTGTTGACCGTGACGCCGATGCAGTCGTCGGTCAACTTGTCCGCACGAGACAACTGAAAACACGCCTCGCGCGCCAGAGTCTTCGTCAGGCCGAACAGCCCGGCCTTGGAAGCCGCATAGTTCGCCTGACCGATGGCGCCGGTTTCACCGATGATTGAGGAGACGATGACGATCCGGCCAGTGCCGCGTTCGAGCATGTGCGCCAGCGCGGCCTGGGCCAAAAAGAATGCCCCGGACAGGTTGACTGCCAGGACTTTGTTCCAGTCGTCGTCGGTCATCTTGGCCACCGTCTTATCGAGCGTGATGCCGGCGTTGTTGACCAGGATGTCCAGGCGACCGTGGAGATCGATTACCTCGCGGATAGTCCGCCGGCAGTCGTCCCCACACGCGACATCGCCCTGGTGAACGCTGACCTCGGTGCCGTCACCGGCCGCCGACAATTCCGCGAGAAATTTGTGCGCATGCTCAGTGTTCCTGCCGTACCCGGCAGCTACCGTTGCGCCCTGATTCGCCAGGCTCTTACTGATCGCCGCACCGATTCCCCGGGTACCACCCGTCACGAAGGCAACGCGCCCACGGAGCTTGTCTCCTCGACCAACCTCCGATCGGGATTCGCCGATCTCCTCAACCACAGTCGTCGCCGTCATAATGGCCCCTTGTCCATACTCACCCCGTAGAGGTCATTCTCGTCGACAGAAATTTGTGCGCACCATGGTTCCCGCTGGGCAAGATTGCGGGTCGGATTCGGTCAGCAGTCGCTCGCTGCGATGACTCCGCGGAACCCCCGGAACGGGGAACAGGCGAGTGCCGGACGATCTTGCTGGCCCGGCTCGTGCTCGGCCTGCAGTGCTTCCTGGGCGGCGGAGCGGATAGTCGCCGCGCGTAACAACGCCATCGAACATTCGCGGCGGCTCAGAGGGCATTTCCGCAGGTGCTGTACGCGGTTCGAGTCCCCTTGGCTCCACTCAGAGACAGCAGCTCAGAGGGCATAAACGAGAAACACTTCGATCCCACGTCGACGCCACGGTCCCGGGCGAGGCGGTCGACGAGTACGAAGCTGGGCGCCGTCGCAGCGATGAGTCTCCCGGCGCCTACAGGTCTACCTCCCGACCGAGACAACCAACTCATCGGGAGTAAGGCATGGGCCTCATTCACATCGAGCTGTTCGCAACCCTGGACCTCGTCGGGCAGTCGCCCGGCGGCCCCGACGAGGACCCGGTGGCTTTCCCGTTCGGCGGCTGGCAGGCGCCGCTGGTGGACGAGGTCACCGGGGCGCAGGTCGGTGCCGCGTACGAGGGCACGGACGCACTCCTGCTCGGCCGGCGGACGTATGACATCTTCGCCGCCTACTGGCCGTACCAGGAGGGCGGCGAGGACAACGAGATCGCCACGCTGTTCAATAGCGTCCCGAAGTACGTGGCCTCCCGCGGCAGGCCCGACCTCTCGTGGGCCGGATCCACGCACCTCGGCCCGGATCTGGCCGGCGCGGTGCGCGAGATCCGTGACCGGCACGAGCACGTGAAGGTCGTCGGGAGCCTGAACCTGGTGCAGACCCTTCTGCGCGAGAAGCTATTCGACCGTCTCGACCTCTGGGTGCACCCGATCGTGCTCGGCGTCGGGAAGAAGGTGTTCGACGGTGGCGCGGTGCCCACGAACGTCACACTCCTCGAACCGCCGGTAGCCGGTCCGAAGGGCACCGTGTATCTGCGTTACGGGCTCGCCGATGGCACGCCCGGGACGGGGGACATGAGCGCACCCGATCGCGGTGCCGGGAGCGACGACTCTTAGCTCCACTCAAAAGCAACATTTCAGAGCTACGTTCATCATTCAGCTGCAGATAGGGCGATCGCTTCTCGCATACCCCGGGTTGCCAGTTCGTCGGCCAGTTCGTTGTCGGCGACACCCGCGTGCCCCTTCACCCAGAACCACGCGACCCGGTGCCGCGCGCAGGCCGCTTGGAGCCGCTGCCAGAGGTCGACGTTCTTCACCGGCTGCTTCGCGGCGGTCTTCCAGCCGCTGCGCTCCCAGCCGAGAACCCACTTGGTGATGCCGTTCCGGACATAGGTGCTGTCGGTGTAGAGGTGCACCACCACCGGTCGGGTGAGCGCCTCCAGCGCCATGATCGGCGCCGTCAGTTCCATCCGGTTGTTGCTGGTCTGGCTGGACTCGCCACCGCACATCTCGCGGACGTGCTGACGTTGGCGCAGCACCGCACCCCAGCCGCCGGGCCCGGGGTTGGGCCTGCACCCACCGTCGGTGTGGATGACCACGACGTCCTCGTCCATGAGCTCAGCCCGCCCGTGCCTGCCGGAGCAGTCGCACGGCCTTCGGCCCGACGCCGTGAAAGGCGAGGAGGCCGTCGAGATCCGCGGGAAGGTCCGCGACGGCGAGGTAACCGGCGTCGAGGAGCGCGCCGGTCGCAGGCCGCCCGATCCGGACTCCGTCGAAGACGGAGCCGCGATCGTCGGGGTTGACCATGCGCCGAGAATAGGTACTGGTCGAGCAATTGGCTCAGCGACGCGCGAGTCCATACTGATCGTGTGGACCTCGATCCGAGCATCTGGGCGCCGTCACCGTCACCGTCGACGAGTTCGACGTCGCTGATCCAGCGGACGCCTGGACGCGAGCCGGGTTCACCGTCGGCTCCGATGCCGTCCGCCGGATCGGCGGCATCGGCATCCGCCTGGTCGGACGTGATCGCGGCACCGGGATCGTCGGGTGGTCGTTGCGCGGCCTGCCATCGGACGGGTCGGTCCACGACCTCGATGGCGTCCGACGACAAGGTCGAGCGAGGCCCCTGCAGCGTCGACCACGCACCGAAACGGCGTCATCGCCATCGACCATGTCGTGCTGATGTCACCTGATCTAGGTCGGACGGTCGAGTCGCTGGCGGCTGTCGATGTTGACCCCCCCGGGAACGCGACGGTGAACTCGACGGACGACCGATCCGCCAGATCTTCTTTCGGCTCGGCGAGGTGATCGTCGAGGTAGTCGGTGCTCCGGATACGGCGGGCGAGGGTCCGTCCTCTCTCTGGGGGATGACGTACTCCGTCACGGACATCGACGCGACGGCCCCGTTCTTCGGTGACCGCACGGCACCGGTTAAGGATGCGGTGCAGCCGGGACGCCGTGTCACTACCCTGCGGCACCGCGCGTTCGGCATGTCGGTCCGGACGGCGTTGATCTCGGTACCCGTTCGCCGGAACGGGTTGCGCGACAAGGAACTTGGCTAGCGCTCGGCGGGCGACTTGACGGCCAGCATACATCTGCCAAACGAGACCGCTTGTGTTGTAAGCGCTTCGATAAGCAAAACGCAACGGGCGCGGTCGGTATTTGCCGCTTTACACTAAGGTAGCCGTCTATGGGTGCGCTGGATGGTCGGGTCGCGTTCATTACCGGAGGGGCCCGGGGGCAAGGGCGTGCGCATGCCTTGGCGCTGGCCGCCGAAGGGGCAAACGTCGTTATTGCCGACGCACCCCGTCCGATGGCGGATCTGACGTATCCGCTCGGCACCGAGGATGACCTTCGCGACACGGCCAAGCAGGTCGAGGAGCTGGGCGGCCTCTGCCTTCCGATCACCATGGATGTGCGCGACCCCGCCGCGGTGGATGCGGCAGTCGAGGAGACCGTAAACAGGTTGGGAAGTCTCGACATTGTGGTGGCCAACGCCGGGATCGTGAGCACCGGACTGTTGGAAGAGGTGACCGACGAGATCTGGCGTCAGCTTGTGGACACCAATCTGACGGGCGCATTTCATACACTGCGGGCCGCGATACCGATCATGCGACGGCAGCGCTTCGGCCGAATAGTCGTCACGTCCTCAATGGGCGGCCGCATGGGCATTCCAGAGCTGGCTGCATACAACGCCACTAAATGGGGAGTCATCGGGCTCGCCAAGTCCGTGGCCTTGGAGGTCGCCAAGGAGGGCATCACAGTCAACGTCATCTGCCCGACCACGGTGCAGACACCGATGGTGCAGCCCGAGGGCGGCGACGACGTTCCCGACGACCTGGTCCGCCGGATGATGAAGGCAAACCCGATTCCTCAGCCGTGGCTTGCACCTGAGGACGTCAGCCGCGGGCTCCTGTACTTGGTCACAGATCCGGGCGTAGTCACCGGCAGCGTCCTCGAGATCGGCCTGGGTGGCAGCGCTCGGATGCATTAATTGCTGGGCCGATCGGGTAGTCGCTGGCGCCCGACTGCACTCGACACTGACCGCGGCAGTTTCGCTTTAAGCGCACACGCCAGGCTGAACTCTCGGATTTTGCTGAGCCAGTTCTCAGTTCACTCTCAGTGATCGCAGGCACCTTGTGCTGATAGCCATGTGGGCTGATTCACGACTCAGAAAGAGAACGAACACCATGACGAACCCTCCGCGGTATCCCACGGATCGGCCCGACCACAGACCAGATCCGAGTCCGTCTGTGGGACAGCCGTACCCGGGCGCCCAGACGCACGTTCCCTCACATCTGCGCTATGACTGGCGCTATGCCCAACAGGCGACTGCATCACCGTACGACGCTTACCACTCTGCACACCAACCGATTACGGCACCAATTCCCAGGCTTCGGCCGAAGAAATCTCGTCGCGGCGCCATCGTCGCCGGTGCTGTTGCCGCCGCGGTGGTCGGCGGCGGAATCGGTGCAGCCACGATGGCGATCACCGCACGAGCCCAGGACGCGACTGCCACGAAGGCGCCCATCGCCCAGGCACCCGCCGTGCCCCACCCGGCAGCCAAGCAGCCCGCGGGCTCGGTGGAACAGGTCGCGGCCAAGGTGATGCCCAGCGTCGTCAAGTTGCAGATCGACATGGGCGGCCAAGGCGACGAAGGTTCGGGCATCTTGTTGAGCGCCGATGGCCTCATCCTGACCAACAATCACGTCGTAGCCCCCGCAGCGGGCGAGGATCAACAAGGAGCCCAGCCCACCTCGGCCGACTCCACCGACGGTGGCGAAGCGACCAAGACCGTGACCTTCTCCAATGGCCAGACAGCGCCATTCACTATCGTCGGCACGGACCCAGCCGGCGATCTGGCCATCGTGCGCGCTCAAGGAGTCTCGGGATTGACACCGATCACCATGGGATCCTCCAAGGACGTGAAAGTGGGTGAGCAGGTCGTGGCGATCGGCTCGCCGCTGGGACTGCAGGGGACCGTGACAACCGGCATCGTTAGTGCACTGGATCGGCCGGTCGCGGCTGGCGACGGCTCCGGCGGAAAGGTCTCCGTACTCGATGCCATCCAGACCGACGCTGCAATCAACCCAGGTAATTCGGGTGGCGCACTGGTGAACATGAACGGCGAACTGATCGGGGTGAACTCCGCGATCGCGAGCATGGGCGGCGGCGACACCGGCTCTGGCGGCGGTCAAAGCGGGTCGATCGGGCTGGGCTTTGCCATCCCGGCCGACCAGGCCAAGCGGATCGCCGATGAGCTGGTTTCCACCGGCACCGCCAGCCACGGTTCGCTCGGTGTGCAGCTCAGCAACGACGCCACCAAAGCCGGCGGCGCGGCCATCGCCGAGGTCGTCGATGGCGGCCCCGCCGCAGCCGCGGGACTACCCAATAGTGCTGTGATCACCAAGATCGACGGGCAGGTGATCGACGGTCCGGAAGCACTCGTCGCAGCGGTTCGATCAAGAGCACCCGGAGACACCGTTTCGGTGACTTACCTCGACGCCTCCGGAGCCGCCCAGACAACGCAGGTCACTCTCGGCAAGGCGTAGCCAACGGTGCGCGTGTTGGCCGTCGCAACGCTGGGTGTCAGCGATTGCGGCGGCCACATGTGGACCAAACCTCGACGGTTAAGGATCGATTTGGTGACATCGTGCACGGAGTGACCGGTGTCGGGACCTGTGCTTAATCGCGCCACACGTGGCACATGCCCGGATAGGCGAAGGCTGCACCGGCCTGCAGCGCGCCGACGGTCGATGACGGGCGATCGGACGCTGGCCGCCCCATGCTGATCTCAGGTATGGCTCATCGACCAATCTAGTCCAGGCCAAGTTCGAGTAAGTCAAAGCCGATAGCGGGTCGGGTTCTTCGCCGACGAAATGCGGAATCTCCAAGACGTAGCGGGCAACGGCACGGGCGATGATTGCCTGGGATCGTCCAGCTGAAGGAGGGCGCAGCCACCGCTGATCACGAACTCGTCGCCGTACGTGAGGAGCGCATCGCCCGTTACAAGGTTCCCAAGGCCTTCATCCGCACCTCGAAGAAAGTGCGCTCGCCGGCAGGGAAGGCCGACTACCGCTGGGCAAAGAGTCTCGCAATACAAACCGGCACGACCGCGGCTGAGCCCGGCAGTGCGATCAATAACCGCAGCCCAAGCAGCCTTTCTGCAGGTTTTACAAGGGGTTCGAGTCCCCTTAGCTCCACTCTAAAACCGCAGTTCAGAGGGATAGACCTCACGCCTTCCAGCCACGTCAACAAACGGCTGTTGGTGCGGATCAGCTCCGGGGGGACGCGACGGTGGGCGGTCGTAACGAGTAGGCCGTGGTGCGGCTGATGGGCTCTTCTGAGTCGAATGGACGGTTTTCGGTAAAGCAAACGTAAGCCTCATAGGTCCCTACGATCGCGGTGTGCCAGGCAGAATGTCGTTTCGACACGCGCGGTCGGCGCTGTCGGAGGAGTTCGCCGCGATCCGCAATCGCGAACCCGACCTCGGATGCCGGACACATCACCGTCTTCAGCATCCCATTGGTGCTCGGTCTGGTCGGGGTCCTCGCCATTGGTGTGGTGCCGTTAATCGTCGTTCGCAGCAGCGCGGAGACCGACTCAGTGCTCGTGCCGCTGGCGGGGTCGTTCGCGCTGACCGCGATCTGTACGGCGGTCGTGGCCTGGCTGACGGCCAACGTGCTGTCGGGGGTGATCGTCATGGTGCTCTACCGCACGAGCCCGCGGGCGGCATCTCAGCTTGTGGTCCGGACCATGGTCGAATCCTTCTACCGGATCGAAGACCTCACAGGACGCATCGCGCTGCTCGCCGTTGTGGCGGGGTTGTTGTCGCTGGCGTTCGGACTGCCGAACCGGCAAGGTGAGGATCGCGCCAACAGCGTGCTCGACGATCTGCTTACCGCCCAGCTGGCGTGTCTGGTGGTAGCGCTGTCGATTGCGTTCGTCGCCGAATCCATCCGTTGTGCCGCCGACATTGTCGATGACCAGTCACTGTTGCTCGCTTGGCCGTGGGCATTGCTCATCGCCTCGTTGGGGTGGTCGTTGGCCACCGTGATCGGCCCGTTCGAGACGACCCGGATGCTCGCGATCCTGCTGAACGACTGGCTACCACCCATGATTTATGGGACGCCGCGGCAGCAGCTCATCGATGAACTGCTGCCCTCGTCGGCGCGGTGGTGGGCCGCCTTGGGCCCGCTGCCGCTTATCGTTGGGCTTTGGGCTTTCATGGCATGGCGTCAGAACGGGCTCGTCCACATGAGAAGGTTTCTTGCCGATGACCAGAGCGCAGACTGAGCCGTAACGCGACGGTGTCGGACTGTAGTCACCGACGCTCGGCCCAGCCGACCGCGCTCGGGATCGAGCCCTGCTCGACTGCCCGGGCGAACTGCGCGTGGTCTCGTTCATTCTGGTCGGCGTAGGCCGACGCGAAAGCCACGAAAGCCTGCTCCACTTTGGCGCTGGCGCCGAGGTAGTCGTTGATTGCGGCGGCGTCACCGCTGCGCGCGTGTGCGCGGGCCAGCACTCGCCCGCATGCGGCCGCGAACTTCGCCAACCGGCCGGCGATGGTCTCACCCTTCGGGATGACCTTGCCGTCGCGTAACTGGCGGACGTAAAAATCGTGCCCGCCATTGGTGGTCCACCCCACGAACATATCGGTGGCACTCTGAATCATGCGCTGACCGTTGATCACTCGCTCACCGTGATTACCGTAGGGGCTGCCTCCCAGGAACCGCTCGTACACCGACGGGACCGCCTGCTTGATCTGCAGGAAGAACGGGTCGCCGGTGCGTCGCTCAACCAGCAACACCAGGTACACCCGCATACCTACGCTGCCGACGCCCACAACCTGGCGAACCGTGTCGGCGATGTCGAAGCGGGTCAAGAAGCTCCACACAGGGTCTGATACCGATCCCCGGTAGGCCGCCATGATTGCTTCCGGGTCCGTATCGCCTACCGCCTGCAAGTGGGTGCGAAACGGTGGGTCTTCGATGATCGTCCGACGACCGTCGACCACTTGGGTCAGTTTCGTCGACGCCCCACGGCTGGTGCGCTTACGTGCCTTGCGTTCGATCCAGCTTCCGAGTTCGTCGGCGTCGTAGGGCGCGAGATGACCGATCAGTTTGTCGACATCGACCCGGTCGTACCAGATGTCGATCTCCGGCATCGTCGCGTACTCGCGGAGCTTGCCGGCGTATCCGCGATATGCTGCCGAAACCGATTGTTGCGCATCAGCTTCCGACAGCCCATTGTCTCGCGCCAGGACCACGAGCGAGGCGGCGAGGCGCTTGACGTCCCATTCGAACGGGCCCGGAACTGTCTCGTCGAAGTCCCGAAGGTCGAAAGAGAGGTTCCGTTCCGGTGTGCGCCACAGCCCAAAGTTGAGCACGTGCGCGTCACCGCACAATTGGACGTTGATCCCGGTGTTGGGCGTCGATGCCAGATCGGCTGCCATCACCGCAGCCGCCCCCCGGAAGTAGGTCCACGGAGACGCGGCCATCCGACCGTGACGGATCGGCACCAGATCCTGTGCGCGAGTTTCGCTTTGAGCAAGGATGGTTGCCAGCGCGTCGTGCCCGCGGCCAGCGGGATCCCAGTCGGCAAGGGCGCGGCGCGGCACGATCTTTCGCGCGGAACGACCTTCGCCGCCACGCTCGGGTCTGTGGATTGTCTCGCGGTCCTCGATGGATCGGCTTTCGGGCCCCAGCGGCATCGCCGGAAGCTATCACAGGTGAGGGGAGTGGCACCGAGCTTCGGGGTGGCGCCGCTGGGGCGTCTGCGAGCGTTCTGGCGCGTTGACGGCGTCAACACCTTTCGCTGGATCCGTAGGTCGGCTCGGGGCGTTTCGCGTGCTTTGGCGTTGTGAACTGGTTCGCATTTGTGCCCCCGGCGGCGGCACCGGCGGCACGAGACGGCCTGGCTCCAACTAGGTTTCCCGCTTCGGTTATCCCAGCGCCAGACGCGAATCGGCCCGCCACCCGAGGGGTTGGATGGCAGGCCGAACTGGACGGAACAACTGAACAGACACCGCTCGGTGCGGAACTGACATCGTTCTGACATATCCGGCGACACAATGGTCCTCACCGACGGATCGCGCTGTGGCCGATATTCGGTGGGACAGTTCCGATTCTGCACGACCCGTTGGTCATTCCCAACGTGAGGGGAATGACGCCGTTGGACGCCGCCCCGGCGTCGTCCGAAGTCCACGTCGTCGTTGCGAGTTACTCGGCGATGCGTGTACTCACTGACAGGACGCTGTGTAGTTGCTGGGAGGTAAACCATCTCGCAGTGATCTTGATCACACGGACGTACTATCTCGGCGACCATTCCAAGGGCTGTGAGGGAGAAACCATGAGTGCCGCAAGGTATGTCGGCCGTGTCGGAGGACTCGCGGTAGCCCTCGGGATAGGCGCAGCATTCTTCACCGGCCAGCAAGTCGCCTGGGCGGCGCCTGCCTCCAGCGGGTCCTCAGCGGAGGCGTCCGGCCCGTCGTCAAGCTCCGGTTCGGCGGCAAACGACTCAACGAAGACCGCTAGATCGGCATCGAGCAGCACCGCAACGTCGAAGGGTCGCGAGCCGTCTACCCGGTCCAGCGCAACGGACAGCACCGGTGCCGCAGACAACACGTCACGGCACCGGGGCAACACCGCTACCACCGACAACGGGTCGACCAACTCCGACACAGGGACTCAGTCGTCACCGGCAAGCACCGATACTTCACCGCCTGTAAACGAAGGATCGTCGGACGCGAGCCGTTCGAGTACGTCGGTCAACGGCGGGAGCGACGGCGCCGATTCCACCCGGGGGGACACGGCAACTCGACACTCCGAGCGGAGGTCAAAAGGGACGTCGTCTTCGCAGAGCTCAGGGGTGACTTCGCCAGCTTCGTCTATGGCAGCATCCCCCCACAACGGCACGGATCCGAAAGCCGCGGTTACGGACGACCAGGGCGTGCAGGCAGCGGCCGTGACGCCGCGTGTGTTATCAGGCCTTAGTGGCGTAGTCCCGCAATCGAAGACATCGGTCTCGGCGTCGTCGTACACGCCGAGCGTGGAAAGCATCGTTGCGAAACCGACTGCAACGCCGTCGCAGACGACGCCGCCTCCGAGCGCCTTGACCACGATGACGAATGTCGCCGCGGAGCTGGTTAGCGGGGTTCTGAACCCGTTCGCCGGAACTTCGCCTAAGACGCCGACAGACACACCGGCTTCATGGGTGGCTCTCGCGGCCGTGCGCCGCGAAATCGGAACGGCATCCCCGTCCGTCGCTGCAGTCGCCACTGGGCCGATCGTGTACGTCCCGGTCGCAGAGGTCGTGACCGACCCCACCAATCCACTGTCGGGGGTCATCACAAGCAGCGTGCAAGGGACGGATGCCAGTGGGCTACCGCTGGCTTACACCGTCCTCTCGAAACCGAGTGCAGGTGGAAAGGTCAATCTAGACGAGACCACCGGCACGTTCGCGTTCTTGCCCGACGCATCGGTTTTCACTTCCCCTACACACACCGAGAGCTTCAGCATCTTGGTCCACGAGGTGACGCCGTTCGTTTCGGCATTGGCGCCATTGGAGGCGATCCCCATCTTGGGAACCTTGGTTGACCAGACTCTGACGGCTCTCTACCAAACGCCGATCCTGAACACCCTCCTGGTGCCGCTGATCGGCAACGCATTCGTCGCGCCGGTCACCGTCGACGTCGGCGCGGTCAACCCGAGCGGCAACCCGATTGCCTTCACCACCAAAGTGATTTCGTTCGACGGGACGCCGATCAGCACGAACTTCTTCCCCGCGTTGGGCTTACAGATGGGTCAGCAGGCGCCCACGCTGCTCAACGGGCCGGGTCTGGGAGGCGCCGGTAACACCAATCCCACGTCGGTAATCGACGCGACGTCCATGGTGCCCGGTCTCGCCCCGCTTCGTGCGGCCGGCTACGACGTGGTTACGTGGGACCCCCGCGGTGAGTTCGCCTCCGGCGGTGTGCTTCAGCTCGACAACCCCGCCTTCGAGGGCAAGGATGTTCAAGCGATCATCAATTGGGTTGCCCAACAGCCTAATACCGAACTCGACAGCCCCGGTGATCCGCGGATGGGCATGGTGGGTGGCTCGTACGGCGGCGGTATCCAACTGGTGACGGCGGCCATCGACCACCGCGTCGACGCAATTGTGCCGACGATCTCCTGGAACAGTCTGACCGACTCGCTGTACCCGCGTCAGACGTTCTTGACCTCATTCGGCACGTTGCTCCTTCTCGACCTGGTGCAGGCGGGGGCAACCATCAATCCGCAGATCTACGGCGCCACCCTCATGGGCGACGTCTTGGGCTCACTCAGCCCCAGCGACGTGGCATTGCTGGACAGCAGTGGCCCGGGTTCTCTGGTCAGCGGGATCACCGCGCCGACGCTGCTGATCCAGGGCACCGTCGACGACCTTTTCCCGCTGCAGCAAGCCGTCACCAATGAGCAGCTACTGGCCGCCAACGGGATCCCCGTGAAGATGATCTGGTTCTGCGGTGGTCATGGTGTGTGCCTGGACCCGGGCGTCGATCAGGCTGACCAAGCCAGCTCCATATTGGATGACGAGCTGGCGTGGGTGAATCAGTACGTAAAGGAAGACGGCGTGCCCGCGGATGACATCCCGACGTTCCAATGGATCGACCAGGACGGAACGTTCTTCTCCTCCGATGTCATGCCGTCAAACCCGGCCTTCCAGGGAACTCCTGTCACCGCGTCGAGCACCGGCGGCACCGTCCCGATCGTGCCGCTGCTCGGCGGCTCGGGACCGGTGACCTTGCCCGCGGGGGCCCCGTTAGGTCTCGGGCTTGCCCTCGGTTCGGAGGCGAGCAATGCGCTGAACCTCAGCGTGCCGGTGTCTGGCGGGACCCAGATCGTGGGCGCGCCGGAGGTGACGCTCACCTATTCCGGCATCGGGACAAGCCGTGCTGTATACGCCCAGATCGTCGACGAGGGGACCGGTCGAGTCCTCGGAAACATCGTCACACCCATCCCGGTGACCCTGGACGGGCAGACCCGCACGGTATCCATTGCGCTGGGGCAACTAGCGGACATCGCGTACACGGCCCCGGAGGGGGGTGGCACGCTTAAACTCCAATTGGTCGGCACGGCCACTCCGTTCGAGAATCTCACTTCGATCGGAGTAATCAACGTTTCTAACATGACGCTTTCGCTGCCGACCGTCGGAATCGATGTTGCCACGCCCGAGTCGACGCCCGCCGAAGACGAGATGAGCACCCTGGTCTGACGACACCGAACAGTTAGGAACGCGGTTACCGCACTTCAACACTCGGACAGAAAGAACGCGCCGGGCCGTTCGAGGCCAACTGGCGGCAGTTCGTGCAGATTGGCGATAGCGACGTCGCCTCTGATCTCCGAAGCTAGGGTCAGACAAGGACGCCTCTCGAGGAGCCCGCGGTGGGCGTGATCGGCCTCGATTGCGATGTGCTGCCCATTTCGGGCCGTCGTCGTGACCTTCGCGCCGCCGGTTAGTGCGTGGAGGAAGGACACCCCGATGACAGCTGACAAGACACATACTGCTGGTGATCAGCTCGGACAGGGTGAACCCGGTCGTCCGGCGGTGGGTCGGGGCCCGAACGTCGGTGGGGAATTCTCCCAACAGGATTATCACCATCCCGCTGCCGGCTGGGGCGCGGCTCGCAGCGTGGCGAAAGTCTTGGTGGACAGTCGGGAACTGATTGCGGGGACACGTGCGATCCAGCGGATGAACCATGAGAACGGCGGATTCGACTGCCCGGGTTGCGCCTGGCCGGATGACACCAAGGGTCTGCACCTGGACATCTGCGAGAACGGCATCAAACACGTGACTTGGGAGATGACCCGCAAGAGGGTCGACCGTGGGTTCTTCGCCGGCCACACGGTGACTGAGTTGTCGGGGTGGACGGATTTCGCTCTGGAGGACCAAGGGCGGCTGACCGAACCGATGGTCTATGACGGCGAGTCGGACAAGTATGTGCCGATCTCGTGGTCGGGCGCATTCGAGCTGGTCGGCGCCACGCTGCGGGGGTTGGACCGCCCGCATCAGGCGTCGTTCTACACATCCGGGCGGCTCAGCAACGAGGCAACCTTTCTCTATCAGCTGTGGGTACGGGAATTCGGCACCAACAACCTGCCGGACTGCTCGAACATGTGCCACGAGGCCAGCGGCCGGGCGATGACCGCGTCGCTGGGGACGGGTAAGGGCACCTGCGACCTCGACGACTGGGAGAAAGCAGACCTGCTCCTCGTGATGGGAGTCAATGCTGCATCCAACGCGCCCCGCATGATGACATCACTCGCCGAGGCCCATCGCCGTGGCGCGCAGATCGTGCACGTCAACCCGCTGATC
Source organism: uncultured Actinomycetota bacterium (assembly GCA_963770305.1). Lineage (GTDB taxonomy): Bacteria > Actinomycetota > Actinomycetes > Mycobacteriales > Mycobacteriaceae > Mycobacterium. Next base: position 201,978 of record CAVYPB010000008.1, read on the forward strand.
GAGGCCGCCAGCCGCCGCACGATCGTGCCACACGAGATCGTGGCGATGGCGACATTTCACGCCACGAAGATCGGAACGATGAACGTACAGCCACGTGTCGGTGGCGATTTGGCGTTGCTACGCGGGGTGGCGAAGGTGGTGCTTGAGCGCGCCCAGACCGACCCCAAGGCCATCGATCACGAGTTCCTGCAGCGGTGCACAACCGGTTTCGAGGTGTACCGGTCGCTCGTCGAGGAAACCGGCTGGGCGGAGATTGTGCGCCAGTCCGGTGTCGAAGAGACAGCCATCCGGCAGCTGGCCGAGGTGTATCTGGGTGCGGATCGGACTGTGGTTGCCTGGTGTCTGGGGCTAACCCAGCAGGAACATGGAGTCGACACCGTGCGCGAGATCGTGAATCTGCTTCTGCTGCGCGGCAATATCGGCCGTGAGGGGGCTGGCCCGTCGCCGGTGCGTGGCCACAGCAACGTTCAGGGCAATCGCACCTGCGGGATCGATCACCGGCCGTCCACGCAGTTGTTGGATCGACTCGAACAGGTGTGCTCGATCACCCCACCGCGTGAGCACGGCCTGGACACCGTCGACACCATCAAGGCGATGCTCGCCGGTGACGTGAAGGTGTTCGTCAGCATGGGCGGCAATTTCAGCCTGGCCACGCCGGACACCGAGGCAACGTTCGCAGCGCTGCGCAACTGTGGGCTCACTGTTCAGGTCAGCACCAAGCTGAACCGCAGCCATCTGGTGCACGGGCGCAGGGCGCTGATCCTTCCCTGCCTCGGCCGTACCGAGAAGGATGTTCAGCGGACCGGCGAGCAGGGCGTCACGGTCGAGGACTCGATGAGCATGGTGCACTTGTCGTTTGGGATGAAAAGCCCCGCGTCGCCGCATCTGAAGTCGGAGTGCGCGATCCTGGCCGGCATGGCCCGGGCGACGCTGCCCGCCTCGGCTACGCCTTGGGAGGATTACGTCGAGGATTACGACCGGATCCGCGACACAATGTCCAAGGTGTTCGACGGCTTCGAGGACTTCAACCGTCGTGTCCGCCTACCGCTGGGGTTTCGCATCCGGCAGCCGGCTAGGGAGAGGGTGTTCCTCACCGCATCCGGATCCGCGGAGTTCTCAGCCGCACCGATGCCCGATGTCGTGCCGCCACCCGGACGATTGACGCTGAGCACCGTGCGGTCCCACGATCAATGGAACACCACCATCTACTCTGACGACGACCGCTATCGCGGGCTGAAGAACCTGCGAACGGCGTTGTTCATGAATGCCGACGACATGCGCGAACGCGGGCTTGACGAATTCGATCTCGTCGACATCACCAGCTTCGCCCGCGACGGCAGCACCCGCTCGGTATACGGGTACCGCGCCCTGGCTTACAACACCCCGCGCGGCAGCGTGTTCGGCTACATGCCCGAATTGAACCTGCTGTGCGCGATCGCCGACCACAGCGAGCAGAGCGGACAACCGTTGACCAAGCAGCTCATCGTCGAGGTCACCCCCGCGGTGACTGGCGCTACAACATAGAACCCGGTTCGGGGCCGACCAGCTACCTAGGCTCGACTCCACTTCTCGGTCGGGGTGAGCCAAAGCAGATAACACAGTGGCGGTAGCACAATGACCACGGCGAGCGCAACGACTATGGGAAGGGCGGTGAGCGTCGTGTGGGCGCCGGCGAGCGCGGCCACCACCAGCAGCGACAAAGGCGGCGCCGAGCTGAGGTCATCTCTCCCGAATGTCGCTGGGGCCGGGGGAGTGACGTCCAGCACCTTTCCGATCCCCGTCGCATGCCGTCGCAAGCAGTGCGTGCAGGCGTTGCCGGTCTGCGGCGTTGAGTGCACAGCGGGAAGGCTGCCGTTCGAGTGTGACCCGTAGCGCTCGCAGGGCGACGTGCAGCCTCGACTTCACGAACCATTCCGTAATGTGGAGGTTGTCGGCGATCTGCGCCGTCGTCCACCCCAGGTAATACGAGCGGCTAATCACCTCGCGGTGCTCGGCGGACAACTGCGCGAGCGCGTCGGTGATCACCAGCCGGACGCGTGCGGCATTCAGCTGGTCAGGGCCGACGCGCTCAGGCCCACGGTGCCCAGTTTCGCCTCGTTGCATGAAATAGATCTCGCTCGTCGGGTCGTAGTAGCGCTTGTGAATTCGGCAACGTCGCCGAGTAGGCGGCGTAGCTGCCGCCGTCCGCGGTGGAGGCGGGACATCACGGTTCCCGGCGGGATGTGCATGATTTCGGCGATCTGCCTGTATTTGAGATCTTGAACGTCTGCGTAGAAAACGACCAAGCGGAATTGTTCGGGTAGTGCCTCCATGGCCGTCTTGATCTCGGTGTCGGGCAACGTGTCGAGCGCTTCGTCCTCCGCGGAGCGCAGCCCGGTGGAACGGTGTGCGACGTTGGCGGCCACCAGCTCTTCGGTGATCTCCGCCCGCAGGTACACCACCGGCTGCCGCTGCGTTTGGCGGTAGGTGTCGATGTAGTTGTTAGTGAGGATCCGATGTAGCCAGGCGTTGAGGTTGGTGCCCTCCCGAAACCGGTGGAACCCTACATAGGCGGACAACATGGTGTCCTGCAACAGATTCTCGGCGTCGGTGCGATTGCGAGTCAGGCGCATCGCCCGGCGGTAGAGCGGCGCCCGCAGCGGAATGACATCGCGTTCGAATCGTGCGGTCAGCTCGGCCTTGGTTGTGCGCCGCGGGGGTCCAGCAGGATCAGACTGCCCGACAAACCGTTCGGGCCGCGCGACGCCGACGGTGTCGCTGACAGGTTCCGTGGTGGAAGTGAGGTAACCGCATCCCGTTGCATTCGTGCCGACAGCGCCTAGATCGCCTGTGCCGCGGGTTGATTCAGCAACGATGACGGTCATGATGAAGACACTTCCTCGATAGGGGCGAGCGGGTTGGGTTGAGATCGGTAGGGGACGAGAGCCCTAGTTGTGCATCAGCGAATGTGCGACGGCGCCGTTTTCGGATATCTCGGGCTTCTGATGGCGGGTGTAGCCCCCGAATCGTCAGAATGACCGAAGTCGACAAACCCCAGGCAGTCGCATTCACTGCATTCCATGCCCTCGCTAGGGATGTGACTGCCACGATCGTGCCCGCAGTTCTGGCGCAAACACGGCTTCCCGGCGGCGAGCCAGCTCTCGTAGGTGGTGCTCGTCGTCGCCCAGACCAGTCGGTGATCCATCCGCAGCGGATCGAGTACCGACAAATTGACAGACATCATCCGGCTCCTTCCCAGGATACGTACATCGGGCACCGATATATAGACAGTATGCCTAACAACCGGCGATGCGAAAGGTTGTGGGCCAAGTCACTGTCGGTGCCCTTTGAATACCGGCCGCTCGCCATCTGTGCGCTTGGGCGAACAGAACGGTGGCGACAGCCCGCCTACGTGACTCCCGACCAGCCGGGTCCTGCTCCGTACTCCCAGGCCGAGCGGGGCTCGGTCCACACGGGGTGATTGCTACATTTCGACCAGCGCCGTGGATGACTATCTCCCGAACTGAACATCGAAAGATGGTTGTACAAAGTCACTTCGTTCGCTTCGTGTGGACCGGCAGCGTGGGGCAGGCATTCCCCACGGGCCCGGGGGACGAGCCGGCGCACGTACGGATCGTCGAGCCGTGCTGGGGTCAAAGAGGGATGGCACGGCAACACATCCAGGCCGGCCATTTGGCACGCCCAAGTCGGCCGACGCGCCGCAGGACCTGTCCTTCCTCGCGCAGTCCCTGGACACGCGGATGGAACCCCGTCAGCTGAAGGCTATGTCGCTATTTATATCGGATAGCGATGTAGATGTGGTATATCTACGGGATGGAAGAGTCATACCGCGGCGTCAGCCGAGAGATCGCTGTCGAGGGACTTGAACAGGCGGCGATCCTCATGGTTCGGCACTTGGCCCTTCGCACGGGATTGGGTCTGACTGCCAACTTGACGCTGGGCACGCTTGATCGGGAGGGACCCGCCCGGGTGACGTCGTTGGCCGCCGCGGCGAGTATCGGCCAGCCGGCGATGACCGAACTGGTTCAGCGGTTGGAACGGCAGAGTCTGGTGACCCGGGTCGAGGACCCCGCAGACGGGCGGGTCGCCCTGGTAACCATCACCGACGCCGGCCGGGCACTGCTCGACGACCAGCAGCGCGACCGCCGGGACCGGATGGCCGAGCTGCTCACGGCCCTTCCGACAGAAGACGAGGTCACCCTGACCCTGGCCATGCACGTGGCCCTGCCCATCATCCGGCGACTCATCGACGACGCTCAGCAGTCCCGCACGCAGACAGACAGCGACACCCCGATCAGCCAGTCGCGGACATAAGCCAGGAACTGCCGACAGGAGAGCACGGTCCTAGCTTTGTAGCGCAGCGTCGACGAGCGCTTCTGCTACTGCTCGGGTTGTGTTGACGGTTGACGGCTTTGCGTCCAGCCACGCCGAAATTCCCGCGCCGTCAAACAGCACGACGAGCTGCTCGGCGAGTTCCTCGGGGTGCGTTACCTCGGCCGCGAAGGCCAGATCGAAAAACAGGTTGTGTATCCAGTCGCGGTATTCGGTGACGACTTCCTCGACCACCTCGCCCGGTAGCGCTTCGGCGCTGGCGGTCACCAACGCACACCCGCGAAAACCCGGTTCGACAAACGACTGCCCCTGGATCTCGAATACGCCCACGAGGCACTCACGGGGTGTGCGGTAACCGGGGAGTTCGCGTGCGATCGCGTCCTGCAGGCGGGTGTGACGGGCCCGCAGGTACGCCCGGACAAGCTCGTCGGCGCTGCCGAACGCGTCGCGCAGTGTCTCCGCCGGGACGCCGGCCTTCTCGATGACCCGGTCGATGGACACTCTGTGCATCCCCTGGCGGTAGAAAAGCTCGTCGGCGGCGTCAAGAAGACGTTGACGCGCCAATGCCGGATCGATCCCGGGCTCGTTCATGTCCGTGTCCCAACTATGAACCGGCGCCGTCATAACGTGGCGACGCGCCCTCGCTGAAAACGATGGCTGCGGTCGATGGTATTCCCGGCCCAGGCTGGTGGCCAGGATTAGCCCAGCCGCCAGTCGTTGTAGCACCACGGTCCCTGTGCTGCCGGTCGCCAGCTGACCTGCGGAAAGCACTGGCACCATGACGGTTTCGAGACTCATACTGCGCCGCATGGGGTCGGAGACACTCAGCTTGACGCTCGGTTGTCCTGCGACGTCCTCTTCCTGTGTACAGATCTGTCTAAAAGCGATGCCCTGAAGACCCGCTCATGCCGCGCATGCGCCATCAGGAGGACCAATGACTACAGAGTCACCGACCACCGATCGGGACTACCCCCAGCTGCTTGGCGAACGAGGCCTCATCGAGCCTGCACCGCGCCGGGTACGCGGATATTTCGATCAGGCACTCGTATTCGACACCACACGCGCCCATTACGTCTGGGAGATCGCGTACTACCCGCAGTACTACATCCCTACGTCCGACGTGCGCATGGAGCTCTTGCACGACGAAAACCACGTCCAGAAGCTGCAATTCGGTTCGTCGCGGCTGTACTCGCTGACGGCGGCCGAGCGCACTTGGCCTTCTGCCGCCCGTGTCTACGATTCGGGTCCGGTCGCGGGCAGCGTGCGGTTCGAATGGGACGCACTTGACTGGTTCGAAGAGGACGAACCACTCATCCTTCATCCGCGCAACCCGTATGTGCGTGTCGACTCGCTGCGCTCCCACCGTCACATCAGGGTTGAGCTCGACGGCGTGGTGCTGGCCGAGACACACAGCCCAGTCCTGCTCTTCGAAACAGGTCTGCCGACGCGCTTCTACATCGACCGCACTGATATCGACTTCTCGCACTTGGAGCCGAGCACGACCGAATCCGTATGTCCGTACAAGGGAATCACTTCGGCGTACTGGACATTCAGCCACGGCGACGCCGTGTATCCGGATATCGCCTGGGTCTACGACTACCCGCAGCGCGAAGTCGCACCCATCGCCGGGATGATCGCTTTCTACAACGAGAAGCTCGACATTTTCGTCGACGGTGCGTTGTTGTCTCGGCCTCACACCGTCTTCACTTAGCGTGGTAGGAAGGGATCTGCTCAGGGGATGATGCGCAGTTCGCGAAGTCTGGTGAGCTGCCGCTTGAAGCTCTGATGCGTGTCGATGCAATCCGCGAAACCCGCCTGGCGGATCTTGATTGTGCTCTGGATCGTCGGTTCACCGAAGTTGAGCATCCAGTCCACGAACGCCCAGTTTGCAATCTGATCATAGGGTCTGGCGTGCAGGCCGTAGCGGGCGACCATTGAATCCCACAACGGAGCCTTCTCGCTCATCTCAGAAACAGTGGACATCGCAAGCGGCTCTGCGACGGGCAGGTCATAGAAGGCGGCGAGCACGTTCCACAGTTGACCCTCACGGTCCATCAGATCGACGCTGATGTGAGGGGGTGCGGACTGCGCCCGGTAGGCCGGTGCGGGTCGACGCGCGGCTGTGGTAACCCCCACTGCGGGTTCGCGCGACGGCGTCGATGACACCTGTACCAAGGACGCCATAGGGTCCAACAAGCAGGATCTGGCGTTGCAGGGCGGCTGTTTCAGAATTATCAGGGGTAGCGGTACTGGTCATGGCGCACATTCCTTATGGGCCTGAACGGGGCTTGCTAGAAACGGAATTGGTGTTTGACATCGGCTGCCCGCTCTTGGATTCTGCCCGGTGGCTTCGTCTTGGATGATGTGCCAGTGCTCGGCGAGCAGAGCGTCTTCGATTCTGACGATGTCGGCTGCTATCCATGTTGCGGGTTGGCCGATATTGGTGAATCGCCCATGCAGGATCACGTAATCGCCGTTGGCGGCGACGAGCGCGTTCTCGTAGCGCATCTCTGGGGGTGAAGCTTTGACGAGCTCGAACAGCCCTTTGCGTCCCGGTTCGATGTGGGCGCTATGCCGAATATAGTCCGGTGACCAAAAGCGTTCCGCCGCGGGGTAATCCCGCCTGTTGAACAAGGCGTCGAACGCCTCCAGGACCAATGCCTTGAGCTGGTCTGCGGTATCTGTCATGTCGTGAATTCGGCGTAAGGGAGATCTGACGAGGACCGACAAGGTCTAGATCTCATAGATCTCGTCGAAGTCGAAGGTCAAGAGGCCCTCGACGACCAAGGGGAGGGTGCGACGACAGCGGAAAGTAGGGGCGTTCGTTGCCGTTTCCGGATGCGATATCGATCAAGATGTTCTTGCCGGCGCTGCGGACCAAATACGATGCTGCGCAGGTGATGACCTCGCTCGACTCGCGATTCCAGAATCGCGGCGCCAGCCACGAACTGTGTCGCCCCCAGACCTCGCGGCCGCCTTCAGGTGCGAGCTGGGCAGTTACCGGGGCGCAGCCTTCCCACTCCGTGATGCGGGTGACCGTAAGGTCACCCAGGGTGATCGACTGCATCAGTTCTCCTCGGTCAGGGCCGGAGTACGTTGCCGCGCCTGCGTGAAGCACGTGGCATCGAATCAACCCGCCACTAAGTCGAATTCGTTGCCTTCGGGGTCGGTGAAGCTGATCCACCGGTTGTTGTTCTCGGCCAGTGAGCGGGTCTGCTTGGCACCCAGGCTGGTCAGCCGGTCGGCTTCGGTCGCGACGTCGGCGGCCTGCAGGTCGAAGTGCACGCGGTTCTTGACCGTTTTGTCTTCGGGCACCTTGTGAAACGTCAGCAACGGTCCGAGTCGGTTGTCGGTGTCGGCGGCGATGGACGCGAAATCCTCACTGGCGCCGTCGTTGACGGTGCGGTGCAGGGCCTCGGCCCAAAATTGCGCGAGTTCAGCGGCGTTGTGGGCGTCGAAGCTGATTGCCAGTACGGAGATGCTCATGATGTCGTGTCCCGATTGTGGTGGTGTCAGGTGCCTGCGCGGCCGCCGTCGACGGCGATGTTGGTGCCGGTGATGTACGACGCGCGGGGGGAAGCCAGGAATCCGATGACGTCGGCGACCTCTTGCGGCTGGCCGGCCCGACCCAGCACGGTGGTCTCACCAAGCGAATCGAACACTTCCCGTTCGGCGGCGTTGGTGTAGACGGGTCCCGGTGAGACGGCGTTGACGCGGATGCCGGCGGGTCCGTATTCGGCGGCCCAGGAGCGGGCGAGGGAGGCCAGTGCGGCCTTGGTGGCGCCATAGGCCGCGGTAGTGGGCTGACCGACGGTGCCGGCCCTGCTGGCGATGTTGATGATGACGCCGTCGCGGCGGGCCACCATTTTGGGGGCCAGTATCGACACCAGCAGGTAGGGGGCTTGCACGTTGGCGGCGAACAACTGATCCAGCGTCTTGGCGTCGAGCTCTGCCGACGGGCCGAACCAGGCGAACCCGGCGTTGTTGACCAGGATGTCGACGTCGCCGGCCTCTCGAGCCAGCCGCAGCGCCTCTGCGGGTTCGCCCAGGTCGGCGCCGACGAACCGGGCTGAGCCGCCGCCGTTTTCGATCTCGGCGACCACCGCAGCGCCCCGATCGGCGTCGCGGCCGTGCACGATCACCGTGGCGCCCTGCGCGGCCAGCTGTATCGCGGCTGCCTTGCCGATTCCCGACGTCGCGCCGGTGACCAGCGCGACCTTGCCTTCCAGATCCCGAACCGCGATGGGGCTTGCCATGACTACTCCTAAAGTGTCGTTTACTGATCGTTAGACCTGAGCGAAACCGCCATCGACGCTCAGTTCGGCACCGGCTACGAAGCTGCTCTCATCTGATGCCAAGAACAACGCGGCGGCCGCAATCTCTTCCGGGCGGCCCATCCGGTTGAGTGGAATCGCTGCCGCGAACTGCGCCCTGATGGCGTCCGCGCCCTCCGGCGAGTCGGCCTGAAGGTCCATGATGGGGGTGTCGATCGGGCCCGGGCTCAAGGTGTTGAACCGGATTCCGCGGTCGTTGAACTCCCGGGTCCACGTGCGGGCATATGAACGCAGCGCGGCCTTGGTGGCGCTGTAGGTGGTGTAGCCGTCAATGCCCATATAGCCCGCGACCGAGCCGACGAGAATCACCGAGCCGCCGTCGCGCATCAGCGGCAGCGCCTTCTGCACCGTGAACAGCGATGCCCGTGCGTTCAGGTCGAAGGTGAGGTCGAAGTTCTCCTCGGTGATCTTGCCCAACTCTTCGGGCTCCACCCGGCCCGAATTGACCACGAGAATGTCGAGCCCGCCCTTCTCCTCTAGGACCGTCGCGAACAGGGTGTCCTGGTCTGCACTGCTCGTGCTATCAACGGCGACGGTGGTGACGCCGTCGCCGATCAGGGCTTTGGCCTTGTCCAACTCGCTCTGGCGGCGCCCGGTAATAAACACGTACGCCCCTTCTTGGACGAACCGTTGTGCGGTCGCCAGACCAATACCGCTGCTCCCGCCGGTAATCACAGCGATCTTTCCATCCAGTCTCGACATCAGTCGACCCTCCAATTTCATCTTGCGTGGTGGACGTGCTTATGCGACGTCCGGTTCTCCTGGAACGTTGTTATTGCGCGGGAATTGTTGTGGGACTCAGGCATTCCGCGTCCCGCGCGGCCGGTACCGTGTCACGCCCGTGCTGGGAAGATCTCGCCGAACATGGGCAACCCACTCGCGGATTCCTCGGCTGTGGCCTCGTCCTGCAGGACATCCCAATGCTCGGCGAGCAGACCGTTTTCGAGTCTGACGATGTCGGCCGCTATCCAGTTGGCGGGTTGCCCGATGCCGGTGAATCGGCCGTGCAGCATCACATAGTCGCCGTTCGCGACGATCAGCCCGTTCTCGTATCGCATGTCTGGCGGTGAGGCCTTCACGAGCTCGAACAGGCCCTCGCGTCCCGGCTCGATGTGCGCGCTGTGCTGGATGTAATCGGGTGACCAGAACCGCTGCGCCGCAGCGTAGTCCCGCTGATTGAACAATGTGTCGAACGCTTCCAGGACGAGCGCTTTGTTGTGCTCTTCTGCTGCTGTCGTCATGGTCGTGCCTCCTTGGTAGGGGATAGGGGTGTTGCCGTACCGGACAAACGGGGTGATTGGCGTGCGCGGCGCGATGGGCTCCAGCACCATGATCGGGATGTCGCGACCGCCTGCCAGGCGTCGATATTCGGGAAACAGCGGCCAGAACCGCTCGGCGACCGCCCAGTAGTAGCGCTTCTCGTCGCCGCTGACCTCGCGGGCCTGAAACTCCCTGACACTGGCGCCGTCCTGAAGCCGCACCGTCGGGTGGGCAACCAGGTTGGCGTACCAGGACGGGTGCGCGGGCGAACCGCCCGCGGATGCCACCGCCACGTACCGCTCGCCGTCGACGATCCGCATCACCGGGTTCTTGCGGACCTTGCCCGACTTCGTGCCCACCGACGTCAAGATCACCACCGGCCGGCCTTCCAGCGTGCCGCCCTCGACGCCGCTGCTGGCCTCATAGTCGGCCACCTGCTTGCGGATGCGTTCCAGCGGGCTGGGCGCGTACTCGCCGTCAAGGCCGCTCTCAGTTGTCAGCGCCATCTCTCGCCTTTCGGTGATGCACCGTGTGTCGCCTTGAAGGAACCAATTCAGACTGATCTGTCTAGTAACGCGACAGTGCGATCTTCCATTCCCGTCAGCACCTTGACTTCGCGGCAGTCGACAGCCTGATGCTGCCTACGGCTCGAGCCCGCCCGGATTGCCTTGTGCGGCAGCGCTTACGGCGTCGTGGGCCACGGTGTGGAAGGCCTCGAGTTCACCGGTGATGTCCGGGCCAGTGGGCTGGTAGATGATCTCGGTGATGCCTTGGGCGGCGATTTCGTTTACCCGGCGGCCGATCTCGTCGGCTGTGCCGGTCAGCGTCGTCTGAGGGATGGCTTTCCAGCTGCCGGCCGCCCAGGCGGCGGTATCGGCGCGGTTGAGCGAAATGAGGTGCTGGTCATGGACCGCGAGGTGGCGATCCTGCGGCGGCGTCTGGTTGATGGTGCCGAGCCACACGTCGCCGCCCGGCAGGGTGGTCACGTCACCACCGAATTCGTAGGCGGCGTGGTAGGCCAGCGCGTTTCCCGGGCCCGCCGCTGCCTGCACCCTTGGTGAATCCAGGGCTTCGCCGTCGGACAGGACGGTGCCGTGCACTGCGAGTGCGGCCCAGTCGAATTGCGGGGCGAAGCGGGTCTGGCCGCTGACAGTGAATAGCCCGTCGGCAAGCTCGGTGGCCACGTCGAGGCCTTTGGGGCCCAGTGCCGAGATGAGGATGGGTGCGTCGATGGGCCGATCGGGTGCGTATCCGTTCGGGTGCATCATCCGTATCCGCGTGCCCTGCCACTGCACGGTCGCACCGGCGAGCAGACCGCGAAACGCGGCCACGTACTCGCGCAGATACGCCCAACTGGAGGGCGCGGTGCCGAGCGCGCGGGCGCCGGCGAAGCCGGTGCCGAACGCGATCGCGACCCGGCCCGGTGCCAGCGCCGCGAGTGCGGCTGTTGCTGAGGCATTGACCATGGGGTGACGCAGGGTGGGGACGAGCACACCGGGACCCAGCCCGATGGTGGTGGTGCATTGGGCCGCCAACGCGAGCATCATCCACACGTCCGGGCTTTCGTGCGGTGTGTCAAAAAGCCATGCCCGGTCGTAACCGATATCTTCGGCGGTCGCGATGTGCTCCGGGGAGTGCAGCGAGGCGGCAAATTGGGCGGAGATCTTCATCGTGGGTCGGCTTCGGGGTCAACCCGCGTGGGGAACGTGTCGCCGAACATGGGCAGCCTGCTCTTGGACTCCTCGGCGGTGGCCTCGTCCTGCACCACGTCCCAATGTTCGGCGATCAGCCCGTCTTCCAGGCGCACGATGTCCACGGCGATCCTGTTGGCCTGCGGGCCGGTGGTGGACAACCGGCCGTGCAGCATCACGTAGTCACCGTCGGCGACGGTGAGCGCGTTCTCATAGCACCTGTCCGGCGACGAGGCCTTGACCAGGTTGAACAGGCCGTCTCGGCCCGGCGGGATGTGTGCGCTGTGCTGGATGTAGTACGGCGACCAGAACCGCTGCGCCGCAACAAAATCCCGCCGGTTGGCCAGCGTATCGAACGCCTCGAGAACGAGCGCTATATTGCGCTCGTCGGCAGTTGTGTCCATGGTAAGCCTCCTCGCACAAAGGTTTAAACAGACTAGTCCAAACAGTACCGCTGCCGAATGTCCTGTCAAGCGGGTAACTCTTCTTGAACGCAATGCCCGTCACTCGCCAGTGGACCCTAGCTCGTATGGCATGGCCCGACCGGCATTCAAACCGCCTAGGCGGCAAACGGATTAGCCTAGTTACGGAGTAGTGCCGATCGCTCTGGGTCCGGTTGACTGGCAGTGCGGCCGCCGTCGACGGCCACGTTGGTGCCGGTGATGTACGACGCGCGGGGGGAGGCCAAAAATCCAATGACCTCGGCGACTTCTTGCGGCTCGGCGGCCCGACCCAAAAGTGTGGTCTTGCCCGAGGCATCGAAGAGCTCACGTTTGGCCGCGCCTGTGTATACGGGTCCTGGTGAGACGGCGTTGACGCGGATGCCGGCGGGTCCGTATTCGGCGGCCCAGGAGCGGGCGAAGGAGGTCAGAGCGGCTTTGGTGGCACCGTAGGCCGCGCTGTCGGGCTGACCGACGGTGCCGGCCCTGCTAGCCACATTGATGATGACGCCGTCGCCGCGGGCCACCATTTTCGGTGCCAGCACCGACACCAGCAGGTAAGGGGCTTGCACGTTGGCGGCGAACAACTGATCCAGCGTGTTGGCGGCCAGCTTGGCCGACGGGCCGAACCAGGGGACACCTGCGTTGTTGACCAGAACGTCGACATCGCCGGCCTCCCCGGCCAGCCGCAGCGCCTCCATCGCTTCTCGCAAGTCCGCACCCACGAACCGGGCTGAGCCGCCGGCGTTTTCGATCTCGGCGACTACCGCAGCGCCGCGGGTCACATCGCGGCCATGCACGATCACCGAAGCCCCCTGCACGGCCAGATGTATCGCGGCCGCCTTACCGATTCCCGACGTAGCACCAGTCACGAGCGCTACCTTGCCTTCGAGATCCCGCACCGCGATGGGGCTTGTCATGACCACTCCTCAAGTGTTTGAACCGATCGGTCTGATCGTTTCGGCGCAACACGCGCCCGCCGACCATTTATTCCCCGCTTGACCACCTACGATCTATCGCAGCACGCCCACGCTGGCCAGCTCGACACGTCCAGTTGACGCGGAGTCCTGTCCTTATTACTGTCTTCAACAGACTGATCGGTCTAAATCGTGGGCGAGCTGACCCGCCCTCGCCCACGGATAATAGGAGTCTGCCTGATGGGCTATCTCGCTGCCGCCGAAAGCAGTGGCGCTGCAAACAACGCTCGTGGCGCCGGACCGGACCACTTCGCTCCGCGAGTCGTCACGCGGCATTCCACAACGACCCGGGCAGGAAAGACCATTGGGCATCCATGACGCGGCTGGCTACTCACCAGCGGTCACCGGATCGCCGCCGACGGTCGACAACGTACTTATTGGAATTCATTCTGTAACAAGGAAGTCTGACAATGCGACTCGACGGCAAGGTAACGCTGATTACCGGAGTGTCCCAGTACATGGGCCCGGCCTTCACCAAAACGTTCACGGACGCGGGCGCTGTTGTCTGCACGCAAGACCGCACGCGTACTGATGCCGAGCCGCATGCCGAATATGCCCGGAAGAACCCCGGCGGCGGCCTGATTCTCGAGGCTGATCTCACGAAACCAAAGGATGTCGAGGCGATGTTCGCCGCGATCGACGAGGAGTTCGGGCGCATCGACATTCTCGTCAGCAATCACGGCATCGTGGAATCGATTGCTTTCGACGAGATCGACGAAGAGCGCGTGAATCATGTTTTCCAACAGAACTTCTTCTCGTTCTGCCGCGTCACTCGCTCTGCTGTCACGCGCATGAAGAACCAAGGCAGCGGCAAGATCGTGGCCGTCACCGGACTCGCCGGGATCACCGGCACCGCAACCCTGCTGACCCCGATCGTCGATGCGGTGCCGCCGGCCTACCTCTCTGTCTACGGCGCGACACGGGGAGCACAGAACGCGTGGGTCAAGGCCATCGGTCTGGAACTGGCACCCTTCAATATCAACGTCAATGCCATTGCACAGGAGAACGTCGACAACAACCTCATGCGCAGTGGCGCCGGAGGAACTGAGGAGAGCTGGAACAAGCTCATCGGTCGGATGCCGGCCAAGAAGATGGTGCCGGCTGAAGAGTCGGCCTACCTAGGAGTTTATTTGTGCTCCGATCTTACGGAATCGTTCTACGGCCAAGTCATCCCGCTGTCTGGAGGCGTGTATCGATAGCTAGTGGCCTACGCACACCCCGGTGGGCAACCGACGAGCCGTCGGGCCCGGCCGTCGGTAGGGAGAGGCGGACGAGGCGTCGGCCACGGTTATCAGACAAGTCTGTCTGATAACCTGCTGTGATGGCGACGAAGACGGCGAAACGGCCCTCAGCGCGGGAACGGCTGCTTGCCGCCTCTGATGAGCTGTTCTATCGCGACGGTGTGCGTTCCACTGGGATCGACGCCATCATCGAAAAGGCTGGCGTGGCAAAGGGCTCGCTGTACTACATTTTCGGCGGGAAGGACGAACTGGTCGCTGCGTACCTTCGTGGCCGCCTGGACGCGTGGCGCGAGCGCGTGAATGCCGCACAGGCCGGCATCGATGATCCGGAGGAGAAGATCCTCGCGGTGTTCGACGCGATCGCTGACGAGGTATCGCGTCCGGACTTCCGGGGCTGCCCGTTTGTCAACGCCGCCGCCGAGGCACCGGCGGGCGAGGCACAGGAGCTGGCCATCAAGGAGTACCGCCGCTGGGTGCGCCAGGCCTTTAAGACGCTTGCCACAGAGACCGGGGTAACCGACCCCGCGGCGCTCGCAGATGCGGTCATCCTGCTGTATGACGGGGCGCTCGCTACCGCGGAAGTGGCCAAAACCGCGCGGGCCGCGGCGATGACGGCCAAACGCATCGCGCGGCTCACCATCGCCGTCGCAAAGGCCTCCAGCCCGGCCTGATTCGAGTTTCCTCGGGGCCGCTGCCTGCACTGCCCCGTTCGATTGTGTCCGAGCGGTCGCAACCCGTCTGAATCTGGTGGAGTCTCAATCCGGATTGGCGCGGAAGGAAGATCGGTCACCGGACGGTGATCCCAGTCGGCATGGAGCCAATTCACGTAGCCACGCCCTCCGCGTCATGTTCACGATCTTCTTGTGCTAACCCAGCGTTCCTTTGAGCATGGCGGTGAGTACCCTGCGGACGCGCGGTTCGGTCTCGAAGACTGCGTGCGTCAAGCGCGGGTCGCTGCGGTAGAGCGCCGCTACCTCCGGAGCCGGGTTGGCCATTTGCCATAATGCCCCCGACAGTGAAGTCGCGGTGGCGACGATGTCGACGCAGTCTCGTTCGGTGAGGCCGGGCAGGAGCCGTCGCATGACCTCGACGATGGCGTCGACTTCGTTGTGGGTGACCAGCTTGAAGTCGCGTACCGCTTCCAAGGACACGTTTCGTTCCAGGTTGAGCGGCGCCTGGGCGAGCAGGTCGCAGAACATGCCGCGGTCGGCCAGTGTGGTGGAGAAGGCCGACGCCACCGTCTTCGCGGTCGAGGAGCCCCCGACCCTCTCCAATTTCGCGCGCAGCGCCGCCGACCATTCTCGCCAGCCCTCGGCGGTGAGGCGCAGGAAGATCTGCTCGCGCGTCTCGAAGTAGCGCAGCAGGGCTGACTTGTGCATGCCGACCGCCTCGGCGATGTCGGTCAAGGTGATCTGCCGGATACCGCGCTCGGCGCCGAGCGAGCGTGCCGCTGCCAGGATGGCGTCTTCACGGTGTTGCTTGGCCTCTGGACTGCGGGCCCTCTGAAAATCCGAGGCAACCATGCGCCGATCTTAGCGCAACTAAGTTGCATTATTAACACAACACGGTTGCACTATTAACGCAACAGTGTTTTACTAACACCCGTCACAGACATGGTTCACCACCGGTTCGTCCCGCGGCTTCGTGGTTGGAGCACCGGCCACGCAGCAGAGGCTCTGACGGTCAAACCGACAACCCGGGTGAGGTCCGCATGAAAGGGAAAGGAATCGATCAACATGCTCACTAGCATTCTCGGCACACGCCTGAGCTGGCACTTCGCCAACGGGTGGGTCTTCGAACCGTGCATAGTGGGGTCCGACAACGTCGAATACACGCTGACTGCGGGGCCCCACGCTGGACGGCATGCCATCCAGCACTTCTACTACGAGCGAGTGGCTCCAGGAGTTGAGACCACGGTCTGGTACGAGGAGAGCGGGGCTCTGGTCCACATCACCTGGTATCTGGAATCGCAGACGACGCACCGCTTTGCCGCGCTTCCCGCCTGGCTGGCGGAAGACATGACCGTCTACCGCGGCGACAATCAAGACCCGGCATTCATTGAAAAAATCAGGAAACTTAGTTCAGAGAAACAGGATTGGCCGCGGCACATCCTCAACGACGAAGGCTACTTCAGAGTGCTCTGACACCTTGATGTCGCGCTAGCCGATTCGGGCTCGCCAATCAGTTTGCCGTCCAATACCGCTCAGCTCTGGGTGGTCCTCACGGACGTTCTTGGGTCCAAGTAACTGCACAACGAATAGGAGTAGTGCCATGAATTTCCTCGACGAGCATCGGTGGAGCGGAAAGATTTTTACTGGGGAGTGGACGGCGCCCGAGGGCGGGACGATTGCTGTCGTCGAACCGGCGACGGGGATCGAGATCGGCCGGGTGGGTGAAGCCTCACTGGGCGACCTTCAGCGGTCGGTGGCTTCCGCGCGTGAGGCCCAGATCGCCTGGGCGGCGGTGTCATTCACCGAGCGGGCCGCGGTCATGCGCCGCGCTGCGGAGTTGTGGACCCAGCACAGCGAAGAGATGCACAGCTGGCTGATCCGTGAAGCCGGCGGCATCCGTCTCAAGGCGCAGTACGAAGTGTATGGGGCGGTCCAGGAGTGTCTGGAGTCCTCCGAACTGCCCTCCCACGCGCTGGGCGAGGTGTTGCCCACCGATCGGGCACAGTTGAGTATGAGCCGGCGCACCCCGGTGGGGGTGGTGGCGGTGATCGCGCCGTTCAACATGCCGCTGAAGTTGGCGATCCGCTCGGTGGCACCCGCTTTGGCGTTGGGCAACGCGGTGATCCTCAAGCCCGATCCGCGCACCTCGGTCTCGGGCGGGGTGGTGCTGGCCCGGGTGTTCGAGGAGGCCGGGCTGCCCGCCGGGGTGCTGCATGTGCTGCCCGGCGGCGGTGAGCTGGGTTCGGCGATGGTGGCCCACCGCGATGTCAACGCGGTGTCGTTCACCGGTTCCACTCAGGCCGGCCGGTCGGTCGGTGAGCTGGCGGCCCGCCATTTCACCCGCGCGCATCTGGAGTTGGGCGGCAACAACGCGATGATCGTGTTGCCCGACGCCGACCTGGACCACGGGATGAACGCGCTGGCCTACGGCAGCTTCTTCAACCAGGGCCAGGGCTGCATGATCATCGGGCGCCATCTGGTGCACGAGTCCATCTATGACGACTACGTGCACCGGCTGGTGGCCAAGGCCGAAACGCTGACCGTGGGCAACCCGGCCACCGCCGAGGTGTCGCTGGGTCCGATCATCGACGCCACACAGCGCGACCGGATCCATCAGCTGGTCACCGACAGCGTCGCGGCCGGAGCCACGCTGCTCACCGGGGGGACCTATGAGGGGCTGTTTTATCGGCCCACCGTGTTGGCTGATGCCGGACCCGGCATCCCGGCCTATGACCAGGAAGTGTTCGGCCCGGTGGCCTGCGTCACCCGCTTCTCCACCCTGGATGAAGCCGTCAAGCTGGCCTGCGATACCGAATACGGTCTGGCGCTGGGCATCTTCACCGCCGATGTGGCGACCGGGCTGGCGTTGGCCGAGCGCATCCCCACCGGCACCGCCCACATCAACGACCAGACGCTGCGCGACGACGCGCAGGTGCCCTTCGGCGGGGTGCGCAACTCGGGCAACTCCTCTCGGTTCGGCACCGCAGCGGCCAACATCGAGGCCTACACCGACACCCGATGGATCACCGCCCAACCCACACCCCCGGCCTACCCCTTCTGAGACGGCACACCAACGAAAAGGAGACTGCCATGTCGGATATCAAAGTGTTGGCGTTGGTGGGCAGCTTGCGTGCGGCATCGGTGAACCGTCAGATCGCCGCGCTGGCGGCCGCCAGGGCCCCGGCCGGGATCGAGGTGAACCTCTACCGAGGCGTCGGCGGGGGCCTGGGTGAACTGTCGCTCTACAACGAGGACATCGACAACCCCGTCGACCTACCCGCGTCGGCTCACACGCTGCGCGGCGCGGTCGCCGCAGCCGACGCGATCCTGGTGGTGACACCGGAGTACAACGGCAGCATTCCCGGCGCACTCAAGAATGCGATCGACTGGCTCTCACGCCCCTCAACGACGTGCTAACCAAGCTCGCCGCCGAGGCGGGCTGACCCCGCCGGCGCAGAAAAGCCGCCGACGAGTCATCACCCCTCCCGCGTGTGCGACGACGAGTCATGGCCGGCCGGCGGACGCAAGCCCGCCCCGTTGTCCTCACCCCGCTCGCCGCGTCCACAGCACCGACGTCCGGCAACCTTCTCGCCTACGATGACCATCAACACCTCCCACGAGCGACCGCCTCCTACTCGCCAAAACCGGGAATCCTATGCCACTTTTCACCGTCACAATGCGTTCCGGGAGGACGGTGACAGAAAAGGACGCAATATCCGCCGCCATTCACGAAGCTAGCGTCAGCGCTGGTTATCCTGAGAACGATCACTTCCAGAGGTTCATCTCTTTGGAAGAAGCAGACCTTCGCATCAGCCCGCTCTATCCCGATCTGCAGAAGCCTCGCAGCGAGCATGTCCTGATGATCGAGGTCCTGGTCTCGTCAGGGACTGAGGAAGACAGGAAGCGCTCGCTTCTTTCCGCGATCGTGACTCGCCTACAGGCGGCAGGAACGGACCCAAACGACGTGATGGTCTTCTTCGGCGAGATCGACCGTGCCAGTAGTTCCTTCGGTGGCGGCCGTCTCGCCCTGCCTGTCAAGATGCGGCCATAAACACTCACTCACCCAGCGTCCCTTTGAGCATCGCGGTGAGTACCCTGCGGACGCGCGGTTCGGTCTGGAAGACTGCGTGCGTCACGCGCGGGTCGCCGCGGTAGAGCGCCGCCGCCTGGATGGCGTCTTCGCGTTATTGCTTGGCCTCTGGACTGCGGGCCCTCTGAAAATCCGAGGCTTCCATCCAGCTGATCTTAACGCAACGCTGTTGCACTATTAACGCAACAGTGTTTTACTAAAGTCATGACACAGACCTGGTTCATCACCGGTTCGTCCCGCGGCTTCGGGCGTGCCCTGGCTCGTGCCGCGCTCGAGGCGGGTGATCGAGTCGCTGCCACCGCACGCCGGCCAGAGCAACTGGACGATCTCGCCGCCACCTATCCGGATCGCTTACAGGCGCTGGCCCTGGACGTCACCGACGCAGCGGCCGCCGGTGCGGCGATCAGCGAAGCGCGCAAGCGGTTCGGCCGCCTCGATGTCATCGTCAACAACGCGGGCTACGCCAACGTCTCACCCATCGAGACCGGAGATGACGAGGACTTCCGCGTGCAGTTCGAGACCAACTTCTGGGGGGTCTACAACGTCTCGAAGGCGGCCATCCCCGTGCTGCGAGAACAAGGCGGCGGATTGGTCATGCAGTTCTCGTCGATGGGCGGCCGCGTCGGCGGCTCTCCCGGCGTCGCTTCCTACCAGGCGGCCAAATTCGCGATCGACGGATTCAGCCGCGTGCTACGGGCCGAGACCGCGGCGTTCGGCATCAAGGTGATCGTCGTCGAGCCGAGCGGTTTTCGCACCGACTGGGCAGGGTCGTCGATGACCGTCCGGCCCATCCCGGAGGAGTACGCCGAGATATTCGACTGGCGTCGGGAGGGCAGTGCCGTTGTGGCCGGGGACCCGGACCGCGCGGCCGAAATACTCGTCCAGGTCGCGACGCGTCGCGATATTCCCCGCAATCTGCCTCTCGGGGTCAACGCGTCGGAGGGCTCGATCCGGCTCGATCAAGAGCGCCTCGCCGAAGACCGCAAATGGTCAGCGGTCAGCCGGTCGGCCGATTTCGCCGAGTCCTACCCGGTCGCGTTTCCCCCCGACGTCCCAGACAGGATCTGATGAGCTACCGGGACAGATTCCGCACAACGTCGCGAATTTGAGTCATTCGGTAACCGGTATCGCCCTCCAAAGCCGTGGCGCCACAACTTGTCCAGCCCGCTCCGTGTTGTCCGAACTGGCCGGGCTGGTAGTCGCCGGCGGGCTGTTGGACGATGACGTTCAGGCGGTTGACGGTGTTCATGACGGCGACGAGGAGCGCGGCATCTTTGGTATGCATGTCGGTGCAGACACCGCAGCCATTGATCTGACTGGCGCGCAGCGCCACCAGCTGTTGCGTCGCCGCTGGGCAGCCTCGAGTCAGTGATCACCTTGGCCGCTGAGGTGATGCACTTCAGCTCTTTGCCCGCGGTCGCGTTGTCGAAGAGGTTCAAGCGAGCATCCATGGTGGTGCACTCCTTGTTGTTGGTGGCTGCACCTCTTAGATACAACTGCCCGGCGAAATGTGACACGGAGTGCATTGCTTGTGTTCAGGGCGCTCGCGATAAGGTTCGGGTGTTGCGACCGGCCAGGTCGGGCTGTCTCAGCGATGGCATTCTGGCTTGATGGGCTTGCTCATTCGTCTAGTCGAGTTGCTGATTGTGATCGTGCCGCTGGCCGGTGTGATCATCGCCGGCATCAAGGCAGTCTCGAGGGTCCGTGGACGCCAGAGCGACGCTCCGACGGTCGAATCGTCGGGACCTCGAACGAGCAACCACACGGCCCAGTGGCGAACGATTATGCGCACGACCAAGGAGCACGACCGGACCGACACCCGGTGGTTGGACTACGAACTCGATGTCGGCAAGCTGCTCGATTATCCGCTCATGACCGATATGCTCGATCCACTCACGCAGCGGTTCCACCGCGCCAAGCTGCGGGCGGATTTCCTGCGCCCCGCCGACCCCGGCGATCTCCTGGACGACAGAGATGTTGCGCGCCAGTACCTCGACGCAGTGGAGGAGTACGTGACCGCGTTCGAGGTCGCTGAAGCCGAAGCCATCCGTAGGCGGCGAAGCGACTTCTCGCGGGACGAACAGCAGCGTCTCGCACGAGCGCATAGCGCGCTCCGGATTGCGACGGACACCGCCGCGACGCCGCAGGAACGCGAACGCGCCTTCGCCGTCGCCCGCAGGGAACTCGACGGCCTGATCGTGCTGCCGGAGCGTACCCGTGCCGCAATCGAGCGCGGAATCGCCGGTGAACTCGGCAGCTAGACGTAATGGGACGGCCTGGGGCCCGAAGGCCTCAGGCCGCCTCGAGCATGAACCGCGGATGACTGCGGGTGTCAAGTCGAGCTGATGTGGTGAGCGGTCGCATCGAACATCAGCATCACCACGTCGATCACACGGTCGCGGGTCAGTCCTTCTGCGCCGTCCATCCACGTCATCAGCAGCTCATCGGCGGCGGCCACGATACCGAACCCAAGCAGGAGTACATCGGTTGAGTTCAGCGCGGTACTGGGTGGCAGGAGGTCGGCGACCAGCTGGGCGAGTCGGCGAAGCCCGGCTCGTCGTTGCTCGTGGGCAACGGGTCCGCCGCTGAGGATCTCGCGCGACTTGATGCGGGCCTTACCGGGACTTTTCTGGTATGAACGCGTGATCGTGTCGATCATCGCGCGGGCGCCCTCGGTTCCGCCGTTGGTGGTGTCGATCGCGGCGGCGCAGCCGGCGATCTCCTCGTCGATCAGCCGTGAGTAGACGGCGGCGAGCAGCGCGTCGAGATCGGCGAAGCTTTCGCCGAAGTAGCGATCCCGTAGTCCTGATTGTTGGAGGACGGAGCGGATCGACGTGGCGGCGTATCCGCGGTCGCCGAAGAGTTCGACGCCGGCGTCGATGAGTCGTTCTCGGCGTTCGGCGACGCGTTCGGCTGCCGTCTTGCCGTCGTAATCCCGCATCAGTCACCTCCGTGAACCCACCACGACATGGGCGACTCCTCAGCCGCCTCCATCGACCGTACCACCATGTGAGGTCAGTCACCATCTGATTGAGTATGTCCCCAGATGGTTTAGAGTTCGTGCCATGACTTCAACGCCATTGATCCGTTCGGCCGACACCTTTGATTACGTCATCGTTGGCGCAGGCAGCGCCGGTTGTGTGCTGGCCAACCGGCTCACCGAGGACCCCTCGACCCGGGTGCTGCTGCTGGAGGCCGGACCACACGACAGCCTGGAGACGATCCGGGTGCCCGCCCTGTTCAGCGCCCTGTTCGGCTCGGAGGTCGACTGGAACTACCAGATCGAAGCGCAGACCCACTATCAGGGTTCGACCACCTACCCGCGGGGCAAGACGCTGGGTGGCTCGTCATCGATCAATCTGATGGTCTACATCCGGGGACACCGCGGCGACTTCGACGACTGGAGCGAGCACGGCAACGTCGGATGGGACTACGACAGTGTCCTGCCCTACTTCGTCAAGGCCGAGCACAACAGCCGCCTCGGGGCCCCGTTCCACGGCGTCGAGGGCCCACTGCATGTCGAGGATCGGTTGTTCACCCACGAGCTGTCGCACGCCTGGGTGGACGCCGCGGTGGAATGGGGCCTGACCCGCAACGACGACTTCAACGGCGCACGCCAGATCGGTGCGGGCGCCTATCAGGTCAGCTGCCGCAGCGGCCGCCGCTGGTCGGGTGCCGATGGGTATCTGCGCCCGGCGATGGGGCGGCCCAACCTCGTGGTAAGGGTCGGCGCCCACGTGACACGTGTGCTCCTCGACGGCAACCGGGCGACCGGTGTCTGCTATGTCCAGCACGGAACCGAGATGACCGCCCACGCGGCGTCTGAGGTTTTGCTCAGCGGGGGCGTCATCAACTCCCCGCAACTGCTGCTGCTCTCGGGGATCGGCCCGGCCGATCAACTGCGCGCCCACGGCATCGACGTGGTCGCCGACGTGGCGGGGGTGGGAGAGAACCTGCACGACCACACCATGGTCCCGCTGGTGTGGGCGACCCAGCACTCCACCGACCTGCTGGAGATGGCCAGCCCGGAGAACATGGCGCGCTGGCAGGACGGCCACGGAGGACCGTTCGCCTCCAACGGCGCCGAGGTCGGGGGCTTCGTGTCCACCGCCGGCCTCGACGTGCCCAATGTGCAATTGATCGGCGGACCGACCGCATTCGTCGACCACGGCCGCAGCAGTCCACCACTGCCGAACTTCACCATGCTGACCGCAGCGACGCACCCGCGCAGCCGCGGCCGGCTGTGGCTGCAATCGGCCGACCCGCTGACCCATCCACACATCGACCCGGCCTACTACAGCCACCCCGACGACCTCGCCGACATCACCGCCGGACTGCGCGCCGCACTGCAGATCGCCGGCCAAAGTCCGATCGCCAAATACCTGCGGTGCTTGAACCTGCCGACCCAGGCGAACCCGAGCGACGCCGCGCTCACCGAACACGCCAAACGTTGGTCGCAGACCGAGTACCACGCCGTCGGAACCTGCGCGATGGGCATCGACGAAAACGCCGTCGTCGACCCGCAATTGAAGGTGCGCGACGTCGACGGGCTGCGCGTCGTGGACGCCTCCGTGATGCCGACGATCATCAGCGGTAACACCAACGCCGCCACCGTCATGATCGCGGAAAAAGCCGCCGACCTCATCAAGGGGCAGACGACGAAATGAAAGCTCAATCGAACGCGGTAACGAAGGGGCTCGCGATCGAGTACGCCGGCCGCGGTATTCGCTCGAAGGCCGTTGCCCTCGGCGTGATCCGCACCCCAATGGACGACCCGTCGTCCTACGACGCGCTGGCCAAACTGCATCCCGTCGGTCGTCTCGGTGAGATCGACGATATCGTCGACGCGGTTCTCTATCTGGAGAACGCGGCCTTCGTCACCGGCGAGATCCTGCATGTGGACGGTGGCCAAAGTGCAGGGCACTGATGTTCTGCGCGGCGTCCTGGACCAATGGAAAGCGGGCGTCGACGCACACGAACCGCAGAAGGTGGCCTCCGTGTTCACCAAGGACGCGATTTTCCAGGGGCTCCCCATACAGCGTGCTCGCTCTGGTGTTGCTACCCGCTGCCCAGCCCTGCAGGACGACCTTGCCGGTGGCGGTTCCGCTGGCGACGAGTGCGTAAGCCTCGTCGACGTCCGTCACTGGCGGGTCGCCGTGCAGTGACGGCCTGGCCGGTTCGGGAGCTGGCTTGGGAACCATGCGCTCCCTAGCGGTTCGTTGATGTCGGTGAGGACCATCGCCCGCATTGTCGTCATCTGTGTGAGCTTTCCAGCTGATCGGTCAGAGAGCTTTCCGGCTGATCGGTCAGAGAATTTGTTCGAGAAGGTTCTTGAGTTCCTTTTGCTGCGCTCGGCTGAGGCGTTGCAGGCGCTTGCTGAACGCGTCCGATAGGAGTGCGAGGCCGTCGTTGGTTGCTTGACGCCCGGCCGGGGTGAGCTCCATGCGATGGCGCCGCAGGTCGCTAGGGTCGATCTCGCGGCGCACGAATCCAGCGGCCTCAAGCCGTTTGAGGTAAACCGTCACCGTCGCCTTCGGCATGCACATCGTTGCCGCGAGTTCGGCGGGGTAGGGATGCTCGTCGACCTCGGCGAGCAGGAACAGCTCCTTGGAGTCGAGTCCCAACGCGGTGATGTTGACCTCGACGGAAGCGATCACTGACACCAGCAGCCGGTAGTTCAGCGACCAGATCTTCGCCGCATCGTCCCGTGGCATTGACAGTCCAACCCAGATAGTTCAGAATTAAACTAGTACAGAAGTGAACCAACGCATAAGTGAACAATCTATCAGAAGGAGGCTACCCATGCCCTTGGATCACTACGTGACACTCGGACGATCCGGTCTACGCGTCAGCCCGCTGTGCCTTGGGGCGATGACGTTCGGCGAAGACTTGGGCTGGGGTACCAGTGTGGAGGAGTCCGAACAGATCATCGACCGGTACGTCGACCTCGGTGGCAACTTCATCGACACCGCCAACTTCTATACCAAGAGCCACTCCGAGAAGATCATCGGCGACCACATCGGGCGCCACCCCGCCCGCCGCGATCGCTTAGTGATCGCCACCAAGTTCAGCGGCAACCTGTATCCGGGCGATCCCAACGGCGGCGGCTCGGGCCGCAAATCGATCATCAGCGCCTGCGAGAACTCGCTGCGACGCCTGCAAACCGACTACATCGACATGTACTGGCTACACATCTGGGACGCCAACACTCCGATCGAGGAGACGATGGCCGCACTCGACGACCTCGTTCGTGCCGGTAAGGTGCGCTACCTCGGCGTGTCGGACACACCCGCGTGGAAGATCGCAGAAGCAAACCTCATCGCGCGTTTCCGGGGCTGGTCGTCGTTCATTGGCCTGCAGATCGAGTACTCGCTGCTGCAACGGACCGTCGAACAGGAACTGGTGTCGATGGCCGGTGAATTCGGGCTAGGGATCACGCCATGGTCACCGCTGGCCGGCGGTGCGCTCAGCGGCAAGTACACACGAAGCAACGCCGGTCAGCACAAGTCCGATCGCGCCGCGTTGGTGGAGGGATTCCTCAACGAGAAGACCTATGCCGTTGTCGACGAACTCGAGATCATCGCCAAAGCGCATGAGACCAATGTCGCGAGCGTGGCGCTGGCCTGGCTCCATGCGCAACCGAACGTGACGTCGATCATCATCGGGGCGCGCCGGCTCTCGCAGTTCGAGGACAACGTCCGTGCCCTCGAAGTGAACCTCACCGCCGAGGAACTGGCCCGGCTCAGCGCTATCACCGAGCCGACTTTCGGATTCCCGCAGACCATGCTGCCAATGGCCCCGGGCATCACCAACGGCGGAACGACGGTCAACGGTGTCTCCGGACCAATCTCCGACTACGTTATGCCCAAAGGCGATCAGCCCTACTGAAGCCCGATGGACGGCAGGCCGTGCGGGTGGTCATCAACGGGCACGTCCAGGGCCGCGCCGACGATGTCGGTGCGCTTGCCGCTACGAAAGTTGTTATCGCACAGCGCAAAGCGGTCCGTGCAAACGGTAAATCCGTCGGCAAACGCGCACGCAGGTGCCAGACCCAGCGTCATACCTGCCAGCAGTAACCACCTATGGGCATCAGCCGTGATGCTGCGGCGCAAAGCAGCGGCAACGCTAGAGGTGACGGTCGTCATCGCAGTGGAAAGGAGTCGATGGCCATGCTGCGGGTCGCAGTTATCGGCGGGGGCATCGGTGGCCTGTCGGCAGCGGTGGCGCTTCGCGCGACGGGCGCGCACGTACAGGTTTTTGAGCAGGCGCGTGAGCTGAGCGAGGTCGGGGCGGGACTCGGGCTTCAGCCGAACGGCCAGCGCGTCCTTGTTCGGCTTGGCCTAGGCTCAGAAATCAACCGAATTGGTGCGCGGCTGAGGGGATTTCGAATCTCCGGCCCGGATGGGAGCGGTGTATCGGAGGAAACGTATCCCGCGGGCGTCACGCAGCTCGGCGTGCACAGGGCGGATATGGTCGCGGTCCTAGCCGCCGCGTTGCCGCCAGGGGACGTGCACACGGGTCATCGATGTGTGCGTTTTAGCCAGCACGACGAGTTCGCTGTGGTCAGCTTTGACAATGGGGTAAGTGTCAAGGCTGATGTCGTCATCGCGGCGGACGGAATCCATTCGGTGCTACAACGCTATGTCATCGACGCTACCGTGCCGGTGTTCTCCGGGACCGTCGCCTATCGCGGATTGATCCCGGCATCGCGGCTTCAGGGATGGCCGGAGTATCTGGTGATCTGGGGCGGCGGCGGCAAGCATCTGCTGGCATTCCCGGTGCGTGGCGGCGAGCTGCTCAACTTCGTCGGCTTCGTTCCCGCCGACGAGCATATGCGCGAATCCTGGTCAGCTCCAGGCGATCCCGCTACCCTGGCCGCTGAATTCGCCGACTGGAATCACAGGCTCGGCGCTTGCTTGGGCATGTGGACACCACATTCATGTGGGGACTCTATGATCGCGAGCCGTTGACGCGGTGGACGCAGGGTCGGCTTTGCCTGCTTGGCGACGCTGCCCACCCGATGCTGCCCCATATGGGCCAAGGCGCCAACCAGGCGATCGAGGATGCGATGGCACTGGCCACGTTGCTGCGCGGCGCCTCTGCCGCCGACGTTCCAGAAGCCCTCACGCGATACGAGACACTGCGCCGTGACCGTACTGCACGAATTCAGCGGCTCTCCCGAACGAACGGAATGGGGCTGGACGCCGGATCGGAGGTGCGGTTCATGCACTCGTGGGTGCGGGACTATGACGTCGAAGCCGACGCCCTGGCCGTGTCGCACGACGGCGTACGGCAACGCTCGACCCAAGACACATTGAACCAGGGGAACATACGCTGACCGATTACGAGATCCCGCCGACTCATGTCGTCAGGACAGGGATGTGGCGATGCGGACCTCCGAGGTGAGGGTCTGGTGAACGGGGCAACGCTCGGCGATGTGCAGTAATCGTTGTCGCTGGGTGTCGTCGAGGTCGCCGGTCAACTCGACCTCGCGATCAATATGGTCGATCCAGCCGCTTTTGGTCTCGCAGTCGGCGCAGTCCGTTGCGTGAATTCGCGAGTGCCGCAGCGTCACTCGGATCCGCTCTAGCGGCCAGCTCTTGCGGTCGGCGTACATCCGCACCGTCATCGACGTACATGCACCGAGTCCGGCAAGTAGTAGATCGTAGGGTGTCGGCCCATTGTCGTCGCCGATCGGCCGTGGCTCGTCGGCCACGAGCCGGTGGTGCCCGGCGGTGATCTGCTGCGTGTAACCACCGGCACCTGTCTCCGTCACGATCACCGTGCCCTCAGTCGGCGCAGCATCGCGCTCGGTCTCGCCCTGTGTTGTCATGTGGCCCTCCTTGGCGGATGAATCGCTGAATACGCCCCAACCGAGTGCGCGGCCTCCGCCCGACGATTGTCTGCAGCAGGGTACTGCGTGACAGCGCGCCTGGCGGGCGAAATTCCGGCTGGCGGTAGGGGGAAATGGGTGTCAGCGTCGACGACAGCGGTGTGCCGGGAAGCGATGATCAGGCGATAGCCAAATACGGCGACCGGGCAACTCTGAGGAAAGCACCATGAAGACAACCATCAAGTACATTGCGCCGTGGTTGGTAGCAGCCGCGATCGGGGGAGCGATTGGCCTCGCGCCAATCGCCAGCGCTGCTCCCGCCACCACGTCAAGCTCGCACGGCAAGGTCGTCACCAATACGCCCGCATCGACCGCACCCGCGCCGACACCGTTCGAGAGCGGAACCGACCCCCGCGTGCCGAGTGACGTGGGTGCCGATCCCCTCGTCCCTTTCGTCCCAGGTACGGGACGGCCTTTCTGAGTCGAATTGCTGAAAAGGAAGACGCCGCTTGGCGTTCCACGGGTCGAACCCGACGTCACAGCTCGACGCCCTGCATCACTCGCGAACGGTCGTCGCGTGGGTCGATTGACGACGGGCCACTCGCCACAGGCTCAGGGGCAGCAGGACCGCCACTGTTGCCGGCAGGACGGGACACGCCGGCCATCCCGTTGCGCTGAGCGCGTAGGTCAGCGCCAACGCCGCGACAACCGCGAGCGCCACGCGCCAGTCGTCGCCGACGATGAAGTCGTACCAGAACTGCAAGAACGTCCTCAGTCGGGTAATCACGATGGCCGTGCTTCGGTAGTGATCGGCCTGGTCGACCTCAAGCCCCTTGGGGTTCGGCGGAGAACGGCCACGAGAGCCAATGCGAACACCGCGACGGCCGGGACCAACGCGAGCAATGCCGCGTCCGCGCCCGGCCACTGCGCGCCGGCACCTTCGGCACCCCAGAAGATGCCGAAGGACGTCAGCATGACCCCGACGATGAATTTCATGGAGTTCTCCGGGACGCGGGCCAGCGGAGCCCGCACTGCAATCCCTGCGAGCACGACGACGACGGCCGCCGACAGCGCGGCGATGGCCGCCAGCGGAATGTTGTGCTGATTGGCGCCGAAGGTCAACGCGATGAAGGCCACCTCGAGGCCTTCCAGCAGAACCCCCTTGAAAGAGAGGGTAAACGAGTACCAGTCGGCGACGATCCCGCGGCGATCGACCGGTGCAGCCTCGGCGGCCGCAAGTTCGGTGCGATAGACGGCGGCCTCGTCATGCATCGCCTTGAGGCCGGCGGCCCGCAGGATCGACTTTCGCAACCACTGCAGACCAAAGTTCAGCAGCAGACCGCCGACAACCAGGCGCACTGCCTCCAGCGGAATCGCGGTGAGCGCCGGGCCCAGCCCGGCGACGATCAGCACCAAGACCGTAAGGCTGCATCCGACTCCCAGCAATGCCGAACGCCAATCTCGACCGACTCCGGCCGCCAGGACGATCGTCAACGCCTCAACAGCCTCCACCGCGCACGCGAGGAAGACCGCGACAAACAGAGCGCTGCCGTTCACCGGCAATCACTCCGCGTCGTCGTCACGGTGACTGTTGTCCTCCATCTGGACCGAGCGTCACCTGGGCGGTGTGGGTATCACCTGAAGGGACGACGTAGTTCACGCTAACCGTATCCGCGGGGGCGTGGGACTGCACCGCCGCGCCCAATGCGTTAGCGCTGTCGATCAGTTGGTCCCCGACCTTGGTGATCACGGCGCCGACGGGCAGGCCGACCGCTGCCGCGGCGCCGCCGTTCGTCACTCCGACGATCTGGGCGCCGGGAGGGCTTGTGGCGTCAGCGACCTGCACGCCAAGGGAAGCATGCGATGCCTTCCCCGTGGCGATGAGCTCGTCTGCGACGCGCTTGGCCTGATCCACGGGAATTGCGAAACCAAGGCCGATCGAACCACTCTGCGCGCCGGGCGAAGCCCCCACACTTGCAATCGCCGAGTTCATCCCGATCACCTGGCCATTCATGTTGAACAGCGGCCCACCGGAGTTACCGGGGTTCATCGGGGCATCCGTTTGGATCGCGTCGCGCGCCGTGGGCTGAGTCGCCGAGTCGGTCACGGTGGAGACCGGGCGGTCGAGCGCACTGATGATGCCTGTAGTGACGGTGCCGTCAAGACCCAGCGGCGATCCCACCGCCAACACCTGCTGGCCCACCCGCAGGTTGCGCGACGTGCCAAGCGTGATTGGGGTGAGCCCGGAAATGCCCTGCGCGCGAACGACTGCCACGTCGCTGGTTGGATCGGCGGCCACGACGGTGAATGGCGTGGTGCGTCCGTCCGCGAAGGTCACTGTGGTGTGGGCACCGCCTGGACCGGCGGGGCCGGCATCGGCTGCGGCCACCACGTGGGCATTGGTCATGATCAGCCCGTCGGCGGTCAGGATGATGCCCGAACCCTCGTACGACTGGCTGCCAGCATCGGTCTGCAGCGCTACCACGCTCGGTAGCACCTTCGCGGCAACCTGCTCGACGGAGCCGGCAGAAATGTCGGCCGCCGACTGGGATGCAGCGGGTGCCCCGCTCTGCAAAACGCTGTGCGGGTGCTGGTACGGGCGCACGGCAAGTGCCAGACCTCCGCCGACGCCCGCAGACACCATCGCAACGGCCAATCCAGCGACGATCAGCGCCGCCCCGCCAGAACGGTGGCGCGTTTTCAAATGCCGTGCGGCCGATTGCCTCGCGTGACTCGTCATGGCCCCTAGAATCGCGTGCGAGCGATGCGATGTCGCCAGCGCTGCCGCCCATAGCCGGGTGTCGCTAGCAGCAAGCCGGCAATACCTGCCACCTGCAAGCGGGGTGCGACTCGCGCCCCCGGCAACGCACCCGATTCCCGCTAGTCGGTAAGCATTGCCGGGTGCCAGCAGTGACGACATTCGTTCCCCAGAGAGCGATTATCGAAGGCGAGCCGGATACGACCAGTCACCGAAAAGAGCGCCACCATGCGGGTCAGACGGAACTACATAGCCCGGCTCTTCGCCCACCTACGACCGAAGCAAGAGCCGCACCGAACGGCAGCCGGGAACACTGATGACTCGTTCGGCATGATATCCGGCAAGAGCCAACTCGCGTCTGCGCCGTGCACTGTCGATCAAGACCCGCTCGTCCGGCGCTTCGTCGAACGCATACGAACCAGCAGCCCGCGACAACAGCGGCCGCGAAGCAATTGATTCAAGCTGCAGTAGGCGCTGGCAGGTAGGGGTCGATTACTGCAGGCAGGAGCCGTCAACGGGTGCTAGCGGCGAGGACATCGATTTGCCTGAACGCGATCATTGGGACGGACTACACACATCGAGACCGACGAGGGCACTTATGAGCGTTCTCCAAGTAGGCAAAATCGAACCGTCGCTTGCCGAGGCTCTGAAGGCGAAATACCAAGCGCTGCAACTGCCTAACGACTCAACACGGAACTCTTTCTTGGCCGAACACGGGCCGTCGGTCACCGCAATCGTCGACTCTGGCCCTCCTGGCGTAGACGCCGACCTGATGAATGCGCTGCCCAATCTGGGTGCCATCGTGCACGTAGGGGCCGGCTACGACACCATCGACGTGGACGAGGCGAGGACGCTCGGCATAGGAGTAAGCAATACCCCGGATGTTCTGAACGACACCGTTGCCGATGCAGCGGTAGGCCTGATGTTGGCGACGATGCGCGGCCTTTGCGCGGCTGATCGCTATGTTCGCGCCGGACTGTGGCCGCAGGGCGCCCGATATCCGTTGGGCCGAGACCTCAGCGGATCACGAATCGGTATCTTGGGCCTTGGCGGCATCGGCTCGGCAATCGCCACGCGGCTGGCGGGCTTTGGTTGTGCCATCGCGTATCACAATCGCCACCAGGCGCCGGACGCTCCCTACCGTTATGCCGCGTCGCCGATTGAACTCGCCGAGTCGGTTGACGTGTTCGTGGTCGCCACCGCCGGCGGCGCGGGCACCGCCAATCTGGTGAGCCGTGCGGTGTTCGAAGCGCTCGGACCCGACGGTTACCTCATCAATGTCGCCCGCGGAAGCGTCGTTGACCAAACTGCCCTCGTCGAACTCCTCGCCGGGGGGCGCCTGGCCGGCGCCGGATTGGACGTGTTCGCCGAAGAACCAAATGTCCCGACGGAATTGTGCGGACTTGACAATGTCGTGCTGTTGCCACACGTCGGTGGTGCGACGGTTCGTGGTGTGCGCGCCATGACGGAGCTGGTGTTGCGGAATCTCGACCAGTTCCTCACACACGCGACACTCACCACACCCGTGGTGCAAGCGAATGGGCACCGGCGCAACGCAATCACTGACAACCGATGTCGAACCGTCCCAACCGTCGAACGGGCCAATGATGCCGTGGGGTAAGCGCGCCGATTTCATCGTGCGCGAACGGGTTCCGTTCAATGCAGAGCCGCCGGGCGAGGTGTTGGCCGGTGGTGCGATCACCGCGCTGGATACTTTCTACTGCCGCAATCACGGTGCCTTTCCTGACATCCCACCACAGCAGTGGCGCGTGGAGGTCGGGGGCATGGTCGACACGCCGCTCACATTGACCTATGAGCAACTGACCAACCGGTTCAGCGCGCACTCGGTGGTGGCGACCCTGGCGTGCGCCGGTAACCGGCGCGCTGAACTGCTGCAGGTGCGTCCAATACCGGGCAAGGATCCATGGGCCCACGGCGCGATCTCGACCGCGGAGTGGCGGGGAGCGCGCCTCGCCGACATTCTCGACGCGGCAGGGGTCCGCCGCGAGGACGGCCTGCACGTTGCCTTCAACGCCCCCGACGTGGCGCCCGAGGCGTCCCCGGTTCAGGCCTACGGCAGCTCGATTCCATTGAGCAAGGCCATGTCGGAGGAGGTGTTGCTGGTGTGGCAGATGAATTCCGAACCCTTGCCACGGGTCCACGGCGGCCCGGTGCGGGTGGTGGTGCCCGGATACATCGGCGCGCGAAGTGTCAAGTGGGTCAATCACATCACCGTGCAACCGGGCCCGTCGGACAACTACTTTCAGGCCCTCGACTATCGTGTTCTTCCGCCTGACGCCGATCCGGACACCGCTGCACCGGGAGAGGGCATTTCGCTGTCATCGCTTGCCCTCAACTGCGACATCCTCTACCCGGGTGACGGCGCTGAGATTCCCGCCGGCACCCTGACGATCGACGGCTGGGCACTGGCGGGAGACGGGCGTGACATCGCGCGCGTCGACGTCTCACTCGACGGCGGCCACAACTGGTGTCAAGCAGATCTCCAACCCGCGACGAGTCGATGGGCGTGGCGACTGTGGTCCGTCACCGTCGAGGCTCAGTCCGGACCAATGACCTTGAATGCCCGTGCGTGGGACGACACCGGCGTCACACAGCCTGAATCCGCTGCGGCGCTGTGGAATCCGCGGGGATACGCTAACAATGCTTGGGCGCATGTCGAGGTGAATATCTTGCCTCGGTGAGTCTTCAATGGAGGTCGCTGGCGGGCACGTTGCTGACTGATCGCCAGCACTCGCACATCAAGAAGCACGCCCCAAGCCTCGGAGCTCAAGCTGTCCGCGCGGGCCGACGAGCGCTCTCTGGTTGGTGTCGGTTTCCGATGATGGCATCGGAGGAGCTGACCCCCCGCAAAGGGGCGAGGCTAGGGCACCGCAGGCTGAGTCGGCGATTCTATGGACTAGGTTCCAGGCCGTCGGCTCAGCCTCGGCATCGTCTGGTCACTTCTCGGGCGGCGATTGACCTTTCAGCGGCCGACTGGAGGCGGTCAGCTAATCCTCGCTTACGAGCACGAGAGAGTCGCAGTTGTCACCGGCCCGGAATAGTACCCGCGACAGTCGCTTCCGCTACCCGACGCGAAGCCTGAGCTTGCCAACTGGCGGCGCAGATCGCGACGGCCAGTGCGACGAGCGGCACGGCCGGTGCGAACGTCGGTGCGTGAAGCACCAGCAGCGCCCCAAGGAAGCAACCGGAGACGAGCCCAACCAGCACCAGCAGATGGTGCCGGATGTCGCGGAACCGATGCCCAGTCGCCAACTGCCCGACCAGCTTTATCAATGCCCCGGAGACGAAAGTTGTGTTCAGGCCCAGGCCATTACCGAATCGTTGCATCGCACTGCTTTGGATTCCCAAAGCTATTGCGCCGAGGCCGAGCAACACGGCCTTTGTGTAAATATCCGATCCGGCGCCCACTACCCACCAGACGCCCGCATACGCAACGAAGAACACGGCTTCGATCGCCAGCGCACGCGTGATGGCCGGCGGCCAGACGGGGTCACCCGGTTGGGGACTGCGCGCAACCCATGCGCCTATCGCCGCGCCAACCATGTAACAGACGAGCGACACCAAGACGCGACCTATACGTTCTCCGTCGCGGTGTGCCAGCGCGATACCTAACAGCGCCAAGTTGCCAGTCATCGCGCTGGTAAACACATTCCCCAATGCGAGATACCCGATCGCGTCGGTGGCGCCGCTGGCGGCAGCCAAACACATGGCCGCGCCGTTTCGCACCCGGATGGGCAGGGCGTCCGCTCTGCGAGTGTCCACAGCCGATTTGTCGCGTGAGATAGTCATGTTCGCCAGAGTTTCGCGACTCCACCATCATGGCATCGCGGATGACGTGTATTCAGGGACCCCGCTAACCGGAAACGTTGTGTAGCGGCGAGCATCACTTGCTGTCGGCCCGATGTTCTTGCAGCATAGGCCGCCTCGTATGCCCCATTGGTGAGCGCATGACAAAGCATGTTGGACCCAAATGCGGTTGGGCGTGGGAAGATTCTGCGGCGTCATCGCTCAATCGGTTGATTGGCGGAAGAACGTTCAACACGACGGCTTAACGCCGGACTACTCGCCGGTGAAAGTGAGAGCTGACGGCGTGCCGGGCAGGTCGCAATCGCTGCCTATACCTGCCAGCCGGAACAGTGAATTCGGGCCTGCGTCTAGCGCATTTGGCCGCTAGCGGTGCAGACGCCCGAGGGTAGCAATCGAAATAGTGGAGACCATGCTTTGACCCGCACGAGGGGCGGACCCGATCACCGATTCAGGAGGGACAGGCGGTGAGGACAACGCTGCGACCGCGCACACGCGGCGCAGAGCGCGCCATCGCCGACACCGTGTGGTCGCCGTCCGCCGCCGTAGTCATGACGGCTCCTCGGCTCGGCGCTGAAGCCAACGCCGCAGCGCGCGAACCTGTTTCACCCAGCTCAGTCACCGAGCCGGGAGCGTTGGCGGTGTTCAAAGTCGTCAACTACCGACGGTTCGTCGCCGGACAATCACTGAGCCTGATCGGCAGCTGGACCCAAACCATCGCCGAGGGGCTGCTGGTGTGGCAGGTGACGCACTCGTCGATCACCCTCGGGCTGGTCGCGGCGACCCGGTATGTGCCGGTGCTGATTGGTACGCCCTACGCGGGTCTGATCGTCGACCGCCACGACAGGCGGCACATGCTGATGTTGACCTCAACGGTGCTGGGCGTGACGTCACTGGCGATGGGCGCGGCGGTACTCACCCACGTCATCGCCATCTGGATGGCCTTCCTCAGCGCCGCGGTGTCGGGCGTGATGACCTGCCTGGACAACCCGGCCCGGATGGCGTTCATCCCCGAACTGGTCGGCACTCCACTGCTTCGGCGGGCCATCACCACCAACAGCATCATGGCCAACGTTGGACGTGCCCTGGGTCCGGCCGTGGCCGCTGCGCTGGTGCACTTTTACGGCCTTGGGTGGTGTTTCGTGTTCAACGCCGCCAGCTTTGGCTTGGTTATTGTCGCGCTGCTGCAGCTGAACACCATGATGTTGAACCCGGCAGGCGTGGTGGGCAGCAGCACGGGGCAGCTACGCGAAGGCCTTAGAATCGCACGCGCCGACCGCAACATCGCCGGGCCGCTGGTGATGATGGCGTTCGTCGGGACACTGACCTACGAGTTCGAGACCAGCCTGCCGATCTTCGCCGAGCAGACGCTGCGCGCCAGCGATGACGGATACAGTTGGCTGACAACGGCTTTCGGTCTCGGCGCCGTTGTGGCGGGGCTGATTCTGGTGAAATGGCCCCAGACCGGCCTGGCCCGGATGGTCTGGGTGGCAGCGGGCTACGCGGCTGCGATGACACTGCTAGCGCTCAGCCCCACCCTAAGTGCCGGTGTTGCAGCGGCCTGGCTGGTGGGCGCGGCCAGCATCGCGTTCTTGACCACGGGCAACGGCACCATCCAGCTCGCGGCCCCACCGCAGATGCGCGGGCGGGTTACCGGGCTATGGACCACCGCATTCGTCGGCTCTACCCCGATCGGGGCGGTGGTTGTCGGGGTGGTCGCCCACTTCTACGGCGGCCGAGGCGGCCTGGCGGCCGGCGTTGTCGGCTGCATTGCCGCCGTGATCGCCGGCGCCCTGATTTTTCGGCACGACAACACAATTCACCACAACACAAAGGAGATAAGGAAATGACCGCAACTATCAAGCGCAGCGCCCACTCGGTCTCGCTGCTCGACGGTGAGATCGTGGAGGAAAACGATCTCGGGTCGATCCGGCGCGTCACCGCCGACAACTTCCCCATCCTGGCGCGGTTGTCGATCAAGCGGATCGTCATCAACCCCGGCGCCATGCGCACCCCGCACTGGCATGCCAATTGCAACGAACTCACCTACTGCGTGGCGGGCACTTCCCTGGTGTCGGTGCTCGACAACGGCAGCCGGTTTGCCTCCTTCACGATCAGCGCCGGGGAGATGTTCCACATCGATTCGGGCAGCCTGCATCACATCGAGAACATCGGCACCGAACCCGCCGAGTTCATCATCGTCTTCAGTCACGAACGTCCCGAGGACTTCGGCCTCGGCGCCGCCTTCGGCGCGATGACCGACGCGGTGCTCGGCAACACCTACGATCTGGACGCCGCCGATTTCGCCAAGCTCCGCCGTGACACCGTCGACCGTAAGCTGGCCGGCCGGGTTGGTGACCCGGTGATTCCATCGAACGCCGGCTACGGCGACCCCCACAAGTTCGCTGTCGACGCCATCACCCCGCCGGTCACGATCCCGGGCTCAGCGACGGTGAAGACGGCCCGCACGCAGTACTGGCCGGTGCTGAAAGACCTGTCGATGTACTCGCTGCGGATGCGTGAAGACGCGATGCGCGAACCGCACTGGCACCCGGTCACCGCCGAGTTGGGTTACGTGCACAGTGGGTCGGCCCGCATGACGGTGATGGACCCGGACGGCACCCTCGACACCTGGTACATGAACCGGGGCGACGTGTACTTCGTCCCGCGCGCCTACCCGCACCACATCGAGGTCTTTGACGCCCCTGACCTCCACTTCGCGATCTTCTTCGACCAGCCGACACCTGGGGACATCGGCTACAAGGCTTCGGCGAGCGCCTACTCGCGCGAAGTGCTGGCGGCGACCTTCAACACCCACATCGACGATCTGCCGGACTTTCCGTTCACCTCGTCGGATCCGCTAGTCGTCACCCGCAACAACCCGCGCGACCCTTACGGCGCCTGACCGGTCTGGGCGCGACGCTGCCGATCCCGGCGTCGCGCCCAGCGCGCCGCTAAGGCGCCCTTGATCTGCGACGGGGTGCGGCGCAGGATTTGTCCACAGGCTCGGAGTTTGCACCGAGCCCGACGCCGTGCACCGGAGGGTTCGTCTTGGGCCAAGCTGACTTGACTCCACGCTCTGTGATGGTGGCACCCGTCCTTGCTGCGATCGCGGGCAGTGGAAATGCCCGTGGCTGAATCTGACCTTCGAGGGCCTGCCCAGCAAGACGGGCCCACCCCAGATGCTTCCGGCCCACCGGGGCCCACGTCGATACGTGGACGCGCGTTGCGGTTGTTGCTGCGCCCGACGGCCCCGCCGCTTGCGCTCGGTCTCGTGGTCGCCCCTGTGCTTCTCGCCGCCGAGACCGGTTTGGTGTATCTGCTCATGCGAATCACCGGAGGAAGCATTTTCGGCGTGGTCTTTCTGGTGGGCATTGTCGTGGTCTCAACCGTGTGGGGATTGCGACTCGGCGCGCTGACAACGGTCGCGAGCACCGTCGTATACGTGTTCTTCCATCGTCTGCAGACCGGCGGCAGCATTCTCGGGGCCGCTGCTTCTGACTCGGTGGCGGTCGGTGTCTTCCTCCTTGTCGCCCTGTCGGCCACCACTCTGGCCGGGCTTGCGCGGTTGCGTGCCCGCGAGGCCGACCGTCGACGCCGGGAGACGGAGGTCAGCCACGATGAGCTCGCGGTCCTCGCGGAACACCAAGCCGCACTACGGCGGGTGGCGACATTGGTTGCGCGTGGTGCCGACCCCTCCGAGGTGTTCGCGGCGGTGTCCGACGAATTGGCCCGTTGTTTGCACGCTGTCAACGCAGGGCTGCTGCGCTACGAGCCCGATGGCAGCGGGTGCGTCGTTGACGTTCGATACGAG
This sequence comes from uncultured Actinomycetota bacterium, assembly GCA_963770305.1. Lineage (GTDB taxonomy): Bacteria > Actinomycetota > Actinomycetes > Mycobacteriales > Mycobacteriaceae > Mycobacterium. The sequence goes on from CAVYPB010000008.1 coordinate 240,244, forward strand.
CCGGACATAACGAATATGCCCGTCGCCGGTGAGCGCATTCCGTTGGCGGGCGACGATGTCGGAGCGTTGGTGTTGCGCACTGGCCGCGCAGCGCGGATCGACAGCCATGATGGCGTCAGCGGTCCAGAAGCCGAACGCATCCGGGGTGCGGGCATCGGTTCGATCGTTGGCGCGCCGATCGTCATCGACGGGCACCTGTGGGGCGCGGCGATCATCGGCACCACGAAACGCGAGCCACTGGCACCCGACGCCGAGGGCCGCCTGTGTGATTTCACCGATCTCGTGGCAACCGCGATCGGCAACGCCCAGACCCGAGCCGATCTCAGGGTGCTTGCCGAGCAACAGGCAGCGCTGCGGCGGGTGGCGACGCTGGTCGCGCGTGGCGTTGCACCGACGGAGGTGTTCTCCGCGGTGGCGGAAGAGTTGGCGCACTGCCTCGGCGTCCACAATGCGGGTCTCTGCCGCCTGGAGCCCGAGGGCGCGGCCACCCTCGTCGCTGCCCGCGACGAGGCAGGGATGACGAACAGTCTTGTCGGCCAGCGATTTTCGCTTGAAGGTGAGAACATCGTCGCGACGGTGATGCGCACCGGCCGCGCGGCCCGAATGGACAACCACGATGACGCTGTCGGCCCCGCCGCGGCACGCATTCGTGAGCTGGGCATGCGCTCCGCGGTAGGCGCGCCGATCATCGTCGACGGCCGCCTGTGGGGTGCGGCCACCGTGAGTACCTCTCGACTCGAGCCGCTGCCTGCCGACGCAGAGGCGCGCGTCTGCGACTTCGCGGATCTGGTGGCGACAGCCATCGCCAATGCGCACGCGCACGCCGAGCTGACCGCGTCTCGGGTCCGCATCGTCGCGGCCGCTGACTATGCGCGGCAGCGTATCGAACGCGATCTGCACGACGGTGCCCAACAGCGATTGGTTTCGCTCGGGCTCGAGCTTCGCACCGTGGAGGCGGGTGTGCCATCTGACCTCCTGCCGCTCAGGTCGCGGATTTCAGACCTCGTCACCACCGTCACCGGGATATCACAGGATCTGCAGGAGCTCTCTCGCGGGATTCATCCGGCGATTCTGTCCAAGGGCGGCCTCGGACCCGCGATCAAGGTGCTGGCCCGCCGCTCGGCGCTACCGGTCGAATTGCTCCTCGGTGCCGAGCGACGGTTACCGGACCCGGTAGAGGTGGCCGCCTACTACGTCGTAGCCGAGGCCGTGACGAATGCGGCCAAACACGCACAAGCGTCGATGGTGGAAGTCTGCGTCGACACCAAGGCCCAGGATCTGCACCTGTCGATTCGAGACGACGGGATCGGCGGAGCGGATGCCGCCAAAGGATCCGGAATCACCGGTCTGCGCGACCGGGTAGAGGCGCTCGGCGGTACCTTGTCGATCTCGAGTCAGCCCGGAATTGGCACTGAATTGCGTGCCACGATCCCATTCGAAGATCCTTCACCGACCCACCCAGATGGCACCTCGTCAGCGGTTATGCTCGACTGATTCCTTCGAGGGGTGTTTGCATGGGTCCGCAATCGCAGGTGACGAGTATCGGGGCCGAGGTGGCTGATGGCCGAATGCGAACCGTCTGCCGGCCGGAGTGACCTGACGCCGGCGATCGCCGCGGAGCTCGCTGCCGCCGGGCTCGACGATGCCACTGAGGTCGGCGTCGGTGGCTTCGGAGCGGTCTACCGCTGCCAGCAGCGTTCTTTGGAGCGCACCGTCGCGGTGAAGGTGCTCACCACGGACCTCGATACCGACAACGTCGAGCGGTTTCTGCGCGAGCAACGCGCGATGGGCAAGTTGTGCGGGCATCCGAACATCGTCAACATTTTTGATGTCGGCACGACGACGTCGGGCAGGCCCTTCATCGTGATGCAATACCATCCGCGCGACTCCCTGCGCGCACGCATCCATTCCGTCGGCCCTCTCACCTGGGTGGAGACGCTGCACATCGGGGTGAAGATCGCCGGAGCCCTGGAGACCGCACATCGGCTGGGCACCCTGCACCGTGACATCAAACCCGCGAACATCCTGCTCACCGAGTATGGCGAACCCCAGCTGGCGGATTTCGGCATCGCACGGATAGCCGGCGGCTTCGAAACCGCGACGGGCGTAGTCAACGCATCGCCTGCGTTCACGGCACCCGAGGTCCTTCTCGGCCGCAGCCCAACTCCGGCGTCCGACGTGTACAGCCTGGGCGCGACCCTGTTTTGTGCCCTCACCGGTCACGCCGCCTTCGAACGCCGCAGCGATGAGCGGGTCGTCGCCCAGTTCCTGCGGGTAGCCGCTCAGCCGACCACGGCACGGGACCTGGCTCAGATACCGGACGATGTCAGCGCCGCCATCGAACACGCAATGGAGAGCAGTCCCGACGATCGGCCGACGACGGCGGCCGACTTTGGCAACAAGCTGCGGCACGTCCAAAGTCGCCACGGTCTGACTGTCGACGACATGGACGTGCCTCCCGGTGTCGACGGTCGCGGTGCGCATAGTCCCGGCCCCGTGCAGGTTCCGAAGGCCCCAGCAAGCCGGGTACGCGTGGTCCTGGCAGAGGACGATCTGTTGCTTCGCGAGGGTCTGGCCAGTCTGTTGGAACGCTCTGGCTTCGACGTGGTCGGGCAGGCCGGCGACGGCGGAGAGCTCCTCGCCATCGTCCGCGAAACGACGCCCGACTTGGTGGTGACCGATATTCGAATGCCGCCGGCCAATTTCACTGAAGGACTCGACGCGGCCCGCGTCATTCGCGAAGAGTTGCCGCACACGGCCGTCGTCGTGCTCTCGGCGCACGTCGACATCGAGCATGCAATGGAACTGCTGGCCGGCGGCCGCAGCATCGGGTATCTGCTCAAGAGCCGGGTGACCGACGTCGCCGACTTCATCGAGACGTTGCAGCGCGTCACCAAGGGCGCGTCGGTGGTGGACCCCGCACTGGTGCAGGAGTTGGTGTCGGCGCGACGGCGCGACGACCCGCTAGCGGTTCTGTCCCCGCGCGAACAGGAGGTGCTGGCGCTGATGGCGGAGGGTCGGTCGAATGCCGGTATCGCCCATCGGCTTTGGCTCACTGAAAGCACGGTGGAAAAGCACGTACGCAGCATCCTGACTAAGCTCAACCTGCCCGAGACCGGCAACGACCATCGCCGGGTCCTCGCGGTGATCACCTTCCTGGAAGCGCACTGATACTTGTAGGTGGGCGATGGCTTCCCGAAATCAGACCCTGCGGATCGGCGATCCTGTCAGGATTACCGAGCCAGCCTGCAAATGAGCCCATCGCAGACGAAATGAGATTCGTCGTCACCCACAGCCGCCCGGACCGGGTCCTATTGAGTGACGCGGGCGGGTCGGAGTAGACGTTCATCGAATCGCCGCCGGCCAGAGACGCGAGAACTCCAGGATGCTAGAGGGAATCAGCGCGAACCCGTGCCACGTCGCGCCAGCGCCGCGGGCGTGGGACCGTGTTGACGCCCGCGCGAAGACTTGGCCTTGCCGGCGGGCGTCCGCGGACGGATGCCAGGGCGTGGCTGGATCAGGCGTGTGGGTACTCGCGGGCGGCCGACTCGGCGAATTTGTCCAACTCCGGGAGGTTCACGACGATCGGATTGGTGCCCGAACGGGTAACGGCCCAGACGGTCGGGCTGTCGGCGGATGCGTTGATCTCTTGGTGCACTGTGTGCGCCGGAATGAAAACGAAGTCTCCCGGGCCCGCCTCAACGACGTGCTCCAGATGGTCGCCCCACCGGTACCTTGCGATGCCTTCAACCACGTACAGGATCGTCTCTTGATCGCCGTGGTGGTGCGCACCGGTCGCCGCGCCGGGTAGCACGGTGGTCAGGAAGGCGCTCAGTATCTCGGCGTCGGGATTGCGGCTGTCGAAGGCGACGCGCCGGAGCAACCCCGAGGTCTGCGCGGTGTCATCGGAGAGCTGGTCTTGCCGAGCAACGCGGACCGAACGTTTGTGCACCGGTGTTAAGTCTTCGAAATGGCGGCCGTCAGAGCCGGCGGTGAGGCTCTCGGATTGCTCGCTCATGTCTGTCTCCTGTCGTGGGTGCTGATAAGCACATCCTTTACTTAAGGATTACGCTCTAGCAAATGGATGTCGCCCCAGCTGACACCCATTAGGGCCCCCGGCAGCTGCCAATCGTGCCTACCTGTCAGCGCGCACCCGACAAGGCCGTTTTGCCGTCCCTTCGTCGTCGCTTCTCTAGGATCGACACGCAGCTTTTTCAACCACTGGTGTTGGCTGTGGGAACCCTTCTTAAGGTGCGACGTCGACGGCAAACTCTCGCCGTCGCCCACCATCGAGGCACGGCCAGCGACCGCCCATAATTGAGCTGCTACGCCGGCTACGTGAGGAATTGAAGCCGTCCGAGAGACAAACCCGCCCAGCTGCGGTCGGGATGCCGCTTTGCGCAACGCTGCCTACCGACCCGAGCCGAACGAACGCGTCGGGGTGATCATCAGCGGCGCCAATTCAGGCACAGCAACGCCGTGTGATGTAACTGATTGACGGCTCGAGATCGGTTAGCGCCGAGTAGCTTTCGCTGCGAGGCGCGACCCTAGGTCTCGCCGGGTGCGCGCCTTTCGGGAGCATCCATTATCGATCTTGATTTCGCCGTTTGTCGGCGGCGGCGGACAGTACCGAGTAGGCGTGCATGGGTACTGCGAGTCCGGTGGCCATTGCGGTGATGACGAGTGCTGCGGCGGCGCCGTCGGACGTCAGCGACGTCAGTAGGTCTGACGTCGGCAGGTGCGCGAATTGCACCAGTCCGCTGAGCATCCGAAACACGTACACGCCGGGAACCAGTGCGACAACGGACGCGAACCCGATCGCGGCGAACGGCATCCGGAGATAATGCGATATCGGAACCAGCAGGGCGCCCGCGATCAGACACGACACGAGCGCAGCGCTGGCGATGTCGACCTGCCAGACCGACAGTGCCCACCAGTGCGCGGCGTGGCCGAGCATCCCGACGGCGACGGGCCAGCCGATCATCCGGTAGGGCATGGAGAAGAACACGGGATATGAGCCTGCGGCAATTCCGGCGGCGATGACGTCGGCGTACAGCGGCACGTTCGCGCTGGTTTGCACGACCGCCAGACTGCGACCGTCCGCGGCGAGCCCCAGAATGAGCCCGGCGGCGATCGCTGCGAGGATCAGCGCGGCATAGCCGAGGCGGGCGATGCCTAGCGTCATGCGCAGCGCCAGCAGGTCCAGGGCGCCGTTGAGGATGTGGGGTCCCGGTACCAGGACCATGGCGGGGCAGAGCACCACGAGGCCCAACGCGTCATCGACGCGCAGATGCACTGCGGCGACACCGATCAGTCCCGCAACGAGCGCAGCGGCAAACGCTTGGGTGAGGATGCCGACCCCGAGGCGGCCCAAACCGCGTCGTAGGAGTCCACCCAGCGCCGCACTCACGGCGGCTATCAGCACGGTGAGGGGATGCTGAGCCCCGAAGATCACCGCCAGCGCGCCCGCACCGGTGGCACCAGCACCGCTGAAGATCAGGGCGTTGGAGACCGATTCCCGCCGCGCTCCAGCCAATCCCCGTCCTACTGCGTCCACGTCGAGTGGGCCATCCTGAGCTCGGTCGATGACCGCCATCGCCGCCGCGACCCGTCGCATGCTGATACCGGTGGGCGAGACGGCCGCGACACGGGTCGCGGCGTCGGGGCTGACGAGGAGCAGCGACGCCCACGCCGGGATCAGCGTGCTGGTCGTGCTCAGGCCGCGGTTCAAGCGGTCGACAGCAGTCAGCGTCATGCTTGTCGATTGACCGTTGACGTGTAGGAGGGCCGCGGCATCGATCACAATGTCGATCGCATCGGTTCCGTCGGTCGAAGCGGTCTGGTCGCCGTGCTGATCGCCGCTGGGCATCAAGCGCCGCCGGCGCCGTCGCCGACCATGTCGAGGGGGTTGACGACGGAGTCGAACTGCTCAGCCGTCACGTGGCCGGACGCAATCGCCGCGTCGCGCAGCGTCGTCCCCTTCGCCAGTGCGTCTTCGGCGATGTGCGCGGCGATCTGATAGCCGATCACCGGACTCAGTGAGGTCACCAGCATCAGGCTTTCCGACACGTACTTCTTGATCCGTTCCGTGTTGAGTGACGTTCCGCGGACGGAGAACTCGAGGAACTTCTCGCAGCCGTCGCCGAGTATCCGCGCGGAATGAAGAAAGTTGTTGATGATCACCGGGCGCATGGCATTGAGCTCGAAGTTGCCCTGTGACCCGGCGACCGAGACCGCAGTGTCGTTGCCCATCACCTGAATCGCGATCATCACCAACGCTTCACACTGGGTCGGGTTCACCTTGCCCGGCATGATGGACGAGCCTGGCTCGTTGGCAGGCAACAGCAGTTCACCGAAGCCGCACCGTGGGCCGGAGGCAAGCCAACGCATGTCGTTGGCGATCTTCATGAGCGCGACCGCAAGGCCACGTAGCGCCGCGTGCGCCCGAACCATCGGGTCCAGCGATCCCAGCGCGGCGAACTTGTTGGGAGCCGTGACATACGGTGCCCCAGTCAGTTTCGCCAACTCCGCCGCGACGTCCGCACTGAAGCCGGCGGGCGCGTTCAACCCCGTCCCGACGGCGGTTCCGCCGACCGCCAGTTCCAACAGCCCCCCGCGAACGTGGCGGAGTTCGTCGATACACGCTTCCAACTGCGCTGCGTACCCGGACCATTCCTGGCCCACGGTCAGTGGCACGGCGTCCTCGAGATGGGTGCGGCCGATCTTGACGACGTCGGCCCACTGCTTTGCCTTGGCGTCGATCTCGCTCTGCAACGCCTGCACTTTGGGTATCAGCCGGCCGTCGAGTTCGGTGACGGCGGCGATGTGCATCGCGGTGGGGAACGTGTCGTTGCTGCTCTGTCCCATATTGACGTGGTCGTTCGGGCCGACCGGCTGCTGACTGCCGAGTTCGCCGCCGAGGAGCTGGATCGCGCGGTTGGAGAGCACCTCGTTGACGTTCATGTTGCTCTGTGTGCCGGAACCGGTCTGCCAGACGAACAACGGAAACTCACCGTCAAGCTTTCCAGCGACTGCCTCGTCGGCCGCTTGGACGATGACCTTTGCCCGCCACGCGGACAGCCGGCCCGCGCGCTCGTTGACCAGCGCGCAGGCTTTCTTCACCAGACCGTAGGCGCGATAGACCTCGATCGGCATGTGGTCGTTCCCGATCGAGAAGTGGACCAGCGAACGCTGCGTCTGAGCGCCCCAGTACCGATCCGCGGGAACATCGACAGACCCGAGACTGTCGAACTCGCTGCGCGATCCCTGGGCCTCGATGCCCACCGGAACGTCCGTGTAGGTCGGGATGTCGTCGTTAGTTGCTTCTGACATTGCGTCCTCCTCTGGTTGCCGTTTTCATCAGGCAAAGTCGGCGCTTGCGGTGGCGTCGCTATTCGGCCGTCGCGATGACCGCGGCAAGGGGACCCACGCATATCAGCGGCGTTGCGCTGGCCGAACTCATCAGCATTAGACCACCACAAGCCGCGCCACTCACCGCTGCGATGCCCGCCGCATCGCTGCGTGCCTGTGGCACTTGTGTCCGAGCCGCGATCACCCCGGTCAGCGTTCCGGTGAGGTACGTGGCCGCCAGGGTGACGCCAAGACCGCGCATCGCCGTGCCTTGCAGCCCATGCTCGCCGCGGCGGCTGCGAGCAATCCCACTTGAACTTCGCCGACGGGGGCCGCGTGATGACTCAGCGCGGTAGCCGTCTCTCGAATGAACTCGCCAGTACCGCGAGCGGTACGGCCGTCGGCGAGCCGGACCGCGCGATGGTCTCGCTCATTGCCGGACGCCCTTCTCGATGCAGTCGCCGAGGTCGCGGTCCACGTTGCGCCAGTATTCGAAGGCGCGTTGCAGCACCGGTTCACTGACTCCGTTGATGAGGTGGCCAACGACGTTGCTCACCAAGCGTTCCCGCTCTTCGTCGCTCATGACGTCGCGGACCAGCGTGCCGGCTTGGCGCCAGTCGTCGTCCTCGGCTCGCAGGCTGTAAGCGGTGCGCACCATGTCGCCGTCGGCGTGCCAGCCGGCAGGCTCGCCGTAGCGGGCCGTGTCGGCTTGCGGGCCGCCCTTGGAGTTCGGCGCGTACACCGGGTCGGTCGCGAGCTGATAGCGCATGTGGCCTGCGGTGCTGTAACTGTGTACCGGCGACTTAGGTGCATTGACCGGCAGCTGGTTGTAGTTCGCGCCGATCCGGTAACGGTGAGCGTCGGCGTAGGCGAACATCCGACCCAACAGCATCTTGTCGGGGCTCGCTCCGATGCCGGGAACCATGTTGCTTGGCTCCCAGGCGCCCTGCTCGATCTGGCTGTGGTGATCGGTGGGGTTGCGATCCAGCGTCAGCTTGCCGACCTCGATCAATGGGTAATCGGCGTGCGGCCACACCTTGGTCAGGTCGAACGGATTGAACCGGTAGGTCTTGGCCTCGTCGAACGGCATGATCTGCATCTTCAACGTCCAGCTTGGGTACTCGCCACCCCCGATCGCCTCGAACAGGTCACGCGTGTGGTAGTCGGTGTCCACCGAAGCGAGCTGGTCGGCCTCGGCCTGGGTGAAGTTCTCGACGCCCTGATCCGTGATGAAATGGTATTTGACCCAGAATCTTTCGCCGTTGGCGTTGACCCACATGAAGGTGTGCGAGCCGTAGAGGTTCATGTGCCGCCACGTGGAGGGAATGCCGCGGTCGCCCATCAGGTAGGTAACCTGGTGCGCGGATTCCGGTGAGAGCGTCCAGAAGTCCCACTGCATGTCGTGGTCCCGCAGGTTGCTGTCGGCCCTGCGCTTCTGCGAGCGAATGAAATGGCCGAACTTCAACGGATCGCGGATGAAGAACACCGGGGTGTTGTTGCCGACGATGTCGTAGTTGCCCTCGGTGGTGTAGAACTTCAGTGCCCAGCCGCGCGGGTCGCGCCAGGTGTCTGGGCTGCCGCGCTCGCCTGCCACGGTGGAGAATCGGATCACCGTCTCGGTGCTGGTGCCCGGCTGAAACACCGCCGCCTTGGTGAACGCACTGACATCCTGGGTGACCTCGAAGCGCCCGAAAGCACCGCTTCCCTTCGCGTGGGGCTGGCGCTCGGGTACCCGCTCGCGGTTGAACGCCGCCATCTGCTCGATCAGGTAGTGATCGTGCAGCAGGATTGGTCCGTCGGGGCCGATGGTCAGCGAGTGCTCGTCACTCTCGACCGGGATGCCGGCATCCGACGTCGTCGGTGGAGTGGGTCGCGCGTCGGTCATGGTGGCGCCTTTCCGTGGGGGTGGTTATCGCGATCTGCTGAACCGGTTTGTCCGGCAAGTCATCTCATTCCTGCCTGCGGGCTATGCATGAAATACGGCAGACGGCGAGTCGTACTCGTCGATCTCCGGCACCATCAGCAGATTGCGGTCGAGGATTTCGGCGACCCACACCAACAGTCGCCCTAGGACGTCAAGCATGTCGGTTCTCTTCGTCGGACTGCTGCAGTCTCTTCTGTAGCGGATGTCGCCGGGCGACTTCGCCCGCGCGACAGGCCATTCCGTGCCAGAGCGCGGGAGTGGTCAGGAGACGCAGGAGCGCCGCCGCCATCCCGGACACGTCGCCAGGTCGGTACACCAGTCCCGCGCTGGTGGGTACCACCAGCCGCATGGTCGTCGGGTCGATGGGTGCGACCACGGGGCGGCAGGCTGACAGCACATCCAGCAGGCTCACCTGCTCCAATGCAGTACTCGGCACCACCACATCTGCGGCGGCGACGACGTTCGACCACCGGCCGGCGGGGATTCCCCTGAGCAGGTGCACGTCCGCCCCGACGCCATGCTCGAACGCGCGCCGTACGACGGTGGTGCGGTGCGGGCCAGTCCCGAACAGGACCAGCTGCACCCTGCAGCTCCGCCGGACTGTGGCGAAGGCCGCAGCGAGTTGTTCGGCGTGGAAGCGGTCGTCGAACGGCCCCGTTGCGACGATCGTCGGAAGGCCGGCGAGACCGATCAACGATCGAGCGACCACTGGGTCCTGCGGCACGAATGGCTCCAGCGACGGGGCAACGTGCCGGGCGATGTCACTTGTCATCGGGATTCATCACCAGAAAGGTGACCCCGGCAGCGATTCCGGCGAGCACTTGCGCCACCAGGTACACCCACAGTGTCGGCCAGGCGAACATGTCCATCACCGCCGCGCCGAGCGTGACCGCCGGGTTGAACGCGGCACCGGAGATCGCGCCGCCTCGTTTGGTGCTTGGGATGTGACCATGGGTCCTAGAATTGCGGTCGGGACCGCCGATGTCGTCAAGGCTGACGCCCAACGTCCATTCCCGCCAGTGGGACCCCACGCTTACCGGCCAGCTGCAATATCCGTGCCGACCGGTGTTCGCGCGACGTTCGCGAGGCTATCTTGCAGGTGAGTCGTAACAAGTAAGCGGCCGGGCGGAGATGGCGGAGTGGTATCTGCACTGCGGGTAGTAGTTGCCGAGGATGATGTGCTGCTGCGTGAGGGTTTGGCCAGTCTCTTGGATGGGTCGGGTTTTGACGTTGTCGGCCAGGCCGGCGACGGCTCGCAGCTGATGGCGCTGGTCCGCGATAGGGTGCCCGATTTGGTGGTGACCGACATTCGGATGCCGCCGACCAACACCAACGAGGGGCTTGATGCGGCCCGAGCGATCCGCGAGGAGCTGCCCGACGTCGGCATTTTGATGTTATCGGCCCACGTTGATGTCGAGCATGCGATGGAGCTGTTGGGCAGCGGGCGCAGCATCGGTTATCTGCTCAAGAGCCGGGTGACCGATGTGGCCGATTTCGTCGACACGTTGGGGCGCATCGCCAATGGTGCTTCGGTGGTGGATCCCGCGTTGGTGTCGGAGTTGGTGTCGGCGCGGCGACGTGATGATCCGTTGGCGATTCTGAGCCCCAGAGAGTTGGAGGTGTTGGGATTGATGGCGGAGGGGCGGTCCAATGCCGGCATCGCGCAACGGCTGTGGGTAACAGAGGGCACGGTAGAAAAGCATGTGCGCAGCATCTTGACGAAATTGAACCTGCCGGAGACCGGTGACGATCACCGCCGCGTGCTCGCGGTCGTCACCTTCCTGGAGACCCGCTGACCGGCTGGCGCGACTACGGTGTTCTCAACGACGGATCAGATCGCGGATCGCGCCTCCCGATAGATCTGACTTGGCCATGAACCCGACGGCGGGGCTCGTCTCGATCAGTTCGGCGAAATCATGTGCGTCATGGGTGGAGATGAGTATCACCGGTGACCGTATCGGCGAACCCGCCCGGTGGAGTTGCTCGGCGACGTCGAACCCGCTCTCGCCTCCGAGGTCGAGGTCGACCAGCGTCACATCTGGACGCAATTCTTCGAAGCACCGGAGTGCATCAGCTCCCGTCGACGCGACTCCGACGACGTCGACGCCCTCGCGCTCGAGCAGTCCGCATGCGGCGGCGATGAAGTGGGCGCTGTCATCAACGATTAGGCAGCGCATCGGGCAACTCGCAAGTACATGCTCTCAGCATCCGGCTCCGAGGACCGCAGCGCATCCCGGCTAACTGCAACTCACCTGTGCGGGGGGCCGATACCGGCTAGCTGATACGCGCAGATTCTCGCTGGCGGGGCACATTGATGGGCATCAGCGGTAGCGACATCGGCTAGGGGATGCGCAATTCTGGCAGGCAACGACTTCGGGGAGGTGCCGTGACCTATGGCATCGGTCAGCTTGTTGGAACCACAATTCAAGGGAGAGCTCGGCCACGTGTCAGATGCGACACCCGCGAGTCCGCGGTCTGAACCGGAAGCCGGTGGGCGACCGGCGCGTACTCGCTTGACGTCGTTGTTGGTACAACCGACGGCGCCGCCGCTGTGGCTCGGTGCGGTTGTCGCGGCGGCCTTCATTGTCGCGGAAACGATCCTGGTGCGACTGCTCATGGTGGTCGCCCCGGGAAACACCTTCGGCGTCGTCTATCTCCTCGGAGTCCTTGTGGTCTCGGCTCGTTGGGGACGTGGGCTGTCCGCGATGACGACGCTGGCCAGCACCCTTGCCTACGGTTACGTCCATTTCGCGAATGAAGGGAGTTTCCGTCCGACCGAAGTCAGGGGTTGGGTCGCGATCCTGATCTTCCTGCCCATTGCGATACTCGCGAATGTGGTAGCCGGCCAGGCCCGATTACGCACCGCTGAGGCCGACCAACGCCGCGTGGAGGCTGAGGCGAGTCGTGACCAGATCCGAGTACTCGCCGACCAACATGCCGCGTTGCACCGTGTCGCGACGCGCGTCGCGCGCGCGGTGGCGCCGTCCGAGGTGTTCTCAGCGGTGGCGCGGGAGTTGGCCTCCTGCCTTGGCGTGCCTCACGCGACGGTGTGTCGCTACGAGCCGGACGGCTCGTCCACCCTGGTCGCTGTCCACGACGAGAACGCAAGAGCGATCATGCCGGTCGGTACGCGCCTCTCGTTCGAGGGTGAGAACGTCGTTGCGATGGTGCTTCGCACCGGACGCATTGCCCGTTTGGACAGCCACCAGGATGCTCCCGGCAGGACCGCTGAGTACATCCGGGCACTTGGCTTCGACTCGGGCGTCGGTGTGCCGATCGTCGTGAATGGCCGCCTTTGGGGCGCGGCCGTGGTGGGCTCGTCGCAACCCCTTCCGCCAGATACCGAGGCACGCATCGGGGATTTCTCAGACCTGGTGGCGACGGCGATCGCGAACGCCGACGCGCGGTCGGAACTCACCGCATCGCGCGCCAGGATCGTCGCGGCCGGTGATGATGTTCGGCGCCGATTCGAACGCAATTTGCACGACGGTGCCCAACAGCGGCTGGTCTCGCTCAAGCTTCAACTCCGCATGGCCGAGGCCGGCGTGCCGCCCGAGTGTCCTGCGCTGGGTGAGCAGATTTCGGACATCATTGCCGGACTGACGGATGTCTCGGATGAGCTCCAAGAGATATCCCGGGGGATGCACCCTGCGGTTCTGTCCCGAGGCGGACTCGGGCCGGCGATCAAGATGCTCGCGCGCCGTTCCACCATCCCGGTTGAGCTCGAACTCGCTGTCGACCGACGGCTGCCCGAATACGCCGAGGTCGCCGCGTACTACGTGCTCGCCGAAGCTCTTACAAACGCGGCCAAACACGCGCACGCCACCGGGGTGTGGGTGAGTTGTGAAGTTGACCGTGCGAACCTGTGCTTGAGAATTCGAGACGACGGAGTCGGCGGCGCCGACTTAGGCCGAGGGTCGGGAATCATCGGGCTCAAAGACCGCGTCGAGGCCGCTGGCGGACAGCTGGAGATCGCCAGCATTGCTGGCCGTGGCACGTCACTGTCGGCGATGATTCCGTTGGTCGACTGAACCGACGGCCGTGCGCCGGCGAGTCTGGCAGAGTTCCAGCGCCTCGCCGGTGCACGGGGCACGTCATTGATGGCTACCGGCCGCCGTGGCCGCCGCCGCCGTGGCCGCCGCCGAATCCGCCACCGTGGCCGCCGAAGCCGCCGATCAGGAAGCCCTCGTCGCCGTAGGGGTCGTAATTCATCGGGCCAGGGGTGTCGGTGATCTGCACGTTGCCGGGGGACTGGCATTCGCTACCCGAAACGCTTTCGGTGCAGGACTGTTGCACCGCGCCGGGATCGGCTGCGGCGATGGGTGCCGCGGCGATCGCCGCCGCGGCCGCCCCCGCCGCCAACAGCGGTGCGATATAACTCAGTTTGATTGACATGGTGGTACTCCTTCAGTGGTCGTCCAAGGGTGGGCTGCTTCCAGGGTTGCCGTACATTGACTCCACGTCATTGCCGCTACCACCCAAACCGTGTTCCGATCAACGGGAAGTGCCAGGTACGAGGCGAAACATCCTGGGGCACAGCCTATTCAAGGACTCAAGCGGTAGTGCTGGCCGGAAGGATAAGTGGGTGCCAGCGGTGACAACAAATTCCAGCCGAAGTGCAACTGTGGCGTTAGGCGGATGCCCCTTAGGATGTTTGGTTACCCGTGTAGAAGCGGTCAGAAGGAGAAATCATGAGCGTTGTTCCTGCAATTGAATTGAACGACGGCAACCACATCCCGCAGCTTGGTTTCGGCGTCTTCCAGATTGAGCCAGACAGAACCGCCGAAGCGGTGAAGGGTGCTCTCGAGATCGGTTACCGTCACATCGACACCGCAGAGATGTACGGGAACGAGAAGGAAGTCGGCCAGGGAGTACGCGATGCCGGGTTGGACCGTCCTGATGTCTTCATCACGAGCAAGCTCAACAACGGCTTCCACAAACCTGACGATGCGCGACGGGCGTTCGACAACACGCTGAGGGCGCTCGAATCCGATTATGTTGATCTGTTTCTCATCCATTGGCCACTGCCGACGCTCTACGGCGGCGACTTCGTCTCGACCTGGCATGTCCTCGAGGAGTTCGCTCGCGACGGACGTGCGCGCAGCATCGGAGTGTCCAACTTCCAGCCGGCACATCTGGACCGGTTGGCGAAGGAAGCGGGCACCGTACCTGCGGTCAACCAGGTTGAGGTTCATCCGTACTTTGCAAACGAAACAGTGCGCGCCTACGGAATTGAGCATGGCGTCGCGACAGAGGCCTGGTCGCCGATCGCTCAGGGAAGGGTGCTCGACGACGCCGTTATCGAGCGCATTGCCGACTCTGTCGGCAGAACACCGGCACAGGTTGTGTTGCGCTGGCACATCCAGCGCGGCGACATCGTCTTCCCGAAATCAGTGTCGCCCGATCGGATGAGGGCCAACTTCGAGTTGTTCGACTTCGAGCTTGGCGGCTCCGATATGGACGCGATCTGCGCCCTCGACCGAGGCGAATCCGGGAGAACCGGCCCTAACCCCGACGAGTTCGACTACATCCCCGGTTAACCGCAGCTCGCCATGTAGAACGACGGCCACCCCGTCCGACTGGGACGGAGTGGCCGCAACGCTGTTCTCAGTGTCGGCCCCAGAACCACGGGCCCCAGCCCCATGGATGCCAACCGCCACGGTCGAAGCCGTGGCCGTATCCGCCGCCATGAAAGCCGCCGCCGTGAAAGCCGCCGCCGTGAAAGCCGCCGCCGTGAAAGCCGGCCGGTGTGAGGTGAGCGGCCGCGGATGTCGATGCGGTGGTGCCCACGGCCGGGGAAGCCGTAGCGGGTTCCGCCGCGGCTGCTGTCGGCGCGACTGCGATCGCTACCGCGGCAGCACCTGCTGCCACCATTGATGTGATGTGGCTCAGTTTGATTCGCATGATGTACTCCTTTGACATGTGACCTGTCTGGGCCACGTCATCCAGAGTCGCGATACCGTGAGCACAAGTCGTTGTTGCTGACTCCCAACTCTTACTGCTGGCCAGCCTGACGGGTACCTGCACCTGGCAGGAACGGAAAAGTGGTGCTGTCCGGAACGGCGGGTGGGTGCCATCCGTGACGACAACGCCCACCTGAAATGCAACGCTGGTGCCATGGATATGGCTGCCGCCAAAGGACACGAACCGATCTTTGATGAGTGACATGGACGGTTTTCACCCTGATTTGACGACGACTGGCGCCGGACACGGCCCTGCGTCGTTGCGCACGCGGGTGCACCATGTCCGGGCCTCCGATGTCAGCTCTGGCACTGCACAGACGGCGGGTATGCGGCGGTTTGCCGCGATCAGTGGAGGCTCGGTCGGGTCGGAGAAGGTCTGGATGGGCGAAACGTATGTTTCGCCAGAAACGGTGTCGGACAATCACCATCACGGCGAATCTGAGACGGCGATCTTCGTGCGAAGCGGGAAGCCTGAGTTCGTATTCCATGACGGTCACGGGGAAGTCCGCATCGCCACGGCACCCGGCGACTACGTGTTCGTCCCGCCGTATGTTCCGCACCGCGAAGAGAATCCGGACTCGAAGAACCCCGCTGTGATCGTGATTGCGCGCAGCACGCAGGAGGCGATCGTTGTCAATCTTCCTGAGCTGTACGCACTCCCGGACAAACTCGCAGGGGGGATCTACTGATGCTCTTTCGTCAGTTGGAGTACTTCGTGGCGGTGGCGAGCGAGCGACACTTCGCGCGGGCCGCCGAGACTTGCTACGTCTCGCAGCCGGCGCTCTCAGCGTCGATCGCCAAGCTTGAGCGGGAGCTCAACGTCACGCTGATCAACCGCGCGCACAACTACCAAGGCCTCACTGCAGAGGGCGAACGGCTCGTGGTGTGGGCCAAGCGGATTCTCGCCGAACAAGAAGCCTTCAAGGCAGAGGTGGCGGCCGTTCAGTCGGGTGTCACCGGAACGCTGCGCCTCGGCACAGAACCCACCGCCTCGACAACCCTCGCACTTCCCGTGGCCGCGTTCTGTGCGGCGCACCCATTGGCCCGGGTGCGGGTCGACTCCCGGGTTTCGACGACAGAGCTGGCCCGCCAGCTGCGCGAGTTCGAGCTCGACGTGGCGATCGCTCACTTCGCGCCCGAGGACCGGCCGGGCCTACAGGTGGTCCCGCTGTACGAGGAGAGGTATGTCGTCCTGGCGCCGAGCGATCAGCTGATACCTGACGGGAACACCATGAATTGGGCCGACGTTGCCCGGCTGCCGCTGGCGTTGTTGACACCGGATATGAGGATCCGCCAGGTCATCGATAACGCGTTCAAACAAAGTGGTATCACCGTCACCCCGCAGGTGGAGACGGACTCGGTCGCGTCCCTCTACGCACACGTGGGCGTCGGAGCGTGCGCGAGCATCGTGCCCCACACGTGGTTGCGAGCCATGCCGGTTGTCGGTAGGACGAGGGCGGTGCGCCTGGTCGGGCCAGACGCCAGGGCGCAGGTCTCGGTGGCCATTCATGGGGCAACCCCCGGTTCGGTTGTGGCCCGGGCATTCGTCAGCGCGGCCCGTGGCCTCGCGCTTGACGAATTCTTCGACCAGTCAATGCCTTCCGAGCCACTCCTTACGTAGCCCGCAGTCGGGTCAGCTGTCTCCCAGCGGGAAATAATTCACCTGGGGAGGTGCGTCGTTTATCTCCACATTGCCAGGTGACTGGCATTGGGTTTGCGTCCCGCCCAAGCCGGTGCAGTTCTGCTGGGGTGCGGTGGCAGCCGACGTGGGCTGAGCGGACGTCGAATCGGCGGCTGCAGTCGGCGCGGCCGCGATCGCTGCCGCTGCGACGCCCGCCGCCACCAACGGTGTGAAGAACTTCAGTCTGTTACGCATGGATGCACTCTTTCGATGGTTGCCGCACTAATGACGAGCCCTGTACCGCTACGGGCGTCCGCCGCCGCCGCCCAGCAGGCCGGCCTCGCCACCGTAGGGATAGAACTGAACGGGGGGAGGTGCGTCGTTTAACTGGACGTTGCCGAGCGTCTGGCATCGGGTTCCCGGGCCGCTCTGATAGCACGTGGGCTGAGCCCCCGCGGAGGAATCGGCGGCGGCGATGGGCGCGGCCGCGATCGTTGCCGCGACGGCGCCCGCAGCCAGCAGCGGTATGAACATCCGATGTCTGATTCGCACGGTGGTACTCCTCTAATGACTCGCCCTGTCGATATGAGTTCCAGAATCGCGTCCCGGCCAGCGAATGTCGTCAGCGCTAACCCCCATTCCAACCCCCCGCCAGCTGGATCATTGGCTACCCGTCAACGCGCGATCCTGAATCACGCGTCGGTCGAGTGCCCCCTTGGCGGTATGCGGCAGCGAAGTGACGACCTCGAGCCGCTCGGGCATTTCAAACGGGGCGAGCAGGCCGCGGCACTGCTGAAGGATCTCCTCGGGCCCAACGTCGTCGGCCTTAGACACGACCACTGCCGCGCCGACCCGTTCCCCGTACAGAGGGTCGGGGACGGGGTACACAGCGGCCTCGGTGACACCCCTGCAACTGTCGAGAATGGCCTCGACGTGCTCGGGCGAGATCTTCTCGCCGCCGCGGTTGATGATGTTCTTGATGCGTCCGGCGAGGAACAGATCTCCATCCTCGTCCAACGAGCCCAGATCACCAGTTCGAAACCAGCTGTCGGCGAAGCTGTCCGCAGTCTCGGCCGGGTCGGCGAGATAGCCCCGCGCCACCGTGGGACCGTGCACCCACACCTCGCCGATGGCGCCGGCAGGGCAGACGTCTCCTTTGTGGTCGACGATGCGAAGATCCACTCCGGTCGCCCGACCGACTGATCCGTCCTTAAGAGGCCCACGCTGCGGCAGCGGCTGGCTTGTCGCCTGGTGCGTGGTTTCAGTCATCCCGTAGGCGGACAGCACCGGGGCCCCGAGCGTGTGCGCAATGGCGCGCGCCGCGGCAGTGGTCAATGGGGCGCTGCAACTGCGCACGAACCTCAACGGCACAACCTGCGGGCCGGGATACTCACGCTCTGACCGCTCGAGAACGATCTGATGAATGGTGGGAACCGCACTGAACCACGTTGCGCCGACGGCCCGTGCGTCGTCCCAGAAAGTGCTTGCCGAGAAGCGTCCCCGCTCGGGCAGCAGCACGCATCCTCCGCTGGCCAGCGAGGCCAGCAGCACCGCGAGCAATCCGTGACCATGAAACAGCGGCATGACCGCGACCGTCGCGTCCCCGGGGCGCAGCTCGTAGCTCTCGGAGATGCCCGCCACGGAAGCGGCCACGTTGGCGTTGGTCAGTGGGATCATCTTCGCCGCCCCGGTGGTGCCCGACGTGAACATCACAAGGGCGTCGTCGTCGGTGAGCTCTGACCTTGCGCCGCAGACATTTTGCGCCGCACGCGCGCCGGTTTCCACGGTGACCGTCGCGATCCCGCGGCCGGAGACGGCAATCTGGAGTTGGGTTGTCGGAATTCCGAACCCTGAGTTGTGTCCGGCACCGGCCGCGGATGGCCCGACTAGGATCGCCTGCGCCCCAAGCCGTTCGAGCCGGGTCGACATCTGCGACTGGGGGAGTGACGGGTCTAGTGGTGCGACCACCAGTCCTGCGCGCGCCGCGCCCAGAAGCGCGATCACGAACTCGGCAGTGTTGGCACAGACGAGGCCTACCGCATCTCCTGGCCGCAGCCCTGTTCTGCCAAGGCGACCAGCCATGTCCTCAGCCAAAGCCGCGAGAGCACTATAGGACAGCTCTGTCCGATCCGTGCCGTAGACGAGTGCCCGTGCGTCCGGACGATCGCATGCGTGCTGATCGAGGATATCGGTCAGGCCCGTAATCGCCGGGGGCCGATAGCGGGTCGCCTCGCGAGCGTTCATGCCCACCACCCTTTTCCATGAGAATCGACCCCGCATTTTTGACGGTCGCTATCCGTCCAATGTGCTACGGGGTTGTAAGCGATGTCCAATATCGTCTGGCGAACGCCCGATAACGGCCTTCTATCGACGGACTGCCTGCTTGAAGGACCGGCTAGCGGGAGCTATCAGACCACCGCTGGCACGTATGGACACATTGCAGGTGGCGTCGGGCACAAATGGGCGTCAGCCGCGACGACATGAAAGCGACTACCGGCGATGCTGCTGTCATGGCAGTCAGGATTCACCTTGCAGGGAACAGAGGCCTTACGATGGCTCAGGTAGCACTGTCGTGGCTTGCCGCACGCCCAGCCGTCAGCTCGGTGATCCTCGGCGCCCGCACACTCGATCAGCTCACCGCCAACCTCCCAATCGGTCTGCAGCTCAGCGCCGAAGAAACCGCGCTGCTCGACGAGGTCAGCGCGCCCCGAGTCGACTTCCCCTACGGTGGCGCGGTCGCTCACCAGATGACTCGCCGAATCGAGGGCGGCTGGCCGGCGTGATCACCTGACGATGGGTGTCCCTTGCTCAGTTTCGCCCACGGCGTCGTCGATGACGCTGAGTAGTTTGTCCAGACTTGCCAGCTGCTTGCGGTCGAGTGTGCCAAAGATCCGCTGGAGGACCTCGGCGCCCGCCTTGTCGCCCGCCGCCAGGGCGGCGGCTCCCTCATCGGTGAGCGTCACGAGTTTGGCCCGACCGTCAGCTGGATCGGGCATTCGTTCGACAAGCCCATCGCCCGCAAGACTTTCGACCGCTTGAGTGACCGACCGCTCAGCAAAACCCAATTCCTGGGCCAGCGCCTTCTGGCGGATCGAACCCTTTGCATCGAGTATTTCGAGCACCTTCCAGCGCGCCAGCGACAGGCCGCTGCTGATCATGTGTTTGTCGACGACCTTTCGCACCTGATAGGCCAGGTTCAGATAACGCAATCCCAACCGCTCTGGCTCGGAGTCGACGGCCACGACCGCCACACTATATTCATGAGGCGCCTCACCTCTATGGATCCGTCGCTGCGTTCCCGTCTGGATCGAAGGGGCGTCCCTCGAGGGCGGCGAAGACGCGCAGTGGATCCAGGTAATCGCGCCATTCGATGACCTTGCGGTCCTTGATGATGACGACGGAGATGTATCTGTTGCCGTAGGGGTGACCGGTGGCGACGACCCTGCCCTCGGAGGAGTATTCGAGCACCGCCGACGACGTTGACGGCGAGTGATGGACGCGCAGGTCGTAGCAGCGGTCAAGGAAGAACACCGACCCGTAGCCGCGGTAGAGCTCGATTAGGTTGTCGCGGCCGACGACGTGGCGCGGGTAGTCCGGAACCGTGATGATGAAGTCGAAGACCACATCCTCTGCCAGCAGGTCGAAGAAGTGGTCACCGTCGACGTATCCCGCAAGGCCTTGCTCAATGATCCGAAAGAACGGGTCCAGCGCACGGAAATCGTCCATGTTCTCGATCACTCGATACCTCCTGGGAATCGTTGGTAGAAAGCAATTTTGGACTCAGCGACCCTTGGTGAGCGGCTGCAAACTGCTGGGCCGTACGTCGGACGAAGTCGGCGAAGCTGGTAGCCGTGACCGCACGCGACGGTATCGGTCAGCAACGCGGGCATATCGCCGTAGTCGGCTGGAACACCGGCGTCGAATCCAGGCTAGGCGATCTACATCGCGGTGCTTGACCGGCTGGCCGCTGATGGTGGTGATGACACCCGTGGAATCCCTAGCTTGCCCGGCCTGACCTTCCATGACCGCCGGGCATTCCAGGCACGCAGGTTAACGCGCCAATTACCATGTGCGCCAGTTGGACCAGCTCCTCAGCATCACGTAGGGGCTGATGCACAACAGCGAGCCGCCAATACAGCGGGCCGGCCAGTACGTCCAGTGCAAGGTCGGGGTTGAGCGTATCGGCGACTTCGCCACGATCGATCGCGCGACGGATGATCGCCGCTGCGCGAGTCCGGCGAGGGTCGCGTACCGCCAGCAAGAGGGCCGCCTCCAGGGCGGGGTTGCGGTTTGCCTCGCTGAGCAGGTCGGGAATGATCGCCTTCGCCAGCGGATATGTGAGGGCCTCGTACTCGGCGCGCAGGAACGCGATGACATCGCCGAGCAGGCTGCCGCTGTCTGGCATATCGAGGTGAGCCCAGGCGACCTCAGAGATCAGCGCGACCGCCATGTCCTGCTTCGAGCGCCAGCGGCGGTAGATCGCAGGCTTTCCAACGGCCGCTCGCCGCGCGACGGCCTCGATTGACAGCCGCCCATAACCGCACTCGGCGAGTTCGGCGAAAAACGCCTGACGAATCGCCTCGGTGACGTCGGCTTGAAGCACCGCCGCACCAGCCGGGGCGCGGCTTGGCCTCGTGTTGTCGCCGGGTTCTGCCATATCGCGAGCATAACCCGCGTCGTTACGGTTGCGTTCCGTCGTAGTGTCGGCTACGGTCAATCGACATCGTTACGATACCGTAACGACGCTGACTAGATCGGTGACTGCCCATGGGTTTCTTGTTCCGCGACGAGTCCTTCTCGTTCGAGACACTGCGAGCAGCCGGCGCCGCACCCTACGACGGCGCCGACCTCGGCGAAGTACTCGCGACAACTCGGCGCATCCGAGAGGGAGATCTGGACGATTGGCTGAGCGCCTAGCGCGCGACTGCTGAACGGGTCCACGAGCTCGCCCGCACGTCCCTCGCCGCAGGGCACCGGGTCAGCGCCCGACAGGCCTTCCTGCGCGCATCGAACTACTACCGCACGGCCGAGTTCTTCCGGCGCGACAGTCCTATCGGCGATCGACTGCAGCGCGGCGCTGATCCTCGACGACGGCATCTTTGACATGCATCAGGCCTACCGCAACGCGATCCCGGCCCCTGTGATGAAGATGATCCTCGCCGGCCACGGCGCCCTGCCGAATCGACTCATGGCGCTGAAAGCCCGCTCGCAGACGCAGATCCGGTGGGGACTCGACAACGGGGTGTGGACCATGGGCGGGCCCACCTACGCCGACTTCATCAGGCGCACAACGGCATACACGCTTGAGGGCCTGGCCGACCGGATCGTCGCCCCGACGCTGATCATGGACGCCGAGGACGACCAGTTCCTCGCCGGACAACCGGAAGTGCTCCAGCGCGCCATGACGGCACCGACCACGCTCGCCCGGTTCACCACCGCGGAAGGATCCGGAGAGCACTGCCACGTCGGCTCGCTGCCAAGGGCGCATCAGGTGATCTTTGACTGGCTCGACACAACCTTGGCCGGCAGGCAGCGCGTGAACGCCGCCCCGCCCTTCGCACCCAGACAGGAGGAGAAGTAACCATGGAAATCAGCATCCTCACCCCGCCGGGCCAAAGTGGTGCATTCACCATTGGACGTCGAGAACAGGGACGCTCGCTCGAAGATCTTCCCGAGCGCCATCTGAAACTGCTCGACGAACCAGTCACGGCGGGCATGTCCTGTGTCAACGGCAACGGAACGATCCACACCAGCCCGGTCTGGTTAGCCGCGACAAGGCCGAAATCTTGTTGAATTCGGTGCGCGGACGCCAAAAAGACCGGAATCTGCGGCTTCGGCGTCACGTGTCTCTGCTGTTCATGGATCCGGCCGATCCCTATCACTGGATGGCCATTCAAGGCGAAGTGGTCAAGATCGTCGACGAAGATGATCCCATCGACGGGAACGCGGCCGCCGAGTCGATAAATGCAATGAGTCAAAGCTATCTCGGCGAATCGACCTATCCTTTGCGCGACCCGTCCGGCGGCGAAGTACGGTCACTGTATCGGGTGCGGCCAGACCGAGCGCAGGTGTTTGGGCATCCCTGAAGGGATGATGAGACCGGAATGCAACCTGAGTGTGCCTCAACAAATCCGAACCGGCTAGCCTGCTCGGTGGGGTTCCTGACTGCCCGTATTCGGTGGCGGCGCAACGTTTCCGGTCGGTTTTCCTGGATGGGCCGCCACAATTCGCCGCCCGTGTGGCGGTGTTGCTAAGTGTTGCGGGGCCGAAGCGACGAGACTGGCGTACTCGATCGGTTGTTGGAGGCCGTTCGGGGAGGTGAGAGCGGCGCTTTGGTGGTGCGTGGTGAGCCGGGGGTGGGCAAATCGGCGCTGTTGGAGTACGTGGCGGGGAGGGCGTCGGGATGTCGGGTGGCGCGCGCCGCGGGTGTGCAGTCCGAGATTGAGCTGGCGTTTTCGGGGCTGGCTCAGTTGTGCGCCCCGATGCTGGATCGGATTGATCGCCTGCCGGAACCGCAGCGCGATGCATTGCGGACGGCGTTCGGGTTGGCCGGTGGGGCGGCGCCGGATCGTTTCTTGGTTGGTCTGGCGGTGCTTGGGCTATTGTCCGACGCGGCCGACGAGGAGCCGCTGGTGTGTCTGGTGGATGACGCCCAATGGCTCGATCAGGCCTCGGCGCAGGCGCTCGCATTTGTCGCCCGCCGCCTGGTGGCCGAGTCGGTCGCCCTGATCTTCGCCGTGCGCGAGCCCAGCGACGAACAGAATTTCGCGGGACTACCGCAGCTGGCGGTCGGCGGTCTGGGTGACGATGATGCGCGAGCGCTGTTGGCCTCGGTGATCCGGTGGCCGCTGGATGAACAGGTGCGCGATCGGATCGTGGCCGAGACGCACGGCAATCCGCTGGCGCTGCTGGAGCTGCCGCGGGGCCTGACGCCCGCGCAGCTTGCGGGCGGCTTCGGGCTGCCCAGCGTCGCGGCGCTGCCCAGCCGCATCGAGGAAAGCTTCGCGCGGCGGCTGGCGCCGCTGCCCGCGGCCACCCGGCGGCTGTTGTTGCTGGCGGCCGCCGAACCGCTCGGTGACTCGGCGGTGCTGTTGCGGGCGGCTGACCGGCTGGGAATCAAGGCCGAGGCCGCCGATGCCGCCGAGTCCGAGGGATTGGTGGAATTCTGTGTCCAGGTGACGTTTCGCCATCCACTCGTGCGCTCGGCGATCTACCGGTCGGCCTCACCGGAGCAGCGGCGAGAGGTGCATCAAGCGCTGGCGGAGGCGACCGATCCACAGCTCGATCCCGACCGGCGGGCCTGGCACTTCGCCCAGGCGGCACCCGGAACCGATGAGGGGGTCGCCTCCGAACTTGAGCGGTGCGCCGAGCGTGCGCAAGCGCGCGGCGGATTAGCCGCTGCGGCCGCCTTCCTCGAGCGGTCCGCGGCGCTCACGTTCGAACCACGGCGGCGAGCTGCCCGTGCGTTGGCGGCGGCGCGGGTGATGGTGCAATCCGGCGCATTTGATGCGGCGCTGCGGCTGTTGGCCACGGCGGAGGCGGGGCCGCTCGATGCGTTGCAGCACGCCTGGGCCGAGCTGTTGCGCGGACAGATCGCATTCGCATCCAGCAGCGGCAGCGACGCTCCGCCGCTATTGCTTAAGGCCGCAAAGAGTTTCGAAGCGCTCGATGTCGGGCTCGCCCGCCAAACCTATCTGGAAGTGCTCGCCGCGGGGTTGTACGGCGGTCGGTTTCTGAGCGACACGGTGCTGCGAGAGGCGGCTACGGCCGCCGGGGCGGCTCGCAGCAGCGCAGCCGCCACGCGGGATCGATCTGCTGATGGACGGGTTGGCACTTTTGGTCACCGAGGGCTACGCGGCGTCGGTGCCGCCGCTCAAGCGGGCGCTGAGCGCCTTCTGTAGTGAGGACATCTCCGCGGAGGAGGCGCTGCGCTGGCTCTGGGCGG
This sequence comes from uncultured Actinomycetota bacterium, assembly GCA_963770305.1. Lineage (GTDB taxonomy): Bacteria > Actinomycetota > Actinomycetes > Mycobacteriales > Mycobacteriaceae > Mycobacterium. The sequence continues at coordinate 265,047 of CAVYPB010000008.1, forward strand.
TCTGCTCCACAGCGGTGCGGCTGTGGGACGACCGGAGTTGGGATCTACTCCTGAGCCGGTACGTCCGGCTCGCCCGCGACACCGGCGCACTCGGCGTGTTGCCAGTCGCGCTCAACCACCGCGCCGGACTGTTTGTGTTTCAAGGCGACTTCGCTGCTGCTGCCACATTGGTCGACGAGGCCGCAGCGATCACCGACGTGACGGCCAGCCATCTCCCGCCTTACAGTGCGGTCATCCTGGCGGCGTACCGCTGCCGTGAACGTGAGCTCATGGAACTGGTGCAGGCGTGCACCGATGAGGCATCACGCCAGGGCGACGGCAGGGGTCCGGCCCTGCTCGACTGGGTCACGGCCGTGTTCTACAACAGCGTCGGTCGCTACCGCGACGCGTTGTCGGCGGCGCAGCGGGCCAGCGCGGACCCGTTCGAGCTGGTGTTCTCGCTGTGGGGCAGGGTCGAGTTGATCGAGGCGAGCACTCGCAGCGGAGCACCCGAGCAGGCGGCCGACGCGCTCGAGCGCCTTTCGCAAGCCACCGACGCCAGCGGCGGAGACTGGGCGCTCGGCATCCAGGCCTACGCGCGTGCATTGCTCAGCGCAGGCGAGGCTGCTGACCGCCTCTACCGCGAAGCGATCGAGCGCCTCGGCCACACCAGCATTCGCACGTCGTTGGCGCGTGCCCACCTGATCTACGGCGAGTGGCTGCGCCGCGAGCAGCAGGCGCACCGATGCCCGCGGGCAGCTGCGCACCGCCCACCAGATGTTCACGGCGATGGGTGCCGAGGGTTTCGCCGAGCGCGCCCGACGCGAACTGCTGGCCACAGGCGAGACCGCTCGCAAACGCTCAGTCGAGAACGCCGGCCAGCTCACCGTCCAGGAGGCTCAGGTCGCGGAACTCGCACGCGAGGGCCTCTCGAACCTTGAGATCGGCGCGCGACTGTTCATTAGCCCGCGCACCGTCGAGTACCACCTCGGCAAGGTCTTCACCAAACTCGGGATCAACTCGCGCATGCAGCTGCATCGAGCGCTGCCCATAAATCCCAATGTGACCTAGCAGAACCGGCGCCGGTCAGGGCTGTGATGCCGGGGCCCAAGCCAACTAGGGAATTCCCGGATGCGAAGGTGCGTGTCTCGCGCGGATCGTATGTGGTGCGAAGTTCGAACTTCGGTGCACGGCTCGTCCGCAGCAATCAGATGTCGAATCGGCCCGTTGTGGAGTGTGCATGAAGTTTCTATTCGACGACGACACCTTTTCCTTCGAAACGCTGCGGACCACCGGGTTCGCCAACTACTTTGGGGCCGATCTGGGTGAGGTGCTGGCTACCGCGGCCCGGATCAAGGATGGTGACCTGGCCAGTTGGGAGCGGGAATGGAAGGCCACCGCGGTGCGGGTGGCCGAGTTGGGCGAGCGCTCGCTTGCCGGCGGGCACCGGATCTCCGCCCGAGAAAATTTGTTGCGGGCGTCGAACTACTACCGAACCGCGGCTGACTTTCTGCTCGACAACCCGGCCGACAACCCCGAAGTCGCCGCCCTGTACGCCGGCCAGGTCGACACCTTCGCCGCGGCCACGGCTCTGTTCGATCACCCGGCCGAGGCCGTAGCGATCCCCTACCAAGACACCACCCTGCCGGGCTATCTATTCCTCGTCGATGACTCCGGTGTGTCCCGGCCCACCATCATCTACACCAGCGGGTATGACTCGACCAGCCAGGAAGGCTACTTCGTGCTCGCTGTCGCGGCGATGCGCCGCGGCTACAACGTACTGGCCTTCGATGGCCCCGGGCAGGGCGGCGCGTTGCACCTGCAGAAGCTGGTGATGCGCCCGGACTGGGAAGCCGTCATCACCCCGGTCGTCGACTACGCACTGACCCGCCCCGAGATCGATACCGACAGAATCGCCGGGTTCGGCTACAGCCTGGGCGGTTATCTGCTTGCCCGGGCGGCCGCGTTTGAGCACCGGCTAGCCGCGCTGATCCTCGACGACGGAGTCCACGACCTCGCATCGGGCTTCGCCGACAACTTGCCGCCGTTCGTGATGAAGTGGGTCGACGATGGCCACGACGAGTTCGCCGGTCACATTCTGTCACTACTGACCGCGGTGAGCTCACAACTCCGCTGGGCACTGGGAAACGGCATGTGGGTGTTCGGCGTTCAGAGCTATGCCGAGGTGCTGCGCACGGTCGAGCACTACACCCTCGTCGGCGTCGCTGATCAGATCGTCGCCCCCACGCTGATCATGGAAGGCGAGCACGACACCATGCTCGCAGGCCAACCCGAACGCGTCGAAAAGGCCCTCACCGCAGCCAAAGCCACCCGAGTCACCCTGACCGTGGCAGAGGGGGCCGGGGAACACACTCACGCAGGGGCGCTGGCACGGGCCCACCAAGTGCTGTTCGACTGGCTCGACACCACACTGACCGCCTGAGGAGCCTCATCACATGACCATCCGCGACAGACTGGCCGGCGGGTCGTTAGGTTTCGGTGCTGCACCGCTGGGCAACATGTTCCGCGAACTCACCGACGAGGAGGCCGCCGCCACGGTCGATGCCGCCTGGCAGGCCGGTACCCGGTTCTTTGACACCGCACCGCAATACGGTGCGGGCTTGTCCGAAATCCGGCTCGGGCAGCAGCTGGCCAAACACGACCGAGACGAATACGAGTTGAGTACCAAGGTGGGCCGCCTGATACTCGACGAACTCGACACCGGGCCAAGACAATTCGGCGAGAAGGGGAATCTGTTCAGCGCCGGCCGCGCCAACCGGATGGTGTACGACTATTCAGAGAAAGGAACGCTGAAATCCATCGAAGACAGTCTCAGCCGCTTGAACGTCGATCAGCTCGATTTCGTCTGGGTGCATGACGTCGCCCAAGATTTTCACGGCGACGGGTGGCTTGCCCAGTTCGAAATCGCCCGTACCGGAGCGTTTCGCGCACTGAGCAAGTTGCGGGACGAAGCGGTCATCAAAGGGTGGGGTTTGGGGGTCAACCGTGTCGAACCCATCGAACTCACGCTCAGCCTGACCGATGTGGCACCCGACGCCATGCTGCTGGCGGGCCGTTACACCTTGCTCGACCACGAGTTGGCACTGCAGCGTCTGATGCCGGCGGCCGCGGCCAAAGGGGTCGACATTGTGATCGGTGGCCCCTACAGCTCCGGCGTGCTGGCCGGCGGCGCGCACTTCGAGTATCAGCCGGCGCCGCCAGAGATCATTGCCAAGGTGGAGCGGATCAAGGCGATCGCTGAGCGCAATGGTGTGCCGATCAAAGCGGCCGCATTGCATTTCGCGCTTGCCCACCCGCGGTCGTTTCGGTCATTCCCGGTGCGAGCCGACCCGAACGCATCGCAGAAGACTATGCGGCGCTCAACACCGTTGTTCCAGAAGTGTTTTGGCGTGAGATGCGCGATCAACACCTCGTCTCACCCGACGCGCCGCTACCCATCGACCGATGACCGGGCCAGTGGCGGCGTTCCTCGGCACCATCGGTGGGTACGAGGCCCGCAAGCGGCTCGCCGCCGCCTTCGGCCGCGACCTTCCCGCCGCGCTGCTGGAGGACGTCGTCGCCGTTGGAAGGGGTTTCGCGGCCGTGTACTTGGCGAGCCTGATGTGACGCGCCAGTTCGACTTCGGTACGGTCACGACCAGTGGGTCCGCGGTCTTCGGGGTGTTCAACGGCGGCGATGCCACCGACATCGTCTACGACGAAGACGCCCGCTTACCGTTTACCGCATCGGTTTTCGCGCCCGAATCCGCAGGCGTGCACTCGTTGCTGGCCGCCGGTTTCGCGGCGCGATGGCCGCTCGCGTTGAGGCGGACCCGAAGTCATAGAGAACTACACGCAGTACAACTCGGTCTGGATCGACCTGTCCTGACCCCAACTGACACTCCCACAGTCACTCTGCGAGAAGGATAATCATGAAGGTTCTTGTCACCGGCGCCACCGGTTATCTAGGCGCGGTCGCCGCCGAGGCTCTGGCCACGCGAGGCCATCAAGTCTCGGGACTGGCCCGATCCGAGCGGTCCGCTGATGCACTGCGCGAGCGTGGCATCGAGCCCGTTATGGGCGACTTCGGCGACCCGGTGAGCCTGACCAACGCCGTTCACGAGGCCAGACCCGACGTCGTGGTGAGCACCGCCAGCGTCGGCGGGGCGAGCGGGGACCAAGCCGCCTTCGCCCGGGACGGTGACGCGGTACGCGCCATCCGGGAAGCGCTCGCTGATCACGGCGGCGCCCTGCTCTTCACCAGTGGGTCCGCGGTCTTCGGGGTCTTCAACGGCGGCGATGCCACCGACACCGTGTACGACGAAGGCACCCGCTTACCGCTTCCCGCATCGGTTTTCGCGCCCGAATCCGCGGGGGTGCACCCGCTGCTGGCCGCCAGTTTCGCGGCGGCGATGGCCGCTCGCGTTGAGACCGAACGGGCAGTCCTGGCCGACGGCGACGTGCGCGGCGTTGTGATACGACCCGGGCTGGTGTACGGACGTGGCGGCAACTCGGACCTCAGATCGTTGATCGACCGGGCACGGAAGGAGGGTCGCGCCGGGCACTGGGGAAGCGGCGGCACGACTCAGAGCTACGTGCACGTCGATGATCTGGCCGAGTTATTCTGCCTGGCAGCAGAACTCGCGCCGCACGGGGCGATCCTGCACGGCGTCACCGCCGACGTCACCCAGCGTGAACTGGCGCAGGCCATCAACCGGATGATTGGAACAGACGAGCACACAGACAGCCTTTCGTTGCTGCAGATGCTTGGCATCGACGCCGACACAGTCGGGAACATCGACGCCTCGTTCACACCGCCGCCAAGCGCGGCGTCGGGTATCAGCCTGTCGCTGAACAAACGCCTGTCCGCGGACAGGACACGTAGGCTGCTCGACTGGACGCCCAAGCGCACCGACGTCGGCGACGACATCGCCTTCGGTTCATACGCGAACACATAGCCGCGACCGATCGAACCCTCGTCACCGCGTCCTTGTGACCACGAATAGATTCGTCACCAGTACTGCTCATCGAGGAAGGCGGAGCTTGTGGACCTCTACGACGTAATGCGCACGACGTTCGCCGCGCGCGAGTTCACCGGCGAACCGCTGCCCGACAACACCCTGTATCGCATCCTCGACAACGCACGTTTTGCACCCAGTGGAGGTAACCGTCAGGCGGCGCGGATTATCGTGGTCCGCGACCAGCAGACCCACGACCGCCTCGCCGAGCTGTCGGTGCCCGGGGCCCAGCGCTACGTGGCGCAGCTCGGTATCGGCGAGGCGCCCTGGAATCCGGTGAGCCCGAGTGGTGTGCCTGCCGCGGACGTCGAGACCACCGAGGTTCCAGACACCCTGATCGCACCGTTGCGCCTGGCATCCGTCGTCCTCGTGGTGTGTCTGGACCTCAGGTACGTGGCGGCCACCGATCAGGACCTCGGCCGCATCGGGGTGGTCAGTGGCGCCTCGGTGTACCCGCTGGTGTGGAACATCCTGCTGGCCGCACGCGGCGAGGGATATGGCGGCAACCTCAGCACGATGGTGGTGCCGCAAGAGCCGCACGTGAAAGAACTGTTGGGAATCCCTGACTTCTGTGCGGTCGCTGCGGTGGTGGCTCTCGGCAGGCCGACGCGACAAATCACCAAGCTGAAGCGCAAGTCCGTCGATGAATTCGTTACGTGGGAGCGATTCGACGGGCCTGCGTACACAGTGGCCGACGAACCTCGCGACACCGCGGACGGCCGTGAATCGCGCGGTCCCGGCTAGGGATTCCCCGGATGCGAAGGCGCGGGGGAAGCGGGATCGTTTCTCGCGCAGGGCGTCCACCCGCAAACCTGATGCGTACGACGCGCGCTTCGTCAATGACCGCCTCGATGAGGCGGTCGGGTCGACAAGCAGGAGATGACTGACATCGTCAACAACTCATCGGAGTCCGCACACCGGAAGGAACCATGACTACGAACGCGACTGTCGGAGAGGTATCTGTGCTGTCCAAGGAGCTCCGATTGTCCAACGGCGTCACGTTGAGCAATCGCATCGCGCAGTCCGCCATGACTGAGCATCTCGCCACGGGTGACGGCGCGCCGTCGTGGCAGTTGATCGAGGCATACAAGCGGTTCGCGGTCTCCGGGGCTGCCCTGATCATCAGCGGCAACGTCATGGTGAATGGGTGGTCGTTGGAGGCACCTCGCAACGTCGTCATCGAAGATGACCGGCACCTGCCGCAACTGCGGCAGTGGGCGGCCACCACTGCCGGCACCGACGCGCGGTTGATTCTGCAGCTGTCGCTTGCGGGCAGGCAGAGCCAGCGCGGCCTGGCACTGGCCGGGCGCCGCCAGGATGTCGCGACAGCCTCGGCGGTACCGATGAGCATCGGTGGCCCGTTGTTCAAGCCACCTCGGGCGCTGAGCGACCAGGAGATCCGCCAGATCATCGGTCAGTTCGCAACGGCCGCGCGGATCGCTGCGGAAGCCGGCTTCGCCGGCGTGCAGGTGCATGCGGCACACGGCTACCTGCTGAGCCAATTCCTGTCGCCGCTGGTCAATCAACGCACCGACAGCTGGGGCGGATCGACAGAAAAGCGCATGCGGATGCTGATCGAGATCGTGCGAGCGGTGGGATCGGTGACACCGCAGTCCTTCCTGCTCACCGTCAAAATGAATGTCTCTGACTTTCAGCCCGGCGGGTTCGACCCCGCCGAGGCCCTGACCGTGGCCAAAGCCCTGGAGAACGAGGGCGTACACCTGATCGAGTTTTCCGGTGGTACCTATGAGAGCTCGGCGATGATCGACGGCGGAGTTGCACGCGACCCGAGCGGAGCACGCGAGGCGTATTTCCTAAGCTACGCAAAGGAGTTCGCGCATGAGCTGAGTGTGCCCGTGATGCTATCCGGCGGATTCCGCAGCCGCACCGCCATGATCGACGCGGTCGAAAGTGGTGCGGCCGATGTGATCGGGCTGGCCCGGCCGATCGCGGTCGAGCCCGACTTCCCCCGCCGCATCCTCGACGGCACCACCGTGCTCAGCCTCGCCACGCCACCGAAAGTCGGAAACAAGAACATCGACGACCTGCTCAGTGGCGCCTGGTATCAGGAACAAATCGCCCGCCTCGGCCGTGGCAAGCCCACGCTGCCTAACCGAACACCCATTGTGGGCCTGGCGATCATGCTGGCAACGACGTTGCGCGATCGGCTGATCGTGCGGATCCCCACGGTGGCGGGCCGCCGGTCATGACGGCCGGCACGGGGGTGCTGCCCTGATGGGCACCGAATCCGCACCCGACGGTGGGCAGGCAATGGCGACGGTGTCCTGTCCGGTGTGCGGGAAACGTGTTGCCGCCGGCACGTTTTGCGGACGTTGCGGCGCACACCTGTCCCCGCAGCGTGGCGATAGGCCAGAGGGGTTGCGGATCCGCGCATACGCCGCAGCACCGGGCGAGCACGTGCTGCGGCTGTCGGTGGTGAGTTCACTCTTCCCACGACTGCCACGTCGGTGCGTCAGAGCGTTCCGGGTGGGGCTCACCGCCCTCCTAGTGGTGCTGGTGGCGTGCGCCCTGCTGCGGTGGCAGCCGCCTCTGATCGCGCTGAGCACGGTGGGGCTGCCGCTGGTGTTCCTCACCTATCTGCGACTGAGCGACGTCTACCACGACCTGCCCGTCCGCACATTGGTGGTCACTGCACTGCTAGCTGTCGCCCTCGGCGTCGGGTGGGCATTGCTGACCGGCCCCATCATCGCGCACTCCTACGATGTCACGCTGCTTTCCGGGATGACGGGTGGACGAGCGCTGTGGCAGCGGCTGGCCATCCCGTTGGGCGGCGCGGTTCTCATGCTCGTCCCGGCGGTACTAGCGCGGATCTCGCGGCCCGCGATCCGAGAGTCGTTGGACGGCTTCGTCATCGGTGCATTAGGGGCGATCGCCTTCACCGCCGCCGCGACCTTGACGCGGCTGGCCCCGCAACTCGCGACCGGGGTGGTCGCCCATGACCGCCCCATCGGGTCGCTCCTCATCGAGGCCGGCATCCAAGGCTTGGCGGTCCCGTTGACCGCGGCGGCCGTGGGCGGAATGGTCGGCGCGGCACTGTGGTTCAGGCGCCGAGCCGACGCACCTCAGCAGCACCGTTGGCAAAGGCTTCCGGCGCTTCTGCCCGAGTCCGCGGTGGTGCTGATCGTCTACATCGGGTGGGGGCTGATCGACATCGCCCGGCTTCCGCAAGGCGTGCACTTGGGCCTGTACGTGGTGATGACGGCATTCGCGCTGCTGGCCCTCCGAGTCGTACTGCAGGCGGCGCTCCTGCGCGAGGAGCACGAACCCGGCTCGGGTGGACCGCTGCTGTGCGCGAACTGCGGCCAGGTCGTTCCTGACATAGCATTCTGCGCAAATTGCGGAGTCGCCACCAACGCATCGTCGCGGTCTTCGCGGACCGCGCGGCGCCTCAACGACAACCGCGTTGTCATTCCTGGACAGTGGCCTCCGGGAAGTCTCGCCGGCGGCTGACCGCCGGAACGATGGTGTAGTCAGCCTGAAAGACAAGATTGTGGAGCTCAGCGCTAGCGATGGCGCGCAGGACGTGAAGCTGATCGGCGGCATCGGATCTGGTGAAGATATTCAGCGGCCAGTCTCCTACCGTCGCGCCCCTCAGATGCGGATGGTGGAAACCGATCCCGTAGTAGGCCATCAGCATGACGGGTGAGACTCTCGCCGAGCGCTGCTCGGGCCAACTGAGATCCCATGAAGCCACCAGGCCACCGTCCGATGTCCGCTGCAATCCGCTACCGGTGATCCGCCCCGACTCCAACAGAAGCAAGGCGTTCATCTCACGGAGTACCTGACTTGCCACTGGGTGCAGCAACTCGACCGCGCGGGCGAAGTGATCTTCCTTGTCGTGGCGGCCGGTGGAGCCGCCATGAGTGTTGTCGCGCAAGTCGACGAAATGGCGCATCAAGGCCCTCACGTAGGCGGGTACGTCGCCATCCTCAGCGCTCAACTCATGGCTTGATGATCGGCCGGCGCCGAGCTGGCCGTCGGAATCCTCGGACACGTTGCGCCTCCTGACACGCTATTCAGGTGAAGGCCGTGCAAGACAAGCCATCGGCTTGTCCGAACGACGTTGGTTATCAACCTGATTCGACACTGCACCTGCCGTCCATTTCCCCCCACCCGGCGTACCCCGTTGGTAAATGCTTGGCGGTGGGATTTGTGGGTGATAGTTGATGCGAGAAACGATCCGCCCATGACCCGCGCCTTCGCATCCGTGTGGTCCCTAGTGGAGTTTTTGGCACGCGATTGGCACTGGGCCGACAGTCCGCGCCCCGCTGGGCGGCTCGGGTGACCGTCCCGGACGACTAGGGATTCAACGGAGGCGAACGTTCCCGTCGTCGGCGGAAGGTTTTCGCGTAGGCCGCTCACCCCACACCCGGATGATCACCGACCGGCCGAGAGGAATGACTCATGCGCGCAGCGGTAGCAACTGGATCCTCGATCGAGGTCCGTGACGACGTGGCGGACCCAACTCCCGGCCCGGGTCAGGTGCTCGTGCACACCATCGTGTGCGGCATCTGTGGCTCCGATCTGCATGCGCTGGCAGCACCCGAGGAGATGGCACAGCTCAACGCGGCCGGCGGAGCGGCCAGCGTTGTCCACCCGGGAGATCCATACGTGCTCGGTCACGAGTTCACTGCCGAGATCGTCGACTATGGCCCTGAGACTGGGGGCACGCTGCGGGTTGGCAGCGTCGTGTGTGCGTTGCCCTATGCGATGGGACCCGCCGGTTTGGAGGTCATCGGATTTTCCTCGACATTGCCCGGCGGCTTCGGGGAGCTGATGGTGCTGCAGGAGGCGATGTTGATGCCGGTGCCCGAGGGGCTGGATGTGCGCACCGCCGCGCTCACCGAGCCGCTCGCGGTCGGGGAGCTCGGCAAGCATCGGGATGGGCTCAGAGCCGCCCCGCGCGGTGATCTTCGAGGCGGTCGGACGGCAGGGCATGATCCCCAATATCATCGACGCGGCAGCGCCCGGCTGCCGGATAGTGGTCGCGGGCGTGAACACGCAAGGTGATCGTTTCGTACCGGCGCTGGCGATCGTCAAGGAACTCGAGCTGCACTTCGGGTTCGGATATGCCCCGAGCGAATTCGCGGCAACACTGGCTCGTGTCGCACTTCCCCGGAGGCAGTGGCACCGCCCTGATCACGAGCACCTTCGGCGTCGATGGAGTCACCGGCGTTCCTACATACCGAAGAAGCACGCAGTGGTTCCTATATACCGAAGAAGAGAGAGTACGGATGACCCCCACCAATCGCACCACCGTCCGCATCGCGACCCCTTCGGGTTTCGATATTGAAGCCTGGTTCTACCTACCCGAGGGGGAGGGTCCGTTTCCCGCGGTGGTGATGGGCCATGGACTCGGAGCCGTCAAGGTCGGCGGACTGGCATCGTTCGCCGAGCGGTTTTGTCGGGAAGAGTTCGCCGCGGTGGTCATCGACTACCGCCAATGGGGCGGCTCGGAGGGACAGCCGCCGCGCGACGAGCTCAACGTCCCACGTCAACGCGACGACTACACCGCCGCGATCGGGTGGGCCGCGGCCCAGCCGAACATCGACGAACACCGAATCTTCGTGTGGGGCACCTCATTTGCCGGCATGCACGCCACCGCGCTGGCCGCCTCCGATCACCGCCTCGCGGGAGCGATCGCCCAATGCCCGCTGGTCGACGGTCTAGCGGGTTCGCGTCTGGTGCGCCCCACCCGTTCCCTGGCGCTATTCGCCACCGCGATTATCGATCGCCTCGGGTCGCTCGTCGGCCGCGCGCCGATCTATCTGCCGGTCAACGTGGCGCCAGGAGAATGGGGCATCGCCGACACATCAGATGCGCTGTTCGGCAAGAAGGTCATGCACCCGCGAGAACCGGTCGATTGGCACAACCGGATGGCGGCACGGTCACTGCTGAGCATCCCCGCCCACCGCCCGGTCCGCCACGCGCGCGACATCAATATCCCGATCCTGCTCATCGTCGCCGAATCCGACACGCAGGCACCGGTCGGTCCCGCACTCGCCGTCGCCGATCGCGCACCCCACGCTGAACTCCACCGCAGCAAGGGCGGCCACTACGACGTCTACGACGGCGGAATCGCTTTCGACGACGTCATCGAATGGGAAGTCGAGTTCCTCCGACGCCATGCCCGCATCCAGCCGTCCGGGCCGCGAACACCCTCGGCGAAGGGGCAACAGCCAACCCCTGGCGGCGAATGATCGCAACGGATTTCACGCACCGCACACATGCCAATCAAGTGAAGGAACGGAGGCCACATGGGCAGCGGACTGCAAGAGCAACAGGCCAGTCGCCGGCTGGACGACTACGGCACCCGAACGTTAGTCGTTGGCGCGTTGGGCGTGATCGGTCGGAGCGTTGTCGAGCATCTCGCTGAGAGTGGGCGCGCAGTGGTCGGACTCAGTCGACGGCAACCACCGCTTGCCGCCCACACCGCCGCCGAGCATGTGCTGGCCGACGTGACAGATCCCGGCACCGGCGTCCGCCTGCGTGATTCCCTGCACGACGTCACACATTTGGTGTTCGCCGCATACCAGGAACAGCCGAGCCTTGCGGGGCAGGTGGCGCCCAACGTCAATCTTCTCGAAGGCAGCCTGGACGCCCTGGCAGCGGCCGGTGCCACGTTGCAACACATCACCCTCTATCAGGGGAACAAGTACTACGGCGCACACCTGGGCCCTTTCAAAACCCCTGCGCGGGAGGATGATCCACGACTTCTTGGACCCAACTTCTACTACGATCAGGAAGATCTACTGCGTCTCCGCGCGCAGCGAGACGGATTCGCCTTCACCATCTTTCGGCCTGAGGCTGTCTGCGGAGTGGCAACCGGTAACCCGATGAATCTACTGACGGCCATCGCGGTGTATGCAAACCTGTGCAAGCACAAGAACATCCCGCTGCGATTCCCCGGCCCCGAGCAGGCTGCCGACGTGCTGTACCAGGTCACCGACGCCCGACTGCTCGCGCGCGCAACGGCGTGGGCGGGACTTGCGGAGGGCGCTCGCAACCAGGACTTCAACTTCACAAACGGAGACACATTCCGCTGGCGGCACATGTTCCCCCGCATAGCGGACTACTTCGGTATCGCGCACGCGCCCGCCCAACAATTGCGCCTCACCGATCACATGCCGAGCCAGGAGAGGGACTGGGATGAGATCGCGTCGCTGCATCGCCTCGAATCCACTCCCTTCGATGAACTTGCGGCCTGGGGATTTGCGGACTTCATCTTCCACAGCACCTGGGACAACGTTTCGTCCACGATCAAGATCCGGCAGGCTGGTTTCCCAGAGTGCATCGACAGCGAGCAGATGTTCATCGAACTCTTCGACACCCTGGCTGTTCGTAATCTCATTCCGCGGCGCCAGACGTAGCGCCTGCACGAGTTCGTCGATTTGAGTGCGTCAGCAGGAAAGCGGAGGCAACGCGTCGGAGCTTATCGCAGGTCGCGGAAGAAGGCGCGGATGTGGTCGGTGAGCAGCTGTGGTTCCTCGAGAGCGGCGAAATGTCCTCCTCGATCGGGGATGTCGGTCCAAGTGGTGATGTTGTTCGTCTGTTCGGCGAGGCGACGGATACCGACGTCGTGAGCGAACATGATGGCGCCGGTCGGCACGCCCGAGGATTGAGGGGGTGGCCCCCATGAGGTTTGGGCGTAGCCGACATACGCTGCTGACGCGGCGGTGGCGGTGAGCCAATAGATCATGATGTTGGTCAGTAGCCGATCACGATCGACGATCGCATCCGGCAGGCTGTCTTGCGGGTGTGTCCAGGCGCGGAATTTGTCCACAATCCAGGCGAGCTGGCCGACAGGCGAGTCAACCAGCGCCGCGCCGATGGTCTGCGGTCGTGTGGACTGAATTGCGATGTAGCCGAACTCTTCCTGCATGAACTTCTGGACGCGCGCGACCCGGTCGCGTTCAAGGTCGGTCATCGTCGCGAGTTCGTCGTTGCTGATCTCGCCTGTGGGCATGCCGATGCTGCCGTTGACGTGAACCCCGATGACCCGCTCCGGTGCGGCGCGCCCGACGGCGGGCGACACGTTGGCACCGATATCGCCGCCTTGTACGCCGAATCGTTGGTAATTCAACCGGCTCATCAGTTGTACCCAGACTCGCGCAATCCGGTTGACATCCCAACCCGTGTCGGACACCGGGCCAGAGAAGCCGAAGCCGGGCAGGCTGGGAATGACGAGGTGAAATGCCTCGGTGGGGTCGCCACCGTGGCTTCGCGGGTCAGTCAGTGGCCCAAGCACGTCGAGGAACTCCGCAAAGGAGCCCGGCCACCCATGGGTGAGGATGAGTGGCAGCGCGTCAGGCTCGGGTGAACGCAAGTGCAGGAAGTGGATGGTCGTACCGTCGATCTCGGTGATGAATTGGGGCAGTTGGTTTAGTTCGGTTTCGGCCGCCCGCCAGTCATAGACGCGGGCCCAGTATGTGACGAGTTCTTTCAAGTACGACACCGGAACGCCGGTATCCCACCCGTCGCCGGGCAACCGCGCGGGGAAGCGGGTGCGGCGCAGCCGGTCGTGCAGATCGTCGAGCTGCGCGTCTGGAATCGCGATGCGAAATGCGGTGATGGTTTCTGCAATGTCCATGCCTCAAGCCTGCCGTCCATACAGGACAGATCCTGTCCTAAAACTCAGTTTCACGCCGAGCACTCGTCCACCGATACCAACCCCGAGCGGCGAATGATCGCAACGGATTTCACGCACCGCACACCTGCCAATCAACGGATGGCTCAAGTGTGCGTTCACCCTGCTGAAGTGCTGCGTCATTGGGGTGCACCGTGAGCGGCGTGGTGTCCACGTCCATCCATGCGTGCAAAGGCAGAGCCTCAACAACTGCGGCCATCTCGGCAGCGTCGCGGGCTCGCCACAGACCGAGGGTGCGTCGGCGATCGGGCTTTCCCGGTAAGGCCCACAGCCGCAGTAGGTGTCCCTGCCCGGCGAGTTCGCGGGCACGTCATCGCGATCAGAAACTCGGGCCCATCGAAGCCGTCCGCCGTCATCCCCGCGGGCATGGATCGTTCGGGTGCGCCGACAGCGGCGTGACTCCGTCGCTACGCCAAATGCGTAGCGGCATGGAGGCAAGAGCGTCCTCAAGGACATCGCCGTCAGCGGCGGCGAAGAGGCCCAGGGTGCGCGATTCGCCCGGCTGCAGAGGCGGGCGCCACAACCGCAGCAGCTGTCCCTCACGTGCCAGCTCACGAGAATGCTTGGCCTCTCGGGTACGGGCCTGGTCGACGCTGTCCGTTGCCGTTCCGTCGGGAATATGCGTGGTCATGGTGACGAGAAATTCCATGTCACTGCCCAATGCCTAGTTGAGTACCTTGAGCAATTCCTGAGCCAAGGGCGCCGCTGAGGCGGGATTCTGGCCGGTGTACAGGTTGCGGTCCACGACCGTGTAAGGCTTCCAGATCTCGCCGCGGGAGAAGTCGACGCCCAGCTTGACGAGTTCGTCTTCGACTGTCCACCTAGCCTTTTCGCGCAGTCCCACCGCATCCTCTTCGTCGTTGGTGTACGCGGTGACCTTGTAGCCGGCGAAGGGTGAAACGCCCTTGCGACGGGTGGCCATTATGGCGACCGGCGCGTGACAGACGATGGCCAGGGGCTTGCCAGAGGCGAGGGCGGCGATCAACAGTCGACCGGAATCGGCGTCCTCCCATAGGTCCTCCATCGGACCGTGGCCGCCGGGGTAGTACACGGCGTCGTAGTCGTCCAGGCGCGCGTCTGCCAGCTCGATTGGCCGGCGCAACTCCTCGGCAGATCGCAGAACGTCCTCCTGCTCGCGGGCGATCTGCTCACTGCCCGCCATAGACGGCCGCAGGCTCATCACGTCCAGGTGCGGCACGACGCCGCCGGGGGAGGCCACCACCACCTCGTGGCCGGCTCCGGTGAGTGCGCTGTACGGGGCTGTGAACTCCTCTGCCCAGTAACCAGTTGGATGCCTGGTGCCGTCCTTGAGCGTCCAATAACTTGCTCCGGTCAGCACGAAAAGGATCTTGGCCACCAAACATCACCTCTTCTGATCAGAAGGGCCGTACAGCTGGCATGGACCGGAGAATTTTATGGTCCCTACCTGGGAATTCACTGAAGGTGTCGTCCAGCTCCTCCGCTGATATCGGGAGCAGTCATCGCGAGGAGGCCATGAGTCGCCCCGGTTGGGTTGAGGATTGCGACCGAAAGTAGTGGCGAGACAGAAGAATACACGTCGAAGCTCTGCGCGGCGGCCTCCCATCCCGCTTCCATCGCACCCTGAACGCGAGCTGACTAGCCCCGGCGCCCCGGCGCCCCGGCGCGCCGCCCGTCTTGGCTTCGTCGGTGGTCTGTTGTTCGCTGCATACGGCCCCGTTGGCGGTTACCTGTTCTAGCAGTGCGTGCAGGGTCGCTTGCTGCTCGGAGTCCAGGACCGCAAGCACTCGTTGTTCTGCCTCGGTCAGCGCGTTCTCGACCTCGGCGAGTCGGCGAATTCCCTCGGGGGTGAGCCTGACGGTATGGCGGCGGCGGTCTTGTGGCGAGCGCCGGCGCTCGATCAGATTTGCGGCTTCTAAGTCGTTGAGCAGGCCGACCAGGTTGGTGCGGTCGACCCGCAGCGCATCGCCAAGTTCGGATTTGGCTCTGTTCGCCCACTAGTTGAAGAAGCGTTAACGCGACGATGTGGCGCGGGCGTAGATCGAAGGTCTCGATCTCGGACTCCGCCTCAGTACGGATCCGGCTGCCCAAGAAATTCGGCGCGCCGATGGTCGGCCTGCATAATGACACCCTCCTCGGCACTCTACAAATACAGCGGTGCCCTGGTGGCCCGGGCGACGATGGGCTACGGGCACCAGACAATGGAGCGCCAGGACGCTGAACGCGCGGCTGGTTCGCCCGGCGTCGTCCTCAAGATCATCCCGCATGTCGACGGTAAGCCGAGAATTCTGGAACTCGTCCGATTCGGCTACGGGGACGTCGTCGTCAAAGAGGCCTACACAGGCCCCGGAACACTGGACCTCTACCCGCACGCGCTGGCGCCACTGGCGGATCTTCCAGTGCGGGAGATCGTGTCTGTCACCCACACGGTGTCCGATGTGACGCTCCTGGGGGAGAAGTGGTGCACGACTACCTGGGCTAGCCCGCCTGCGGATCTGGAGGTGGCATCATTCGCCAATCCCCAATGAAGGAACCGACTTTGACCTCGATCCTGCTTCAGAAGCGAAGCGGTCACCTCCCCCCGGGCCGGCAGCCATGCCGAGGGTGAACTCCGCACGAGACACTTCGGACGACTTGATCGGGCCGGCCCGGATGCGCGCCCGCCTGTTGTCACCGTTGCTGGGCCCGAACACCTCCCCGCTGGCGTCGGGGTTGGTGGTCGCCGCATCGCTCATTGCAGCGGAGACCCTCCTGGTGTATCTGCTCAAGCAGGTTGCCCCCCACAGCGTGTTCGGCGTGGTCTATCTGATCGGCGTCCTCGTGGTATCAACCGGGTGGGGGTTCGGGTTGGCGGCCACGACGTCCGTGGCGAACGCCTTCGCCTTCAACTACTTCCGTATCCAGCCCGGCGAGAGCATCATCCCGACCGAGGCCGAGGATGCGGCGGTCATCATCATCTTCCTTGCCGTTGCCTTGTTGGCTAACACTCTCGCCTATTTGGTGAGATCGCGTGCGGCGGAAGCAGATCAACGCCGCCGGGACTTTGACCTTGCCGCTGAGCGGGCGGCACTTAAGGCGCTGGGTCGCCGCTCCACGTCCCGGTCCAACTCGACCTCGCTGTCGAGCGGCGGTTGCCCGAGACTGCCGAAGTGGCCGCGTATTACGTTGTCGCAGAGGCACTCACCAACGTGGCCAAGCACGCACAAGCGTCTGAAGTGAGTGTGGCGTTTCCGTTGACGGTGCCAACCTTCTTCTGTCGATTCGGGACGACGGCGTCGGCGGAGCCGACTCACGCAAGGGGTCCGGACTCCTTGGGCTCATCGACCGCGTTGAGGCACTTGGCGGCACGATGACGATCACGAGCAGCCCGGGAAGCGGAACGTCGTTGCTCGCCATCATCCCGTTCGAAGTCCAGTGACCGATGACTGTCAACCATGACGCGACTCATCCGCGGAAGCCGGGGCCGGCCTCAGGGGTGACGTTGTGTGCGGTGATCTCTTCGCCGCAATGGGCGCACGTGAGGCGCGGGTCGGCGATTTCGCCGCAGGCGTCGTGGCGCAGCACGACCGGTGGGCCGCTCGGATGCGGCAGATACTCGTCGCCCCACCGCATCAGGGTCACGATCGCTCCGAATAGATCACGTCCGGCGTCCGTGAGCCGGTATTCATGGCGCTCGGGATCCCGGGAATACGGAACCCGCTCGAGAAGGCCCGCGTCGACCAGCATCCGCAGCCGGGACGAGAGCGTGGGCCGCGGGATGTTGAGGTTGCGCGCGAGCTGACCGAAGCGGCGCACCCCGAAGAACGCTTCGCGCAGGATGAGCAGCGTCCAGCGCTCGCCGACCAACTCGAGGGCCCGGCCGACGGACTCGGCCTCGAAGCGGTGGGACAGATCAGCGGAGGTGACCATGGTTCAATAACCATACCGGTTCAGTTACTGAACCGACAGTGGTAACGTGACTGAACCAGCTGACCGCCTCACACGAAATGCCGAGATCGCCATGAACCAGCCCGACCTGACGACAGCACCGCCTAGCAGTGCGAACGAGATCGACGCCGTCGCGCAGCAGATCGCTGTCACGGCGCGAGAGATGTCCACCCAGATCGACGACGACCGCCGGCTACCCGAGGAGTTGGTGGCGATCCTCGGAGAGTCTGGACTGCTCCGCGCCGGCGCGCCGGCGGAAGTCCGCGGGCTGGAGTTGCCGCCCGGAGTCGCCCTGCGATGCGCAGAAGCGGTGGCGCGCGGCAATGCCTCAGCCGGGTGGTGCGTCTCGATCGCGATCACCAGCAGCCTGCTGGTCGCCTATCTGCCGGCATCCAGCCGCGAGGCGATCTTCGGTGAAGGGCGCGGCGTCGCTGCTGGAGTTTGGGCGCCGCGCGGCACAGGGCGGACGGTGGATGGCGGCGTCGTGGTGTCGGGACGCTGGTCGTTCTGCAGCGGAATCTTGCACGCGGACATGATGTTCGCGGGTTGCCTCGTCGACAATCAGCGCGTGCCGTCGGTGGTCGCGATGCGCAAAGAAGACCTCGTGGTTCTCGACACCTGGCACACGCTGGGCCTGCGCGGCACTGGGAGTCACGACACCGTGGCCGATGAGGTCTTCGTGCCTGCCGACTGCGTGTTGTCGTTGTTCGACGGCCCGATCCTGGACCGGCCGCTGTATCGCTTCCCGGTATTCGGGTTCTTCGCGTTGTCCATCGCCGCGGCCGCGCTGGGCAATGCGCGCGGCGCGATCGACGACCTCATCGAGCTGGCCTGCGCCAAGAAGGGACTGGGGTCGACCCGCACGCTCGCTGAGCGCCCCTCGACCCAAGCGGCCGTGGCGACCGCGGAGTCGGCGCTGAGCGCAGCGCGGGCGCTGTACTACCAGACGATCGAGACCGCGTGGCAGGCTAGCCAGGACGGCGAAGGTGTGTCGGTTGAGGCACGAAACCGCCTGCGTCTGACCGCAACTCACGCGGTGCGGACCGCCGCCGACGTGGTCCGCGACATGTACGACCTCGCAGGCGGCACGGCGATATACGACAACTCCCCGCTGCAGCGACGATTCCGCGACGCGTACACCGCCACGGCGCATTTCCAGGTCAACGAGGCGTCGCGCGAGCTGCCCGGCCGGATCTTGCTCGACCAGCCCGCCGACGTGTCGATGCTGTGACCGGACGGATCGAAGTCGCCCTGCCGTTCTGGCTGGACCGACCCGACGAGGAGGCGCTCGACGTCGCGCTGGCGGCCCGTGAAGCCCGGTTCGACACGCTGTGGATTGGCGAAATGGCCACCTACGACGCCTTCGCATTGGCCACCGCGGTCGGGCACCGCATGCCCGGGGTGCACCTCAAGCTCGGACCGCTGGCGCTCGGTGTCCGCAGCCCGGTAACTCTGGCGCTCGGCGCATCCTCTGTCGCGTCCCTCACCGGCAGCGACGTCGACATCGCGCTGGGCGCCTCCAGTCCGGCGATCGTGGCCGGCTGGCACGACCGTCAGTGGGTGCGGCACGCCTCACGCATGCGCGAAACCATCGAGTGTCTGAGGTCGATCCTGGCCGGGACGCGCGTCGACTACACGGGCGAGCACGTTCGCAGCCACGGATTCCGACTGCGTAAGCCGATGCCGGACAGCACCATCGCGGTAGGCGCATTCGGGCCTACGATGACGGGGGTGGCGGCCCGGCACGCCGATGAGGTCGTGCTCAATCTCGTCCCGCCCGCGCGGGTCGCCGACATGCGGGCGATCATCGACGCCGCGGCCGCCGCGGCCGAGCGCATCCCGCCGCGCCTGACGGTGTGGGTTCCGGTCGCAGTCAACCCCGGCGACGCAGCGCGCGGCCAACTGGCGGCCCAGCTCGCCGTCTATCTTGCCCCTCCCGGATACGGCGAAATGTTCAGCGAGCTCGGCTTTCTCGACCTCGTCCAGCGCGCTCGCGCGGGAGTGCGCCGCGCCGAGCTGGCGACCGCCGTTCCCGTCGAGCTACTCGACCAGGTGTGCGCCCTGGGTTCGCCGGACGCGCATCGCCGAGCGGCTACAGGCTTACCACGACGCCGGCGCCGACACTGTGGCGATCGTGCCCTCTACCGCCGAGGACCCCTGCGGCGCCGCCACGCTCAATGCGGTAGCGCTGCGACACAACGCAAACCAGGAGATGTGAATCAGTGACGCTCGTCAACACGCAATGCCGTTTGGCCGCACGGCCGGTCGGCCTACCCAAGCCGACCGACTGGACGTTCACCGAGGAGCCGGTGCCGAGTCCGGCCGACGGTGAACTCCTCGTGAGGGTGGAGTACGTGTCCATCGATCCGGCGATGCGCACCTGGATGAACGCCGGTCGTTCCTATGTGCCGCCCGTCGAGATCGGCGAGGTGATGCGTGCCGCTGGCATCGCACGCGTCGTTGAGTCGCGTAACCCTCACTTCGCTGTGGACGACGAGGTGTACGGCGTCTTCGGGGTTCAGCGTTACGCGCTCTCGGACGGACGCGGTGTGACGCCGGTGGACACGACCCTCGCGCCCGCCGCCGTCCATCTCGGTGTCCTCGGCATCAGCGGCCTGACCGCCTACTTCGGGCTGCTCGACATCGGCAGGCCCGAACCGGGTCAGACGGTCGTCATCTCGGGCGCGGCCGGGTCGGTGGGCAGTGTCGCGGGACAGATCGCACGGATCAAGGGTTGCCGGGCGATCGGTATCGCCGGCGGCCAGGAGAAGTGTCGCTGGCTGGTCGAGGAGCTCGGGTTCGACGCCGCCATTGACTACAAAGCCGGCGATCTGCGCGCGCAGCTGAAGGCCCACGCCCCCAACGGCGTTGATGTGTTTTTCGACAACGTCGGTGGCGACGCGCTCGAGGCGGCGCTGGCGAGGCTCGCCCGTGGCGGTCGCGTCGTGCTGTGCGGCGCCGTTTCGCAGTACAACACCACCGCTGCGGAGCGTGGACCGGCCAACTACATGCAGCTGCTCGTCGCGCGCGCATCGATGACCGGCTTTGTGATCTTCGACTATGCCGACCGCTACGCCGAAGGCGTTGTCCAGCTGGCGAAGTGGCTGCGCAGCGGCGATCTGCGCTCACGCGAGCAAGTCGTGGCCGGCGAAGTCAACGACTTCCCGGAGATGCTGCTCACGCTCTTCCGCGGCGAGAACACCGGCAAGCTGGTTCTCGCGCTCTCGACTGAGTAGGCAGAACGCGAGTCAGTCGCTAGTCGAGGGACGGAAGCAGATGCGTCTCGCCGGGATCTAGCTGCATATCAAACACATTCAGCAGTGCTGCCTGCTGGCATACATGCCGGCAAGGGACATGAGATCGATGAGAAGTGCCACCCCCAGCAGCGAAACTGCGTCGTCATAGGTGGCGGTGCTTACCGATCCCGCGGTAAACGCCTCCCTCATCAACTCGACCACACTCCCGAAAGGCGCTTCCAGCTCGTCGCTCGGCTTTCTCAGCTTGATGGATTGAATGATCTCCGCCGGTACGCCGACGCGTAACGCTTCTGGCTCGTGCGCGGCCCACTCAAACGCGTTGTTGAACTCGCGGGCCGTCGCCAGGATGCAAACCTCGCGAACCGGCTCACTGAGGCCGGCACCGGATCTCAGGTAGATGCCAAGAGGCCGATACAGCTCAGCCAATTTGGGACTGTGCAGCCAGATCCCGGCAGGACCGTGAAGTCCGCGCATGGTCCCCGACGTGTAGAAGTCAAAGGCTTTCTGGCCATCGCCGTCGAGTTCCTCGCGCCGAATCAGGGGTATCCGACATCCCGATTCCGGATCGATCTCCGCTGGGCTCATCGGTGCCTTCCCTTGATCTCGTAGGGACGTGTTCAGAGCCGAAACAGCTGCTGCGCGTTGCGGTGTGCGATCTTGTCCCGGTCGGCCGGGCTGATCGGTGCCTCGGCCAGAAACTTCGAATGCTCCACCGGATCGCCGAAGGGGTAGTCGCTGGAGAACATGATGCGGTCGGCGCCGAACACCTGCAGGGCGCACAGGAGCGGCGGCGTAGTGGTGTAGCCGCAGATGGTGATGTGCACGTGTTCGCGAATGACGGCGGCCACCGAAGGGGCGCCGGGGTCGGTCCTACTGAGCATCGTGTCCGCACGCATGAGGGAGAACGGCAGGTTCTCACCCATGTGCCCGACGACGATCTGCAGCTTGGGATGCCGGGCGAAGACACCCGTTGCCGCGAGCCGCAGCACATGCAGGCCGGTCTCTGCGTGCCATCCCCAGGCCGCCGTGGCCAGCGCTCTGCCCTTTTGTCCAGGAAGGCCACTGAAGTACACCTCGGCGACCTGCTGCGGGGGATAGGTGGGGTGCAGGTAGATCGGAACGTCGAGTTCCTCGATGGCCGTGAGTAATTCGTCGAACTCGGGTGCATCCAGGAAGCGCCCCTGGGTGTGCCCGTTGATGACCACGCCGCAGAATCCCAGCTCGGTGATCGCCCGTTTGGCCTCCACGATCGCGGCACCCGGGTCTTGGGTGGGAAGGGTGGCCAGCGCGTTGAACCGGTCGGGGTGGGCGGCGATTGCTTGGGCGCACCGGTCGTTGAGCGCTCTGCTGAGCTCGGCGGCCTGTTTGGTCGGCACCTGCTGGGATCCCGGCGCGACTACCGAAAGGACCTGCATGTCGATACCCGCATCGTC
The DNA here is from genome assembly GCA_963770305.1 of uncultured Actinomycetota bacterium. GTDB lineage: Bacteria > Actinomycetota > Actinomycetes > Mycobacteriales > Mycobacteriaceae > Mycobacterium. The sequence goes on from CAVYPB010000008.1 coordinate 287,307, forward strand.
CATGACCTGCAGTCGCTGCTCGTCGACGTCCGCGAGCTTCGCGGCGAGCGGTTCAGGTCCCATTGGGGTCGGCCACACCTGATCGATAAGGTCGGCGGGGAGCACATGTTCTTCAAGGGCGATCAGTGTCATGGCGGTCCTTCATCATCGTGAGTCGGTGTTTGGCGGGGCTTTTGGCCCCTACCATCGCGCATATGCGCCGGCCATGTCGTCAACGCTGACACCCATCAACCCCGCCCGCCAGCCCTACTCTCGACATACCAGCTAGCCGCAGACGAGACAGTGCGGCCTGAGCCGTTCAGCTGTCGCGCCGAGCTGTGTTCAAACGTCCACCGTGGCCGGTTGCGCCCAGCTCGCCAACACTTTCAGCCGTTCTTCTGACTCGGATCCCGGTTGGACGGTGGACACGGCGTCTGTTCGGGATCGTCCGCCGGGGTGAATGCCTCGAATCCCAATTCCAGGTCGCCCACTAAGCCGTTGTGACAGTGCCTCACCCCGTAGGCGTGCTGATCCACGTCGCGGTCGGCCCACCAGCGCCGGAAGTCGGGATCCTGTACGGACAGATCGCCCACAAGTACCCAGCGCGTAACTCAGCGCCAGCAGCACCGTCTTGAGGAAATGCAGCGCTTAGTGAGACAAACCGGAGCGGTGGCCAGACACCGCCGTTGCCCAGCTCAGCGTCGGTCGGAAATGCAGTCCGGAATGAGAACTTAAGGGTTTTCCGGGGGCGTACGGGTCGGCGACGGTAACGGCGAAGCCGACCACACAAGTGCACCTGGGTCTCAGGCCACCTACTCCAGCACCGCTGTGACCGCGATGTTGTTGGGCATTGCGTTCTCGTGGGGAGTCGTCAGCCCGTAGATTCTGAAAAGGTTCGCGCGGCTTTGCGCCGAAACCATCCAGCCACGCGCGGCCAGATAGTCGGGCACCGCGCTGCGTTCGCCCTGGTAAATCAGCTGCGTTGTGTCAAGGTCCAATCCCCGTGCACTCCATGCACGGGCGTTAACCGTGCGCTGCTTGATTGCGTCGGCGGGGTCGGGTTGGTAATCAGTGGCAAGCCGGCTGCCGGGGGCACTCAGCGCCGTGATGTTGTCGAATAGACGGTCCTGAGCGTCGGGCGGCAGGTACATCAGTAGGCCCTCGGCGCTCCACGCGGTGGCCTCGGTCTCGTCGAAGCCGTTGTTACGCAACGCGGTTAACCAGTCGTCGCGCAAATCGACGGCCACCGGCCGGTAGGTGGCTTTCGGTTCGGCCCCCAGCGCTGACAGGGTGCGGGTCTTGAACTCCAGCACGGAGGGCAGGTCAATCTCGTAGACGACGCTGCCCGCCTGCCAGGACAGGCGGTAGGTGCGGGAATCTAAACCGGATGCAAGAATCACTGCCTGCCGGATACCTGCATCGGCCGCCGCGGTGAAGAAATCATCGAAGAACCGGGTGCGGACGGCAAACGAGTCGATCATCGGCCGCAGGCTGAGGTCCGCTTCGTCGCCGGTCTCTCCCTGCTCGATGTCCCCGTCCACTAATTGACTGAGGACATCGATGCCAACCGCTCTTACCAGCGGCGCGGCGAATGGGTCGGCGATGATCGCGTTCGGTTCCCTGCTGGCCACCGCCCGCGCAGTGGCCACCATCGTCGCCGTCGTTCCCACGCTTGATTTCAAGTCCCACGTGTCGTTATCGCTACGGGTCATGCTCGTTGACGCGGCCGCGGGCGCAAACTTCGGTTGCTCGTTCACGCCGCCAGTGTGGGCCGCTTTACTCAGAGTCGGCTGAGCGCCGCCTCAGAGTTGATTGAATGAAATGGCGAAAGTTGTGATGTTCATTGCACTTTTAGCCGCGGGACGCGGTGCGATGACATCCTGGGCGGCGGTCTCCATTCCCCGTGTTACTGCACATGCCGCATTCTGTTAACGACCCCGAATCGGTAACCGCGATGATACTGCCTGGCGCCTCTGGTGACTCGCATCCTTCATCGTGAGTTTCCTCACCGGAAAGCACGTGGCCACGGCGTTTGATGCTCGCTTGCAACGGATTTCGGTTGGCGGCCCAAGCAATCAGGGTCTCATCAGTTTCGCGGCGTACAGTCCGGCTTTGGTTCAGCAGTTGGGCTTTACGCGCAACGAGTTCACCTGGAGAGGCTCGAAATGGCACGAACAGATGACGACAGCTGGGACCTCGCAACGAGCGTGGGAGCGACCGCGACCGGGGTGGCGGTCGGGCGGGCGTTGGCCAGTCGGGGGGTCAACCCACTGATCGACGACCCGTTCGCCGAGCCGTTGGTCCGCGCAGTGGGGGTGGACTTCTTTACTCGGCTCGCCACCGGCGAGCTCGATCCCGCCGAGGTCGACGGAGGCGCCGAGTGGGGGATGGCGCAGATGGCGGCGATGATGGCCGTGCGCACCAAGCTCATTGACGACTTCTTCACCGACGCGGCCGCCAGCGGCATTCGCCAGGCGGTGATCCTGGCGTCAGGGCTCGACGCACGTGCGTACCGCCTGGACTGGCCGACGGGGACGACGGTGTACGAGATCGACCAACCCGAAGTCATCGAGTTCAAAACGCGCGCCTTGCAGGACATCGGCGCCACTCCGACCGCTCAGCGCCGAACGGTGGCGATCGATCTGCGCCTGGACTGGCCCGCAGCGCTGCGCGACGCGGGTTTTGATGCGGCGCAGCCAACGGCGTGGAGCGCCGAAGGCCTACTGGCGTTTCTGCCGCCAGACGCTCAGGATCGGCTGCTGGACAACATCACCGCTCTCAGCGCCTCCGGCAGCCGGTTAGTGGCAGAGAACATGGGCGGCGGTGGCGAAGTGACGACCGCCATGCAAGACCGCATGCATGAAGTGGTCGACAACTGGAGACGGCACGGCTTCGACGTGGAGATGACTGATCTGTGGTACTCCGGCGACCGCGATGACGTGGCGCAGTACCTGAACGGTGACGGCTGGGAGACGTCCGAAGATAGAATGGCCGACTTGTTCACCGCCAATGGGCTTTCGGCGCCGCCATCAGCCGATGACGACGCGCCGGATTTCGATTCGTTCACCTACGTCACCGCCACCCGTAGGTAACCAACTGCCGGCCGTACCCCAAGCTGTCCAGGAATGCCGGGGTGCGCGTGGCACGGGCCATGGCTTCGGTGACCAGCTCCGCAGCAAGCGCAGTCTCAATACCGTTGCCGCGGTTGATAATTCGGACATGCAGTCATTCATCTGCCACAGCGAGCGCTTCGGCGGACGTGGAACTCCAGGAACGGTCGACTCGCCAGATAGTTCTCCGTGACGGGTTGAAGGGTGTGCAGGCACCGCCTCGCTAAAACGGCCAGACCCGGAAACAGCCAACGTGGGTAACACCCTTGTAGATGACACTGTCACCCACGAGGACCGCCCTCGAAAGCGGTCCCTTGCGGCGCGCACGGTAGATTTCCCTTCAGTAAACTGCAATACTGCAGTCATATGAAACATAGCTCTGTGGGACAAACGGATCGCAACTCGTCACAGATCTGTACGACCCAGCAACTGAGGAAGGGTTCGCATGACACGCACCGTTGATTCGGTACTTTCCGGCGTTGATCTGACAGGGAAGATCTGCGTGATTACCGGCGCTACCAGCGGGCTGGGTCTGATGACTGCGCAGGGGCTGGCGTCAGTCGGCGCCACTGTCGTGCTGGCCGGTCGGGACCCGGAGCGTGTTCGGTCTGCGGCTCGAGCCATCGCAACCGAGACGGCTGCCGCCGCGATCGAGACAGTCGAGCTGGAGCTGGACAGTCTGGCAAGCGTGCGTTCGGCCGCTGTAGAGATCAGCGGCAGGTTCCCGCGCGTCGACGTCCTCATCAACAACGCGGGCGTGATGTTCACTCCGTACCAACGGACGACGGACGGATTTGAGCTTCAGCTGGGCGTCAATCACCTCGGTCATTTCGAGCTGACGCGGCGCCTGATGCCGCTGCTGCTGAATGCGGGATCCGCACGCGTCATCAACCTCAGTTCGGATGGCCACAAGATCTTCGACATCGATCTCGACGATCCCAACTGGGAGCGCGGGCCGTACGACAAGTTCAAGGCCTATGGCGCGGCGAAGACCGCCAATGTTCTGTTCACGGTGGCGCTGGATGCGCGGTTTCGCGCCAGCGGTATCAGGAGCTTCGCCGTTCATCCCGGCACCGTGGCCACCTCGCTGTCCCGCTACATGTCAAAGGGCGACATGAAGGCGATGATGGGGCTGGGGTCGGCTGACCGCGATCGCGCCGCCGCACCTCCCCGACTCGACATCATTCCGGTGGAACAGGGCGCGGCAACGTCGGTGTGGGGTGCCGTGTGCGACGAGCTGGCCGGCCTGGGAGGCCTCTATCTCGCCGACTGCGCCGTCAGCGCGAACGTGGCCCCCTATGCGATCGATCCGCAACGCGCCGAGCAGCTTTGGACGATCTCGGAACGGCTGTGCTCAACGACGGCGCAGTCGAGAGCCTAGACGCCCAGGCTCCGCGCGTGGTGGCACCTGCACCAGCTTAGTAAACTGCGTTCGACGGAGGATCCAGTCTGAAAGTCCATCTGCAGCTCCACGGTTCGCCGGGCAAGGTATCGAGCAACGCATGCGACCTTGCGGCGCTGGGCGCTGACGGCGTCTTCACTTTTGAAGGACAGCACGACGTGTTCTTCCCATTGCTGGTCGCGGCCGCAGGCACCGACCTCGACTTGATGACCAACGTGGCCATCGCGGGGCCCCGCAGCCCACTTCATCTGGCGCACGCCGCCTACGATCTCCAGATCTATGGTCGCGGGCGGTTCCGGTTGGGGCTGGGTTCACAGGTCAGGGCGCACATCGAGAAGCGCTACAGCGGCCAGTGGGGCAGGCCTGCAGCGCGGATGGCCGAGACGGTCGCCGCAATCAAAGCCATTTTCGATGCGTGGGAGGGCAATTCGCGTTTGGACTTCCGCGGCGAGTTCTTCACCCATACGTTGATGCCGCCGAACTTCAACCCTGGTCCCAATCCGTTCGGCCCGCCGCCGATATTCGTGGGAGCGTTGGGACCGGTGATGACCCGCAAGGCCGCCGAGGTGGCCGACGGGTTGCTCGTCATGCCGTTCAACAGCGCCAGGCACATGAGTGAGCGCACGGTGCCTGCGATCGCCGAGGGACTGCGGCGCGTGGGTCGAACTCCCGGCGATCTACCGGTCAACGTGCAGGCAATGGTCGCTGTCGGCCGCACCGACGCCGAACTGGCGGTCGCGATCGACGCGGTCGCATCGTTGATCGCCTTCTACGGGTCCACGCCCGCCTATGTGCCGGTGCTGGAGGTTGAGGGGTGGGCGGATCTGCAGCCCAAGCTCAACGAACTCTCCAAGAGGGGAGCGTTCGGCGAAATGCGCGCGTTGATCACCGATTCGATGGTGCACACCATAGGGATCGTCGGAAACCCTGAGCAGTGCGCCGCCGAGATCGCCAGGCGGTTCGGCGCTGTGGCCGACGAAGTGTGTTGCTATTTCCCGGGTTACACGCCGAGGACTGAGGACATCGCCGACCTGATTACCGCCCTGCACGGCATCTCGTCGCGCTGATGTCGATGATCGGGCACCCGAAAGGACTGTGGGATGCAATTCGATCTTCTCGCCGAAGGACTCGGATTCACCGAAGGGCCAGTGTGGCTTGAGGATCACCGGATCGCGCTGACCTCCATCAGTCACGGCTGCGTCTACATTGTCGATCCATCCGGTGGATCAACCGAGCGTATCGAGACCGGAGGCGGACCCAACGGTTTGGCCCGCGGCGCCAACGGCACCCTCTTTGTGGCACAGAACGGGGGAGTGTTCGGCGCCAGCGGGCCCGCGCAACCCGGCGTCCAGGTGATCACCGATGGGCGGGTGGAGTATCTGGTGACCGGCCTTGGTGCGCCCAACGACTTGATGTTCGGGCCGGACGGGCGACTGTGGGTCACCGACACCCGCGGCGAGATAGACCCTATGTCGCCCGCGGACGGTTTACCGGGACAAGTGTGGGCCGTCGACGTCAGCACCGGCCACACCGAGCTGATCGTGGCCAGCGGACCGGTGTTCATCAACGGGCTGGGCTTCACCCGCGATGAACGCACGTTTCTTGTCACCGCCACCTCGCAGCCGAGTTGTTGGCCTACCAGCTGGCACCTACCGATGCCGCCTCGTGGCGCCAACCGCGTGTGGTGCACACCTTCGACAACGGCTGGCCCGATGGGATAGCGATCAGTGCGCGGGGTGAGACCTGGGTGGCATTGACCGCTGCCGACCGCGTCGATGTCATCAACGGTTCCGGTGAGCGCACCGCCAGCATCACGCTGCCCACCGGTTCGCTGCCCACCAACATCTGTATCGGCGGCGGACCCGCCGATGAGCTGTTCGTCACCGCGGCGCACGCCGAGTCGCTGCTGCGTATCCGTCTCGACGAAGCCGGTGACCCCCTCTCGCGCCCTAATTTGCATTTAACTGCACTCTTGCGGTTGTCTGCAATTGCTCCTATCGTGTAGTTGTGTCGAAGGCGCTGCGAGCGGCGACCCGACCCCGGCAGAGGACTGGAGAGCAAATGAGCCTGACAGAGCAGTCAGCACCGTCGGTAAGGGACTTCATGGACGACCCCATCGGGTTCTTCGGGGAGTCTCTGACCCAGATGCACAGCATCCCTCGCGCTGAGTTGGAAGAACTCCAGCGAAAGGCGATGAGTATCCGGTTTCAGCAGCACCGCGACAGCATCGAGATGCTGCGAAAGCTCGCCGACCGGCTCGGCATCACCGAACTCAACGATCTCAACGACGTTGTCCCGCTGTTCTTCTCGCACACGGCGTTCAAGTCCTACCCGGCTGCGTTGATCGACAGCAAGCGCTTCGACCTGATGACCCGGTGGCTGGACAAACTCACCAGCCATGACTTGTCCGGAGTCGATACCCAGGGTTGTAACAGCATCGATGAATGGATCGACCGGCTCGACGAGCAGACGCCGTTGGAAGTGATCACGTCCAGCGGAACGACCGGCACCCTGTCGATCCTCCCGAAGGACAAGCACGGTGCGCGCGAGGGCATGGTGCTCTGGAAGATCTGTCTGTTCCAAACATTCGGCGTCGAACCCACCGCGGAGCAGCTCAACCCGGCGGTGGAGGTGATCTGGCCCAACTATGCGAGCGGCAAGCTGGGCCACCTGCGCATCGCAAACATGCTCAAGGGCGGTTTCACGGGCGGCGACGAGAGCAGGTTTCACGCTCTGTACTCCGATTCGATCGACACCGATCTGATGTTCCTGGCGTCCAAGATGCGCGCGGCCGCATCTCGGGGTGAACTGGACCGCCTCGTCATCGACCCGGCGCTGGCCGCCCGCAAGGACGAGTTCATCGCCATGCAGATGCGGCAGCCCCAAGAACTGGACGTGTTCTTCACCGAGATGTCCGAAAAACTGCGCGGCAAAAGAGTTTTCATGATCGGAACCTACAACCTGATGTACGACGTCGCGAAGGCGGGCCTGGAGCGCGGCATCAAGGGCGTATTCGCCGAGGACTCCGTGATACTCACCGGCGGCGGCGCGAAGGGATTCGTCCTGCCCGACGGTCACATGGACACCATCCGCGAATTCCTCGGCGTGGACCGGATCCAGGAGGGATACGGTTTCTCCGAGCAGAGCGCGTTCCACTTCGCCTGCACCGAGGGCCGCTATCACGTGCAACCTTGGGTCATCCCGTTCGTGCTGGATCCGGAAACGAGTCAGCCGCTCCCGCGCAAGGGTAGACAGACCGGCCGTGCCGCGGTCTACGACGTCCTGCTCAAAGCCCACTGGGGCGGGGTCATCTCCGGCGATGAGGTGACCATCGACTGGGATCTGGTCTGCCCGTGTGGCCAGACCAGCGTCGCGTTCGAGCACGACATCATCCGGTACAGCGAGAAACAAGGTGTCGAGGACGATCGCATCACCTGCGCTGCCACGCACGAAGTCCACAACGAGGCCGTCAACTTCATGAAGGAGTTCGAGTCGTGAGCGCGGCGTTCACCGTTCCGCTGTTCCTGCGCGGCGAGGTCATCACCGACGATCTGGTGTCGTTCGGGACCCGTGGCGGCGGGTCGGAGTTTCAGGGCCCCGAGATGAGTAAGTACGTCGAGCGCCTGCCGCTCGCGAACCCGATGCAGATGGCGGACCTCTACGACATCAGCTTCGAGGAGATCCTCGACGTGCTGGAGGCCGTCGGCGACGCGCTGGTGTTCGAGAAGAACACCCACCTGCAGGAGGCGTACGAAGCTGCGCTGCTGGCCAATCCACTGCCTGCGGCGATGCTGAAGAACAGTTACCAGATTTTGCAGCCGCTGTTCGCGCGGGCCAACGTGATCGAGGTCGCCGACAGTGAGGTCGGTCTCGACTACCTGAACGGGTGGGTTCCGCAGCGCCTCGCCGACGGTCGTGAACTGCGGGTGCGGGCCTTCGGCTCACGGGTTCTGCACATTCCAGCCGGAAACGGCGGGCTCGTCTCGGCGGTCACCATTCTGCGGTCGGTCATCGCCCGTTGCGACACCATCATCAAGGCTCCCTCGAACGACCCGCTGACCGCGATGGCCATCGCACGAACCCTGGCTGACGTCGCGCCGGATCACCCCATCACCAAACACCTTGTGGTCGGCTACTGGAAGGGCGGTGATCTCAGCGTCGAGGAGGAGCTGTATCAGCCGCAGCACATCGAGAAGATCGTCGCGTGGGGAGGTCTGGCGTCGGTCAAGCATGTCACCCGCTACATCCAGCCGGGGCTGGAGCTGATCGCCCTTGACCCGAAGCGCAGCGCGACCATCATCGGGGCGGAGGCATTCGAGGACGAGGCCACCATGCGCGACGTCGCGGGCCGCGCGGCAGTCGACATCGGTGTCGCCAATCAGGAGGGCTGCGCCAACGCCCGGGTGATCTACGTGATGAGCGGGACCGACGCCGCAGGCATCGCCAACGCCAACCGCCTTGGCGAAATGATCTACGAGGCGTTGATCGCCTTGCCGGAGTTCATCAGTACCCCTCCGCTCCATCCGAGCCGCGAGTTGTTCGAACATCTCGAGGCGTCACGCATGACCGAAGACTGGTATCGGGTGATCGGCGGCGAACACCGGGAGGGCGCGATTGTCGTGTCCCAGTTCGATTCGGCGGTGGACTACTCTGCGATGTTGTCCGGTCGCGTCGCCAATATCGTGCCCGTCGACAGCCTCGACAAGGTCACTGGCGCGGTCAACGCCTACACGCAGACCATCGGCATCTATCCCGAAAGCCTGAAACGCCGACTCCGCGATCAGCTTCCCTTGTTCGGCGCCCAACGACTCACCAGTCTCGGCTACGCCTGCAACGTCGCAATCGCGATGCCACAGGACGCTATCGAACCCATTCGGCGCATGTGCAAGTGGATCGTGGACGAAGAATGTGACCCCGCCGTGGTGATTCCGCTCTGGCGGCTAGGCGCGGCTGCCGCAGAGAGTCTCCAGTAGACATGTGTCGAGAGTTGGCTACGAAGCGCCAATCCTGTTGAAACCATTGCCAACAGAATCGAATGGGGACTACTCACGGCTACTCAATCAGTCCGGCCAAGCCAGACGCCGCGCGAACGACGCCCGCGCGGTCGCTCGCACGCCGTTACGAGCAGGCTCATCCGGTATCAGCTGAATATCATCGCTGCCAGTGTGGCGGACGTCGTTCGGTCGGCCGGGGGATGGTTGTTCGACCGACGCATGGCGGGCTGGGAAGTGAATATCCTGTTGCCCGAGCCGATCGACGCGCGAGCGCTACGCATCCTGGGGGCCACGACAGTCGATCTTCGCAGTGGGCTTGCGTCCTTTCTGCGGGGACCGGAGCGCGCAGCAACACTCGCGGTCGCTGCGGATCTGCTCGCGATCGACGAAAGCATTCAGGAGGAAGTGCTCGAAGCAGTGCGCTCCGGTCTCACCGAAGTTGCGCTCTGGGGTGACAGCCGGCCGGCCAACGTCGGGGGACAGGTCGACTCGACGGAGTACCGGCTGAGTGCCGCCGCACGGGTGTTCAAGGGCCACGCCCTGGCCGCGGCTGGGCTCGTCGATCTGGATGTCGGGGACACCGAAAGGCTGTATCGCAGTGGGTACCAACCGCTGGATTCCGACCTGATTCAGCTCGGCTGACGGCGCGGATCCGTTGGACGACGGATCGTGAACTCCACTCCGGCGGTGGCCGCCGCACCGCCAGGAATCAGGACGACACTTGACCTGCCACTCATCACCGGCAAAGGGGTGTACGCCGCTCCGTAGCGTGCGATTAACCGGCCACCGCCGCGGAAGGTGACCTCCGCGGCGAGTTGCCTGCTCACCGTGACCGGCCGGCACGGTCGTTGGTGAACCCTCGAACCACATGCGATCGCACAAAGTCGGCAACGATCTCGTCGTCGTCCATGTCCAACGTTGGCGACGGTGTGCTGAACAGCGAGAAGAGCATTCGCGCGAACCACTCACCGGCGCCTGCGACGTCAAGATCCTTGCGCACCTCACCGGTGAGCTTCGCCGCGGCGAGATAGGGCGCGAGGAACTCGCCGCACTCACGGAGCAGCACCGCCGCGTTCTTCGTGAGCAGGAGGCTCACTTCGCCTGCGTCGAAATACTTTTCGGGCTCCATAATCCGCCGGGCTCTGGTCACGAACACTGCCGCGAGGGTAAGTTTCTCCTCGAGCGAGTCGCCCGGACCCATCGCCTTGGCCATCTCGCGGTAGAACCGCTGCGACGAATGCTCCGCGCAGGCTTCCACGATCGCGGCCTTGTCGCGGAAGTACTCGTACACCGTGCTCCGCGAGACGTCGGCTGCCCGCGCAATGTCGACAATGGTCGTCTTGTTCAATCCCTGCCTGCGGAAGCAGGCGAATGCGGACTCAATGATGAGCTCGCGCGTGTCGGTTGTGGTCGTCTCGGTGGTCACGGAGTAGGCCCGTCAGTCGGCCGGCGCAAGAATGAGCGCGCTGGTGGGTACGCCGGTGCCGGACGTAACCAGCACGTGCTCAACGTTTTCCACCTGGTTATACGAGGTTCCACGCACCTGGCGAACGCCCTCGGTGATGCCGTTCATCCCGTGGATATACGCCTCACCGAGTAGTCCTCCGCTCGTGTTGATCGGCAGCGATCCGCCGAGCGAGAGCCTGTCGACGGTGGCGAAGTCCTTGGCCTCCCCGCGGCCGCAGAAGCCCAGCTCCTCGAGCTGCGCGAACACGAACGGCGTGAAATGGTCGTAGAGGAACGCGGTCTGAATATCAGTAGGCTTGAGTTCCGAATCACGCCAGAGCTTTTCGGCGACCACTCCCATCTCCGGCAGGCCGGTGATGTCATTGCGGTAATAACTCGTCATCATCTCACCCTCGGCTGCCGCACCCTGCACGGCGGCAGTGATCACCGCCGGGGGACGGGGGAGGTCTCGCGCCCGCTCGACACTGGTGATGACCATTGCAACGCCGCCGTCGCTTTCCTGGCAGCAATCGAGCAGCCGCAGCACGGGTTCGATGACCCACCTCGAGTTCTGGTGATCCTCGAGCGTGATGGGACGCTCGTAGAACCACGCGTCGGGGTTGCGCGCCGCGTGGGCACGGTCCACGACGGAGATCCTCCCGAAGTCCTCGTTGGTGACTCCGTAGGTCGACATGTAGCGCTGGGCGTGCAGTGCCACCCACGCTGCGGGTGTCAGCAACCCGAATGGGCGCATAATTCGCCATGAACATCGGTGTCTCGGCCGTCGGCCGCGCCGTGGCGCCGCCGAACCGGAACCCTGACCGTTCGTTGAACGCGCGGTAGCACACGACGGCGTTAGCCGTGCCTGTCGCCACTGCCATCGCGGCCTGCACGACGGTCCCCGCCGCAGCACCACCGCCGTGCGGCACGCGGGTGAAGAATGTCAGGTCGCCGATGCCGACATTCCGGGCGACCTCAATCTCCTCGTTCGCGTCCATCGTGAACGTGACCATGCCGTCGATGTCGCTCGGCCGCATGTTGGCATCGTCGATCGCGGCTTTGACTGCCTCGCAGGCGAGTTGGAGTTCGCTCCGGCCGGACTCCTTCGAGAACTCGGTCTGGCCGATGCCGACGATGGCCGCTTTTCCGCCTAGCGAGCTCATGCGATCCTGTCCTCCAGCAGGCTGAGCGTCGCGGTGCCCGACACATGGTCCCCGAGGCTGTTGGAGCCCCTGAACGCGATCTCGACGAATCCCTCACCGTCGGCACCCTCGGACTTGCCGGTGACGGTGCCGGTGAACCGGAGCGGATCATTCGGAAATGCCGGCACCCCTAACCGGATCGCCAACTTCGTCACCATCGCTTCGGGGCCGGCCCAGTCGGTGAGGAAGCGCGTGCACAGCCCGTTGGTGGTGAGGATGTTCATGAACATGTTGGGCGAACCCTGCTTCTTCGCGAATTCGGGATCGTGGTGTACCGGCATGAAGTCACGTGATGCGATGGCGCCTGCGACGATCACGGTTGCGGTGACCGGGATCTCGAGTGGTGTGAGTTCGTCGCCGACGTTGATGTCGCGCCAGGCCAGCGTCGTGGTCCGAGATTTCGCGGTTGTCATTGCTCTCCTTCGTCAGTACGCAGCACCGAGCCGCGCCAACTGCGTCGACGCCGAACCGAGGGTCAGCTCGTTGTGTTTGGCCCACAGGAAGTACCGGAACAGGGGATAGGTGGTGTCGATACCGATGCCGCCGTGAAGCTGTTGAGCGGTGGCCACGACGCGAGCTCCTGCCTCGGCTGCCCAGAATTTAGCGATGCCGGCCTCCCGGCCGGGCGGCCTGCCCTCACCGAGGAGCCAGGCGGCCTGCCACATGGTCCACCGGATCGCCTCGACATCGATGAACGCATCGGCCATCCGCTGCTGCACCGCCTGAAAGCTGCCGATGGGCCGCCCGAACTGCTCGCGTTCGGTCGTGTAGGAGGCGGCCATGCGCAGCGCACGCTCGGTCACACCGAGTTGGATCGCGCACAGGCCGACCAGAGCGCGGGCGTACAGCGACTCGATCATCTCGGTGCCATCGCCGGGAATCCGGTCCGCACCGGAAACGGCGGCACCGTCGAGGAATACGTCGGCGTGCGGCTCGCCGTTGGTTGTCGCCGCGGGTCGAATTTCGACACCGTCGGCGTTCACGTCGAGCAGAAACAGGCCGACGCCACCGTCGTCGACCGTCGCGGGGATGAGCATCGTGTGGGCTACCTGAGCAGCAGGCACCAATTCCTTGGTTCCTTCGATGCGCCAGCCGTCGCCGTCGCGGCGCGCTGTGGTGACGGGTGCGCTCGGGTCGGCGCGCCCGGGTTCGGTCAACCCCGCGGTAAGCAGGTGGGCGCCGTTGACGACGTCGGGGAGGTACCGCAGCTGCTGCTCCTTGGCGCCATGGCGAGCGATGGTGTCGGCACCGAGGAGAAGGGTGGCGTAGACCGGCACCGGCGCGACGCTCCATCCCACCTCCGCGAGAAGCAGCGCCAGCTCGACGAAACCGTGGCCGCTGCCACCGACGTTCTCGGGCAAGGCAATTCCGAGGAGGTCTGCGGTCGCGAGTTCCCGCCAGAGCGCTGCGTCGTAACGCACGTCAGCGGCTTCGAGCTCGGTGAGGTGTTCGGGCGTGGCCCGGTGCTCGAAGAGCTGACGCGCGACCTTGGTGATCGTCTCTTGTTCTTCGGTGAACGTGAAGTCCATGCGTTTCTGCGCTTCGTCTAGTGGGCCGGCCGGAACTGATGCAGGACTAGGTCCTGCCTGTCAAGCGTGTCGAACGTCTCGAAGAAGACTTCGACGGGCATGCCGACTTCGACGTCCTCAGGCGCGATCTCGCACAGGTTCGACACCAAACGGACTCCTTCGTCGAGTTCGATCAGCACGACGACGTACGGGTACACGATCAGCGGCATCGGGGGATGCTGCGGCATCACGTAGCTGTACACGGTGCCGCGGCCCGAGGACTCGACGGTGTCCCAGTCGAGTGAATTGCATGTCGGACACATCGGGCGCGGCGGCTGACGGAGCGCCTGACATCCCTTGCATCGTTGGATAAGTAACTTGTGGTCGCGCACCCCGTTCCAGAAGAACTCGGTGTCCGGGCTGACCGTCGGTGCCAGTCTCGTCGCCATCAGTAGGCTCTCGCTTCGCGCAAGCGGCTCATCGGCCGTTCGCCTTGAATCGGAAGACCCGGAACCGCTGGCGGCCGAGCACTTCACCGTTCTGGTCGGTATAGGTCGACAACCATGTGACGAAATGACCGGTGCCGAGAGAAGTCTTCTTTTCGTCGGAGATGTCTTCGAACTCCTGCGTCACCGAGATGACGTCGCCGAGGCGCGGATAGCGCTCGATCTCGAACTCTGAGTTGGTCGCCACGATGCCGGTGAACCCGGCTTCTTCGATGAACGACGCCGGGTTCTTGCCCATCTCGATCGGCACACCGCCACGTTCGGCGATCCCCTCCAAATTGGGGGCGGGCATCGTCCACGCCTGCAGCATGACCGGCGGAGACACTATGCCGCGGAACCTCGACTTCGCGGCGTACTCGGGATCGAGGTAGACCGGGTTCATGTCATCGAGTGCATGGGCCCAGTGCCGAATCATCGGTTGGTTCACGGGGTCCGGCGCGACGGTCGGCTTGCCGGACCCGCCGGTGGGCTGGCCGATGAGTGCGTCGAGCTTCTTCCGAAACTCGGTCTTTCCATCTGTCACTTGGCGTCCCCATTCTGCGTTGCCGAAGCCCGAAGATCACGTGGTGCACGCGGCATGAAAAGCCCCGCCATCGCGATGATGTCGCGCTGGAGTTCGTTGGCGCCGCCGCCGAAGGTGTTGATGACCGCGATCCGGTACGCGGATTCAAGGGCGCCGCGCAATGGCGCGTCCTCGCCCCTACGAGTGCCGGCCTGGCCAAGCACCTCCAGCAATTCGCGGGCCACCTGTTGTGTCAGCTCGGTGCCGAAGACCTTGACCGCCGATGCTTCGCCCATGCCGAGCGCGCCGTTGCTCATCGCCGCGTTGACTCGCAGGTTCATGATCTTGTAGGCCGCGACCTGTGCCTCGACCCGGGCAAGCGCCTGTCGCACCCATGGCTGGTCGATGACGCGACCGCCGTCGAGTTCGGTGGTCTGCGCCCACTTCAGCATCTTCTCGAACAACGGCTCGAGCGCACCCATGTTCCCCAGTGCCGCACGTTCGAAATTCAGCTGTGTGGTGATCAGCCTCCAGCCCTCATTCTCGCCCGCCACTATCGAACTGGCCGGCACGCGCACATCGTCGTAGAACGTGTAGAAGGTCGATACGCCCGGCATGGTGTGCAACGGCTTCCACGAGAACCCTGGCGAGGATGTCGGCACAATGAAGATCGAGATGCCTTTGTGCTTCTTGACGGTGGGATCGGTGCGCGTCGCGAGCCAGATGTAGTCGGCGTATGCCGCGCCGCTGGTGAACATCTTCTGGCCGTTGATGATGTAGTCGTCTCCGTCGTGCACGGCTGCCGTCCGCAGCGACGCCAGATCGCTTCCCGCCGAGGGTTCGGAGTAGCCGATCGCGAACTCGACGGTGCCGTCCAGGATCGACGGCAAGAACATGTTCTTCTGCTCGTCGGTTCCGTACACCATGAGCGTGGGGCCGACGGTGTTGAGCGTGACGAGTGGGATCGGTGCGTTGACCCGCTGCGCCTCTTCGAAGAAGATGAACTGCTCTAGCGCGGTAAAGCCCCGTCCACCATATTCTTTCGGCCAACCGACGCCGAGCAGTTGAGCGGCTCCGAGTGCCCGCACGCATTCCTTGACGGCCTCTCCGCCCTCCATACGACCGGCGACCGCGGTACTGCGTTCGGGCGTCATGACCGCCTCGAGCGATGCGCGGATCTCGGCACGCAATACTTTCTGTTCGGGTGTGAAGTCCAGATGCACTGATCAGCGCCCCGCTCCGAGTCGCACGGGCATTCGCTTGACGCCGGGTACCATCGTGGCGCGCATCCGGTCGACGTCGCCGACGAGTTCCAGCTTGGGATATTGCCCGAGCAACACCTCGAAGAAGACGCGAGCTTCGAGCCGGGCCAGCTGAGAGCCGACACATGAGTGTTCGCCGCAGCCGAATGCGATGTGCGGATTCGGATGACGGGTGACCTTGAATTCCTCTGCGTCGGCGCCGAAGATGTTCTCGTCGCGATTGGCGGAGCCATACAGCATCACGACCACGTCGCCCTCAGCGATCCGCTGCCCGCGGATCTCGACATGGGTCGTTGCCGTCCGCGCCATGTGCGTCACCGGGCTGGTCCAGCGCAGCATCTCCTCCACCGCGCCCGGGATCAGCGTGGGCTCCTCGGTGAGTTTGGTGGTCTCCTCCGGATGCTCGATGAGCGCCAATGTGCCCAGCGCGATGAGGTTCCGGGTGGTTTCGTTGCCCGCGACGAGAAGCAGGAAGGCGAAGTTCAACAGGTCCTCGTCGGAAAGCCTGGCCCCGTCGACCTCCGCGGTGGTCAACACCGACAGCATGTCGTTTCGCGGTTCGGCGCGCCGCGCCGCGATCAGCTCCTGGAAATACTGGAACAGTTCGCCGACGGCAACCAACGAATCGAGTTCGATCTCGGGATCGGCGTTTCCGGTGCACGCATCGGACCACCTGCGGAACTTCTCCCAATCGTCGGGCGGAGCGCCGAGCAACTCGGCGATCATCCGGGTAGGCAACGGCGCCGCGAGTTCTTCCGCGAACTCGTGGGTGGACCCGGGCCCGACGTCGTCGAGGACTGCATAGACGATTTCGCGCACCTTCGGTTCGAGAATCGCGACCTGCCGCCGAGTGAATCCGGTGTTGATCAGCTTGCGGAGCTGCCGGTGTCGCGGGGGGTCGGTGAATATGAGGTTGCCGTCCTGTACCGGGTTCGGCATCACGGGGTCGGGGATGGTGATGCCCTTGGTCGAAGAGAACTTGTCCGGATTCGTAGACACGTACCGAATGTCCTCGTAGCGCAGCAGTGCCCAGAACTTGGTGATGTCGTTCCAGCACACCGGCTCGCTTGCGCGCAGCTCCTTGTAAGCCGGGTACGGGTCGCCCGCGAAGAAGTCAGGCGAGTGCAGAGGGAACTCGGTACGCAGGACAGCCTCCCTCGACGTCATGACTATCAGACATATCAGAGCAATCTGTCCGATTTCTATTGTGTCTACGCGATGGGGGTGGCACTGTCAATACTCGATGATTCTGTTGGTTATCAACTAACTTCGATGAAGTCGATTGACGGACACGTCCGACAGGTGTACACCCTGTGTTGATCCCTTGACCTCGATGAGGAGACGAAATGGCCGACGCGCGACCACTCCTCGATTTGTATCCGCTCTACATCGACGGCCGGTGGGTCGACCCCGGGAGCGGCCGCTACGACGACATCTGTCCGGCGACGGAGGTGACGATCGCCCGAGCCCCGGACGCAACTATCGCCCAGGAGGAGGTGTTCGGACCGGTGCTGACGGTTCTTCGCCACCGTGACGATGACGACGCGGTAGCGATCGCCAACAACTCGCAGTACGGGCTTTCCGGCGCGGTCTGGGGCACCGACGTGGACCGCGCGGTTGCGGTCGCACGACGCGTCCGCACGGGACAGATCGCCGTAAACGGCTGCATCCCAGGCGATGCGCCGTTCGGGGGATTCAACCAGAGCGGACTGGGCCGAGAAGGCGGCGGACTCCCGGGGCTGCACCAGTACATGGAGCCGAAGGCCATCGGAATTCCCGCGTGATGGGACCTCTCGAAGGGCTTCGCGTCGTCGAGATCGCGGGCGAGATCGCGGGCCCGTATTGCACGAAGCTGCTCGTCGACCTCGGTGCCGACGTGACCAAGATCGAGCCGCCGTCCGGAGATCCGCTGCGCCGTTGGGGACCGTTTCCCGGCGGCGTTCCCGACCCCGATAAGTCCGGTCTGTTCGAGTACCTCAACGCCGGGAAGCACGGCGCCACACTTGATCTCGAGAGCGACGTATCAGCCGCGGGCAGCCTGGTCGCGCAGGCGCACCTGCTGGTCGATGGTATGCGGCCGGGGACGCTCGACCGCGTGGGCCTCGACACGCACTCGTTACGGGCGCTCAACCCCGACCTCGTCGTCGTTCGCATCTCAGACTTCGGACAGAACGGTCCGTTGCGCGACCGCGATGCCACACCGTTGACCGTGCAGGCGGCGTCGGGCTGGGTCAACAACAGGGATCCCGACCGGCCGCCGGTGCAAGCCGGCGCGAGGATCTCCGAGTACGTCGCCGGCGGGTACGGCGCGCTCGCTGCCCTGACCGCGCTAAGAACTTCGTCCACCAAAGCAAGTCGGCTCGTCGAGGTTGACGTGTCCGTGCTCGAATCGCTCCTGTCGACGCTTCCGTACCCGATGCTGATGGTCGAAAAGATACGAAGCCTCGGGTTGCCGGCCAGCACCAGGTCGGCGCCGATGATGGGCATCGTCCGCGCTGCGGACGGCTGGCTCGGGATCAACTGTCTGACGGGGCAGCACTGGTTAGACGCGTGCGCGATGCTCGGCCTGCCCGAGTATGGCGAGCAGCAGATCGCAATCATGCTTGGGGGACCGGAGCGCGGCGAGTTCTTCGAGAAGGCCCAGCCGTGGCTTTCGGAGCGAACGGTGGCCGAGATCGTCGAATTGAGCCAGGCGATGCGGATTCCCGCCGCTGCCGTCAACGACGGCGCGACGGTGTTGGATTGCCCCCAGTTTCTCGAACGCGAGTTCTTCGTTGAGGCTGGTGGCGACGATTGGTCGTTTCGCAGGCCGGGTGCGCCGTTCCGGTTATCGCGGACACCGGCATTACCGCCGCGCCCGGCGCCGTTCCTTGGTGGACAAGCGCCGGTCGCCGCGCGACCATCCGATTACCTGCCGGCAGATGTGGCTGCGGATCCGTCGATGCCGTTTGCAGGCATGAAGGTTCTGGACCTGAGCACGTTCTGGGCGGGCGCGTACCTCACGTGCTATCTCGGGGCATTCGGGGCAGAGATCGTGAAAGTGGAATCGATACAGCGACCCGACGGGTTCCGCTATTCGGGTGCATGGGCATACGAGGGCGACCGTTGGTACGAGCGCAGCGCAATGTGGCAAGGCACCAACCTCAACAAGCGCGACATCACACTGGATCTCACGTCCGACAAGGGACGCGACCTCGTCCGCCGGCTTGTCCGCGATGCGGACGTCGTCGTGGAGAACTTCTCGCCGCGGGTGATCGAGCAGTTCGGGCTGGACTACGAGTCGCTTGTGAAGCTGAAACCCGACGTGATCCTCGTGCGCATGCCGGGGTTCGGCCTGCAGGGGCCATGGCGCGACTACGTTGGCTGGGCACTCAACTTCGAGCAGGCATCGGGGATATCGGCTGCCACCGGTTATGCCGAGGGTCCGCCGTGCAACCTGCAGGGACCTGCGGACCCCATCGTCGGGGTTCACGCAGGCGTCGCCCTGCTCGCTGCGCTCGAGCATCGGCACCGGACCGGCGAAGGCCAACTCATTGAGGTCGCGCAGATCGAGGTCGCGGCGTGCATCGCCGCCGAGCCGGTGATCGAATACTCGATGAACGCGGTCGTTCAACGGCGCGAAGGGAATCGCAGTCGCGGTCACGTGCAGGGCGTGTACCCGACCGCCGCGGACGACGCGTGGGTGGCGCTCAGCGTGCGCGACGACACCGACTGGGAGCACATCGTCGATGCGATGGGGCGACCCGATCTGCTCGACCGGATTCTGGCGCACGACGAGCTCGACACGGTGGTTGCCGATTGGACGCGAACCCAGACTGCAGTGAACATCATCAATGTCCTTAGCGCGCGGCATGTTCCGGCCGAGCAAGTGCTCACGCCCGAGCGGATGTACGACATACCCCAACTCGACGCGCGGGGGTATTACGACGAGGTCGAGCACCCGGTGACCGGGCCGCACCGCTATCCTGGCTGGCCATTCAAGATCACACCTGGACCCCGGCACCACCACAGGTTCGCGCCGCCGACGCTTGGGCAGCACACCGAGGAGATCTTGCGCGGCCTCGGCCTAACCGATGACGAGCTCGACGAGCTGCGCGCCCAACATGTCATCGGCGAGAAGGCGCTCAATGCTTAGCCGCCACCAGCGACCAGTAGGCCTGTTCGCGCTCAGTCAGCTCGTTCGACGTGATTGCACCGTACGCGGCGGCATCGCGAGCGAACCGGGAAGGAGCATCGGGAAGCGCATCCGGGCCTTCGAGCCGAAAACAACTCGGCGTCAGTGGGCCAAACAGCAGGGCGCGGCGCAGTTTTGGCCAATTACGCAGGTTCGGCTCGACACCCGCAGCTCTCGCGAAGGTCAGAGCCACCAGGTTCATCCGGGTTCTCTGCGGCATCCCGCGCCGCGAGCGATACGCATCGATGGACGACCGCTGGACGGCCTCACTCGTCGACGGGATCGCGCCGCCCCACGTGTAGGCGACCCACCTTGCCTGCAGCTCGAGCGGCACAAAGTATCCGCCGGACTGATCCCACATACCCACAAACGCGAGGCCGGGCAGGTCGGGATGGAAGGTGTAGCGGTCCGCGTCCAGGTGCACCGCGTCGAGGTCAACGATCGCGCGAATGTCCTCGCTCAGAAACGGCAGGTGCAGGTCGAACCCGGTGCCGAAAATAATTCCGTCGATCTCCTCGGCATTCCCGTCGGCGAAGGTCACGGTCGCGTTCGCGATGGACTCCATCCACGGTCGTACCGTGATCAGGCCCTCCGCCACGAGCGGTAAGTACTGCTGGCTCAGGGTGACCCCGGCGGCGAAGAGCGAAGGGTCGGGCGTCGGCGCGCCGTACTGCTCAGGGCTTCCGCCCGCCTCGACGACGATCTCCTTCAGTTGCCGGTCGACCTCCGCTGCGGGGAGGTGCTCGTTCGCGATGGTGCCGTATCGCGTGTACATGCGATGGCCGGAGGGCACTCCGGCGGCGAACTTCGGCAGGACGTAGCGCTGCCGCCGCTGGGCGACGACGACGCGGGTCGCGCCGAGCTGGGCGAGTTCGGCGGCGATCTCCAGGGCACTGATCGCACCGCCCGCGACCAGAACACGCTTGCCGCAGTAAGGCACGTGCCCCCTGTACCGGTAGGTGGAGTTCGCTCCCGCCGAGCCTGTGAAGGTGTCGAGCCCGGGAACGGCTGGGATGGAAGGGGATTGGAACCTGCCGGTCGCCACCACCACTTTCTCGAAACGCTCGGTCGTGCCAGTGTGGCCTACGAGCCATCCGGCGTCGCGTCGGCTGAGGAGCTCGACCCGAGTGCCGAACCGGATGCGCGACATGAGGCCGAACGTCTCGGCATAGCGATACAGGTAGTCGAGAATGGCGCGGCCCGGTGGGTAGACGAGGTCGTTTTCGGGCTCGAGGTCACTGAACGCCGTCGTGATGCCACTGGTGTTGGTGTGCATCGTCGGCCACACACCACTCAGGTCAGGGAGGCCCGTCCACTGGCCGCCCAACATCGGGGCCTGCTCGAAGACCGTCGGCTCGAATCCCTGCGACAACAGCCAACGCCCGGCGGCCAGCCCGCCAGGTCCAGCACCGATCACGGCGACGCTTTCCGTCATCTCCGGAACTGTCGCACGGCGGCCACCCAACTGCGGCTCCTTTTGATCACGTCGTCAAACGACGACGCCCGCGTTATGGTCCGAGGTACCCCGAGCGTAAGGAGGCGCTACATGGCCAGGCTGAGGTTCGGATACTTCATCGCACCGTTTCACCGCTCGGGCACCAACCCGACGTTGGCGTTGCAGCGGGACCTCGAATTCGCCGATCATCTCGACGCACTGGGTTTCGACGAGGTGTGGTACGGCGAGCACCACTCCGCGGGCAGCGAGATCATCAGCTCGCCCGAGATCTTCATCGCCGCAGCCGCCGAACGGGCGAAGAGAATCCGCTTCGGCACCGGGGTCATCTCGCTCGCGTACCACAACCCGCTCTGGGTCGCCGACCGCTTGATGTTGCTCGATCACCTCACCCATGGCCGCATCATCGGCGGGATGGGGCCGGGCTCGCTACCCAGCGATTCCGCGATGATCGGCCTGACCCCGACGGATACCCGCGAGCTCCTCGAAACCAATCTCGACATCGTCGTACGCCTGCTCGCAGGGGAGACGGTCACGGCCAAAACCCCCACGCACGAACTGATCGACGCTCGACTGCAACTCGCGCCGTACTCGGACGGAGGCATTCCGCTGGCCGTGGCGGCGGTGGCGTCACCGACGGGTGCACGGCTGGCAGGCAAGCATGGCATCGGCCTGCTCTCGATTGGGGCCACGCTGATCGTCGAAGGCTTCGACGCGCTCGCCTACCACTGGGGCATCGTCGAAGAGCGGGCGGCCGCATTCGGCACGCAGGTCGACCGCGACAACTGGACGCTGGTCGGGCCGATGCACATCGCCGAGACCGAGGAACAGGCGCGTGCCGACGTGCGATTCGGCATCGAGCCGTGGTTCCGGTACTTCCAGAAGGTGGCCGCGTTCCCGCAGATGACCATCCCGGGCGATCAGGTCGACGAGATGATCAACATCATCAACGACGCGGGGGCCGGCGTGATCGGCACGCCCGAACAGGCGCGCGCTCAGGTGCAGCGACTCTGGGATCAGTCCGGCGGGTTCGGATGCATGCTGCAGATGGGCCACGAATGGGCGAACCCAGCGGCGACAAAGCGGTCCGCCGAACTGTTCGCCGCGGAGGTCATGCCCCACTTCCAGGGGCAGGCGCAGCCGACCCTGGACGCCGCGAAGCGCGCCAGCGAAGTACGGGACGACCTTGCCCAGACGCAGCTTCAGGCGATCGACCACATGACGAAGAAGTACCAGGACGAACTCGACTCGAAGTGACGGTCACCGCGGTGCGACAGACGTCGGTTCCGTCGCGATGTCGGGCTCCCGTTCCGTGTGCCGCCGGGTCGCCAGTAGGCAACCGGCGAGAATGAGGGTCAACGCGGCCACGTTCCACGGCGTCAACGGCTCGTGCAACACGATCACCCCGGCCGCCAATGCCACCGCAGGGTTGATGTAGGTGAACACCAGCGCACGCGCGGCGCCCACCTCGCGAATGAGCGCGAAGAACACGATGAACGCCAGCGCGGTGCAGATGACCGCCAGCCCGGCCAACGCCAAAAGCACTTGGGTGGACGGCATCTCGGTCGGCCACGTCGCCGCCGCGGGAGCGGCGTAAACCAGCGCGGCGAAGCCAAGGCACACCGCGGTCATCGGCAGGGCCGGCACGTCGGCGAGGTGGCGCGCGGCGATCAGTGGCGCGATCGCGTAGCACGTCGCCACCAACAGCACCTCGATGATCGGCCAGGTGCTCCCGCCGATGTGTGGGCCGGCGAGCACCGCCACCCCGCAGATGCCGATCGAAAGACCGATGACCCGTTTGTAACCCAGTCGCTCACCGCCGGTGAAGCGGTCGAGGACCGCGGCGATGATGGGTGATGCAGCGATGAGCAGACCGGTCATCGAACTGGTCAGATGGCGCTCCGCGTCCGAGAGTAGCCACCACGCGGCGATGATCTCGAAGAACGCGAACCCCAGCAGGGCCTTCCAATGGTTGCGGACGATCATCAGGGTCTGCCGAGAGAAGGCCAGAGGCAACAGCACGGCCGCGCCGACGGCGACCCGGGCGAACACCAGCACGGGGACTGACACGCCCTCGACAGCGATCTTGATCATCAGATAGGGGATGCCCCAGATGATGCTCATCGCGAGGAACAGGACCCATCCACGCGAGCTCACATACCTACCCTACGAAACGTGGACAAACGGAATTCCGGGGTCGCGACCGCGGTGGGCCGCCGCCGGCGTCCAGCTGCGGAGGAACCTCATCGGCCTGAGGTAGAGCTGGAGGCCATAGCGCATCACCGATTGTGATATTGCATGTGATATCAAGTTGGGAGACAGGGTCAAGGGTGTTGACGGTGCTGATGTGAGCGGTGTGACCACCGCGACCAACTCACCGCTACGCCTTCGTCAGCTCCGCGTAGCGCGCGACGTGGTAATCCGTCGAGCCAAACTCGAACTGTAGAGCGGTCAGCCGCTTGAAGTAGTGGCCGATCGCCAGCTCCTCGGTCATACCCATTCCACCGTGCAACTGCACCGCCTGCTGGCCGATGAATCGCGCCGCCCTGCCGACCGTCGCCTTCGCGGCCGATACCGCCCGCGCACGGACCTCGGGTTCCGCCTCGAGGTTCAGCACCGCGAGGTACACCGCGGCGACGGCCTGCTCGAGTTCCATGTACATGTCGACCATCCGGTGCTGCAATACCTGGAAGCTGCCGATCGGCTGCCCGAACTGCTGGCGCTGTTTGCAGTATTCGACGGTGTCGGCCAACACCTTTCGCATACAGCCCACCGCTTCCGCGCAGATCGCCGCCGCACCCTCGTCGTGGGCCTGTGCGAGCGACGGCCACGCCTGACCCTCCTGGCCCAGCAGCGCGTCCGCGGGTAACCGCAGTCCGTCGAACACAAGGTCGGCTGCCCGCCGGTCGTCCACCGTCCGGTAGTTGTGGGTCTCGATACCCGTTGGGGCCGAGTCGGTTTCGACGAGAAACAGCGAGAGCCCGCCCGATGTCCGCGCTGCGATCAGCAGATGCGTGGCGAGCGGCGCGCTCATCGCGACGATCTTCGATCCGCGCAGCACCCATTCGTCGCCGTCACGGTCGGCGACCGTCGACACGTTCTGCCACTGCTCACCGGACCGAGGCTCCGCCGCGGCCAACGCCACGATCGCGGTACCGGCAACCACTTTCTCCAACAGCGCGGTCGCCGCCGGGCCTCCCGCACGCCGCAGCAGGCCACCGGCCACCACGACCGTGTCGACGTACGGTTCCACCACCAGCGCATGCCCGAGCGCCTCGGCGATCACCATGACTTCGACTGGGCCACCGCCGATTCCGCCAACGTCCTCGGGCAGCGCGGCACCCAGGATACCCAGCTCGTCGGCGAATCCGCGCCAGATGTCGGGTTGCCAGCCGGCCCCGGTCTTGGCTGCGGCGCGGCTCTTCTCGAGGTCGTACCGCGTCGACAGGAACCTGCCGAGCCCGTCGCGCAGCAGTTCCTGTTCGTTGCTCAGATTGAAGTCCATCTACAGCCCCAAAGCCACCTTCGCGAGAATGTTCCGCTGAATTTCGTTGCTGCCGGCGTAGATCGAGCCGGCCCTGTCGTTGAAGTAGCGCAATGGTGCGACCGCCTGCCACGCGTCGCCGCTGACATAGCCGTCCGGCGGTGGCTCGAAATCGGACACCGGACCTCCTGGCGACGTCGCGTGCGGTTGATATGCCCGTCCGCGCGGTCCGGCGGCTTCCATGGCCAATTCGGTGAGCAACTGACTCAACTCGGTCGCCAGCACCTTGAGCATCGACGACGCCGCCCCTGGATTCTTGCCCTCGCCCACCGCGGCCAGCACCCGGTACTCGAGGATCTCGAGCACTTCGGTCCGGATGCGGGCGTCGGCCAGCTTGCGCGCGAACGCGGGGTCGTCGCTCAGCCGGCCGCCGCCCGGTGCTGGCGCCTCGGCGGACACGCCGGCGATCTCTTCGGCCATCACCTGCAGCGCCGGCGAGGCCGCGCCGCCACCGCGTTCGAACTCCAACAGATACTTCGCGACGGTCCAGCCGTCATCGATCTGCCCGAGGACTCCTGCCTTCGGCACCCGCACCTCGTCGAAGAACACCTGGTTCTGGATTCTCTCACCCGACGTCATCACCAGCGGACGGATCTGAATCCCCGGCGATGTCATGTCGATCAGCACGAATGTGATGCCCTGCTGCTTCTTCGCGGTCCGCGACGTGCGTACCAGGCCGAACATCCAATTCGCTTCGCCGGCGTGCGTCGTCCAGATCTTGCTGCCGGTGCACACCAAGTCGTCGCCGTCGTCGGCGGCCGCCATCGACAGCGCCGCCAGGTCCGAGCCCGCCTCGGGTTCGGAGTAGCCCTGGCAGAAGAACACCTCGCCGGTCAGGATCCGCGGCAAGAAGAAATCCTTCTGAGCGTCCGTGCCGAACTTGATGATCGCGTGGGCGACCATCCGGATGCCCATCGGGGACAACGACGGAGCGCCCGCGAGGGTCGACTCGCGGCTGAAGATGTAGTGCTGAGTCAGGCTCCAGTCACAGCCGCCGTACTCGACCGGCCACGCCGGCGCCGCCCAGCCGCGTTCGTGCAGGATCCGCTGCCATTCCATGCTCGCATCGTGATCGGCATACACGCTGGTCATGAGGCGTCCTGCCAGCCGCAGTTCGGGAGTCAGCTTTTCCTGCAGGAAGGCGCGCACTTCATCGCGGAACGCCGAGTCGGTCGCCGACCACGCCAGGTCCATCGCATTCCCCTGTCCGTCGGAGCGCTATGCAGACAGAGTAAACCTAGTTAGTTAAGTGAGCGACGGCGGCCTGGCGCACTTGAGGTTCCCGGTGACGAGGCAGGGTACAACCGCAATAATCGGCAACGTGGAGCGGCGACGAGACACCCAGGACAGAGAATCCCCGATGGCCCTCCTCAAGGAGCTGCCCGCGCTGGTGGTGCTGGACCGTTTTCCGGTGCCCGTGCTGGCCATCGCGGAGGATGGGACCATCCTGTTCGCTAACGAGGCATTCGCCGAGATGCTGGGCCACTCAGCCGAAGAGGTCACGGCATTGAAGTTTCAGCAGATTTTCCACACCGTGCCCGCCGAGGAATCCGCAGTCTCGGTTGTGCGCGCCCACGCGGACCTGATCGTCGAGCTCGTGCACCAGGACGGCTCCATCGTCCGCGCCCAGATGAGCAAGTCCGCCCTGCTGCGCGGAGACGACCCGGTGGCGTTGGCGACGTTCCAGGACCTGACCGAGCGATTGTGGGTCGACGAGCGGTAGTTACTCGGCCAGCGGCACAGGGGAGTGCCGCATCGACTCGCGCGCCAGAAACTCGTCGAAGTAGGACAGTGACTCGTGGCTCACAATCGCTGGCAGCAGCACTTTCCACGTCTGTGCTACGCGCCGCAACACGTCGGCTCCGGCCGACGTTGCGTTCGCCAGCAGTTCCGCCCCGAGCATCGAGCCGATGATCGTCTCAGCGACGGCCTGCGCATCGAGGTCGCCGCGAAGATCGCCTTCGTCGATCGCTTGACAGGTGCGCTGCGTCATCTCCGCCACCCAGCCGCCGTACGTGAGTGCGGCCGTTTCGTTGAACTCACCGAAGGCGCGCAAGAGTTGCATTCCGCTGCGTGCGATCTGGTCGGTGCTCATCAGGTCTGCAACGACGAACACTCCGTGAATGATGCATTCCAGCGCCGGCGCTGAGGATGCGGTGATACTCCGAAACGCGTCGGCCAGGTGAACCCTGCCCTCTTCGATGATCGCTGTCGCGAGCGATTCCTTCGAATCGAAGTGGTAATAGAGGGCGCCCTTCGTCATCTCGGCCCGCTCGATGATGTCGCCCAATCCGGTAGCCGGATAACCAATTTCGTTGAACAACTCGACCGCGGACGTGATGATCTTCCTGCGGGTAGTCTCGGATCGCGCCTGGCGCATCATTGGCCGAGTACCTCCGGATGTCCCGTCGGCCTACCCAGGGTGGCGATGGCCTGAAAGGGCATCGTAATTCATCCGCTCAAAGCGGTGCCGCCCTATTAAGCGCAACGGCTGTGCGCCGCTTGATGAACTGGTTGAGGTAGTCGATCCGGTCGGGCTTGACGAAACCCGGCAGCACGAGGACCCACATGTTCTCCAAGTCGCGTAGAAATCGCTCGGGCTCAGCGAGATTGCTTGTCTGCCGCAGACCGAGGTACATCGAGACCAGCAGCCTCGCAATGCCCTCCGAGTCGCCGTGTGCGATGAGGTCGCCGTCCTTGACGGCCTTGCGTGCGATTGCGGCGAAGGCCGTCACCCACTGCCCGAGGAAATCTCCCTGCAGTCCGTCGGTGCGGCCAATGGACTCAAGGAGGTTCAAACCGGCTCGAGCCGTCTCGTCGCCGATGTCCTCGACGGCGACGAGATAGGAGATGTCGATCAGGGTCTCGAGGCCCGAGAGCTTTCGCGCGAGCAGCTGGTCGACTGAGGCTCGTGCCACCGCAGTGCGGTACTCGATGATCGCCGACGCCAGCGCGTGCTTGGACCGGAAATGGAAGTACATCGCGCCCTTGGTCACTTCTGCGTCGGCGAGGATGTCGTCCAGGCTGACCGCGCTGTACGCCTTGCGTGCGAACTGGCGCGAAGCCGCGCGGAGGATCTGCAGCCGCGTGGTGTCCGGTCGTCTGTCGAGTTGTTCGGTCACTTCCGGACCTCGGAATCTGGACAGTGGCGCCGGCAGGCGGGTAATCGTGGTTTCCGTAGATTGATCAATTGCTCGATTCTGTCACCCGCGGCCCACAAGAGGCAGACGCAACGGGCACACGCGCCGGTTTTGCAGCGCAAACTCGTGAACGGCCCTCCTTGATGCGCGTCACGTCCGGCTCTGCGGCAAAGCGGATAGCCAATACTTTAAGTCATCTTTATGCCTGTAAATCAGCCAAAAAGTATGTAAGGTACTGGATGTGATGACTCTTGGTATTGCGGACGCCGGGCGGCCGCTGACGGCTAATTCCGAGGTCAGCGTGCCCGCGTCGCGACGGATTCCACTATCGCCCAGCAATACCCGGTGGTATTTTCACGCCGTTGCCATGGTCCGCGTTGGCAAACCCCCTCGAACCCCTGCGCGGGCTGTGGCAACTTCACGTCGGCGGCCGGCGCTGCTACTTGCGCAAACCGTGAGTTTTCGCGCTACCCGTATGAACCCCCTGGCGGCTTCCCGGGTGACGCGGCATCGGCGTCCGGGCGATTCAGCAATACCGAGGTAATCAACGGTGATATGGGACGAAGAAGTCGACGTGGTTTGCACCGGCTCCGGAATCGCCGGACTGGCGCACGCCGTGGCTGTCGTGGACATGGGCGGTGAGGTTTTCGTCGCCAATTCACGCGGCGACATCGAACCAAGCGGATCGTCCGTGGTGGTCCGTTCACACGTCGACAGGCTGCACTGGCTCGAGGTGGACGTTCCGGATCCGGAGACCAACGAGTACTTCGCGGCCTTGTCATCCGACCTTGGGCCGCTTACGCGGTCCGCACGGGACGTCGACGCCCCGATCAGGTTCGTCGATCATGCGGAGCCGGTCGACCCCCGTGGTGCGGTTGCGCCGTTTGTCGGCGCCCGTCTTAGGGATTGGGCCGCGCGTTGCCTGGTGTCGCCGTACGGCTATCTCTACACCGGGCTATCTGATTGGCACTCGACCGCGCTGCGCACCGTCGACGGCGAGTCGCTTGAGGTCGCTGAAATCGGATCGATCACACCCGATCCCGCCGATATCGGTGGCTCGGTCTTGGACTGGCTCACCGCTCAGGCCCGAGACCGGCGTATTGAGGTTCATCAAGCGACCTCGCTGCAGCGCATCGTGTTCGAGGACGGCGATGCGGTGGGGGCCGAGTTCGCGACACTCGATGGCCCGTTGGCCGTTCGTGCCCGACACGGTGTGACGGTCGCCAGTGGCAGGCCGCAGGTCACCATGGCCGCTGGGCAGCCCTTACCCGCCGACGACGCCACCCTGCGCGTATGCCTGGTCGGCCAGACTGCAAGCCGATTCGGTCGCGTCGAGCTGTTGACCTCCGAGCCGCTTGCGATGCACGCCGCATCCGCCTGTCGCCCGGTCAATCGTCTTTTGCATGACAACCTGCGCGAGACGCACAGCCACCTACAGACGTGGCGCTGCGGAAAAGTCAACAGGTATCCGTCCAACGGCCGGTAGGGCCTCCATCGTGTCGCCGACGACTGGGCGGGACAACAGGAATCCTTGCCGCGCGGTAGTTCTCGTGGCGCAACAATGTCACTGCGGCCTTCTCGGTCTCGACTCCCTCGGCGACGAGTTGCAAGCCGAACGCCTCGGCCAGTGCGAGGTTCGGACCCTCGGCGCCTTCCCGCAACCGGTCGGCGAGAACCCGGATGAACCAGTCGCCTGCGATGTGGCCGAGATAGTCGTTGATCGTCTTGAGGCGGCCGAGGTCGAAGAACAACGCCGAGACGGGCCCCGGTTGCCGCGCGACCAGTCTCGCGTCCAGGTTCGCCAGCAGCGCACGGCGATTGCACCGCTCTGCATCATCGACGCCTGAGGTCATCGCATAGGTCCGGCGGCGGCCAGGACGTCATCCCCTTGATCAAGCCACGAAGCCAGCACTTTCTGCTCTGCGATGAACGCTGAAAGCTGTTTCGGATCAGCATGATTGGCGAATGTGCTGCGGTCCCACCATGCTAGCTTCGTTTGGTAGCGATGGTCTGGATAGGGAGTCGCGGGAATTCTCGACGCCAACGTTCCACCCGACGAGAGCCAGCGCTTGAGCACATACGAAGCCGCCGACGCCACGATGAACTGAATATCAAGCAGTTTCATCGCATGAAGGGGTGTGCGCGAGATGGCGCTCGTGAGTTGCCGACTATGTTCGGGATCGTCGGTCACCCAAGCGGTTTTCATCTCCACAACGCCGAACGGCAGTCGATCGGTGACCATTTTCCGCACGGCACCCTGACCGGGCTGGCCGCTCCATTCGACGAGTGCGTGGCATTCATCGGCGGACTGATATGGGCCCTTTGCCCGCAGACCGGCGACGACCCTACCCGCGTCATTGACGCACGCTGCGAAAAGGATCGTGTCGGCTCCGTTGCGGAGCGCATCCATGTCGAGCGCCTTTTCGACGCCGTGCTTGCCGTAGCTATGACATGCACCGCGAACGTAGTCGTCCCACAGCTCCCGCTCGATCGCCGGTTGTGCGAATACGATGGTGCACTCGCTGTCAGGATCCCAACAGCTGGGACTCCTCTGCAGGCTTACGAAGTGGCGGGTCTCAGTCTGGGGAACGGTCATACATGCGCCTTCCTCGGGCAAGCTGGCCAACAACGGCGTCGAGGTCGGCTCTGAGAGATCAGTATCTCGCCACGGGTTACTCGGATTCCAGCTAGCAAGACAATCTTTTCCTGAAAAGCGGTGCCAGCGGGCAAATTTTGTGCCGTTGACCACGCCCCTAACGGCTTCGTGGCAATCACGAATCGGCAGAATTGTTACTGGTGACCATCTATTTGCCGAGTTCGGGGCGAAGTTGGCAGTCAATGCCATAAATGGGATTGACGGCAGCGTAAGGACTTTCGGGAACCTTTCGCTATGCGTTGAATGAGCCAGTGCAATTCGGGTGTTGCCGGGTGTCGGAGGGCGATCTCGCGGAGAGCAATCGTAGGAGTCCAGGGTGCCTCTCCACTTCGAGCACGCCCATGGGCGTCGTTCGCGAATGATCAATTGATGGGGCGACCAGCCCTCAGCGGCGCAATATGTGCGGATTCTGCGACAGAGCCAGCAGGGGGTGACACCCTGAAGCAGGTGGAGGAGGAATACCCGAGCGCAGGTCGCGGGGGGTTGCGGGTCAAGGATGTTGGTCGGCTCCTGCTGCGCTGTGCCGACCGACCGGGGCTTGTGGCGGCGGTAAGTGCTTTCCTCGCCGGCGCGGGTGCCAACATCGTGTCGCTGGATCAGCACTCGACGGAGCAGTCGGGCGGCACGTTCATGCAGCGGACGATTTTCAACTTGCCCGGGTTGACGGCCGCGCGCGACGCTCTCGAAGAAGATTTCCGCGCGCAGGTGGCCTCACGGTTCGATATGGATTTCCGGCTGACCGAGGCCGCCAAACCGAAACGCGTCGCAATCATGGCGTCCAAGGAGGACCACTGCCTGCTCGATCTGTTATGGCGGAATCGTCGCGGTGAGCTCGACATATCGGTCGTGATGGTGATTTCCAACCATCCCGATCTCGCAGATCAGGTACGCCCTTTTTCCGTACCATTCCTGCATGTACCGGCGACCAAAGATATTCGGGTGGACGCAGAGCGGCGTCAACTCGACTTGTTGCGCGGAAACGTGGACCTGGTCGTTTTGGCCCGATACATGCAGATTCTCACGCCGCAATTCCTTGCCGAAGTGGACTGTCCGCTGATCAACATTCATCACTCGTTTCTGCCCGCCTTCATCGGGGCGGCACCGTATCGGAGGGCAAAGGAACGCGGCGTCAAACTCGTCGGCGCGACGGCCCATTACGTGACCGAGGACCTCGACGACGGCCCGATCATCGAACAGGACGTGGTGCGGGTTGACCACCGCCACGGGGTCGAAGACCTGGTACGTCTCGGCGCCGATGTCGAGCGCCTTGTTCTGTCGCGGGCGGTGCTGTGGCACTGTGAGGACCGCATCATCCGATACGGCAATCAGACGGTCGTTCTCTAGAGCGGGCAAGGAGAGAAGTGGTGAGGAAGTTCAGCGGGCTGGACGAGTTCGTTGCGGCGGAGGGTGCGGAGCTGGGTCCCACCGACTGGCTCGAGGTGGCACAGGATCGTGTCAACCTGTTCGCCGACGCGACCGATGACCATCAGTGGATTCACGTCGATCCTGAGCGCGCGGCGAACGGCCCGTTCGGCGGAACGATCGCGCACGGCCTACTGACTCTGTCGCTTCTGCCGCACTTCACGCACCAGCTCTACACCGTCGACAACATCGCGATGGCCATCAACTACGGCTACAACAAGGTGCGCTTCATCACGCCCGTGCGGGTGGGTGCCAAGATCCGTGCGCGCGCCCAGATCGCCAAGGTCGATCAACTCGACGGCGCGGTGCAGGCAACCGTGACTGTCACCGTCGAAATCGATGGTTCCGACAAGCCGGCCGCGGTGGCAGAGTCGATCGTGCGCTTGATCGGCTGAGACTCTTTTCCGCGAGCAGGCGCAAAGTGCCCAATTTTCTCGGCGAGTCGGGGAACTTTGCGTCTGTTCGCGCTAATTCAGTACTGCGTCATGCCCTGGTCGATCGAGATCGCGGCAGCCGTAACGTTTTTCGATTCCTCGCCGGCCAGCCAGCACACCGCGTCGGCGATGTCCTCGGGCTCCGCCGCCCAGGTGGGGAGAAACGGTGTGATCATCTGGGCCAGCTGTGGATAGGTCTCGATTGCTCGGCCCAGCGAGCCGATCATGTCGCCGCTTCCCATGAGTGTGTTGACCGCTCCCGGGTGCACGCTGTTGACGCGGATCGAGTACCTGCCCAATTCGGCGGCGAACGCACGGGCCATGCCGGTGACGGCGTGCTTGCTTGCGGTGTAGTGGATCATGAACGGCTGCATCTTGATACCCGCTGCGGAGCCGATCAGGATGATCGAGCCACCGCGGCCGCCGTCGATGATCTTCTGCGCCCCGGCCATGACGGTGTTCCATGTGCCGGTCACGTTGATGTCCATGACATCGCGGAAGTCTTCGGGAGTGATGGCGTCCCAAGTCTGGGGAGCGGAGACACCGGCGTTGGCGACGATGATGTCGAGGCGACCCAGTTCGGCCACGCCGTTGTCGACGGCCTCCCGGAGTCCGTCGACATCGCGGGTGTCGACGACGGAGGCCAGAATGCGGCGACCAGTGGTCTCGACGAGCTGCACGGTTTCGGCGAGGTCATCGGGAGTCGCGGCATCGTAGGGCACGCACACCGGAAGCTTGCCCGCGATGTCGATGGCGATGATGTCGGCGCCCTCATTCGCCATCCGCACCGCATGCGCGCGGCCCTGACCCCGTGCCGCACCGGTGATGAACGCCACCTTGCCCGTGAGCCGTTCGGTCATTTCTGTGCCGCCTTCACAAGATTCGATCCGATGATCAGCCGCTGGATCTCGCTGGTGCCTTCGTATAGCCGCAGTAGCCGCACGTCGCGATAGATCCGCTCGACGGGCACCTCGCGCATGTAGCCGCTGCCGCCGTGCACCTGCACGGCGAGATCGGCTACCTTGCCTGCCATTTCGGTGCAGTACAGCTTCGCCGCCGACGGCGCGATCCTGCGGTCCTCACCACTGACCCAGAGTCGGGCGGTGTCACGGACCAATGCCCGCCCGGCCAGCACGCCGGTCTGCTGATCGGCGAGCATCGCCTGGACGAGTTGGAAATCCCCGATCGGGGTGCCGCCCTGCGTCGCGGTGGCGGCGTAGGCGACGGATTCGTCGAGGGCACGCTGCGCGATTCCGACGGCCAGCGCGGCGATGTGCACGCGACCGCGCGCCAGCGAGATCATCGCGGCGCGGTATCCAACGTCCTCGGTGCCGCCGATGAGTGCGCCGTCCGGGACGCGGACATCGCTGAAACTGACGTCGGCGGTCCACGCGCCTTCCTGGCCCATCTTGGCGTCCTTCACGCCGACCTCGACTCCCGCCGTGTCGGCGGGTACCAGGAAGACGGCGATGCCTGCGCCGTTTTCGTCGGCGGGCCGGGTACGGGCGAAGACGATGAACAGATCGGCGACGGGCGCATTGGTGATGAAGCGCTTCTGCCCGTTGATGACCCAATCTGCGCCGTCACGAACGGCTTTGGTACGCAGGCCCGAGGGATTGGATCCAGCGCCCGGTTCGGTCAGCGCAAACGAGGCCACGAGACCCGACGCCATCGGCTCCAACCACTGCGACTTCTGCTCGTCGGTGCCGAACCCGACGAGAACCTGTCCGGCGATGCCGTTGTTCGTGCCGAACATCGACCGCAGCGCCAGCGACGTGTATCCCAGCTCCATCGCCAGCTCGACGTCTTGAGCGAGGTTCAGTCCGAGGCCGCCCCACTCCTGCGGGATCGCGTAGCCGAACAGCCCCATCTTCATGGCCTGTTCGCGTAGATCGTCGGGAACCCGGTCGTCGGCCAGAATCTCCTGCTCACGGGGGACTACCGCAGTGCGGACGAAGTGACGCGTCTGAGCCAGGATCTCCTGGAAGTCGTCGTCGCTGACTTCGGTGGTCATCGCGCTCCTCTTCGGCGAGTCGGGCCGCACGGCTCGAGAAATCATATATGAAATATGATGTTCGATTGACAGGGCCCCGATCCGGCCCTGACCAGCGAAAAGGGGTGATCAGGTGTTATTGCTGACGGGTCAGACCGCGGTTGTCACTGGCGGTGCGCAGGGCCTGGGGTTCGCCATTGCGGAGCGGTTCATAGGCGAGGGCGCGCGCGTGGTGCTTGGCGATCTGGACCTCGGCGCGACCGAGGCGGCGGCCAAACAACTCGGAGGAGAGGACGCCGCCTTGGCGGTGCGGTGCGACGTCACTTCGGGCGACGAGGTCGACGCTCTGGTGGGTGCCGCCGTCGAGCGGTTCGGCGGCCTGGACATCATGGTCAACAACGCCGGGATCACCCGCGACGCGACGATGCGCAAGATGACCGAGGAGCAGTTCGATCAGGTCATTGCCGTGCACTTGAAGGGCACCTGGAACGGCACCAAGGCGGCCGCGGCGATCATGCGCGAGAACAAGCGCGGCGCCATCGTGAACATGTCGTCGATCTCGGGCAAGGTCGGCCTGGTGGGCCAGACGAACTACTCGGCGGCCAAGGCAGGCATCGTCGGTATGACGAAGGCCGCCGCCAAGGAGCTCGCCCACCTCGGTGTGCGGGTCAACGCGATCCAACCGGGATTGATCAGGTCCGCGATGACCGAAGCTATGCCACAACACATTTGGGACCAGAAGCTGGCGGAGGTGCCGATGGGCCGAGCCGGTGAGCCGGACGAGGTCGCCAAGGTCGCATTGTTCCTCGCCAGCGATCTGTCGTCGTACATGACCGGAACCGTCCTCGAGGTCACCGGCGGGAGGCACATTTGAGCGAGTCGGCTATCCGCCGAGATCGACGAAATGGCGAGAACTACTCGCACTTTTGCGCCCATTTGTCCGTTCGACGAAAGTAGTGAACCATGCTTGAAGCCGTTATCTGCGAACCGGTTCGGACACCAATTGGCCGCTACGGCGGCATGTTCAAACCGCTGACCGCCGTTGACCTCGGTGTCGCCGCGCTTAAGGGTCTGTTGGAGCGCACCGGAATCCAGCCCGGTGCAGTGCAAGACGTCATCCTCGGCCACTGCTATCCCTCCAGCGAGGCGCCCGCGATCGGGCGCGTGGTGGCCCTGGACGCAGGGCTGCCGGTGACGGTCCCCGGCATGCAGGTCGACCGCCGCTGCGGGTCAGGCCTGCAGGCGGTCATCCAGGCGTGCCTGCAGGTTGCGAACGGGGACAACGACGTTGTGATCGCGGGCGGCGCCGAGAGCATGAGCAATGTCACGTTCTACTCGACAGACATGCGCTGGGGTGGGGCTCGCGGCGGCGTGAAGGTCCACGACAGCCTCGCGCGCGGCCGCACCACCGCGGGCGGACGTCACTACCCGGTGCCGGGCGGCATGCTGGAGACCGCGGAGAACCTCCGTCGTCAGTACGCAATCCCGCGCCAGGAACAGGACGAACTCGCGGTGACCTCCCATCAACGGGCGGTAGCCGCGCAAAAAGACGGGATCCTCGCAGAGGAGATCATTCCGGTCTCGGTGCGGACCCGTCAGAGCGAAGAGCTGATCGACACCGACGAGCACCCACGTGCCGATACCTCGGTCGAGTCGTTGAGCAAGCTGAAACCCGTTCTGCTGGAAGATGATCCAGAGGCGACCGTTACGGCGGGGAATTCCAGCGGCCAGAACGACGCCGCCTCGATGTGCGTGGTGACCACTCCGGAGAAGGCCGGCGAACTCGGGCTGAGCCCGCTTGTCCGGCTGGTCTCGTGGGCGTCGGCCGGTGTCGCGCCCAACGTCATGGGCATCGGGCCGGTGCCTGCAACAGAGGCGGCGCTCGGCAAGGCGGGCCTGAAGCTGCCCGACATCGACCTGATCGAGCTCAACGAGGCCTTCGCCGCCCAGGCGCTGGCGGTGATGCGGGAATGGAAGTTCACCGCGGCCGACCTCGAGCGGACGAACGTGCACGGCTCGGGGATCTCGCTCGGACATCCGGTCGGTGCGACCGGCGGCAGGATGCTCGCGACGCTGGCGCGCGAATTGAACCGCCGGGGCGCCCGCTATGGGCTGGAAACCATGTGCATCGGCGGCGGGCAGGGCCTGGCCGCCGTGTTCGAAAGGGTCGGGGCATGACAAGGCTCGCTCAAACGCTCGGGCTCACCGAGTTTCAATCCGAAATCGTGACCACGGTACGACAATTCGTCGACAAAGAGGTCATCCCGACCGCGCAGGAACTCGAGCACACCGATACCTACCCGCAGGCCATCGTCGATGCGATGAAGGAGATGGGCCTGTTTGGGCTGATGATCCCTGAGGAATATGGCGGCCTCTGCGAGTCTCTGCTCACCTACGCGTTGTGCGTGGAGGAGCTTGCCCGCGGGTGGATGAGTGTCTCAGGCGTGATCAACACCCACTTCATCGTCGCGTACATGCTGCGCCAGCACGGCACGGACGCACAGAAACAGAAGTACCTGCCGCGGATGGCAACTGGTGAGACGCGCGGCGCGTTTTCGATGTCGGAGCCCGAACTCGGGTCGGACGTCGCCGCGATCCGCACGCGGGCCAAGCGAAATGCCGATGGCACCTACACCATCGACGGTCAGAAGATGTGGCTGACCAACGGCGCAAGCTCGACACTGGTGGCCGCGTTGGTGCGCACCGACGAGGGAGCTGACAAACCGCACCGCAACCTGACGGCATTCCTCGTCGAAAAGCCCACCGGCTTCGGGGAAGTCGTGCCGGGCCTGACCATCCCGGGCAAGATCGACAAGCTCGGCTACAAAGGCATCGACACCACCGAACTGATCTTCGACGGCTATGTCGCCAGCGCCGACGACATCCTTGGCGGGACGCCGGGCCAGGGCTTCTTCCAGATGATGGACGGCATCGAGGTGGGCCGGGTCAACGTGTCCGCTAGAGCTTGTGGCGTCGGCATCCGAGCGTTCGAGTTGGCAGTGCGCTACGCACAGCAGCGCCACACCTTCGGCAAGCCGATCGCCGATCACCAGGCGATCGCGTTCCAATTGGCGGAGATGGCAACCAAAGTCGAGGCGGCCCATCTGATGATGGTCAACGCCGCCCGGTTGAAAGACTCCGGCGAACGCAACGACGTCGCCGCGGGGATGGCCAAGTACCTGGCGAGCGAATTCTGCTCGGAGGTGACCCAGCAGAGCTTCCGGATCCATGGAGGGTACGGCTACTCCAAGGAATACGAGATCGAGCGGCTGATGCGCGACGCGCCTTTCCTGCTCATCGGTGAGGGCACCAGCGAGATCCAGAAGAACATCATCAGCAAGCGACTGCTCGCCGACTATCGGATATGACAGTGAGCGCACCCGATTTCGCCCCCAGGCCACAGCTCGCTGAGGACGTCGCGCGATTTGTTCGCAGGCGAATCTTCGATGGCACCTACGCTGCGGGGCAGTACATTCGCCTGGACCAGTTGGCGGTCGAACTCGGTGTCAGTGTCACTCCGGTGCGCGAGGCGTTGTTCGTCCTGAGCGCCGAAGGCCTCCTCTCTCAGCAGCCGCGGCGCGGCTTTGCGGTGGTGGCGGTAACCGACAGGGACGTCACGGATGTTTCCAATGTGCAAGCCCACATCGGTGGCGAGCTCGCGGCGCGGGCGGCGGCCAACATCACCGACGATCAGCTGCGGGAACTCGAGAAGATCCAGACCGAGCTCGAAGATGCGTACGCCAGCGATGACGACGAACGGGCGGTCCGGCTCAACCACGAGTTCCACAAGGCGATCAATGTCGCCGCCGACTCGCCCAAACTCGCGCAGCTGATGTCTCAGATCACCCGTTACGCCCCCGAATCGGTATTTCCCACGATCGCGGGCTGGCCCGATCAGTCGACCGAGCACCACCGCAAGCTGTTGGCGGCACTCGATAAGCACGACGAAGACCTCGCTCGCGCCGCGATGTCCGAGCATCTCGCCGCCGGCGCGGCGCCGCTTATCGAACACCTCACCCAACGCGGCGTAGTCACCTAGCCTCGCGAGCTGGGCCCACGCGCAAGCTGGGGAACGCAAAGGTCCCCGACACGCCGAGGAATTGGGGCCTTTTACGTCTGCTCGGCCAACATCTCACGCAACCTACGCACGTCGACCTTGCCCGTCGAACCGCGCGGAATGTCCTCGTCAGAGTCGACCAGCAGCCACACCGTCGGAACTTTGAAGGAACTCAGTCGCTTTCGCGCTGCAGTGTGCAGGTCTTCGACCGTGGTGTTCGATATCACGACGGCGCCAACAGCGCCGGAGACCTCGGTGACAAACGCATTCTCGACGCCGTCGATCGTCCGCAGCGCCTGCTCCACTTCACTTGGGTAGACGGTGGCGCCGCTGACCTTGAACATGTCGTCGGATCGGCCGTGAAAGAACATGAACCCGTCGCTGTCGAGGTGTCCGAGGTCCCCGGTGGGGTAATAGCCGTCCGGTGTGAACAGGTCCTCGCGGCTTCGCCGGCACATGCCGCGCAAGGTGTGCGGTCCGCGGATTTGGATCATGCCCACGGTGTCGGGGGGAACCGGTTGGCCGGTGTCGGGGTCGACGATCCGAACCTCCATGCCGTCGAAGGGCTTTCCACAGCTGCCCCACGCCGATCGCGGCATGTCCGTGTCGGCGGGATAACCGCAATACGGCCCGAAGGCCTCGGTCATGCCGAACAGCGTCGCCCTGGCACCCGGTTCCGCGCGTTGCTCGGGCGGTAGCAGCGCCTCGAGGCTGCCCCGGCGAAGCGCCGATAAATCAACCGCGACGGAATCAGATTGGCGTGCCAACGCCTCGGCCTGGTCGGGCCAGCCGCGAAACAGATTGACACGCTCCCGCTCCAACAGCCGCAGTGTCGTCTCGGGCCGGGGAATCTCCTCGGTGACGAGCGTGGCGCCGGCCAACAGGGCAGACAGCACACCGCTGCCGAACCCGCCAACCCAGAAGAACGGCATCGGAAGGTACAGGCGGGTGTCCGCGTCAATACACCGTGCGGCGAGACCCGAGCGCACCGCGCCCAGTGCGTTGCCGTGTGAGTGGATGACGCCCTTGGGCGGACCGCTGCTTCCGGACGTGAACATGATCGCGAGTGTGTCGCTGGGCGTGACGGTTTCGGCCACCATGTCGACCTTCGCCCCACCGGAGATCGGCGGCAGCCGGTCTGCCGCCCACACCGCGCGCAGCGCCGGAAGGTTCGTCCGTTCCGGCCCGAGGTCGTCGAGATAACGATGGCCGCGGAATTCCTCGACAGCGATCAGGGCCTGGACTGAGGCAACCCGCAGCGCAGCCACGAGCTCCGGGGCTTGCAGCAGGGTACTCAAGGGCACCAGCACGGCGCCGATGCGCGTCAGAGCGACCGCGATCTCCACCCACTGAACACAGTTGGGCATTATCAGGCCGACACGCGTGCCCTTGCCGACACCTGCTTCGAGGAATGAAGCGGCAAGGGCCCTCGTGGTGTCGTCGAGCTCGCCGTACGTGATGCGCGCCGCAGGGCCGATCAAAATCGGCTTGTCGCCGTGTTGTTCGGCGTGCTGTCTCACGAGCCGGTCGATCGTGTCAGGCATCGAACACCTTCTGCAGCGCGGCGAGATCAACCTTTCCGCTGGAGAGTACAGGAATGTCGGAACGCGCCACGGTGGCAAAGCGTTTCGGGATCTTGTAGGAAGACAGCTCGGCCGCCAGGCGCTCACGCACCGCGGCCTCGTCGAACTCGGCGCCGTCCTCCAACGCCACGACCGCGGCGACCAGCTGTCCACGCTCGGGATCGGAAAGCCCGATGACATGCGCGACGGTCCCATCGGCGACCTTGGCGATGGCGCGTTCCACCTCGGCGGGCGCGACGTTGACGCCTGCCGTCTTGATCATCGCGCCCTTGCGGCCGATGAAGTACACGAAACCGTCGCCGTCGGTTCGGACCAGATCTCCGGTGTGAAACCAGCCGTCGGCATCGAAGCACTCCTCGCGGCTGCGTTTGTAGTACCGCTGCATCACGTAGGGGCCGCGGATGCACAGCTCGTCGTCGACGATTTTGGTTTCGAAGCCCGGCGCCGGTTTACCGAACGAACCGCGCCGGTGTTCGGGTTGGTCCGATTCGTCATCACTGATGGTGATGACGCTGCCGGCTTCGGTCATGCCGAGCATGGTGTGCCGCAACTCGGGATCGGCCGGCCGAACCTCGGGCGCCATGATCGGGTACAGGTTTCCACGCCGCATGGACGACAGATCGCGTTGGGGGAGGCTGGGGTGACTTGCAAGGTGGGCGATCCCGGCCACGAAACCATTGGTCATGGTGGGCTTTTCGGCGTCGAGCAGGTCGAGCGTCGCGCCGGGGTCGCTGGCGTTGGAGCACACCAATGTTGCGCCGGCGATCAGGGTCGCCAACACGGCGAACGCGATTCCGCCGATCCAGAAGAACGGTGAGTTGCAGAACAGCTTGTCCTGCGCGGTCAGTCCGCGGATCTCGTTGAGGATCTTCTGGTGCCCCAGCAGCGACGCGTGTGTGTGCACCACCCCCTTCGGGGTGCTCGTCGAACCCGACGTGTACACAATGGCGAGGGGATCCGAGGCGTCGACGTCGGCTTCCATCGCCTCGAGCTGAGTCTCGTCGACGGTGCCGGACGGTTCAGACTCGATCAGGACATGGCGCAGCAGCGGCGCAACTCCCTTGATGTCGGCAAGGCGCTTTCGGTAGTCATGCGAGCGGAACGACGCAGCGGCCAGCAGTATTTCGGTGTCGCTGTCGACGAGTTGTGTTCCCATCTCCGGAGCGGTGGCGAATGTCGAGAACGGTATGACAACGGCGCCGATCCGCGCGGCGGCCAGCATCCCGACGATGAACGCCTCGCCGTTGGGGTAGAGCAGCCCGACGTGAGTGCCCTTGCCTGCGCCGAGGGCGATCAGACCGCGGGCCAATCGCGCCGACCGGCGGTCGGCCTCCGCGTAACTGAGGCGCTCGGCGTCGCACACCAGGAGCGGGTGGTCTGCCCTGGCGCTGGCCTGATGCCGCAGAACTTCGCCGACGGTCAGTGATTCACTTGGCATGTTCGACGGGATGGCTGAAGAATTCCCGGACCGCACGGAGGTCGGGCTTGCCGGAGGGTGTTCTGGGGATGTGGTCGACGATCGCGATGTCGGTGGGAATTTCGTAGCGTGCCAAATGCGTCCGCAGGAATTCGACGAGCGCGGAAGCGTCCACGGATGCAGCATCTCGCAGCTCTACCATCGCAACCGGGGTCTCGCCGAGGCGGTCGTGGGGCCTGCCCACCACCGCCGCCCCACGCACGGCGGGATGGCCCTCCAGTGCGGTGCGCACGTCGTCGGGCATCACCTTGAAGCCACCGCGGATGATCGCCTGATCAGAGCGGCCGAGGATCCAGAGGAAGCCGTCAGCGTCGATGCGGGCCATGTCGGTGGTGCGCATCCAGTCGGCGGATGGCCCCAGCTGGCCGGGTTTGACTTCGAGGAGCCCGGCCTGGTCGGGCCCCAGCGGGGTGCCGTCGTCACCGACAACCCGCAGCAGTGCGCCAAGGCTCGGCCTGCCAACGCTGCCGCGCTTGTCGCGCCAATACTTCTGATAGTCCGCCAGTGTCCAGCCGGCCACACCGCCGCCGAATTCGGTTGCCGCATAAGACGTGAGAACGGGTATCCCGAACTTCGCGGTGAACGCGTCGGCATCCTCAGCCGACAGGGGAGCCGTGCCCGATGTGACCGCGCGGATGCTCGCCAGATCGTCCCGAGTCAGATCGGAATGCAACACCATCCGAAGTGCGGCGGGCACCAGCGACACAGCGCGCGGCCGATGCCTGCGCACCGCGTCGGCCCACAGGTTCAGCTCGAAACGGTCCAACAACGCGAAGGGCCTTGCCTCGCAAACGCACTGCAGCACGCGGAAGACGCCGCCTATGTGGACCAGCGGGGCGTTGACGATCGCAACCCCTTGCCGCAGCTCCGTCGGCGGCGCGGACCGGTCCGGTTCCGGTCCGATGACGCTGCGTGCCAGCATGTCGTAGGTAAGGTCGATTCGCTTGGGCGGACCGGTCGTTCCACTGGTCAGCATTCGCACCGCGACTCCGGGCCGCGCAACGGCACCGCCGTCACTCGCGGCGGTCACGTCCGGCTCATCGGTAAGGCTCGAGATCGAAACCAACGCAGGGCCTGCGGTAACCAGCGATGCCAGGTCGTCGCGCTCGCCGACGATGAATGGAAGGTCCAGCGCCTCGGCATCGGCTCGGGTGCGGTCATCACCCCGGGACGGGTTGATGACGACGACAGTTCCGCCTGCGAGAAGTACACCGAGGAAGCTCGCCACGTGAGCGGGCTTGTTGCGCAGCAAGATCCCGACCTGATGCTGCCCAACCACGAGCGCCTTGGTGGCCCGGGCGAGCTGAGCGACCTCGCGCCACGTCGACCAGTGCCCGTCGTACTCGATGGCTGCGACGTCCGGCTGCAGGTCCAGCACGTCGGCGAGGCGCCTGCTGAGCGGGTGATCGGGCATCAGCGAACCCTCGGTTTGGCCGGCGCGCCA
Organism: uncultured Actinomycetota bacterium; assembly: GCA_963770305.1. Taxonomy (GTDB): domain Bacteria; phylum Actinomycetota; class Actinomycetes; order Mycobacteriales; family Mycobacteriaceae; genus Mycobacterium. The sequence continues at coordinate 330,595 of CAVYPB010000008.1, forward strand.
TTGGCACGTGCGGCCAGTTCGGCCTGGCCGAGGGGATTTCCCAGCCTCGTGTAGATCAGGTTCTGCTCGAGTGCCGCACGGTAGGGCTTGTCCAGCGACTCCCAGATCGCCTTCACGGTCCCCTGTGTCGCCGACGGCGGCTTGGCGGCGATCGCCGCCGCGATCTCGTGAGCGCGCGCCCACAGCCGAGCGGGGGAAACCACCTCCGACACTAAACCGATCCGCAGCGCGGTGTCGGCGGCGACGCGTTCATCGTTGCCCATCAACGCGATTCGCAACGTCTCGCCCAGACCGACGCGGCGCATCAACCCGATCGGCTCCAGCGCGCACACCAAACCGGCGCTGACATGCGAGTCGAAGAACGTTGCGTCGTCGGAGCAGATCACCACATCGGACTCGTTGACGAAATAGAACGCGCCCGCGGTGCACATCCCCTGAACGGCACACACCACGGGCTTCCACATCTTCTGCCATTTCGGGCTGAGTGCCTCGCCCGGATCCTCGTGATTCCACACGTTGTCCGGCTGTCCGTACGGCGTCTTGATGTCGAGCCCGGCACTGAACGCCCGGCTGCCTGCCGCACGAAGCACGACGGCGTTCACCGACTCGTCGAGCTTGACGATGCGCCAGGCCTCGGCCATCTCGTCGCACATAGTTCGGTTGAACGCGTTGAGCGAATCCGGCCGGTTCAGCGTGATCGTCGCGACGTGACTGGTGGCGTCCACGTCGAGCAGGATCGTTTCGAACGCCCTCATCGGCACTGCCAGTTCGGGGCGCGCTTCTCCATGAAGGCTTTCGGCCCTTCGAGCGCGTCCTCGGTGCGCACGACGCGCTCGCGGAACGTCTCAGCGAGGATCTCTGCGTCGTGCAGCGGCAGGTCCAGCGTCTTGTGGATGGCCAGTCGCGTGCCCCGCACCGCCAACGGCGCATTCGAATTGACGATGTCGGCGATCTCGTGGGCGCGTTCGAGCAGCTTGTCGTGCTCGACGACCTCGCTGATCATGCCGAGGTCGTAGGCGCGCTGCGCGCTCATCCGTTCGTGCTTGCCCATCAGCGCCATGCGCAGCGCGATGTTGCGGGGCAGCACCCGGGCCAGTCGAACCATCTCGCGACCGGCCACCAAGCCGATGCTGACGTGGGGGTCGAAGAACGTCGCCTTCTCCGAGGCGATGGCGATGTCGCCTGTTGTGATCCAGTCCAGCCCTGCGCCACAGCACAATCCGTTGATGGCGGCCAGCACGGGCTTGGCCATCCTGCGGAACGGTGGCGTGCCCTCCTGCGGCGCTTCCCACTGGTCGTAGGTCGACAGGTAGGGCCGTTCGTAGAGCACCCGGCCGTCCTCGGGGATCTCCCCGACATCCGCGCCGGTGCAGAACGCGCGGCCGGTGCCGGTCACGATCAGGATCCAGATGTTGTCGTCGTTCTCCGCCTCGTCGTAGGCGGTGCGCAGTTCGGTGATCATGTGCGGGCTGAGCGCGTTGAGTGCGTCGGGCCGGTTCAGCGTGATGGTGGCCTTGTGTCCGTCGATCTGGTACTTGATGTCCTTCATTCGTCACCTTCCACCGAACTCCGGTGTGCGCTTTTCGCGGAACGCCGCCAGGCCTTCCTTGAAGTCGGCTGTCCGGCAGGACAACTCCACGTTGAGGAGCTCCTGCGTCATGGCCTGATCAAGGGTGGCATGCTGACTGTGATTGATGGCCTGCTTGGCCAGCCCGATCGCGACCGTTGGCCCGGACGCGAGTCGCGTCAGCAGTTGCTCGGTGACGTCGTCGAGTTCTGCCGAGCTCACGCAGCGGTGAATCAGTCCCCAGTCCGCAGCGTCGCGTCCACTCACCTTCTCGGCGAGCAGCAGCATCTCCTTGGCCCGTGCCAGGCCGACGAGTCGGGGCAGCAGCCATGTGGAACCAGAATCCGGAGAAAAGCCACGGCCGACGTACGGCTCCCAGAACACGGCGTCGTCGGCGGCCACCGTGAAGTCCGCGGCCAGAGCCAGATTGCAGCCAAGGCCGACGGCCCAACCCTGCACGCTGCAGACCACAGGCAGCTGTATGCCATGGACGAGTTCGACCACACGATTGGCGGTGTGTGGAATACGCCGAACCAGGTCGCCGGCGCGGGGCCGTTGGCCGGTGCTGTTGGTCGCCACCCAGTCCGCGCCCGCGCAGAAATCGCTTCCCGCTCCACGGATATGGATGGCCCGAAGCGAATCGTCGGTCGCGGCGTCGGTCAGTAGATCGACGAACGCCTCGATCATCGAATGGCTCAACGTGTTGCGTCTCGACGGGCGGTCCAGCGTCAGCCGGAGGACATCGCCGTCCCGCGATGCCGTTACCGAGCCGTCGGCCTCGACGTCAGTCACCGTTGAATCCGCCAATCCCCAGCTATACGGTTAGCCATACAGTATTGCTATCCTGTACAAGTTAGCAAGGAAAGCGCGCCAACGGAATATGGAAGAGGACCCATGACGGAAGGCACACCGCGATATGGCGAGCAGCCACTGGCGCAGACAGTCGCCGCCGCGGGTGCGCTGCGGCGCCTGACCGGGCTGCTCCTGTCTTTGGAGCACGAGCATCCGACCGTGGACGCCATGCTCGGGCAATTCGCCGATTGGGAGCGGGAGTTGGCGACCGCCGTCCCGCCGGACCCCGCGCCCCGGATTGGGGTCGGCGGCGAGGAGCAACGCGTGTATCTGGACCACGCGCTCGACGTCGGCGCGTACAACCCTTGTTTCCCCGAGTACACCTTCGACCATCGCGACGACGAGACCGCATCTGGCCGCGTCAACTTTCCGCTCGTGTATGAGGGCCCGCCGGGACTGGTGAACGGCGGCTTTCTCGCCGTCTTCTTCGACTGCATCACCCAACACCAGAGCTGCGCCGCAGGCCGGACGGGCAAGACGCGCTCGCTCACGGTGACGTTCCGCAGGCCGACACCGGTCCTGACCGAACTCGACTTCGACATCGAGCGGTCAGAAGACGACGGCAGGGTCACGTCGACGGCGCGGTTGCTGCTTGACGACGAAGTGCTCTGCATCGGTGAGTTCAAGACAGTGGCGTCGTCCCCCGACAAACTGACCGGTTTCCAATTCGGCAAGCGGCGGGTCAAGGGCTAGTGGTCGTGCAACGCATTCGTCAACCGCGCGTGGCGGAGATCGTGGCCTCCCGGCTGCGGGAAGACATCCTGTCGGGCAGGCTCAAGGAAGGCGACGTGCTGCCGTCGCAGGAGAGCCTCTTCTCCGAGTTCGGCGTCAGCCCACCGGCGCTGCGCGAGGCGATCCACATCCTCGAAACCGATGGGCTGATCTCGGTGCGCCGCGGCAACGTGGGCGGATCGGTGGTCCATCTGCCCTCCGCCGAACGGACCGCCCACATGATCAGCATGGTGCTGCAGTCGCGGTCCGCGACGCCAGCCGACGTCAGCGGCGCGCTGCTGCACCTGGAACCGATCTGCGCCGGGATGTGCGCCGCGCGCGTCGACAGGAAGACCGAAGTTGTGCCCTACCTCGAAGCCGAGATCGACTTACAGACAGAGCAATTCGACGACCTGTCGCGGTATGTCCCCAACGCCAGGCGGTTTCATGAAGCCATCGTCTCTCGCTGTGGCAACGAGCCGATGATCCTACTGATCGGCTCGCTGGAGCTGATCTGGTCGGCGCACGAGTCCTCGGTGTGGAGCGACGAAGGCGACCCGATGTCGCGCAAGACCATGCGCGCCGCGCTGCGCGATCACCAGCGGTTGCTGGACGCGATTAGCGACGGCGATTCGGCCAGGGCGGTACGGCTCGCGCAGGACCACCTGGCCGCCGCCCGACGCAACACACTCGCCGTCGGCAATGACAAAACCATTGAAGCCAAACTGATCTCGAGCACCAACCATCAGGAGTCCGTTAGATGACCAGTCCCGACGATCGCGTGCTCTTCGACGTGGATTCCGAGAAGCGGATCGCGACCATCACGTTGAACAACCCGGCCCAGCGCAATTCGTACGACGCGACGATGCGAGACACCGTCGCGCGGTATCTGGATCACGTCGCCGAAGACGACGACATCACCGTGGTGTTGCTTCGCGGCGCGGATGGTGTGTTCAGCACCGGTGCCGACATGAACAACGCCTACGGCTGGTACGGGGAGAAAGCGGCGAAGAGTCGGCCCAGTCAGCGTCGGCGGCTGACCGTGGATCGCAAGTCGTTCGGTTTCTACCACAACCTCATGGGCTTTCCGAAGGTCACGGTGGGCGAGATCAGTGGATACGCGCTAGGCGGCGGCTTCGAGATGGCGTTGATGACCGACATCTCGGTGATCGGGCGCGACACCAAGATCGGCATGCCCGCCACCCGGTTCCTCGGGCCCGCACTGGGCAGTCTGCACATGTTCTTCCACCGGCTTGGGCCGGTGCTGGCGCGCCGGCTGCTGCTGACCGGCGACATCATCGAGGCCGGCGTCATCGAGCACCTCGGCATCTTCACCGAGACGTGCGATCCGGCTTCGGTCCCGGTCAGGGCCAGGTATTGGGCGGAGAAGGCCGCGAAGATGCCCGCCGACGGCGTCGTCATCGCCAAGGAAGCGTTCCGCCTCGTCGAGCAGAACCAGGCGTATCAGGGTGAAGAAGTGGCCAGCTATCTGTTCCACGCGTACGGGACGAACCTGCAGTTCGCGCCGGGGGAGTTCAACTTCGTCAAGACGCGGGCGCAGCACGGAACGAAAGAGGCGTTCCGGCTGCGTGACGAGCACTTCTACGTGCCAGAGCCGGAGTGACGCCTGTCACCTACTGGCAGCTATACAGTATCTGCTACTTTTGTAAAGTCGTTAACGCCGAAAGCCGAGGTCGAGAAACATGCCAACACCCGTCATCGTCGGGGCCGCCAGGACAGCGATTGGCCGGTCGTTCAAGGGGACGCTGGTCAACACCCCGCCCGAGACACTCATCACCACGGTGCTTCCGGAGGTGGTTCGCAGGTCCCGTATCGACCCGAGTGCGATTGACGACATCATCTTCGCCGAATCCCATTACGGCGGCGGGGATCTCGCGCGCTACGCCGCAACCGCAACCGGGATGGAGCACGTTCCCGGTCAGTCGGTCAACCGGCACTGCGCGGGCAGCCTGACCGCGATCGGCAATGCGGCCGCCCAGATCGGGTCCGGCATGGAGCGAGTGGTCATCGCAGGTGGCGTGCAGTCGCTGTCGATGACGCCACTGACGAACTGGCGAATCCCCGGCCCCGAGCTGAAGTTCGAGGAGCGCTGGATGCCGCCGACACACGTCGAGACACCCGACGCACCTGCGAAGGACATGTCGATCACAGTGGGCTGGAACACTGCGCAAGCGGTCGGCATCACTCGCGAGGACATGGACGCATGGGCCGCGCGCTCACACCAGCGCGCCGTTGCTGCGATGGACGCGGGGAAGTTCCTCGATGAGATCATCCCGATGAAGATCCAGCAGTTCGACGGATCGGTGGTGGACTTCAGCGTGGACGAGCACCCCCGTCGAGACACCACCGTCGAGAAGCTCGCCGGGCTTAAGGTCCTGCACCCGGAGATCGAGGGGTTCTCAATCACCGCGGGCAACAGCAGCGGCACCAACGACGCTGCGGCGGCGGTGGCACTCGTGAACAGTGACTACGCCGACGCCGAGAAGCTGACGACGATGGCTACCGTGAGGGCTTGGGCCGCAGCAGGTGTCGCGCCGCGCGATTGCGGACTCGGTGCGGTGAAGGCGATCGGCAAGGTGCTTGATCGTGCCGGGCTGAAGCCGTCCGACGTCACGCTGTGGGAGATCAACGAGGCGTTCGCGTCAGTGCCGATCGCGGCCTGCCGCGAGTTCGGCCTGGACGAAGACTTGGTCAACTTCTCCGGAAGTGGTTGCAGCCTCGGCCACCCCATTGCCGCGTCCGGCGCGCGCATGGTGACGACACTGATTTACGAGTTGCAGCGGCGTGGCGGAGGAATCGGCGTCGCGGCAATGTGCGCGGGTGGTGGCCAGGGCGGCGCCGTCGTCATCGAGGTCTAGTTCTTCTGGCGAGCAGACGCAGAAGCGCACGATTGTGCGCCGCAGAGTGACACTCTGCGTCTGCTCGCGGGGGAAATCTAGCGCGTGGGCGCCTTGCTGCGCGTACGTGGGCCGGAAGCCTTGGTGGCCTTGCGTGGGGCCTTGGCCGGCCTCTTGTCACCGTCGTCGATCAACCGGCTCGCGTGGTCCAGGATGCACTCGAGACCGAACTCGAAGTTCTTCTCGTCGGCCGCGCCGATGTGATGCCCCTTTGCACTGACTTGGGCCAGCAGCGGCGTGGTTTCGGGGTCGATCGTCATCGTTTCCTCGATGTCGCTCGGTCCGTCGTCGGCCGCCCGGTTCTTTTCCCGCAGCCGCCGCAGCACCACTGACCCCCGCACGTGTACCGACACCGCGGAGTACGTGTCGAAGGCGTCGTCCGCAGAGAGGCCGGCCTCGACCAGGCTGGCGATCGCCTTCTCCACCTCCTGGACGCCGAGCTTGGCCGCCCGCGGACTGAGCGCTGACCGAATAAGAATCAGATCGCACAGAATCGGGTTGCCCATGAACGTCTTTCGCATCGTGCGCGCGTGATTGCCCAACGTCTCGCGCCAATCCTTGGCCTCGACATAGGGCGTAGCGAAGACATATTGGCGCAGCGCGCGATCGGTCATCGCGTTGAGGAGATCGTCCTTCTTGCGGAAGTACCAGTAGATGCTCGTGACTCCGACGCCGAGGTGCTTACCGAGCAGCGGCATGCTCAGGTTGTCGATGCCGACCTCTTCTGCGAGGTCGAATGCGCCGTTGATGATGTCGTCGGGATTGATGGACCCGCGCTCGCGTCGCTGACGCTTCTCAGCGGTTGCTTGCTTGGCCACGAAGGGCACCTCCATCAAAACTTGGGTGGACTTGAATCTACCGGCAGCTACCGTCTGAACTGCGTCTTCGCATGCGTGTCGCCGCTCGGCCGTTACTGTCAACCTTACCGGGAACCATCCGGTCGATGGCGCCCTCCACCTTCTCGCTCTTCTACTGTAAGACCTATAGTAAGCTTTTCTAGCAAATCAGGCGAGAGGTGAAGCGTCAGGGTGGACCTCGGGCAGAAGGATGCCACCGCGGTCGTCGTCGGCGGCGGTCGCGGCATGGGATTGGCTGCTGCCCGCTGTCTGGCCGACGACGGTGCTCGGGTGGCACTCGTCGGCCGCACGGCCGAGGTCCTCGACCAGGCTGCGAAGGATCTGACTGATCGCGGCTGTCCCGATGCGCTCGGACTCGTGGCCGACACCACGGACGCCTCCGCTGTCCAACGTGTATTCGTCGAAATCGATGAGCGGTGGAACGGCGAGCTCAACATTCTCATCAACGCCGTGGGGCCCGGGACGCGGGGAACATTCGAGGAGCTCACCGACGAACAATGGCGGGAGGCTTTCGACGACGGCGTGATGGGCATGGTGCACTGCGTACGCTCGGCGCTGCCGCTGCTGCGTCGGGCTGAGTGGGCGCGCATCGTCAACTTCTCGGCCCATTCGACGCAACGTCAGACCGTCATCCTGCCCGCGTACACGGCCGCCAAGGCGGCCCTGACGAGCATCTCCAAGAACCTCTCGTTGCTGCTGGCCAAGGACGAGATCCTCGTCAACGTGGTCTCGCCGGGCAGCATCGCGTCGGAGGCACTGGTCGGCTGGGCGGCGTCGGTCGGTGTGGATGGCGGCGACCCTTATGCCTTGATAGCCGCCATCGACAAGCACTTCGGGCATCCTGCGCACATGCCCCGGGCGGGCCTGCCCGACGAAATCGGCCCCGTTGTCGCGTTTCTTGCGTCACGGCGCAACTCGTACATGACCGGCGCCAACATCAACGTCGACGGCGGTAGTGACTTCACCTGAGGAGTGAATTATGGTGACAGCCAAGGAAGCTCGCACTTGGGCACACGCAACGCTGCGGGGAATCGGCAACAGCCTGTACACGCCCTTCTGCGGTGACGACGGCGACGACATCGACTGGGACGCATACCGAACGCTGGTGCGTTACTCCGTCGGGGAGTTGCGTCATCCTATGCTGTGGTGCACCAGCGGCGTTGGAGAGTTCTGGTCGTTGACGATCGATGAGCGAAAGCGCTTGCTGGAGGTCGCGATTGAGGAAGGACGTGCTGCTGACCCCAACGTGATCGTACAGGCATGCACGGCCGCAATGTCGGCCAAGGATTGCCTGGAGTTGACGCTGCACGCCCAGGAGGCAGGCGCGGACATCGTGTACATCCAGACGCCGATGATGGAGGCCCACGGCGGAGTCGGAGTTCTACGCTTTTTCCAATACATCGCCGACCGCACCGACATCGCACTTGGCACGTTCAACTCGCCGTCGTCGGGATACGTCTTGACTCCCGCTGAAACTGCACGTATCCACAACGAAATCCCGGCTGTCTGCGCCACCAAGGAGGGCGCGTTCCGGCCCGCCAGCAGCAGGCTGCTGCATGAGCTCGCACCCGAGTTGGTGATCTGGGAGTGCGATTTGACTGTCTACCGGGCCGGGTGGCTACGTGCAGGGATCGTCGGACCTGCACAGCTCGGCACGGTCGGCTATCTCCGCGAAACTCCTCAGCGGCCAATACTTTCCGAATACTGGGACCTGGTGTGGAACGACAAGCTCGTCGAGGCGATGGACTACGCGCGCGAGTCGGGAATGGATCAGTTCGACATCGATATGAACTCCTGGTTCACCTGCTATCCAGGGCGGGCCGACTACTTCACACACTGGGGTGGCGCGTTCAAATACGCGGCCTCCCTGCTGGGTCTGCCCGTCGGTGACTATCCGCATTCGCGGCCCCCGCAGGCGGAGTTACCCGATGAGGGACGCGCTCAGATCCGCACGGCCTATCAACGGTTCGGATTGATCGATCAGTAGTGGAAACTAGAGCTGGGATTCGGCCAGATGAGCGCAATGCGCGGTGGTGGCAACGAAAGTCGATTCGAGGCGCTTGCCGACCAGTCGCGCGGCCACGCCCGCGAAGGGGCCGCTGAGAATCGCACGCTCCGTCAGCACGGCACCTTTGTCGTCAGGCTCGATTACGTGTTCGTACGTCATGGTGAGGCCGGGCGCCTTGGCGACGCCAACCCAGATCCGTGGCGAGTCCACGCGTGTGACGGTCGACGTCGACGCTGGATAGCCCTTCACCTTTGTCCTAATCTTTGCTCCGACAACGAAATCCCGGTCAATTTTCGCCGCTCGGATGACGCTTCCCTGCCATTTCGACGGGTTCGTCCAGATCTCCCAGATCGCCGATATTGGTGCGCCAGAGGACGACGAACCCTTGCAAGACCACGATCCGCTCATGGAGCCGATGGTCCCATTGACTTGAACGCGGTGGGGCGGTTTCGGCAGGTCGCGTCGTCATCCGACCGATTGCGGAAGGCGCTACCGATAGATATACAGTATTGGAATACATCGAGCTTGAGGCCACGACTCAGGAGGTCCGCCGGGTGAGCATCCCCGACCGCGTTGCTGAGCCCGCTGCCGCGTCCGACCCGGTGATGTACGAGGTCCGCGATACTGGCGTCGCGGTGCTGACCCTCAATCGGCCCGAGCGGATGAACGGCTGGGGCGGTGGTCTCGCCACGACGTTCTACTCACGGCTCGACGACGCGGAAGCCGATCCCGACGTGCGGGCCATCGTGGTGACCGGCAACGGCCGAGCCTTCTGTGCTGGCGCGGACATGGGGAACCTGAACACAATCGGCAATGCCACGGTCGACGCCGCCGAAGGCACGGACGTCAGCAAGCTGGTCGGCTCGCGCCATCCGCACTTCGTGACGACCTTGCGCAAGCCGGTCATCGCCGCGATCAACGGTGCGTGCGCCGGAATGGGGCTGACGCTCGCGCTGGTTTGCGACGTCAGATTCGCGGCCGACGGCGCCAAGTTCACGACATCGTTCGCGCGGCGCGGCCTGATCGCCGAGTACGGGATCTCCTGGATCCTGCCGCGCGTCGTCGGCTGGGGTGTCGCCATGGACCTGCTGCTGAGTGGACGGGTGTTCCTCGCGGACGAGGCGGCCGACCTCGGCCTCGTCAAGGAGGTCGTCGCACCCGAGGACCTGATGCCACGCGCGATCGCCTATGCCGAGGACATCGCCGCGAACTGCGCGCCCAGTTCTCTGGCGGTGATCAAGCAGCAGGTGTACGCAGATTCCATGCGCGATGTTTTCGAGGCGAGCGCAGTGGCCGAGGAGCTGATGCACGAGTCGATGCTTCGGCCCGACTTCATCGAGGGCATCACGAGCTTCTTCGAGAAGCGCCCGCCTAACTTCCCGCCGTTGAAAGGACAGGAACAGTGACACTGGACTACAGGGCGATCGACGTCGACAACCACTACTACGAGACGACCGATTCCTGCACCAGACACCTGCCCAAGGAGTTCAAGCGTCGTGGTGTGCAGATGGTCGCCGACGGCAAGCGCACGCTGGCCGTCATGGGTGGCGTGGTCAATCAGTTCATCCCCAATCCGACGTTCGACCCGATCATCGAACCGGGCTGCCTGGATCTGCTGTTCCGCGGCGAGATCCCCGAAGGAGTCGACCCGGCTTCGCTGATGAAGGTCGACCGCATGGCCAACCATCCGGAGTACCAGAACCGCGACGCGCGGGTGAAGGTGCTCGACCGTCAGAACCTCGAGACGGTGTTCATGCTGCCGACGTTCGCCTGCGGTGTCGAGGAAGCGCTGAAACACGACATCGACGCGACGATGGCGACGGTGCGCGCCTTTAACCTCTGGCTCGACGAGGACTGGGGATTCGACCGACCTGACCATCGGATCATCTCGGCGCCGATCATCTCGCTGGCCGATCCGGACAAGGCCGTCGAGGAGGTCGAGTTCGTGCTGGCGCGCGGGGCCAAGATGGTGCTGGTGCGGCCCGCGCCGGTGCCCGGGGTGGTCAAGCCGCGGTCGTTGGGCGATCCACTACACGATCCGGTGTGGGCGAGGTTGGCCGAAGCGGGTGTACCGGTCGGCTTCCACCTGTCCGACAGCGGCTATCTGGCCATCGCCGCGCTGTGGGGCGGCAAGGCGACGTTCGAGGGATTCGGCAAGAAGGATCCGCTCGACCAGATCCTGCTCGACGACCGGGCGATCCACGACACGATGGCCTCGATGATCGTGCACCAGGTGTTCACCCGCCACCCGAAGCTGAAGGTCGCGAGCATCGAGAACGGCTCGTACTTCGTGCACCGGTTGATCAAGCGACTGAAGAAGGCCGCCAACACCGCGCCGTATCACTTCAAGGAGGATCCCGTCGAGCAGCTGCGGAACCACGTCTGGATCGCTCCCTACTACGAGGACGATGTAAAGCTGCTCGCCGAGACCATCGGCGTGGACAAGATCATGTTCGGGTCGGACTGGCCGCATGGTGAGGGACTGGCGGATCCGATGTCGTTTACTGCCGACATACCCCAGTTCCCCGAGTTCAGCGCCGAGGACACCCGAAAGGTGATGCGGGACAACGCTCTCGATCTACTCGGCGGTCCATCTGAACCCCCAGTCGCTCCGCTCCTGCCCGCCGGTGTTCCGGCCTCGGCCTAGCCATGGCTGAATGGACCATCGGAGCGGTTCTCGACGCAATTGCCGGGAGCGTTCCCGACCGCATGATGACGGTCTGCGGCGAACGCCGAAGCACTTTTGGTGAGACGGCGGAGCGAACGCGCAAGCTCGCCAACTTCCTCGCGGGCAACGGGTTCGGGGCTCACCGTGAACGCGATGAGCTCGAGAACTGGGAGTGCGGCCAGGATCGGGTCGCGCTCATCATGCACAACGATCTCTATCCCGACATGGTGATCGGCTGTCTGAAGGCGCGAACCGTCCCAGTGAACATCAACTACTACTACTCGCCCCGCGAAGTCGGTGAGCTGCTTGACTATGTGCAACCGCGCGCGGTCATCTACCACCGATCGCTAGGCGCCAAGTTCGCCGAAGTACTGCCCCCCGAGAGTGCCGGGCTCCTGGTGTCGGTCGACGACGGCAGCGGCGCGCCCGAACTCCCCGGCGCGGTTTCGCTGGATGACGCGGTGGCACAGGGGGATACCGATCAGGACGTGTCGCCGTCGCCGGAAGATCTGATCATGGTCTGCACCGGCGGAACCACGGGCCGGCCCAAGGGTGTGCTGTGGCGTCAGTGCGACATGTATGTGGTGTCGATGAACGGCGCCCCCCACACGTCCGTCGACGAGATCCAGCAGAAGGTGCGCCAGGGCGGGCAGCCGTGGTTCGCGGTGTCGCCGTTGATGCACGCGGCGGGTATGTGGACTGCGTTCGCCGCGATCTTGAACGGCCTGCCCGTGGTCTTGTACGACTCCGGGGAAAAGCTCGACCCGCGTTTGGTGTGGGAAACCGCGGAACGCGAGAAGGTCGGCATGATGACCTTTGTGGGCGACGCCTACGCCGCACCGCTGGTCGATGAATTGCAACGAGGCACCTACGACTTGTCGTCCCTGTATGCCATCGGGACGGGCGGGGCCGCGACGAACCCGAAATACCAACGGGAACTGCTGGAATGCCTGCCGCAGATCACACTGATCAATGGGTACGGCTCGTCGGAGACCGGGAACATGGGCTTCGGGAACAGCAGGCAGGGTGCGCAGACCGACACATTCGTGTTCAGAGAAGGGGGGCTGGTTCTCTCCGAGGACTACAGCCGGTTCCTGCAACCAGGGGAGAGCGAGACCGGATGGGTGGCCAGGTCCGGCCGGATCCCCCTCGGATATCTCAACGACCCCGACGCCACCCGTAAGACTTTCCCAGAGATCGAAGGCCAGCGGGTCGTGATCTCCGGCGATCGGGGCCGTATCGACACCGATGGCACGATGCGCTTGTTCGGACGCGACTCCCTGGTGATCAACACCGGCGGGGAAAAGGTGTTCGTGGAGGAAGTCGAAGAAGTCTTGCGCGCTCACCCGGCGATCGCCGACGCGTTGGTGGTCGGCAGGCCAAGCGAACGCTGGGGCGAGGAAGTCGTCGCCCTGGTCGCGTTGCACCCCGGGGCCGAGGCCAACCATGAGCCGCTTCACGCACATTGCACGTCCGAAATGGCACGATTCAAGGCACCGAAGGAGTACATCTTCGTCGAGCAGGTCCGTCGGCTGGGGAACGGCAAAGCCGACTACCGGTGGGCGAAAAGCACTGCGACACAAGAGGCATCCCTGACATGACGCACAATGTTATCGACTGCCTGGTGAACGTCTACTTCGGCGAACGGGAGCAGCCGGCGTGGATGATCACAGTGCGCGACGACTACTTCAAGGGTCCGGAGTCGATGTTCGCGCCTGTCGAGCTGTCCCAGCTCATCGACGAAATGGACGAGCAGGGCGTCAACAAGGCGATCCTGATGGACAACCTGGTCAGACCATCGCCGACCGTGCGCAAATTCGTCGAGGCCAGACCAGACCGGTTTGCACTAGGGATCGGGGGTATCAACCTGCTACGCCCTGTTCGGCCGCTGCGGGAATTGACCGCGATCGTTAAAGACCAGCCTGTTGCTTACGCATCGGTGGGACCGAGCTTTTGGGGTGACGGGCAATATCCGCCAAGCGATGCGGTCTACTACCCGCTCTATGCCAAGTGTGCGGAGCTCGACCTGCCGCTGTGCATCAACACCGGGATCCCGGGACCACCGATTCCCGGCGAGGTGCAGCACCCGATGCATCTCGACGTGGTATGCGTACGCTTTCCGGAACTGCGGCTGTGCATGATCCACGGCGCCGATCCATGGTGGGACATCGCGATTCGTCTTCTCATCAAGTACAAGAATCTACGGCTGATGACTTCCGCTTGGTCTCCGAAGCGGCTGCCCGACAGCCTGTTGCACTACATGCGCACCCGCGGACCCGACAAGGTGATGTTCGCCTCGGACTGGCCGGTGCTGAAGATGCGCCGACTAGTCCCGGAAGCCCTGGCGCTCGATCTGCCAGCCGAGGTACTCGAGAACTACCTCTACAACAATGCGAACGAATTCTTTTTCGGGCCCAAAGAGGAGCATTGATGGATCGTCACGAACTGCGCAGGCTCGACTACAGCCTCACCGATGACCACGAAGCACTGCAGGCTGCCTACAAGGATTTCTTCAAGACCCACTGTTCGATCGAAACGGTGTGGGCTGCGGAGGAGTCTGGATTCGACAAGAGCCTCTGGGAGCGGCTGTGCGCGATGGGGGCGACGACGATGGCGCTACCCGAATCCGTTGGGGGAGACGGGGCGACGTTGGTCGACCTGACCTTGGTGGCCGAGGAGATCGGGCGCTCGCTTGCGCCGGTACCGTGGATCGACCACGTCTGCGCCGCCCGGCTGCTCGCCCGCTTGGGCGCGTTGGATGCAGACGTCATGAATGGCAAGCAGCTGGCCGCGTTCGACCCGCAACACGACAACGTGTCCGGCATCCGGCTGATCCCGACAGGCTCAATCGCCGACCAGATCGTGGTGCGCGACGGTGACGACGTTGTGCGACTGACATTCGGCACGCGCCCGGCCAAGGTCGACAACATCGGCCGGTTGCCGATGGCGTGGGTCGATCCTGCGGGCGCCGACGGCCGTACTGTGCTGGCAAGCGGCGCGCAGGCGCTAGCGGAATACCAACGTGCGCTGGATGAGTGGCGGGTGCTGACAGCAGCGGCGTTGGTGGGTCTCGTCGAGGAGACGATGACGATCGCCGCGGAGTTCGCCAAGAACCGGTACACGCTGGGCGTGCCGATTTCGACGTTGCAGGGCATCTCGCATCCGCTGGCCAACATCGCGATCACGGTGCAGGGCGGGCGCAACCTCGCCCGCCGCGCGGCCTGGTTCTTGGATAACGAGCCCGACGAGCGGCCGGAGCTGGCCCCGTCGGCGTTCGTGTTCATGGCAGAGGAAGCATCCAAGGCTGCGACGATGGCCGTGCATATTCAAGGCGGACTTGGTGTTTCGGCCGAGGCGGCCGCTTCAGCGTATCTGGTTCGGGCGCGTGGATTGGCGCTGGCAGGCGGAGACCCGGGTGCGAGCGCGAAGTACATCGCCGAGCTCGTCGCCGCGCGTGAAAGCAGCTAGGGAGACAATGGATTTCTCACGAGTACAGCTGTCCGACGACGATCAGACCTTCCTCGACGAGGCCCGCGACTTCTTGCGCGCACACGTCACAGAGGATGTGCTCCGCCGTGACCGCGAGAGCGGCGACAATTTCGACGAGGGTGTGCATTTGGCGCTCGGCGCCGCGGGCTACCTTGCGCGCGACTGGAAGACCGAGTCCGACGGCGGCTTCAACCGCGTGCGGCGGCGCATCTGGGATCTCGAGAAGCGACGCGCCCACGTGCCCTGGGTGACGTCTGGCACCACGGCCATGATCGCGCGGTCGGTGGAGAAATTCGGCTCACCCGAGCTGAAGGCCGACGTGATGCCCCGGGTGTTCAGTGGCCATGTGCGGCTTTGCCTCGGCTACACCGAGCCGGAGGGCGGCTCCGACGTCGCCACCTGCAAGACCCGCGCGGTGCGCGATGGCGACAGCTGGGTGATCAACGGCTCGAAGATGTTCACCACCGGTGCGCATAACTGCCAGTACGTCTTCTTGATCACCAACACCGACCCCGATGCGCCAAAGCACAAGAGCCTGACCATGTTTCTGGTCCCGCTCGACTTGCCAGGGATCGAGATCCAAGGCATCCGCACCGTGGACGGCGACCGCACCAACATCGTCTACTACAGCGACGTCCGTGTCGACGACAAGTACCGACTTGGCGACGTGAACGATGGCTGGACGGTGGTGCGTGAACCGCTCAACGTCGAGCACGGCGCGGTGGACGCCGCCTCGGACGGGCTGCAGGACGTGTCGATCATGATGCATCAGGCCGGGTTCATGGCCGCCGCCGTCGACAAGGCGGCAGCCAAGGTGGCCGAGAGGGATCCAAACGGCCGTCGGCTGATCGACGACGAGTCTGTGGCGTACCGCCTTGGCCGCAGCGTCGCCCGCATGGAAGCGTCGCTGTCGGCGCAGACCATTTTCGGGCGCGTGGCACTCGCACAGACAATGCGGGACATCTCCCCGGATCTGATGGACATTCTCGGCACGGCGTCGTCGCTACCGATGGGAACGGACGGCGCCGCCGACGACGGCGCCGCGGAATACGTGTACCGGTTCGCGCCGCTGGTCGGCATCTACGGCGGCACCCTCGAGGTGTTCCGCAACATGATCGCGCAATACATGCTCGGCCTCGGCAAGCCGGCCTACGCGCCGCCGGCGCAGACGAAGGCTTCCTAGCCCGCCCTCTAGTGCCGCGAGGGTGCGTGTCTGCCCGCAGACACGCCGCGCAACGCGGGCATTTCGCGCACGCTCGTGGCGTCTCCTCGCCTCATGCCCACGGACCCGGGAGCTACCCGCGTGCGATCCTGTCCGGAGTTTGTTTGTGGTCGTCGACCTCGGCCATCCGACGACGCTTGACGGTGCTGCCAATCATTCCTATTTTAGTAGTGATTGAACTACGGCCGCCTCGGGAAGGGGGTCCGATGTCACTTGTGATCGATGCCGACGGGCATGTCGAGGAGACGCTTCCCGACCTGGTTGACGCCATCCCGTCGGCGATGCGCGACAGCGCCATGCAGTTCGTCGCCGAGGCCGATGGGTATGTCACCTACCGTATCGAGGGCCGGCTTTGGCGGTCCAAGTATCCGTTCCCGGGCGGGCTGCAGAATCATGTGTCCGCCGGAGGCGTTCGACGTGAGGGCGGCCGCGACCCCAAGGTGCGCCTGCAGGTCCTCGACGACGAGGGGATCGACGCCGCGGTGCTGTACCCGAGTGTGGGGTTGATGTTCGGGCTGTTGGAGCATCCGGACATCGCGGCTGCGCTCTGCGCGGCGTACAACGATTGGCTGGCCCGCTACTGCGCCACCGACCCGAAGCGTCTGATTGGCGTGGCGCTGCTTCCTCAACATGACCCGCGGCTGGCGGCGGCCGAACTCGAGCGAGCCGTGTCGACCCACGGTTTCGTCGGCGGTGTGATGCGACCGAATCGGATCGGCGGGCGCACTGCTGACCATCCGGACTTCGACGTGTTGTGGGACAAGGCCCAGCAGCTCGACGTCCCGGTATCGCTGCATGAGGCCTATCTGGCCGGCATCGACACCATCGGCCTCGACCGGATGTCCAGCTACGCCGGCTGCCACATTGTCAGCCACGTCTTCGAGCAGATGGCCGCCATGGTCAATGTCACGTTGGCGGGAATCTTCCAGCACTTCCCACATCTGCGTGTGGGCTTCCTCGAAGCAGGCTGCGGATGGGCACCGTCGTGGGCGGACCGCATCGAAGAGCATTACGAGCTGGCGCCCGGCGACTATCGCGGCGGAAACCCCGACGGTGTGCTCAGCACACGGTCGTGGCTCACGTTCGAGATCGAGGAGCCGGGTCTGGCGTCGACGCTGGAGCAGGGGTGGGCCGACAACGTCATGTTTGCGTCCGACTACCCGCATCACGACGCCGTCTATCCGGGAGCGGTGAAGTGCGTCAAGGAGCGGGGGCTCGGAGAGGCTCTTGAGCGTAAAGTGCTGGCCGACAACGCCTTAGCGTTCTACGGCGATCGGCTGCGCCGCATCCTCGGCACGTAAGGACGAGAACCGTGACAAGCGCCGAAACGAACCGGCCGACCGCGATGCGGGCCATGGTGGTCACGAAACCCATTGCGCCCGCATTGCCTGAACTCACCGCCGCCCAGGAGTTGGCGCTGCTGTGTCGCTGTCTGTTCGCCGAGGGATACGACGACCATCTCGCCGGCCACATCACCTACAAGCAGCCCGACGGGACGCTTCTGGTGAACCCGTTCGGGTTGACCTGGGACGAGGTCACGGCCAGCGACATCATGGTCATGGACGCCGACGGCAACGAGATCGCGGGCCGGTGGACGATCACGCCTGCGATCACGCTGCACGTCGAATTGCACCGTGTCCGTGACGATATCGCAGTGGCAATCCACAACCACTCGCGATGGGGAACGGTGTGGGCCGATATCGGACGCGCCCCGGAGATCTACGACCAGACCGGCGCGCTGTATCACGGCGCTGTCGCCGTGTACGACGAGTACTGGGGAACCGTCGACGACGCGAGCAACGCGCGTGCCGTGGCAAAGGCCATCGGCGAAGCCAACGTCGGACTGCTGGCCAACCACGGCGTAGTGGTGCTCGGAGCCGATATCCGACAATCCTACCTACGGGCCATGTCTTTCGAGTGGCGCAGTCGCCAAGCCTGGCGCATCGCCACTGCGGGGGGTGGTGTCCCGATGAATCGCGACGCGGCGCGCACCTACGGTGAGTTCTTCAACTCCCACCAGTTCACCGGGCTGTTCGAGGCGATGGCACGTCGCGAGCTGCGACGAGACCCCGCGGTGTTGAACTGAGTCAATTGGCGCGAGCGCCCTCCACCGGCCCCTCGGCGCCCGGCTGCTTCATGAACACGCTTACGTGCGCGATAAGGCCGTTGTCGTTGCGCTCGAACAGGATGCACTCGGGATAGGTGGTGGCGACGCCGTCGACTCCGAAGGTCTCGCTCAGCTCGACGAATGACACTCGATTCGATACGTGGGACACGCGCTGCACTTGCAGTTGGTAACCGTCGAGCGAGGTGATCACGCCACGCAGGAAGTCGACGTAGGCTTGCTTACCCTCAACTCGGTCACAAAACGGACCGTCCCGGGTCAAGCCTTCATCGGCGATGGTGGCAGCAAGTCCATCCCAGTCATGAGCCGACATGCAGGCCAGGTAGTGCTCCACCGCGTCCGTTCTGATCCCACTCACCTCGGTCATGTTAGGCGCGCGCCTGGGTGAAGGGGTCGTCACAGCGTCACGACCGTGGCAGCGGCGGTACCGGGCGCGCCGTAAAGCTGGGCGAATCCGACGCGGGGATGCGCCGGGAACCTGGCGATCGCCGGCCTCGCCACGCAGCTGGCGCACCAGCTCGTGAATCTGGCGAAGACCAGACGCGCCGATCGGCTCGCCGTTGGCGATCAGACCGCCGTCGGTGTTGACGGGCATGGCTCCGTGAATCTCGGTGGCGCCGTCGGCCAGCAGCTTCTCCTGCTCACCGTGTGCGCAGAACCCGCATTCCGCCATGTGGATGATCTCCGCCCCGGCGTCGGTGTCCTGCAGCTGAATGACGTCGACGTCCTCCGGTGCGACACCGGCCTTTTCGAATGCCGCCTTCGCGGCGTACACGGTCGGTGCCACGTCTTCGTCGACCGGCGCGAAGGTGGTGTTGACCTCGTACGCACCGTAGCGGCGGGTACGCACCTCAACCGCCCGCAGATACACGGGCTTCGAGCTGTAGCGGTGCGCGATATCGGCCCGGCACATCACGACCGCTGCGGCGCCCTCATCGGGCGCGCAGAACATGTACTGGGTCAGAGGGTAGTTCAGCATCGCCGAGTTGAGAATGTCGTCCTCGGGGATCGGCTTGCGCCGGAACGCATTCGGATTCAGCGCACCATTGCGGAAGTTCTTGGCCGCCACCTTGGCCAGCGTCTCCTGCGAGATACCGTGGTCGTGCAAGTAGCGGTTGGCCTTCATCCCGAAGAACTGGGTGGTGAGGTACTGCCCGTTCTCGGCGTACCAGCTCGGCATGCCTACCAACGCCGGATCCTCGGTAAAGGCGCCGCGCGGATGCTTGTCCAGGCCGATGGCGATGCCGATGTCGTGGTCTCCCAACCGGATTCCGTCGGCACATGCCTTGGCTGCGCTGGCCGCCGTGGCGCAGGCGTTGAACACGTTGGTGAACGGAATACCCGACAGCCCCACCATGCCCACGATCGCGTCCGGGTTGGCCACCGTCCAGCTGCCTCCGCTGGCGAACTGAATGTCGCTCCACTCGATGCCAGCGTCGGCGACGGCGGCGAAGATGGCGTCGACGCCCATCTCCATCGCCGACTTGCCTTCGAATCGACCGAACGGGTGCAGGCCTACGCCGATGATCGCGACGTCATTCGTCATGCCGCAACTGTAACTCTTACAGTATCCAGGTGAGTACCGGGGCTTGCGGTCAGCGCGGTTCGATGAGGTTGCGGAGACGCTCCGCGGGGTAGACGTGCGCGCCGGCGGCCTGGACACGTTCGGAGAGTGCGCGATCAGAGGTCGCGACGCGGATCTGCGCGGGATCGGAGTCCGCCTGGAGCAGTCGAACGATTTCGTCGTCTGCCGAATTGGCGGCCGCCGCCGGCGCATGCGCCACCGTGATCACGGACGATTCGATAGGTGGTGATGGGGGCCGCTCGAATACCACGGTTACGTCAGCACCCTCGGCGGCTGCCCATTGTTCGAGCCGTTCGACCAACGTGGTCATCGCACGACGGCGGTTCCGCCACCACCCGTCGGGGCGGGATCCGATGACGTTCATGCCGTCGACGATCCACCGCACGGGCCCAGACTAGGCCCGCTAGTACATTCTCGGTGCCGACCGCACGCTTGTTGTACACAAAACGCGAGTAGCGGCGTCAACAAGCGCACGCTCGCGGCACTAGGGCCTAGGCGATTGCGCCGGCTTCTTTGAGTTCCTCGATCCGGTCCCAATCCATGCCAAGTTCCATCAGCACGATCTCGGTGTGCTCGGACGCCTGCGGCGCCCGGGTGGTCGCGAGTGGCTCGTGATTGAACTGGATGGGGCCGCGCACGACCTTGAACGGCTTTCCGCCATCACCCGCTTCGAGTTCGACAATCATGTCGTTGGCGATCGCCTGGTCGTCGCTCCCCAGGTCGATCAAACTCTGGAACGGCGCCCACTGGCCCTTCATCGTCTTCAGGTGCTGGCGCCAGTATTCGAAGGGCTTGCTGCGGATCGATTCCTCAATGAGTTCGACTGCCGCCGCAGCATTCTCGATGAGCGGTAGGACGTCGGAGAAGCGCGGATCGTCGGCCAACTCAGGAAGCCCGAGATGCTCGAAGGCATCACGGATGTAGCCGGTCGGGCTGACGATGCACAGGTTGATCGTGCCGCCGTCTGAAGTCAGGTAGTTCGCCATGAACGGGTTCACGCTCGGTCCCGTTGAATTCGGCATCATCGAGCGCATCGTCTCGCCGGTTTCCATGCCCTGGGTGACACTCGCGCCTGCCGCCCACCAGGCCGTGCTCAGACAGCGACACATCTAGCTCGACCGCTTCACCCGTGCGCTCGCGATGAAACAGCGCGGCCGAGATGCCGCCGGCGATGTTCATCCCGCCGATGGAGTCCCCGAACGCCGGGATGCCTTGCGACAAAGCGCCGCCGAGCTCCTCGGGCGTCAGTGCATGGCCCACCCCGCTGCGCGTCCAGAACGCGGTGCCGTCGTACCCGCCGGTATCCCGCTCCGGCCCCTTGTCGCCGTACGCGCTGCCACGCGCGTAGATGATGTCGGGGTTCACGGCGCGGACGTGCTCGATGTCGAACTTGTTCTTCTGGCGCTGCGCAGGCATGTAGTTGGTCAGGAAGACGTCGGAAATCTTGGCGATCTCGTACAGGACTTCCTGCCCTCCCGGTGTCGACACGTCGATCCCGACACTGCGCTTACCGCGATTGGGGTGCTCGATCAACGGATGCCGATCCGGGTCGAGCTGAAGGCCGCCCATGTTGATGAAGCCGCGCTGCGTGTCGCCGCGTACAGGGTGCTCCACCTTGATGACGTCTGCGCCCCAGTCGGCGAGGATCGCCCCTGCCGCAGGTACGAACGTGAACTGTGCGACTTCGAGGACGCGAACACCCTCCATCACCTTGATCAACTGAGCCCTTTCCCGCGCTGTTGAAATATCCTACTGTAATGTTTACAGTTGATCGTCCCGCAGTGATCGATTGTACGAGGTGCAGGTGAGTGACGTCGAAGAACGGACCGAGACCAGCGTCGACCTTGGGCGGCAGGCAGCGGCGCGGGCGGAGTCCCGGATGCTCATCGACGGAGAGCTCGTCGCGGCGACGGACGGTGCCGAGTTCGACAACGTCAGCCCGGCCACCGGCCTTGTGTTGGGACGCACCGCCGCCGCTCAAGCACACGACATGGACCGGGCAATCGGAGCGGCGCGCAAGGCCTTCGACGAATCCGACTGGTCGACGAACCTCGCATTGCGCAAGCGCTGCCTGGAACAACTGCAGTCGGCGATCGAGGCCGACAAGGAGGACCTGCGCGCGGAGCTGATCGCCGAGGCCGGCTGCCCGGCAATGACGACACAATCCGCCCAACTCGACTGGCCGCTCGCGGAGGCGCTGAGGTACCCCGCGGGGCTGATCGACGACTTCGAGTGGGAACGAAGACTCGACGGGGGCGGACTGTTCGGCGACCGTAATGTACGCATTGTCGTCAAGGAACCGGTCGGCGTGGTCGGCGCGATCACCCCGTCCAACTTTCCGATCGAGGTCATCCTCAACAAGCTCGGCCCGGCCCTCGCCACCGGCAATACCGTTGTGCTCAAGCCGGACCCGAACACGCCCTGGAACGCAACCCGTCTGGGCCGATTGATCGCCGAGCACACCGACATCCCCGCGGGCGTGGTGAACGTCGTGCCAACCCCGTCCAACGAGGTCGCCGGACTGCTGGGCATCGACCCGCGTGTCGACATGGTCTCCTTCACGGGATCGACTGCCGTAGGAAAACTGCTTATGCGGCAGGGCGCCGACACGATGAAACGAGTGTTCCTCGAGTTGGGTGGCAAGTCGGTGTCGATCGTGCTCGACGACGCCAACCCCGCCGCGATCCTCGGTGCCGCGGTGGGAGTCTGCGTCCACGCGGGGCAGGCGTGCGCGGCGACCACCCGAATGCTCGTCCACCGGTCGCTGTTCGACGACGCGGTCGCGAATGTCACAGCTGCATACGCAACGGTGCCGGTCGGGGACCCCGTCCAGCCGGAAACCCTTGTCGGACCGGTGATCAGCGCTGCGCAGAAGGACCGCGTGCTCAGCGCCATCGAGCAGGCACGCCGCGACGGCGCATCGATAACCGTCGGCGGGGGCGAGGTCGCTAACCTGCCCGAGCACCTGTCGGGCGGCCACTTCGTACAGCCGACCGTGGTTGTCGGCGTCGACAACAGTTCTGCGATCGCTCAGCAAGAAGTCTTCGGCCCTGTGCTCATCGTCCTACCGTTCGATAACGACGACGAGGCCGTCCGCATCGCCAACGACAGCGCCTACGGGCTCGCGGGCGCGGTCATGTCCAGGTCGATGGACCGAGGCATGAACATCGCGCGCCGCATCCGGACGGGCTCGTTCGGCGTCAACGGCGGGATGTTCTACGGCGCCGACGCGCCCTTCGGGGGTTACAAGAACAGCGGTGTCGGCAGGCAGTGCGGCATCGAGGGCTTCCAGCAGTACCTGGAGACCAAGACCATCGGATGCCGGATGCCCCGACAAAAAGAGAGCTAATGGGAAAGCCGGACAACAAGATCACGGTCGTGTCGGGTGCGGCTGGTGGCTAAGGCGAAACGGTGGAAAGGCTGATCAGCTCCGCCGCGTGATCGAGGGTGTAGTCGAAGTCGATATCGTCGGCGACCGTGAACTCGTATCTCGCCAGCGCCCGGTCGGTCATCGCGTCGAGCAGTTCGTCCTCCTTGCGGAAGTACCGATAGATGCTCGTCACCCCGACGTCTCGAACGCGCCGTGAGGATCTCGTCGACGGAGATCGATCCGCGTTCCCGGCGTTGGCGTCGTTGTGCCATCGGTCAGCCCACGGCGTCGAACGTCACCGGAATAGCCGTCGGTGAACGGAAAGGGTTACCCGAGATATGCGGATTGTCATCCGTGATGAGGCGGATGTCAGTGAGCCGGGTCAGTAGGCAGTCCACCGCGACTCGCGTCTCCATCCGCGCGAGGTGGAGGCCCATACACGTGTGCTCGCCTGCGGCAAAAGAGATGTGTGGCACGCGTTTCCGGAAGATGTCGAACTCCTCGGAGTTCTCCCACCGCCGTTCGTCGCGGTTGGCTGAACCGATGCATACGTCGATCACCGCTCCGGCCGTGAGCTCGACGCCCTCCACTTCCGAGTCCTCTGTCGCGTACCGCTGCACGGTGGTCAGCGGCGTCTCGAAGCGCAGGCCCTCTTCGATTGCGGGCGATATCAGCTCATGATCGGCCTGCACCGCGTGGAACTGATCGGGGTGAGTGAGCAACAGGTAGAGAAGGTTCCCAGACGATCGGTAGGTGGTTTCCAAACCAGCCGGCAACAACAGGCGAAGGAACGAGTAGATGGCTTCGTCGGAGAGCTTCTCGCCGTCGATCTCCGCGGTAACCAGATCGCCGATGACGTCTTCGGTCGGATTGGACCTGCGTCGATCGATCTGTTGGAGGAAATAGTCTTTCAGCGCTGCGGACGCCTCGAAGGCGCGCTTGTACTTGACGGTGTAACTGATCAACTCGACGGCACGCTTACGGAACCACGGCAGATCTTCCTCGGGCAGGCCGAGCAGCTTCGAGATGACGCGGGTCGGGAACTCGAGCGTGAAGTCCTTAACCAGGTCGGCCTCGCCGGCGTCGATGAACTCATCGACGAGCGCGTTGACGACCGGCCGAACAATCTCCGGTTCCCACCGCGCAAGCGATTTCGACTTGAACGCCGCGGAGACGAGATTGCGGTGCTCCCAATGCTTCTTGCCCTCCATCGCGAGGATGGTCGGGCCGATGAACAGACCGATGGTGCTGTCGTAGATGTGGGAGTTGAACACCTTGCCGTCACGGAACACCCGGTTCACCGCGTCGAAGGACACCGCCGCGTAGAGGCGCTCGGGCCGCATCGAGTCGGGCGTCTTGGACCAGTCCATGACGCTGCCCTTGAACACGCCGGATTGCCGCCGCTTGTGGGCAAAGAACGGGTAGGGGTCACGAAGGAGGTCAAAGGTTTCGTCGGCCGTGACGTCCTGCACTGGGCTTTCCACCGCTGATCTCCAGCATCGTCGAACGGACAGGTATCCTGCTATGGGTACTGTAAATCTTACAGTATAGCGATACGACCTGGTTGGTGGCCTAGAGTTGGATCGGCGCTCCGCGATCATCGAATCGCTTGAATGGCGGGCGGCTCATGCGCGTGCTGCAATGGAATTCCGTCCCGACGAGCGCCCACCAAGACAGCGGGAGTGCCATTTGTGCCTACCTACGGCTTCCAGTGCCCAGCGTGCGGGCGCTTCGACGTGATCCGCCCGATGGCTGACGCCAGTGCACCGGCGACATGCCCAACATGTGGTCAAGACGGCCGCCGCACTTTCGGCACCCCGGCATTGCGGGCACTGGATCCGGATTTGCGGCGTGCGCTCGAGGCCGGCGACCGAAGTGCCGACGTGCCCGACGTCGTCACCACGGTCCCGGGCCGCTCACGGCGAAGCACTGCCACCACGACTGATCCGCGTCACGCCCGTCTGCCCCGTCCCTGACAGGAGGTCTCCCATGCCCGACGTTGTCTTTTCCGTCGATCAGGCCCGCTCAATGCGCGACCAGGCGGTGCCCGGCCACAACCGGTGGCACCCCGACATCCCCGCCGCCGTCAACGTGCGCCCAGGACAGTCGATTCGCGTCGAGTGCCGGGAGTGGACCGACGGACAGATCGGAAACAACGACTCGGCCAACGACGTGCGCGACGTCGATCTCACGCATGCTCACATGCTGTCTGGGCCCATCTATGTCGAAGGCGCCCAACCCGGTGACCTGCTCGTCGTCGACATCCTCGATCTGGGACCAGTGCCGCAGACGGTCGGCGACGCGCCCGGCGAGGGCTGGGGGTATACCGGGATCTTCGCCAAGGCCAACGGCGGGGGCTTCCTCACCGATCACTTTCCCGACGCCTACAAGGCGATCTGGGACTTCTCCGGCCAGAAGTGCACATCGCGGCACATCCCGGGAGTCGAATTCACCGGTATCACCCACCCCGGTTTGTTCGGCACCGCCCCGTCACCCGAGTTACTCGGCCGGTGGAATGCGCGGGAGCGCGCGCTGATCGCCACCGATCCGGATCGGGTGCCGCCGCTGGCGCTACCGCCGCTAGAAGAAAACGTCCTCGGCGGGACAGCTACCGGTGACGTGCTTGCCGCGATCGGCCGTGACGGCGCACGCACGGTTCCGGCCCGCGAGAACGGCGGCAACCATGACATCAAGAATTTCACTCGCGGCTCACGGGTTTTCTACCCCGTGCATGTGCCCGGCGCGCTCTTCTCCGGTGGCGATCTGCACTTCAGCCAGGGCGACGGCGAGATCACCTTTTGCGGCGCGATCGAGATGGGCGGCTTCATCGACTTCCACGTCGACCTGATCAAGGGCGGTATGGAAACGTACGGCGTGACAACGAATCCGATCCTCATGCCCGGCAATGTCGAACCGCGCTACTCCGAATTCATCACCTTCATCGGTATCGGCGTCGAGCACGACACCGATACACAGCTGTACAACGACGCCACCGTCGCATACCGCAATGCCTGTCTCAACGCCGTCGCCTACCTCGAGAAGTTCGGATATTCCGGCGCGCAGGCCTATCTGCTGCTCGGCGCGGCACCGATCGAGGGTCGTATCAGTGGTGTCGTCGACATTCCGAATGCGTGCTGCTCGTTGTACCTGCCAACGGCGATCTTCGACATCGACATCAAGCCGTCGGCGTCAGGCCCGATCAAGTCAGACCGGGGCAGCTGCGCCGTCTCGTCGTAACTGACCGCACGGGCTCGATCATGGAACCGTTGCGAAACAGACGATTTCAGCCTGGGAACCGTTGCTGGCTAGCGTCACCGCCGGGCGGCGCCGCCGTTCGGCGGTCCGAAGAAAGCCGGCGTCGGGTTAGCCGCTCTCCGCGATCGCCTGTTCGCGGGCCCAGCGGTAGTCGGCCTTGCCCGCCGGGCTGCGTTCGATCACCGGCCGGAACACGATCGCCTTGGGCAGCTTGTAGCGGGCGATGGAGCCCGCGGCATGATCGATCAGCTGCTGGGCGTCGACACTAGCGCCTTCGACGAGCGCGACGATCGCGACGACCTCTTGACCCCACCGCTCGCTGGGCCTGCCGGAGACCACGACGTCGGCCACCGCGGGGTGTGCCAGAAGCGCGGTCTCGACCTCCTCGACGAAGACCTTCTCGCCCCCGGAGTTGATGGTCTGAGATTCCCGGCCGAGTAGTTCGATCGAACCGTCTGCGAGATGCCGTGCACGGTCGCCCGGCACCGAGTACCGCACTCCGTCGATGACCGGGAACGTCGCCGCCGTCTTGGCCGCATCGCCCTTGTACCCCAACGGCACATAGCCGCGTTGCGCCAGCCAGCCCATGCCCTCGTGACCGGGTTCCAGTATGGAGTCGAGTTCTTCGGCCGCGACGCGGGTGTCTGGGCCTGCGTTGAACTGACCGGTCGACACCGCGCCTGAGGCGGACATGTGGCTCATCTGGATGCCGGTTTCCGACGATCCGACGCCGTCCATGACGATCAGGCCAGGTTTGACGTCGATGAGGCGCTGCTTGGCGGTGGGGCTGAGCAAGGCCCCGCCGTTGGCCACCGCCGCCAACGCCGACAGATCGGCCGAACTGCGTTCGATGGCGTCGGCGAGGGGCCGCGCCATCGCATCGCCGACCACCTGTACTGCCAGCACCTTCTCCTGCTCGATCGTCTCAACGACCTCGTCGGCATCGAAACGGCTTGGTGTCGCAGAGAACACCACCGACTGGCCTGTGGTGAGCGCCGTCATCACGCTCCACTGTGCGGCGCCATGCATCAGCGGCGGGAGGGTCAAGATCTTCGTGCCCGGGTTCTCCACAACGCGCTTCGCGATCTCGTCGTAGGACTGGGTGAGCTCGCCGTTGCCCATGTTCCGGCCACCGAATGCGGACATAAAGATGTCGTGTTGGCGCCACAGCACCCCCTTGGGCATGCCCGTGGTGCCGCCGGTGTAGAGCACATAAAGGTCATCGGGTGACGGCTCGACCGGCGGCGGCTGTACAGCCCCCGAGGCGACGATCGATTCGTAATCCACGGCACCGTGCACGAGATCGTTGCCCGACTCGTCGGCGATCTGGATCAGCACGCGCAGCTTGGGAAGTTGTCGAAGCACGTCGTTGACCCGCGGCGCGAACGTCGCGTGATAGATCAGCGCGGTCGCACCGGAGTCGGCGAGCAGGTAGTGCAACTCGTTCTTGACGTAGCGGTAGTTGACGTTGAACGGAGCCACCCGAGCCCGCCAGGACCCGAGCATGGCTTCGACGTACTCGGGCCCGTTGTAGGCGTAGATGCCTATCAGGTCCTGGCCGACTTCATGACCTTCGAGCGTTGAGCGCTCAGCCTTACATCCCAATCCACGGGTGTGGAGGTATGCGGCGAGCCGGTTGGCGCGCTCGACGACCTGCGTGTACGTATAGCGGCGGCTGCCCTGGATGATGAATTCCCGGTCGCCGATCACGGCGGCGACCGCCTCAGCGGCGGCCGGGACGGTGAACTGTGGTGCGGAGTCTGACATCGGGCCTCTCAGGGCTGGTGGGGCAGCAGTCGGATCATCAGGCCGCTGGCCTCGGATAATACGTTGCCGTCGGAGTCCGTCATCGTCGCCGTGACGAACGCCTTCCGGCCGTCGATCGAATCTATCCGTCCGTGGGACCGAAGTGGTTCGTCGATGGGCGTGATCTTGCGGTAGTCCACGTGCAGGTAGGCGGTGCGGCTGTTGGCCCTGCCTGCGGCGGAGACGATCATGCCGAAATGCCAGTCGTAGAACAGCGGTATCACGCCACCGTGGACGGCGTTGTTGCCGCCGACGTGAAAGCGGCTGAAGTGGCCGTGCATCGTCACCCCGGCCGGCCCGGCTTCGGTCATCATCCAGGGCGGCATCAGGGGATGCCCGAGTCCCGGCAGGTGGGGTCCGCGGCCGGCGGGAGCAACACCCTGGGGTGCTCGGTGGACTTCCAAACGCGCACACAGATCTTCGATCTGGCCGGCCGCGTCGGCCCACAGGGTGTCGTCCGGGTTGGTCGACACGACTATGTCCTGCAGGCGCCGCATGGCGGTCATGAACCGGCCCAGCTCCGGGCCGGTGTCGATGGGTTTGATTTCCGGGAAGGCCGTGCCCTTGTTTTCGGTTTCAGTCACGACTGCTTCCACACGTCGATGAGGTCGTCGGTGGTGGTGATCGTCGCCAGCAGTGACAGCGTGTTGTCGATGATCGAGGTCGCGTAATCAGTGGGGATGCCGGCGACGGCATCCCGCGGCACGACGACGCGGTACGCCAGGTTCACGGCGTCCATGACGAGGTTGGTAATCGCGACATTGACCGAGACGCCGACGGCGACGATGGTCGAGACGCCGAGGTTGCGTAGGGTCGCGTCGAGGTTGGTGCCGCCCATCGGGCCGATGCCGTGGGAACGGCTGAGCACCACATCGGTTGGCGCAGGCCCGAGTTCGGGCAGGAGCGACGCGCCGGGGCTGCCGGGGATGATGTCGACACCGCTTCCGATGGCGAAGATCTTCGCGTTGTGGTTGGCGCCCAGTCCGTCCGGCCGTTTGTGGACGAGACAGTGCACAACCTTCACGCCGGCATCGCGGGCCGCCGGTAGCAGCCGTTCGATGTTGGGCAGCGCCTCGCGGCGCGCCTCCTCAGCCAGTACCGGCAGCCCGGCATTGGGGCCGACGACTGCACCCTGGCATTCCTGCGTGACGATCGCGGTGTGCGCAGGCGCCGCGATATCGGCGAGGTCGACTCTCATACCGAGGCCGGGACCTCGCCGGGTGGGGTGGCGGGAACTTCGTAGAACTGCGTCGCCCACTTACGCATGGCCATATAGGGTTTCGCGTCAATCTTGGACAACGCGGGGTGCTCGATGTATTCCTGGTAGCGCCAGATATTCAAGTCATCCCAGACCGTTCCGAGGAACTGACGCTCGACCTGTTGGCGAACCGAGTCCGGCGGGACATCGGAGGTGTCGCCGGCAAGCCGCGGCCACCAGATCGAATAGAACATGTCGGAGTATCCGTCCTCGACGGGCGTGCAGGCGAATATCAGTCGGTGGTTGGACGACCCCTCGAACACGCTGATCGCAAAGCCGAGACCGGAGAAGTGGCTGTGAATATAGAGCGCCATCTTGTCCGGGTCGTCGCTGCGCGCGTCCGGCCAACCGGTGAGGAAACGCCATTCCTCGTCGACGGCCTCCCAGTTCAGGCACACCGGCGTCACCGTTGCGCCGTGCACGTAGTGGAAGTGCGCACTGTCGGGCCCGTTCTCGGCGACGATCTGCGGGTGCACCGGCTCGTGCTCGGCGCGACTCGAAAACTCCGGGTACGGCCGGTAATACGCGTCCGGATCGGTGTCGAACTGCGGGAACTTGTGGAACAGGTCGGGCATCTCCCACTGCGGTTCCTTGCCGTCGGGTTGATGCCAGACGAACACGCAGCCGTACTGCTCGCGGACCGGGTACACCCGAAGCCGCAACGCCTTGTTGGGCTTGTCCGGCTGGTACGGGATGTAGCGGTTCGTCCCGTCGGGTCCCCACCGCCATCCGTGGAACGGGCATTCGACGCAGTCGCCGACCACGTTGCCGCCGTGTCCGATATGGGCGCCGAGGTGTCGGCAGTGGCCTGACAGCACGTGTAGTTCGCCCGAATCGTCGCGGTAGGCGACGAGGTCCTCACCGAAGTACCGAAGGGGACGGACGTCGCCCTGCGGGAACTCTGCCGACCAGCCGACCATGAACCAGCCGGTGACCTTCCAGGTGAACGGGACTTTCACACAAGCCGCCTTCTGAGTTGACAGATACTAAATCGATTACAGTATAGATTTCCGCAAACGGCAAGATCGAGAAGCGGCGGCGGGGCGTAAGGCCGTCGGATGCATTTGCGGCGTGTAACGCTATGGCGCGATTTCGGCCGAATTTCCGCCGTGACGTTACAGCCGACGCGAAACGGGCTGTGAGCCAATCAATTTGAAAGCTTCGCCGTGTGAACGTTTCCGACGTCAATCAGCACTTGATTTTCCGAAAGCCTACGGTAGCGTAGGTTACGCAGCCGTAGGTAAGGGAAGAGAGGCCGAGAGAGTCTCGATGACGACAACCCAAGAGGCACTGCTCACAGAGCTGGAACCAGTGGTAGAGGCCAACCTGAACCGACATCTTGAGATGGCGAGGCCGTGGAATCCGCACGATTATGTCCCGTGGAGCCGTGGGCGTGACTTCGCCTTCTTGGGTGGTCAGGACTGGGCTCCGGAGGACTCCCAGCTCGACGAGGTTTCCAAAGCCGCCATGATCGTGAACCTTCTCACCGAGGACAACCTGCCGTCCTACCATCGCGAAATCGCGACGCGTTTCGGGCCCGATGGCGCCTGGGGGCAGTGGGTCGGTCAGTGGACGGCCGAGGAGGGACGTCACAGCATTGCGCTACGCGACTATCTCCTGGTCACCCGTGGCGTCGATCCCGTGGAACTTGAGCAGGGTCGCATGGTGCACATGGCGGCCGGCTACGACTCTGGCGACAAATCGCCAATAGAGGCCTTGGCCTACGTATCCTTCCAGGAACTGGCGACGCGGATCAGCCACCGCAACACCGGCCGAGCATCTGGATGTCCTGTCGCCGAACAACTGCTCACCCGGATAGCGACCGACGAGAACCTGCACATGGTCTTCTATCGGAACCTGGTGAACGCTGCGCTCGATATCGCACCGAACGCAACCATGCAGGCGATCGCGCGCGAAGTGATCAACTTCCAGATGCCCGGAAGCACCATGCCGGGCTTCGCGGAAAATGCTCTAGCGATCGCCAAGGCAGGCATCTACGACCTGCGTTCTCATTTGGATGATGTTGTGCGTCCCGTGTTGCGGTTCTGGGGAGTGTTCGAGCGCGAAGATCTCGACGGCCAAGGAGCTCGCGCGCGAGATGAACTGGCGGCATTCCTCGATTTAGTGGAGGAGAAGGCCTCGTACTACGACCAGCGTCGCGAAGAACGACTGGCAGGCGCAGGCGCTTCTTCCGGGCGATGATTCGCTGACCCCGCTGCGCTAGGTTCCGCAATCGGCCCGAGCCTGGCCTTGATACTGTAATCATTACAGTAACTTGCCGTAGCCGGGAACGTGAGGTGCCGACCTGTGACTAGTTCCGTTCGTTTCGAGGCGATCGTCATAGGCGCAGGCTTCTCCGGTCTGTACGCATTGCACAGGCTGCGGCAGCTCGGGATACGCGCCGTGGTTCTGGAGAAGGCCGAAAACGTCGGCGGGACTTGGCTGTTCAACCGCTATCCCGGCGCCCGGTGTGACATCGAGAGCATCGAGTACTCCTACAGTTTTTCCGAAGAGATCCAGCAGGAATGGGTCTGGACGGAGACGATGCCCGCCCAGCCCGAGATCGAGGCCTATCTCAACTTCGTCGCCGACCGGCTGGACCTGCGCCGCGATATCCGGTTCAACACCAACGTTGACGCAATGACCTTCGACGAGGAGGCCGCCGAATGGGCGGTCGAGACGGCGGCGGGGGAGGTGTTCGTCGCACCGTTCGTGGTAGCCGCCTCAGGCATCCTTTCGGTCCCGCTGGAACCCGACATCCCGGGGATGGGCACCTTTGCAGGCGCATCGTTGTACACCAGCCGCTGGCCGAAGGAGGGGGTCGATCTCACCGGAAAACGCGTCGGTGTCGTCGGAACCGGTTCGACGGGTGTGCAACTCATACCGGTGGTCGCGCCGGAGGCCGAACAGCTGTATGTGTTCCAGCGTTCACCGGCGTACACGTTGCCGTGGCAGGTCCGGGCCTTTGAGGCGGGCGAACTGGATGAGATGAAAGCCCGCTACGACGAGATCCGCGCGGCGCAGCGCCAGCACCCGGTGGGGGCGGCGCGGTTGAGTGCCTTTTCCGTGATGCTCGAGATGATCATGCGGCCACCGCTGAAGTCGGCCTCGCGTGAGGACCAGTTGCGTGCCATCGAGGACCACGGCGTCATCGGCGCCCTCAGTTGGGGCGACGTGTTCTTCGACATCGAGGCCAACCGGATGGCCGCAAAACTCTACGGCGAAGCTGTGGCCCGAATCGTCAAGGACCCGCACACGGCCGCGTCGCTGACGCCAAGCCATCCGTTCGGGTGCAAGCGCCCGATCATCGACCAGGGGTACTACGACACGTTCAACCGTGACAACGTCACGCTCGTCGACCTGCGCAAGGCCCCGATTCTCGAGGTGACACCAACGGGCATCAGCACGAAACAGGGTTCGTACGACCTCGACGTGAT
Organism: uncultured Actinomycetota bacterium; assembly: GCA_963770305.1. Taxonomy (GTDB): domain Bacteria; phylum Actinomycetota; class Actinomycetes; order Mycobacteriales; family Mycobacteriaceae; genus Mycobacterium. The sequence continues at coordinate 363,723 of CAVYPB010000008.1, forward strand.
CGTCTACGCCACCGGCTTCGACGCGATGACCGGTGCGCTCACCCGCATCGACATCCGCGGCCGCGACGGCATGTCATTGCGTGATTTCTGGGCCACCGAGGGTCCGCTGTCGTACCTCGGGCTGGCGGTCGCGGGATTTCCGAACCTGTTCATCGTGCAGGCACCGGGAAGCCCTTCGGCGGCAACGAACTTCGTCGCCGCCCTGGAACAGCACGTGGAATGGATCGGCGACTGCATTGCGTACCTGCGGGCTCACGGCTACCGCACCATCGAAGCCCTGCCCGAGGACCAGCGGGAGTGGATCGAGCACACGACCTCGTTGGTGGCGCCGACCGTGCTGGTCCACCCGACGTGCAACTCCTGGTACAACGGCGGCAACGTCCCCGGCAAGAAACGGATGTACATGGGCTACACGGCGGGAATCCCGGAATATCGGCGTCGGTGCGACGAGATCGCGGCCGCCGGATACGCGGGCTTCAAGCTCGCATGAGGGCATCGGAACGTGCCCGGCTTATCGGCCGCGATTTTGCCGGGGTGCTGCCGCGGTCGCACGCGGCGCTGAGATCTGATGGATGGAATCCTCGGACGCCGAGTGGGATTCGCCGCCTCGGTGAGGTCGTGATGGACGAGGTGGCGCTGTCGGGTATGACGCTGACGGCGCCACCACCGAGGTTGGAGCGTTCGGCGGAATCGTGCGTGGCAGCGGCCGAGGAACTGTCGACGCTTGGCGTAGCACAGGCCCATGCGGATCCAGAACCATTGCGGGTGAAGGCGATACGCCGTCAGCGCATCGGACGATTGGCATATGAGCAGATGACGTTCGAGCACGATCCGTTGCTGCCGCCGTCGCTGGCCGCGGAGGGTCTTGGGGGACCGGCCATCGCTGCGGTCCACCTGTGCCGTCACGGCGACGACCGGCGGCCGTGGCTGGTGTGGGTGCACGGAGCGGGTCAGGGTCAACCGATCGATCTGCTGTTCTCGCGTGCGCGACGCATTCAGAGCGAGCTGGGATTCAACGTCGCGCTGCCGGTGCAGCCGGGCCACGGTGTGCGTCGCAACGCGTGGCCGGCATATCCGAATATGGACCCGCTGAACAATGTCGCGGGAATGATGCGCGCCGTGTCCGAGGTGCGCGCGGTCGTGAGGTGGCTGCGGCCGCAGGCCAGCACGATCGCTGTTTCTGGGGTGTCCATGGGCAGTCCGGTAGCAGGCCTTGTGTCCCATCTCGAAAAGGTGGACGGTGTCGCGGTGTACACGCCGATTTTCGGGCTCAACGCGATGATCGCAGCCCACCTGGGCCGCTGGGGTCCGTCAGTGCAGGACACCATCGAGCTGTTGCGGTCAGACACTGTGACGCAAGTGATGTCGGCCGTCGACTACCAGTCGGTCGAGCCGTCGCCCCCTCCCGATCGCCGGCTTATCGTGGGTGCCTGGCATGACCGGATGGCAATGCGCGATCCCGCACTCGCGCTGCATGAGCGCTGGGGTGGTCAGCTGTACTGGCATCAGGGGAGCCATGTCGGACACCTGTTCGCGGGCGGCGTGCAGGCCGTGTCCGAACGGTTTCTGCGCGGAGTCAGTGCGGAAGGCGGCCGCCGATTGTGCGGGTGACCTGTTCGGCATAACCGACGACAAGGTCGATCCACTCCTCGCATTGCGCGTTCGGCATCCGCACGGTTGGCCCACTGATCGTCAACGCGCCGAGGATGTCACTTGCGGCATCGAAGACCGGTGCTGAGAGTCCGGACGCCGAATCTTCGCGCTCACCGGCGGTAATGGCATAGCCATCTGCCCTGGCTTGAGCGACAAGCCTGCGCAGCTCGTCTGGACTCGTGACCGTACCGTCCGTCAGCGGTTCCAGTGGGGCGGCGAGGATTCTCTCTGCAAGATCGGGATTCCACGCGAGCAGGACCCGCGACGCGGAGCCCACATGCAACGGGATGACCTTGCCCACGTACATGTCTCGGCGCAGCGCGTGCCGGGTCTCTGCGACCGCCACGCAGACTCTGTAGTTTTGTTCCACTTTGAAGAAGCAGGCCGTCTCTCCGGTCTTGTCGCGCATCTCCTTGAGCACCGGGTTGACGACCGCCAGCACGTCGAGGTCTTTGAGGGCGCTGGCGGCCCAGTACGACATCCGGACACCTACTCGAATGCGGTCGCCCTTCCGGTCCAGCAGGCCTTGGGCGACCATGTTGCTCACCAGTCGCTGCACCGTGGAGGTGGGAAGCCCCGTTGCCTGCTGGATTTCGCCGAGTGTCATATCGGGATGTGTCAGCGAGAAGGCGTCGAGAATCTCCGTGATCTTGCCGAGCACCAGCAGGGGTTGCTGCTTGGATGCAGCCGCGGTGTCATCGGTTGACATGGTGCGAATGTACTCGCGGTCACGCACCACGATCATTTCCGATGACCCAGTCGAATGCCTTCGCCTTCGACCGTGCGCCCTGGGCGGCTCGGGACCGGTTCGGCTCGCCGAGTTCGGCGAGCAGCTTGTCGGTGATGTCCACCATCGACGCCAGCGTCGCCGGCGTGAACCAATCAGGTCGAGTCGCAAATAATAGATCCTCGGTCGACGTGTTGCCGCTGGCCCCGGGCGCGAACGGGCAGCCGCCGAGCCCGCCAAGCGATCCGTCGACCATCGTGGCTCCCGCGTCGATCGCGGCGAGTGTGTTCGCCACGCCGAGCCCCCACGTATCGTGGCCGTGAAAGACGATGCGCCGTTGAGGGCTTCGCGCCTTCAGGCCCTCGATCAGGTCGGTCACCTGCGTCGGAATGGCCTGCCCGATGGTGTCGCAGACGACGACGTCGTCGGCTCCGGCCGTGCGCGGATCGGCCGCGATGCCAATCACCCGTTCGGGGTCGGTCAGCCCCTCGAACGGGCATGTGAACGCGGTCGCGATGCACAGCTGGATGGAACCACCAACCGCTTGCGCAATCCGCACGGCGTCGGGCATCGCCGCGACACTGTCTTCGGTGCTGCGGCCGATGTTCGCTTTGTTGTGAGACTCCGACGCCGAGAAGCAGTACTGAAAGTTCCGCGCGCCCGCGGCCGCCGCCTTCTCGACGTGGCGCGGCGTGGCCACCCAAATCCAGCAGCGTTCCAGCTCATCGGCGCTGAGGGCGGCGATGACGTCGAGCGTATCGGCAAGCGGGGGAACGAGATCCGGTCGTGCCATCGAACCGATCTCCAGGGCCGGTACGCCCAGCGCCAGGAGCTCGCGGACGATCTCGATCTTGCGCTCGGTGGGCAGTGCCTTCGCGGTCAGCTGAAGCCCGTCCCGCAGGGTCACGTCACGAAGCTCGGCACGTGACGAATAGGAACGAAGTGTCACGTCAATGCCCCAATCTCGTCGTCGTTGAGCCCCAGCACCGACGACAGCACCTCGTGGGTGTGCTCGCCGAGGTCGGGCCCGATGTTGCGAATCGGAAGGGATGCCGCCCCGATCACCGGAACGATTCCGGGAAAGCCGACCGTTTTCGGTTCGCGCTCGCCGACGTCAACAGCGAAGCGCTGGATCATGTTTCGAGCCTCGTACTGCTCGTCAGCACAGATGTCGGCGGCCGTGTAGATCGGGCCCGAGGGCACACCGGCCTCGTCGAGCAGCTTGAGTGCCTCGTCGCGGTCGTGACGGATCGTCCACTGCCCGATCGCCGCGTCGAGTTCTTCGCGGCGTCGCCAGCGGCCCGCATTGCTCTGCAGCTCCGGGTCGCATGCGAGGTCCGGCCGGTCGATGGTCTGCATGTATCGCTGGAATATGGCGTCCCCGTTGCCGGCGACGATGATGCTGGTGCCGTCGGCGCAGGGGTAGGCGTTGCTCGGTGCAATGCCCTCCATCCGCCCGCCGACGCGCGCCCGCGTGACACCGTATGCCAGGTAGTCCGGCACCAGCGACTCCATCACCGACAACACGGATTCGTTCAGGGCGACGTCGATAACGCGCTGCGGCAGTGGCACTTTGACGCGATCACGTTGAAACAGCGCCATCACAGTGCCGAATGCCGCGTAGATCCCGGCGATCGAGTCGCCGATCGACACTCCGGTACGCACGGGCGGCCGGTCAGGATCGCCAACCAGCTCTCGGAGGCCGCCGTATGCCTCGGCCACGGCGGCGAAGCCCGGCCGTTCCGACAGTGGTCCGGTCTGGCCGAACGCCGAGATTCGGGTGATCACGAGGGTCGGGTTCGCCCGGTCGAGGTCTTCGGGACCCAGCCCCCATTTTTCCAATGTGCCGGGGCGGAAGTTCTCAAGCAGCACGTCACAGTGCCGAACCAAGTCGAGCACGATCTCCCGGCCGCGCTCGCTCTTCAGGTCGAGCACGATGGACTTCTTGTTGCGGTTGATGGTCCGATACAACATCGACGTGTCCCCGGAATACAGCCGCCAGTTGCGAAGCTCATCCCCGGTGACCGGTCGCTCGACCTTGATGACCTCGGCGCCGAAGTCGGCCAGCATCCGGCCCGCGGTTGGCGCGGCGATGTAGTTGCCGAGCTCCAGCACCCGCACGCCCGCGAGTGGACGAATGTCTGTGGTGTTCAACGTTATTTCTCCAGACATGTCAGAACAGGACGCTCATCGGCAGGATGAGCAGGATCGCCACAACGGATGCGACGGACACGCCAACCGTGACGGTTTTCAGGGCACCGCGGGTCGACTGTCCCAGCAGCGATTGCAGCAGCCAGAACGTATTGCTGGTGACGTGCACCGCAAAGAGCGAACCCGCACCGGCGGCCAGGGCGATTAGCACGGGGTCGAGCCCGATGACCGGCGCGACGGGCGCGAGGATGCCTGCCGACGTGATCGCGGAGATCGTCACGGAGCCGACTGCGACGTGCAGCGCTGCGGCGATCGCCCATACGACGAGCAGCGGAGCAGCAGTGCTGGCTGTGAAGTACTCGCCAAGGATGTCGCCGAGACCAGCCGCCTTGATGGTCGCGGCGAGCGAACCGCCGACGCCGGTCAAGATGAGGATCTGCCCGCTCTCCTTGAAGCCGGTGGCGATCGCACGCTGAGTCGAATCGGCTCCCAACGCGTAACGGCCGACGAAACTGGTGCCGATCAGGCCGATCAGCAATGCAATGACGGGGGAGGAGACGAACTTGACGATCGGGTTGTGAATGTCGGCGGCGTCGAGGATCGCGCCGGTGGCGATCAGTATGAGCGAGAGCAGCATCGGCGCGAACAGCACGATCAGCGAGGTCTGGGTGCTGACGACCGAGGCCGTCTTGGTGGCGACGCCACCCGACGAGCCGTTGTCGTCGGGTGTTTCTGCAGCGCTGGATATTTCGTCATCTGCGTCGTCAAGTGGCTCGGGATCCGCGCCGAGGAACTCCTGTTCGTCACGGTCGGGGTTCCAGAAGCCGTGGTTGAACAGGAACGACATGATCGCCACCGAGATCGCGACGGTGGGGATCACGAGCAGCACGCCGAACAACAGGTACTTGCCAAGCGGAACGCCGAGCAGGCCTGCCAGCGCAAGCGCGCCCACACCGGGAACGGTTAGGACGATTCCGCATTCGAGCCCGATGGCCATGGCTGTCGCCATCCGCGCGGTTCCGTTCTTGCCGATCTTCTTGGCCAGGCTGCGGCCCAGCGGCGCCGAGATGACAAGCAGCACATCGAGAAAGATCGACTGGAGCAGGGTCGCAATCGTCAACGACATCGCATAGGGCATGCGCTTTGGCCCAAATATGTTCAGCAGTGTTTGCACCAACCGCTGAATGGCCCCGGTCTGCTGCAGTATTGCGCCCATCAATACGCCGAACGCGATCAGTAGGCCGACCTCGGCCATGATGTCGCCGAATCCGGTCATGATCGAGTCGATCGTCTTCTCCACGCCGAGGCCGACGGCCAGGCCGAGGTAGGCGGATCCCACCACCAGCGAGACGACCGGGTTGAACTTGAATCGCACGATCATCACGACTACGGCGATGATCGCGACCGCGGTGTTGACGATGACTGCGGTGTCTGACATGGGTACAGCCCTTTCGAACGGCTTTCTTGGCCTGGTGAGGTGCGGCATAGCCGAGATCAGATGTGACGCACGACGCATTCATATTATGAGCACATACCCACGATATAAGCAAGTATCAGTGCGTTGTCGACCGTGAGCTGGGGTTTTGCAGGCTGATCCAGCGTGTGGAATCAGTGGTGCGTTTGGCCGCCGTAGTCGTCGACGATCCGCGCTCGGATTTTCGTCAGCTCCCGTCCGAGATCAGACTGGTCTGGCAGCGCAGTCCACCAGAAGGCGATGCCGAACACCGCGGTGCTGATGTCAGTGACGGCCCTGCCGATGTCGATGCCGGAACGAACCGAACCGTCGCGGATGCCCTTTCGCAGGCCTTTCTCGACTTTCGCGGCGCCACTCTTCAGCTGATCCCGCACCCGATGACGCAAGGGCGATGTCGTCTTCACTGCCTCGAAGGTCGCAACGAACATCGCCAGAAGCAGTTCGTGGTCCTCGATGTAGATCTCCTCTATCCGGTCGAAGTGGGCGAGTACTTGCTGCATGCCGCTGGTCTTCGGGTCAGGATCCGGGTTGAGATGCCTCACGTACTCGTGAAGGAAGGCCTCGAGGATGGCGTCCTTACTGCCGAACCTGGCGTGGACCATGGCCCGGCTGTAGCCCGCCCGTCGGCCGATCTCGGCGGCAGTCGTTGCCTCCCAGCCTTTCTCGACGATCAGCTTCGCCGCAGCCTGGAGCAGCCGCCGGTTCGACAGCTCGACGCGCTCCGGTTGGGTCAGACCACGAGTGGGCGACGGCACCCTTGCATATTAGACGCTCGACAACTAACTTAGTTGTTCAGCGTCAAATTTATCTTGGGAGGTCAGTGGTGACTTCGGCCACGGCGGAGGTTCCGTCCGGCATCGACGAGGTGACTCCGCAGTGGCTGACTAACGCGCTGGGCATCGATATCACCGGCTTCCGCGTTGAGCGGATCGCGCAGGACAGTGGGTTTTCCTCGCTGCTGTACCGACTTCACCTCACCTCCGACGACGACGTTCCTGCCACTCTGATCGTGAAGTTGCCCGCTCAATCGGAGGCGCGCGGAGCGATGGAGATGCTGGGCGGGTACCGGCGCGAGCTGGCGTTCTACCGGGACGTCGCCGGCCGTGCACCGATCTCGACACCGCGGGTGTACGCCGCCCGCATGGTCGAGAACTCGGATGACTTCGTGCTCCTGCTCGAGGATCTGCAGGCCTGGGACAACGCTGACCACCTCGCAGGTCTGACGATGGATCGGGCGCATCTGTGTATCCAGCAGCTGGCCGGACTTCATGCGTGGTCTTCCGTGTTGTCGAACGCTTCCGCACTGGAGTCATTTCCGAGCATTGACACATCGATTGCGCGTGACCTGCTGCTGCCTGCGTTCGGACCGGGCTGGCAGATCTACCGCGAGAACTGCGCCAACTCGGTTCCGGCGAGCATCGCGCAGTTCGCCGAGAGCTTCGCCCAACGAGCCGCCGCTGCCCTGCCCGCACTGACTGAACGCGACATGCTTCTGCACGGCGATATCAGGGCCGACAACCTGTTTTTCGACGGCGAGCGGATGAAGGTGGTCGACTTTCAGTTTGCCTCGGTGGGCGCGGGTGCCGCCGATATCGCCTACCTGGTCAGTCAGGGCCTGCCGAGCCAGGCGCGCGAAGGTCATGACGAAGCTCTGGTGCGGGAATACCTCGAACACCTTGCCGCCCAGGGCGTCACCGACTACACCTTCGACGACGCCTGGCGGCACTACCGCTTCGCCGCCGTCTATCTGATGGTCCTACCCGTCATCACGCTCAATGGCTGGGACGCGCTACCCGAGCGGTCACGTCGACTCTGCCTCACGCTTACCGACCGGGCGGTCGCCGCTATTGACGAGATCGACGCGCTGGAGGTCTTCACATGACGCGTTCCGCACGAGAAGTGGTCGAGCTGTACAACCTGGTGGTGTGGAACGAACGTGACTTCGAACTCGCCGACGAGCTCATGGGCGAGACGGTGATCCGCCACGAGGTGGGGGAGGCCAAGACGCTCACCCACGAGCAGGCAGTCCAACGGATCGTCGACAACTGGGCGATGTTCGACGAGCTCCGGTTCGACCTCAACCTGGTGGTGGCGGGTGACGACGGCGAGCACGTCGCGATCGTCTACCAGTCACCGATGACGCTGAAAGACGGTACAAGGACCGACGTCGGCAGCATGGAGATCTTCCGCGTGGTCGACGGCAGGATCACCGAAGTTTGGAATTGCGGCTACAAGCAAGGGGTTTGGCAATGACGCTACGTGTGCTCGACGAACTCGGCTATTACCTCTTGGCGGGCGCCGGTGGCGAGGGTCCCTCGACCTTGATGGACGAGGCCCGCCGCGGCGAAGAGCTGGGCTTCGGCACCGCGTTCATCTCCGAACGCTGGAACGTCAAGGAGGCCTCTTCGCTCGTCGGCGCGGCGTGCGCGGTCACCAATCGTATGCAGATCGCCACCGCTGCAACCAATCACAACACGCGTCACCCGCTGATCACCGGATCGTGGGCGACCACCATGCACCGGCTGTCCCGTGGCAGGTTCACGCTCGGCATCGGAAGGGGAGTGGCGGCGATGTACGCCGCGTTCGGCGTGCCGTCGGTGACGACCGCACAGATGGAGGACTTCGCCCAGGTCATGCGTCGGCTCTGGAACGGCGAGGTGATCTTCAACCACGACGGGCCGATCGGCAAGTATCAGGTGCTGTTCCTCGACCCCGATTTCTCCGAAGACATCCGGCTCGCGCTAGTGGCGTTTGGGCCCAACACGCTTGCACTGGGTGGCCGGGCGTTCGACGACGTCATCCTGCATACCTACTTCACGCCCGAGACCCTTCAGCGTTGTGTTAAGACGGTGAAGGACGCCGCGGAGAAGGCCGGGCGCGACCCGGACAGTGTGCGGGTGTGGTCGTGCTTCGCCACGGTCGGCGATCACCTGCCGGAGGAGCTGCGGCTGAAGAAGACCGTCGCCCGGCTGGCTACCTATCTCCAGGGCTACGGCGACTTGATGGTCAGCACCAATGGGTGGGATCTGTCAGTGTTGCAACGTTTCCGGGACGACAAGGTGGTGCAGTCGATACCAGGAGGCATCGACCACAAGGCGACTGCAGACCAGATCGAGCACATCGCCACGCTCATTCCCGACGAGTGGCTTGAGCCATCGGCCACCGGTTCGTCGCAGCAGTGCGTGGACCGCATTCGCAAAGAGTTCGACTATGGCGCCGACGCGCTGATCATGCACGGAGCCACCCCCGACGAGCTCGAACCGATCGTCACGGCCTACCGCACCACGGGTTAGGGCGTGATCACGGTGCGGTACACCGGTTCTGCCGCGGCTTGGCGGCTGTAGATGCCGCGTTGCAGGGCGCTCAGTAGCGCGTTGCGCGTCTCCTCCGGGTGAATCAGGTCGTCGAAGCCGAGGCTGCCCGCTGACCGGAATGAGGCCTCCACCTCTGCTTTGCGAAGCTTGGCTTCCACGTCCTCCGCGGCGTGGGAGGCTTTACTCAGGGCGGCCGCACTCATCGCGCCCATCGTTGCGCCGGGGTAGGCGAAGGTCGCGCTCTGGTTGTCGAATCCGAGAAGCGACATCACCATCGAGCCGAATCCGTAAGCCTTGCGTAACGTCACATGCAGCTTCAGGGTGGTCGCGGCTGTCTGGGCGGCGAACATCCGGGCGCCGCTGCGCAGTACACCGCTCTTCTCTGAGCGGCTGCCGGGCAGCATGCCGGGGTTGTCGGCAAGGAAGACGATCGGCAGGTGGAACGAGTCGGCCACGGTGATGAAATGCGCTGCCTTGTCGGCGGCGTCGGCGTCGATGGAGCCGGCAAGCACCTTCGGCTGGTTCGCGACGACCGCCACGGGATGGCCGCCGAGATGAGCCAGCGCGCAGATCATCGCCTGCCCGAACTTCGGCTGCACTTCGAACCAGCCTCGATCGTCGAACACCACGTCGAGCACCGCGCGCATGTCGTAGATGCGACGGTTGCCGCGGGGGACGATGTCCAGCAGCTCGGGCGTCGAACGCGACTCGCTTGCTTCGTCGTTGGGCAGCGACGATGGATACGACCACGCGCTCGGTGGGAAGTACGAAAGGTACCGGCGGATGTCGTCGAGCACTGCTTCGTCGTCCTCGGCGACGTTGTGGATTACGCCGCTCGCAAGGGCAACGCTTGGTCCGCCGAGATCCTCTTTCGAAATCTCTTCGCCGGTGGACTCTTTCACGACCGGTGGACCCGCGGTGAAGATCGCCCCCTGACGGCTCATGATGGTCCAGTCGCACACCGGTGCCACGAGCGCACCGTGCCCCGCAGACGGGCCCAGCAGTCCCGCCACCATCGGAACCTTGCCTGAGCATTGCGCCTGGGCGAGCAGATCGGTCGGTGTGCGCCCGTAATGCTCGCCACTGGGCCGGAAGCCGGCACCCTCGAGGAGCATCACCAACGGGATTCGGTCACGCAGCGCCAACTCCGCGAGCCGGTAGCGCTTGGCGTTGCCGCCGGGACCGATGCTGCCTGCCAGCGTGGTGAAGTCCTCCGCTCCGATCATCACGGGTGAACCATCGATGAGGCCGGAGCCGGCGACGATTCCGTCGGCCGCGGTCTCGCCACCGACCAGGGTGCCGAACTCTCGGAACGTGCCCTTGTCGAGAAGGTGCTCAAGGCGCGCGCGGGCGTCGAGCTTGCCCTTGCCGTGATGCTTGGCCAGCCGCTCGGGACCGCCCATCGCCCGCGAACGTTCACGCCGAAGATCGAGGTCTTCGAGCGTCTCCTTCCAGCCTTGCTCGTTCGTCATGCGCTCTTCCTGTCGTCCCAAGGCGATCGTCGCACCGGCATGTTCACGTTGACCATACTGAATTGCTTACTGTAGCGTCTGCGGGCATGGGTAGCGGCGCCGGCCTGAAGGTCGACGGCGGTGTTTCGAGCCAACTCGCCGACGTCGTTGAGGCGGCGACCACGCTTGAACGACGCGGCTATGACGGCTGCTGGACCGCCGAGATCAACCACGACCCCTTCCTGCCGTTGGCGCTTGCGGCCGAACACACCGACACGATCGAGCTGGGCACCAGCATCGCCGTGGCCTTCGCACGCAATCCGATGACCGTCGCCAACGTCGGCTGGGACCTTCAGGAGTACTCGGGTGGCCGGCTCAATCTGGGCCTCGGCTCACAGGTCCAACCGCACATCGAGAAGCGATTCAGCATGCCCTGGAGCCATCCGGCGCGTCGCATGCGGGAGTTCGTGCTGGCGATGCAGGAGATCTGGACGTGCTGGCGGGACGGCTCGAAACTGCGCTTCGAGGGCGAGTTCTACACCCACAAGCTCATGACGCCGATGTTCACACCCGAGCCACACGACTACGAGTTCCCGAAGGTGTTCATCGCTGCCGTCGGTGAGGTGATGACGGAGATGTCCGGCGAAGTCGCCGACGGACTGCTCGCCCACGCGTTCACGACCAAGCGCTACTTCGAGGAAGTGACCACTCCCGCACTGCTGCGCGGAATGCACCGGTCCGGTCGGAAGCGCAGCGACTTCCAGGTGTCGTGTCCGGTGTTCGTGGTGACTGCAGAAGACGAGGCCGGACTGAGCGCAGCCGCCGTCGGCACCCGCAAGCAGATCGCCTTCTACGGCTCGACTCCCGCGTACCGCAAGGTTCTGGAGATTCACGGTTGGGGCGGGTTGCACGACGAGCTGCACCGTCTGTCGCGGCAGGGCGATTGGGACGCCATGGGCGCGCTGATCGACGACGAGGTCCTTGACGAGTTCGCGGTCGTCGCCCCAATCGACAAGGTGGCGGCCAAGATCCGGGATCGGTGCGACGGCGTGATCGACCGTGTCATGGTGGGCTTTCCGCGCGCCATCCCGGAGACAACTGTCTCTGCCGTATTGCAGGAACTGCGCAGCCGATGAAGGCCTCACCTGAGGAGGTGCCCGTGAGCACTCGTGTCATCGACGAAGCCGCAAAGGTGTTCGCCGACCCACAGGCGTACGCCGATGAGCCGAAGCTTCATGCGGCGCTGACTCATCTGCGGGCCAACGCACCCGTCTCATGGGTGGACGTCCCGGACTACCGGCCGTTCTGGGCCATCACCAAGCACGCCGACGTCATGGACATCGAGCGGGCGAACACACTTTTCACCAACTCGCCGCGTCCCGTCCTGGCGACCGTCGAGGGGGACGAGCAACAAGCCGCCATCGGTGTCAGCACTCTGATCCACATGGACGATCCGCAGCATCGCGGCGTGCGGGCGATCGGCGCGGACTGGTTCCGCCCGAGAGCAATGCGTGCACTCAAGATACGCATCGACGAGCTCGCGAAGCGCTACGTCGACCATATGTTGGAGGTCGGCCCGGAATGCGACTTCGTTCAACAGGTCGCGGTGAATTACCCGCTCTACGTGATCATGTCGATGCTCGGCATACCCGAATCCGACTTCCCTCGCATGCTGAAGTACACACAGGAACTGTTCGGCAGCGAGGATGCCGAGTTTCAACGCGGTACGACAAAAGAGGAGCAGATGGTCGTGCTCCTCGAGATGTTCGAGTACTTCACGGAACTGACTGCTTCGCGGCGGGAGAACCCGACCGAGGATCTGGCTTCCGCCATCTCGAATGCCAAGATCGACGGTGAGCCGCTCTCTGACATCGACACGGTGTCCTACTACCTCATCATTGCGACGGCCGGTCACGACACCACCAGCGCGGTGATCTCCGGCGGCCTGCACGCGCTGATCGAGAATCCTGATCAGCGGGAAAGGCTGCGCGCCAACATGGATCTGATGCCGCTGGCCACCGAGGAGATGATTCGGTGGGTCACTCCTGTCAAGGAGTTCATGCGGACGGCGCGTGCCGATACAGCGGTTCGCGGTGTCCCCATCGCGCAAGGCGACTCGGTGCTTCTGTCGTATGCGTCGGCCAACCGTGATGAGGAGATCTTTGACCATCCGTTCCGGTTCGACGTTGGCCGCGACCCCAATAAGCACAACGCGTTCGGCTACGGCGTGCACTTCTGCCTTGGAGCGGCGCTTGCACGCATGGAGGTCAACAGTTTCTTCTCCGAACTGGTACCCAGGTTGGAGTCGATCGACCTGACGGGCCGGCCCGAACACATAGCGACCATCTTCGTCGGCGGGCTCAAGCACCTACCGATTCGCTACTCGCTCAAGTGAATTGACCCCACGGCCGGGAGAACGGCCACCCCCAGTGCATTCGAGGTGGCCGTCCTGTCGGCAGGTCAGATCGGAAGGGGAATCCAGATCCCGAAGAAGTAGAAACCCCATTGGTTGTAGCCCTGATCCCACACCGGTTGCTCGTTGAAGCCCCAGTAGTTGATTGGCGGCGGCGGCGGGCCCCATGCTTCCGGCAACGGTCCGTCCCACGGAGGAGGCGGCGGTGCACCCCAGCCCCAGGGCGCCGGTCCGTCACCCCATGGGGCACCGTGGAACCGGCCGCGCCAGTCGTTGTCGCCTGGGTTCCACGGCGGCCGCCAATCATGGTTGTCGGGTCCGCGGAAGTCGCCGGGCGGACCGCCGGGTCCGCGGAAGTCGCCGGGACCACCGGGACCACCGGGTCCGCGGAAGTCACCGGGACCGCCGGGTCCGCGCTGGTCACCAGGTGGACCGCCGGGACCACCTGGTCCGCGGAAGTCACCGGGCGGACCACCGGGACCGCCGGGACCACCTGGTCCGCGCTGGTCACCAGGTGGACCACCGGGACCACCTGGTCCGCGCTGGTCGCCGGGCGGACCACCGGGACCACCTGGTCCGCGCTGGTCACCGGGACCACCGGGACCGCCGGGTCCGCGCTGGTCACCGGGACCACCGGGACCGCCGGGTCCGCGCTGCGGCGGAGGTCCGCCCGGACCACCAGGACCACCACACTGTGCCTGTGGAGACGGCGTGCATCCAGGTGCGGCGTTCGCAACGCCTGACCCCAGACTGATTCCAGTCACGCTGAGAGTGCAGCCGATCGCTGCTCCCGCGACCACTTGTTTGAGCTTCATTACCTGGCCTTTCGCGTCGATAGACGCCCCAACCCAAAGGCGAGGTTAGGTAGGCACTCTAAGAATGAGCTATGTAGTCACTATCAAACTGCTGAGCGGCTGGCATGAGCAGCCCTGCTGCTGTTAATTGACAAGCCGGTCAACAAGATTCAGCGCGGGGCGTTTGTTCTGTCCAGTTGCGCCTGCAGTGACGCTGCACCACCGCCCGACTCATGCTTGTGTTGGCTGAGGGCTTGGATGGAGACGTCGTGGCCTTCGGCGGCTTTGCGTAGGGCGCCGACGGTGGCTTGTTCGCGGGTGATGTGGGTGAACGGATCCCAGTGATACCAGCGCATGGCGTTCTCAAAGGTCATCTTGTTGACCTCGGCGTCGGTCACGTTGTGTTCGGTGAGCACCTCGTGGAGCTGCTCGGGGGCGCTAGGCCACATCGAATCGGAGTGTGGGTAGTCGGCTTCCCAGCAGATGTTGTCGATGCCGATCTGGTTGCGCAGCTGCACACCGACATGATCGGAGATGAAACAGGTCAAGAAGTGATCGCGGAACACCTCGCTGGGCTTCTGCTTGCCGAAGTCCTGACCCGTCCACGTCGAATGCATCTCATAGGTGCGATCGGCGCGCTCTAAGAAGTACGGAATCCAGCCCGTCCCACCCTCACTCAACGCGACCTTCAGATCCGGGTATTTTTTGATCGGCTTGGACCACAACAAATCCGCGGCCGCCTGCACGATGTTCATCGGCTGCAGGGTGATCATCACATCCATCGGTGCATCCGGGGCGGTGATCGCCAGCCGCCCCGAAGAGCCGATGTGCACATTCATCACCGTGTCGGTATCCACCAGGGCCACCCACAACGGCGTCCAATACTCGTCATGAAAACTGGGGTAGCCCATCGCGGCCGGGTTCTCGGTGAACGTCAACGCATGCACCCCACGCGCGGCGTTGCGCCGCACCTCCTTGGCGCAGGCCTCGGCATCCCAGATCACCGGCAACGTCATCGGGATGAAACGGGCAGGATATTCGCCGCACCACTCCTCTACATGCCAGTCGTTGTAAGCCTGCAACAACGCCAGCGAAAACTCCGGATCCTCGGTGACGAACAACCGCCCGGCGAAGCCGCAAAAGGTCGGGAAACAAATAGAGCCGAGAATGCCGCCGGCGTTCATATCCTTGACCCGCTCGTCGACCTGCCAGCAGCCGGGCCGGATCTCGTCGAGCCCCTGCGGCTCAAGCCCGTACTCCTCCTTGGGTCGGCCCGCCACCGCGTTGAGCGCCACATTCGGGATCACCACGTCACGGAACTGCCAGGTGTCACTGCCATCCGGGTTGTGCACCAACCGCGGCGCCTCATCCAGATACTTCTTCGGCAGATGGTTCTTGAACATGTCGGGTGGCTCAACGATGTGATCATCAACGCTGATCAGGATCATGTCCTCTTTGTTCATGCCCGTCTCCTTTACCGTATGGTCGACAGTTTAATCTCACGAACTCACCGAGCGATATACGGTGTCCTGAGCACAACCTACGGCGATGTGAGGTGACCATGTCCCGGATTGCACCCTCTGCGGCTTTCGATTCGATCCCGGCCGATTCTCTCGGCCAGGGTGACCGGATCAACCTCGGGGTGGCATCAATCGTCGGGCATCGCCCGGAAGTCGCGGGCGCACTCGGTGCCGTCAAGGCGGCGCTGCAGGCCAGCGGGACGCTGCCGACGAGACTGGTGGAGCTGGTGCGGCTGCGGATCGCGTTCCACAACCAGTGCCGAAGCTGTATGTCGGTGCGCTACCAGAGCGCCATCGACGACGGACTCACCGAGGATGCTGTCTGCTCTCTCGAACAGCCTTCCGACGCGGACGACCTTTCGCCCGCCGAGCGCAGCGCCGTGCGCTTCGCCGACCTGTTCGCCACCGACCACCTCTCGATTGACGACGCGGTCTACGACGACCTGCGGTGCCACTTCACCGAGGACGAACTCGTCGAACTCGGTGTGCATTGCGCCTATGCGCTGGGCATGGGCCGGCTGACGGCGACGTGGGACGTCACCGACGACCTGCCCGAAGCCTTCCGGTCGACGCCGGATTCGCCTCTGGCGCCATGGGATTCCGACGGGGTCGTCGCAACGGGCTAGGTCTCCCGGCTAGCAGCAACCCGGATTCGGACTGGACTCCGTGGCGTCGTGCCTCATGCGCCAGTATTCGCGTTCGGACATGATCGGTTCACCCGGGTGTGCGCGACTGCGATGTTCCGCATAGCGCCGGTAGTGGTTGTCACCCATCAATGAGCCCCAGTACCAACCGATTTGGCGTGCGATTTCGGCAGCGCGTCCCATTGCTTTTGCACCTCCCGTTCTGCGTGAGTTGGGATCAATCCGGATGGGGCGAACAGTCGTGACGCCACCGGCTCGTCCTCGGTCAGCGGCCGCCCGGCGCCGCGCATCGCCTTGAGTGCCACGATCACTCCGGCCGCGAACACGATGACGACGAGGCCTGCGAACACTATCGACAGGGTGCCCTGGATGAAGGTGTTGCGGATGACCGCGTCGAGCTGACCGGGGTCCTTGGCGGCCTGGAACGCGGTCTTGCCGGCTTCCTTCGCGGCGACGTACTGGGAGTGCTGAGACCAATAGCCCACTTTTGGATCCCCGGAGAAGATCTTCTGCCACGACGCCGTCATCGTCACCGTGAGATCCCACAACAGCGGAACACCTGGAATCCACGCCCATTTCAGCAATCCGCGTTTGATCACCACAACCGTCACGACCGTCAGCGCGATGGCCGCCAGCAGCTGGTTGGCGATGCCGAACAACGGGAACAGGGTGTTGATACCGCCCAGCGGGTCGGTGACACCCATCAGCAGGATGCTGCCCCACGCTGCGACGACGATGAGGCTGCAGATCCACGCACCGACACGCCAACTCGGGTTTTGCAGCTTCTTCAGCGGCCCGCCGAGATTGGCAAGGCCATCGGACAGCATGAACCGCGCCACCCGCGTGCCCGCATCGACGGTGGTGAGGATGAACAGCGCCTCGAACATGATCGCGAAGTGGTACCAGAACGCCTTGAGACCTGTACCGCCGAACACCTGGTGCAGTACCTCGGACATGCCGAACGCCAATGTCGGTGCGCCTCCGGTGCGCGACACGATCGTTTTCTCGCCCACGCTTGCGGCGGCTTCGGTGATCTCGGCGCCGGTGACCGGAGCGCCCGACAGGCCAAGGCCGTTAACATAGTCGGCCGCCGTCTGCGCGGTGGTACCCGTCTGGGCGGCGGGCGCATTCATCGCGAAGTACAGGTGTTGGTTGATGATGGCCGCCGTGATCAACGCCATGATCGCGACGAACGACTCGGTGAGCATGCCGCCGTAGCCGATCAGCCGCATCTGGCTTTCCTTCTCGAGCAGCTTGGGGGTGGTGCCCGAGGAGATCAGCGAGTGAAAGCCCGACAACGCCCCGCACGCGATCGTGATGAAGAGGAATGGGAACAACGAGCCGGCGAAGACCGGGCCCGTGCCGCTGCTGGCGAACGACGAGACGGCCGGCGCCTCCATGATCGGGCGGGCCACCAGGATGCCGATCGCCAGAAGCGCGATGGTGCCGACCTTCATGAAGGTCGACAGATAGTCACGGGGTGCGAGCAGCAACCACACGGGCAGCACCGACGCGGCGAAGCCGTAGATGATGATGCACCACGACAGCGTCACTTTTGAAAGCGTGAACCAGTCAGTACCCCAGTCGGTATCGGCGACCCACCCACCGGAGACGACCGCGAGTAGCAGCAGAATGACGCCGATCAGCGACACCTCGGACACTCGGCCGGGGCGCAGGAGCCTCAGGTAGAGGCCCATGAAGATGGCGATGGGAATGGTCATCGCGATCGAGAAGACACCCCACGGGCTCTCGGCCAGAGCGCCCACGACCACGAGTGCCAGCACCGCGAGCAGGATCACCATGATGACCAGCACGCCGACGATGGCGGCGACCCCACCGATGGTGCCAAGCTCGTCGCGTGCCATCTGTCCGAGAGAGCGCCCGCGCCGTCGCACCGAGATCGACAACACCAGATAGTCCTGGACACAGCCGGCGAACACTGCGCCCACGATGATCCAGATCGTGCCCGGCAGGTAGCCCATCTGCATCGCCAACACAGGGCCGACCAGCGGTCCCGCCCCGGCGATCGCCGCGAAGTGGTGTCCGAACAACACCCGGCGATCCGTGGGCATATAGTCGGTGGCGTTCTCGAAAAGCTCTGCGGGCGTAGCGTTGTCGTCGCGCGGACGCACGATCTTCATCTCGATCAACCGCGCATAGAATCGGTAGCCGATGACGTACGTGCAGATGGCGGCGATGACGAACCACACCGCGTTGACGGTCTCCCCGCGGAAAAACGCGATGATCGCCCATGCGATCGCACCGACCAGCGCGATGATCGCGAAGATGATCTTGTGTCTCGTCGTGATCGGCGATCGGTCGATGATCGCGACCGGCGGCAGATCCTTGTCGGTACGGATATAGGTGACGTCGCCGTCCTGCTCCTCGAGGCGTTCCGATGGTGCGGCGGTGGGTGTAGCCACGGTCTCTCCCTCGTCATCGCGTTTCGTGTCAGGTGACTGATCCTTCCACCGTGAAAACGGTGTTGGGCCGATTCGGGGTATCGATTCGGTTAGGAACCGCGCTCGTAAAGGGCCCGCACGGTGTCGATCGTGTCGACCTCACCTGGACTTTTGTCGTCGCGGTAGCGCAGCACTCGCGCGAACCGCAGCGCCATGCCGCCGGGGTAGCGCGACGAGCCCTGAACTCCGTCGAACGCGATCTCGACCACCTGCTCGGGCCGCAGTCTGAGGATTCTGCGGTCCGCGGGACTGATGTCTGGTGTCGCCGCCTCCGCGGCTCCTTCGGCCAGCTCCATGAACCGCGTGGTCTGCCACTCCAACATCGCGTCCGTCATCCCCTTGAAAGTCTTTCCAAGCATGACGAATCCGCCCGTCGCCGGGTTCAACGCGCCGAGGTGGATGTTGGAGAGCTTTCCGGTGCGGCGGCCCGAGCCCCACTCGACGGCGAGCACGACCAAGTCGAGGGTGTGCACTGGCTTCACCTTCAGCCAGCCCGCGCCGCGGCGGCCGGCCTCATACGGCGCGGTCAGCGATTTCGCCATCACGCCTTCATGACCGGCCGTCAACGTCGCGTCCAGGAACCGCTGAGCAGCGTCGGCGTCGTCGGTAGTGAGGCGGTCCACCCGATGCGCTTTCGGGACGATGGCGTCCAGGGCGGCGACGCGCTCGGTGGTCGGCTGGTCCAGCAGGTCTTTGCCGTCGAGATGCAGAAGGTCGAACACGAACACCGACAACGGCTGCGACTCGCGGGCGGCTGCGATGTTGGCAGTGCGGCCGAACCGCGACGCGGTGACCTGGAACCGATGTGCGCGCCCGTCGGCGCGCAGGGCGATCGCCTCGGCGTCGGCGATCAGGTCCGTCACGGGCAGCGCCAACGTCGCCTCGACCACCTCCGGCAACCGCTCGGTGACGTCGTCGAGGCTTCGAGTATAGATCGATACCTCATCGCCCGCGCGGTGGATCTGCACCCGCGCGCCATCCAGCTTTGCCTCGAAAACCGCTGTGCCGCCGAGGCGTTCGAGCGCGTCGCTGACACCGGTGGCGGTCTGCGCAAGCATCGGGCTCACCGGGCGGCCCACCCGCAGCGTGAATTGGTCCAGCGCCGCCTCGCCACCGGTCAACGCGGCGGCCGCGACGGCGGGCAGGTCGCCGCCCAGCATCGCGGCGCGCCGCACCGCGGGCGCCGCGATGTTCGCGGCCTTTGCGACCGCGTCGGCCATCACCCCGACGAGGGCGCCCTGCCGCAGTTCGCCGCCGAGCAGACGGCGCAGAAAGGTCTGCTCGGTCTCGATGGTCGCAGCGAACAGCGCGTGGACGAGATCGGCGCGACGCGCCTGCGAACCCTTCCCTGCGACCTGGCCGATCTCGCTGAACGCGGCGTCGACCTGCAGCACCGTCAGCAATGGCGCGTCCGCCGCGGGCGGCAACGAGCGAAGCGCGGCCCAGCCGACGCCGATCTGCCGTTGCGGTAGCTCTCCCGACAGCCAGGACACCACCACGGCCACCAGCTTCGCGTCGTCCTCGGTGCCGGCGCGGCGCAGCAGGTCGGCGATGTGGGCGATCTTGGCCAGCCGCGCGGAGGTCGCTCCGACCTCGGCAGACGCGTCGGCGACGTCAATGAGCTGCACGAGCCCAGCCTGGCACGGCAGTCAGACATCTCCGAGCAGGCCGGTGAGTACAGCCGCCTCGGCCCGCAGCATGGCCGCGTGCTCGGTGTGGCTTGCATCGATCTGCCTGGCAGCGGCGAGCCGTTCGTCGACCTCGGCGCGCACCAACCCGCGGATCTCGGCATCGGACAACTCACGGCGCATCACCTCGGCGGCGCCGAGGCCTACGACGCCGCCTGCGATCGTCTCGCTCGACGCAGCGTCGACGACAGCGTCGTCAGGAGTCTCGGCGTTGTCGATCGCGCTCAACGCCGAGCGCAGCGCCGAGACCCGCATGGAGTCGCGGTTCTTGCGGGCCGCCAGCAGTGCGTCACGCAGCGTGCGGCGCCACAGCTGTGCGGGTTGATTGCGCACGGGACGCCAAAGTAAGCGTGAGCGACCGCATTTGCACATGTTTTTCCGGTGTGTCTGCGGGCAGACACGCACCCTCGCGGGGGTTATTTCACCGCGAAGGACACCGTGTGCCAGCCGCTGGCGCCGTCGGGGACCGGGTCCGCCTCCTCAGACGTCTGGACCGCACCGGTGTTGTCGGTGGCCCGCACCGTGACGGTGTGCGATCCCGGCTGGGTGGCCTGCCAGTTGAAGCTCCACAGCCGCCACGTGTCGTTCGAGTAGCCGGCGCCGAGATCGGCGGGCTGCCAGTCGCCCTCGTCGATGCGGACCTCGACGGCGCGCACGCCACGGTTCTGCGCCCAGGCGACGCCGCCGAACGTCACTGGTCCGCGGGCGACGTCCTGCCCGCTGCGGGGCACGTCGATGCGGGATTCCGTTTTGATCGGCCCCCGCGGCGACCAACCCAGCCGCGTCCAGTACGCCTCGGCCCGGTCGAATCGGGTCAACTCCATGTCGACGACCCATTTGGTTGCCGACACATAGCCGTACAGTCCGGGGACCACGAGCCGGGCGGGGTAGCCGTGGGGGGTCGGCAACGGCTCGCCGTTCATCCCGACCGCCAGCAGAGCGTCGCGGCTGTCGGTGAGGGCGTCGACCGGCGTGCCAGCGGTGAAGCCGTCGATCGACATCGACAGCACCATATCGGCGTCCTGATGCAAGCCGGCTTCGGCCAACAGGTCGCGCACCCGATAGCCCGTCCACGTGGCATTCGAAATGAGGTCGCCGCCAACGGGATTCGAGACGCACGTCAGTGTCACCAGCTTCTCGACGACTTCGAACCGGTCCAGATCCTCGAAGCGGTAGGTGATCTCGCGGTCCACCATGCCGTGGATCTTCAGCTGCCAGTCCGACCGGCTCAGCTGCGGCACGCTCAGCGCGGTGTCGATCCGGTAGAAGTCGGCGTTGCTGGTGACGAACGACGGCAACGCGACGCCGTTCGGCTGCACTGTCGGCGGCACGGGCGGGGCGCCGACCGCGACCTTCGGCAATGCGAACGCGTCGCGATCACCCGAGACGGAGGACAGCAGGCGCGACAGCACGACGCCGCCTACGCCGCTGAGCGCACCGGCGGCGAGAAAACACAGCGTCACCAGTGACAGTCGGCGACCGCGGTCGGGGGAGTCGGGAGTGTCCGTCTGCTCCGGCTCGTTGACGAACCGTCCCGAGGTGAGGACTCGCAGCACCGCGACGCCGCATACGGTACCGGCCAGGGTGGGCACGATGTCGAACACCGTCGCGCCTGCGCGTGAGAGGACGGCCGCACACCCCGCGATCCCGGCAACGACGATCGCGGCACTTCCCACCGGTACGCGACGAGTCTCCCAGCTCGCGGTCAGCGCGGCGATCACGGCAATCACCGCCAGCACAAGGAGCGAGAGAAAAAGCTTGTCGGCCGTGCCGAAGGTCTGGATCGCCCATTCCTTGACCGGCCCCGGCGTCAGATCGATGACCGTCGAACCGATCGCGGTACGGGCGTCGGCTTGAGGCCCGAATGGGACGGCGAGAAGTTCGGTGACCCCAAGCGCGACCGCGGCTGCCGCGATGCCTGCCAGTGATCGCGCGTCACGGGTGGGTGCGGACATAACAAAAACGTACCTGCGGGCTCTGGGGCGAGGCCTTACGAAGTCGTGACGGCGCCGGGCACCTTCGGCGGCCCAACCCGAAAGGCTTACCGGAAGTGCGATGAGATATGTTGCTTGGCGGTCCGACCACAGTCTTGAAAGGGAGCTAGATGGAGATCGAGGGCAAGAAGGCAGTCGTCGTCGGTGGTGCGTCGGGCTTCGGGAAGGCGACTGCCGAGTTGCTGGCCAAGCGCGGCGCGAGTGTGGCGGTGCTGGACCGCCCGCAGTCGAAGGGCAAGGAAGTTGCCGATGCGATCGGTGGCTCTTTCTACGAGGTGGATGTCACCGATTTCGACGGCACCGAGAAGGTCCTGCAGCAGGCGATCGACGGCCTTGGCGGACTGCACATCATCGTGACGACGGCCGGCGGCGGCGCCGCCGAGCGCACCGTCAAGAAAGACGGTCCGCACAGCCTGGAGTCCTTTCGCAAATGTGTCGACCTCAACCTCATCGGCACCTTCAACATCAGTAGGCTGGCGGGCTGGCAGATGAGCCAGCAGGACCTGGTCGACGATGAGCAGGAGGAGCGCGGCGTCATCATCAACACCGCATCGATCGCCGCGTTCGAGGGACAGATCGGGCAGGTGGCCTACACCGCGTCCAAGGCCGCGATCGCAGGCATGTGCCTGACGATGGCCCGAGACCTGGGCAGCCTCGGTATCCGCGTGCTGGCGATCGCGCCGAGCCTCTTCGCCACCGGGCTGACCGAGGGAATCCCCGACGAGTTCGCCAAGCAGCTCACCAAGGACGCGGCGTTCCCGAAGCGGCTCGGCCGGCCAGAGGAGTACGCCAAGCTCGCCCTGGCGATCGTCGACAACCCGATGCTCAACGGCCAGTGCCTCCGGCTCGACGCCGGCCAGCGCTTCGCACCCAAGTAGTCGCGTTTTCGGCGTGATTTCCTACGCTGAGCGCTAGAAACCACGCCGAAATCACCTACGCTTCGTGAGTGGCGACCGTTGCTGATCACGTCATCTCAGCCCTACTACTCAGCGGTGTGCGCCGTGTCTACGGCCTCCCCGGCGACAGCCTGAACGGCTTCACCGACGCGATCCGGCGATCCGGTGAAATCTCTTGGGAGCACGTTCGTCACGAGGAGACGGCCGCGTTTGCGGCGGCAGCCGATGCCGCGCTGACCGGACAGCTGGCGGTGTGCGCAGGCAGCTGCGGCCCCGGCAACCTGCATCTGATCAACGGTCTCTTCGACGCGCAGCGCAGCCGGGTCCCGGTGCTCGCGATCGCCGCCCACATCCCGCGCACGGAGATCGGTTCGGAGTACTTCCAGGAGACGCATCCGCAGGAGCTGTTCCGGGAGTGCAGCGTCTACCGCGAACTCGTCAGCACGCCGGAGATGTTGCCGCGGATCCTCGAGATGGCGATGCGGGCCGCGGTCGAGGAGAACGGGGTAGCCGTCGTCGTCATCCCCGGCGAGGTCTTCCTGCAGCGCGCCGACGCGTCAGGATTCCTGTCGCGGCCGATCACAGCGACGCGTTCCGTGCTGCGTCCCGACGACGAGTCGCTTCGCCAGGCGGCCGAAATCCTCAACGGCGCAGAGGCTGTCACGATTCTCACTGGCGCCGGTGTCGAAGGCGCCCATGACGCGGTGATCCAGGCGGCCGCGACGCTGGGCGCACCGATCGTGCACGCGCTGCGCGGCAAGGAGTTCATCGAATACGACAATCCGTTCGATGTCGGCATGACCGGCCTGCTCGGCTTCGCCTCGGGGTACAAGGCGATCAAGGAGGCCGACGCGCTGCTGATGCTGGGCACCGACTTTCCCTATCAGCAGTTCTATCCCGAGAACGCCAACGTCGTTCAGGTCGATATCCGCGGACGCAACCTCGGCCGTCGCACCCCGATCGAGCTGGGACTCGTCGGCACCGTGAAAGACACGCTGGCCGCGCTGCAGCCGCTGCTACGCCAGAAGGGCCAGCGGGACCATCTGGACCGATCGCTGCGCCACTACGCCAAGACCCGCAAGACGCTGGACGAGCTGGCCGTCAACGACCGTGATCGGAGCCCGATCCGGCCGGAATACGTTGCGGGACTTGCCGATCAACTGGCGGCCGATGACGCCGTCTTCACCGTCGACGTCGGTTCACCGGTCGTCTGGGCGGCGCGCTACGTGAAGATGAACGGCCGCAGGCGGCTCGTCGGCTCGTTCAACCACGGCACCATGGCGTGTGCGCTGCCGCACGCAATCGGCGCGCAGACCGCGTTCCGAAACCGTCAGGTGGTCGCGCTGGCCGGCGACGGCGGACTCACCATGTCGTTCGGCGAGCTGATCACACTGAGCCAGAACCGGTTGCCGGTCAAGGTGATCGTCTTCAACAACTCGTCGCTGAACTTCGTCGAGCTGGAGATGAAGGCCGCGGGCATCGTCAACTTCGGCACCGATCTGGTCAACCCGAACTTTGCCGACGTCGCCGCGGCGATGGGGATCTTCGGCAGGCGCGTCGAGCAGCCCGCCGATTTGCAGCAGGCCTTGGTCGACGCGTTCGCGTACGACGGACCGGCGATCGTCGACGTGGTCACCGCACGCCAGGAGCTGTCGATACCGCCTGCGATCACCGTCGAGCAGGCCAAGGGCTTCTCGCTCTACGCCATCCGGACCATCCTGGCCGGCCGTGGCGACGAGCTTCTCGACCTGATCACCACCAACGTCGCGAGGCGAATTCTCGACTGAACCCGTCGACGTTCAGCATTTCTTCAGCTGCAAGGACTACCGCGACGGCGTCATCAACAGGGCGGAGTCCTGCCTGAACTACCAGGATGAGTAGCTCACGCCGGGCGCCGCACGCCGGCGAGAGTCGACTGGCCGATCCAGGTCGCGATGCTGCGGCGGACGTCGGCGGGTCCGGACACCGTCACGCTGCCGTCGAGCATCGCGTGCGACCAGCTGACGTCGCCCCGCCAGATCCGGGTAAGCGTATGCAGGCTGGTCTGGATCGTGCCAGCCACCTCGAAGCCAGGATCGAAGTCGCACACGTCGGCCTCGCCACCCGACACGACCAGCCACCACCGCGATGCCCTCGGCGCCACCCCGTCGAGGTGGAACGCCAGCGTGGTGCGCGCCCGCGGCCAGGCTTCGATCGGGATGGTGCGGCGCATGTCCCACATCAGAAGATGCGGATCGAGGTCCTCCTCGCCGAGCTCGCCGATCCAGCGCACACCCCATGCGCCAAGCGCCTCGACGACGTCGGCCAGCTCCTTGCCGCACTCGGTCAGCGAATATGTTGTGCGCCCGTCGATTTCCTCCCGCTCGACGACACCGGCACGGGTAAGCGACTTCAGCCGCTTGGAAAGCAGCGCCGGCGACATCTTCGGCACGCCGCGGCGCAGGTCGTTGAAGTGCTCGCTTCCCGCGAGCAGTTCGCGCACGACGAGCATCGTCCACCGCTCGTCGAGTAGCTCCATCGCCTTGGCCACCGGACAGAATTGGCCATATCCGGACATTTGGCGCACCTCCGAGCGTTAAGTGGGCAGTAAAGATATGGAACCAGTGCCAGTACAGATCTGTAACTAGATCCGTGCAATCGGCGACGGGACGATGTTTGCACCGATCGAGCGAGGAATCGATTATGAACAATCCGACCGTAGCCATCGACCAGAGCCAGGTCGCAGCCAAACATCGAGCCATGTGGGCGTCGGGCGACTATGCGAAGCTTGCCGCCGAACTGGTTTCCCCGCTCGGCCCCGTGCTGGTGCAGGCCACCGGCATCGGGCCGGGCGACCGCGTCCTCGACGTGGCCGCAGGCACCGGAAACGCGGCGATTCCCGCGGCAGAGACCGGAGCGAGCGTCGTCGCCAGCGACCTGGTGCCGGAACTGTTGGAGCAGGGTAGCCGCCTGGCCGCCGAGCGCGGCGTCGACCTCGAATGGCGCGAGGCCAACGCTCATGAATTGCCCTTCGGGGACAACGAATTCGACGTGGTGATGTCCTCTATCGGCGTGATGTTCGCTCCGTTCCATCAGCTCGCGGCCGGCGAGCTGGTTCGGGTGTGCA
Source organism: uncultured Actinomycetota bacterium (assembly GCA_963770305.1). Taxonomy (GTDB): domain Bacteria; phylum Actinomycetota; class Actinomycetes; order Mycobacteriales; family Mycobacteriaceae; genus Mycobacterium. Next base: position 390,010 of record CAVYPB010000008.1, read on the forward strand.
AACCGGGCGGCAGGATCGGTTTGATCAGCTGGACGCCCGAGGGCCACATCGGGCAGCTGTGGGCCGCGATGAAGCCGTACGCTCCGGCACCCCCGACCGGTGCGCAGCCACCTCCGCTGTGGGGTCAGGAGGATCACGTCCGCGCGCTGCTCGGCGACCGCGTCACTGATGTCGTTACCGAGCGACGGATGCTGCGCATCGACAACTTCACCGACGGCGCCGAGTTCCGCGACTACTTCAAGACGCTCTACGGGCCGACGATCTCGGTGTACCGCAACATCGAGGGCGATCCGGACCGCGTGGCCGCCCTCGACGCAGACATCGCACAGGTGGGCGACAGCGTCCTGAGCAGCTCGTCGACCATGGAATGGGAGTACCTGCTGCTGACCGCGCGCAAGGGCTGACACCATGTCTGCATGCCCGACGACGCGCTTCAACTACCAACCCTGAGCGACGCCGACCAGATCGTTCTGCAGCGCTGGGTGCGCGAGCAGGGCCTCGGGTCGACGGTGAGCGATGTCGAGCCGTTGACCGGCGGCACGCAGAACATCGTGGTGCGGGTGCTCGTCGATGGGCGTCCGATGGTCTTGCGACGGCCCCCGCTTCACCCACGGCCGACGAGCGACAAGACGATGCTGCGCGAGATCGCGGCGCTTCGCACCCTGGCAGGCACACCGGTGCCACACCCCGGGTTCGTCGCCGGATGCGACGACCTCGACGTGCTCGGCGTGGTGTTCTACCTCATGGAGGAGATCGACGGCTTCAACCCCGGCAGCGAGATGGACGAGGCCTACGTGCGCGACGCAGGCATGCGCCATCAGGTCGGGCTGTCATATGCTGCGAGCCTGGCGCAACTCGGCAATGTCGCCTGGGAGGGCAGCCCCCTCGCGGAGCTCAAGCGGCCGGGTTCCTTTCTGGAGCGCCAGGTTCCGCAGTTCCTGCGGCTGCTCGAAAGCTATCGGCACGATCGGTATGCGCCCGAATCGTTGGCCGTCGGAGAGCTTGCGGAGTGGTTGGAGTCCAACCGCCCGCCAGATGGGACGCCGGGGATCATGCACGGCGACCCGCATCTGAGCAATGTTCTGCTCCGCCGCGACAAGCCGGAGTTGGCGGCGTTCGTCGATTGGGAGATGTGTACAGTCGGCGACCCCCTGCTGGACTTGGGTTGGATGTTGATCTGCTGGCCTTTGGAAACGAACACGATCACGGCGGGGGCGGAACTGGCTGCGCTCGGCGGGCTGGCGAGCCGCCGCGAACTGCTCGAGGCGTACTTGGCAGCGGGCGGCCGCGAAACGTCACGGCTGGACTGGTATGTCGCGATGGCGTGTTTCAAGCTGGGCATCGTGATCGAGGGCACGTGGTCTCGCTTTCTGATCGGGCAGGCAAGCAGAGAGGCCGGCGAGCGACTGCATTCGAACGCGCAGAATCTGATCGACATGGGTACCCGAGTGGCCAAGGGCGACAGCCCATTCGACTTGGCCTAGCCGTACGCGTCGAGACCGAGTTTGACCGCCAACGCGAGCCCGGCCACACCGATCACCACGCGTATCGGCCCGGGGGGCGCATGGCGGACGACCACGGGACCGAGTCGCGATCCGATCAGGCATCCGGCACCGACGGCGATGACGGCAGGCCAGTTCACCGGTGCGAAGAACGCAAAGATCAGCGCTGCAACGCCGTTCGCGACGCCGACGATCACGTTCTTGGCGGCGTTGGCATGCGCGAGCGTCGCGCCGCCGGCCCGCAATAGCATCGCGAGCAGTAGCACGCCTGCCGCCGCGCCGAAGTAGCCGCCGTAGATGCAGATCACGAAGATCGCTGAGGCTTCCAACAGCACCCTGACGGTATGTCGTTGGTGGTGAGCGACTCTCGCTTCCTGACGGCTTGCGCGTGGCAGCAGAATCGCGACGGAGGCCAGGCCCAGCAAGATCGGCACTACTCTCTCGAAACCCTCCGCGGGCGTGGCCAGCAGCAGTGCGGCGCCGACTGCACCGCCGACCGCGGCGGCCGGCGCGATTCGCTTGAGCCACGGCCCTTGGCCCTCGAGCTCGGGCCGCGATCCCAAGACCGAACCGATGCCGTTGAACACCAACGCCACGGTGTTGGTGACGTTGGCCGTCACCGGCGGAAGCCCGACCACCAGCAGCGCAGGATAAGTGGCGACCGACGCGAGGCCCGCGATGCTGCCGGTGAGTCCGCCGAGCACACCGGCAGCGGCGAGAAGGGCCCAGTTCATGGGCCGCCCACGTTACTTCTTGGCGCGGACGAGGGCGTCGACGGGGTCGGGCGCGCCTTCGCCGTTCTTGACCACTGACCGATCGCGCGTAGAAAGGAGTTCCATGACAGCTAAACAATGCTGGAGATGGTGACCGCGGCGTCGCCGAAGGAGGTGTCATGACGATTTCCGTCGTCGACGCAGGACCGCGTCGGGTCAGCAGGTCCGTCGAGGTGGCTGCACCGGCCGAGGAACTGTTCGCGATCGTCGCTGACCCTCGCAGACACCACGAACTCGACGGTTCCGGAACCGTCCGCGAGAACATCGCGGCTCCGGCGGAACTCGCTGCGGGAGACCGATTCTCGACGAAGATGCGAATGTTCGGCCTGCCCTATCGGATCACCAGCACCGTCACCGCCTTGAAACCCGGAGCGCTGATCGAGTGGCGTCACCCGTTCGGCCATCGCTGGCGGTGGGAATTCGACGAGATATCTCCGACGCTCACCCGGGTAACCGAGACGTTCGACTTCCGCGACACGGGGGCGGTGAAGGACGGGCTGAACTACTACGCGCTGATGGGTTTCGCGAAGAGCAACGCCACAGGGATCGAGGCCACGCTGGCGAAGCTGCGCGACCGCTACTCCCTCGACTGAGCTCGGCCGTCACATCTGCACGAGCTTGTCGTACCAGCGCATCGCCCAGCGGGCGTCCCCCAGAGCGGTGTGACGCTGTGCGGCGGTCGGCGGCTTGACCCCGCACTGCCTGGACAGGCTCGCGACATCGGATGCCGGCTCTCGGCCCGCCGCGCGAATCGCGGCTGTCGCCAGCGGGACGACGTCGACGAGGTCGTCGTTCCACGCGGGTTTCACACCGTGGCGAGCGAACATATCGGCAAGGCATTCGGCGTCGAAGCGCGGGACCACACCGACGATCGTGGCTCCGGCCGTCCACTGGTGGACCAACCCGGCAGCATCGCCGGCCCGATAGGCGCGGGGGACCAGCAGCGGTCGAACCCGCGCTTGTGGGTGTCGCCGGTGAAACCCGCTGATTCGCAGCCCGACGGGATCGGCGTCCTCCAGCTCCAGGTCGCGGACGTCCACGCACAGCAGCAGCTGCGTCTGTTCGGTGTCGGTGCGCTTGATCAGCGCGATCTCCCACGGCCTGCGAGTCTTGTGCAGGCCGGTGGTCTCCGTGTCGAGGAAGATCAGCGGAGCGGATCGCGTCACGCGGGACATCGTGACACCTCGCACGGAAATGGGTTTGCACCGCGTCCGGGACGCCAACTAGCATCGCGATCGTGCCGAGGCGAATCGTAGTAGCAACCCGCAGCGGGGTCTGATCCTGACCGACCCCTCGCTGTGGGTCGTTGCTACGTCGGTCATTTCCTCTAATCAGAGAAGACCGGCACATGACATTTCAATCCGCTACCAGCGCAGCGCCGCTGCCGTTTGCGGCCCACATCGACTCCCCGATGCCCCGCGGTCTGCGCCAGGAGGCCGACGCGATGTCTTTCGAAGCATTTCACGACGAATATGCGTCCAGCGCGGGTCCGCTGCGGCTGGGGAACTGGCAGTGCACAGACGCCGAACGCTCGTCGACCCGGCTGGGTCCGCAGGCTCGCAACTTCCAGGCCACCCTGGCCGTCGGCGATCGCATCAGCACATCGTCGGCCGCCGCGTCTGGACCCGTCGCGGCCCTGACCGCGATGCTCTACGACCATGGCATCGCGGTCGAGATGACGCGGTTTCACCAGGTTCCGGCCGGCGAGCACACCGCGACGTTCGTCCGCGGCTGCGACGGCGTCCGGTCTCAGTGGGCGATGGGCTGGTCCGACGACCCGACGCAGTCCGCGCTGCGTGCGGTCATCGCCTGCGCGAACCGACTGCTGACCGAGGTCTGAACACCGAAATGGAATTCCCGGTTGCTAATTGCGAGTCTTGACGACCGGGAATTCCATTTCGGCGCAAGCGCGTCAGCGCAACGGGCGCAGCACGATCGGCATGCCGTCCATCGGGATCGGCATCCCCGCGTAGTCGTAATGCGGCCGGTATCCGGGGTGGGGAAGTTCCAACCGGTAGTGGCGCAGCAGTCGGTGCATGACCGTCTTGACCTCAAGCTGGCCGAACGTCATCCCGATGCACTTGTGCGCGCCACCGCCGAACGGAGCGAAGGCATAACGGTGCTTCTTGTGCTCACTGCGCGGCTCGGCGAACCGGTCTGGATCGAACTTGTCGGGATCGGTCCACAGCTCGGGCAGCCGGTGGTTCATGCTCGGCCAGGTGACCACCATGGTGTCGGCCGGGAGGTAGTACCCGAGCAGGTCGGTATCGCGGACGGTTTCGCGCACGTTGAGGTGCAGCGGCGTCACCAGGCGCAACGCCTCGTTCATCACCAGGTCGAGGGTCTCGAGCTTGTCCAGCGCCTCGATGTCGAGTGGTCCGTCGCCGAGCCGGGTCGAATCATCCCGCACCCGTTCCTGCCACTCGAGGTTGGCAGCCAGGTGGTAGGCCATCGTCGTGAGCGTTGACGTCGAAGTGTCATGGGCCGCCATCATCACGAAAATGATGTGGTTGACGATGTCCTCGTCAGAGAAGCTGTTGCCGTCCTCGTCGGAGGTGTGGCACAGCACCGTGAGCATGTCGGTGCCCTCGGCGTTGCGGCGTTCCTTGACGCGCGCGGCGAAGTAGTCCTCCAGCACCTTGCGGGCCCGCAGGCCGCGCCACCACTTGAACGGGGGCACTTCGGTGCGAATGATCGCGCCGCCGGCGCGGGTGGTGGTGGTGAAGGCCTGATTCACCTTGGTGACCAGGTCGTGGTCGCTACCCGGCTCGTGGCCCATGAACACCATCGACGCGATGTCGAGAGTCAGTTTCTTCGTGGCCGGGTGGAACAGGAACCGTGCGTCGTCGGCGACCCATTGGTTGGCCACTACGTCCGATGCCACCCGGTCAATGTGCTCGACATATCCCGTCAGCCGTGTCCGCGTGAACGCCTCCTGCATGATCCGCCGGTGGAACATGTGCTCGTCGAAGTCCAGCAGCATCAGGCCGCGGTTGAAGAACGGCCCGATGACTCGGTGCCAGCCCTTCTGCGAGTAGTCCTTGTTGCGGTTGGAGAAGATGGCCTGGGTCGCGTCGGGGCCGAGCGCGACCACCGAGGGCAGTACGGCGGAATACGAGTATGCGACCGGACCCTGCTCGCGATACACCTTCAACGCGTACTCCGGGCCGCCGCGGAACCCCTCGATCATGTGCCCCACGATGGGCAGGCCTGCATCGCCGACGATGGGTTTGAGGGCGCTTCCCGGTGGCGGCTCGGCCAGCGTGATCTGCTTCCAGTCACGCGCCAGCAGTCGCTTCTCGAGCGCGCCCATTCCCGGGGTGTTGTTCATCGTGGGAATCAGCCGTCGCTTGGCCTGGTCGAGCAGGTAATCCTTGGTGCTGATCGTCGGCATGGACACGCTCCTGGAATCACAAGCTATGGACGTCACCCGACCATCCATCCTGGTATGGTGACTTGACGCGTGTCAAGTTTTGATTCCGCGAGTCGCGATGAAAAGGTCTACTGCCATGACGGCCCAACCCGAAGCACAGCAGGTTCGCCGCAGCCGGGGCGACCGGCAGCGGGATGCCATCATCACCGCGGTCCGCGAGCTGCTCGAGCAGAAGTCGTTCGCCGATCTGTCCGTCAGCACCATCAGCGAGCGGGCCGGCGTCGCGCGGTCGGGCTTCTACTTCTACTTCGACTCCAAGTATGCGGTGCTCGCGGTGATCGTCGCCGAAGCGATGGAGGAACTCGACAAGCTGACCCACGACTTCGCTCCGCGCGAACCCGGCGAGGCGCCATCGGAATTCGCAAAGCGGATGGTCGGCAACGCTGCGGCCGTCTTCTCCACCAACGACCCGATCATGCGGGCCTGCACGCTCGCGCGGAACACCGACGCGCAAATCCGGGAGATCATGGACGACTTCGCGGACACGGTGATCGACAAGATCGTCGGCCTCGTCGAGCAGGATGCCGGCGCCCGGCCGGTGTCCGACGACCTGCCTGCGCTCGTGCGCATGCTCACCGCCACGACGTCGATGACGTTGTCGCACGACAGTGCCTTCATCGGCCGGGGACACGATCCCGCGGGTGCGGTCGAAGTCCTCGAGCGGCTATGGGTGTCCGGATTGTGGGGCGGCGGCCAATTCGGCTAACCGGCCACGACGGTATCCTCACCGCCATGGCGCAGGGGAGCGGCTTTACCGGCAAGCGTTGTTTCCTTACCGGGGCCGCCAGCGGCATCGGCCGCGCCACCGCATTGAAGCTGGCCGTCGAAGGCGCCGAGCTGTACCTCACCGACCGTGACGCCGAGGGCCTGGAGAAAACCGTCGCCGACGCGCGCGCGCTCGGTGCGCAGGTGACCGAACACCGCGTTCTCGACATCTCCGACTACGACGACGTGGCCGCCTTCGCCGAGCACATCCACGCCAATCATCCGGCGATGGATGTGGTGATGAACATTGCCGGTGTGTCCGCGTGGGGGACGGTCGATCAACTCACCCATCAGCACTGGAAGTCGATGGTCGATATCAACTTGATGGGGCCCATCCACGTGATCGAGACGTTCGTGCCGCCCATGCTGGCCGCGCGCAGGGGTGGGCATCTGGTCAACGTTTCATCGGCCGCCGGCGTGGTGGCGCTGCCGTGGCACGCGGCCTACAGCGCAAGTAAGTACGGTCTGCGCGGACTTTCGGAGGTGCTGCGCTTCGACTTGGCCCGGTACCGCATCGGAGTGTCGGTGGTAGTGCCCGGCGCGGTGAAAACACCACTGGTGCAGACGGTTCAGATCGCCGGCGTCGACCGCGAGGATCCGAGCGTGCAAAAGTGGACGAACCGATTCAGCGGTCACGCGGTGTCGCCCGAGCACGCCGCCGACAGGATCCTGCGCGGTGTGGTGCGCAACCGTTTTCTGATCTACACGTCGCCGGAGATCCGGGCGCTGTACGCGTTCAAACGCGTTGCGTGGTGGCCCTACAGCGTCGCGATGCGGCAGGCCAACGTCATGTTCAGTCGTGCGCTGCGGCCGGCGCCTCGCGCCTAAGAGTTGACCCGTCATTGCTTGTGGGTGATGTCGGTGGCTGATGGTTTCATATGGTCCATCGCGACCGTGTGCAGCATGAAGTCTCAGTACCCGCCTTCTGGAGGGTTGAGTTCCAGCCGGACGCCGAGCAGCCGGATTGGCCGGTCGAGTTCGAAGAGGGCGAGCAGGTTCAGCGCCGTCTGGGTGACGACGTCCGCATCGACGCTCGGCGACGTTAGCTTGCGGATCTTGGTCCGGGTGTAGAACGTGTTGGTCCGCATCGTCACCGCGACCCGGGTGACCATGCGATCCTGGGCCACGATCTCGGTGAGTGTCTGCTGCGCGAGTTCGACGACCGCGGAGTCGATTTCACCGAGGTCGGTCAGGTCCTTCGCGAAGGTGATGACGTGGCTGCGGGAGCGCGGCACCCACGGTTCGGCGCTGACATTGTTGTCGCCGCCGCCCTTGGCCAGCAGCAGAATCCACAGCCCGGTCGTAGGGCCGAAGGTCGACGTGAGCAGCGTGGCATCGGTGGCGGCGAGGTCTGCGACGGTGGTAATGCCCATGCCGGCAAGCTTTTTGGCGGTCTTCGGACCGACGCCCCACAGGGCGTCGACCTCGCGATCGCCCATCACCGCCATCCAGTTCTCGTCGTTGAGTTGATAGATGCCGGCCGGCTTGCCGAAACCAGTGGCCACCTTGGCGCGCTGCTTGTTGTCGCTGATGCCAACCGAACACGACAATCCCGTCGCGCCCGCGATGACTTCGCGGATCTGCTCGGCGAGTTCGATCGGGCCGTCGACCTCGGCGCCGACGTAGGCCTCGTCCCAGCCCCACACCTCGACGGGGTGACCGAAGTCGCGCAGCACGGACATCACTTCGTCGGACGCTTCGTCGTAGGCGGCCGTATCGAGTGGCAGGAACGTTGCATCCGGACACTTGCGGGCCGCGGTACGCAGCGGCATGCCGGCGTGCACACCGAACTTGCGTGCCGGGTAGGACGCGCACGTGACCACCTTGCGCGGTTCGTTCGGGTCGCCGTTGCCTCCGACAATGATTGGCAGGCCTGCAAGTTCGGGCCGTCGTCGTACTTCGACCGCGGCCTGGAACTGGTCGAGGTCCACGTGCAGGACCCACCGCTCGGTCATCGGCTCTTCGCGCGAGCGCTCATCGCAGTCATTTGGCGCAGAGCTTGCGCGCCACGCTTTCCCACGCGTCGCCGAGCTGCTCGAGCGTCTGGCCGCGCTCGGTCAAATGGAACTGGACGTAGTCGGCGTCGAGCAGGGCGAGCAGGGCGAACGCCTGAGCATCCAAGTCGCCGGTAGTGCCCGCCCCCTCCAGCAACACCCGGATATGCCGGTGGTGAAACATCAGCGGGGCAATAAACCGCATCTGCGGGTCGCGGTTGGCGTCGGACAGTAGTGCGTGGTGGGTGTGGACAAACGTGAGCCGGTCACCGCCGTACGCGAGCAGCCGCTCGAGCGGAGGGGCACCAGGACCCAGCGGGGGAGGGCCGAACATCATCGCGTGCTGCTCGGCCTTCTCGTCTTCGTCGAGCAAGACGAGCATCAGCCCGGCCCGGCTGCCGAAGCGGCGGAACAATGTGCCCTTGCCCACACCGGCGGCCGCGGCGATGTCGTCGGTGGTGACGGCGTCGGGGCCACGCTCTGCGATGAGCCGGCGGGCGGCCTCGAGAAGCAGCGCGCGGTTGCGTGCTGCGTCGCCCCGCTCCGGTGGAACAGAATCGGTTACCGGCAGATCGGCTAGCTGGTCGGAGACGCTCACCTTCGCCACTTTAACTCAGCCGGAATGAATCGGACCACGGTCCGGTTGGATGGTGCGAGGATCTGTTGGGACGTCTGAAGGGAAGAAATATGTCCGACATCAACATGTTGGTGCTGGTGGGTAGCTTGCGCGGCGCGTCGATCAATCGGCAGATCGCCGAGCTCGCGGTCGAGACGGCACCCGAGGGAGTGAGCCTGCAGCTGTTCGATCGGCTGGGGGAGTTGCCCTTCTACAACGAGGACATTGACAACGACGACGTTCCCGAGCCGGTGGTCGCGCTGCGTGCGGAGGCCGCGGAGGCCGACGCAACGCTCGTCGTCACCCCTGAGTACAACGGCAGCATCCCTGGGGTGTTGAAGAACGCGATCGACTGGCTGTCGCGCCCATTTGGCAACAGCGCGCTGAAGGACAAGCCGCTGGCCGTCGTAGGCGCGGCGGGGGGCCAATACGGCGGCGTGTGGGCGCACGACGAGACGCGCAAGTCGTTCGGCATCGCGGGGCCGCGCGTGGTCGAGGAGCTCAAGCTGTCCGTGCCGCTCAAGGCTCTCGACGGCAAGCACCCGCGGGAGAACGCCGAGATGGCAGAGAACCTGCGCAACGTCGTCGGCAAGCTAGCCGCCGAAGTCGCCTAGCGCTCCACTCCAAGGCCGCCGGCCGGGTCCATCGTGACCCGGCCGGCGACTTTGCTGTTATGTCACTGTGACGGTTGGCGTCGGCTCGCATGTCGGTGGCCGGTGGTAGACCTTCGGGTAGAGCGCGACACGCCCCGGAATGTGACGTGCGACACGCCGGGCGTGGAGTCAGCTGAAAGCTTACGACCAGGGAGTTTCAAGAATGTTATTTAGAACATCTGGTATCCCTCCGTATTGTCGGACACCAGGTGTAGTGTTTCGAGCACCGACAGACCCCCACGGTTCGGAGGTCGGCCGGAGCCCAGAATTCCGGCGGTGTCGGTTCTCAGACACACCGGGAAACGCGGGCCCGGACGCCAGGAATTTTGAGGGCCTCCGGGCCGCTGAATTTCAGCGACGAGCACTACCCGAGCAGTTGCCAGTCCGAGTTCGCAGAGGAGCCGTACCGCAGATGACCGTCACCGTGTACACCAAGCCCGCATGCGTGCAGTGCAACGCCACCTACAAGGCGCTGGACAAGCAGGGCATCGCCTACGAGAAGGTCGACATCAGCCTCGATAGCGAGGCCCGCGACTACGTCATGGCGCTCGGGTATCTGCAGGCGCCCGTCGTGGTGGCCGGCAACGACCACTGGTCAGGGTTCCGGCCCGATCGCATCAAGGCGCTCGGCGGGGCGGTCGCGGTTACGGCATAGCGGGGTATCCCGGCGGGTAAGAAGGAGATAACCGAGATGTCAGGGTGCAATCTTGTCTACTTCTCCAGCGTGTCGGAAAACACCCACCGCTTCGTCGAAAAGCTGGGCTTGCCCTCCGCCCGGATCCCGCTGCACGGACGCATCGAGGTCGACGAGCCTTTCGTCTTGGTGTTGCCCACCTATGGCGGTGGGCGCGCCACACCGGACATCAATGACGGTGGCTATGTCCCTAAACAGGTCATCGCCTTCTTGAACAACGAGCACAACCGATCGTTGATCCGCGGCGTCATCGCTGCGGGCAACAACAACTTCGGCGCCGAGTTCGCCTACGCGGGCGATGTGGTCTCCCGCAAGTGTGGCGTTCCGTACCTGTACCGCTTCGAACTGATGGGAACGCCGGACGACGTAAATGCCGTCCGCGCGGGACTCGCTGACTTCTGGAAGGACCAGACGTGCCACCAACCGTCACAGCTGCAGAGCCTGTAACCTCCGACGCTCCCGGTGCGCTGCCCGGGGAGACGGATTACCACGCGCTCAACGCGATGCTGAATCTGTACGACGCGGACGGCAAGATTCAGTTCGACAAGGACCGGGAAGCTGCGCATCAGTACTTCCGCGAGCACGTCAACCAGAACACCGTCTTCTTCCACGACGTCGACGAGAAGCTCGATTACCTCCTCAAGGAGAACTACTACGAGCGCGAGGTTCTCGACCAGTACTCGCGCAACTTCGTCAAGAGCCTGCTCGATCGCGCCTATGCCAAGAAGTTCCGGTTCCCGACCTTCCTCGGCGCGTTCAAGTACTACACCTCCTACACGCTGAAAACCTTTGACGGCAAGCGGTACCTGGAGCGGTTCGAGGACCGGGTCTGCATGGTCGCGCTGACGCTGGCCGCGGGTGACACCGGTCTGGCCGAGAACCTCGTCGACGAGATCATCGACGGGCGGTTTCAGCCGGCCACCCCGACGTTCCTCAACTCGGGCAAGAAGCAGCGCGGCGAGCCAGTTTCTTGCTTCCTCTTGCGCATCGAGGACAACATGGAGTCCATCGGGCGTTCCATCAACTCGGCGCTGCAGCTGTCCAAGCGCGGCGGCGGGGTTGCCTTGCTGCTGAGCAACATTCGCGAGCACGGCGCGCCGATCAAGAACATCGAGAACCAGAGTTCGGGCGTCATCCCGATCATGAAGCTGCTGGAGGATTCGTTCTCCTACGCCAACCAGCTCGGCGCGCGCCAGGGTGCGGGTGCGGTGTACCTGCACGCCCATCATCCGGACATCTACCGGTTCCTGGACACCAAGCGGGAGAACGCCGACGAGAAGATCCGGATCAAGACGCTGTCGCTCGGCGTCGTGATCCCCGACATCACGTTCGAGCTGGCCAAGAAGAACGAGGACATGTACTTGTTCTCGCCGTACGACGTCGAGCGCGTCTATGGTCAGCCGTTCGCCGATATCTCGGTGACCGAGAAGTACTACGAGATGGTCGACGACGCGCGGATCCGCAAGACGAAGATCAAGGCGCGCGAGTTCTTCCAGACGCTGGCCGAGCTGCAGTTCGAGTCGGGCTACCCGTACATCATGTACGAGGACACGGTGAACCGGGCCAACCCGATCGAGGGCAAGATCACGCATTCCAACCTGTGCTCGGAGATCCTGCAGGTGTCGACGCCGTCGGTGTTCAACGAGGATCTGACCTACGCCCAGGTGGGCAAGGACATTTCGTGCAACCTCGGTTCGCTCAACATCGCGAAGACGATGGACTCGCCGGACTTCGCGCAGACCATCGAGGTGGCGATCCGGGCGTTGACGGCGGTGAGCGATCAGACGCACATCTGGTCGGTGCCGTCGATCGAGCAGGGCAACAACGACTCCCACGCGATCGGGCTCGGGCAGATGAACCTGCACGGATACCTGGCGCGGGAGCGGATCTTCTACGGCTCCGAAGAAGGTGTGGACTTCACCAACATCTACTTCTACACGGTGCTCTACCACGCGCTGCGGGCGTCGAACCGGATCGGGATCGAACGCGGCACGCACTTCAAAGGCTTCGAGAAGTCCAAGTACGCGTCGGGGGAGTTCTTCGACAAGTACACCGAGCAGCCCTGGGAGCCCAAGACCGACAAGGTGCGCCAGCTGTTCGCTGACGCCGACATTCGCATTCCGACGCAAGAGGATTGGGTGCGGCTCAAGGAGTCGGTGCAGGCGCACGGTATCTACAACCAGAACCTGCAGGCGGTCCCGCCGACCGGCTCGATCAGCTACATCAACCATTCGACGTCATCAATTCACCCGATCGCGTCGAAGGTCGAGATCCGCAAGGAAGGCAAGATCGGACGGGTGTATTACCCGGCGCCGTACATGGACAACGACAACCTCGAGTATTTCGAGGACGCTTACGAGATCGGCTATGAGAAGGTCATCGACACGTACGCCGCGGCCACGCAGCACGTGGATCAGGGTCTTTCGTTGACGCTGTTCTTCAAGGACACCGCGACCACGCGCGACGTCAACAAGGCGCAGATCTACGCGTGGCGCCAGGGAATCAAGACGCTCTACTACATCCGCCTACGCCAGATGGCGCTGGAGGGGACAGAGGTCGAGGGCTGCGTGTCCTGCATGCTGTAGGACCCGCACGCCGAGTGTGGGCTCGATACACGGTTGCGGGGTAATCGTGCGATGTCCACACTCGGCGTCAGGTGGCCTGCGTCAGCTGAGCGACGCGACGGGCAGGTTGGGCAGCCGCGTCAACACAGGCCTTTTCGGGGGAACGCCGGGGCCGGTATTGGTGGTGGCCTCCTCTAGCTTCGCCTCGTGGTCAATCCAGCACTCGCCGGTTCTTTCGTCGAACGTCCCGCCGTAGAAAACGCAGCAGACGCCGAACTCGGTGGGGTCTGGGTGCTGTGCAGCGCATTCCCAGAAGTTGTCGCTCACGGGTGCCGCATTCGCATTCACGGCGAGTCCGACGGCCAGGCCCGCCGTCATCGCGGCTGTGGCCAGAAATCGTTTGATGTTCATGCAGCTAAGCCTGGGGCGAAGTCGTGATCGCCAAAACGGGGCGCACTCCTCTAACCCCCGAGCGTGCCTCAGGGGTGTGGCCGCCGGTGCCGATAGGGGATTAGGGGCTTGCCGGCGTCACCTAAACCCCTAACCGCACGCCTGCCGAAGTCCCCCGGGTGGCGGCCGAACCGACGGGTGTCCGCCCCATTCCTCGCGATGCCTCCCGCATCGAAGACTGTCGCCGTGCGGTTCGGATCGACCAAGCCGCGAACACGACAGAAGGAATCATCATGTACAGCAAGAAGATTCAGCACCTCGCCCTCGCGGCCGGCGCTCTGGCCGCCGCTGTGGCGGTTTCGACCGGCGTCGCCGCCACCGCCTCGGCACAGCCCATCGGCCCGAACGGCCCCGCGAAGAAGCCGGGTTACTGCGCCGTCGTGAACACCGACAGCAACGGCAACGAGACGGTCGAGTACGTGCCGACCGGCAGCCGGATGGGCCTGTCGTATTGCGGAGCCGACGGCGAATGGCACTTCGGCTGGCTCGTCGATGCCCGCGCGGCGGACCCAGGCCCCACGACCGGACCCGTCAAGGGGAGCACCGAGGTCGGTGGCATGAGCCCCGTCCTCACCGTCGCGCAGTGAGCCCGCTGTAGAGCGCCGGGTGGCCCGTGGCCGCTCGGCGCCTACTTGTAAGTGTGCTGCGGACCCTGCGCCTTCTTGTACAACGCCTTCAGCATCCGATCGCGGAAGTGCGCGTTGTCGATCAGCTTGATGCCCGTGTTGGCGACCTTCGGATACCCGAGCATCTTGTGGAAGTAGCGGCCGCGCCGGTACTCCTTGCCCCACGCAGCTTCCATCCGCTGCGCGTAGTTGGTGAAGTCATCCGGCCCGCCGTTCTGCAGCGCCGCGATCGCGCACTCGCCCGCGGCCAGCCCCGACTCCAGCGCCTTGGAGATGCCCGCACCGGACGCCGGCTTGCCTGCGCCCAGCGAGTCGCCCGTGAACAGAACACCCGGCCGCCACGGCGGCCATGCGGTGAAGCCCATCGGCAGCCGCCATGCGCGAACGCTCTTGTTCTTCTTCAGCTCTTCGATGGGCGGCAGTTCCCATTCGCGCGGCAGGGTCCGCAGGAACTCGCCAAGGAACTGTGTGGCGTTGATCGACTGCCAGTTCTTGTAGCTGTTGACGTAGCCGAGCCCGATGTTGAAACGCCCGTTGCCCATCGGGAACACCCACCCGTACCCGGGCAGCTGGTCACCCTCGAACACCAGCTTCAAATAGATGTCGAGGCTGTCGGAGTCAGGGCGGTTGGCGTGCATCTCTGAGCGGATCGCGATCGCCGAATAGCCGTTGTACTCCGAATCGATCTTCAGCACCCGCTTGATGGGGGAGTAGGCGCCGTCGGCCGCGATCACCGCGTCGCCGTACACCTTCTCACCGCTTTTCAGCGTCACACCCACGACGCGCCCGTTCTCCACGATCGGCCCGGACACCTCGGCCGACTGCCGGACCTCGGCCCCCGCCGACTCGGCGTGCTTGAGCAACAGCGTGTCGAGCTCGGTACGGCTCACGGTGTGGCCGTGATCGGGCATGCCGGGGCGCTTCGGGAACGACAGCTCCCACTGACTCGGGCTGAACACCGTCACCCGGTTGACGCGGTGAAACTTCGCGACCTCGTCGGCCAGGCCCATCTTCTGCAGATAGCTGGTGGCGCGCGCGGTGAGGCCATCGCCACACGGCTTGTCGCGCGGGAATTCGGCCTTGTCGAGGACCACAACCTTCGCACCGGTCTGCGCGGCCTGCCACGCTGCGGCCGAACCCGAGGGTCCGCCACCGGCGATGACCAGGTCGTATCGCTGCGTCATACGTCTCTCTCTTAATTGGCTGTCGCAGAAATATAATTGGCTGTCGCAGAAATAGTACCCACGCCGACGGGTCTCATCGTGGCGGGCGAATTTGCCTGGCCAACGCCGTGAAATACCGTGTTGCGGGGCGGTCTGGGCAGGTCAGCGGCACCTTGGCGGTACAGTTATCGCGTGCGACGAATGTCCAGGTCACGTCCCAGCGGCGAGCCGGGTGTCAAGGTGGACGCCCGCAGCGAGCGCTGGCGCGAGCATCGCAAGAAGGTGCGCTCGGAGATCGTCGACGCCGCCTTCCGCGCGATCGACCGGCTCGGACCCGATTTGAGCCTGCGCGAGATCGCCGAAGAGGCCGGCACCGCGAAACCAAAGATTTATCGACATTTCACCGACAAGTCGGACTTGTTCCAGGCGATCGGTGAGCGGCTGCGCGACGTGTTGTGGGCTGCGATCTTCCCGTCGATCAACCTCGCCTCCGATCCCGCTCGCGAGGTCATCCGCCGCAGCGTCGAGCAGTACGTGCGCCTGGTCGACGAGCACCCCAACGTCTGCCGCTTCCTGATCCAGGGCCGCTTCGCCGAGCAGAGCGAGTCGACCATGCGCGCGCTCAACGAGGGCCGCGGAATCACGCTGGCGATGGCCGACATGTTCAACAACGAACTGCGGGAGATGGAACTCGACGGCGCGGCCATCGAACTCGCCGCGTTCACGACATTCGGCTCGGCAGCGGCGGCCACGGACTGGTGGCTGGGACCCGACGTCGACAGTCCGCGCCGCATGCCGCCTGACGAGTTCATCGCGCACATGACGACGATCATGATCGGCGCCATCTACGGCACCTGTGAACTGCTTGGCATCAAGATCGACCCGGACCTGCCGCTGCACGAGGGCGTTCGACGCCGCGAACACGTCGCCTGACAAGAGTCGATGATTTGGGGCAGACGCCTCATGTGGTGAGACCGCGCCGCGCCGGACCATCGGCGCATGACGAAACAACACACCCCACAGGACACCGTTGCGGCCGTGCTGGCCAACCCGATGCTTCCCCCCGGCGACGACGAGCGCTTCGTCGGATTCGGGATCATTGGCCTTCCGTTCTCCAACGGGCACTACCTGGCGATGCGCCATTTCCCCGCGACGACCTTCGCGCCCCCATACCTGTCGGTGTGGCATCGCGACCCGTCGTGCAACTGGACGTTCTACGCGACGACGCCCGGACAGCAGAGCTGCGCTCGCTACTTCGGCTCGGCCACCCCCAACGACGCGGTTCAATGCGGAATCGGCGTCAGCTGGGTCAGCCCGTGGTCGGTACTGATCGAAATCCCCGGTCTATTGCACTGGACCGTCGATCTACAGGACACCGCGGCCACCCGGTTCATGAGCACGATCGGCGGGCGGCTGTCCGAGTCGGCGTGGACCGACCCGACCACCCTCAGGCGGCTGAGCCGCGTGGCCAGTCGAACGCTCGGTGTCGGTGACGTCCGGCTGACCGGCCGCGCGCCCAACGGGCAGTGCTACACGATGGCCCCGAAGCAGTTGTGGGTCGTCGCCGATTCGCGCGCGGTGCTGCGCGGACACGACCTCGGCTCAGGCGGGCCGTTGCTTCGGCAAGCCCGACTCGGCGACTTCCGCATGCCGCAGCGCGGAATCGGCATGGTTGGATCGGGTCACTTCGAGACGTTCGACTCCGACCGGCATCTAACCTCCGAACACGCCCGTTCGTTCGCCTGATCACCGGCGTTTGCGCCGGCGGCTGAGACGGTTAACCTGGGAGCCGGAATTACCCGGTACCGGCGTTCCCAGGAAGGATCCGATCGATGACGGTTGCCCCCGAGCAGGCTGCCGAGAGCAGCACCCAGCAGCCCGTGCACACCCGCGCGCTGATCATCGGCACCGGCTTCTCCGGTCTAGGGATGGCCATTGCGCTGCAGCGCCAGGGTGTGGACTTCCTGATCCTGGAGAAGGCCGACGACGTCGGCGGCACCTGGCGGGACAACTCTTACCCGGGCTGCGCGTGTGACGTCCCGTCGCACCTGTACTCGTTCTCCTTCGAGCCGAAGGCGACGTGGAGCAAGCTGTTCTCTCCGCAGCCGGAGATTTGGGACTACCTCAAGGGCGTCACCGATAAGTACGGGCTGCGCCGCTACATCAGATTCAACTCGCTCGTCGATCGTGCGCATTGGGACGACTCCGAGTACCGCTGGCATGTCTTCACCGCGGACGGGCAGGAGTTTGTCGCACAGTTCCTGATCTCCGGAGCGGGCGCATTGCACATCCCGTTGATCCCCGACATCGAGGGCAAGGACGAATTCCGCGGCGTGGCTTTCCATTCCGCGCAGTGGGACCACAGCGTCGATCTCACCGGCAAGCGGGTGGCGGTCATCGGAACCGGCGCAAGCGCGATCCAGATCGTGCCCGAGATCGTGAACGACGTCAGCGAGCTGCAGCTCTACCAGCGCACACCGCCGTGGGTGGTGCCGCGGCCCAACAAGCCCTTTCCGGAGGGCCTCAAGCGAGCGTTCGCCTACGTTCCGGGGCTGCGACTGGCGGTGCGCAGTGGCATCTACTGGTGGCTCGAGGGCCTCGGTTTCGCCATGACCCGACGGCCCGCACTGCTGCGGGCGGTGGAACTGGTCGGCAAGTTCAACATCCGGCGCGCCGTCAAGAACAAGGAGCTGCGCCGCAGGCTGACGCCGACGTATCGCGCCGGCTGCAAGCGAATCCTCTACTCGCCCAACTACTATCAGGGTGTCGCGAATCCGAGGACACAGCTGATCACCGACCGCATCGCGCGCATCACGCCCGACGGCATCGTCACCGCCGACGGCACCGAGCGCAAGGTCGACGTGATCGTGTTCGCCACCGGATTCCACGTCACCGACTCCTATACGTACGTCGACATCAAGGGCGCGGGCGGGGAGGACCTGGTCGATCGATGGAACCGCGAAGGCGTGGTAGCACACCATGGCGTCGCCGTCGCGGACATGCCCAATTTGTTCTTCCTGCTGGGGCCCAACACCGGCCTGGGGCACACCTCCGTCGTCTTCATGATCGAGTCGCAGATCCGTTATGTCGCCCAAGCGATCGCCGCGGTTGACGAGTTCGACGCGCAGGCGTTGGCCCCGACGCGTAGTGCGCAGGACCGCGACAACGCCGAGCTGCAGGGCGACCTGGCCCGCTCGGTCTGGAACACCGGTGGTTGCCGGAGCTGGTACCTGGACGAGCACGGCGTCAACCGCACGCTGTGGAGTGGTATGACCTGGGAGTACTGGCGCGAGACCCGCAAGCTGAAGCCGTCCGAGTACAAATTCTTCGGAGTTGGGCTCGACACGAAAACACAAGGTGTTGCGGTTCCGGGCGTTGTCGGCCCCCAGGGGTAGTGTCGGTGGTGCCAGTTCGGCAAACGACTTTCTGCGGTGAAGTGAGGTTCTGGTGACCGAAAGAGTGAAGTTGGTCGACCGCGTGTCGGCGATCAACTGGAACCGCCTGCAGGACGAAAAAGACGCCGAGGTGTGGGACCGGTTGACCGGCAATTTCTGGTTGCCAGAGAAGGTGCCGGTGTCCAACGACATCCCGTCCTGGAACACGCTGACCGCCCATGAGAAGCAGTTGACCATGCGCGTGTTCACCGGCCTGACGCTGCTCGACACGATCCAGGGCACCGTCGGGGCGGTCAGCCTGATCCCCGACGCGCTGACTCCGCACGAGGAAGCGGTCTACACCAACATCGCGTTCATGGAGTCGGTGCATGCGCGCAGCTACAGCAACATCTTCTCGACGCTGTGCTCCACCGCCGAGATCGACGATGCGTTCCGCTGGTCGGAGGAGAACCCCAACCTCCAGCGCAAGGCCGAAATCGTCATGCAGTACTACAAGGGCGACGAGCCACTGAAGCGCAAGGTGGCCTCCACGCTGCTGGAGAGCTTCCTGTTCTACTCGGGCTTCTATCTGCCGATGTACTGGTCGAGCCGCGCCAAGCTGACCAACACCGCCGACATGATCCGGCTGATCATCCGCGACGAGGCCGTGCACGGCTACTACATCGGCTACAAGTACCAGAAGGGGCTGGCCCTGGAGGACGAAGCCCGCAGGGCCGAGCTCAAGGACTACACCTACGAGCTGCTGTTCGAGCTCTACGACAACGAGGTCGAGTACACGCAGGACCTCTACGACGAGGTCGGCCTGACCGAGGACGTCAAGAAGTTCTTGCGCTACAACGCGAACAAGGCGCTGATGAACCTTGGCTACGAGGCGTTGTTCCCGCGCGACGAGACCGACGTGAACCCGGCGATCCTGTCGGCGTTGAGCCCCAACGCCGATGAGAACCACGACTTCTTCTCTGGCTCGGGCTCCTCGTATGTGATCGGCAAGGCCGTCAACACAGAAGACGAGGACTGGGACTTCTAGGTCGGCCGCTCTAGGCGCATGAAATGCGTCGCTGAGCGTCGCGGGACTGCGCTGGCCGTCACTCGGCCTGCAGCCCGTGCTAACTCCGTGTCCACATTTTGCCCACACTTTCCTGAGCGCGGGCGTTGTGCAATGCGGTGGCGACGGCTTCCAGATCGTCGTCAAACAGGTCGGCGTAGATGTCCAGCGTCATCGCCGCCGAGGCGTGGCCCAGCATCTTCTGGATTGCTTTCACGTTCGCCCCCGCCGACACGGCGAGGCTGGCGGCGGTATGGCGGAGATCATGCAGCCAAGATCGCCATGAGAGGGACCGAACACTTTGGACAGGTGAAATAGACCGCCACGTCAGCCACGCGCCAACCGACCCTGGTCCTTCGGGTCGAACGGGTCTTCGGGCAGCGGCCACAGGCGGGCGGCATGCATCATGCGAATGGCCCTGATCGCTGAATAGACCGGGCCAACGGGGTTGGAATGCGGAATCTGAACTGGTTCCATGAGGGTTCCCCTGCTCGTAGGTTGACAGTAAACTGGCAGGTAGGAGTGCTTGACTCCTTGCAGTTGCAATTAGCTAACGTTGAGAGCGCTCGGTGGCTCGCTAACCTCCTAACTACCCCCTCGTCGGCGAGTCACCGAGCTGGGGTTGGGCCGGGGCTACATATTTGCGAAAACGTCACCGCTCAAAAGGGGACTTGACAAGCGGTCTCGCCATGGACCGCGTTTGCGTTGACAACTACCCCCGGGGGCGGCGTTCGTGTTGTATGCCCGCGACAACCCGCCTATCCGGGCAACATGTAGGAATGCCTGCTGCAGGTAAGTTTGGCGCGCCGACGCGTTGTCCGCGCGGGCATCCGCTGCGATCGGACCGGACGTTGGTCCGTACCGTCGCTTGCTCATGCGGTATGCACACGAGCTGGCGATGCCATTGCGGCAAAGTCACGTACGGGCCTGCGCTCGCCGAGGCTTGCAGCCTACGCAGCAGGCGCGCACACGTCCGATAGACGGCTTAGCTGTGGACTGGCTGGACGCCACAGTTGAGGGCCACAATTTAGGCATGGCCAAGTCACCGGCCTTCCGCACCGGCTAAATGTCCTTACTCCTGCCCTCCAGTACAGGTGACCTGGAGGTGCGGAGCACCATTCGCAACATCGTCATTGACGCGTTGGCCGCTGCGGGCGAATGGCCAGGCCCATACCCCGGCGGTGACCGGCCGCGCGTAGACCACGGCGACGCCACACTCTCAGGTCCAGGCAGTGTGCCCGCCGGGGCATGAGCACGGCTGGTGTCCGACTAGCGTGCGACCCGGCAAGATCTCGTGACCGCGCGGGCAATGGGTTAGGTGGCCGCACCATCTACTGGCCCGACGTGGAGCGCACCAACTCGCCAACACCAGCAGCCACATAAGTCACGTAGACCCGAAAAGCCAAAACCCCCAGACCCCTACACAAGCAGCTAGGGTCGTTAGCGCTCTCACAGCGGGTTGCCAGAAAGGGATATAGTGATGCGCGGAGGCTGGAAGAAGTGAGATGTCAAGCTCTTTGGGCCTGGCCGCTTCCGGCATCCCCGAAGCAGCTGTGCATCAGATTGGACGATCCGGAGTCGCTGTCATACAACAAGAGTTGCCTAGGGGTTTTGACATGGTAGATCTGAAGACAATCGTGGTCACAGCCACCATCGCCTGTGCGCTCGGCCTCACCCCCGTGGGAATGGGCCTGGGCGTGGCGAACGCCGCCCCAGGTACTCCCCGTATTGACATTTCCCAGAAGCCTCACCATGGCGACTGGGATGACTGGGACAACTGGGGCCACGGGAACGGGGGTTACGGGAAGTGGGGCGGGGGCGGCTGGTACCCGGGGATCGATGCATGCATCAGCGCCACCGGCCCGTGGGGATACGTCCAGGGCAGCGTGTGCATCTAACCCACTGAGCTGGTAGCTCAGCGGGCCGCCCGTGTGGTTGTCACAGCCCTCACGGCTACACCGGCCGGTATGGTGCTCTACTCACTCATTCCGCCCATCGGTCAGGGAGCCGCGGTCATGAGCCCTTCGCGAGTCAAGTTGGCGAAGGAGTCGCGAGCGAACGAGTTCGTGGAGTGCGGGTTGCCGCCTGGGGCACGGATGACGCACCGCTCAGGGAGTCGACCGGTTTGCATCACGACGGCCGACTGGCCGTTCGTTCGGAATCCCCATTTCCTGCAGTCTGCGCTGTAGCGCTTGCACTGCGTAGTGCAGCGTCATCTTCACCGTGCCTTCGGGGATGTGCATATCGTCGGCGATCTGCGCCGTCGTCCAGCCCTGGTAGTAGGAGCGGCGAAGCACGCCGCGGTCGGCGGCGGACAGTTGTGCCAGCGCTTCGCAGACGAGCGGCCGGTCCGGCTTGACGCTCACCATGAGCCGATCGCCGGCGCGGCGTGCTTCTCGTCGTCGGCGAACCGCTCCGCCATGCGGGCCAGGACGCCACGGCCCCGCCCGTCGGGGATCAGCGACTTGGCACGGCTTGTGGCGGACGACCCGTCGCCCAGCCTTACGGGTAGCCACGTGGCCAGGGTGCCGGCAGGCCCGCACGGGTCGGTCCCGGCCTGCTCTGCGGTGATCGTCATTGGCGGCCCTCTTCTCGACCAGTCAGCCCGACATTTGGTTGTCATGTGATAGTACAAAGTGGTTGTTATGCAATAGTACAAGTCAGGACGGCCGGCAAACACTGGCGGGAGGACGGGGCGGTATATCGATGGTGACCGTACGGTGCGGGTTGCGATGAGCAGGGATGACATCCGCGGCAAGCCCGTTGCGCTGATAGCGGGCGTGCCGCTGCATCGGCAGCTGTTTCTGGTGTTGCATGACGAGATCGCTCGCGGGGCCATCCCGGCGGGGGACCCCCTGCCCACTGAACAGGAGCTGTGCGATCAGTTCGGCGTCTCTCGCATCACCGTCCGGCGGGCGCTGGCCGACCTGGCCGATCAGGGCTTCATCACACGCCGGCAAGGAGTCGGATCGTTCGTTCGCCAAGACAGTGCGACTGCGCGGCAGTTCGATAGCCGGTCCTACATGGACGAGCTGCGCCAGATCCACTTCGAAAGCAACGCCGACGTCCTCGAATTCGATCTGGCGGCCGCGCCACAAACCATCTCCGATCAGGTCGGATTCACCGGCGACGTGTTGCACATCGTGCGGATACGGCGCGAGCGCCGAACCGGTGAACCGCTGCTGGTCACCGAGGCCTGGCTTCCCGCCACCCTTGCCGAGACGATCACCGCAGAAAAGTTGGTCCACGCGCCGATGTATCGGCTGTTTGCCGAGGCGGGCGTCACCCTCGAGCGGGTGCAACATGAGTTCATCGCCGAGATCGCTGGCCCCCGCACCGCCCAGCTACTCGACATCGCCATCGGTGACGCGGTGCAGCGCGTCAACCGGCTGGCATTCACCGCAGGCGATCGACCGCACCATTATCTGTCAATCCTCTTGTCGCCCAGCCGAAGCCGCATCTTGCTCAACCACTCCGCAGACGAACTGGAGATCGGCGACACCATGGCAATCACCCATGACGTGCGGCCCCACGCCTCGCCGAGCAGGCCGGCCGGTCAAGCCGACCAGCGATGACAGACCCAGTAATCGCGGGGTGACGTCGGCTCCGGCAGCACCGACCACACATCCCTCACTGAAACCAGTGCCAAAACAGGTAGTGCACTACCCGCGCTTGTGTCCTCGACCAGCGTCACTATGGACCTGAGCGTCAGGCGGACACGGGCTCGCCGCGGGCCGCTGAACCGCTCCACGCGGACAGCGGGGTTAACAGGCATGATCGATTCGTGCGGGCGACGCCGCCCAGGGCGCCGGATGGACGGGTGACACGATGAAACGCTTCGGCGGGCCGGTCACCCCGTTCGGGGGCCGGAACGCATCGCCCGGCGATAACGACGAGTACGCACTCTGGGACGCCGCCTACGTGCTGGGCTCGCTGTCGTCGGCCGAGCGAAGCGAATACCAGGCGCACCTGAAAACCTGTCCGTCATGCAGGCAGGCCGTGGCGGAGCTCAGCTGCATGCCGGCGCTGCTGTCACGGCTGGACGGTGAGGATGTGGCCGCGATCGACGA
Organism: uncultured Actinomycetota bacterium; assembly: GCA_963770305.1. Taxonomy (GTDB): domain Bacteria; phylum Actinomycetota; class Actinomycetes; order Mycobacteriales; family Mycobacteriaceae; genus Mycobacterium. The sequence continues at coordinate 413,753 of CAVYPB010000008.1, forward strand.
GGGCGGACCTAAGGGCGGCGTGCCAACCATGCGCCCTCAGGTGTTGAGCTCGTTGCAGGCCAAGGTGAGTCACCGGCGGCGACGCTCGCGCATCGTGCACTCCACGGTGGCGGCCGCTACCGCGGCCGTGCTGGTGATCGGAACTTTCATTGCGATGCGGCCGTCCGGCCCGATTCCCGGCCCACCTCCACCCGCGGCGGAGGTGTCGGGGCTGACGATGACGCCGGTGATGTCCTCTGAACTGAGCGCGACAGTCACGCTGAGCAGCAATAGCTGGGGCACACGCATCGACATGAACTGCACCTACGGCGTGGACAATTCCGACCACGAAGGCGACAGTCAGGCAGACGACAAGCTGGCGATGGTGGTGGTGGGTCGCGACGGCAGCCGCAGTCAGGTGGCGACCTGGGTGGCGCTTCCAGGCGTGACCGCCTCACTCGATGGCAGCACCTCCACCCCGGTCGGTCAGATCGCCGCCATCCAGGTAGTGTCCACCGCGACGCAAGACGTACTCCTGCAACGGAATCTGTGAACTCGCATCCTACTAGTTGGTGAGATCGACGTGCGCAACACGTTGATGGGCGAGACGCACGCGGTCGCTGAGGCCGAGCTCGTCCGTAGAGGCGATGCGCCGCGGTCAGCCGGTGAGCGTGCCCGGGCACTTGTTGCCCCGCGAGGTGCGGGAGAGCGCGGAGTACGACAGGGCGAGCCGTGCGATTGGCCGGAATGGCAACGAGATTCGAAGAGCACAAACCGCAACGTTTTACCCCGATGGCCGGATCACCTACCGCTTCAACGTGTCTACCCCCATAGGCGCGCGCACGCGCGCGCGTATTGGTCTCGAAACTGGCTCTCGAGGCGCGGTAAAATGCCCGGCATAGGCCAGCTACCCTGCGTCCCCCCGTACCGTGATCCGCGCCCGCCATCGCCAGACCAACGCAGGGACGTCAGAGCTTCTGCACCGACAGAAGCGTGGAGCCGTCGACGATTTGTTCCATAGAGGACAGCTCGGGTATTGCACTGGGGCGACCGCCTTTTTGGTGGAGACGCTGCTGGAGCGTGGTGCCGGGGATGACGTGGCCGAAGCCGAGGCCGCGATCGACCGGTTGGCGGCCGCGCCAGACGACGATGGGCTGGTGGCGCGTGAAGTCTGGCTGCTGCGGCTGGGTGCCCTGCTAGCGCGGGCACACGGCGACGACGCCGCCTATCGGGACTATCGGGATCGCTACCGCGCCATGGCGACGTCGCTTGGCTTCGAAGGACATATGAAGTGGGCCGAGGTGATGCCATGACGGTTGCCGACGATCATCGCGACGTGGCCGTCCCACACCGCCAGATCATTTGCCGCGGCGCGTCGGCGAGACGGATTGTGATCGCCAGCACGCAGGCACACGGGAGTGACGGTCCTGTGGCGTGCAGATCAGGGGCCTAGTCCCATCCCGTGCCCACATCGTGCCGACAATCTGCCCACAGTTACACATATCTCTCGTGATCTGGCGTGATGTGTTTATGCAGGTGAACGCCGATCCACCCTACTGACCAGGTAGGTGAGCAGAACCACGACTTCTTCTCGGGTTCGGGCTCCTCGTATGTGATCGGCAAGGCCGTCAACACCGAAGACGAGGACTGGGACTTCTAGGCCGGCCGCTCTGGTACGCATCCGCAGCGCATGCGCAAGGAGAGGAAAGCCCCTGACACGCCGAGTGTTGGGGCTTTCCCGATTCCCCGCAAACAACTCGGATACCGGCGCGTGTTGGGAAACGCTGCGAATGGACGTGAGGGCACTTGGCCGGGTCGTGGCATCGATTCTGACGATCACTGTTGTGAACTCCTTCGCATGAGCAGACAATTCACGTAGCGGATAATTGACTCGCTCGGGGGAAAGATCATGGCCTTTACCGATCACTGTGACGTGTTCGCTTCGATCAACGAGTCGGCCATTCGCCGGGTGATCTCACACTTCACCCGACAGCGCCCCTCGTTGTTCAACTACGGCAGCGTCGGCGTCCAACAGCGGCCCGGACTGCTCTGCCGTCCTATCGATGCTCATCCGGTGGCGGTCGCCCGAGGTGACGTGCTCATCACCGGATTGCCGTCGCTGCCGGTTGTTTTTACGGATAATCCGCCGCTCGAAATGGACTGGTGCGTGCAACTTTCCAAGGCGGCGCTCGACGTACATCCCGGCAACGTGTTCACCCTGCCTCCGGAACTCGACCCGCTGGGCGAGCAACGGTTAGCGGGTCAACTCGCGGTCTGCGCGGGGCTGGGCTGCCCCCAGGAGGCGCTGCGGCCGCTGCTGCCTATGCCGCAGTTGTCGGTAGGCCGTCACAGGGCGATCGATCGCTTCGCCACCGAGAAGCAGGACGATAAGCGGCCGCCCGATAAGCCGCCCCGCCCGCCGGTCACGGTGCCTACTCGCAAGCTTGAGTGTTTCTGTCTCGAAGCCGATCTTGTGGCGGGCGCGGACTTCGTCGGACCCGCCGGCGACGAGCACTTCCGGGGAATTCTCGGCGGTCTGGAGATCGTCGACCTCGCGCCGCAGGGCATGGAGGACGCGATCGAGTGTTACGCCAAACTCGTTGTGACATATGGAGTGCTGCCCAAGCTCAGTGTGCCGGTCATCAGGTTCACCACCGAGCTTCTCGGCCTCGTCGCCCTGGCGATCGAGCCGACGCCGAGCTCATCTGATGTTCCGAATAATCCTGCGCTAGAAGATGACTCGATCAAGCTGTTCATTGACCTAACCGCCTCGTCGATCACCGGTGGCGGGGGCGGCGGCAGCTCAGGTGGTGGAGGCTCGCCGCCGAGCTTCCCCGGAAACCCGCGGGCACGTACGCGAACCGGGCCGTTCGATCTGCTGGCGGCCGGATCCGAGCGCGCTGCGCAGGAGCTGTTCGACGGTATCCGCGATGGCGCCAAGCTCGACGAGGCCGACAGCGTCGACTTCGGTCCGTTCACCGCCGGCTACGACGTCAAGGCGCACCTCGAGGGCGGCACGATCGATCTGCGTTCCGATGGGACAATCGCGCTCAAGGAGCTGGACATCGAGTGGGACGTGCTGCATTTCTTCGCAGGTATCGACATCCCCGAGGTATGCGTCGGCGGGTTCTGCATCATCCCCAACCCGTTCGGAGGCTGCCTCGTGCGGGCTCCGCGATTGTGTGTATTCAGCGCCAATCCCGACCTCGGCATCAACCTCGACCTTTCAGGCTTTCTGGTCAGCGAGGTATCGGCAACCTTGAAGCCGATCGTCAAGTACAGCGTCAACCCGGGACGTACGGCCGGGATGAACGACTGGGACGCCCACGACGCCGCCGTGCCCAACCATTGGCAGCTCTACATCGACCCAGTGTCAATCGATCTCGACGTCTTCGACTTCGCCGATATCGTCGGAAACCTTCTTGACAACGCCCTCAACGCTGCGATCGACACCCTCCTCGGACCGCTACCCGACTGGGCCAAGGATCTGATCCGAGCGATACTCGGGCCGATCATCGACTTGGTGCGCGAGATCCTCGACATCGGCGATGACGTTCAGGAATGGCTCCAGCAACTGCTCGGTACGAGCCTCGGATTGATCAACGTGATCGTCACGTTCATCGCCGACCTACTGACGACGTCCCCGATCGTCGAGTTCCCTGACCCGATACCGCTGCTGGAGTCCGAACCGGGAAAGATGGCCGTCCTGTTGCCGGTGGAGTTCCTCGGCATCGAAGTCGACGACACCGAGTTGCAACTGCAAGTCGACCTGGGGGACTAATCGATCATGAACGCACGCTTCAACTCAATGTTCTTGAACCAGACGACATTCGACAGCGCGTCGCCGATGGGTTCTGCGGTCGTCGTGCACCGCATCGATGATGAGGGCGAGTACGACGTCGAGCTGGGCCGGGAGGATGAGACGCCCGACCGTATGGGTCTGTCGGTCGGACCTCAGGCCAAGAAGGCATCGCCGGCATCTTCGGTGACGATCGACATCGCTGGCGCCGCGCCCGGGACGATTGCTGGCCTGCGGCACCACCGGCTGGACGTCGGCGGCTATGCGTCCTTCACGTCGGCGCACGCTCGCAGCTCGGGCTCGGTGATCGTCGTGCGCAAGAGAGGCGCGAAAGACGTCGAATTCGACAGCCGCCACCTCGGCGAGCCCGACATGTTCGCCGTGACGTTGGTCCGGCCCGGCCTGTATGCCGTGCGCAACACGCTCGGCAAGGCCGAGGGACGGATCGTCGTGACCTACCCAGTGGTGGGCGAGCGTCCGTACCGGCCGGCCGACCCGGTTGGCGTGCTGTGCACAAAGAAGGGCTTCGACCCCGAGCGCGTCGAAATCGGGCCGGGCCAGGGGATAATCTTCCGGTTCGAAACCGCGGCGCACTTAGTCGTCGAGTTGCTCGAGCCAGACGATGGCCCCAAGGCGGGGCACCGGGAGCGTTGACGCAGGGCGCTGATCGTCCTTGGTCGGTCCGCGATACCGGCGTTAGGTCGTCGCCACCAACAGCTCTTCCGTGGTGAACGGCCGCAGGCCATCCGTGCGATCGGCGAAGTAGCGCTGCGCGTAGTCGGCCGCGGTCACATGCCGTGCTGTCGCGAAGCCGGCATCGCGAGCCATCGCAAGGATCTCGTCCGGTGCGTAATAGCTGATGAACGGTGTGCCCGAGGCACGAGCGGCCGCATCCGTCGCTTGATGCATCGCCTGCTCTTCGGGTCCGACGAGCTCCAGCGGCTGCATGAACGTCATCGCCAGCGTGGAACCCGGTGCCAGCGCGGCGCTTTGGCGCAACGTCGCCGCGGTCGCCTCCCTGGTGAGGTACATGGACACGCCTAGCGACGCAACGACGGTCGGATTCTTTGCGTCAAAGCCGTTGGCCAACAACTCGTCCCACCACGAGGTGGTTTCAAAGTCAACCGGCACCAAGCGTAGCCACTCCGGAACACCGAAGCCGAGTTCGACCAGGCGCTGTCGCTTCCACGCTTGCGGCCCTGGCTGGTCGACCTCGAATACCGTGATCCGCGACGCGATTTCGGGCCTGCGCTGGGCGAAGGTGTCCAGGCCTGCGCCTAGCAGGACGTACTGCCCGATGCCGTGATCCGCCTGTTCCGTGACCAGATCCTCGATGAATCGGGCCCGTGCCACGATCGACGCGCGGACGCCAGGGGTGGCGTATTCGTTCATATCGGGCCGCTGGCGCCAATCGGCATCAGGCGCGGCGAGTTGCAGGCCCACCCGATCTTCGAGGACGTGCGGGGGCGCGTCGACTTCCAGATGCAGCGCACGCCACAGCGCGGTGCGGACGGCGGTGCTGTCGGGTGTCGCGGTTGCTTGGCTCATTTGGGCGCTTGCAGCTTCCACTCGCGGCCGTCGGGGTCGCGAACCGTCATAAGTCTTGTGCCCCAATGAGTGTCCTCCCATCCGCTGACGACCTCGACGGAGGCATCGAGCTCGAACGCGTCGGCATCGGCCACCGCCAGCACGATGTGCCGTCGAGTTGGCTCGGTCTCGGGGACCTCGGAGATGAACAGGGAAGGGCCGTCACCGCTACGAAGCTGGCCGGAGTTGTGGTCCGTCGCGAACTCGATTTCGTAGCCCAGTCCCTGAAAGAACCTGGCCGACTTGCCCCAGTTGTGGGTCTCCAGGAACACGGCCTCGATGCCCTCGGTCGTCATTCAGCTCTCCTTCGTCGGTTGCTTGCCGTGGGTGTCGAGGTAGGCCTGCAGCGCATCGGCCACCAGCGCCGAAAGTGATGACTCCGTCTCGATCGCGTGGTGTTTGACCCGCCTGATCAGGCCGACCGGCAGGTAAACGTTGAACTGCTTGACATCCTCGTCGCCCACGACGACTATGCTAGCATACTAGTAATCTAGCCAAACGTCTGCTCGCGCTTGAACGCTCGGTGAACGAATGGCGAACTGTAAAACCCGCTCTGGTGCGGCCAAAGCAGAGCAACGACACTTGCAGCGTGACGACCACGTCGCTTCTGCACTCGATCCTGGACTGGCTGCGAGCCGGCTACCCCGAAGGTGTTCCCGGCGACGATCGGGTTCCGCTGCTGGCGCTGCTGCGCGCCACCCCGCTGAGCGAAGACCAGATCAAAGAGGTCGTGCGCAACATCACCGCCGAAGACTCGACCGCCATGGCCGACGGGGAGATCGACGAGGACGAGATCGCCGCGTTCATCAAAGACGTCTCACGTCACGACGCCGGTCCGGAGAACGTCCAACGCGTCGCAGCCAAACTGGCTGCCGCCGGTTGGCCGCTGCACGGCGTAGAAAACGCAGCCGTCGACCAGTAGCTGTCAGCGCAGCGACGCGGTATCGATGACGAAGCGATACCGCACATCGCTGGCGAGCACGCGCTCGTAGGCCTCGTTGATGTAATCGGGCTGGACGACCTCGATCTCAGGGCGCACGTCGTGCTCGGCGCAGAAGTCGAGCATCTCCTGGGTCTCCAGGATGCCCCCGATCATGGACCCGGACAGGCTGCGTCGCATCGAGACCAGCGGGACCACCGGAACCGTCATCGGGTGTTCGGGCATGCCCAGTTCCACCAGGGTGCCGTCGACGTCGAGCAAGCTCATGTAGGCGTTCAGGTCCAGGTTGGCCGACACGGTGTTCAAAATCAGGTCGAACGAGCCGGCCAGCTTGGTGAACGTCTCAGGGTCGGAGGTGGCGTAGTACTCGGTTGCGCCCAACCGCAGGCCGTCTTCCATCTTCTTGAGCGACTGGCTCAACACAGTTACCTTAGCGCCCATCGCGGCAGCGAGCTTGACGCCCATGTGCCCCAATCCGCCCAGGCCGATCACGGCGACCCGCGTGTCGGGTCCGGCATTCCAGTGGCACAGCGGCGAATACAGCGTGATACCCGCACAAAGCAGTGGCGCAGCGGCATCCAGCGGAATCGAGTCGGGGATACGCAGCACGTAGTTCTCGTCGACGACGATTGCGCCGCTGTACCCGCCCTGGGTGATCTCGCCGTCGCGGCCAATTGCGTTGTAGGTGCCCGTCATGCCGAGCTTGCAGTAGTTCTCCTCGCCGGCCAGGCAGCTGCTGCATTCCCGGCAGGAGTCGACAAAACAGCCAACGCCGACACGATCGCCGACCTTGAACGCGGTCACCTCCGAGCCGACCGCGGTGACGATACCCGCGATCTCGTGCCCTGGTGCCAACGGATAGTTGGCCTGGCCCCACTCACCCTTGACGGTGTGGATGTCCGAGTGGCAGATGCCCGCAAAGTGGATGTCGAAGGCCACGTCGTGTGGTCCGGGATCGCGGCGCTCGATGGTGGTCTTGGTCAGCGGTTCGGTCGCCGAGGTTGCGGCATAGGCGGAAACGGTCGTCGTCATATCAGTCCTCTTTGTCGTCTTTAATGGCATGCGCCAAGAAACTTAGCGAAGCTAATCGGATTTGCCGCATCGGTGCGACTCACGAGGACTAACGGCCGAAACGCCGGCCGTCATCCCGTTTCGAGCTGTGAGTTTCAGCCTAAAGGCCTGGGGCGCGGAATGCGCCGTTGAACGAGGACCGCTCGTAGCGGGCCACTTCGGCGCGGGTGTAGGGATCGCGGGCGACCATGTCCTGCGCATCCTCGACGCTGATGTCGGAGGTGATGAGCATGCCACCGGACCCGTCCTCCTGACGTCCCGCCAGCAGCAGTCGGCCTGCGTCGATCTCGGACTTGAGGAACTCGAGATGGGCCGGTCGGGTCTGCTCGACGACGTCGGGCGGCTGCAGGTATGTCGACTTCAGGACGTGAATCACGCCCGCGAGACTAGTTGATCGGGGCGTTGACCCACTTCAGATCCGCGAGTATGCCGCGGGCCGCGACGATGCCCTCACCGGTCTGCCACACCTCGTTGTTGACGGCGAACACCCGGTTGTCGCGGTTGGCCGACAGCTTCCTCCACGCGTCGCTGCCGAGCACCGTCGGGGCGCGATCCTTGGCTGCGGGCGATGCGAACGAGATGTAGACGATGTCGCCGTCGGCGGCGGAGAAGTCGGGGGAGTTCTCCAAGTCGGTGTCGGTGATCCCGATCTCAAGATACGGCTTGTCGGTAAACCGTTGTGCCGCAGGGCGATCCACGCCAACTGCAGCAAGCACGCTTCCCGGGAAGTTGGTCGCGCCGTACACCCGCATCGTGGTGTCGGTGAATTGCACCACCGATACCTGGAAGTGGGTGGCGTCATTGTCGGCGCCGGTCTTGTCGGCGGCCTGCTCGAAGCCGGCGATCAAGCCGTTGGCGGCATCGAGGCGTCCTGTCGCCGCTCCAACTGTGCGCAGGTTGTCCTGCCACGCCGAGCCGGGCGCAGCGGTGAACACCGTCGGGGCGATCGCGGTCAGCTGCGGGTAGTCGTCCGGTGTCAGTGCTTGCGAGCCAAGGATCAGGTCAGGGTTGGCCGCCTTGATGGCCTGCAGGTCCGGCTCGCTGCGACTACCCGCGCCGGGCACGTCGTGCACCACCGTGCCCATGTACGAGGGCTGACTGTCGGAGCCGTCGGGGAACGCGGCCGCAACGATGCGGGACTGCAGGCCAAGCGCGCACAGCGCGTCGAGTTGATCGCCGGACAGCACCACGATGCGCTGGGGGTCGGCGCGCACGGTGCTCGTCCCCGCGGCGTGCGGCACTTCGCGGTCCGGTGGACCCGGATCCACTGCGGCCGGATCCGGTGCGCACGATTCGTCGGGCCTGCGCTGATTGCCGAGTACGCCGGCGCCGGCGATCTTCGTCGTGCTCGTGATGACCGACTGCTCGGCGCCCGGGTGCGTCGGGCCTCCGCCCGATCCGCAGCCGCTGACAATCGTCACCGAAACCGCGGTGAGGATGGCGGTCGCCGAGGCCACGAGGCCCACGCGCGGTCCGCCGATCAGCACGCCGCCGACGGTAACATCCGGGCTGTTCGGCGCTGGTCAGGCCGCCAACCTCCGATGTCGCTGTGTGTTTACGACAGTTTGTAGGACCCACGCTTACACAGGCGCCGTAGGGAGATAGGATTCGTAGGCGAACTCTTTGCGGATTGTGCCGATGAACGTTTGGAGGACCTGGTGGTAGCCGAAGCGCCCCCAATCGGAGAACTCGAGGCTCGTCGGCCGTTCCCGGCCCGTCTCGGTCCCAAGGGCAACCTGGTCTACAAGCTGGTGACGACCACCGATCACAAGCTGATCGGCATCATGTACTGCGTCGCCTGCTTCATCATGTTCTTCATCGGCGGGCTGATGGCGCTGTTCATGCGCACCGAGCTCGCACAGCCCGGGCTGCAGTTCCTGTCCAACGAGCAGTTCAACCAGCTGTTCACCATGCACGGGACGGTGATGCTGCTGTTCTACGCGACGCCGATCGTGTTCGGGTTCGCCAACCTGGTGCTTCCGCTGCAGATCGGCGCGCCCGACGTCGCGTTCCCGCGGCTGAACGCGTTGAGTTTCTGGCTGTTCCTGTTCGGCGCGATGATCGCGCTGGCCGGCTTCATCACCCCCGGCGGCGCCGCAGACTTCGGCTGGACCGCCTATAGTCCGCTGACCGACGCGATCCACTCGCCGGGTGCCGGCGGTGACCTGTGGATCCTGGGACTGGCCGTCGCCGGTCTTGGCACCATCCTCGGCGGCGTCAACATGGTTACGACGGTGGTCTGCATGCGTGCGCCCGGGATGACGATGTTCCGGATGCCGATCTTCACGTGGAACATTCTGGTGACTTCGATCCTGGTGCTGATGGTCTTCCCGCTGCTGACCGCGGCGCTGTTCGGTCTGGCTGCCGACCGCCACCTGGGTGCGCACATCTACGACCCCGCCAACGGCGGTGTGCTGCTGTGGCAGCACCTGTTCTGGTTCTTCGGTCACCCCGAGGTGTACATCATCGCGCTGCCGTTCTTCGGCATCGTCACCGAGATCTTCCCGGTGTTCTCGCGTAAGCCGATCTTCGGTTACACCACCCTGATCTACGCGACGCTGTCGATCGCCGCGCTGTCGGTCGCGGTGTGGGCACACCACATGTACGCGACGGGTGCGGTGCTGCTGCCGTTCTTCAGCTTCATGACGTTCCTGATCGCCGTCCCGACCGGCATCAAGTTCTTCAACTGGATCGGCACAATGTGGAAGGGCCAGTTGACGTTTGAAACACCGATGCTGTTCTCGGTGGGCTTCCTGGTGACCTTCCTGCTGGGTGGTCTGTCAGGTGTGCTGCTGGCCAGCCCGCCGATCGACTTCCACGTCACCGACTCGTATTTCGTTGTGGCGCACTTCCACTACGTGTTGTTCGGCACGATCGTGTTCGCCACCTACGCGGGCATCTACTTCTGGTTCCCGAAGATGACGGGCCGGCTGCTCGACGAGCGGCTGGGCAAGCTGCACTTCTGGCTGACGTTCATCGGCTTCCACACCACGTTCTTGGTGCAGCACTGGCTTGGCGACGAGGGCATGCCGCGCCGCTACGCCGACTACCTGCCCACCGATGGGTTCACCACGCTGAACGTCGTCTCGACGATCGGCGCGTTCATCCTTGGCCTGTCGGTCCTGCCGTTCACCTGGAACGTGTTCAAGAGCTGGCGCTACGGCGAACCGGTGACCGTCGACGACCCGTGGGGCTACGGCAACTCGCTGGAGTGGGCGACCAGTTGCCCGCCGCCGCGGCACAACTTCACCGAGCTGCCCCGCATCCGTTCGGAGCGGCCCGCATTCGAACTGCACTACCCGCACATGGTGGACCGGATGCGCGCCGAGGCCCACATCGGGCGCGACCACCAACCAGCGGTGGAGGCCAAGACGGCGGACCAATCCAGCTGATGGTCCTTCGCGGCGCCCAGGGGTGAGCACGCCCAAGGTGTCGGTGCTGATCACCGTCACCGGACATGATCAACCTGGCGTGACCTCGGCGCTCTTCGAGGTGCTCTCGCGGCACAAGGTCGAGCTACTCAACGTCGAACAGGTCGTCATCCGCGGCCGGCTGACGCTGGGCGTGCTGGTCGCCGGGGCATCGGAAGTGGCCGGTGGCCACAAGTTCCGCTACGACGTGCAGACCGCAGTCCACGGTGTCGGACTCGACGTGACCATCGAGCGCAGCTACGACCTGCCGATCATGCGGGAGCCGTCCACCCACACCATCGTCGTGCTGGGTCGCCCGATCACCGCGGAGGCGTTCGGAGTGGTGGCCCGCGAGGTCGCCGCGCTCGGCGTCAACATCGACTTCATCCGCGGCGTCTCCGACTATCCCGTAACGGGTTTGGAGCTGCGGGTCTCGGTGCCGCCCGGCGCGGTCTACGGACAACTGCAGAAGACGCTGGCGCAGGTCGCCGTCGCCGAGGGCGTCGATATCGCGCTCGAGGACTACAGCCTGTCGCGACGGGCCAAGCGGCTCATCGTCTTTGACGTCGATTCCACGCTGATCCAGGGCGAGGTGATCGAGATGCTGGCCGACCGGGTCGGCGCGCATGCGGCGGTCGCCGAGATCACCGAGGCGGCCATGCGAGGCGAACTGGACTTCGCAGAGTCACTGCACCGCCGGGTGGCGACGCTGGCCGGTATGCCTGCGGCGGTGCTCGAAGAGGTCGGGGAGCAGATCGAACTCACACCTGGGGCACGCACCACCCTGCGCACGTTGCGGCGGCTGGGGTATTACTGCGGAATCGTGTCGGGTGGTTTCCGTCAGGTGATCGACCCGCTGGCACACGAGCTGGAGATGGATTTCGTCGCGGCCAACGAGCTCGAGATCCTCGACGGGAAGCTGACCGGCCGCGTTATCGGGCCGGTCATCGACCGGTCGGGAAAAGCCAAGGCGCTGAGGGACTTCGCGCAGCAGGCCGGCGTGCCGATGGCGCAGACGGTGGCCGTCGGTGACGGCGCCAATGACATGGACATGCTCGCAGCCGCCGGGCTGGGGGTGGCATTCAACGCCAAACCCGCACTGCGGGAGGTCGCCGACGCATCGCTGAGCCATCCGTATCTGGACACGGTGCTGTTCATCCTGGGCATCACCCGTGCCGAGATCGAGGCCGCCGACGCGATGGACGGCGTAGTGAGCCGCGTCGAGATCCCAGACGACTAAAGCCGCCATGTGCCAATCCTGCATGCGCTAGACTTGCATACAGTATCCGAAAAGGAATGTCCGCCCATGGCAACCCTGCTTCTGCACCATTCGAGCTTCGCCAATCACCAAACCGAGCACGGGCATCCGGAGCGGCCCGACCGCTACCGCGCGGTGCAGACGGTGCTCGGCCAGCCTCAGTTCGACCCTCTGGTGCGTGAGGAGGCCGAAGTCGCCGAGCTCGATACGACGCGCTACGTGCACACCAACCGCTACGTCGACGCGTTGGAGGAGGCGCGCCCGGATGTCGGTTATGTCTACCTCGACGGTGGCGACACCATGATGGAGCCCTCGACGTGGGAGGTTGTGTTGCGCGGCGTCGGTGGCACGCTGCAGGCGGTCGACAAGGTGCTCGACGGCGAAGTGCAGAACGCCTTCGTCGCGTGCCGCCCACCGGGCCACCATGCCGAAACGGAACGGGCGATGGGGTTCTGCCTGTTCAACAACATCAGCATCGGCGCGCGTCACGCGCAACGCAACCACGGTCTGATGCGCGTCGCGATAGTCGATTTCGACGTCCATCACGGCAACGGCACGCAGGAGATCTTCTACTCCGATCCCAGTGTGCTCTACGCCTCGACCCATCAGATGCCGTTGTTTCCCGGCACCGGTGCAACGCGCGAAACCGGTGTGGGCAATATCTTCAACTCGCCTCTGGCGCCGGGCGACGGCGGCGCAGAACTCCGTGAAGCGTTCGAGGACAGAGTTCTGCCTGCGGTGGACGCGTTCAGGCCGGAGCTCATCATCGTCTCCGCCGGTTTCGATGCCCATGAACGCGATCCGCTCGGTTCACTGACCATGACGGCGGACGATTTCGCGTGGGCGACGCGTGAACTGATGAAATCGGCGGAGAAGAACTGCGACGGCCGCCTCGTGGCGGTCCTGGAAGGCGGATACGACCTTCAGGGTCTTGCGGATTCGGTCAGCGCCCACGTCGGCGAACTGATGAAGGGCTGACCGCAGCGCTAGACGACCACGGCGCCGGGTTCGGGCGCCGTCGCCCCGGTGACCGCCCGCCACGCCCGCGCCAGCAGTTCGACGGCTTCGACTAGTTGATCCTCGGCCAGCGTGTAGGGAATCCGCACGAACCGCTCCAGGCTGCCGTCGACGCCGAAACGGGGACCCGACGGCAAGTCGAGGCCCAGACGAGACGCCGCTGCGGACAGCGCGGAACTCATGGGGGACGGCAGCTGGACCCACAGCGCCATGCCGCCGCAACCCGGGCCGGGCTGAAAGTCTGGAATGTGCTGACGCAGCAGCGACGTCAGGAGGGCGCGACGAGCCTGCAGGATCTCGCGACGTTCCGGTAAGACCTCGTCGGCCTTGTCGAGAAGCCTTGCAGCGACGAGCTGTTCGACGATCGGTGTACCCATATCGATCGAAGGGCGCACGGCCGCGATGCTCGCCAACGCGCTGCGCTCGGCCCGGATCCAGCCGATGCGAAGTCCGCCCCAGAACGACTTGGACATCGACCCCACTGCCAAAACGAGATCGCGCCGCGCCGCCATGGCGGCCGCCACCGGCGGTGGCACGGGTTCATCCAGCCAGACATCGGTCATCGTCTCGTCGATGATGGCGCGGGTGCGAGAGTCAGAAATGATGTGCGCCAGGTATTTTCGGTCGGCTGCCGACATAGTCAGGCCAGTGGGGTTTTGGTTGTCGGGGATCAGATACGCCAGGCTGGGGGACAGCTGCCGTATCGCCGTGTGCACGGCGTCGAGTTCCCAGCCGTCGTGGGTCATGGCGACGGGAACCGGTCGCGCGCCTACGGCCGTGATCGCCGATAGCACACCGTGGTAGGTGGGTTGTTCGACAAGCACTCGGTCGCCCGGTTGGATGTATGTGGCCAGGATCAAACAGATTGCGTGAAGCGCGCCGGTGGTGATCATGACTTCGTCCGACTCGGTGGGAAACCCTCGCGCACAATACCTTTGGGCGACGGCTTCGCGGAGTGGCGCGAGGCCGGTGAGTTCGATTCCAATGTCTTGCAGGTATGGCGTCATCTGATGGGTTGCCTCGATAAACGCCTCACGCACAGCTGCCGGTGCGGAGAGTGCGGCGTGGGCGAGGTTGACTCGTGCGGGGATCGCGGCGGGAGTGGCGGCTGCTGCGACGGGCAGGGCGGTGGTGCTGCGTGCACCGCGGCGGGCGTTGAGATAGCCGTCGTCGCGCAACTGCGTGTAGGCGGCGGTCACCGTCGTCCGCGAAACCCGCAGCGCGTCGGCGAGCGCCCGCTCGCTGGGCAGCCGCGCGCCCACGGGAAGGCGCCCGTCGATGATCAGCATCCGAATGCCGTCGGCCAAGCCCTGATAGGCAGGCCCGCTGCGACTGGATGTGCGCCAGTTGCCGAGCTCGCGGGCCAAAAGGTCCACATTGAGCGCTCTGGCTGCCATTTCGATCGTCATTGAAGGCCAGTGTGCTCCAACTGGCTATTGATAAGCAAGCCAGTTGTTCGGATTATCGAGTCATGAGCACGAACTGGACATCTCGACTCTCACGGCCGTGGGGCCGGATCTTCAAGCCGGCGGAGCGCATCCCCGCCGAATTCGTCGACCGTGACGCCGAACGGGTGCGGCGCGAGCTGGAACTCATCCGGATTCGGTTCCCGCATCATGCGTAGCGCCGCGCTACGCGGGATGGCGCTGCTGGTCGGCCTGTGCGGCTACGGCTTCTCGATGGCGGTCATGGTGCGCGCCGGCCTGGGCCTGGACCCGTGGGACGTCTTCCACCAGGGCCTGACCGTTCACACCGGGATGACGATCGGTGTCGCGTCGGCGGTGGTCGGTATCGCGGTGCTGCTGGCCTGGATTCCGCTGCGGAACTGGCCCGGCATCGGCACGATCGCCAACGTCATCGTCATCGCGGTCACCGTGGATGCCGGCTTATGGCTGCTGCCTACGCCGACCTCGCTCCCGGTGCGAATCGCGATGATGGTGGGCGCGGTGGTGTTCAACGCGTTCAGCACGGTCCTCTACATAGGCGCCGCGCTCGGCCCCGGCCCGCGTGACGGCCTGATGACCGGACTCGTGACGCGCACCGGCCTGTCGGTGCGGCTGGTCCGCACGTCGATCGAAGCCACCGTGCTGGCCGTCGGCTGGCTTCTGGGCGGAACGGTGGGCGTCGGCACCGTGTTGTACGCGTTCGGCATTGGTCCTCTCGTGCAATTGTTCCTGCGCATCACGCCCAAGCGGGTGCTCGCCGTCAGTGGCTGGGCTTCGGTCGCAGAAGCCAGCGATTTGGGCGTGAATAGTGGCGCCAGGCGCAACAAATCACGCCGAATCGCGAGCTTGTGGGTTGACCGCCAGTAGCTCGCCCCGTCACGATCAGCCCCACCATGTCGGCCAACATCGATCTTCTTGCCAGCGAGGCCGTCGCGCTGGTCGGCGACCGGTCGCGCGCGATCCTGGGCGTCGCGGGCAGCCCGGGAGCGGGCAAGTCGACCCTCGTCGACACGCTTGTCGCCTGCATCGGGGCGGCTAAGGGCGCCGACTGGGTCGCGCACGTTCCGATGGACGGCTTCCACCTGGCCGATGCCCAGCTCGACCGGATCGGTGCACGCCGCCGCAAGGGCGCCCCGGATACCTTCGACGCTGCCGGTTACGCGCAACTGCTCGAGCGGTTGAAGCGGGAGGTCGACGACCCGGTATACGTGCCCGGCTTCGACCGCACGCTGGAACAGCCGCTCGCCGCTGCGCTCGTCGTGCTGCCGTCGGCGCGCCTCGTCGTCACCGAGGGCAACTATCTGCTCCTCGACCATCCCGACTGGATACGGGCCAGCCGCGCGATGGACGCCGTGTGGTTCGTGGCGAGTGAGGAGGCCATGCGCATCGAGCGTCTCATCGCGCGTCATATCCAGTTCGGAAAGACGCCCGAGGAGGCGCGGGCGTGGGCCGCCGCGACCGACCAGCGCAACTCAGAGCTGGTGGCCGGCACTGTCGGGAGGGCCGACCGCGTCATCGTCAACGGCACCGCAGGATGGAGCCTCGCCTAGCGATTCGGGTCTGACCCGCAGAACGCGACACGTGTTGAGTACGGCACGATGGTCGGGTGGCCGACGCCGAAGCAGATGCAGCCGACCTCGACCTGCTGATCGACTTCGCCAAAGTCACACTGCGGCGCGGCAGGCAGACTCTGGTCGGGCCGGTCACCTGGTCGGTCGAACTCGACGAACGTTGGGTGGTCATCGGGCCGAACGGGGCAGGCAAGACATCGCTGCTGCGCATCGCCGCGGCGTTCGAGCATCCGTCGTCGGGCACGGCGTTCGTGCTCGGGGAGCGGCTGGGCCACACTGACATGTCCGAACTACGGTCGCGTGTCGGGCTAAGCAGCTCGGCGCTCTCCCAGCGCATGCCCGAGGAGGAAGTGGTGCGCGACCTGGTGGTCTCCGCCGGTTACGCCGTCACGGGCCGCTGGCGCGAGCGCTATGACGACGTCGATTATGACCAGGCCATCGACATGCTGGAAAGCGTCGGCGCAGAGCACCTCGCCGAGCGCACCTACGGCACGCTCTCTGAAGGTGAGCGCAAGCGGGTGCTGATCGCACGGTCGATGATGACCGACCCCGAGCTGCTGCTGCTCGACGAACCCGCCGCCGGGCTGGACCTCGGCGGCCGCGAGGAGCTGGTGGCGCGGCTGGCCGACCTGGCCGCCGACCCCGACTCTCCGGCGCTGGTGCTTGTCACCCACCACGTCGAGGAGATCCCGCAGGGGTTCTCGCACTGCCTGATCCTGTCCGAAGGCGAGGTGGTTGACTCCGGACTGCTTCCGGATGTGCTGACCGCCGAGAACCTGTCCACGGCGTTCGGCCAGTCGATCGCACTCGAGGTCATCGACGGGCGGTACTTTGCCCGTCGCACCAGAACCCGCGCAGCGCACAGGAGGCGGACATGACGACCGAAGACCCGTTGGTGCCCCGGCCGGCCGCCACGGTGATGCTTCTCCGCGACACCGCCAAGGGCATCAAGGTGTTTCTGATGCGGAGGCACTCGGCGATGGACTTCGTCGCCGGGGTGATGGTGTTCCCCGGTGGTGGCGTCGACGACCGTGACCGCAACGCCGACGTCGCCTGGTTCGGCCCCGACGCGACTTGGTGGGCGGACCGTTTCGGCGTAGCGCCCGACCTCGCCGAGGCGTTGGTGTGTGCCGCGGCCCGTGAGACGTTCGAGGAATCCGGAGTGCTGTTCGCCGGGCCCGCCGACGACCCGGACGGCATCGTCGGCGACGCGTCGATCTATTGCGAATCCCGGCTGGCGCTGGCGGACCACTCTCTATCGTTCGGGGAGTTTCTGCGCCGCGAGAACCTCGTGCTGCGGGCAGATCTGCTGCGGCCGTGGGCGAACTGGGTTACGCCCAAAGAAGAGCGCACCCGCCGCTACGACACTTACTTCTTCGTCGGGGCCCTGCCGGAAGGCCAGCGCGCCGACGGCGACAACACCGAAACCGACCGTGCCGACTGGATCACACCCTCCGAAGCTCTCGGGGATTTCGCGGAGTCACGGACGTTCCTGCTGCCGCCGACGTGGACGCAGCTGGACTCGCTGGCCGGGCGCACTGTCGCCGAAGTGCTTGCCGTGGAACGTCAGATCGTCGCCGTCGAACCGCATCTTGCCGAGAGGAACGGCAACTGGGAGATCGAGTTCTTCGACAGCGACCGCTACAACAACGCCCGCAACCACCGCGCGCCTGATGGCTACGGCCCTGATACGCCGCTTGCATGAACGAGTTCGTCTCGGTCCACACCAGCGATGAACAGCCCGGCATCGCAACGCTGCTGCTGTCGCGACCGCCCACCAATGCGCTGACGCGTCAGGTGTACCGCGAGATCGTCTCTGCGACAGCCGATCTCGACCGCCGCGACGACATCTGCGCCGTCATCCTGTTCGGCGGTCACGAGATCTTTTCCGCCGGCGACGACATGCCCGAGCTGCGCACCTTGAGTGTCGATGAAGCCGAGGTCGCCGCGCGCGTGTGCCGGGAGGCCGTCGACGCGCTCGCCGCCATCCCGAAGCCGACCGTCGCTGCCATCACCGGCTACGCATTGGGCGGGGGGCTGAACCTGGCGCTGGCCGCGGACTGGCGAGTGGCCGGCGACAACGTGAAGTTCGGCGCGACAGAGATCCTGGCGGGCCGGGTGCCACAGGGCGGCACCGCCCGCCTCGCGCGCACGGCCGGCGAGAGCAAGGCCAAGGACCTGGTGTTCAGCGGGCGGTTCATCGACGCCAAGGAGGCGCTGGCACTGGGCCTGATCGACGAGATGGTCGCCCCGGACTCGGTGTATGACGCGTCCGTGGGCTGGGCCAGGCGATACCTCGACTATTCGCCGCAGGTCCTGGCTGCCGCCAAGGCCGCCTTCGGAGCCGCCCGTTAGGCTGCCCTGCATGAGCTTCGAGGAACCCCACGCGGACTCTGATGTCGCCGGTGACCCGGCTCCGACACCACACGCCACGGCGGAGCAGGTTGAGGCGGCGCGCCACGACTCCAAACTCGCGCAGGTGCTGTACCACGACTGGGAGGCCGAGAGCTACGACGACAAGTGGTCGATCTCCTACGACAAGCGATGCGTCGACTACGCCCGTGACCTCTTCGATGCGATCGTGCCGGCCGACGAGCTTCGCGAGCTGCCGCACGACCGGGCGCTGGAGCTCGGCTGCGGCAGCGGGTTCTTCCTGCTCAACCTGATCCAGGCAGGAGTCGCTCGCCGCGGCTCGGTGACCGATCTGTCGCCCGGCATGGTCAAGGTGGCCGTGCGCAATGGCGAGAATCTGGGCCTGGACATCGACGGGCGGGTCGCCGACGCCGAGGGCATCCCATATGACGACAACACCTTCGACCTCGTCGTCGGGCACGCCGTGCTTCATCACATCCCCGACGTCGAGTTGTCGCTGCGCGAGGTGGTGCGGGTGCTCAAGCCGGGCGGCCGGTTCGTGTTCGCCGGCGAGCCCACGACGGTCGGCAACGCCTATGCGCGCACGCTGGCGAACTTGACCTGGAACGTCACTATCCGTGCCATGAAGCTGCCCGGACTGAGCAGCTGGCGGCGCCCCCAGGCGGAGCTGGACGAGAACTCACGCGCCGCGGCCCTCGAGTGGATCGTCGACCTACACACCTTCGCTCCCGGCGATCTTGAGCGGATGGCCGCAAACGCCGGCGCCGTCGACGTGCGCACCGGCACTACGGAATTCACCGCTGCGATGCTGGGCTGGCCACTCCGCACCTTCGAGTCGACAGTGCCGCCCGGCAAGCTCGGCTGGGGCTGGGCCAAGCTTGCCTTCAACGGCTGGATCACGCTGAGCTGGGTCGACGACAACCTGTGGCGGCGCGTGGTGCCCAAGGGCTGGTTCTACAACGTCATGGTGACCGGGGTTAAGCCGTCTTAGATTTCGGCCTTGACGACGTCGCCTATTTGCGTAGCGAGGCGGGGGAGCGGGCGCTGCGCGTGGTCGACGGCTACCGGCTGACCGATTCCATGCTGGTCGCCGATATCGCTTCGGCGCGAGCATCTTTCGGTGAGCGCGCCGCCGCGCTGGTGGAGACGACGCTGTTGCGGCGCAGGGCCGCGGCGAAGTTCGCCGATCCATCGGGTTGGTTCTTCACCGATGAGGCGCTTCAGCAGGCCACCGCCGAACCTGTCGCCGCGCATCGGGCACGCCGTCTGGCGGGCGCCGATGTGCACGACGCGACGTGTTCGATCGGCACAGAGCTTGCGGTGCTGCGCAATTCGGCGTCGAGCGTGGTCGGCAGCGACATCGATCCGGTCCGGCTGGCGATGGCTCGCCACAATGTCGCCGACGTCGACCTCTGTCGTGCCGACGCGCTGCGGTCGATCACCCGCGACACCGTTGTCCTCGTCGACCCGGCCCGGCGTAGCGGTGGACGGCGCCGGTTCGACCCCCGCGACTACACGCCGCCGCTCGACGGCCTGCTGGACGTGTACCGCGGTCGCGAACTGGTCGTAAAAACCGCTCCCGGAATCGATTTCGATGAGCTGTCGCGACTGGGATTCGACGGCGAGATCGACGTCACCTCGCTGGCGGGCAGCGTGCGCGAGGCGTGCCTCTGGTCGGTGGGCCTCGCCGAAAACGGGGTAACCCGGCGGGCGACGATGCTGGACACCGGCGAAGGCGTCACCGACGCCGACCCCGACGAGTGCATGGTGGCGCCGGCCGGTCGGTGGATCGTCGACCCCGACGGAGCGGTGGTGCGCGCAGGTTTGGTGCGGCACTACGCCGCCCGGCACGGGCTTTGGCAGCTCGACCCCGACATCGCCTACCTGTCCGGCGATCGACTTCCCGACAAGGTGCGCGGATTCGAAGTCCTCGAGGAGCTGAACTACAGCGAACGGCGACTGCGCCAGGTGCTTTCGGCGCGTGACGTCGGAGCCGTCGAGATCCTGGTTCGCGGCGTCGGAGTCGACCCCGATGGTTTGCGGGCGCGACTGCGGCTACGCGGATCCCAATCGGTGTCGGTCGTCATCACCCGCATCGGATCCGGGGCGGCAAGCCGGGCAACGGCATTCATTTGTCGTCCCTCACGTTGATGCGCCACGTACCCTGGCAGTAATGCGCCGGAGCCGAAGCCGGTGCCGGCTCGCGAGGACGTCCGACGATGCGCATTCTCAGGGTCGCTGCGATTCTCGTCGCGGCGGGTGTTCTGGCCTGCTTGGCGGGTATATCGACGGGGGCCGCGCAGGCGGCATGCGCCGACCTGAACGGGACCGTCGGTCCCGACGGCGTGTGCACCGTGCACACGTCGAACTCCACCTACACGCTGGACATCACGTTCCCCAACGACTACCCCGACCAGCAGGCACTGACGGCGTATCTCACCCAGGCACGCGACGGGTTCGTCAACGTCTCGGAGATGCCGGGTTTGTACAACTTGCCGTATGAGCTCGACGCGAAGGGAACCGGGTACCGCTCGGGCTCACCGACCGGCGGCACGCAGAGCGTGGTGTTCACGATGTGGCAGAACGTGGGCGGTGTGCACCCGCAGACGTGGTACAACTCCTTCAACTGGGACCTCGGTAAGAAGGCGCCGATCACATTCGACACCTTGTTCAAGCCGGGCACGAAGCCGCTCGACGTGATCTATCCGGCCGTCGAACAGTCCATACAGAAGCAGCAGGGGTTGATCGACGGCATCGCGCCCAACGTCGGGCTCGACCCGAGCAAGTATCAGAACTTCGCGCTGACCGACGACGCGGTGATCTTCTTCTTCGGTCAGGGCGAGCTGCTTGCGGAGTCCGCGGGTCCCGTCGAGGCGTCCGTCCCGCGCGCGACGCTGGTTCCGCTGTTGGCGTAGCGCCTACTCCGGCGCGAAGCCGTAGACCTGGCCGTCGCTGGTGGCGGTGACGACGCGGCGGTCGTGGCCGACCGATACGCCGACCGGCCAGCCCGTCGCCTGCGGCAGTGGATAGCTATTGACGGTGTGGCCGTCGGCCGGGTCGAACACCAGCAGCGCCTGACCGTTCTCGCCGTCCTTGGCGACCGTGTAGCCGACGCCATTGCCTGCCCTGCTTGCAGAGGAAAGCGGGACGACGTCGTCGCGGGTCCACAGGACGTCGCCCTTGTCGCCGCCGTCGCGGACCGCGACGAGTTTGGCTCCAGGACCGCCACCCGCCACGATCACGCCGTCAGGCGACACCGACGGCGGCGTCTGCGCCAGAAAGTTCAGTGGCACAGACCATTTCGGTTTCCCGTTCGCTGTGTTGAGCGCCCACAGGTGCTCGTCGCGACCGTTGACGTACACGGTGGACCCGTCGGCGGACAGCGCGGGGCTGGAGATCGGCCCCTGGCCGACCGCGTCGCTGCTCCACTCGCGAGTGAGCAGCGGGCTCTGGCCGGCACGGTAGCGAAGCCCAACCAGGACCGGCGCCACGGCGTTTGGTTCCCACAGGCTGACCACCACGATGCCGGTGGCCGACGCGAATGCCGGTGCCGCGGCCACCGGGCAGCGTGGCCGCATCGGTTGGCAATCGGCCAGTCCACGGGTGGAATCGGTCGGGTTGACGCCGCCGACCAGATCCAGCGGCGCGCCGACGACGATGCCTTTGTGGGCGTCGAACACCAGCACCTGCCCGAGATGCGTGACGACCAGCAGCTGGCCCGGGGCGAGAATCCTTGGCGTGGTGGGCATTCCGATCACTGGCTGACGCCACCGGATCCACTGCGTCAGCGGGAAGGACAGCATCGCGCCGGGCTGGCCGATGTAGAGATTGTCGAACCCGTCGAACAGCGGACTCGACAGGCCCCCGCCCTGCACCAGCCGGGTGCACCAGCGCTGGCGGGCCTTGTTGTCGGTCTCCCACACCATCAGCGTGCATCCGGCCGCCGATTGCGCGTTCACAGCAAGGTAGCTGCCAGACCCGAGCGCCACCTGGGCGGCCAGGTCGCCTTTGACCGAACGCCGCCATTCCAGCCGCAGCGCATTGGCCCCCGCGACGGGCGAGTAGCTGCTGTTGCTCGCGTCGCCGTACTGCGCCGGCCAGCCGTCTGCGGCGTGCGCCTGGACCCAGGAATCGGTGGTTCCGCAGCCGGCCAGCACACCGGTGATCAGCGCTGTTGACGCCAGCACCATCAGTCGCCGGAACACACGGTCCTTTCCTATTCCTGTTCTTCAAAGCCCACGTGAGGGTAACCGTTCGAAGTTGGGACGCTCGCGTAGGCTTTCCGGCCATGACGACGATGTGGGGCGCACCGTTGCACAAGCGGTGGCGGGGTTCCCGGCTGCGCGATCCGCGTCAGGCCAGGTTCCTGACGGTGGCCTCGCTGAAGTGGGTGCTGGCCAACCACGCCTATACCCCGTGGTACTTGGTCAGGTACTGGCGGCTGCTGAAGTTCAAACTGGCCAACCCGCACATCATCACCCGCGGCATGGTCTTCCTCGGCAAAGGGGTGGAGATCCAGGCGACGCCCGAACTGTCCACGATGGAGATCGGCCGGTGGGTGCATATCGGCGACAAGAACACGATCCGCTGCCACGAGGGCTCGCTGCGCTTCGGCGACAAGGTCGTGCTCGGCCGTGACAACGTCATCAACACCTACCTCGACATCGAAATTGGCGACTCGGTGCTGATGGCGGACTGGGTCTACGTGTGCGACTTCGACCACAAGATGGACGACATCAACGTACCCATCAAGGATCAGGGCATCCTCAAGGGTCCGGTGCGGATCGGGCCTGACACATGGATCGCCACCAAGGTCACCATCCTGCGCGGTACGACGATCGGCCGCGGCTGCGTGCTCGGTTCGCACGCGGTGGTCAAGGGCGATATCCCGGACTATGCGATCGCGGTCGGCGCGCCGGCGAAGGTCGTCAAGAACCGGCAATTGGCGTGGGAGACGTCGGCGGCCGAGCGGGCGGAGCTGGCTGCGGCGCTGGCCGATATCGAACGCAAGAAGGCATCCCGCTAGCTTTCCTGCCGCGAGTGTGCGTGTCTGCACCGCAACACGCCGGCAATGGCGGGCATATTGCGCACGCTCGCGGCCGTGTTTCCGGCCCAGTGTGGTCGCCCCGATGACACCAGATTGACGTGAGCGGGGGTAGTGGATGACGACCATCGCGTCCTGCCGGACGTGTGGCGCCGAACCCCGGCCGGATGCGCGGTTCTGTGACTCTTGCGGTTCACCGCTTGCAGTCGTCGACCAACGGGCCGAGTACAAGCAGGTGACCGTGCTGTTCGCCGACGTCGTCCATTCGATGGAGATCGCCGCTGCGGTCGGCCCGAAGAGACTCCGCGAGATCATGACCGATTTGATCCACCAAGCATCCGTGGTAGTGCAGCAGTATGGCGGCACCGTCAACCAATTCACCGGCGATGGTCTGATGGCAGTGTTCGGCGCGCCGATCGCTCTGGAGGACCATGCATTTCGTGCCTGCCTGACGGCGCTTGACATTCAACGAGAGGCGCAGCACCTCGGCGCGATGGAAAAGTTGAGGCTCGGGGATGTTGACGGCGCCATTCAACTCGCGCGGCCCACAGTCGATTTCCTCTACTCGTCAGGTGAGATGACCACGCGCGGGTTAGCCGTAGAGGTTCTCGTCGAATCGCTCCTTCGTCGAGGGCCGATCCAGACATAACTGAGGCCGCAGCGGCGATCGACCGGCTTGCCGCCGTCCCGACCGATGCAGGGTATGTCCTGCTAGATCTCCCACTGCTGCGGATGCGTGCCTTGTTGGCACGGGCTCACGGCGATCAAGTCGGTCATCGAGAGTTCGCCGACAAGTATCGGAAGATGGCCAACGACCTTGGTTTTGAAGCGCACATGGCCATCGCCGCGATGATGTGAGTCAGGTAGTCCAGTCGATGCCAAATGCGTCGGCCAGCGCGGTACGACCGTCCTCGGTCACCGTCAGCGCCCGCCCGCGCGGCGCCCGCTTGACCCAGCCTGCGGACACGAAACGATCCAGCACCGCGCGTCCGAGCCCGCCGGACAGGTGGTGTCGCTGCTCGGTCCAGTCCACGCAGTAGCGCACGAGAGGTCTTTTCCCCGTTGGTATTTCGACGCCGATGCCGGTGAGAAGGTCCCGCCCGGTATCGGTCAGCTCGTAACGGATGTCGTGGCCGGAGCTGCTCAGGGCGTCATGGCTGTCGCGGCGCGGATCGTAGCGGCCGTCGCCGCCGACGAGCGCCTCGCGATCCAGCAGGCAGCTCATGACAGCGACGCCGAGACGGCCGGCGACATGGTCATAGCACGTGCGCGCCTCGCGCAGCCGAGCCGCCCGTGTGCCCTCGCGCAGCGAGCGCACCGGGCGCGACGGCGCCAGTCGCCCTAGCTGCTCGAGCAGCTCGCCCACCTCGGGACCCGCCAACCGGTAGTAGCGGTGCCTGCCATGGGATTCGACGGTGAGCAGACCCGCGCCGGTCAGCTTGACGAGATGGCTGCTGGCCGTCGGCCTGCTGATGCCTGCCTCGTCCGCGAGGACGCTGGCCGCCAGCGCACGCCCGTCGTCCAGGGCGAGCAGCACCTTGCACCGCGCCGGGTCGGCCAGCAGCGACGCCAACGCTGCGATGTCGGCGTCGCCGCGCGCCGGAAGCTCGCCTGCGCTACGCATGACACACCTCCTTCTGCATCGGTGCGGGTGCTTCGGGCCGTGCCCAGCGCCACGCGACCGCCGCGCCGATGAACTGGACCAGGCCGCCCAGCATCGTCGCGATCCGCGCACCCTCGGCCCCGGGGATCGCCGCCATGGCACTACCCAATACCGCGACACCGACAGTGATACCCACAAGGCGTGCCAGGTTCACCACGCCCGAAGCCAGGCCCGCCCGCTGCACCGGCACCGACGACATCGCCAGTCCGACGGCAGGACCGGTGTTGAGCGCCAGACCCGCACCGGCCAGCACGAACGAGAGCTCGAGCAGCCGCACGTCGGCCTGCGGCCCTACCGCGGCATAGAGCGCCATACCCGCGGCCATCAGGGTCAAACCGCCCGTCATCGTCAGCCGCGGACCTGTTCGGTGGGCGAGAGCGTTGACCACCGGGATGAGAACCAGGTAGGTCAACGGCATAGGCAGAAACCAGAGTGCGGTCTCCAGCGCGCTTGCTCCGCGTTGTTGTTGGAACGCGAAGCTGTTCACCAGCAGCAGGCCGTAGATGCCGAAGGTCATCGCGAACGTCGCCACCAGCGCAGCCACGAGCCGGCGGTTGCGGAACAGGTCGAGCGGCAGCATAGGACGCGTCGCGCGCCGTTGGCTCCGGAGGAACGCGGCGATGCCTGCGACGGCGACGACGGCCAGCGCGACGGTCCATGCGGGTGCCATGGTCCGGCCTTCGACCAGGACGATGGTCAGTGCGCCGAAGCCGACTATCGCCAGTGTCTGGCCGGGCAGGTCGAAGCTTGCGGCGTCGGGGTCGCGGGATTCAGGAAGATATCGGTACGTCATGACCAACGCGAGCACGCCGACGGGTGCATTCAGCCAGAAGATGTAGCGCCAACCGACGCTATCGGTGAGCACACCGCCGAGGATGGGGCCGATCGCAGTGCTCATCGCGGCCGCCATCGCCCATGCCGCCGTCGCTTTGCCGCGTGCGATGGGATTGGGAAACGCCGCGGCGGTGATGGCGAGGCCCTGGGGCAGCATCACTGCCGCGCCAACGCCCTGGACCGCACGGGCGGCCAGCAGCATCGGCAATGACGGGGCCGCCGCGCAGACCAGCGACGCGGCGATGAACGTCACCAAGCCGAGGCGCAGCAGCGTGCGTCTGCCGAACCGGTCGCCAAGGGATCCGGCCGTGAGTAGTACGGCAGCGAAGGTGATGTTGTAAGCGTCGATCGTCCACTGCGCCCCGGAGATGCCGCCGCCGAGGTCGTCACGGATGGCCGGCAGTGCGAGGTTGATCGCGTTGGCGTCGATGAGCCCGACGAAGAGTCCCAGGTAGGCAGCGATCAGGGTCAACGTGGTGTCGAGGCTGAACCCTTTCGTGTCCATATGCCGACGGTAGGTCGGGAATGATTCGACGCCGATCGAACTATCAGCGGTCGGGCAGTGCGTGTTCCACGATGGTCCTTCGCCGGTGAGGTTCTCGTTCACGGCGTTTGGCGACGAGGTAGACCTGCGCGGTTTCGCCCGCGACGGTGTGCCAGTCGAAATCCGAGGTGAGCCGTTCCCGGGCGGCGATCGAGCGGCGCTGCGCCGCGTCGGGATCGTCGAGCACGGCCCGGACGGCCGCGGCCAGGCCTGCGACGTCGCTCGGTGCGTAGGACACGCCCGTCTGCCCGTCGATCACCGCCTCGCCGAGGCCGCCGACGTTGGAGGTGACCAGCGGGATGCCCGTGGCGGCTGCCTCCAGCGCGACGATCCCGAACGGCTCGTAGTGGCTGGGCAGCACGGCGGCGTCGGCGGTATGCAGCAGCCCCACGAGCTCCTCGTGATCCAGGTGGCCCACGAAGGTTGTGGCCTTGAGCACCTTGTGTTTTCGTGCCTGCTCGACGAGCCACCGCTGTTGGGTGCCTGTGCCCGCGATCGTCAGCGTCGTGCCGGGGTGCGAGCGCCTGATGCGCGGCAGTGCAGCGATCGCGTCGTGGACGCCCTTCTCGTACTCCAGCCGTCCCAGATACATCAGCTGCGCCGGGCCGTTGCGGGGCTGACGACGCGCGAACGGCCACAGCGCGGCGTCGATCCCGTTGCGGATGACCCGGATCTCGGCCAGGCCCGGGCCGAACAACTCGGTGATCTCGTCGCTCATCGATGCCGAACACGTGATGAGCGAATCGGATTCGTGAACAAGCCACGATTCGGCCGCATGCACCTGGCGGCTGATTCGACCGGACACCCAGCCCGAATGCCGGCCGGCCTCGGTGGCGTGGATGGTGGAAACCAGTGGGACGTCGAAGTATTCGGCGAGAGCGATCGCCGGGTGTGCGACCAGCCAGTCGTGGGCGTGCACGACGTCGGGGCCCCACGGCTGATTGCGCCTGCCCTCGACAGCCAATCCGGCGCGCACCATCGAATGCCCCATGGCCAGCGTCCACGCCATCATGTCGGTGCCGAAGTCGAACTCATGCGGGTCCTGCGCGGCGGCGACAACCCGTACGTCTTCCGCGATTTCGTCGGTCGACGGATGGGTGCTCGGGTCGGTGCCGCTGGGTCGACGGCTGAGCACGACGACCTCGTGTCCGGCCGCTGCCAGCGCCGTCGCCAATTGGTACACGTGTCGGCCGAGGCCGCCGACCACGACCGGCGGGTACTCCCACGACACCATCAGGACCTTCACCGGTCGCTCATCCCTCGGCGAGCGACCGGCAAATGCCAACAATTCGCGGCGTGTCGTGTGCGAACACGGTCGCTCGCGGGGAAGAGGAGGTGCGTCATCGGGGGAGACGCCTTGCGTCCAGCGCGCCGAACAGGCCGTCGGCGCGGTTCCAGCCGGCGGCCAGCCGCTGTGCGTGCTCGCTGCGGCCGGACGCCAGCGCGCCGGTGATCTCACGGGCGGCGTGCGCGTGCAGGTGCGCTCGATAACGGGCGTAGTCGGCGGCGGAATCCTTGCTCACCATGAACGGCCAGTCGCTGGACACCGTGAGCAGCGTTTCACGCAGGATCTGGTCGGCGACGAAATTGCGGGCTGGCGGCGCGTCGGTCTCGCCGAGGGCCTTGTCCACCGTGGTGAGCGCGGTGTCGACGACCTCGGCGTTCAGCTGGACCAGATCGGCGACCTTCTCGCCCGCCCAGACTTGCCAGTCCTTGCCCGAACCCCAAGAGCTGGGCGGCAATTCGACAGGTGCGCCGACGAACCCGTCGGCCACCGCATCGGACAGCGTGCCGACGCGCACCCCCGCCTCGGGCAGTGCGCGCAGCACCCGCTCGAGCCACAGCGGTCCCTCGTACCACCAATGCCCGAACAGCTCGGTGTCGAACGCCGCCACCACATGGGCGGGCCTGCCGATCCGCTGGCTTTCGGCCGACAACCGCTGCCGCACCATGTCGACGAAATCGGCGACGTGCACGTCCACTGCACGGTCGGCTCGCTCGGGGTCGTACGGCGCCTTGGCATCGGAGGCCACATTGCGGCCCGTCACGCGCGCCGGCTTGAGTCCAGTGACGTGATCGTAGGTGTGGAAGTCGCGGTAGGCCGCGTGACCGGGGTAGCCAGACTTCGGCGACCACACCCGGTAGCTGACCTGCAGATCGCGGCCGAACGCGACGAC
Organism: uncultured Actinomycetota bacterium; assembly: GCA_963770305.1. GTDB lineage: Bacteria > Actinomycetota > Actinomycetes > Mycobacteriales > Mycobacteriaceae > Mycobacterium. Next base: position 442,465 of record CAVYPB010000008.1, read on the forward strand.
ATCCGAGTCGGCGACTGGCCGCCCCAGCGCGGTGTCTCCGTGCAGCGACGGTCCGTCGACCATGAAGTGGCCGACACCGGCTGCGGCGTACTCCATTTCCATGCCGGGCGCATAGGCGCACTCCGGAGCCCAGATGCCGGTGGGCGTGTGCGCGAACCGCTGACCGGCGTCGGCCAAGCCCTCGCGCAACGCGAACTCGCGCAGCCGCGGATTGAGCAGCGGCTGGAACGGGTGCGACAGCGGGCCGCCGAGCAATTCGATTGTGCCTGCGTCGATCAGCTCACGCAGCAGCGGACTTCCGCCGTGGCGCCACAGCGTTGCGAACTCGTCGCGTGCGAGGCCAGCCTCGGCGTGCTCGCGAATCCCGAACGCGCGCAACGCTTTGGGCTCACGTAACGTCGTGGCCTCCAGCGCCCGCAACTGCCAGTTGGCCAGCCAATGGTGCATCCCCGACAGGCAGTACGGATCGTCGAGCTGCGCGGTGACCACCGGCGTCATGCCCAGCGTCACGACGTGCCTGCGCTCTTCGCCGGCCAGCGTGCGCAGCACCCGCATCAGTGGCAGATAGGCCGCCGACCACGATTGGTAGAGCCACTCTTCGCCGACCGGCCAGCGGCCGTGGTGGGCCAGCCACGGAAGGTGTGTGTGCAGAACGAGCGTGAACAGCCCTGGGATGGGCTCGGAACTCGGCGGGCAGGAGCGCTGGGGGTACTCCCCACGCAGGCGGGGGGCCCACCCGCCCGCACGGCAGGGGGACGACCCGGGGTTCGACTGGGTCACGGCCGCACCGCGATTGCGACCAGGTCGAGACTCTCGTCAATGTCGCGATCGGCAACGTCGATGAGGTCGAAGTCCTTGGCGGTCACCGAGGCGACGTCGGCGAGCAGGTCTTCGGGCCACGGCGCATCGGCCAGCGCGCGGGCGATCTGGGCGTCGATGATCGAGCCGCCGTGCCGTGCGTCGAGTTCAGCGAGGCGCTCGCCATGAAAAACCCCGTACACGCGCTCGATCCTGAAGCCCGCCGCCGTCAGCAGTTCGGTTAGCTCTGCGGCGTTGAGTTCGCGGGTGTGGAAAGGGTTGATCGGGGTATCGCGGCCGGGGGAGAAGGTGATCCGGTTCGGTGTGGACACCAGCAGCGCACCGGCCGGTCGCAAGACGCGAAAGCACTCGGCCACGAATTGCCCTTGATCCCAGAGATGTTCGATGACCTGGAAGTTGACCACGACATCAACTTCACCGTCGGGCAGTGGCAGCTCGGCCAGGTTGCCGTGCCGCATCTCCACCCGCGGATACCGGGCCCGCACATGTGCAACGGCCGACTCGTCGTAGTCCAGCCCGATTACACGGCGCGCCTCCTCGGCAATCAAGTCGGCGCCGTAGCCCTCGCCGCAGCCCGCCTCGAGCACATCGCGCCGGGCGCAGCGGGCGGCCAGCCGTCGGTACACCACCTCGTGGCGGCGGAACCAGTAGTTCTCCTCCGCCAGGCCGGGAACAGTTCGCTCGCCCGTAAGCGGCAGATCCGGACCGTCGGTAACGAATGCGCTCATTGCAAGGCAGGCTAACGCCTAGTGGCCGGTTCGCGAACGGTTCGCAGACTAAGGCGAGGCCAAAGCGCAAACTTCGACCAGCTATGGTGTTCCTGCGAACCGCCGTAAGTTACCCGCGAGTAACATGGTGGTTATTGCACGAAACGTGGTATCGCAGGCCGACCGCCGGCCTCTCCGAGGAGGACGAACCAGAGTCATGACGAACATCGTGGTCCTGATCAAACAGGTCCCTGACACGTGGTCAGAGCGCAAGCTGACCGACGGCGATTTCACTCTCGACCGTGACGCCGCCGACGCCGTGCTCGACGAGATCAACGAACGCGCCGTCGAAGAGGCGCTTCTGATCAAGGAGAAGGAAGCCGCCAACGGCGCCGAAAGCACTGTGACCGTGCTCACAGCCGGTCCCCAGCGTGCAACCGAGGCCATCCGCAAGGCCCTGTCGATGGGCGCCGACAAAGCGGTGCACCTGCTCGACGACGGCCTACACGGCTCCGACGTCGTACAGACGGGGTGGGCGCTGGCCCGCGCGCTGGGCACCATCGAGGGCACCGAGCTGGTCATCGCCGGTAACGAGGCCACCGACGGTGTCGGCGGCGCGGTGCCCGCGGTCATAGCCGAGTATCTGGGCCTGCCGCAGCTGACCCACCTGCGCAAGGTGTCGGTCGAGGGCGGCAAGGTCACCGGTGAGCGCGAGACGGACGACGGCGTGTTCACCCTCGAGGCGTCGCTGCCCGCGGTGGTCAGCGTCACCGAGAAGATCAACGAGCCGCGCTTCCCGTCCTTCAAGGGCATCATGGCCGCGAAGAAGAAGGAAGTGACCACGCTGTCGCTGGCCGAGATCGGTGTCGAGGCCGACGAGGTCGGCGTCGCCAACGCCGGTTCCAAGGTGCTGGCGTCGACCCCGAAGCCGCCCAAGACCGCGGGCGAGAAGGTCACCGACGAGGGCGATGGTGGCACGAAGATCGCCGAATACCTGGTTGCGCAGAAGATCATCTAAAGCGCCTATCAATCGAGACCATCCCCTAAGACACCGGAAGACATAGAAGACAAATGGCTGAAGTACTTGTGCTCGTTGAGCACGCTGACGGAGCGCTGAAGAAGATCAGCGCCGAACTGATCACCGCCGCCCGTGTGCTTGGCGAACCCGCCGCTGTCGTGGTGGGCAAGCCGGGCACCGCCGAGCCGCTGGTCGAGGGACTGAAGGCGGCTGGCGCCGCCAAGGTCTACGTCGCCGAGTCCGACGACACGGAGAACTACCTGATCACGCCGTTCGTGGACGTACTCGCGTCGCTGGCAGAGTCGGCTGCCCCTGCGGGTGTACTGCTGGCCGCCAGCGCCGATGGCAAGGAGATCGCGGGCCGGCTGGCAGCGCGCCTCGGGTCGGGACTCCTGGTCGATGTCGTCGAGGTCAAAGAGGGCGCCAAGGGCGTCCACTCGATCTTCGGTGGCGCCTACACCGTCGAGGCCCAGGTGCCCGGCGACACCCCGGTGATCACGGTGCGCCCCGGCGCCGTCGAGGCCGAGCCCACCGCCGGCGCCGGCGAGGTCGTCAACGTCGAGGTGCCGGCCCAGGCCGAGAACGCGACGAAGATCACTTCGCGTCAGCCCGCCGTTGCCGGCGATCGCCCGGAGCTGACCGAGGCCACCGTCGTGGTGTCGGGCGGCCGCGGTGTCGGCAGCGCCGAGAACTTCAGCGTGGTCGAGGAATTGGCCGACTCGCTGGGTGCCGCCGTCGGCGCTTCGCGTGCCGCGGTCGACTCCGGCTACTACCCCGGCCAGTTCCAGGTGGGCCAGACCGGTAAGACCGTGTCGCCGCAGCTGTACATCGCCCTGGGCATCTCCGGAGCGATTCAGCACCGTGCAGGCATGCAGACGTCGAAGACGATCATCGCGGTGAACAAGGACGAAGAGGCGCCGATCTTCGAGATCGCCGACCTGGGCATCGTGGGCGACCTGTTCAAGGTAGCCCCACAGCTGACCGACGCGGTCAAGGCCCGCAAGGGCTGAGTTTTCTGCGCATAGGCCCCGGACACGGCAGGGCGGGGACTTTTGCGTGGCACGCCGTAGAAAGCCATGTGACTGTGCGGTTTCGTACGCCCCGGTGGGCGTGTCGCGTATGAATCCGCACAGTCGCGCGGCGCTGCGCCGTACGTGGCCACGTGCAGACTACGGACTTTCAAGGGTTCGGCCACGGGCTGCCAGCGTCAAGCTGGACGCATGAAGATCACAGTCGTTGGAGCAACGGGTCTGATCGGTTCGAAGGTAGTCCGCATTCTCGAGGGCGACGGGCACGACATCGTGGCTGCGTCGCGCGAGACGGCGGACGTGCTCACGGGTGAAGGACTGACCGACGCGCTGGCGGGCGCCGACGTCCTCGTCGACGTGACCAATTCACCGTCGTTCGACGACGACCCGGTGATGGACTTTTTCACCCACTCGTCGGCGAATCTGGTGGCGGCCGCTAAGGAGTCGGGGGTCGGCCACTGCGCCGCGTTGTCGGTCGTCGGCGTCGACGGCCTGCCCGAGAGCGGCTATATGCGCGCAAAGGTTGTGCAGGAGAAGACGATTGCCGAATCGGGTCTGCCGTACTCGATCGTGCGCGCCACGCAGTTCCGGGAGTTCGCGGCGGGCATCGTCGGATCGTTGGACGTGGGCGATGAGGTGCGAGTGCCCGATGCGCTTATTCAGCCGATCGCCGCCGACGACGTCGCCGCGGAGGTGGCCCGCGTAGCCGGCGCCGCTCCGCTCAACAGTGTCGTCAACATCGGTGGGCCGGAGAAGATCTCGTTCGCTGACCTTGCCCGGAGCGTGCTGGCCGAGCAAGGCACCGACAAGCCAGTCGTCGTCGACCCGCAGGCCACGTACTTCGGCACACCGCTCCAGCAGAACAGCCTCGTCACCACCGACCGCTGACCCGATCCGAATTCGACTGAGGAGAAACAATGTTCGACACCGCCGATCTCGCGAAAGCCGTCTCGACCATCCAGACCGTCACACCGCCGCTCATCCCTTCCGATGCTGAGGTGATGACCATTGTGATCGAGTGGCCTGCCGGAAGCGCAGGCGCGCCGCCGCACCGCCACCCCGGCGGCCCGTCGTTCGGCTATGTACTGGAAGGCGAGATGCTGTTCGAGCTGGAAGGCGAAGCGCCGCGGGTGGTCACGGCCGGTGAGGCGTTCTGGGAGCCGGGCGGCGACGCCATCCACTATTCGGACGCCAACAACCGCTCCGATATCCCGCTCCGGTACGTGGTCACGATGGTGTGCACGCCCGGCGCGCCGATGCTGGTCTTCGTCGATGAGGACGAACTCGAACAGCGCCGGGATCGGCGTGTGCCACGGTCATGACCGAACTGGATGAGGTCGTGAGGGCACGCCGGGCGACGCGGCTGTTCCTGCGCGACAAACCGGTGCCGCGTGAACTGCTCGACGAAGCGCTATCGCTTGCGATGCGCGCGCCGTCGAACTCGAATATCCAGCCGTGGCTGGTGTACGTCACCTCGGGGCCACGACGCGACCGGCTGGTCGAGGCGCTTCTCGAGGCGGCAGCCGCCGGGTTTCCGGAAACCATGGGTATCCCGGAGAGCTTCTTCCCGCTGCGGCAAGAGCTCGGCGCACTGGTATACGGCTCAATGGGCATTCCGCGCCACGACGCAGAGGCCCGGCGGCTGGCGCGGCTGCGCAATTGGGAGTTCTTCCGGGCGCCGGTGGGCGCTGTGGTGTGCATGCACCGCGACCTGGGACTGGTCGACAGCCTCGGCGTCGGCATGTTTCTGCAGACGCTGCTGCTGGCCTTGACCGAACGTGGTCTCGGCAGCTGCGTGCAGGTGTCGATCGCTGAATACCCCGATATCGTGCGCGCTCAGCTGGAAATACCCGACGAGCTGACCCTCTTATGCGGCCTGTCGATTGGTTATCCGGACCCCGCCTTCCCGGCGAACAGCCTCGCTGTACCGCGAAATCCGGTCGAGGCGAACGTGGTGTACCTGGATAACTGACGTCGGATCGCCATAAATCGTCACCTACCGCTCACGGACACGTCATGCGCACGATGCCGTCCCGAGATGCGGCTGGGCGACCGTGCAGCCATGAGCACTGCTTCTGTACTCATCGCCGCAGATCCGACGACCCCATCAGCCGATACACCCCGCTACGCCCTGCTGTTGTCCACCGACCCCACGCTGATCGAGGCCGCGCAGCGCCTCCGTCACGATGTGTTCACCTCCGAGCCGGGATTCACCCTGAAGGACGACGGCCACTCCGGCGGTCTGGATGCCGACCGCTTCGACGAGCACTGCGACCACCTGCTCGTCCGCGAGGACAACTCCGGCGAACTGGTCGGCTGCTATCGGATGCTGCCACCGCCCGGCGCTATCGCCGCCGGAGGTCTTTATACCGCAACGGAATTCGACGTCGAGGGGCTTGACCCGCTGCGGCCGTCGCTGGTCGAAATGGGCCGCGCCGTGGTGCGCGAAGATCATCGCAACGGCGGCGTGGTGCTGCTGATGTGGGCGGGCATCCTGGCCTACCTGGACCGCTTCGGATACGACTACGTCACCGGCTGCGTGTCCGTGCCGGTACACGGCTCCGAGGACGAAGCGCCGGGCAGCCAGATCCGCGGCGTGCGTGATTTCGTGCGGCGGCGGCACGCCGCTCCCGCGGAGTTCACCCTGCACCCGTATCGGCCGGTGACGGTCGACCGCAAGGGCCTCGACGACATCGATCCGCCCGCCAGGGTGGCGGTGCCGCCGCTGATGCGCGGTTACCTGCGGCTGGGCGCGCAGGTATGCGGAGAACCCGCCCACGACCTAGACTTCGGGGTCGGCGACTTCCCGGCCCTGCTGGACAAGCGTCAGGCCGACACCCGCTACCTACGCAGACTGCGGTCGGTGGGGGCGGCGACCGCCATGGCCGAGGGGATCGTGTCGTGACCACCGACCATCCTTGGCTGCCGCGGGCGTCGTGCGACGCCGGCTGCATCACCGCTGGAGCAGCGGCGTCCGGTCAGCCGGTGGTTGTCGCGTGGCGCGTTGCGATGCGGGCCACCTTCGCGTTGCTGCTGCTGTCGGCGACACCGCTGTTGGCCATTCCCATGCCGGGTCGCTCCCACATCCAGCGGGGCTACTGCCGGCTGATGCTGCGCTGCCTGGGCGTGCGAATCACCGTGTCCGGTGGGCCGATTCGGAATCTGCAGGGCGTGCTGGTGGTCAGTGGGCACGTGTCCTGGGTGGACATCTTCGCGATTGGGGCGGTCATGCCCGGCTCGTTCGTTGCCCGTGCCGATCTCGTCGAGTGGCCGGCACTAGGGATCGTGGCCCGCTTGATGAAGGTGATCCCGATCGACCGCGCCAACCTCCGACGCCTGCCCGACGTGGTCGGCACAATCGCGGGCCGCCTGCGTGCGGGCCAAACGGTCGTCGCGTTCCCCGAGGGCACCACCTGGTGCGGCCTGGCGTACGGCGCCTTCCGGCCTGCGATGTTCCAGGCCGCTGTCGACGCAGGCAGCCCGGTCCAGCCGCTGCGGCTGACCTACCACCATCGCGACGGCAGCCCGTCGACGGTCCCCGCCTACATCGGCGACGTCACCCTGTTCGCGTCGATCCGCCGGCTCGTCAGCGCCCGGCGCACGATCGTCCATGTGCAGGTCCAGTCGTTGCAGCTGCCGGGAACCTCCCGGCGGGACTTGGCGGCGCGCTGCGAAGCCGCGGTCCGCGGCGACGTATCGCGGCGCGGTCACGGTCACGCCCTGGTGGCCTGACCTCGGAATCGGGACGGCCGATCCATGGCCGCTACCATGGAACGGTTATGACCTCGCACAAGACGGTCTACCTCGATCACGCCGCGACGACCCCGATGCACCCAGCTGCCATCGAGGCGATGACCGCTGTGCTGGCGACGGTTGGCAACGCGTCGTCGCTGCACGGCACCGGCCGCGTTGCGCGACGCCGGATGGAGGAGGGCCGCGAGTCGCTGGCGCAGATGCTCGGCGCGCGCCCGTCGGAGGTGATCTTCACCGCGGGCGGCACCGAGAGCGACAACCTTGCGGTCAAGGGCATCTACTGGGCCCGACGCGATTCGTCGCCGCAGCGCCGCAGGATAATTACCACCCCCATCGAGCACCATGCCGTTCTTGATGCGGTGCAGTGGCTCGTCGAACACGAAGGCGCCGAGGTCACATGGCTGCCGGTTGGTGACGACGGCTCCGTCGCGCCCGCCGCGCTTCGAGATGCGTTGCAGGCCCACGACGACGTCGCGTTGGTGTCGATCATGTGGGCCAACAACGAGGTCGGCACCATCATGCCGATCACCGAATTAGCCGCCATTGCAGCGGAATTCGACGTGCCGACGCACAGTGATGCGATCCAGGCGGTCGGCCACATCCCGGTCGACTTCACGGCGAGCGGCCTGTCGGCGATGAGCGTCGCGGCCCACAAGTTCGGCGGCCCGACGGGCGTCGGCGCGCTGCTGTTGCGTCGCGATACCAGCTGTGTCCCGCTGCTGCACGGCGGCGGCCAGGAACGCGACGTCCGTTCCGGCACACCTGATGTCGCCGGGGCAGTCGCAATGGCCGCCGCTGCGAAGGTGGCGATCGAGAACCTAGCGGCCAACAGCGCGCACGTGCAGACGTTGCGCGACAGATTGATCGACGGCGTGCTGTCGACGATCGATGACGTGTACCTCAACGGCGCCACCGGTGATGCGCGCCTGCCCGGAAACACCCACTTCACCTTCCGCGGCTGCGAAGGCGATTCGCTACTGATGCTGTTGGACGCCAAGGGCGTCGAGTGCTCGACGGGCTCGGCGTGCACCGCCGGTGTCGCCCAGCCGTCGCATGTACTGCTCGCGATGGGCGCCGACCCGGCCAGCGCGCGCGGCTCGCTGCGGTTGTCGTTGGGCCACACCAGCACCGAGGCCGACGTCGACGCCGCGCTGGCGGTACTGCCCGCCGCGGTTGAGCGGGCGTGCCAGGCTGCGCTGGCGAGCGCGGGAGCGGCCAAGCAATGAGGGTGCTCGTTGCGATGAGCGGCGGCGTCGACTCGTCGGTCGCCGCCGCGAGGATGGTCGACGCCGGACACGATGTCGTCGGCGTGCACCTTGCGCTGTCCGCCGCGCCGGGCACGCTGCGCACCGGATCGCGCGGCTGTTGTTCCAAGGAGGATGCCGGTGACGCCCGGCGCGTGGCCGACGTTCTCGACATCCCGTTCTACGTCTGGGATTTCGCCGACCGCTTCAAAGAAGACGTGATCGACGACTTCGTCTCGTCCTACGAGCGCGGTGAAACCCCGAACCCATGCGTGCGGTGCAACGAGCGAATCAAGTTCTCCGCGTTGGCGGCTCGTGCATTGGCGCTGGGATTCGACGCGGTCGCTAGCGGCCACTACGCACGGCTATCCGACGGCCGACTGCGCCGCGCCGTCGATCGTGACAAGGACCAGTCGTATGTGCTCGCAGTTCTGACCGCCGAACAGCTGCGCCACGCGGTGTTTCCGATCGGCGACACACCGAAGCCGCGGATTCGCGAAGAAGCCGCCCGTCGCGGGCTGGCCGTGGCCGAAAAGCCCGACAGCTACGACATCTGCTTCATCCCGTCGGGGGACACCCGCGCGTTTCTGGGCGCCCGCATCGGCGTGCGCCGCGGCGCGGTCGTCGACTCGGCCGGCACGGTGCTCGCCGAGCACGATGGCGTACACGGCTTCACCATCGGGCAGCGCAAGGGTCTTGGCATCGCAGGCCCGGGACCCGATGGGCGGCCTCGCTACGTCACGGGCATCGACGCCGACAGCGGCACTGTGCATGTCGGCGACGTCGCGGCATTGGACATCTGGACGCTGACCGGTGACAGGCCGGTGTTCACCTCCGGGGCCGTGCCCAGCGGTCCAGTGGAGTGCGCCGTGCAAGTGCGCGCGCACGGCGGTATCGCCGACGGCGTCGCAGAAGTGCGCGACGGGCGGTGGACGGTCGACCTGCGCGCCCCGCTGCGCGGTGTGGCGCCTGGACAGACGATGGTGCTCTACCGCCCCGATCCCCACGGCGACGAGGTCATCGGGAGCGCGACGATCACGCGCTAGCTAGGCACCTTGGCCAGGATGTTCGTCATCACGATGTCGGGCACCGAACCGGGAAATGCGCACGACGTGACCTCCACCAGGACGACATTCTTCACGCGGTAGTCGCGCCCGCAGCCGTTGCCGGGACGCATCTGCACCGAGTCCGGCGTCGCGCTCCACTCACCGACGAACATCGGTCCCAACGTCGTGGCACCGCAGCCGTCGACAAGTGCGACCAAGCCGTCGAATGCGCGGCGGGCAGTCGCGGGGTCGCGGTAGGCCGCCGCGCCCTCGGAGATCAGACCGCCGCGGGGTGGATTCTGAAACGTCGTCTTGTGAAACTCCTCGACATCGCGGCCAAAGGTCTGGGTCTCTTCGAAGATCCATTGGCATTGCAGTGGAGCCGTTTTCGCGAGTTGATCGATGTCGACCGGGATCTTTCCGTCCATGCTCGGGATGATCGTCAGGTCGTCGCCGGCCCCGGTGATCGCCCGCATCTGCGACTGGTCCAGCATCAGCGGTTCGACATCAACCGGTGAGCGCGAGTCGTCGTCGATTCCGGGAAGCGACCGCACCGCATGGCCCACCAGCGTCTGTGAGCACCCCGCCGTCAGAAGCGCCGCCACACACCACACCGCCAACGGTCTGGCCGATGTGGGCATGACATCCCCTTCCCTGATCGAGACTAGCCCGATCGAATACTGTTCAACGAGTGAGTGTTTTCGCCGCGGCGACCGGCATCGGGTCCTGGCCGGGATCGTCTCCGCGCGAAGCCGCCGAGATCGTGATCGGCGAACTGCACATGCTTCCGCACCTGGTGGAATTGCCTGCCCGCGGCATCGGGGCCGACATGATCGGCCGGGCCGGGGCGCTGCTGGTCGACATCGGCATCGACACCGTGCCCCGCGGGTATCGCATCGCTGCCGGTCGCAGCGCCGTCGTACGTCGAGCCGCCAACCTGCTCGACGAGGACATCGACGCACTCGAAGAGGCGTGGGAGAAGGCCGGCCTGCGTGGCGGGACGCGTACGGTGAAGGTGCAAGCACCGGGTCCAATCACGCTGGCCGCACAGCTCGAGCTGCCCGGCGGCCACCGCGCGATCACCGACCCCGGCGCGGTGCGCGACCTGGCCGGGTCGCTGGCCGAGGGGGTGGCCGCCCACCGCGCGCAGTTGGAGAGGCGTCTCGAAACACCGGTGGTGGTGCAGTTCGACGAGCCGTCGTTGCCTGCCGCACTCGAGGGCAGGCTGACCGGGGTGACCAGTTTCACGCCGGTGCACCCGGTCGACGAGTCGGTGGCGATCGGTCTGCTGGACGACTGCGTTGCCCGTGTCGGCTGCGAGGTGGCACTGCACAGCTGCGCAGCTGGTTTGCCGTGGAAGGCCTTGCAGCGCAGCGGCATTCATGCGGTTTCGGTTGACGTGTCCACGCTGGCCGCCGCCGACCTCGACGGGGTGGGGGACTTCGTCGACTCCGGCCGCACCGTGATGCTTGGCGTCGTTTCGTCCATCGCGCCGTCGGTGCGGCCGTCGGTCGAAGAGATCGCCAAGGCCGCCGTCGGTGTGACCGACCGGCTTGGGTTCGCGCGGTCCGTGCTGCGGGAGCGGATCGGCATTACGCCGGCATGTGGGTTGGCGGGAGCCACGCCGCAGTGGGCTCGCACCGCCATCGAGTTGGCGCAGAAGGTAGCCGACGCGTTCGCAGAGGACCCTGACGCCATCTAGGGCCAATGAGCAACTATAAGGTTGCGCTTTGGGCCTGACGGCGACTAAGGTAATTAGCAACCAGGAGGTTGCATATGAGTACTGATCGGATCGAGAGGGAAGTTCTGCTGCGGGCGCCGCTGGAGCGGGTCTGGCGGGCGATCAGCGACGCGGGCGAGTTCGGTCGGTGGTTCGGGGTCCGCTTCGACGGGCCGTTCGTCCCTGGGACGTCCGTCACTGGGGTGATCACGCCGACGACGGTCGACGAGGATGTGGCCCGGGCGCAGGAGCCGCACGCGGGCAAGTCGGACACCTGGCACATCGTCGCAGTCGAGCCGAAGCGTCGGCTGGCGTTCCGGTGGCACCCGTACGGGGTCGAATCGGGCGTCGACTACTCGCAGGAGCCGACGACGCTGGTGGAGTTCACGCTCGACGAGATGGCAGACGGTGTGCGTCTGCGCATCGTCGAGTCGGGGTTTGACGCTATCCCGGCCGAGCGGCGCGTATCCGCGTTCGAGGCCAACAGTGAGGGCTGGGCCGCGCAGACCGAGCTGGTGCGGAAGTACCTCGCGCTGAGCGAAAAGGTGTGAGCGCTGAGGTCGCCGCCAAGGCGCCGCTCTTCGACGCGCTCGGCGACGCGAATCGCCTGCGCATCATTACCCGGCTGTGTGACGGCGGGCCGTGTTCGACCGCGCAGGTCACGAGTGTGGTGCCGGTGAGCCGCCAGGCGGCGACCAAGCATCTGCTGTTGCTGGAGGCGGTGGGCCTGGTGAGCAGTCAACGTCAGGGCAGGGAGCGAATCTGGCGGGTCGAGCCGAAGCCGCTCAGTGATGCCAGTGACTACCTGACCGCGCTGTCCGAGCGCTGGGACCGCGCCATCGACCGGTTGCGCAAATACGTCGAGAAAAATTGACGCGGGCGACGACGATTTGCGCGCGTTCTGTAAAGATTCCGGCGGCCGCGACGACGGCGTGCAACAATTCTTTGCGAACGTCATCATCTGGTCTTTGCCACCTGCGGGAGAGGAACGTTGGCCCGTTCGACCCTACGCAATGCGGCAGGTATTGGTGTCGTTGCTGCCTTCGTTCTGTTGAGCGGGCCCAGTGCCGCCGTGGCGATCGCCGACCCGCGTGGTTCGCACTCCGGTCACTCGGATAAGCGCGATCGTTCGGATTCGCGCGGCGGGTCGGACTGGAGCGACGACAACATCACCAACCGCGGTAGCCAGACGGCCAAAACCGGTGACGTCCCACGAACGACGGTCGGATCGGGTCGCGATGCGGGCACTTCCGATGAGCGGCCCGGCTCCGATTACAGCCCTGACCCTACGCAGGCGTTCAAGCCGCCGAAGGTGACGTTCGGCGACGGGCGGACGCCCGGCGTGCAGGACACTGATCCCGAACCACGCTGGCGGGGCGGTGCTCCCGAACCCGCACCACCACCGCCGCCACCACCGGCAACCGAGGTGGTCGACATTGCGCCCCCGCCCAGCACCAATCGCACTCCCGGACCGCCCGTCATCCGGCAGCTGATCGTGACGCCGGCGGCCGAACTGACCGATCCACTGTGGGGCGTCGCCGGGCTACTGCTGATCCCTGCCGCCGGCGCCGTCCTCGGCTACCGGCAGGCGCGCGCGGCGCAGGCGGTCGCGAAACTAGGTCGTCACCCGTAGATCCTTGCGCAGGATCTTGCCCGATGCCGATTTGGGTATCGCTTCGATGAACTCGACCTGCCGCACCTTCTTGTACGGCGCGACCTGACCGGCGACGAATTCCATCACCTCATCCTCGGTCAAGTCGGCCCCAGACTGCTTGACCACGAAGGCCTTTGGTACCTCTTCGCCCTCGGCGTCCTTGACCCCGATCACCGCGGCGTCGGCGATCCCAGGATGGCTCAGCAGCACTGCCTCGAGTTCAGCGGGCGGCACCTGGTAGCCCTTGTACTTGATCAGCTCCTTGAGCCGGTCAACGATGTAGACGCAGCCACAGGCGTCGACCTGCGCGAGGTCGCCTGTGTGCAGCCAGCCGTCGTCGTCGATCGTCTCCGCGGTGGCCTGGTCGTTGCCGAGGTAGCCGGCCATCACGTTGGGGCCCTTGAACCACAATTCTCCGGTCTCGCTGAGACCCTCTGCGGGAACGTCGATTTCGTCGCCGGTGTCGGGATGGATGAGTTTGGAGGCCGCATTGGACACAGTCCACCCGACCGAGCTCAGCGGCGCAATGGTGCCCATGTTCTGCTGGCCGCCGTCGAACGGGGTGATGTGGCTGACGGGGCTCAGCTCGCTCATCCCGTAGCCCTGCACCACCCGGCAACCCAACCGGTCCGCGACGGCGCGGCCAAGGTCGGCATCCAGCGGGGCGGCGCCCGACATGACAGTGTTCAGCGAGGACAGGTCGTACTCGTCGATCAGAGGGTGCTTTGCCAGCGCGACAGCGACCGGCGGCGCGATGAATGCGATTGTGCACCTGTGGTTCTGGATGTTGGCCAGGAACTCGCCGAGGTCGAAGCTCGGCATCACCACCAGCCCGGCGCGCGCATACAGGGCGGCGTTGAGCAGCACCGTCATTCCGTAGATATGGAAGAACGGCAGCACCGCAAGGACCACATCCTCGGCGACCATCCCGTGTAGTGGGCGGATCTGCGCGACGTTGGCCACCAGGTTGCGGTGCGTCAACATCACGCCTTTGGGGTTGCCGGTGGTCCCGGAGCTGTACGGCAGCGCCGCGAGATGTGACGACGGAGCGAAGCTCACCTGCGGTGCTGGCACTCCCTTGGCCATCAAATCGGCGCCGTTGGGGTGTCCGGTTGCGGCCTGCCCCTCGCCGTCGAGCACCACCAGGTCCGCATCCCCGATGCCAGCCGCCGCTGCGCCTTCTCGGGCTTGGGCCAGCAGTGGTGTGACCGTTACCAGCATCTTGGCCTTCGAATCGGTGAGCTGCTTGGCAATGTCCTTGGCGGTGAACAGCGCGTTCACGGTGGTGGCCGTTGCACCCGACCGCAGGATGCCGTGGAACGCGACTGCGAAGCCCGAACTGTTCGGCGACAGGAGGCCGACGACATCGCCGACGCCGATGCCGCGGCCGGCCAGTGCGCCGGCGAACGCGTCGATGCGCCCGATCATCTCGCGGTAGGTGGTCTCCCTGCCGGACTTCGCGTCAACCAGGGCCACCCGGTCGAGGTCGGCGTCGTCGATGCCGCCGAACAGGAAGTCGTAGACGCCGGTGGACGGAATGTCGACTTCGGGGAAGGGACTCGCGAAACTCATCGAATTCTCCGATCGAATCATGGCCTGCGGACTGTCGGTCAAACTTCGTCGAGCTGCTTGATGAGCTTCTTCGGTGCGATCATCCGGAACGACGCGTCGATCAGCTCGCGCACCTCGTCCCAGTCCACCTTCTTGCGGGCCGTAAAGTCCAGCCCTAGCCAGCCGAAGGGGCCCATGTAGGCGGGGAAGAAGAAGCGGGTGTCTTGTTCCAGCGCCCTGCGGTCGCTGTCGTCGACCTTGACCAGGATCGAGTAGGGGTAGGAGATGTACTCGCCCTTGACGTCGGTCTTGGCGTTGCCGCCGTACATCACGAACATCTTCGGTGCGCAGAACACGGGCCTGCCCCATGAGATCTTCTCGAATGCCTCGGGGAAGCCCAGGCAGATATTGCGCACTTCCGCCAGCCCGAGGTCGTCGTCGCGGAACATGATCGGGTGGGGCATGGTGTCAGGCTAGCGGCTGGCGTTTCCGTGTCGGGTCACTCCGTTAGCCTGCGAGGGTGAGCCCGAAGAAGCCGGAAACTGCGCTCGCTGAACAGGCCGAGGAGGCCCCCGACGCCGACCTGCGTCGCCGCTGGCAAGAACTCGCCGACGAGGTGCGCGAACACCAGTTCCGCTACTACGTGCGGGACGCGCCGATCATCTCCGACGCGGAGTTCGACAAGCTGCTTCGCGAGCTGCAGGCGCTCGAGGACGAGCATCGCGAGCTTCGCACCCCTGACTCGCCAACGCAGCTGGTCGGCGGCGCCGGTTTCGCCACCGACTTCACATCCGCCGAACACCTCGAGCGGATGCTGAGCCTGGACAACGTGTTCACACCGGACGAGCTCGCCGCGTGGGCCGCACGGATCAAGGGTGAGATCGGAGACGACGCGCATTACCTGTGCGAGCTGAAGATCGACGGTGTGGCGTTGGCGCTGGTGTATCGCGACGGCCGGCTGGTGCGCGCGGCCACCCGCGGCGACGGCCGCACCGGTGAGGACGTCACGCTGAACGCCCGCACCATCGACGACATCCCCGTGAAGCTCACCGCGTCCAAGGAGTTTCCGGTGCCGCGAGTGCTCGAGGTGCGTGGTGAGGTGTTCTTCCGGGTCGCCGACTTCGAGGAGCTCAACGCAGGCCTGGTCGCCGAGGGCAAGCCACCGTTCGCGAATCCGCGCAACAGCGCGGCGGGCTCGCTGCGGCAGAAGAACCCAGCCGTGACCGCCCGCCGTCAGCTGCGGATGATCTGCCACGGCCTCGGCCACGCCGAGGGCTTCAGCCCCAAGACGCTGCACGACGCATACCGCGCCCTCAAGGCGTGGGGCCTGCCGGTGTCCGAACACACCGCCCAGGTGAAGGGCATGGACGCGGTGACCGAACGCATCGCTTACTGGGGCGAACACCGCCACGACGTCGAGCACGAAATCGACGGTGTGGTAGTCAAGGTCGATGAGGTGGCGCTACAGCGCCGGCTCGGCTCGACATCGCGGGCGCCGCGGTGGGCGATCGCCTACAAGTACCCGCCCGAGGAAGCCACCACCAAGTTGCTCGACATCCGGGTCAACGTGGGGCGCACCGGCCGGGTGACACCGTTCGCCTTCATGGAGCCGGTGAAGGTCGCGGGCTCTACCGTCAGCCAGGCGACGCTGCACAACGCGTCGGAGGTCAAGCGCAAGGGTGTGCTCATCGGCGACACCGTGGTCATCCGTAAGGCCGGCGACGTGATCCCCGAAGTACTCGGTCCCGTGGTGGATCTGCGGGACGGCTCCGAACGCGAATTCGAAATGCCCACAACGTGTCCCGAATGCGGCACCAAGCTCGCCCCAGCCAAGGAGGGCGACGCCGATATCCGCTGCCCTAACACTCGGTCGTGCCCTGCGCAGTTGCGGGAGCGGGTTTTTCACGTCGCAGGGCGCGGCGCGTTCGACATCGAAGGCCTAGGCTACGAAGCTGCGGTCGCGCTCTTACAGGCCGGAGTCATCACCGACGAGGGCGACCTGTTCGGCGTCACCGAGGACGACCTGCTGCGCACCGATCTGTTCACCGTCAAGGGCGGTGAGCTTTCCGCGAACGGCAAGCGCCTGCTGGCGAATCTGGGCAAGGCGAAGGCGCAACCGCTCTGGCGGGTGCTCGTCGCGCTGTCGATCCGCCACGTCGGGCCGACCGCCGCCCGCGCGCTGGCCACCGAGTACGGCAGCCTGGATGCGATCATGGCGGCCTCCGAGGAGCAGCTGGCCGCCGTCGAGGGTGTCGGGCCCACCATCGCCGCTGCGGTCATCGAGTGGTTCACGGTCGATTGGCACCGAGCGATCGTCGACAAATGGCGTGCGGCCGGGGTGCGGATGGCCGACGAACGCGACACCAGCGTCGAGCGCACGCTCGAGGGGATGTCGATCGTCGTCACCGGATCTCTCCCAGGGTTCTCCCGCGATGACGCAAAGGAGGCGATCGTCGCGCGCGGCGGAAAGGCGGCAAGTTCGGTGTCGAAGAAGACCGCGTATGTGGTGGCCGGTGATGCGCCCGGCTCGAAATACGACAAGGCCGTCGAACTCGGTGTGCCGATTCTCGACGAGGATGGCTTCCGCCAGCTGCTGGACAGCGGTCCCGACGGCGTCTGATCTAACGCCCAACCGGACGTTTGGGCGCAAAAGTGCGAGTGGAACACGCCGTTTCGTCGATCTCGGCGCAGGGCTGAGATGGGCGTCGGAGGATTGACCGATGATCGAGGTCGGTTACGAGCGTCGGGACAGAATCGCCTACATCACGCTGAACCGGCCGGAGGCGAAAAATGCGGTCACACCGGAGATGCACGACGAATTGTGTCGTCTTTGGGCCAACTTCCGCGATGACGAGCGGGCCGACGTTGCGATCCTCACCGGTGTAGGCGACGGCTTCTGCGCGGGCGCAGACCTCGCGACCTACGTTCCGAGAAACTACATCGACGCCGCGCCGAGCCGGGTTCGAGAAATCGTCGACCTGGGATTCGGCGGTCTCACCCGCGGTCTGCATCGCATCACCAAACCGACGATCGCCGCCGTCAATGGGTGGGCGCTGGCCGGCGGCCTCGAGCTCGCGCTGGCGTGTGATCTGCGCGTGGCTTCGGACCGCGCCATGTTCGGATCGTTCGAGGCGCGGCGCGGGTTCCATCACGGCGACGGTGGAATCACGCGCCTGGTCAACATCTGCGGTGTCGGTGTGGCGATGCAATTGGTTCTTACCGCCGAGCCGATCGACGCGCATCGAGCGCTGCAATGCAACTTGGTCACGAAAGTTGTTCCACATCAGGCGCTGATCGAGGAGGCGGAGCTGCTGGCTCGCCAAATCCTGCGCAACTCGCAGCGGGCGGTGCGATCAGCAAAGGAGACGATTCTCGAGGTCATCGGCAAGGCGCTGGACGATCAGCTGCGGATAGAGGGCTGGAATTCCTACACGTGTGTCGACCGGGACGAGGCCCGCGAAATGTTGCGTCGGTTCTTCGACAAATCAGATGTTGGTCGAGCAGGGTCGAATTCGCCCGACAGATAGGCCGTCAACTCGGGGCAGTTTCGTGTCGTCAGCGCAGGATCGTGGCGATGATCCCGGCCAGGTAGCCCAGCCGCGCCACCTCCGACGGCCGGAACTCCGGCCCGCCCGGGCGACCCAACACGATGGCTGTGCGATGGTCACCGAGCGGCGCGGCCGCCAACGTGGTGTCCATGTCGCGCCATACCTGTGGCACCCAGTCCGCGGTGTCATCGAGGACCTCGGCGTGGTCGAGGGGCAGCCACGGCGTTTGCGCCGCCTGGGTTTCGGGCGCTCCGGGACTGCCGACGATTCGTTCCGGGCCAGATTCGGTCAACCTCACGACGGTGCACCAACCAACGCGCAGCACTCGCGGCGCATCGTCGGCGAGCACCCGCAGTCTCTTGGCCCTCCCGTCGGCCGCGGCGACATGATCGATGAGTTCCAGCTCGCGGTGTGCCTCGAGCAGCCCGGTGTGCGGGCGGATGGCATCGACGTAGACGCCGTTGAGCTTTTCGGCCGCCGTGATCAGCATGTCGGGCATAGCGCCCGACGGCAGATCGACCACGAGATCGTCGACCGCATAGCCCGACCCCCGCTCCACCACGTCGAGGGACAAGATGTCGGCGCCTATCGACCCGAGCGCCACGGCCAGCGAGCCGAGGCTGCCCGGTCGATCCTCCAGCTGGACCCGCAACAGATACGAAGGCACGCGCAACACTGTTGCACAGCACCAGCGGCTCAGCATTCCGGGCGATGAGCGCTTGCGCGAAGAGCAGACGGCAGCGATGAGCGCTTGCGCGAAGAGCGGACGGCAGGGATGGCCCTCCATAATGCGGTGACTAGGCTTGCCAGTCGTGCAGATCTCCCGAGACGAGGTAGCCCACCTGGCGCGCCTCGCGCGCCTGGCGCTGACCGACGACGAGCTCAACAGCTATGCCGGCCAGCTGGACGCCATCCTCGGCCACGTCAGTCAGATCCAGGCCGTCGACGTCACCGGTGTCCAACCCACTGGTAACCCGCTCAAAGACGTCAACGTGTTCCGCACAGACGTCGTCGAGCCGTGCCTGACCCAGGAGGAGGCGCTGGCAGAGGCGCCCAAAGCAGTCGACGGCCGGTTCGCCGTTCCTCGGATTCTGGAGGCCGAATGAGGGCCCGAAGGCGAGCGCGAGTGAGGATCGCAGCGAAGCGAGGACCGGAGCGAGCGGGAGCCGAGGCATGAGCATCCGAAGGCGAGCGCGAGTGAGGATCGCAGCGAAGCGAGGACCGGAGCGAGCGGGAGCCGAGGCATGAGCAGCGACGTGATCCGGCTCGACGCGGCCACGCTGGGGGCGAAGATCGCCGCCAAGGAGTTGTCGTCGACAGAGGCGACGCGTGCCTGCCTGGATCAGATCGCCGAGACCGACGACAAGTACCACGCGTTTCTGCACGTGGCGGAGGAGCAGGCGCTGGCCGAGGCCACACGCGTGGACGCGGCGGTCGCCGCCGGTGAGACATTGCCGTCGCCGCTGGCCGGTGTGCCGCTGGCGCTCAAGGACGTATTCACCACCACAGACATGCCGACCACCTGCGGGTCGAAGATTCTCGAGGGGTGGACGTCTCCGTACGACGCCACCGTCACCGCGCGGCTGCGCGCGGCCGGCATCCCCATCCTCGGCAAGACGAACATGGACGAGTTCGCGATGGGTTCATCCACCGAGAACTCCGCCTACGGTCCGACCCGCAATCCGTGGAACGTCGACCGGGTGCCGGGTGGATCTGGCGGCGGTAGCGCGGCGGCTCTCGCCGCGTTCCAGGCACCGCTGGCCATCGGATCGGACACGGGCGGGTCGATCCGCCAGCCCGCCGCGTTGACGGCGACCGTCGGCGTGAAGCCCACCTACGGCACGGTGTCGCGGTACGGGCTGATCGCGTGCGCGTCGTCGCTGGACCAGGGCGGCCCGTGCGCACGCACCGTGCTCGACACCGCGCTGCTGCACCAGGTGATCGCCGGGCACGACCCGAAGGACTCCACCTCCATCGAGGCCGAGGTGCCCGACGTGGTCGCCGCGGCCCGCGCCGGCGCCTCCGGCGACCTCAAGGGAGTGCGGATCGGCGTGGTCAAGCAGTTGCGCGGCGACGGCTACCAGACCGCGGTGCTCGCGTCGTTCAACGCCGCCGTAGAGCAGCTCACCGCGCTCGGCGCCGAGGTCAGCGAGGTGGACTGCCCGCACTTCGACTACTCGCTGCCTGCGTACTACCTGATCCTGCCGTCGGAGGTGTCGTCGAACCTGGCACGCTTCGACGCGATGCGCTACGGACTGCGGGTCGGCGACGACGGCACGCACAGCGCCGAGGAGGTGATGGCACTGACCCGGGCGGCCGGCTTCGGCCCAGAAGTGAAGCGCCGCATCATGATTGGCACGTATGCGCTGTCGGCGGGCTACTACGACGCTTATTACAACCAGGCGCAAAAGGTCCGCACGCTGATCGCGGGCGATCTCGACGAGGCCTACAAAACGGTCGACGTGCTGGTGTCCCCGGCCACCCCGACCACGGCCTTCCCGCTGGGGGAGAAGGCCGACGACCCGCTCGCGATGTACCTGTTCGACCTGTGCACGCTGCCGCTGAACCTTGCCGGCCACTGCGGGATGTCGGTGCCGTCGGGCCTGTCGCCCGACGACAACCTGCCCGTTGGCCTGCAGATCATGGCGCCTGCGCTGGCCGATGACCGGCTGTACCGCGTGGGCGCGGCCTATGAGAAGGCGCGGGGTCCGCTGCCAACAGCGCTCTAACAGGGGAGGATGTGGTCATGCGCATCGGAGTTCTGACGGGCGGTGGCGACTGTCCCGGGCTGAATGCGGTGATCCGGGCGGTGGTGCGCACCTGCGACGCCCGGTACGGATCCTCGGTCGTCGGATTCCTAGACGGGTGGCGCGGCCTGCTGGAGGACCGGCGTATTCAGCTGGCCAACGACGACCGAAACGATCGGCTGCTCGCCAAGGGCGGCACGATGCTCGGCACCGCGCGCACCAACCCGGAGAAGCTGCGCGCCGGCCTCGATCAGATCAAACAGACTCTCGACGACAACGGAATCGATGTGTTGATCCCGATCGGCGGTGAGGGCACGCTGACGGCTGCGCACTGGCTGTCGGAGGAGAACGTCCCCGTCGTCGGAGTGCCCAAGACCATCGACAACGACATCGATTGCACCGACGTGACATTCGGCCACGACACCGCACTGACGGTAGCGACTGAGGCCATCGACCGGCTACACAGCACCGCCGAGTCCCATCAGCGGGTGATGCTGGTGGAAGTGATGGGCCGCCACGCCGGCTGGATCGCGCTGAGCGCCGGCATGGCATCCGGTGCCCACATGACGCTGATCCCCGAGCAGCCGTTCGATGTCGAGGAGGTGTGCCGGCTGGTCAAGCGGCGTTTCCAGCGCGGCGACTCGCACTTCATTTGTGTGGTGGCCGAGGGCGCCAAACCCGCCGAAGGCACGATGCAGCTTCGCCAAGGCGGAATCGACGAGTTCGGACACGAGCGCTTCACCGGGGTCGCGCAGCAGCTCGCACTCGAGGTCGAGAAACGCATCAAGAAGGAAGTGCGGGTGACCGTGCTGGGCCACGTCCAGCGCGGTGGCACGCCGACGCCGTACGACCGGGTGTTGGCCACTCGGTTCGGCGTCAACGCTGCAGACGCCGCACACGCTGGCGAGTACGGGATGATGGTGTCGCTGCGCGGCCAGGACATCGGCCGGGTGCCGCTGGCCGACGCTGTGCGCCAGCTGAAGCTGGTGCCGCAGAGCCGATACGACGACGCCGCCGAATTCTTCGGCTAGGTCGGCAGCGAAAGCGCAAGTGCCGCAACGTTGAGACCCAGAAATCCGATCGCGAGCCCGAGCTGCGCACTGTAGTCACCGGCTCGGATGTGGGTGTAGATCGCGCAAACGAAGAACAGCACGAGGCCGATCGCGGCCGAAGTGCCAAGTGGACGAAGCGCCAATCCGGCCGCCAGCCCAAGTGCGCCAAGAGTTTTCAGGGTTCCGATCGGGAAGGTCAGCCACGACACGGGGACCCCGGCCTTGGCCATGCCCGGCATGATCGGTTTGAAGTGAAGCAACGCAGCGACACCCGAGAAACCATTGGCGGCGACGGCAGTGAGGGTCACGGCGACGTAGGCGGCGGTCATCACGCGCTCTTGAATGCTTCGCGCCGGATCATCTGCCACATCGTCGGGGTGTCCGCGGTGGTCGAGACCGTCACCGTGTCGTGGCTCCTGCGCTGGGCAGCCAGTGCGACAACATAGTCGGCCAGGTCACTGCGCGAGGTGAACGCTCCAACCGGATCCACCTCTCCGGCAACGTATTCCGTGACATACGGCAGGTCGAACAAACCCGACGACCGCACGATCGTCCAATCCAGGTCGCTGTCGCGTACGACGGACTCCATCAGCCGGATGTCGTCGTAGACGGTCTTGCCGATAGTCTTGGTGATGACCGGCTCGAACAAGCGCAGCGCGAACGGCGCGCCGGTTCGGCCCGGCGCGGGATACGCGCCCGTCGAACTCACCACCACCAGACGGATCACCCCCGACGACTGCATCGCGGCGACGATGTTGGCGGTGCCCCTCGAGTAGGTGTTAACCGGCTCGCGCGTGAACGGCACGCCCAGGGCGGACAACACCGCGTCGGCGTCGACGACGATGTCGGCTACCGCATCGGCGTCGTGGACGTCCGCGCACGCGATGGTAAGCGCGGGATCGGTGAACGGGAAGTCGTCGGGTCTGCGGGTGACCGCGATGGTGGTGTGGCCGGCGTCAAGTGCCTGCCTGGTCGCCAGCCGGCCGGTCTGACCGTTGGCCCCGAAGATGGCGATGCGCATTTCTCCTCCTACAGATAGTCACTAATAGTGATTATCACTCTATATGATGATCACGAAAGAGTGCTAATGTCGCATAGTGATTGATCAACGACCGGGCATCAGGGAGCTTGACCAGCGGATTCCGTTCCTGCTGTCGCAGCTGGGCACCTATGTATCCGACGACTTCAAGCGGCGGCTGGCGCCGCTCGAGGTGCATCCGCGCACCAATGCCGTGCTGGTCGCGCTGGCGGGCACCGACGGCCAGTCGCAGCGGCAGCTGTCGGCACGGCTGGGCCTGCACCGCAATGTGATGGTCAGCCTGATCGACACCCTCGAGGAGCAGGGCCTCGTCCAGCGCAAGCCACACCCCGACGACCGTCGAGCATTCGCGGTCACGCTGACCGACGAGGCACGTGAGCTACTACCCGCCCTCGAAGAACAGTCCCACGCGATGGAGGACGATGTGACCTCGGCGCTGACACCCGACGAGCGAGCTGCGCTGCTGGACATGTTGCAGCGGGTGTCCGCGAGCCTGGGGCTGAGTCCGGGTGTGCACCCCCGGCTGGCGGAGTCGCCCCACTAAACTCGCCGACATGACCGTCGCGCCCCCTGCCGAACTGATCGACTACGACGACGTCGTGGCGCGCTACGACCCCGTGCTCGGCCTCGAGGTCCACGTCGAGCTGTCCACCGCGACCAAGATGTTCTGCGGCTGTGCCAACAAGTTCGGCGCAGAGCCAAACACCCAGGTATGCCCTGTGTGCCTCGGCCTGCCCGGATCGTTGCCGGTGCTCAACCAAACGGCGGTGGAGTCCGCGATCCGCATCGGGTTGGCGCTGGGCTGCGAGATCGTGCCATGGTGCCGGTTCGCCAGGAAGAACTACTTCTATCCGGACATGCCGAAGAACTATCAGATCTCGCAGTACGACGAGCCGATCGCGATCAACGGTCATCTCGACATCCCGCTCGACGACGGCACCACCTGGCGGGTGGACATCGAGCGCGCCCACATGGAAGAGGACACCGGCAAGCTCACCCACCTGGGCAGCGAGACCGGCCGCATCGAGGGCGCGACGACATCGCTGATCGACTACAACCGCTCAGGCGTGCCGCTGATCGAGATCGTCACCAAGCCGATCGAAGGCACCGGGGCGCGTGCGCCGGAGATCGCCCACGCCTACGTCACGGCATTGCGGGACCTGTTGCGCGCGTTGGGCGTCTCCGATGTCCGGATGGATCAGGGCTCGATGCGCTGCGACGTCAACTCGTCGCTCAAGCCGATCGGCCGACAGGAGTTCGGCACCCGCACCGAGACCAAGAACGTCAACTCGCTGAAAAGTGTTGAGGTGGCGGTCCGTTACGAGATGCGCCGCCAGGCAGCAGTTCTGGACGCCGGTGGCCGAGTTCTGCAGGAAACCAGGCACTTCCACGAGGACGGCTACACTTCGCCGGGCCGCAGCAAGGAGACCGCGCAGGACTACCGCTATTTCCCCGAACCGGATCTGGAACCGGTGGCGCCCGGCGCGGACCTGGTCGAGCGGCTCCGTCAGACGATTCCCGAGCTACCGTGGTTGCAGCGCAATCGGATTCAGGACGACTGGGGCATCTCCGACGAGGTGATGCGCGACCTGGTCAACATCGGCGCGATCGACCTGATCGCCGCCACCGTCGATCACGGCGCGTCCAGCGACAAAGCCCGCGCGTGGTGGGGAAACTTCTTGGTGCAGAAGGCAAATGAGGCGGGCGTCGACCTCGACGCTTTGCCGATCAGCCCCGCGCAGGTGGCGGCGGTGGTCAAGCTCGTCGACGACGGCAAGCTGTCCAACAAGCTGGCCCGGCAGGTCGTCGAGGGTGTGTTGGCCGGCGAGGGCGAACCCGAGCATGTGATGACCGATCGCGGCCTCGCCGTCGTTCGTGACGACTCTCTGATTCAGGCCGCTATCGACGAGGCGTTGGCCGCGAATCCCGATGTGGCCGAGAAGATCCGCGGCGGCAAGGTGCAGGCCGCTGGCGCGATCGTCGGCGCGGTGATGAAGGCCACCAAGGGCCAGGCCGACGCCGCGCGGGTGCGCGAGCTCGTTCTAGCCGCTTGCGGCTAGAAGCATTGGGCACGGTCTGGCTGCCTGCAACTAGGCCCGCGCGCGAATCGCACGGTCAGACCGTGGAGCCTCG
Source organism: uncultured Actinomycetota bacterium (assembly GCA_963770305.1). GTDB lineage: Bacteria > Actinomycetota > Actinomycetes > Mycobacteriales > Mycobacteriaceae > Mycobacterium. The sequence continues at coordinate 467,524 of CAVYPB010000008.1, forward strand.
TGTTGCGCGCTGTTCGACTTCGGCCGTCAGCCGGATAATCCGCGCACGCGTCTGCCACGACCCGACGAGGCTCAAAATCACCAGCATCCCGAACAACGACGCGGTCACCCAGTAGGCCGAGTGATTGATCAGACTCGGCAACACCCCAAGAACCACAAGAATGGCAGCGCGCAACGGTTCCATTCGACTCAACCGGCGGCTGCGACTGAGCCAGCCCCGCCACACATCGGGCTCGATGCGCTCCGGCAACTCGCCAGCCCGGAACGCCCTGCTGTATGCGATGAACGGCTCAAATGAACCGAAGTTGTGGCGCACACGTTCTTCGTAGGCCAACACCACGCCCGCCACCAAGGCCAGGGAAGCCGCCCACGCGACATACTCGATCAGAGAGTCGTGGTAACCGTTCAGAGGCGATCAAGCACCACGACCCCAAATGCGAGGCTGAACCCCACCGCAGCCCCAATGCCGAAAGGCACCGCCAGTGGCAGTCGTAACCAGGAAAGCGCTGCGTTCTCTGGTGTCATTTGTGCTCGGGTGGGATCGCTGGCCGATTGAGCCGCCCTCGCCGCGGCGAGCCGCTCGACTTCGGCGGCCGGCAGCGTAATCCGCGCACGCTTCCGCCAGGACAAGACGAGGCTCACAGTTGCCAGCAGCCCGAGCAACGATTCGTGAGAGGAGACGCGTTGTGGGACACCGTCTCGCGGCAGATGGTCAGGCCCGCCCGCCCATCAGCCCCATCGCCGCGGCCGCGAACTCCTCGAGCCGCTCGCGGGGATAGGTCTCCGGATCGTTGACCGCCAGCCGTCCCAGCATTTCGGCGAAGGACAGCATGGTGTGGCCCAGCAGCACGGGGTCGAGGTCGGTGAGCCGCTCGTCCAGCGCGATGCCCGCCTTGGCCAGCTCCTCGGCCTGAGCCAGGATCGATGATCGTGCGCGCCGCAGGTCCTCGCGGTATTCGCGAGGAGCGCTGTCGGGCATAGTCAGAATGAGTCGCCAGCGCGCGGGATTCTCCAGCACGACCCGCAGGAACGTCGAGACTGTCGCGGCATACGCACCCGTCGGGCCCGGCTTGGTGAGGTCGTCGGGCATACCGGCCAGCACCTGTTCCAGCCCACGCTGATGTTCGCGTCGCAGCAACGCCGACACCAGTTCGGTACGGGTGGAAAACGCCGTGTACAGCACGGGCTTTCCGACGCCGGCCGCCTCGGCCACCGCCTCCATGCTCAGCTCGTGCAACTGGCAGCCGCCGAGCACGGTTATCGCAGCGTCTAGCAGCTGCTCGCGGCGCTGTTCACGCGGCAGGCGCGGAGCGTACTTGCGCCGCTGCCGGGGTCGGGTCACGCGGGCAATATTACGCCATCGTTGTATTCGCCGGATGTAATTGCTACGGTGGCGTTGTATTCAGGCGAAAGCAGAGGTAGACACCATGATGGAGTCGATACGCCGCGACGACTACGGCTTCTTCGGGCCGGATTCGCCCAGCTGGAAGGTATGGGCGTCGCCGACCTCGCTGATCGGCTTTCAGCGTGCGGTCGTGCTCGAGCACTTCGACCCGTTCCTCGCCGCGGCGGTGGCCGACAGCGCAGGTATCTACAGCGATCCGAGGGGACGGTTGGACCGCACCCTGGCCTACTTCCTCACCGTCGCCGTGGCCGACGGCCGCACCGCCGTCGCGGTGTCCGACGCGCTGATGCGAATCCATGCGAGGGCCAAGGGGATCGAGCCGATCACCGGAGCCCGCTACAGCGCCAACAATCCTGACGCCCAGCTCTGGATCCACGTGACCGGCTGGCATTCGGTGCTCAAATGCTATGAGCGCTATGGGCCGGGACCGCTGTCGGTGGCGGAGGAATCGCGGTTCTGGGCGGAGGCGCGCATCGCCGCCGAATTGCAGACCTGCAGGCCGGCCGACGTTCCTGCGTCGCGCGACGAGGTGCGGCAGTACTTCGCCGACGTTCGCGGCCGGCTCTGCACTTCTGAACATGCCGACCGCGCAATGCGTTACCTGTTGTCGACGCCGCGTGACCGGGGCGTGCGGCTGTGGGCGGGCAGCAGAATTCTCGCGCCGGCCGCGATCGCGACCTTGCCGATGTGGATGCGGCACATGGGCAAATTCGACCAGCCTCCCGCGGTCGACGCCACGGTGACACCGGTCGCCCGGGCACTCGTGCGTGCACTATCGGCGAACAACTCACGCCCGATGCTGGCGATGGCGCGCACGCTGGTGCCCGAAACCGCCGAGGTGTTGGCCCAGCACCTGACCGCGGGTCCGCCTGCGCTGCCGTGCACCGTCACGCCGGCCGAAGCACGGGAGCGACTGACCGCACACGTCTGAAACTCGTTGTGCCCTAAGTGTTGTCGGCGTTGCTGCGCGGGAATCCGCCACCCGACGGGAACAGCGGGAAGACGACGTCGTCGAGCTTCTCTGCGTCGCCGGACGTCTTGTTGACGGTGGCGCCCCACACGTTGCCGTCGGGGGAAAGCTGCAACGCCCACGCGTGCCCGTGCTGGTCCTGACGGACCACCTCGGGCTCACCGGTGACCGCGCCGGTATCCGGTGCCAGTCGCACTGCCACCGTCTGCTTGGTGTTGACGAGATTCACCAGCACCGTGCCGTCGAGCGCGGCGCAGCCCGCCACGCCGGGGCGATCGGGCCACGTCCACACCGTCGACGTCTTCGAATCCTTGGTGATGCGCTGCAGCCTGTCGGCGGTCGGGGTGCGGTCGGTGATGTAGAGCGAGTCGTCCGACGGATCGATGCACAAGCCGCCACCCGCGCCGATCCCCGTTAGCGCGGTGGTTTGCGGCGCCTGGTTGACCGTGGTGGGCTGCTCGATGCGCAGTAGCTTGCCCGCCAGCGAACCGGGGTCGGCCGCCTGGGCGGGATTGCCCGCGTCGCCGGTGAGCACCACCAGCGTCGTCGGGCTGGTGAAGATCAGCGCCCCGGTATTCCCGGTCGCGCCCTTCGGAATCCCGGTCAGGATCGGCTTGGGGATGTCGCCTTCGGCGATGCGGATGACGCGGTTGTCGGTCGGGGTGCTGACGTACGCGTACATCAGCCTGTCCTGGGAGTACGTCGGCGACTTCACGATGTCCAACAGTCCGCCGTCACCGCTCGGGTCGACGGGAATGACCATCTTGACCTTGGGTTCGGCGCTGGTCGAGACCTCCTTGACCGCGCCGGTCGTGCGCTCGGCCACCAGCGCCGACTGACTGTCGGGAAGCATGATCAGCCCGCTGGTGCTCTCCAGGCAGCCCTGCATGACGCCGGGCGCCGGGCAGGCCTTCGGGAACGGCTTGGGTGGCAGCGGGGGCGGGGGCGGGGGTGACGACGACGGACCCGGCTTGAGCTCCGGTTGGGTGGTGAACGGCTGCGACTGGGCCTCGTCGAACCGGGCGCATCCAGACCCGACGAGCAACGCCGCGCACAGCAGGACAATCACACCCCGCATGGGCCGGCGTTGTCTCATGCAGGCCAGGTTACGGATTGTCCGGCCATGCGCGCCACGCTCGCCCCCGCGACGCGGCGGACCCGGCCCTCGCGAATACGTCCGCCAAAGCACCGCGCCAATCCTCGATTCGTGGGTGACTAGCACTTACCCTGGCAACCGTGACCAGTCATCCTGATCCACACGCCTGGCAGCGGCCTGCGTCTGCAAGCCTGGTCGACCCCGAAGACGATCTTCCTTCCTCGAACTACGCGGGTGATCTCGAAACCACCGCGATCCCGCGCTACGACTCGGCCAAGTCGACGACCGGCCAACCGTTCGGCCTGATCGGCGATCCCGAGCCACTGCCCTACGTCCAGCCCGGCGGTACGCACTCAGTCGGGCCGTATTCCTCGGAGCCCACCGAGATCGAACCGGATGGGGCCGACGACCGGGCTCGGGACCGGCGGGGGACTCAGGACCTCGGTCTACTTCTCCTGCGTCTCGCGGTCGGGGCGCTGCTCATCGGGCATGGCCTGCGGAACGCCCTCGGCTTGTGGGGCGGCCCGGGATTCGACGGCTTCGAGAAGATGCTGGCCGGTATGGGCTTCCAGCACGCCGACATCCTGACTTACGTGGCAGCAGGCGGTCAGATTGCCACCGGGGTTTTCCTGGTGCTGGGCCTGTTCACGCCCGTAGCGGCGGCCGGCGCACTGGCGTCCATGGTGACGGGCCTATTGGCGGATGCCATGACGGCCCACGAAGAGGCCAGGCTGTCGTCGTTCCTCACCGACGGCCACGAGTACAAGGTCATTCTGGTCTGCGTGGTCGCGGCCATCATCCTGATCGGCCCAGGCCGCTACGGGCTCGACGCCGGCCGCGGCTGGGCACGGCGCCCATTCATCGGCTCATTCGTCGCGCTGCTGCTGGGCGTGGGGGGCGGCGTCGCGGTGTGGGTGCTGCTCAACGGCGGCAACCCGCTGTCCTGACCAGCTACTTGTAAGGATTCGGCACGCGGCCGTCGCTGGCCTCGGTCAGCAATGGCAGCGTGGCGAAGGTCACCGCCGGCAGCCGCAGCTCGGTGCCGTCCTTGCGTCGCGCGTACGCCCATGCGCCCTTGCCGAAGCGCAGCCCCTCGACGTCGTCCCAGGTGACCGTCTCGCTGCCCAGAAGCGTGCGAGCGGTCACCGAGTCGCGATCGGCCACCGTGCGGTAGCGGACAATCACCGCCGACAGGATGACCGGAATGACGAGCAGCAGCGCGACCCACACCGGCCCGGCGAGCACCAGGGCCAGCAGGCCGAGTGCTAAGAAGCCGACGGCGAAATGCGCCATCGGCGAGATCCGGATGACGACCGCGGCCGGAGGTGTCGAGGCGGATGAGGAGCCCACACCGTCATCTTCCCATCGCACGTTGCGAGCGCCTGGCTCACAGGGATGAATTTGACCACCCCGGCGGTGCCGGGAATTTGACCTGTGACCAGTGCGGAGGCTACCGTCGACGGTTATGCAGACCCCGGGGTTGCTCGTAGTAATTGGGAAGCGCGTTGATGCCGCGCTAGCCCCAAGCCGGGCATAGCCACCAGCATCAACGCGCGACCCTCGTACAGCAGCCCAGCTGACGGGGGTTTTTTCTTGCCCCAGCACCGATTTGAGATCCTAGAGACGACGACAGAGATAAAGAGGACATCGTGAGCGCACCCACCACGAGACCACCGAAGCAGTCGGCGACTGCGCCCAATGCGGGCCACGCCGCGCCCGGCGTCGCGAAACCGGCACCGAAGGCCGGCGCAGCACAGCCGAAACGTATTGCGCCGCACCAGCTCACCGGCGCACAGGCGGTGATTCGGTCACTGGAAGAACTCGACGTCGATACCATCTTCGGCATCCCCGGCGGTGCCGTGTTGCCGGTCTACGACCCGCTTTTCGACTCGCAGAAGCTGCGTCACGTACTGGTCCGCCACGAACAGGGCGCAGGACATGCCGCCAGCGGATACGCGCATGCCACCGGCAAGGTCGGTGTGTGCATGGCGACGTCGGGTCCCGGCGCCACCAACCTGGTCACTCCGCTTGCAGATGCATACATGGACTCCATCCCGGTCGTCGCGGTCACCGGGCAGGTCGGCCGCGCGCTGATCGGCACCGATGCGTTCCAGGAAGCGGACATCTCCGGCATCACGATGCCGATCACCAAGCACAACTTCCTGGTCCGCGATGGTGACGACATCGCGCGCGTGATGGCCGAGGCGTTTCACATCGCGTCATCCGGCCGCCCGGGCCCGGTTCTCGTCGATATTCCTAAGGATGTTCTGCAGGGCCAGTGCACCTTCAGCTGGCCGCCGCAGATCGACCTGCATGGCTACAAGCCGAACACCAAACCGCACAACCGCCAGGTCCGTGAGGCCGCCAAGCTCATCGCCGCCTCCCGCAAGCCGGTGCTCTACGTCGGTGGCGGCGTCATCCGCGGCGAGGCCACCGAGCAGCTGCTGGACCTGGCCGAGCTGACCGGCATCCCGGTCGTCACCACGCTGATGGCCCGCGGCGCATTCCCGGACAGCCATCCGCAGAACATGGGCATGCCCGGCATGCACGGCACGGTCGCGGCGGTGGCCGCACTGCAGAAGAGCGACCTGCTGATCGCGCTCGGGACGCGGTTCGATGACCGGGTGACCGGCAAGCTCGACTCGTTCGCACCCGAAGCCAAGGTGATCCACGCCGACATCGACCCGGCCGAGATCGGCAAGAACCGCCACGCCGACGTGCCGATCGTGGGTGATGTCAAGCCCGTCATCACCGATTTGATCGAGGCGCTGCGCCGCGACGGCGCCGTCGGCTCGATCAAGATCGACAACTGGTGGGAGTACCTGCGCGGTGTGCAGTCGACGTACCCGCTGAGCTACGGGCCGCAGAGCGACGGGAGCCTGTCCCCGGAGTACGTGATCGAAACGCTGGGGAAGATGGCCGGTCCGGACGCCGTGTACGTCGCGGGCGTGGGGCAGCACCAGATGTGGGCCGCACAATTCATCAAGTATGAGAACCCGAAAACCTGGCTCAACTCCGGCGGCCTCGGCACGATGGGGTTCGCCGTCCCGGCGGCGATGGGCGCGAAGTTCGGCCGCCCCGACGCCGAGGTGTGGGCCATCGACGGCGACGGCTGCTTCCAGATGACCAATCAGGAACTGGCCACCTGCGCCGTCGAGGGTGCGCCGATCAAGGTCGCCATCATCAACAACGGCAACCTGGGCATGGTGCGGCAGTGGCAGACACTGTTCTACGGAGAGCGCTACAGCCAAACGGATCTGGCCACGCACTCGCATCGCATCCCTGATTTCGTGAAGCTGGCCGAGGCGCTCGGCTGCGTCGGATTGCGTTGCGAGCGTGCCGAAGACGTCGAGGATGTCATCAAACAGGCGCGCGCCATCAACGACCGTCCGGTGGTGATCGACTTCATCGTCGGCGCCGACGCGCAGGTGTGGCCGATGGTCGCCGCAGGCACCAGCAACGACGAGATTCAGGCGGCACAGGGAATCCGCCCACTGTTCGACGACCCCGAAGAAGGGCACGCCTGATGACCCGAAGACGAGCACGAGTGAGGATCGCAGCGAGGAACGAGCGAGGACCGGAGCGAGTGGGAGTCGAGGCATGAGCACCCGAAGACGAGCACGAGTGAGGATCGCAGCGAGGAACGAGCGAGGACCGGAGCGAGTGGGAGTCGAGGCATGAGCATCCGAAGACGAGCACGAGTGAGGATCGCAGCGAGGAACGAGCGAGGACCGGAGCGAGTGGGAGTCGAGGCATGAGCACCGTCAACACACACACGCTGTCGGTGCTCGTCGAGGACAAACCCGGCGTGCTCGCCCGGGTGGCGTCCCTGTTCTCGCGGCGGGGCTTCAACATTCAGTCGTTGGCGGTCGGTGCGACCGAGCAGAAGGACATGTCCCGGATGACGATCGTCGTCAGCGTCGAGGAGTCTCCGCTCGAACAGATCACCAAGCAGCTCAACAAGCTCATCAACGTAATCAAGATCGTCGAGCAGGATGACGACAACGCCGTGTCGCGCGAGCTGGCATTGATCAAGGTTCGCGCCGACGCGACCACCCGCAGTCAGGTGATCGAAGCGGTAAACCTGTTCCGCGCCAAGGTCGTTGACGTGTCGACGGAATCGTTGACGATCGAAGCCACTGGCACACCAGCGAAGCTGGAAGCGTTCATGCGGGTGCTGGAGCCGTATGGAATCCGTGAGCTCGCACAGTCCGGTGTGGTGTCGCTGTCGCGCGGTCCGCGCGGCATCGGCACCGTCAAGTAAGACCCAAAATCAGCTAGAAGAGTCAAAAGAGAAGGAAATTCACGAATGGCAGTTGAGATGTTCTACGACGACGACTCGGACCTGTCGATCATCCAGGGACGCAAGGTCGGCGTCATCGGCTACGGCAGCCAGGGCCATGCGCACTCGCTGAGCCTGCGCGACTCCGGCGTGCAGGTAAAGGTCGGCCTCAAGGAGGGCTCGAAGTCCCGGGACAAGGTCACCGAGCAGGGCCTCGACGTGGACACGCCGGCCGAGGTCGCCAAGTGGGCCGACGTGATCATGCTGCTGGCGCCCGACACCGCGCAGGCCGACATCTTCCGCAACGACATTGAGCCGAATCTGGTGGACGGCAATGCGCTGTTCTTCGGCCACGGCCTCAACATCCATTTCGATCTGATCAAACCGCCGGCGAACGTCACCGTCGGCATGGTCGCGCCGAAGGGCCCCGGGCATCTGGTGCGCCGCCAGTTCGTCGACGGCAAGGGCGTGCCGTGTCTGATCGCGGTCGACCAGGACCCCAAGGGCGAGGGTGAGGCGCTCGCGCTGTCCTACGCCAAGGGCATCGGCGGCACCCGCGCCGGCGTCATCAAGACCACGTTCAAGGACGAGACCGAGACCGACCTGTTCGGTGAGCAGGCCGTGTTGTGCGGCGGCACCGAGGAACTCGTCAAGACCGGGTTCGACGTCATGGTGGAGGCCGGATACGCCCCCGAGCTGGCGTACTTCGAGGTGCTGCACGAGCTCAAGCTCATCGTCGACCTGATGTACGAGGGCGGGATCGCGCGGATGAACTACTCGGTGTCCGACACCGCAGAGTTCGGTGGTTATCTGTCCGGGCCGCGGGTGATCGACGCCGACACCAAGGGGCGGATGAAGCAGATCCTGTCCGAGATCCAGGACGGCAGCTTCGTCAAGAAGCTCGTCGCCAACGTCGAGGGCGGCAACAAGGAGCTCGAGCGGTTGCGCAAGGAGAACGCCGAGCATCCGATCGAGGTGACCGGCAAGAAGCTGCGTGACCTGATGAGCTGGGTCGACCGCCCGCTGACGGATACGGCGTAAGCCGTATCGCTAGGAGGTGAGGCGGTCGGCGATCGCGACGACGCGCTTGGCCAGGTGGTCGAGCGCGTTGTTGGTGGCGTCGTCGAACTCGCTGATGTTGTCGTGGCCGGCGATGAGGCTCGCGCCGTAGGGGTTTCCGTCGACGAACTTCAGCGCGTCGGTGTACCCGGGGGGCACGATGATGCCGCCGAAATGCATCAGCGTGACGTAGAGGGTGAGTAGCGTGGTCTCCTGGCCACCGTGCGCGGTGTTCGTCGAGGTGAACGCCGCGTACACCTTGTCGGCGAGCTTGCCTTCCGACCACAGGCCGCCCAGCGAGTCGAGGAAGTCGCGCAACTGCGACGCCACCGAACCGAATCGCGTCGGCGACCCGAAGATCACCGCGTCCGCCCAGACGATGTCGTCCCCGGTGGGGGGCGGCAGGTCCTTGGTGGCCTCGTAGTTCGCCGTCCATGCGGGGTTCTGCGCGAACGACGCCGGGTCACGCGTTTCGGCTATGGGGCGAACGCGCACCTCGGCGCCTGCCTCCTCGGCCGACGCCGCGACGCGGCGCGCCATCGTGGTGCCATGCCCGGTTGCCGAGTAATAGATGATTGCCAACTTGGTCATGGCGCCAGCATAGGCAGCCTCTTGATGCCGAACTCGTGGCGCAGCACCGTGCGCGCGGCGTAGTAACCGGACATGCCGTGCACGCCGCCGCCCGGCGGCGTCGCCGACGAGCACAGGTACACCTTCGAAATCGGCGTGCTCCACGGGTTGAGGCGCGGTGTCGGCCCCGCCAACGCGTGGAACAGGGTATTCCCGCCGACGCCGATGTCGCCGCCGATGAGGTTGGCGTTGTGCTCGGCCATCCGCGCGGCGGGTATCGACCGGACCGCCACCACAACGTCGCGGAAGCCGGGCGCGAAACGTTCGAAAATCCTTGTGACGGTTTCGCTCTGGTCGACGGACGAGCCCGACGGCACATGCGCGTACGTCCACAGTGGGCGGCGTCCCTGTGTGTCGATGCGGCTCGCGTCGGCCAGGTGCGGCAGGGCGGCGAGCACCATCGGCCACTCCGCGTGGTGGCCCGCCGCGGCCTCCTGCTCGGCGTGAGCCATCTGTTCGCGGGTGCCGCCCATGTGCAGAGTCGGCGCATCGACCAGCCGCGCGTCACTCCATGGAATCTCGCCCGACAGCACGAAGTCGACCTTCGCCACACCCGGACCGAAACGGTAGCGCCGCAGCGCCTTTGCATACCGCGACGGCAGGCGGTCGCGGTAGATGGACAGCAGCGCGGTGGGGGCGGTGTCGTAAAGCACGACGCCCGAAGGGGGTTCGGTGATTTCCTGGCCCGACGACACGGTCCCGCCGTGTGCACGAAGGTCGGAGATCAATACGTCGGGGATGGCTTGGCTGCCGCCGATCGGTATCGGCCAGCCGACGGAATGAGCCAACGTGGCCAGCATTAGTCCCGCGCCGGCTGACACCAGCGACGGCATCTGCGAAATCGTGTGTGCGGCTACACCGGTGAACAAGGCGCGGGCATCGACTCCGGACAGCGTGCGCCACGCAAGCGTGCCCTGCTCGAGGAGCCGTCGCGCCACCCGGACAGCGGCGATCAATTCGGTGGGGATCGAGCGCTTGTCGCCGAGCAGCAGCTTGAGCACCGCGTCATCGTGTTGAATCAACGGCCCCAGCAGATGGCGCCACGACTGGCCGTCACTCAGCTCGGCGCAGGTCCGCTCCAGGTCGTGATAGGCGACGGCGGCGGGACGGCTCGGCAGCGGGTTGGCGTAAGACACCTCCGGCACCACTAGCGTCACCCCGCGCGCCTGCAGATCGAACTCAGCCAGAAACGGCGACGCCAGCGCCAGCGGATGCACGGCCGAACAGATGTCGTGCGCCACCCCTGAGAACTCTGGATCGGCCAGGGTGCGCGCCCCGCCTCCCAGAGTGGGCTGAGCCTCGAACACCTGCACCGAAAGACCGGCCCTTGCGCAGATGACGGCGGCCGCCAGGCCGTTGGGTCCACTACCGACGACGGTGACGTCCACCTCATAAGTCAAGCCCATTAGGCTGGCCGGGTGAGTCTTCCCGTTGTACTGATCGCCGACAAATTGGCTGAGTCGACCGTCGCCGCCCTCGGTGACCAGGTAGAAGTCCGCTGGGTCGACGGCCCTGACCGAGAGAAGCTGCTGGCCGCGGTGCCGGACGCCGACGCGCTGCTGGTGCGGTCGGCGACCACCGTCGACGCCGAGGTGCTCGCGGCCGCGCCCAAGCTCAAGATCGTCGCCCGCGCTGGCGTCGGTCTGGACAACGTCGACGTGGACGCCGCCACCGCCCGCGGGGTGTTGGTGGTCAACGCGCCCACGTCGAACATCCACAGCGCGGCCGAACATGCGATGGCGCTGCTGCTTGCCGCCGCCCGCGACATCCCCGCGGCGGACGCGTCGCTACGCGAGCACACCTGGAAGCGGTCAAAATTCTCCGGCACCGAGATCTACGGCAAGACCGTCGGCGTGGTGGGGCTGGGCCGCATCGGTCAGCTGGTGGCGCAGCGACTTGCCGCGTTCGGCACACACGTCGTCGCGTACGACCCCTATGTATCGCCGGCGCGCGCTGCGCAGCTGGGCATCGAGCTGCTGACCCTCGACGAGCTGCTCGGCCGCGCCGACTTCATATCTGTGCATCTGCCGAAGACCCCGGAGACCGCCGGGCTGATTGGCAAGGAGGCGCTGGCCAAGACCAAGCCGGGTGTGATCATCGTCAATGCCGCCCGCGGTGGGCTGGTCGACGAGGAAGCGTTGGCGGAGGCGGTCAGGTCCGGGCACGTCCGGGCCGCAGGCATCGACGTGTTCGCCAAGGAGCCGACCACCGACAGCCCGCTGTTCGACCTCCCCCAGGTCGTCGTCACACCGCACCTCGGCGCGTCGACCGGTGAAGCTCAGGACCGGGCAGGCACCGACGTGGCCGAAAGCGTGAAGCTGGCGCTGGCCGGTGAATTCGTGCCCGACGCCGTCAATGTGGGCGGCGGTGTTGTCGGCGAGGAAGTGGCGCCGTGGCTCGATCTGGTCCGCAAGCTCGGCGTGCTCGTCGGTGTGTTGTCTAGCGAGCTGCCCGTATCGTTGTCGGTCCAGGTGCGCGGCGAACTTGCCTCGGAAGACGTTGAGGTGCTGCGGCTTTCGGCGCTACGCGGATTGTTCTCCGCGGTCATCGAAGACCCGGTGACGTTCGTCAACGCGCCCGCGCTGGCCGCCGAACGCGGTGTGCATGCCGATCTCAGCACCGCCACCGAGAGCCCCAACCACCGCAGCGTGGTCGACGTGCGGGCGGTCTACGCCGATGGTTCGGTGTCCAATGTGTCTGGCACGCTGTCGGGCCCGCAGTTGGTCGAGAAGATCGTCCAGATCAACGGGCGCAACTTCGATCTGCGCGCCGAGGGCGTCTACCTGATCATCAATTACATCGACCAGCCGGGGACGCTCGGCAAGATCGGCACGCTGCTCGGCGGCGCCGAGATCAACATCCACGCCGCCCAGCTCAGCGAGGACGCGGAGGGGCCGGGCGCGACGATCCTGCTGCGCCTCAACCGCGATGTCCCCGACGACGTCCGCGCCGTGATCGCCGAGTCCGTCGGCGCCAAACTACTGGAAGTGGTGGATCTGTCGTGAGATTGGCGATCATCGCCGGTGACGGCATCGGTCCGGAAGTAGTCGGCGAGGCCGTCAAGGTGCTCGACGCGGTGCTGCCCGGCGTCGAGAAGACCAGCTACGACCTGGGTGCACGGCGGTTCCACGCCACCGGTGAGGTGCTGCCCGATTCGGTGCTCGACGAGTTACGGGGCCATGACGCGATCCTGCTCGGCGCGATCGGCGACCCGTCGGTGCCCAGCGGTGTGCTGGAACGTGGCCTGTTGCTTCGCATCCGGTTCGCGCTCGACCATCACGTCAACCTGCGACCGGCACGGCTGTATCCGGGTGTGATCGGGCCGCTGGCGGGCAACCCCGATATCGACTTCGTCGTTGTCCGCGAGGGCACCGAGGGGCCATACACCGGAACGGGTGGAGCGATCCGGGTGGGCACGGAAAACGAGATCGCCACCGAGGTCAGCGTCAACACCGCGTTCGGTGTCCGTCGTGTCGTGCACGATGCGTTCCGCCGGGCGCAGCAGCGCCGCAAGCATCTGACACTGGTGCACAAGAACAACGTGCTGACCTTCGCGGGCGCGCTGTGGTGGCGCACCGTGCAGGCGGTGGCCGCGGAGTATCCCGACGTCGACGTGGCGTATCAGCATGTGGATGCGGCGACGATCCACCTCGTCACCGATCCTGGGCGCTTCGACGTGATCGTCACCGACAACCTATTCGGCGACATCATCACCGATCTCGCCGCGGCCGTGTGCGGCGGCATCGGTCTGGCCGCGAGCGGCAACATCGATGCGACGCGGACGAATCCGTCGATGTTCGAGCCGGTGCACGGCAGCGCGCCGGACATTGCGGGGCAGGGCATCGCCGACCCGACCGCGGCGATCATGTCGGTCGCGCTTCTATTGGCCCACATCGGTGAGGACGACGCCGCCGCACGTGTCGACAAGGCCGTCGAGCAGTATCTCGCTACCCGCGGCGACGAGAAGCTGTCCACCACACAGGTCGGCGACAGGATCGCAGCCAGCCTCTAGGTCACGGCGAAGCCTGTCCTGCTACAGGAGCCCGTGGTGGCCGTGGTGTCTGCCCCAGTGGTGCTTGAGGGCCTGCGTCGCTTCCTTGGAGGAAGACACGAATGCTTTCGACGTCGGCACCGAGCCTTGCGCGGACGACGATGAAGTGACCGCTCTCGACGAGGCTGATGCCGATGTCCGTGACGTGGATGTGGTCCGCGAAGTCGAGCTGGCGGTGAAACTGGTGGTTGGCGCGGACTCGGCGGTGAGACTCGTCGACGAATGCGATTGGGATGTGGTCGCCGTGGAGGACCCGGAGCCAGCGGTATAGCCGCCAGAGGGTGTAGCGATGGCCGATTTCCTGACCAAGTGCTGGCTCCCTGTCGGAGGCGACAGATGATTGGTCGTTGTAGTGCTGGACGTCCCCGAAGTCGTCGGTGCGGCCGCAGCTTGGGGCGCTGCTGCGACGGCGAGTGTGACGCCAATTCCTGCGGAAGCTAATCCAATTGCGAGAAGCGGACGAACTGGCACGGCCATCTCTTTCCTTACCCTCACGTTAAATATCTCAGCGGCGCAATGACTTTAGTGCAATATTCTAGAACGGCAATGTCTAATCGTTCATGCCTTAACGGCCGAATCCGTTATCCCCAGCGAACTCTCAGGATCGTTGTGGCCAACGGCTCCGATCAATCCGCCGAACAACGGCGGTGCGATGCCCGCCGTCAGCAGCTCACTCGTCTTCTGCGTTCCGAGCGCGCGGGCCGCTCCAGAACGCCCCCGGATCTCGCCACCCGCGGGCGACGAGAAGCTGTCCACGACACAGGTCGGCGACAGGATCGCAGCCAGCCTCTAGAGGTTGGATCTTCGCTAGCGCTCGTGTACCGATTCCACGGTGTAGAGGTGCGGGTCGAAGCTGATCGCCAGCGCCGCTGCGTCGTCCATATGCTGCCGCGTCGTAGCGTCGGCCAGCATGGCGCGGTAGGCCTCTGCGCTGTCCCATTGCGCGTAGTTGACGACGCGCGTGCCGTCGGTGCTCACGTGGATGTTGGCCGATCGGAATCCGGGCCGGTGCCGCATCACTTCTTGGGTCGCGGTGTGCAACAGCGCCGCCAGTTCCGCGGCTCGATCCGGCTCGACGGTGAACACGTTGATCAAGGTGGCGTATCCGCTGTTCTGTTCGATGGTTGTCATCTTCAACCTCCCTATGTCAGGTTCCTAACATAAGAATATCACTCATGTAAGGTTCCTGCCATGGACACATCGGGGACGGAACGCGCGGTCGGCTATCTGGTCAAGCGTGTGCAGCAGTCGTTGCGACGCAGGAGCGACGCCGCACTGCGGTCGACAGGTCTGTCGATGGCGCAGTACGCCGTTCTCCGCGCCCTCGCCGATCATCCCGAGGCGTCGGCATCGGAACTGTCGAGGTTGTGCTTCGTGACCAGGCAGTCGCTGCAGGATGTGCTGTCCGGCCTGCGATCCTCCGGCCTCGTTTCGGAATCCGATCGACCAGCGCGGGGGCGCGCCCGCGCCTTGGAGTTGACGGCCTCAGGTGCCAAGCGGTTGGCGGCAGCCCACGCCGCGGTGATGAGCGTGGAGTCGGAGATGACCGACGGCATCGCGCCGAACGCGCGTCGTCAACTCGTCGCGGCACTCACGCGGTGCGCCGAAAACCTCGAGACAGGATGAGGGGTCGGTACGGCCGGGCGGACACTCACAGCTGCGGTTCACCTGACGTCCACCTGACCCCTGAAGGCTTCCTCAACATGAAGTCCGGTCGGGTGTTACTCGTTGTCGCAGTCGTGCTCGCGGTGGTCGCCGCCTCGTGTTCCGGTAAGCCCGCGAACGTGGCGCCGAACGCGAACACCGGCACGCCGATTCACCACTTGGTGGTGATCTTCCAGGAGAACGTGTCGTTCGACCACTACTTCGGCACGTATCCCCACGCGGCCAACATCGACGGTCAGCCCTTCACCGCCCTGCCGGGAACGCCGACCGTTGACGGGCTCACGCCAGACTTGTTGACGAACAACCCCAACAAGGGGTTACCGATGCGCCTGGGTGGTCCGGCCCGACAGGTGACCTGTTCCCAGGATCACGAATACACCGCCGAGCAAAAGGCTTTCCACGGCGGAGCCATGGATCAGTTCATCGAGAACACCGAGGTCTCCGATTGCAAGCCGCCGGTGTTCAAAGTCCCGGGCATGGTGATGGCTTACTACGACGGAAATTCGGTGACAGCACTGTGGAACTTCGCTCAGCACTACGCCATGAGCGACAACTCCTATGACACGACGTTCGGTCCGTCGACACCGGGCCACCTGAACCTGGTTTCCGGACAGACCCACGGTGTGACAAAGGAATTCATGCCAGGTGGTGCGAAGTTCCCGACGGGCGACGTCGTCGAGAACGCCGAAAACGGCCAGGGCACCGTGATCGGTGACGCGCAGCCTTTCGGCGATGACTGCTCGAACCGGGATCAGGTACAGCTCAGCGCCGACAGTAAGAACATCGGTGACCTTCTCAACGCCAAGAACGTGACGTGGGGGTACTTCGAGGGCGGGTTCAAGCCGACATCGACCAAGCCAGGCGGCACAGCGGTGTGCGGAGCGAGCCACAACGTGGGGGCGATGCTCGGCGGCACAGGCAAGTCGGGCCGGCTGCCGCTCGGAACAAAGGACGATTACATCCCCCACCACGAGCCGTTCCAGTACTACCCCTCGACGGCTAATCCCCATCACCTGCCGCCCGGCTCGGCCGACAAGATAGGCCAAACCGACTCGGCCAACCATCAATACGACCTCTCGGACTTCTGGGCCGCTGCCGACAGCGGCCACCTGCCTGCAGTGAGCTTTCTGAAAGCCGCGGGCTATCAGGACGGGCACCCGGAATACTCCGATCCGCTCGACGAGCAACAGTTCCTGGTTGAGACCGTCAATCGGTTGCAGCGACTGCCGGACTGGAAGGACACGGCGATCGTCGTCGCCTACGACGACTCCGACGGCTGGTACGACCACAAGGCATCGCCGACCGTGGTGGCTTCCGCCTCACCCGCGGACGCCCTTACGAACCCGGGACTCTGCGGCGCCAACGGGACCGCTGCTAAGTACCAGGGCCGGTGCGGTTATGGACCTCGGCTGCCGCTCATGATCATCTCGCCGTATGCCAAACCAAATTTCGTCGACCACACCCAGACGGATCAGACCTCAATTCTGCGATTCATCGAGGACAACTGGAGTACCGGGCGCATCGGCGACGACTCTTTCGACGACCGGGCCGGCGTCCTGACGAATATGTTCGACTTCGCCGGGCCCACACAACCGCCCTTGACGCTGAATCCCGCCACAGGCAATCCGCAGTAACCAGATCGAGTAGTCGAGTACTCGATGCGTGAGCGGGGTTGTGTGGCATCGTGAGCGTTCGGACGTGTTCGGACGTGTTCGGCGTCCGATGCCGGGAGGTGCAGGGATGGCGGCTGACGCATTCGAGATGGCGCTCGTCCACGGGGCTTTCCGCCGCGAATTGACCAGCGCGCCCAGCCTGATTCACAACGTCGAGGCCGGTGACACACAGCGTTCCAGCACTGTTGGCGGACATGTCGCGTTCATGGCCGAGGCACTGCACCACCATCATGCGGCCGAGGACGCAGTGATCTGGCCTAAGCTGCGTGCGCGAGCGGCGACCAGTGAGGTAGACGTCACGCGCATGGAGGACACGCATCGCGAGATCGCCGACTACATCGAACGCGTGCGCACGGTCGCGACGTCATGGTCCGCTTCCGCCGACCCTCGGGTGGCAGACCAGCTCGTCCCGACGCTCGAAGAATTCGGGGCTCGGTTGGACGAGCACCTCGCCGATGAAGAGCGCAACGTCGTTCCGCTCATCAACGACCATCTGACACTGCGCGAGTGGCGGCAATTCCTAGCCCGCGGCGGGCGGTTCTTGTTCACACATCCGAAGCTGGGACTGGTTCTCGCGGGCTTCGTGCTCGACCCCCTGTCAGCCGAGGACAGGCAGCGCTTCCTTGCCAATGTGCCGCCGCCGCAACGCATCGCATTCCAGCTGTTCGGGATGCGCACCTACGCCGCCTACCGGGCCAAGCTGTACGGCTCGCATGTGTCAACCTGACCGCTGGCCTATCGGGCTGGCATCGACGGGAACCAACGGCATCGCGATCAGAGGAAACAGCGCGCACACCGCGAACGCCACGGGGTAGCCGGCAACGCCGATCAAGCCGCCGAACAGTGGCGGCGCGACGCCTGCCGTCAGCAGCTGGCTGGTGTTCTGCGTGCCGAGCGCGCGGCCGCTCCAGAACGGCCCGGCGATCTCGGCGATGGCGGTGAACGCTAATCCGTTGTCGGACACCGTGATCACCGAGGCAATCACCATCACCGCGACGCTGGCGGGGGAGTCGAGCCAGTCGGTCAGCGCCAGCAGACTCATCGCCGCCGCGGCCGCCAGTGCGATGGTGCGGATCGGCCGTAGTCGCGAACCCACCATGTCCGACCAGCGTCCGGCAGCGATTCGTCCACCGGCCCCCAATACCTGGGCGGCCGTCACCATCGCGCCGGCCGATGCCGCCGACCAACCGCGATCGCTCATCAGCCACACCAATGTGAACGTCCACACCACAACCTGTGGAACCACCAGCAAGACCGACACGGCATGGATGCGCCACAACACCGACGATCCGCGGTATGGATTGGCCAGATCGGCTTCGGCGGCCTCGTGCCGCGCCGGCCGCGGAGGGTCGATTACCGCGACCGCGCACACCACCGCGGACACCGCGCACACCACCGCGGGGAACAGGAGGGCCGCCGAGACGCCCTGGCTTTCCGCGAGCCGCGGAATCACCAAGGCACCCAATCCGACTCCCAGCGGCTGCGCGGTCTGACGGATACCCATCACCAGACCGCGTTGCTCCGGTGGAAACCATCCGACCACCAGTCGGCCGCTGGCCGAGTTGCTGCTGGCCGCCGCCATGCCGCCAAGCAGGAGCAACGCACCGACCGCGACGAGCGAGTTCACCGACGCCGCTCCGAACGCCGCGGCCGCCGTCAGCGCAGAACCCAGTGCCAGCACGATGCGCTCACCGACCCGGTCGACGATGTAGCCCCACGCGATCAGCGTCGCCACCATGCCGAAGCTGGGCATCGATGACAGCAGGCTGGCCTGCGCGAGATCCAGGCCACGCTCGGTGTGCAGCGTAGGGATGAGGAAGGCCGCGCCGTTGATGAAAACGTTCGCGCACAGCGTCGTGCTCAACGCGATGGCCAACATCGACCAGCGACGCACCACGCTGAGCGATTCGATGGACACGCAAGCCATCGTCGCATAGCTATCTCACGATGCTAAACTACGTTTCCATATACTGAGACCGACGCGCACAGGGCCTGGCCGCGGCCGTCCCGATCACGGCCACTAGGCTGAGATCATGCGCCTTGGCCGAATCGCCAGCCCCGACGGGGTCGCCTTCGTCAGCATCGAAGGGCCATCCGAAGACCCGAGCCAGCTAGTCGCGCGGGAGATCGCCGAGCACCCGTTCGGCACGCCCGACTTCACCGGCAGGCAATGGCCCCTGGCCGACGTTCGGATGCTGGCTCCTATCCTGGCCAGCAAGGTCGTCTGCATCGGCAAGAACTACGCCGCCCATATCGAGGAGATGGGCGGCGGATCGTTTCCCGACCCGGTGATTTTCATGAAGCCCAACACCGCGATCATCGGGCCCAACGTGCCGATCCAGCTGCCCGCCGATGCCAATCCGGTGCACTTCGAGGGCGAGCTTGCCGTCGTCATCGGCAGGCCCTGCAAGGACGTCCCGGCCGCGCGCGCCGCGGAGAACATCCTCGGCTACGCGATAGGCAATGACGTGTCGGCGCGCGATCAACAGAAGAAGGACGGCCAGTGGACCCGCGCCAAGGGCCACGACACCTTCTGTCCGGTCGGCCCATGGATCGTCACCGATGTAGATCCTTCCGACCTCGAGATCCGTACCGAAGTCAACGGCGAGGTCAAGCAGCAGAGCCGAACGTCGCTGATGATCCACGACGTCGGCACGATCGTCGAGTGGATCTCGGCGGTGATGACACTGTTGCCTGGCGACCTGATTCTGACCGGCACGCCCGAAGGTGTCGGCCCGATCGAGGACGGTGACACCGTCAGCATTACCATCGAGGGTATCGGGACGTTGACCAATCCTGTTGTTCGCAAAGGAAAGTGATGACGACCGCGCACGCGAGGAGCGAGAGAACGACAGCGAACGCGAGGAGCAACAAGACCGTACGAGTTCGGTTCTGCCCGTCGCCGACCGGCACGCCACACGTTGGCCTGATTCGCACCGCGTTGTTCAACTGGGCCTACGCCCGCCACACCGGTGGAGCCTTCGTGTTCCGGCTGGAGGACACCGACGCCGAACGCGACAGCGAGGAAAGCTATCTGGCGCTGCTGGACGCGCTGAGCTGGCTCGGGCTGAACTACGACGAGGGACCAGACATCGGTGGGCCGTATGCGCCCTACCGGCAGTCCGAGCGCGGCGAGATCCATCGCGACGTCGTGCAACGGTTGCTGGACGCGGGCGAGGCGTATGAAGCGTTCTCGACGCCGGAGGAGGTCGAGGCCAGGCACGTGGCGGCGAGCCGTAACCCCAAGCTGGGCTATGACAACTTCGACCGAGACCTCACCGACGAACAACGCGCGGCGTTCGTCGCCGAGGGGCGCAAGCCGGTGGTTCGGCTGCGGATGCCCGACGCGGACATCTCCTGGCACGACCTGGTGCGCGGCGACACCACCTTCGCTGCAGGCACCGTGCCGGACTTCGCGCTGACGCGGGCGAGCGGAGATCCGTTGTACACGTTGGTCAATCCGGTCGACGACGCATTGATGAAGATCACCCACGTGCTTCGCGGTGAGGACATCCTGCCGTCGACCCCGCGTCAGATCGCGCTATACCAAGCGCTGATTCGCCTTGGCCTGGCCGAACTGGTGCCCGAGTTCGCGCACTTGCCAAGTGTTCTCGGGGACGGCAACAAGAAGCTGTCCAAACGCGACCCGCAGTCGAACTTGTTTCTGCACCGCGAGCGCGGCTTCATCCCCGAGGGGCTGCTGAACTACCTGGCTCTGCTCGGCTGGGGGATCGCCGAGGATCGTGACGTGTTCAGCCTCGAGGAGATGGTGGCCGCCTTCGACGTCAAGGACGTCAACTCCAATCCGGCCCGCTTCGATCAGAAGAAGGCCGACGCGATCAACGCCGAGCACATCAGGCTCCTGGCCGAAAGCGATTTCGCTGTGCGCCTAAAGGACTATTTCGTCGCCCACGGCCACGACACCGGGCTTGACGACACACAATTCGCGGAGGCGGCCCACCTGGTGCAGACCCGCATTGTTGTCCTGGGTGACGCGTGGGATCTATTGAAGTTCCTCAACGACAACGAATTCACCCTCGACGAAAAGGCTGCAGCCAAGGAGTTGCGCGGCGATGCGGCCCCGGTGCTCGACGCCGCGATCGCCGCGCTCGAGGACGTCGGGGAGTGGACCACGGCGAAGATCGAAGTAGCACTCAAGGTCGCGCTGTTGGAAAATCTGGCTCTCAAGCCGCGCAAGGCGTTCGGTCCGATCCGGGTGGCCGCCACCGGCGCGTCGATCAGCCCACCGTTGTTCGAGTCGCTGGAGCTGCTCGGCGCTGATCGCAGCCTGCGCCGGCTGCGCGCGGGGCGAGACCGTGCTGCGGCCGCCGCTGCCGCGGCCGAGGCGTGAGAAGGCACCCGCGAATCTTTGGTAGTCTGCACGTCGGTTCGATACAACAGGCGATGGGAAGTTTCCACCGCGTGATGGAGCCAAAAAGGCCTGTGACCTGTGGTTATAGGCAGCCAATGGGGTATGGTGTAATTGGCAACACAGCTGATTCTGGTTCAGCCATTCTAGGTTCGAGTCCTGGTACCCCAGCCATTGCGATGAGCGCTTGCGCGAAGAGCGTCAGCTGCGAGTGGATTAGGACCGCAAAATCCGGTGCGTTATGCTGACACGTCGGTTCCGGCCCCGTCGTCTAGCGGCCTAGGACGCCGCCCTCTCACGGCGGTAGCGTGGGTTCGAATCCCATCGGGGCTACAAACCGTTGCAATGCAGGTGTTCACCTGCCGCGTCCGCGTCACGTGGGCGTCAGCGTAAATGGCAACCAGTACGTCCCAGCACCATCACCGGGGCATCCCGGCCCGATGACGGTGAAGGTGCGCTCACCGGCGAAGCTCCCGTCGCCGTTGGGTGTAAGGGAGTCGGACCTCGTGGTCGTGATCGCACTGCCGTCGTCGCAATGGAACGGATACTCGCCGGCCGATTCCCACCGGTCGTTGACCCACTGATAGTCGAACAATGCCGGCGCGTTCCGGTTCTCCGTCAACTCCGTCAGCCTCAGCCAGTGCGCCACACATCCCGACGGGACACAGGTGGTCGTGAAACTGGCCGCCTGCACAGATGGGTCGGAGAAATCCGGTTGACCGTTGAAGGTCTGCGCGAGTGATCCAGGAACGTGTCGTAGGAACCGAAGAGAGGCACCGGTTCTGGCCGGTCGGCACCGGCAGCAGGAGCGGCGACGATCGCAACCCCGACGGCAACCGGCACAACGCAAAATATGCGTGCGTTCGGCATCACGATTCCATCTACTGATTCAGAGCCGCATTGAGCAGCGGTGGCAACTGGTCTGCCACCACCGGCAGGCTCAGCGGCGAGGAGAACGCGATGGCGCCCGCCAACTCTTTTCCGGTGAAGACGTTGCGGTTCTGCGCGGTGGCGTTCAGCCGCTGGATAGCGGGGTCGGCGAGCAGTCCGGCTTCGTCGGCTTCGCTTTGGGTGGTCCAGATCAGCACATCGGCGGTGTTGAGGACTGACACGATCTGGTCCCGGGGAATCAACGCCCGGTGTTCGTCGATCGTGAACGCGTTGATGCTGTCGGGAATCCGGAAACCCATCTGCGTCAGGAAGTCTGTACGCCAGCCAGGCCGGGTGGCCGCGAGTTTGTCTTCCCAGAGTGCGCCTTGCAGCAGGAGCGCGTTCTTGCCGCGGAATTGCGGATTGGTGTCGGCCACGCTGTTGATCCTGTTGTCCGCCTGCGTGATGAGCGACCGCATCTTGTCGGGCTGGAATGTCACTTGGCCGATGGTGGTGGCCTGCGTCTTCCACGGCTCGAAGAATGGTGCATCGCCCGACTGTGGGATCGTTGGCGCGATCGCCGAGAACCGGTTGTAGCTGTCCTGATCCACGCCGGCGTTGATGGCGACGATCAGGTCGGGCTGCAGCGCGGCGATCCGGTCGTATTGGAAGCCCCCGTCGTAGAAGCTGAGCACTTCCGGTTGGGCGCTGCCCAACTGCGGTTGTGCCCACGGCCACACTTCGAAGGGCTCGTCGCCCCACCATGTCGTCACGGCGATGGGTACGACGCCAACAGCAAGCAGGTCATCCTGTTCGGTGAAGCCTGCACTCACCACCCGTCGCGGTGGTTCCGGAATTGTGGTCTGTCCGAAGCGATGTTGGATCGTCACCGGCCCAGTGGTGGGTGCGCCATTTGCCACGCCGGAGTTCCGCACACTGATGACAATCAGTCCGGTTGCGCCGGCCGCGCCAAGGAAACTGCGTCTGTTGATGTCCACGGCGCGAGCGTAGCCCGCTGTTTGGGGCTGGGATCGGTATCAGCAAATCTATTTGCACCAAAGCCGATTAACTGGCGCGGTATAGGACGACTCGGCGGTTACAGCCGGCGGGCCAATGCGTCTGCCGCCGCCAACAGGTCTGCGGCCCAACGGGCACCGGGGCGGCGTCCCATCCGGTCGATCGGCCCGGACACCGACACCGCGGCGATCACGGCACCCTGGCCGTCGCGCACCGGCGCCGAGACGCTGGCCACACCGGGTTCACGCTCGGCAGCGCTCTGCGCCCAGCCACGCTTGCGCACTTCGGCAAGGGCTCGGTCAGTGAACATCGCTGCCGGCAGCACCGCCTGTTGTGTCGCTGCGTCCGCGTAGGCCAGCAGGACCTTGGCGCCAGACCCGGCCGTCATCGGTAGCCGGGTGCCGACCGGCACCGTATCGCGAAGGCCGGCAGGCGGTTCCAGCGCCGCCACGCAGATCCGCGATGTGCCCTCGCGGCGGTAAAGCTGCACGCTCTCTCCGGTGATCTCCCGCAGCCGCGGAAGCACCACTGCGCCAGCCGCCAGTAGCGGATCATTGACCTGTCCGGCCAATTCGGTCAGCGCAGGACCCAGCCGCCACCGGCCGTCCCCATTGCGGCTCAGCAGCCGGTGCACCTCCAGGCCTGCAGCCAGCCGATGCGCGGTGGCGCGTGGCAGTCCGGTGCGCTCACACAGTTCGGCCAACCCGCACGGCGAGTCGGCCACCGCGTGCAGCACACCCACCGCTTTGTCCAGCACGCCGATGCCGCTATCCTGTCTCACAAGGAGATACTAACGTCCTAGATTGTGAGATAGTCAATTATGACCACTCAGGCACACCCTGCTCCTCGCGTCCGCGGCGAAACGCCGCGCACCATGGCAGAGAAGGTGTGGGCCGACCATGTCGTCGCCCACGGCACCGGCGAAGGCGCATCGCGCCAGCCCGACCTGATCTACATCGACCTGCACCTTGTGCATGAGGTGACCAGCCCGCAGGCTTTCGACGGGCTCCGGCTTAATGGCCGCGCGGTGCGCAGGCCCGACCTCACCATCGCCACCGAGGACCACAACGTGCCGACGATCGACATCGACAAGCCGATCGCCGACCCGATCTCGCGCACCCAGGTCGAGACGCTGCGCCGCAATTGCGAAGAGTTCGGCATCCGGCTGCACTCGATGGGCGACGCCGAGCAAGGCATCGTGCACATCATCGGGCCGCAATTGGGACTGACGCAGCCCGGCATGACGGTGGTGTGCGGGGACAGCCATACCTCAACCCACGGGGCATTCGGTGCGTTGGCGATGGGCATCGGGACCTCGGAGGTCGAGCATGTGCTCGCTACGCAGACGCTGCCGCTGCGGCCGTTCAAAACGATGGCGGTCAACGTGGACGGCCAGCTGCCGCCCGGTGTCAGCGCGAAGGACATCATTCTGGCGGTGATCGCGAAAATCGGCACCGGCGGGGGACAGGGCTACGTCATCGAATACCGCGGCAGCGCCATCGAATCGCTGTCGATGGAGGGCCGGATGACGGTCTGCAACATGAGCATCGAGGCGGGAGCGCGCGCCGGCATGGTGGCGCCTGACGAAACTACGTTCGAATTCCTGCGCGGGCGTCCGCACGCACCGAAGGGCGCGGACTGGGACGCGGCGGTTGCGGCGTGGACTCAACTGCGTACTGACGAGGGCGCTGAATTCGACACCGAGGTCTACCTCGACGCCTCGACTCTGAGCCCGTTCGTCACCTGGGGCACCAATCCCGGACAGGGTGTTCCGCTGTCGGATTCGGTACCCGATCCCGAGCTGATGTTCGACGACGCCGAACAGCAGACCGCCGAAAAAGCGTTGGCGTACATGGATCTTCGACCCGGCATGGCGATGCGTGACATCGCGGTCGACACCGTTTTCGTCGGGTCGTGCACCAACGGAAGGATCGAGGATCTGCGTGTTGTCGCGGACGTTCTCCTGGGTCGCAAGGTCGCCGACGGCGTGCGGATGCTGATCGTTCCGGGCTCGATGCGGGTGCGGGCGCAGGCCGAATCCGAAGGCCTCGGCGAGATCTTCACCGCCGCCGGGGCGGAGTGGCGCCAGGCCGGCTGCTCGATGTGCCTCGGCATGAATCCCGACCAGCTGTCGCCAGGACAGCGATGCGCGTCGACGTCCAACCGCAATTTCGAGGGCCGGCAGGGCAAGGGCGGCCGTACCCATCTGGTGTCGCCTGCGGTCGCCGCCGCCACCGCTGTGCGGGGCACGTTGTCGTCGCCCGCCGACCTGACGCACTAAGAGGAGATCGTCATGGAAGCTTTCCGCACCCACACAGGCATCGGCGTTCCATTGCGCCGGTCGAATGTCGACACCGACCAGATCATTCCGGCGGTCTATCTGAAGCGGGTCACGCGAACGGGTTTCGAGGATGGATTGTTCGCCGCGTGGCGGAACGATCCCGCCTTCATTTTGAATCTGGCCCCGTTCGACAAGGGGACGGTGTTGGTCGCCGGGCCGGATTTCGGCACCGGTTCGTCGCGCGAGCATGCCGTCTGGGCGTTGATGGACTTCGGGTTCAGGGTGGTTATCTCGTCTCGGTTCGCCGACATTTTTCGGGGCAACGCGGGCAAGGCGGGGCTCTTGGCGGCGGAAATCGCTCAAGATGATGTTGAACTGTTGTGGAAGCTCATCGAGCAGCATCCCGGCATGGAAATCACTGTGAATCTTCAAGATCGGAATATCGTCGCGGGAACGGTCATGGTGCCGTTCAACATTGACGACTACACCGCCTGGCGGCTGCTCGAGGGACTCGACGATATAGGCCTTACGCTGCGGAAACTCGATGATATCGAGTCATACGAAGCAAGCAGGCCGGACTGGAAACCGCGCACTCTTCCGGTCTGATGAAGCGGCCTCGGCGGGCCGAAATCGCCGCCTTCCACCCGCTTCTCGGGGCCCTTGGCAGGAGGCCAAGGGGGGCAAGCGGATTGCCAAAAAGTTCGCCAGCTACGCCTGAAATTGCGCGTGGCTCTTGGAAATCAGTGGGGAATGGGTTTACCGTGTCCTCTAGTCGGTCCAAAGAGGACCACTGGTTTCGGAGGTTTTGCATGAACAAAGCGGAGCTCATCGACGTACTCACGGAGAAATTGGGCTCGGATCGTCGGCAAGCAACCGCGGCGGTGGAGAACGTAGTCGACACCATCGTGCGTGCGGTTCATAAGGGTGACAGCGTCACCATTACCGGCTTCGGCGTTTTCGAGCAGCGCCGTCGCGCCGCGCGTGTCGCGCGGAATCCGCGCACCGGCGAGACGGTGAAAGTTAAGCCCACCTCCGTGCCGGCGTTTCGGCCCGGCGCTCAATTCAAAGCGGTTGTCTCTGGGGCACAGCGCCTCCCGGCGGAAGGACCAGCAGTGAAACGTGGCGTGACGGCGGGCGGCGCCCGCAAGGCGGTCAGGAAGGCTGCCGTCAAGAAGGCGGTCAGGAAGGCTGCCGTCAAGAAGGCAGTCAGGAAGGCCGCCGTCAAGAAGGCAGTCAAGCGGACCGCCGTCAAGAAGGCAGTCAAGCGGACCGCCGTCAAGAAGGCAGTCAAGCGGACCGCCGCCAAGAAGGCAGTCAAGCGGACCGCCGCCAAGAAGGCAGTCAAGAAGGCCGCCGTCAAGAAGGCAGTCAAGAAGGCGCCGGCTCGCAAGGCCGCAGCCAAGAAGACCGCGCGCAAGGCGCCGGCCAAGCGCGGCCGTCGGTAGGTCCTACATCGGGCACGCCGTGGGTCACTGCGACCCGCGGCGTGTCTGTGTGTCGTGAGATCGGCTAGGCCGCTTCAGACTCCACGACCGACACCGCACCGACGGTGGGAATCACCCGCGTATTGCAGAAGCCGGCGCGATTCAGCAGGTGCGTGTACTCCGCGGCCGTACGTTCCTTCCCGGTGTCGGCGACCAACATTTCCAGATCCAGCAGTTTGGACAGATGCTCGCGATCGTCGTCGGGTATCACCGCTTCGATCACCAACAACGTTGCGCTGGCCGGCACGGCATTGCGGACGTTTCGCAAGATCTCCAGCACTTTGGATTTATCCCAGTCGTGCACGATGTCTTTGAGCACATAGGCATCACCACCCAACGGCACCGATTCGAAGAAGGATCCGCTGATCACGGCGGTCCGATCCGCCACGCCTGCCGCATCGAGTACCGCAGGCGCTCCGGCGACGACCGGCTCCGCGTCGAACAGGACTCCGCGCGCCCGAGGCGCATTCCGGAGAGTGGCCACAAGCACCGGTTCTATCTCCGTGTCCGATCGCTGGTCATGCCCTCGTTAAATGCGGCGAATTCCGGCTCATCGTCAGCCACTCGAATATCGGCTTGCCGCGCAACGCGTCGACGCTGGGCCGGCCGGTCTGCAACGAATACGGCAGATGGCCCCAATGCTCCCAGTGGTTCGGATGCCCGAAGAACAACACGATGCCACGTACGGATGCGGGTGCGTCGGCGCGCAAGACATTCGCCATCGGCGTCAGCCCGAGCAGGTCGTCGCCATGGGCAGTGAAAACTCCTCGGCGCTGCGCGGACCGTCCTGCAGCACATCGGCGATTCCATACCTGTGTGGGTGTAGATCGCCCGTGACATCAACGTACCGGTCATCAGCTCGAGGACGGCAGCCGGCGCAGGCACCACACGCACAGGTGGCAATCTGGCCAGTTTCTCGGTGGGCATCGAGAACTCCACTCGATCCGCCCGGCGGACCGATCGCCGGGCGTTACTTCTTGGTGGCCAGCGGGCTGCCGATGTGGTCGGCGGCGACCAAGCGCTCACCGGCCAACGACAGCACCCACGTGCTGCCCTTGCGGTTACGCGACTTGTCTGGGCGCACCTCGTCTCGCTCACACCACCACGCGATCAGATCGGGTATCACCCTGCCCTGTGTGCAGATCACGGGCGTGCCTCCGGCGGCCGCGATTTCGAGAAAGCGGTGCCGGGCGGCCTTGCGGTTCTCGGCGTACGCCTCCTCAGTGAGCAGCGGCTCGTTGTGGATGGTGACGCCAAGTTCCTCGGCCAGTGGCTCGAGCGTCTGATGGCAGCGCACTCGGTCGCCTGCGTAGACCATGTTGGCGCCGAAGGCGAGTAACACTCCGACGAGTGACTCGGCCTGTGCGCGGCCGTGCTTGTCCAATGGCCGCTTTCGGTCGTCGCCTTTGTACCGTGACTTGCTACCCGCCGTCCCATGCCGCACTATAAGCACAGCTTGGGTATCTACGGGTTGTTCTGCGAAGCGGCGCAACACTTTTCGATCGTGCGGGTATTCCAGTTGCTTCATCGCTTCGGTGACGGGCAGCCACTTGAGCTCGTCGACTTCGGCGTTGGGTGTGAATTCACCGGCGCCGCGCTGTGCCGCCCAATACCGCACCTTTTTCATGCCTTGCTCGACCGGATAACTGACGGCGGCCAGCCGCCTGCCGAGGTGTGACGAGTAGCCGGTCTCCTCTTGTATCTCGCGCACGGCAGCGACGGGTTCGGTCTCGCCGGGGTCGACCTTGCCTTTGGGCAGCGACCAATCGTTGTAGCGAGGGCGGTGGATGATCGCGACCTCTGGCGCCGACGCGTCACCATTCGGACGCCACAACACCGCGCCTGCAGCGAGAACGGCCTTGTTCACCGGGACTGAGTCCGGCGAAAAGTCCTTCGGCACCTCAACTCCTGCAGGTCATTCGGGGCCGTCGGCGGGCCACGTCGCGCCCGACAGTCTCACGGATGCCGGTGGCGTTCCATCAGCCACATCTGATGGTCGCGAACGGTCTGTCCCTCCTGCGGCGAGGCCGTCCAGTGACCGTCGACGCCCAACTCCCAACAGCGGGTCGCGGGGTTCATCGTGGACTCGAAAACATCGTCCAGTTGCGACTTCAGCCTCGGATCCTTCACTTCAGCCATCACTTCGACCCGTCGGTCGAGATTACGATGCATCATGTCGGCGCTGCCGATCCAGAACTCGTCGATGGCGCGGAAGTGAATAATCCGCGAGTGTTCGAGGAACCGGCCGAGGATCGAGCGCACGGTGATGTTCTCGGAGTATCCCGCACCGTGCGGCCGCAATGCACATATGCCGCGCACCACCACCTCGACGCGCACTCCGGCCTGCGAAGCGCGGTACAGCGCGTCGATCACCTGCTCGTCCACCAACGCGTTGGCCTTCACACGGATCCGGCCCTCTGCGCCCTCGCGGGTGGCCGTGATCTCGCGCTCGATGCGTTCGATGATCCCCTTACGCACACCGTACGGCGCGACCAGAAGGTTGCGGTAGGACTCCTTGCGTGAGTACCCAGTCAGCGAGTTGAACAGGTCTGTGAGGTCGGCACCGATATCTGGCGCCGCGGTCAACAAGCCGACATCTTCGTAAAGACGCGCGGTCTTGGGGTTGTAGTTGCCCGTGCCGATATGGCAGTAGCGACGGATCGTCGACCCTTCACGGCGCACCACCAAGCAGGTCTTGCAATGCGTCTTCAATCCGATCAACCCGTACACGACATGCACGCCCGCCCGTTCCAGCGCGCGGGCCCACTTGATGTTGGCCTGCTCGTCGAACCGCGCCTTGATCTCGACGAGCGCGACCACCTGCTTGCCCGCCGCAGCGGCGTCGATGAGCGCGTTGACGATCGGCGAGTCACCCGAGGTGCGATATAGCGTCTGCTTGATCGCCAGCACGTTGGGATCGGCGGCCGCCTGTTCGATGAATCGTTGCACTGTCGTGGAGAACGAATCGTACGGGTGGTGCACCAGCACGTCGCCGTCGCGCAACGTCGAAAAGATGCTCTTGGGTGTTTCCCGCTCGCCGAACGCCGGCGGCGTCGCCGGAACGAACGGCGGATCCTTGAGCGCAGGGCGGTCAACACCGTAGATCTGCCAGAGCGACGTGAGATCCAGCAGCCCGGGCACCTCGATGACATCACCGGGGTCGACGTCGAGTTCGCGCAGCAGAAGCTCCAACATGCTCTCTGTCATGTCGTCGGAAACTTCCAGGCGGACCGGGGAGCCGAAGCGTCGCCGCGCCAATTCCCGCTCCAGTGCCTGCAGAAGGTCTTCGTCGCGGTCCTCTTCCACTTCGAAGTCCGCGTTGCGGGTGATGCGGAAGGCATGGTGCTCGACGATCTCCAGGCCGGGGAAGAGCACCGGCAGGAACGCCGCGATCAGCTCCTCCATCGGCAGGAACCGGACGACGTCGGAGCTGCCTTCGCGGCGGCCGAGTTCGACGAAGCGGTCGACGTTGTCAGGCACCTTGATTCGGGCGAAGTGCTGCCCACCGTCGTCGGGGTGCTTGACGGTGACAGCCAGATTCAGGGAGAGACCGCTGACGAACGGGAACGGGTGCGCCGGGTCGACCGCCAACGGCGTCAACACCGGAAACACCTGCTCGTGGAAGTAGGTGGACAGCTGCACGCGTTCGGCCTCGTCGAGTTCGGCCCATGTGACGATCACGATGCCTTCGTCGGCCAGCGCCGGACGCACCGAGGCGAGGAACACATGCGCATGGCGGCTGGCGATCTGCTGGTTCCGCTCACTGATCCGCCGCAGCTGTTCGCGAGGCGACAGACCGTCGGCCGAGCGCACCGACAGGCCCATTTCATCGCGGCGCTTCAGGCCCGCGACCCGCACCATGTAGAACTCGTCGAGGTTCGACGCGAAGATCGCCAGGAACTTCGCCCGCTCCAGCAGGGGCAACGACGTATCGGCCGCGAGGGCGAGCACCCGCGCGTTGAATTCCAGCCAGCTGAGCTCGCGGTTGAGGTAGCGATCCTCGGGCAGGGCGTTGTCGATGGCGGGCGACGTCGCCGCAGGTGGCGCCCCCGGCGCGGGATCAGAAGTATCCGATGTCGGTGGCCGAACATCTCCGGCCACCGACTGGGTTTCATCGACGCGGATCTGCGCTTCGGCTTCGGTCATCCTCCGATGATTCCCTATTGATGAGGCGTCCTGCTACTGAGTCCGGCCCACCCGTCGCGAGCTGTTCACCTGTGCTGACCTATGGCCTGCGCGGTAGCAGCACCGACACCGAGGCGCCGTGCCACCATCAAGTCGTCGGGTGTGTCGATATCGCAACGCAGCCCCGGCCAGGGGCCGGTCAGTTCGATGGCCCCCGATTCTCGATGGCGCTGGGCGGAATCAACGCCGAATTGCGGGTCAAGCGCGACTCCGAAGGCAAACAGTGCTGATGTTCCGGTGCCATGCCGGTCGCCGACGAAGCTGCGTTCATACCCCCGGGCAGCCGCGATCGCCTCGGCCAACTCCTGCGGTTGTAGGGCGGGTAGATCACCTTGCAGCGCACCGATATTGGGCGTCTCCTCGCGCATGGCGGCCTCGGCGGCGGTGATGGCATTGTTCAGCGGGTTGCGGTGGCCGTCCGGCGTCGGGTCCGCCAGCACGCGGGCGCCCAGCCTGCGGGCGGCATCGGCGGCAAACTCGTCGGGTGTAACGACGGTGATTGCCGACAACGCCGGTACGGCCGACGCCGCGCCGATGGTGTCGATCAGCATGGCCAGCACCACGCTTTCCCGGGTGGCCGCCGAAAACACCGGCGCCAGCCTGGTCTTTGCAGCGGTCAGCCGCTTCACCGCGATCACCAGTCCCACATCCGCGGCGTCGCGGCCCCTAGTCGCCGGCCGGGCGGCTCCGGTTGCCTTCGTGCCGCTCATGAGCGCCATCCTGCCAGCAGCCGCGACCACGCTAATGTGAAGCGGTGGTCGAGGCGGCGGTGATGGGGGCCGGTGCGTGGGGGACGGCGCTGGCCAAGGTCTTGGCGGACGCGGGCAGCAGTGTCGCGTTATGGGCCCGTCGCCAGGAGTTGGCCGATGAGATCAACGACACCCGCCGCAACACCGGATATCTCGGCGATGTCGAGCTGCCGAAGTCGATCCGCGCCACCAGCGACCCGGCCGAAGCGCTGGCCGGCGCGTGCACGGTGCTGCTCGCGGTGCCGTCGCAGACGATGCGCGCCAACCTCGAGCACTGGACGGACACGATCGGCGACGACGTCACGCTGGTGAGTCTGGCCAAGGGCATCGAGCTGGACACGTTGATGCGGATGAGCCAGGTTGTGGTGCAGGTGACCGGCGCCGACCCGTCGCGAGTTGCGGTCGTCACCGGCCCGAACCTGGCCAGCGAGATCGCGGACGAACAGCCGGCAGCCACGGTCGTCGCGTGCAGCGACTCCGGCAGGGCGGTGACCTTGCAGCGCGCGCTGTCGACCGGGTACCTGCGCCCGTATACCAATGCCGACGTCATCGGAGCGGAGGTCGGCGGTGCGTGCAAGAACGTCATAGCATTGGCGTGTGGGATGGCTGCCGGTGTCGGGCTGGGGGAGAACACCGCCGCGGCGCTCATCACCCGTGGCCTGGCCGAGATCATGAGGCTCGGAATCGCGTTGGGCGCCAAACCCGCAACCATGGCAGGGCTCGCAGGCGTCGGTGATCTCGTGGCGACGTGCACGTCACCGCACTCGCGTAACCGCACATTCGGCGAACGGCTCGGCCGCGGCGGCACCATGGAATCGGTGCTGACCGCCGCAGGCGGTCACATCGCCGAGGGCGTCACTTCTTGTGAGTCGGTGCTGGCGCTTGCGTCGAGTTACGACGTCGAGATGCCGCTTACTGACGCGGTGCATCGCGTCTGTCACAAGGGATTATCTGTCGACGAGGCCGTCGCGCTGCTGCTGGGACGCAGCACCAAGCCGGAGTAGGGAGATGGACGGCAAGTACGGCGATTCCACTCGCAGTGTCAAAGCCGTTGGATCGGAAGCAGTTCCGGGCAGACCAGTGGCACAACCACCCGTTCCGGCGTCGACGTATCACCTGTCGCCCGACGAAACGGAGCCGCTGGACAGCTACGGGCGTAGCTCCAATCCGACGTGGCGCCAACTGGAATCGGCGCTGGCCGAACTCGAAGGTGCGGCGACGGCATTGACGTTCGGCTCCGGTATGGCAGCGATCACGTCGGCGCTCCGCGTGCTCGCCAAACCCGGAACCAAGCTCGTGGTGCCCGCCGATGGCTACTACCAGGTGCGCCGGTATGCGAACGAATACCTTGCACCGCAAGGGGTTACGGTTGTCGAGGCCAGGAGCGCCGACCTCTGCGCTGCCGCCTCCGACGCCGATGTGGTGCTGGCCGAAACCCCAGTCAACCCCAGCCTGGACGTCGTCGACCTGCACCATCTGGCGATGACCTGCCGCGGCCGCGGCGCCATTCTGGTCGTCGACAACACCACCGCGACGCCGCTGGGCCAGCAGCCTCTGTCGCTTGGCGCCGACCTCGTGGTGGCCAGCGCCACCAAAGCGCTTTCTGGCCACAGTGATCTCGTCGCCGGCTACGTCGTCGGCAGTCAGCCGGAACTGATGGACGCGATCGAACGAGACCGGCTGCTTGCCGGGCCGATTCTCGGCGCGTTCGAGGCGTGGCTTGTGCTGCGCAGCCTCGGCAGCGCCGGCCTGCGGTTCGAACGGCAATGCCAGAACGCTCAGGCGCTCGCCGTGATGCTGCGCGCACATCCGGCCGTGAAATCGGTGCGTTATCCGGGTCTTCCCGACGATCCGTCGCACCAGATCGCCACCATGCAGATGAAGCGCTTCGGCGGCCTTGTCGCGGTGGAGCTGGAGGACGCCGCGGCGGTGCACGCGTTGGTGGAGCGCAGCGCGCTACTGATCGCGTCCACCAGCTTCGGCGGCATCCACACTTCGGCGGACCGGCGCGCCCGCTGGGGTGATCCGGTCAGCGACGGCTTCGCGCGCATCTCCTGCGGTATCGAGGACACGGACGACCTGATCGCCGATCTCGAGCTGGCGCTTGGGTAAAACGCCAGGTGGGAACGCTAGATCATGCGGGTGCGGGCCTGGGCGGTAGCCTCTCTAGGTTGTGACTGCCCCTAATGCGCCCGGGTCCGCCGGTCGCGTCCGCGTCGCCGTCGTCTACGGCGGACGCAGCTCCGAGCACGCGATCTCGTGTGTTTCCGCAGGCAGCATCCTGCGCAACCTCGACCCTAGGCGGTTCGAAGTGGTCGCGGTGGGCATCACCCCCGGCGGATCTTGGATGCTGACCGACGGCCGTCCGGAGACTCTGGCGATCACCGACGGTCGGCTGCCTGAGGTGACCGGTGAATCCGGCACCGAGCTGGCCCTTCCCGCCGACCCGGTTCGCGGTGGTCAATTGCTGTCCCTCGGTCAGGGCGGCGAGATGCTTGCCGCGGTCGACGTGGTGTTCCCTGTCCTGCATGGACCCTACGGCGAGGACGGAACCATTCAGGGGCTGCTCGAGCTTGCCGGGGTGCCGTACGTCGGAGCCGGTGTGCTGGCCAGCGCCGCAGGGATGGACAAGGAGTTCACGAAGAAGCTGCTCGTCGCCGACGGCCTGCCGATCGGCGACCACGCCGTGCTGCGACCGCGTCACGACACCGTCGACCTCGAGGATCGAGAGCGGCTGGGGCTGCCGGTGTTCGTCAAACCCGCGCGCGGCGGCTCGTCCATCGGCGTCAGCCGGGTGACGGCATGGGACCAGCTGCCCGCGGCGATCGCCCTTGCCCGCAGGCATGACCCGAAGGTGATCGTCGAGGCGGCCGTCCCTGGGCGTGAATTAGAGTGCGGCGTCCTGGAATTCCCCGACGGCCGGGTGGAGGCAAGCACCGTCGGCGAGATCCGGGTCGCAGGGGTGCGGGGCCGAGAGGACGCGTTCTACGACTTCGAGACCAAGTATCTCGACGACGCGGCCGAGCTTGATGTGCCCGCCAAGATCGATGACGACGTCGCAGATGCGGTGCGGCAGTTGGCTATTCGGGCGTTCAACGCTGTCGACTGCCAGGGCCTGGCCCGCGTCGATTTCTTTCTCACCGACGACGGGCCGGTGGTCAACGAGATCAACACCATGCCCGGCTTCACCACCATCTCGATGTATCCACGGATGTGGGCGGCCAGCGGCGTGGACTATCCGACGCTGTTGGCCACCATGGTCGAGACGGCGCTGAAGCGCGGCACCGGCCTGCGTTAGCGCACCGGGGCCGGGTCGATCGGCTTGGCCGGCAACGACTTTGCGATCACTTCGGAGATGGTTTGGATCGGTGTCGGTCCCGACCCCTGCGGCAATGTCAACGCGACGTAGACCGGCCGGTCGACCGCGAACCATGTGCTGCGGCCTTGATCCGCAGCTGGTTCATTGCCCGCCCCTGCTTCGCCCACCCGGAACCACTGCACAGCGTCGACGACCTGGATGGGGGAACCGACGACGAACTCGGTGGGTCGGTCCAGCCCACAGCGCAGGATGACGGACTCGCGATCCGGCGTTGCCTGCCATGCCGCGGCACCGGGAGGCGCGGGATCGGCCGCGGCTGCCCGATGGTAGTCACCCAGTTGGTGCGGGACCGCGTCGAGAAGCGTGCGGCATTCGGCGGTGTCGGCCTTGGGCGCGGGCACGGACGCGATGGCAACCGGTCGCTGCTCGGGTGGCGCCTGTCGCAACGCGGCGAAGACGAGGATGGCGATGATCGCCCCGGCCGCCACGACGATCGCGGCGATCAGCAACGCGCGCGGGGGCCCGTCACGGGTCTCGGCATCCACCACCCAAACTCTAGGGGCGCACTCCATTGGCGATCGGGCAGGTCAGGGTGCGGGTGATGCCGGTGACCTGCTGCACGCTCGAAACGACGTTGGCCTGCAGCTCGGCAAGGTTGTCGGCGCCGATGCGCACGACGACGTCGTACGGGCCCGTGACGTACTCCGACGACAACACACCCGGGAGGGTGGCGAGCTGCTTGGCGACGACCTCGGCGCGGCCCACCTCGGTCTGGATCAGCATGAAAGCCTCGACCACCCGCTATCCCTCCGCCTCGCTGCATAGACTCCACGCCGCAGGGCCCAAACGTACCGCAGCCAGGGGGAGGTGACATGGCAAGCGAAGAGGCCGCCGAGACCCTCGCAGGGGTGGGCGAGTTCGCCATGATCGACCGACTGGTCGCGGGCCGCAATCAGCCGGACACGGTTGCGCTGGGACCCGGTGACGACGCCGCGGTGGTCGTCGCCGGTGACGGCAGGACGGTGGTGTCGACCGACATGCTGGTGGCCGGTCGGCACTTCCGGCTGGACTGGTCCACGCCGCATGACGTGGGCCGCAAGGCCATCGCGCAGAACGCTGCCGACATCGAGGCGATGGGTGCGCAGGCCACCGCGTTCGTCGTCGCATTCGGCGCGCCACCGGACACGGCCACCTCGCAGGCGCTGGAGTTGGCCGACGGCATGTGGCACGAGGCCCGGCTGCTAGGCGCCGGAATCGTCGGCGGTGATCTGGTCAGCGCCCCGCAATGGGTGATTTCGGTGACGGTGCTTGGCGACCTGGGCGGTCGCGATCCGGTGCGCCGCAGCGGTGCGAGGCCAGGCGACACGGTGGCTGTCGTGGGCGAGCTGGGCGGTTCTGCTGCCGGATATGCGTTGTGGCACAGTGATATTCGTCAGTTCGAGATGCTGCGTCGTCGGCACCTGGTGCCCGAACCGCCCTACGGGCAGGGCCAGGTCGCCGCCGATGCCGGAGCGACCGCGATGACGGATGTGTCCGACGGGTTGATCGCCGACCTCGGCCACATCGCCACCGCATCCGGTGTCGGCATCGACCTGTCGACAGCCGCGCTGTCCGCCGACCGCGATGCCGTTGCCGCCCCGGCCGTGGCGGCCGGGGCCGACGCGTTGGCGTGGGTGCTGGGCGGCGGCGAGGACCACGCGCTGGTCGCAACGTTCCCCGCGTCGCCGCCTGCCGGTTGGCGCGCGATAGGCAGGGTGGTCGACGGGCCGCCCCGGGTTCTCGTGGACGGCGGCGAATGGGACGGAAATCCGGGTTGGCAGTCGTTCTGACCGACCGCCCGCTAGGTTGGGCTTTCGTGACCGCACGCCCCCTCAATGAACTCGTCGAAGACGGTTGGGCCCACGCATTGGAACCCGTAGGCCCACAGGTCGCTCAGATGGGCGAGTTTCTGCGGGCCGAACTCGCGGCGGGCAACGGGTATCTGCCTGCCGGCGTTAATGTGTTGCGCGCCTTCACGTTCCCATTCGACCAAGTGCGGGTGCTGATCGTGGGCCAAGACCCCTATCCGACGCCGGGTCACGCGGTCGGCCTGAGCTTCTCGGTGGCGTCCGACGTGCGACCGCTGCCGCGGAGCCTGGACAACATCTTCACCGAGTACGGCAAGGATCTGGGTTACCCTGCGCCGGCCACCGGCGACCTGACGCCGTGGGCCGAGCGGGGCGTGATGCTGCTGAACAGGGTGCTCACCGTGCGGCCGGGCAATCCGGCGTCACACCGGGGTAAGGGCTGGGAAGCGGTGACGGAATGCGCGATCCGTGCGCTCGTGGCCAGGGAGCAGCCGCTGGTGGCGGTGTTGTGGGGCCGCGACGCCTCGTCGTTGAAACCCATGCTCGATGGCAGCGACTGCATGTCGATCGAATCGCCGCATCCCTCGCCGCTGTCGGCGTCGCGCGGTTTCTTTGGCTCGCGCCCGTTCAGCCGCGCCAACGAGCTGCTGGTGAAGATGGGCGCCGACCCGATCGACTGGCGCCTGCCCGGCTGAGGAAAAGCGCGGGGCGACGCCTTGGCGGGTGTGCCGACGGAGCACGGTCAGCCGTGTTGGCGCTGGTAGGTGTAGCGGCCATCAAGGACGATGGTGTCGGGGTCGACGGCGGTGATCGATTGGGTTAAGGGCCCCGGAGGGCAGCCCGGGTCTCCGCATTCGTCGAACGAAAGCTGCAGTACGCCTCCGTCGGCCTGGAGTTCATAGCGTCCGTCGATCATGACCATCACGCAGTTGTCAGAGACAGCCACGTAGCGATAGCCGCCGTTTGGGGAGAACGCGATTTCCCCTGATCCGCGCCCGCAATCACCCGTATCTCCGATTGTGGCGGGACCCGACCACGCCCCCACCAGGGACGGCGCCTCGACGGCGGCAGCGGGTGGAGCTTCGGCGAGGCCGATCGCCAGTATCGCCGCCGCGGCGCCAAGGGATGCGTGGGAGACACGTTTGACCGCATGCCCGAACATGGACGTGACCTTTCCGCTGGGAGATTTGCGCAAGCCAGCGCCAAGTCAGGGTACTGGGCCAAGGAGCTCTCACCCGGCGAATGGCGGTTTACGGCGTTCGCCGCCTGCCCGAACAGTTGCCGCTGCCGACAGTCATGCGGCGGGATTACTCCGCAACCGCCTAGCTAAATCGATCGGCTGCTAGCCCCGCGCGACCTTGCCGGCCTTGATGCACGAGGTGCACACGTTGATGCGCTTCTTGTTCCCGCCGGGGTGGGTGACGGCGTGAACGGTCTGGATGTTGGGATCCCACCGACGGCTGGTCCGGCGATGGGAGTGCGACACCGACTTGCCGAAGCCGGGGCCCTTCCCGCAGATCTCGCAGACGGCAGCCATATGTAGAACTCCTCGGTTCAATACTTGGGGGCCAACGACCGCATGCAGGTGACCCGACAACCTGCTCAGGATACCGGCAGGTGAACCTATCGCCAAAATCTGCTCACCCGGCCTGCTCCACAGCCACCGACCTTGTCACCGGGGTTGTCGCCGCGCATGGCTAGGCTGGCGCCCACGGCGGCACAACGGGTGGGAGGTTTTCGATGTCGGCTCGGCGGCTCGACGCCTCCGCCCTGCGGGACTGGGCACACACCGCCGTCGGCGACCTCATTTCTCACACCGACGAGATCAACCGGCTCAACGTTTTCCCGGTTGCTGACGCCGACACCGGGACAAACATGCTGTTCACCATGCGTTCGGCGTGGGCGCAGGCCGACGCAAACTCCGACAGCGACGACGTGACGCAGGTCGCCGCGGCGCTGGCCGCGGGTGCGTTGCACGGCGCCCGTGGCAACTCCGGCGTCATCCTGTCGCAGATCCTGCGGGGCCTGGCCGACGTGGTCTCGTCTGCCGCCATGGAGCGCGGTGGAGCGCTGGCCGACATCGACGGCCCGGTTTTCGCGGCGGCCCTGCGGCATGCGGTCGGGCTGGTCGCCACCTCGATGGGCGAGCCGGTGCCGGGCACCATCGTCTCGGTGCTGCAGGACGCGGCGGGCGCCGCCGAGCATGCGGCCGCCGACCTCGCCGACCTCGCGGAGGTGGTGTCGGCGGCGGCCGACGCCGCGGCCGTCGCACTCGACAAGACCACCGGGCAACTCGACGTGCTTGCCGAGGCCGGCGTGGTGGACGCCGGTGGCCGTGGCCTGCTGGTACTGCTTGACGCGATGAGCACCACGCTGACAGGGCGTGCGCCGCACCGGCACGAGTACCTGCCGTCCCCGCGACACACCGGCGCCGCCGCGACCATCGCCGCTGCGCCGCAGTTCGAGGTGATGTACCTGCTGAGCGGTTGCGACGCCCGCGGCGTGGAGACGCTCCGCGGGCGGCTGGACCAGCTGGGCGAATCGGTGGCCATCGCGGCGTCGGCGG
This sequence comes from uncultured Actinomycetota bacterium, assembly GCA_963770305.1. Classification (GTDB taxonomy): domain Bacteria; phylum Actinomycetota; class Actinomycetes; order Mycobacteriales; family Mycobacteriaceae; genus Mycobacterium. Next base: position 507,041 of record CAVYPB010000008.1, read on the forward strand.
ACGGAGCGGGTCACTACTCGGTGCACGTCCATGCCGACGATGCGGGCGCTGCCGTCGAGGCAGCCTTGTCGGTCGGCACGCCGAGCAGGATCCAGGTCACTTCCCTTTCGGGTGGTGGCGGCGCGCGGCCTGCGGGTGGGTGGAGCCGCGAACGCGCGGTCCTTGCCGTTGTCGACGGTGACGGGGCCGAGGAACTGTTCGCCGGCGAGGGCGCGCATGTGTTGCGGCCCGAAGCCGACGGGCCGGTGAGCGCCAAGCAACTGCTCCACGCGCTCGTCAACACGGGCGCCGCGCAGATCATGGTGTTGCCCAACGGTTACGTTGCCGCCGAGGAACTCGTCGCGGGCTGTACCGCGGCGATCGGGTGGGGCATCGACGTCGTCCCGGTGCCCGCCGGTTCCATGGTTCAGGGTCTGGCCGCGCTGGCGGTGCACGACGCCGAGCGGCAGGCGGTGGACGACGGGTACACCATGGCCCGCGCGGCCGCAGGCGCCCGGACCGGCTCGGTGCGCGTGGCCACTGAGGAAGCACTGACGTGGGCGGGCACCTGTAGACCAGGCGACGGGTTGGCGATCGCGGGGGATGAGGTGCTGATCGTCGGCAATGACATCATCGCTGCCGCCGCGGGACTGATCGACCTGCTGCTCGCCGCGGGCGGTGAGCTCGTCACAGTGCTGACGGGTGCCGGTGTGGACGGCACCGTCGGTGATGCGCTGCAGCAGCATGTCCACACCCAGCATCTCGGCGCCGAGTTGGTGACCTATCACACCGACCACCGCGGCGACGCGTTGCTGATCGGGGTGGAGTAGCCGTGGCCACGCTGACCGACCGGCTGGACTACGTCCTCGGCAAAAAGGCCGCGGGTCCGCTCGAGGAACACTTCGGCATCCGCACCGTGAACGACCTGCTTCGGCATTACCCGCGCAAGTACAGCGACGGCATGACGGTCCTTGGTGAGGGCGAGGACCTCGAGGAAGGCGAACACGTCACGTTCGTCGATGTCATCACCAAGGCCGAGCCGAAGTGGACGAACCGGGCGCCGAAGCGGGAGTATCTCGTTGTCACGCTTGGCACTCGACGGCCAAAGGTGACCGCGACCTTCTTCAACGCGAAGTACCTCAAGAAGGGATTGGTCGAGGGCACGCGCCTTATGCTGTCCGGTGAAGTCGGATACTTCAAGGGCACAATGCAATTGACCCATCCGGCGTTTTTCGTTCTCGAGTCGCCGAGCGGTAGATCGTTCGGCACCAAATCGCTGAAGACAATCGCCGCGACATCGGGGGCAACCGGTGACGAGCTGTTGTCTGTGTTTGAACGGGACTTCTTCCCGATCTATCCGGCCAACAAGAAGGTGCAGACCTGGGAGATCTACGCGTGTGTACGTCAGGTCCTCGACGTGCTGGACCCGATCGACGAACCGCTGCCGAAATCTGTTCTGCGGCAGCGGAATCTGGTAACCGAAGACGAAGCTCTACGCGCGATCCACCTCGCCGAGAACACGGCCGAGCGCGAGCGCGCCCAGGCCCGCCTCACGTTTGACGAGGCGGTAGGGCTTCAATGGGCCTTGGTGGAACGGCGATACACCGAACTAAGCGAATCCGGTCCCGCCGCCCGGCCCAAAAACGACGGCCTCCTGAGCGCCATGCGCAAGCAGTTGCCGTTCGAATTGACCGACGGCCAAATGGAAGTGCTCGAGGTGCTGTCGGCCGAACTGTCGGAGCGCCGGCCGATGAACCGAATGCTGCAGGGTGAGGTCGGCTCGGGCAAGACCATTGTGTCGGTGCTGGCAATGCTGCAGATGATCGATGCCGGCTACCAGTGTGCGTTGTTGGCGCCGACGGAAGTCCTTGCCGCCCAACATGCTCGCTCGATCCGCGATGTCCTCGGCCCACTGGCGATGGCCGGTCAGCTCGGCGGCGCCGACGGCGCGACGCGTGTCGCCCTGCTGACAGGGTCGATGTCGCCTCAAGAGAAGCGTGAGGTGCGCGACGAGGTCGCGACCGGGGATGCGGGCATCGTCATCGGTACGCACGCGCTGTTGCAGGACACGGTGGAGTTCGAAAACCTCGGCATGGTCGTCGTCGACGAGCAGCACCGTTTCGGTGTCGAGCAGCGAGACCGGTTGCGCGCCAAGGCTCCCGATGGAATCACGCCGCATCTGTTGGTGATGACCGCGACACCGATTCCGCGCACCGTAGCGCTTACCGTCTACGGCGACCTGGAGACCTCGACGCTGCGCGAACTGCCTCGCGGCCGCCAGCCGATCGCCACCAACACGATCTTCACCAAGGAAAAGCCGGCATGGCTCGACCGCGCCTGGCAGCGCATCATCGAGGAGGTCGGCGCAGGCCGCCAGGCCTATGTCGTCGCCTCCCGCATCGACGAGAACGACAAACCCGCGAAGGGCGACAGCGGTCCACCGGCCACGACGGTGGTCGAGCTGTTCGACCGCCTGCGGCGCGGCCCGCTGTCCGGGCTGCGGCTCGGGCTCATGCACGGCCGGCTAGGAGCCGACGAGAAGGACGCGGCGATGGCCGCATTTCGGGCGGGCCAGATCGATGTCCTGGTGTGTACCACCGTCATTGAGGTCGGCGTCGATGTGCCCAATGCGACGGTGATGGTGGTGATCGACGCCGACCGGTTCGGCATCAGCCAGTTACATCAGTTGCGCGGCCGCATCGGTCGTGGTCAGCATCCCAGCCTATGTCTGCTTGCCACGAAGCTGCCGGAGGGATCCAAGGCGGGGCAGCGGCTCAAGGCCGTCGCAGGAACCCTGGACGGATTCAAACTCGCAGACCTCGACCTGCAGGAACGCAAGGAGGGAGATGTGCTGGGGCTCAGCCAGTCCGGCAGACCCATCACGCTGAGATTCCTGTCGCTCTCCGAACACCTCGACATCATTCTGGCCGCCCGCGAGTTCTGCGAAGGGCTCTACGAGAAGGACCCCGCTAATCCGGGAATGGCCGTACTGGCGGCGCAGTTCACCGACACCGACCGCGTCGAATACCTGGACAAGTCATGACCCGCGCCCGGCTGCTGTGGCTGGCCGTGGTGGTCGCCCTGGCGGTGGTGGTCGCCTACCAGGTCGTCGGGTCATCGGGTGATCGGGCCGACTTCGTCGCCCAGGCCGACATCCCCACCGTCGCACCGGGTGTCGACGTGCTCGCGGGCATCGCCGAAGTGCCGGCGCGGATCCGAAGCTACGACTACCGCAGGGATGCGTTCGGCGACACCTGGACCGACGACAATCCCGCCCCCGGCGGCCACAACGGCTGCGACACCCGCAACGACATCCTCGACCGCGACCTCGCCGACAAGACGTATGTGTCAATCAAGCGGTGTCCCACCGCCGTTGCCACCGGCACGCTCCACGACCCGTACACCAACGCGACGGTGCCATTCGTGCGCGGCGCTCAGGTCGGCGCGGCGGTGCAGATCGACCACATCGTGCCGTTGGCGTTGGCGTGGGACCTGGGTGCCCGCAACTGGACCGACGACGTTCGGCTTCGGTTCGCCAACGATCCAGCGAACCTCATCGCGGTCGACGGCCCGGCGAACCAGGACAAGGGTGACCATGAACCGGCGACGTGGATGCCACCCAACCACGCGTTCTGGTGCCAGTACGCGGTGCAATTCGCCGCGGTGCTGCGCGGCTATGGATTGCCGGTCGACGCGCCATCCGCGACGGTGCTGCGTGACGCGGCGGCGACCTGCCCGACCGGCTGACCGAGTACACCCTGCGAACCTGGATTTTGTGACGCCGCGTTTTCGGGTTTATGTACCTCTGGCGGTATCGATAGCGGTGCGTGTCGGAATTCCCAAACCCGCGTGCCCGTGCCGCGCTCGCCGTTTCGACAAAAGGCGCTTAACACTGCGTCAATAACAGGCGTTGTCCGCTGGTAAGCGCTTTATCCTTGGCGGATCGCGGTAGTCGGTCCGCGGATGGGTGGTGCTCGCATGACGGCGACGGAAGTGGCGTGCGCTGCTTGCGGTACCGATCTGCCACCGAACTCGAAGTTCTGTAACGAGTGCGGCGCGGCCGTATCGGCCGTCGCCGAGCCGGCTGAGTACAAGCAAGTGACGGTGCTTTTCGCAGATGTGGTGCACTCGATGGATATCGCAGCAGCGGTGGGTGCAGAGCGACTGCGTGAGATCATGACCGAAGTGGTCAACCGCTCGTTGGCTGTTGTGCAACGTTATGGCGGCACGCTGAACAAGTTCACCGGCGACGGCATCATGGCGGTCTTCGGCGCGCCAATCGCGTTGGAGGACCACGCGCTTCGCGCTTGCTTGGCGGCGCTGGACATCCAAGAAGAATCTGCGCGACTGGCGGTCGAGATCCAACGCCAAGACGGTGTGGATCTGCGGCTGCGGGTCGGCCTCAACTCCGGCCAGGTCATTGCGGGTGAGATTGGTTCTCGTGCTTTGGGTTATACGGCGATCGGTGAGCAGGTCGGCATGGCCCAGCGGATGGAATCCGCGGCGCCGCCGGGCGGGGTGATGCTTAGTCAGTCCACAGCGCGGCTCGTCGAGGATGTCGCTGTGCTCGCCGGACCGGAGATGGTGCGCGTCAAGGGTGCCAACGATCCAGTGACCGCGTGCCGCTTGATCGCGACGCCGCCCGTGCACCAGCACAGCAGGCGAAACGACCCCACGCTGGTGGGTCGCACCTGGGAGCTCAATAGCATCGCCGCGATCCTCGATGAGGCCGTAGGGGGTGCCGGATGTGTGATCAGCGTCCTCGGACCGCCGGGTATCGGTAAGAGCCGCATCGTTCGCGAATCGGCTGCACTGGCCGGCAATCGCGGTGTGCAGGTGGTCACCACCTACTGCGAATCCCATACCAGCGACATCCCGTTTCACGCGGTTGCCGGATTGTTGCGCGCCGGGCTGGGAGTCGACGACCGCGACAGCGAGGCGGCTCGGGCACGGGTGCGCGCCCGGATTGCCAACGCCGACCCCGAAGATCTTCTGCTGTTGGACGATCTGCTCGGCATCGCCGATCCCGACATCGAGCTGCCCAACATCGAGGCGGATGCCCGGCGACGGCGGTTGACGGCGCTGGTCAATGCCGCATCGGTGGCCCGACGTGAGCCGGCACTGTACGTGATCGAGGACGCCCACTGGATCGACGAGGTCAGCGAGTCGATGCTGGCAGACTTTTTGGCGGTGATCCCGCAAACCCACTCGATGGTGCTGATCACGTATCGCCCCGAATACCGCGGCGCGCTGTCCACGATCTCCGGCGCGCAGACGATCGCGCTGCGGCCCCTCAGCACCGACCAGACCGCAACGCTCATCGGTGAGCTGCTCGGCACCGATTCCTCGGTGCACGGCCTCGCTGAACACATCGCCGAACGCACCGCCGGAAACCCGTTTTTCGCCGAAGAGATCGTACGCGACTTGGCCGAACGCGGCGCGATCCGCGGCACGCGCGGTTCGTACCTGCTGCACGGTGACATCGCTGACGTGATCGTGCCGGCTACCCTCCAGGCCGCCATCGCGGCCCGCGTCGACCGCCTCAGTCACTCGGCTAAACGCACGCTGAGCGCCGCGTCGGTGATCGGGTCACGGTTTGACCCTGATCTATTGACCGGATTAGGGATCGAACCGGCCCTCGACGAGTTAACCAAGGCCGAACTGATCGACCAGGTCGTGTTCGCGCCGCGGGTCGAGTATGCGTTCCGGCATCCGCTGATTCGCACAGTGGCCTACGAATCTCAGCTCAAATCCGATCGCGCCGAGCTGCACCGGCGGCTGGCCGCCGCGATCGAAAGACGCGCGCGGGATTCGGTCGACGAGAACGCAGCCCTGATCGCCGAACACCTCGAGGCGGCGGGCGATCTCCGTGCAGCGTTCAACTGGCACATGCGCGCAGGCACATGGCTCACCCACCGCGACCTCACCGGAGCGCGGGCGAGTTGGCAGCGCGCGCGACACGTCGCCGACCGATTGCCCGAAGCCGACTTGGACCGTCCCAGGATGCGGATCGCTCCGCGGACGTTGCTGTGCGCCAGCGCCTGGCTTGCCGGCGGCAGCATGGCCGACACCGGGTTTGACGAACTGCGGGAACTTGCCGACGCCACCGGCGACAAGGTATCGCTGGCTATGGGGATGACCGGGTGGGTGTCGACACTGATCGTTCACGGCCGATTCGCCGAAGCATCGAGCCTGGCCTCGGAACTCACCAGCTTGCTTGAGTCGATCGGCGACCCGACGCTGATGCTGGGGCTGCTCTACGCGGCGGTCGCGGCCAAGCTGCAGTCCGGCGAGCTTGCGGAAACCCTGCGCTTGGCACAACGCATGATCGACCTGGCTGATGGCGACCCATCCAAGGGAAACCTCATCCTCGGTTCACCGTTGGCAGGCGCGATCGTGCTGCGGGGATGCGCACGGTGTGCGCTTGGCCACCCGGGCTGGAGAGGCGATATCGACGACGCGGCGACGATGGTCCGCGCATTCGACGCGACGATGCGAGCGCTGATCCTGTTCTTCAAATACTTCAGCTGCATCCCGGACGGGTTGTTGCTGCCGGATGCTGCAGCCCTGCAAGAAACGGCTGAGCTGCTTGAGATCGCGGAGCGATCCGGCGACGATTTCACGCTGACCTGCGCCAGATCCGTACACGGCCTCTCGCTCGTGGCCCACGACGGTACCCAGCGCGAAGCTGGCCTCGCCCTTCTTGCCACGGCCCGTGAAGCCGCTTTACAGGAGCGCTTCACTTTGCCCGCGGCTAGTGTCATCGACACCGTTCTTGCCAAGGAGAAGGCCCGAGCCGGCGACCTCGACGGCGCGATCGAACTGTCGCGGGCTGCCCTCGAGGAGGAATTCGCCTACGGCGGCAGGACTTATGGTGGGTCGGCCACCGCCGTTTTGGTGGAAGCCCTGCTGCGCAGAAATGCAGACACAGACCTGCAGGAAGCGCAAGCAGCTATCGACCGGCTCGCAGCGGTGCCGACCGAACCCGGATTCGTCAGGCACGACATCTGGCTGCTGCGGCTGCGTGCGCTCCTGGCGCGGGAGCATGGTGATGAGATTGCCTACCAGGACTTCAGGGATCGGTATCGCGCGATGGCGAAAAGGCTTGGCTTCGAAGGACACATCGCGATGGCCAAAGCAATGGTATGAGCGAGGGGTGACCATGAACCGGCGACGTGGATACCACCCAACCGCGCGTTCTGGTGCCAGTACGCGGTGCTGCGTGACGCGGCCGCTACCTGCCCGACCGGTTACGTGCCCGTGTAGGAATCCGGGTCCGGCCGGAATCGCGTGCCGTCGTTGAGACCGTTGAGCGTGGCCATCTCGTCGTCGCTCAACTCGAAGTCGAACACGTCGAGATTCGACTTGATCCGCTCCGGGTTCGCCGACCGCGGGATGACGACGTTGCCCAGCTGGATGCTCCATCGGATCAGCGCCTGCGCCGGCGTCTTGCCGTGCGCCTGCGCCACCGAGACCACCGTCGGGTTGTCCAACAGCCTGCCGACGCCCAGCGGACCGTACGCCTCGGTGACGATGCCGTAGTTGGCGTTGACCGCCCGCAGTTCCGCTTGATTCAGCAGCGGGTGCAGCTCGATCTGATTGATGGCAGGTGTGAAGTACGACAGGTCGATGATGTTCGACAGGTCCTCGGCGTGAAAGTTGGACACACCGATGGACCTGGTGTCGCCGTCCTCCTTGCGCTTCATCAGGCCGCCCCAGCTGTTGACGTAGTTGCCTGGGTCGCCACCCGGCCAATGGATGAGATAGAGGTCCACGTAGTCAAGGCCGAGCCGTTCCACGCTGGCCTTGCAGGCGTCCTGCGACGCTTGGTAGCCCTGGTCGTGGGTGGCCAGCTTGGTGGTGATGAAGAGCTCATCGCGCGGCACACCCGACGCGGCGATCGCCCGGCCGACCGCTTCCTCGTTGCCGTACGCGGCCGCGGTGTCGATCAGCCGGTACCCCACCTCCAATGCCGTCGATACGGCCCGCTCTGTCTCGGACTCGGACAGCTCGCCAACGCCGAGGCCGATCACGGGGATCGTGTTCTCGTCGTTGAGAGTGACCGTGGGAATCGCAGCCGCCGACGTCATCGCACCTACCCTGTGAAGTTGAAGGATCGTGGATCGGGACCCAGTCGTGTTCCGTCGCCGAGCGAAGAGATGGACGCCACGTACTGCTCGCTCAGCTCGAAATCGAACACGTCGAAGTTACTCACAATTCGCTCGGGGGTCACCGACTTCGGGATGACGATATTACCGAGTTGGATATGCCACCTAATCAGTACCTGCGCAGGGGTTTTTCCGTGCGCCTCGGCGACGGCCGTCACCGCCGGGTTGCTCAGCAGTGATCCCTGGCCCAGCGGGCTCCACGCTTCGGTGGCGATGCCCAGCTGAGCGTGCACTTCCCGTAGTTCCTGTTGCTGCAGCAGCGGATGCAACTCGACCTGGTTGACCGCCGGGACAATTCCGATGCCGTCCACCAGAATTCGCAGGTGTTCGGGCTCGAAGTTGCTGACGCCGATCGAGCGGATGCGGCCCTGGTCGCGTAGGTGTGCGAACGCCTTGAACGTGTCGACGAACGCGTTCTTGGCCGGCATCGGCCAATGAATGAGGTAGAGGTCGAGGTACTCCATACCGAGGCGCTTCATGCTCGCGTCGAACGCCGCGAGCGTGCTTTCGTAGCCCTGGTCGGCGTTCCACAACTTGGTGGTGACGAATACGTCCTCGCGCGGCAGGCCGGAGGCCGCTACGGCCTGACCCACCTCGCGCTCGTTGAAGTACCCCGCGGCCGTATCGATGTGTCGATAACCGGCGTCGAGCGCAGTCGCCGCCGCACGCTCGGTGTCTTCCGGCGGAGTCTGCCAAACGCCAAGTCCGACCTGCGGTATCGAATTACCGTCATTCAGCGTGATCGAGGGAGCTGCCATGACCCAGAGTCTGCCAGGACAGGTGACGCCCGTCGGGCCGCCGCGAGCCGCCAAGGGCTCCGTCGTCAACGCGCTCACCGGCTTGACGTTGCGTGGACTTCCGCGGATACCGAACCGTGTCAAACACCTTCTGCTGGGTGGTCGCTCGGTCACGATCGACGGCAACACGCTGGATACGACGTTGCAGTTGATGCTCGCCGGGATGACGGCGGTTGGTCTCAATGCCCTGGTCGCCAGCCCCGACATCGGCGCCGCCCGGGCTCAATTGCGGATCATCGCTGCCAGCTTCAAGCAGAACATCCCTGTGGCGCGGGTGACCAATCTCTCGGTCCCCGGCCCGGTCGATCCGATCCGAATGCGGCACTACCGGCCATTTGATGGCGATGGGCAACCCCTGTTGGTCTTCTATCACGGCGGCGGCCAGGTCATCGGCGACATCGAGACGCACGACGACCTCTGCCGCCACATCTGCCGCGAGGGTGGCCTGCACGTGTTGTCGGTGGACTATCGACTGGCCCCCGAACACAAAGCGCCCGCCGGAGCCGATGATGCGTACGCCGCGTTTGTGTGGGCGCTCGACCATGCGGGTGAACTGGGCGCCGACCCCGGCCGGGTGGTGGTCGGGGGCGACAGCGCCGGAGGCAACCTCGCCGCGCTGGTATCGCTGCGTGCGCGCAACGAGGGGACACCGCTGCCCGCCTTGCAGCTGCTGCTCTACCCGGTGACCAACTACAGCGGCGAGACGCGTTCTCAGACGTTGTTCGCCGAAGGGTTCTTTCTCACGAAAAGGGACTTGCGCCGGTGCCGGGACCAATTCCTGGACGGCGCGCAAGTCGACGCCGCCGACCCGCGGGTGTCGCCGCTGCTGGCCGACGATCTCTCGGGGCTGCCGCCGGCACTGCTGGTGACCGCGGGCTTCGACCCGCTGCGCGACGAGGGCAGGCAGTACGCCGATGCAATGCGCGCGGCCGGGGTGACGGTCGACTACCGCGAATTCGGACCTCTGGTGCACGGTTTTGCCAATTTCTTCCCGCTGGGAGGCGCTAGCGCGACCGCCGTGGCGGAAACGATCTCTGCGCTGCGGGCCCATCTCGCCCACGCATGAGTACCGCCTGTGTGCCGCCGGTACTCTGAACCCGTGGCGACCAAACCCAAACGACCAGCCAGCTACGACCTGAAGGCGGCCGACCGCAAGCGCAACCTGGCGATCCAGATCGGGCTGACCTCGATAGTGGTGATCTTCGCCGTCGCGCTGGTGCTCTACATCGTGATGTCCAACGACAAGAAGCCGACTTCCGGAGAGGTCAAATCGATCCGGATCGCGTCGAGCGACGTCATCAAGAAGGAGGGGAGCTCCGATCCCAAGGTCGTACTGTCGCTCTACGAGGACTTCCTGTGCCCGCACTGCGCCCTGTTCGAGCAGCAATTCGGGCCGACGGTGAGCAAGCTCATCGACAACGGTGCCGTCGCCGCCGACTTCTACATGGTCGGCATTTTGGATAGCCCGCAGACCCAGAACTACTCGTCGCGCGCGGGCGGCGCCGCCTACTGCGTGGCCGACGAAAACAAGGATGCGTTCCGGCGTTTCCACGCCGCGCTCTATGCCCAGCAGCCTGGCGAGACCGCAACCACGTTCCCCGACAACGCGCGGCTGGTCGAGGTCGCGCGCCAGGTGGGCGCCGGGGGCGGTGTCCCTGACTGCATCAACAAGGGCCGATACACCGCGATGGTGCAGGGGCTGGCCGCGGCCACCGGTATTCAGGCGACGCCGACCATCAAGATCAACGGCCAGGACTACGAAGTCAGCACGCCCGACGCGTTGGTCGCCAAGATCAAAGAGATCGTCGGCAACGTTCCGGGGCTCAACGGTGCCGCACCCCCGGCACAAGCACCGGCGCCCGCGCCAGCGCCATGACCGTCGCCGCGCCCAGCGACGTCCAGCCGAGCGAACCCACGGCTGACACGTCGAACGGGGTGCCGGTCCGGACCGCCAGCGCGGTATGGATCCTGATCGCCGGCGTCGTTGGTCTAGCAGCCGCGATCACGCTGACGATCGAAAAGATCGAGATTCTGATCAACCCCGATTACGTGCCGTCGTGCAGCATCAACCCCGTGCTGTCATGCGGTTCGGTGATGGTGACCCCGCAGGCGTCGGCGTTCGGATTTCCCAACCCGCTGATAGGCATCGTCTCGTTCACCGTCGTCGTGGTGACCGGTGTGCTCGCGGTCGCCAACGTCAGGCTGCCGCGCTGGTACTGGGCCTGCCTGGCGACCGGCGCACTGCTGGGCGTTGCGTTCATCCACTGGCTGATCTTCCAGAGCCTCTACCGCATCGGTGCGCTGTGCCCGTACTGCATGGCGGTGTGGGCGGTTACCATCCCGCTGTTGGTCGTGGTCGCCTCGATCGCGCTGCAGCCCTTGCAGTCGAACGCGGTGGCACGGGTGCTGTACACCTGGCGGTGGTCGCTGGTGGCGCTGTGGTTCACGACGCTGATTCTGCTGATCCTCGTGCGCTTCTGGAACTACTGGTCCACTCTGCTCTAAGCGGTTCGGCGCCGGGGTTAGAGTTACGCGTGATCTCGAAAGTCTTGGTCGCCAACCGCGGGGAAATCGCGATCCGCGCGTTCCGGGCGGCCTACGAGATGGGCATCGCCACTGTCGCGGTGTATCCGTATGAGGATCGCAACTCCCTGCACCGGTTGAAGGCCGACGAGTCGTATCAGATCGGCGAGACGGGCCACCCGGTCCGCGCGTACCTGTCGGTCGACGAGATCATCCGTGTGGCACAGCACGCCGGCGCCGACGCGGTGTATCCGGGATACGGGTTCCTGTCGGAAAACCCCGACTTGGCCGCCGCATGCGCGGCTGCGGGCATCACGTTTATCGGTCCCAGCGCCGAAATCCTTGAGCTGACGGGCAATAAGTCGCGGGCGATCGCGGCTGCCCGCGACGCAGGGTTACCGGTGCTGAACTCGTCGACACCGTCGGCGTCGGTTGACCAGTTGATGGCCGCGGCGCAGACGATGCAGTTCCCGCTGTTCGTCAAGGCGGTGTCCGGCGGCGGCGGCCGCGGCATGCGCCGCGTCATCGATCCGAAGGCGCTGCCCGAAGCGATCGAGGCCGCCAGCCGCGAAGCGGAGTCGGCGTTCGGTGACCCGTCGCTGTACCTCGAGCAGGCCGTGCTCAACCCGCGCCACATCGAGGTGCAGATCCTGGCCGACACCCACGGCAACGTGATGCATCTGTTCGAGCGTGACTGCAGCGTGCAGCGTCGGCACCAGAAGGTCGTCGAACTGGCCCCGGCGCCGAACCTGCCCGACGAGCTGAGGCGAAAGATCTGCGCCGACGCGGTGGCGTTCGCCCGCCAGATCAACTACAGCTACGCGGGCACCGTCGAGTTCCTGCTCGACGAGCGCGGCGAGTACGTCTTCATCGAGATGAATCCGCGCATCCAGGTCGAGCACACGGTCACCGAGGAGATCACCGACGTCGACCTGGTTGCCAGCCAGATGCGCATCGCCGACGGGGAGACGCTCGAAGACCTTGGGCTGAGCCAGGATTCGCTGCAGGTGCACGGTGCCGCTTTGCAGTGCCGGATCACCACTGAGGACCCGGCCAACGGCTTCCGCCCCGACACCGGCCGCATCACCGGCTACCGGACGCCGGGCGGTGCGGGAATCCGGCTGGACGGCGGCTCGCACCTGGGCGCAGAGATCAGCGCCCACTTCGATTCGATGCTGGTCAAGCTGACCTGCCGTGGGCGTGACTTCGGTGCGGCGGTCGCCCGGGCACGCCGCGCGCTGGCCGAGTTCCGGATCCGGGGCGTGTCGACGAACATTCCGTTCTTGCAGGCGGTGGTCAACGACCCGGACTTCCGCGCCGGACGCGTTACGACGTCGTTCATCGACGAGCGCCCGTATCTGCTGACCGCGCGCGCCCCGGCCGACCGTGGCACCAAGATCCTCAGCTACCTCGCCGAAGTCACCGTCAACCAGCCGCACGGGCCCCGAACGTCGACGGTGTACCCGCAGGACAAACTGCCCGAGATCGATCTCGAAGCGGCGCCACCGCGCGGCAGCAAGCAGCTGCTGACCGAGGTGGGGCCGGAGGGCTTCGCTCGTTGGCTACGCGCATCCAGGTCCGTCGGTGTCACCGACACGACGTTCCGCGACGCGCATCAGTCGCTGCTGGCCACTCGCGTCCGCACCACCGGTCTGCTGATGGTGGCGCCCTACATCGCACGGATGACGCCGCAGCTGTTGTCCATCGAATGCTGGGGCGGCGCGACTTACGATGTGGCGCTTCGGTTCTTGAAGGAAGACCCGTGGGAGCGGCTGGCGGCGCTGCGCGAGGCGATCCCCAACATCTGTCTGCAGATGCTTCTGCGTGGCCGCAATACAGTCGGCTACACGCCGTATCCGGAAACGGTCACTCAAGCGTTCATCCAGGAGGCGACGTCGACCGGCATCGACATCTACCGCATCTTCGACGCGCTCAACAACGTCGAGTCCATGCGGCCGGCGATCGACGCGGTGCGCGAAACAGGCACGGCGGTAGCCGAGGTCGCGATGAGCTATACCGGTGACCTGTCCGACCCCAACGAGAACCTGTACACGCTCGATTACTACCTCAAACTGGCCGAGCAGATCGTCGATGCCGGGGCGCACGTGCTGGCGATCAAGGACATGGCCGGGCTGCTTCGGCCCCAGGCCGCGCACGCGTTGATCAGCGCGCTGCACAGCCGATTCGACCTACCCGTCCATGTGCACACCCACGACACACCTGGCGGACAGCTGGCCACCTATCTGGCTGCCTGGCAGGCAGGTGCAAGCGCCGTCGACGGGGCCTCCGCACCTCTGGCGGGTACCACCAGCCAGCCCGCTCTGAGCTCAATCGTGGCCGCCGCCGCGCACACCGAATACGACACCGGATTGTCGCTGGCCGCAGTGTGCGACCTGGAGCCCTACTGGGAGGCGCTGCGAAAGGTCTACGCGCCGTTTGAGTCTGGCCTACCGGCGCCGACCGGTCGCGTCTATTCCCACGAGATCCCCGGTGGCCAGCTGTCGAACCTGCGCCAGCAGGCCATCGCACTCGGATTCGGTGACCGGTTCGAGGAGATCGAGGCCAACTACGCCGCAGCGGATCGGGTGCTGGGCCGACTGGTGAAGGTCACTCCGTCGTCGAAGGTGGTTGGCGACCTCGCGCTGGCCCTCGTCGGCGCGGGCGTGTCCGCCGACGAATTCGCCGCAGATCCAGCACGATTCGACATTCCCGACTCGGTGATCGGCTTTTTGCGTGGCGAACTCGGCGACCCGCCGGGCGGCTGGCCGGAACCGTTGCGCAGCAAGGCTCTTGCCGGGCGCCCGCCTGCCAAACCCCTGCAAGAACTCGGCCCCGACGACGAGGTGGCGCTGGCACAAGCCGGCCCGAAACGACAATCAGTCCTGAACCGGCTGCTGTTCCCCGGGCCGACAAAGGAATTGGACGCGCACCGCGAACAGTACGGCGACACGTCGGGCCTGTCGGCCAACCAGTTCTTCTACGGCCTGCGGCAGGGCGACGAGCATCGGGTACGGCTGGAGCGCGGCGTCGAGCTGCTGATCGGGCTCGAGGCGATCTCCGACGCCGATGAACGTGGCATGCGCACGGTGATGTGCATCCTCAACGGCCAGCTGCGGCCGGTAGTGGTCCGCGACCGCAGCATCGCCAGCGACATACCGACCGCTGAAAAGGCCGACCGGTCCAACCCCGACCATGTCGCGGCCCCGTTCGCGGGCGTCGTCACCGTGGGTGTGTCGGTCGACGACACGGTGGACGCGGGGCAAACGATCGCGGCAATCGAAGCGATGAAGATGGAAGCCGCGATCACCGCACCCAAGGCCGGCAAGGTCAGCCGGGTGGCCGTCTCGGCGACCGCGCAGGTCGAGGGCGGCGACCTGCTGGTGGTGGTCAGCTGACCCGCATAGTCGCCGGCACGTTCGGCGGGCGGCGAATCACGGTGCCGCGCACCGGAACCCGGCCGACCACCGATCGGGTGCGCGAATCGATGTTCAACGTGCTCGCGTCGCGCATCGACTTCGCCGGAGCCTCGGTGCTCGACCTGTATGCGGGCTCGGGAGCCCTCGGCCTTGAGGCGATGTCGAGGGGCGCGGCATCGGCGGTGTTCGTCGAATCCGACCATCGTGCCGCGGCCGTCATCGACCAGAACATCGCGTCGTTGGGCGTAGCGGCCGCCGTGCGGCGAGGACCCGTCGCAGCGGTGTTGGCGGGTGGCGCTGACCGGCCGGCGGACCTGGTGCTTGCCGATCCACCCTACGACGTCGCCGACAGCCGAGATCGAGGAGGTGCTCATCGCGTTGGTCGACGGCGAGATGGGCGACCGCTGGCACGGTGGTGGTTGTCGAGCGCGCAACGTCGGGGCCGCCGCTGAGTTGGCCCGACGGTTGGCGGCCCTGGCCCGCCCGCCGCTACGGCGACACCCGCCTGGAGTTGGCCGAATTCGATGTCGCCGCCGACGCGGCTCGGGTGCGGAACTGAACCGCCCTGATAGCGTCGTCAGCCATGAGCGGCGCCGTATGCCCGGGGTCCTTCGACCCGGTGACCCTCGGCCATGTCGACATCTTGGAGCGCGCGGCCGCCCAATTCGACGAGGTCGTGGTCGCGGTGCTCATCAACCCGAACAAGCAAGGCATGTTCGACCTCGACGAGCGCATCGCGATGATCGAGGAATCGACGACGCACCTGCCGAATCTGCGCGTCGAATCCGGCGAAGGCCTGGTCGTCGACTTCGCGAAGGCCCGCGGACTGACCGCTATCGTCAAGGGCCTGCGCACCGGCACCGACTTCGAATACGAGCTGCAGATGGCGCAGATGAACAAGCACATCGCGGGCGTCGACACCTTTTTCGTCGCGACCACCCCGCGGTACTCGTTCGTGTCGTCGTCACTGGCCAAAGAGGTCGCGATACTCGGTGGCGACGTTTCTGAGCTGCTGCCCGGGCCCGTCAACGTGCGGCTTCAGGCCAAGCTCAAGGGTTAAGCCCGGCCACGACGGGTATTCACACGGTGGCGCACAGCCCATGGCGCCCAATCCATGCTCATGAAAATTCGGAGGTATCCCCGTGGTCGAAACGTTTGTTCAATCGACCGATGACGTCGTGAAGTTCCTGAAGGGGCAACACGATTTGATCAAGGACATGTTTGAGGAAGTCTTCAGCGCGTCCGACCCGAAAGCGCGCGAGAAGGCGTTCGTCGAACTGCGCCAGTTGTTGGCGGTGCACGAAACCGCTGAGGAGATGGTGGTCCATCCGCGTGCCCGCCACGAAATCGCTGACGGCGACGAGATCGTCGACGCCCGATTGCACGAGGAGCACGAGGCCAAGCAGCAGTTGTCCAAGCTCGAGGGCATGGACATCGACTCCAAGGAGTTTCGTGACGAGCTGACCAAGTTCCGCGACGCGGTCGTCGACCATGCCGAGCATGAGGAAAGCGAGGAGTTCAACAGGCTGCAGAACAAGCTTGACTCCGACGATTTGGAGCGAATGGCGAAGGCGGTGCTGGCCGCCGAGGCGATCGCACCCACCCGTCCGCACCCCGGCGTCGAGTCGGCCAAGGCCAACTTCGCGGTTGGGCCGTTCGCGTCGATGCTCGACCGGGCACGTGATCTGATAGGCGCGGCGCTGCGGTAGTCAGTCGGCCTCGGGCAGCGTCGTTGCCGCGAACACGTTGTCGGGGTCGTATTTCGACTTCAGCTGGGCGAGGCGAGACGCGTTGGGGCCGTATGCCTTTCGCGCTTGCTCTGCTTGCAGCGGTCCGATCAGATTCGGATATCCGCCGTCGACGGCGTGCGGCGCCAGATCGGTGTAGACCTGCTGCGCCCAAGCTCGGTGGCGTATCGCGTCGTCTTCGGGCTCCCACGCGGCGAGCACCTCGACGACGAAATGCCGGTCGCGAATGCCGAATGCGGTCTCTTCGATGGGCACGCGGGTCGCCGCGCCGTGGCAATGATGGATGGCGATGCCGCTGAATGCCGACGCTCGGGTGTCGCCTGCGCCCACGAGCGCGTCGATGGCTCCGGCGTTGAACGACCGCAGGGTGCGCGTGCGCATCTCGTGATGTCGCCCCCAGCGGATGTAGGGATCCAGCAGGGTCAGCATGTTGCTGTACGGCATCTGGGCGACCTCGCTGACCAGTGGCGTCCCCAATCCCGTGAGGCGCGCGATCCATGCCGACGGATCGGCGGGGCTCGACCACACCGGCGCCAGGTACACCACCGAGTGACCGTGCGGTCCGGCGACCATTCCGATCTGGACGGTGAGTTCGTCGGGCATCGTCGGCGCCAGTTCGTTGTACGCGTGAAAAACGTCGCGGGCCTGGTGCCACGGATACATGATCACACCTGCCAGCACCGACGCGATCGGATGCAGCCGCACCCGCATCGCGGTGACCACCCCGAAGTTCCCGCCGCCACCGCGCAGCGCCCAGAACAGGTCGGGCTCATGCTCGGCGTCGGCGGTGACGACGCCTCCGTCGTGCAGCACTACATCGGCGCCCAGCAGGTTGTCGAGCGCCAAGCCGGCCACACCGTTGAGCGGGCCGTAGCCGCCGCCGAGGGTCAAGCCCACCATGCCGACCTGACCGAAATTGCCTGTCGCGGGCACCAGGCCGTGCAGCTCCGACGCTTTCGCCGCGCCAGTCGCGGTGGCTCCGCCGGAGACGGTTGCAATGCGGGCCGCGCGATCGACGTCGACCCTCCACATGCGCGATATGTCGATGACGAGGCCCTTGTCGGCCAGCGCCCGTCCCGCCCAGTCGTGACCGCCGCCGCGCACCGCAATGGGCAGGCCGTTCGCGCGGGCGCACATCACCGCCGCGGCTACCTCCGCCGGCGATGTCGGCTGCACCACCATCGCGGGACGACGGTCGATCGCGCCGTTCCACAGCCGAACGGCATCCTCGTAGGACCGGGTGCCGGGCAGGTGGATGCCTTCTGGCGACAACGTCATGTTTGAGCCTTTCAGTGGAAACGTTCCACTCGTCAGAGTATAACTCTGACGAAGAGAGTACATCTCAAGTGACCGGAGTGCTAATGTGATTTGCGTGACGAATCCCAAGGCTGCGCCGTCGCGGCGTGCGGAGTACGCCGAGGCGACACGGCGCGCGATCATCTCCGCGGCCCGTGAGCTGTTTGCGCAGCACGGGTACATCGCGACGAAGGTCGACGAGATCGCGGCGCTCGCCAGGGTCGCGCCGGCCACGGTGTACGCAGTGACCGGCGGCAAGCAGGGACTGCTGCACATCCTGGTGGACGAGTGGACCGAAGCCCCCGAAGTCGCCGAGGCCTACCGCGATATTGCTTCGCTCGATGACGCAGCGGCGATCGTCGCGACGGTCGCCACTCTCACCCGCCGCATGCGCGGCGACTGGGGCGACGTGATGCGGATCGTTTTGGCGACGGCGCCGCTCGATGCCACGGCGGCGGAGAGCCTGAACGAGGCGACGAAGCGCTATCGCGCAGGCCTGCATGCGGCGGCGGCGCGGCTTTCCGACCTGCGGGCACTCAACCCCGGCATCACGGTCGATGACGCCACCGATGTGCTCTGGTTCTTCTTCGGCTACGCCAGTTTTTTCACGCTGACCGAGGACAACGGTTGGTCACCGCAGCGCACCGAAGCGTGGCTTCGCGATGCCGCGGTACGCAGCCTGTTGAAGCGGTAGCTTCTTGTTTGCCGGCCACCGCCGGTGGGCCGCCGACCCGCTGTGTTGACATAATGTGCGCGAAGCAATTCAGACAGGAGTTGCGCCTGGAGTCACGCTGGGTAAGCCAAAGGACGACACACCGGCCCCGAAGCTGAGTCACAGAGGTAACACCAGGCACACTGGTAACTGATAACTACGCCTGGAGGGTGTTGCCGTGTACCGAGTTTTTGAAGCGCTCGACGAGTTGGGCGCGATAGTCGAAGAAGCCCGTGGCGTGCCGATGACGTCCGGCTGCGTGGTGCCCCGCGGTGATGTCCTTGAGCTGGTCGACGACATCAAGGACGCGATACCCGGCGAGCTCGACGACGCCCAGGACGTTCTCGACGCGCGTGACTCGTTGCTGCGCGAAGCCAAGGAACATTCCGACTCGCTGGTGTCTACGGCCACGACGGAGGCCGATTCGCTGATCAACCACTCTCGCGCGGAGGCCGACCGGTTGCTGGCCGACGCCAAGGCGCAGGCCGACCGGATGGTCGCCGAGGCCCGCCAGCACAGCGAGCGGATGGTCGGCGAGGCCCGCGAGGAGGCATCCCGTCTCGCCGCCACCTCCAAGCGGGAGTACGAGGCCAGCACCGGCCGTGCCAAGACCGAGACCGACCGGCTCATCGAGAACGGCAATTTGGCTTACGAGAAGGCCGTCCAGGAAGGCATCAAGGAGCAGCAGCGGCTGGTGTCGCAGACCGAGGTCGTGCAGACCGCGACCTCCGAGGCGACCCGGCTCATCGACTCGGCGCACGCCGAGGCCGACCGTCTGCGCGGTGAGTGCGACATCTATGTCGACAGCAAGCTCGCGGAGTTCGAGGACTTCCTGAACGGAACCCTTCGTTCGGTGGGCCGCGGCCGCCATCAGCTGCGCACCGCCGCCGGTACCCACGACTACGCGGCACGGTAGCGCCTGCGGGCGTCGCCGTAGGATTGACATTTATGGCGACGCATCCGAAGTCGGCGGCGCGCCGCGCCTCACGATCGCCGCTCGTGATCAACATTTCCCGGCTCGGCCGGCGGCCCGGGTCGATGCTGACCCTCTCTGAGACGGTGCCCAGCCCGTCGCGCATAGGGCTGGACCTGATCGGGATCGATGAAGGCGCGTCGCTGAAGCTGGATCTGCGGATCGAATCCGTTTCGGAGGGAGCGCTTGTCACGGGAACGGTGTCCGCGCCGACGTCGGGGGAGTGCGCACGCTGCCTGACGCCGATCACCGGCGACGTCGAGATCGACCTCACTGAGCTGTTCGCCTATCCCGACAGCGCGACCGACGAGACCACCGACTCCGACGAAATAGGCCGTGTCATTAATGACACCGTCGACCTGGAGCAGCCGATCGTCGACGCGATCGGGCTGGCGTTGCCGTTCTCACCGCTGTGCGGGCCGGACTGTGTGGGCCTGTGCCCCCAGTGCGGTGTGCCGCTGGCCACCGCCGAACCCGGCCATCACCACGAGAAGATCGATCCGCGGTGGGCCAAGCTCGCCGGCCTATTGGATCAGGACGACAAGTGAGCGTCGATCGGGCGGCCCTGCTCAAGGCGTTGGGTATCGGCCTGCCCGACGAACTCCTGACAATCGCGCTGACGCACCGCAGCTTCTCCTACGAGAACGGCGGGCTGCCCACCAACGAGCGCCTGGAGTTCCTTGGAGACGCGGTGCTCGGGCTTGTAGTCACCGAGGAGCTCTACCACCGCCACCCCGACCGTTCAGAGGGTGATCTGGCCAAGTTGCGTGCCAGCATCGTCAATACTCAGGCGCTGGCCGACGTCGGGCGGCATCTGACCGACGATGGCCTCGGCGCCTACCTTCTGCTGGGCAAGGGCGAGGAGCACTCCGGCGGCGCCGACAAGTCGAGTATCCTGGCCGACGGAGTCGAATCCTTGTTGGGCGCAACCTATTTGGAGCACGGCGCAGTGGTGGCCCGTGAGGTGATCCTGCGGCTGTTCCGCGCGCTGCTTGACACCGCGCCGACGCTGGGCGCGGGGCTGGACTGGAAGAGCAGCCTTCAGGAGCTGACCGCGTCGCGTGGCATGGGCGCGCCGGCGTATGTGGTGACCTCCACCGGCCCAGACCACGACAAGGAATTCACCGCGACGGTCATCGTCACCGATGTCGAGTACGGCAAGGGCGTCGGCCGGACGAAGAAGGAGGCCGAGCTGAAGGCCGCCGCCGCCGCGTGGAACGCGCTTGCCGCCCCTGGTGTTGATGCCTGAGCTGCCCGAGGTCGAGGTCGTCCGGCGCGGATTGGCGGCGCACGTGACGGGTCGAACCATCAACGCCGTACGGGTGCACCACCCGCGCGCGGTGCGTCGCCACGAAGCGGGGCCCGCCGACCTCACCGCGAGGCTGCTCGGCACGCAGGTCACCGGCACCGGTCGGCGCGGCAAGTACCTGTGGTTGACGCTTGGCGACGGCTCGGCTCTCGTTGTGCACCTTGGTATGAGCGGGCAGATGCTGCTCGGACCACTGCCGCGAGAAGACCACCTGAGGATAGCGGCGCTGCTCGACGACGGCACCGCGCTGAGTTTCGTCGACCAGCGCACGTTTGGTGGCTGGATGCTCGCCGACCTCGTCACGGTCGACGGGACCGACGTGCCGATACCTGTCGCGCATCTGGCGCGTGACCCGCTCGACCCGAAGTTCAATCGCGACGGCGTCGTCACGGTGTTGCGGCGCAAGCACTCTGAGATTAAACGCCAGCTGCTGGACCAGACGGTGGTGTCGGGCATCGGCAACATCTACGCCGACGAGGCGCTGTGGCGGGCCCGGGTCAACGGCGCGCGGCCGGCGTCGTCGCTGACCCGCGCGAAATTGGGCGAGCTGCTCGACGCCGCCGCCGATGTGATGACCGACGCGCTGGGTCAGGGCGGCACGTCGTTCGACTCGCTCTACGTCAACGTCAACGGCGAGTCCGGTTACTTCGAACGGTCTCTGGACGCCTACGGCCGCGAGGGTGAGCCGTGCAGGCGCTGCGGCGCGGTGATGCGGCGGGAGAAGTTCATGAACAGGTCGTCGTTCTACTGCCCGAAATGCCAACCGCGCCCACGAGTCCGGCGCAGTTAGCGCCGAGATCGACGTTTTGGTGGCTTCCACTCGCACTTCTTCGCCCGTTTGTCCGTTTGGGCGAAGATGAGAGTCATGACGGAACTGTGGGTTGAGCGCACCGGTGTGCGCCGTTATACGGGGCGCAGCTCACGGGGTGCGGAGGTGCTCGTCGGCTCGGAAGACGTCGACGGCGTCTTCACCCCGGGCGAGCTGATGAAGATCGCCCTGGCCGCCTGCAGCGGAATGAGCAGCGATGCACCGCTGCGCCGCCGCCTCGGCGACGAATACAAGGCGACGATCAGGGTGTCGGGCCCCGCCGACCGCGAACAGGAGCGCTACCCATTGCTCGAGGAGCGCATGGAGCTCGACCTGTCGGGCCTGTCCGAGGACGAGGTCGCGCGCATGCTCACGGTCGTCGAGCGCGCTGTCGATCAGGTGTGCACGGTCGGCCGGACGCTCAAGTCCGGTACCAAAGTGACGTTTGAGGTCAGTGATGCAGGAGTTAGCTGATGTCCGCTTGACGGCTTGGGTGCACGGCCACGTCCAGGGAGTGGGCTTTCGGTGGTGGACCCGGTCCCGCGCGCTGGAATTGGGGCTGACGGGATTCGCCTCTAACAGGCCCGACGGCCGCGTCCAGGTCGTCGCCGAGGGCCCGCGCGACGCCTGCCAGCGATTGCTTGACCTGCTACAAAGCGGGACCACACCAGGTCACGTCGACAAAGTCCTCGCCGACTGGTCAGAAGTCGGCGACGCGCTCTCGGGGTTCACCGAGCGTTAGCCTGCGCGACGGTAGTGTGGCACGTCGTGCACCTCAAGAGTCTGACGCTGAAGGGCTTCAAGTCGTTTGCTTCGCCGACGACTCTGCGCTTCGAGCCAGGCATCACGTGCGTGGTCGGTCCCAACGGGTCGGGCAAGTCGAACGTTGTCGACGCGCTCACCTGGGTGATGGGTGAGCACAGCGCCAAGAGCCTGCGCGGCGGCAAGATGGAGGACGTCATCTTCGCGGGGACGTCGTCCCGCGCCCCGCTCGGCCGCGCCGAGGTCACCGTCACGATCGACAACTCCGACAACGCGCTGCCGATCGAATACTCCGAGGTCTCGATTACCCGGCGGATGTTCCGCGACGGTGGAAGCGAGTACGAAATCAACGGCACCAGTTGCCGTTTGATGGATGTGCAGGAACTGCTCTCTGACTCCGGCATCGGCCGCGAGATGCATGTCATCGTCGGACAGGGCAAGCTCGCGGAGATCCTGGAATCCCGGCCGGAGGACCGGCGGGCGTTCATCGAGGAAGCCGCAGGCGTGCTCAAGCACCGCAAGCGCAAGGACAAGGCGGTCCGCAAGCTCGACGCGATGTCTGCCAACCTGGCGCGGCTGACCGACCTGACGACCGAGCTGCGCCGTCAGCTCAAACCGCTCGGCCGTCAAGCCGAGATGGCCCGTCGCGCCCAGACCATCCAGGCCGATCTGCGCGACGCCAGGCTCCGGCTGGCCGCTGACGACCTGGTCACCCGCATGGCCGAGTTCGAAAACACCGACCAGGCCGAGACCACACTGCGCCGCGAACACGACGACGCCACCACCCGGCTCGAAGCGAAAACCGTCGAATTGAATACGCACGAGGCGGCGGTCAATACGCTCAGCGAGCGCGCCGAGGCCGCCCAGCAGACCTGGTTCCGGCTGTCGGCGCTGGCCGAACGAGTCAGCGCGACCGTGCGCATCGCCAGCGAGCGCGCCCAGCACCTCGACGCCGAGCCCGAATCATCCAGCGGTCCCGACCCCGAAGCCCTCGATGCCCAGGCCGAGGAGGTAGCGACCCAGGAGCGGCAACTGCTCGACGAGTTGGCCCAGTCCCGCACCCGGTTGGAGGCGG
The DNA here is from genome assembly GCA_963770305.1 of uncultured Actinomycetota bacterium. Taxonomy (GTDB): domain Bacteria; phylum Actinomycetota; class Actinomycetes; order Mycobacteriales; family Mycobacteriaceae; genus Mycobacterium. The sequence goes on from CAVYPB010000008.1 coordinate 530,607, forward strand.
CCCGCACCGAACTCACCGAGCGCGAACGCGTCGCCGCCGAAGCCGAACGCGCCCACATGGCCGCTGCCCGCGCAGAAGCTGACCGTCGCGAGGGCCTTGCGCGGCTGGCCGGACAGGTCGACACCATGCGTACCCGCGTCGAGTCGATCGACGAGACCGTGGCCCGCATGTCGGTCGGCATTGAGGACGCGGCCGCCAAGGCGCAGCAGATGCAGGCCGAGTTCGAGATCGTCCAGGGCCGCGTCGGTGAGCTCGACGCCGGCGAGGTCGGCCTCGACGAGCACCACGACCGCACGGTGGCCGCGCTGCGGCTGGCCGACGAGCGCGTAACCGAACTGCAGGCGGCCGAGCGCGGCGCAGAGCGTCAAGTGGCCTCCCTGCGGGCACGCATCGAGGCGTTGTCCGTGGGGCTGGATCGCAAGGACGGCGCGGCGTGGCTGCAGAGAAACCACGGCGGCGCAGGGCTTTTCGGCTCGATCGCGAATCTTCTGAAGGTGCGTCCCGGCTATGAGGTGGCCGTGGCCGCGGTGCTCGGTGCGGCCGCGGACGCCGTTGCCGCGGAGAACTTCGGTGCCGCCCGCTCGGCGGTCGCCGCACTGAAGGAATCCGACGGCGGTCGTGCGGCGATCGTGCTGGGCGACTGGCCCCACCACGCGGCACCCACTGCCGGGGACCCTCCCGACGGCGCGGCCTGGGCGGTGGATCTGGTCGAGGCGCCGTCGCGGCTGCGGGGCGCGATCACGGCCATGCTCTCCGGCGTCGCGGTGGTGCGCGACCTGTCGGCCGCGCTGGATCTCGTCGCGGCGCGCCCGCAGCTGCGGGCGGTCACCACCGACGGTGACCTCGTCGGCGCGGGCTGGGTCAGCGGGGGCTCGGACCGCAAGCCCAGCACGCTGGAGATCACGTCGGAGGTCGAGAAGGCCCGCGCAGAACTGGTCGACGCCGAGAAGCAGGCCGGCGAGTTGTCGGCCGCGTTGTCCGGAGCGCTGGCCGAGCAGGCGTCCCGCCAGGACGCGGCCGAGCAGGCACTCGCCGCGCTCAACGAGTCCGACGCCGCGATCTCGGCGATCTATGAGCAACTCGGCAGGCTCGGCCAGGACGCTCGCGCCGCCGACGACGAGTGGCAGCGGCTCATTCAGCAGCGCAACGAGCTGGAGACCGGCCGCACCCAAACCGTCGAGGAACTCGCCGGACTCGAGCAGCGGCTGCACAACGCCCAACAGGAGCCGACGTTCGAGGCAGAACCCGTCGACCGTCAGGCATCGATGGCGGCGGCAGAACAGGCCCGCGCCGCCGAGGTGGATGCGAGGCTGGCGGTGCGCACCGCCGAAGAACGCGCGAATGCCGTTCGCGGACGGGCGGATTCGCTGCGACGGGCGGCGGCTGCTGAACGCGAGGCCCGGCTGCGTGCGCAGCGAGCACGCGAGGCACGCGAACTTGCCGCGGCGGTTGCGGCCGCGGTGGCCGAGTCCGGACGGCTTGTCGCGCAGCGGCTGAGCGCGGCGGTGGCCGTCGCATCCCGCGCCCGCGACGACGTCGCCGCCGAACGCCAGCACCGCGCAGGCGCGCTGGCGAAGGCGCGTGAAGAAGTGAACGACCTGTCCGCCAAGATCACCGCGCTCACTGATGCGCTGCACCGCGACGAAGTCGCCAAAGCCCAAGCGGCCCTGCGTATTGAGCAGCTCGAGCAGCACGCGCTCGAGCAGTTCGGGATGGCTGCCGCGGACCTCATCGCCGAATACGGGCCCGACGTTGCGCTGCCGCCGTCGGAGCTGGAGATTGCCGAGTACGAACAGGCGCGCGAACGCGGTGAGCAGGTCACCGCGCCGGCGCCTATGCCGTTCGACCGGGCCACTCAGGAACGCCGCGCCAAGAAGGCCGAGCGTGAACTCAATGAGTTGGGCCGCGTCAATCCGCTTGCGCTGGAAGAGTTCGCGGCCTTGGAGGAGCGCTACAACTTCCTGTCGACCCAGCTCGAGGACGTCAAGGCGGCCCGCAAGGACCTGCTCGACGTCATCGCCGACGTCGACCACCGCATCCTGCAGGTGTTCGCCGAGGCCTACGCCGACGTGGAACGCGAATTCCGCGAAGTGTTTTCTGCGTTGTTCCCCGGCGGTGAGGGCAGGCTGCTGCTCACCGATCCCGACGACATGCTGACCACCGGCATCGAGGTCGAGGCCCGTCCGCCCGGCAAGAAGATCAAGCGGCTGTCACTGTTGTCCGGTGGGGAGAAATCACTGACCGCGGTGGCCATGCTGGTGGCGATCTTCCGGGCACGGCCGTCGCCGTTCTATGTGATGGACGAGGTTGAGGCCGCGCTTGACGATGTGAACCTGCACCGGCTGCTCGGGCTGTTCGAGCAGCTGCGCAGCCAGTCGCAGCTCATCGTCATCACGCACCAGAAACCGACGATGGAGGTCGCCGACGCGCTGTACGGCGTCACGATGCGCGACGACGGCATCACCGCGGTGATCTCGCAGCGCATGCGCGGCCAGGAATTGGTCGGCGCTACCAACTAGCGATTTCGGCGTACACAGTCGTGCTGAGCGCGACGAATCACGCCGAAATCGCTACGACGCCGCGTCGACGCAGTGCTGCCAAGTTGGCGGCGCCGCAGCCGTGCAGGCATATCAAGAGTTCATCGATGAAGCGCTGCAGCCAATCCACAACGGCGGCAGGCGATTCGATCGCGGGCGCCAGCAGCGGCCGTGCCACCGCCACCGCGTCGGCACCCATAGCCAACACCTTGGCGGCGTCCATCCCGGTGCGGATGCCGCCCGACGCGACGACGGGCATATCGGGCAGCGTCTGCCGCACCTCCAGCAGTGCCTCCGCGGTCGGGATGCCCCACTCGGCCAGTGCCTGGTAGCGGATCTCGCCGTACCGCACGAACTGCTCGACCCGCGCCCACGACGTGCCACCCGCGCCTGCGACGTCGACGGCCGCGATCGGGCAGTCGACAAGCTCCGCGGCGGCCGCCGCACCGATGCCGTGGCCGACCTCTTTCAGCATCACCGGAAGACCGATCGAACCAGCGATGTCGCGCAACCGCGAGATGGAGCCGGAGAAGTCGGTGTCACCCTCGTGCTGCATCGCCTCCTGTAACGGATTGGTATGCACTGCAAGGGCATTGGCCCCGACACGGCCAAGCGCCTTGACCAGATGGGGCACCATGCTCTCGTCGAGTTGAGCTAGCCCGATGTTCCCGATCAGCAGCACGTCGGGCGCCACGTCGCGGACGGTGAACGAGGTCGAGGCCGAGCCGTTGTCGAGCATGATGCGCTGCGACCCGAGCATCATGCCCATGCCGAGCCGCTGGGCCGCGGCGGCCAGATTGCGGTTGATGGTTCCCGACAGCTCGGCGCCGCCGGTCATCGAGCCGATCAGCACCGGCGCGCGCAACCGCGCGCCCAGGAACTCCGTCGCCAGGTCGACGCTGCCCAAATCGGTCTGGGTGAGTGCGTTGTAGGGCAACCGGTAGCGCTCCAGCCCCGTGGTGACCGTCTGATAGTCGACCGCCTCGGACAGGCATACATCGATATGGCGCCGTTTGCGGGTCTCCATGCCGCCGGGGTCGAGCGTCACCGGCTATGCACCCTGAGACAATGGCGTGGTGACAGGAACTGTCGGGGTGGGTCTGTGGATCGCAATCGCGGTCATTGCCGTTCTGCTTGTCGCTGCGCTGGTTGTCGGCCTGGTGCGGTACCGGCGGCGACGGATCAGCCTGTCATCTGCTGACACTGCCACGCCCGTCGACCGGTCCGGCGGGTATACCGCCTCTTCAGGCATCACATTCACCAAATCGGCACCGGCTGAGCCGGTCGAGCGCATCGATACCAGCGGGCTGCCCGCCGTCGGCGATGATGCCACCATTCCCCGCGACGCGCCGAAACGGCCGATCGCGGACGTTCCACTGCCCGAGCCCGCGCTGGTCGAGGCCGAAGTTGTCGAGGCCGAAGTTGAAGCCCCGGCTGCGCCCGATAGTCAGGCGGAAGCGCCTGCGGTACTGGATGTCGGGACCATTGTCCCTCCGGAAGGCAGGCTGGATCGGCTGCGCGGACGGCTGGCCAGGTCGCAGAACACGCTTGGCCGCGGCATGCTTGGCCTGCTCGGCGGCGGCGACCTCGACGAGGAATCCTGGGAAGCCGTCGAGGACATCCTGTTGATCGCAGACCTGGGGCCCGTCGTCACCGAGTCCATCGTCACCGCCCTGCGGTCGCGAATGTCGAGCAGCCGAGTGCGCACCGAGATCGACGCCCGCGCCGTGCTGCGCGAGGTGCTGATCGAGGAGCTGCGGCCCGACCTGGACCGCTCGATCAAGGCGCTGCCGCACGACAACAAGCCGTCCGTGCTGCTGGTCGTCGGCGTCAACGGCACCGGTAAGACGACGACGGTCGGCAAGCTGGCGCGCGTGCTCGTCGCCGACGGCCGCCGCGTGGTGCTCGGCGCTGCCGACACCTTCCGCGCCGCCGCGGCCCACCAGCTGCAGACCTGGGCCTCCAAGGTGGGCGCGCAGGTGGTGAGCGGCGCCGAGGGCGCCGACCCGGCGTCGGTCGCGTTCGACGCTGTCGACACGGGCATCGAGTCGGGCGCCGACGTCGTGGTCATCGACACCGCGGGACGGCTGCACACCAAGACCGGTCTGATGGACGAACTCGGGAAGGTCAAGCGGGTGGTGAGCCGGCGCGCGGAGGTCGACGAGGTGCTGCTGGTGCTCGACGCCACGATCGGGCAGAACGGCCTGCCTCAGGCCCGGGTGTTTGCCGAAGTGGTCGACATCACCGGCGTCGTGCTGACCAAACTCGACGGCACGGCAAAGGGCGGCATCGTCTTCCGCGTGCAGCAGGAATTGGGTGTTCCGGTCAAGCTCGTCGGTCTCGGTGAAGGCCCCGACGATCTCGCTCCGTTCGAGCCCGCGGCGTTCGTCGATGCGCTGCTCGGGTAACAAACGGTTGCCAAGAAACGCGTGATGTAACACCACCGAAACGGCGCTGGCCAATCCGTTCACACGAGCGAAACACCGCAGCGTCTTAGACGAAACAACCACTCAGCATTGTCTTGGACCAGGTTACGGTCGCGCCCCGTGCGGCCGGACCATGGCCATAAGGAGGAAACTGCGAGTGGATGGCTTCCCGATAATGGGTATCCCCGACACCGGGGATACGGCATGGATGCTGGCAAGCTCCGCGCTGGTGTTGCTGATGACGCCAGGACTGGCGTTCTTCTACGGCGGCATGGTTCGCGCCAAGGGCGTGCTCAACATGCTGATGATGAGCATCAGCGCCATGGGCGTCGTGACGGTGTTGTGGGTGCTGTACGGCTACTCGCTGTCCTTCGGCAACGACAAATTCGACTTGTTCGGCGACCCGACGCAGTACTGGGGTCTGAAGGGTCTCATCGGCGGTAACGCGGTTGCCGCGGTTGCCGCAGATCCGAGCACCGGGACTGCCGCGGTCGATGCGGTGAACATCCCGTTGGCCGGGACGATCCCGCAGCTGGTGTTCGTGATGTTCCAATTGATGTTCGCGATCATCACGGTCGCCCTGGTCTCGGGTGCGGTCGCCGACCGGCTGAAGTTCGGCGCCTGGCTGACCTTCGCGGGCCTATGGGCGACGTTCGTCTACTTCCCGGTGGCGCACTGGGTGTTCGCCTTCGACGGCTTCACCGGTGAACACGGCGGGTGGATTGCGAACAAACTCAAGGCAATCGACTTCGCGGGTGGTACAGCGGTGCACATCAACTCCGGTGCCGCTGCCCTGGCGTTGTGCATCGTTCTGGGAAAGCGCAAGGGTTGGCCGGGGACTCCGATGCGGCCGCACAACCTGCCGTTCGTGATGCTGGGCGCCGGTCTGCTGTGGTTTGGCTGGTACGGGTTCAACGCCGGTTCGGCGCTCAGTTCGGGTGGCACCGCGGCGTCGACGTTCGTCACCACAACCGTGGCCACCGGCACCGCCATGTTGGCCTGGCTGCTCGTCGAGAAAATCCGCGACGGGCACGCCACCTCGCTGGGTGCTGCGTCTGGCATCGTGGCGGGCCTCGTCGCGATCACGCCGTCCTGTTCGTCGGTCAACGTCCTCGGAGCACTGGTGGTCGGTTTCCTGGGCGGTGCGATTTGCGCGCTGGCTGTGGGGCTGAAGTTCAAGTTCGGCTTCGACGATGCCCTCGACGTGGTCGGGGTGCACATGGTCGGTGGTCTGACGGGCACCTTGCTGATCGGTTTCCTGGCGGCTCCCCAGGCGCCCGCTGCCGTGAAGGGATTGTTCTACGGCGGTGGATTCGATCAACTTTGGCGCCAGGCAGTCGGTGCGTTCGCGGTTCTCGCGTACTCGTTCATTGTTACGACTATCTTGGCGTTGATCCTGAAGTACACCATTGGCCTGCGCCTCGGTGAAGAGGACGAGGCCAGCGGCATTGACGAGGCCGAACACGCCGAGACTGGATACGATTTCGTGCCAGTTGGCGGCTCGGTGCTCGCCCGTCACGGCGCGGAGGAATGAGGAATATGAAACTGATTACTGCGATCGTCAAGCCGTTCACGCTCGAAGACGTCAAGACCGGCCTGGAGCAGACGGGCATTCTCGGAATGACCGTCAGCGAGGTTCAGGGTTACGGACGCCAGAAGGGTCACACCGAGGTGTACCGCGGCGCCGAGTACTCGGTCGACTTCGTGCCGAAGGTGCGGGTGGAGGTCGTGGTCGATGATTCCGCCGTCGACAAGGTGGTGGATGTCATCGTCCAGGCCGCACGCACCGGGAAGATCGGCGACGGCAAGGTATGGGTCAGCCCGGTCGAAACCGTCGTCCGGGTGCGCACCGGAGAGCGGGGAACGGACGCCCTTTGATCCGTATCGTGAAGTGAGACGTCGTCTCCCGGCCGTGCACCGTGTCAGCGTTAGTCCCTAGGTCGGGGAGAACTCGAAATGACTGAGAAGACACCAGATCCCGCCGCCGGAGCTCCCCATGCAAGCAGTGGGCCCACTCGATGGGTGGGCCCACAGCTTGCTAGGGGAGCGCCGGCGGCGGGCTTGTCTCGCCCTGCAACGGATCTGGCTGCGGCATCCGAAAAGCTGCTCGCGGGCGGCGCACGCCAATTGGATTCGGCCGCGCTACGCCACGCGCTGCTGGACTTGCACGATTTCTGGCTCACCACAAAGGCAACCGAGATCGGGATCACCGCCACCAGTGGGTTCGCGATCGTCGCCACCGGTGGGCTGGGGCGCGGAGAGCTGCTGCCGTACTCGGACCTCGATTTGACGCTGTTGCATGACAACATGCCTCACAAGGTCGTCGGTCAAGTCGCTGAATTGCTGTGGTACCCGTTGTGGGACGCGAACATCCGCATCGACCACAGCGTGCGCACGGTGCCCGAGGCGATGAAGGTCGCGGGCGAGGACATCTCCGCGGGCCTGGCCATGCTCGAGGCCCGGCACATTGCGGGCGACTCCGACCTGTCGTCGCTACTGATCGGCGGAGCCCGTCGGCAGTGGCGCACCGGAATCGCTTCGCGTTTCGACGAACTCGTCGAGCACACCCAATCGCGGTGGCAGCGCAGCGGTCAGATCGCCCACCGCGCCGAGCCCGATCTGAAGTGCGGTCGCGGAGGCCTTCGCGACGTGCAACTGCTCAACGCCTTGGCGATCGCGCAACTCGCCGATGTCTATCCGAGCCGCTCGCTGGCCTCGCCGATCGGCACGCTGGGCGAGGCGCATCTGGCACTGCTCAACGTGCGCACCGAACTGCACCGGGTTTCCGGCCGCGGTCGGGAACTGCTGCTGGCCCAGCACGCTGATGAGATCGGCGCTGCGCTGCACATCGGTGACCGATTCGACCTGGCGCGCACGCTTTCTGACGCCGCCCGCACGGTCAGCTACTACGTCGACGCCGGGCTGCGCACCGCGGCCAACGCATTGCCGCGTCGCGGTTTGGCGGCGTTCAGGCGCCCCGTGCGCCGACCCCTCGATGAGGGCGTCATCGAGTTCGCCGGCGAGGTGATCCTGGCCCGTGACGCTCGCCCGGACCGCGATCCTGGCCTGATCCTGCGGGTGGCCGCCGCATCGGCCACCACCGGGTTGCCGATCGCCGCGTCAACCCTTGCCCGGCTCAGCGAGAGTGCGCCGGAGCTGCGCACGCCGTGGCCCCGCCAGGCGCTCAAGGATCTGCTGGTGATGCTGGCGGCCGGTCAGTCGGCGGTGGCTACGATCGAGGCGCTCGACCGGACGGGGTTGTGGGGAAGGCTGTTCCCGGAGTGGGGCGCTGTGCGCGATCTACCTCCGCGCGACGTCGTACATATCTGGACCGTCGACCGCCACCTTGTCGAAACGGTCTCGCGGGCAAGTGCATTCACCACGCGGGTATCCCGTCCCGACCTGTTGGTGCTCGGTGCGCTGTGCCACGACATCGGCAAGGGCCGGGGCGGGGACCACAGCGTCATCGGGGCTGAGTTGGCCATCCAGATCGGCACCCGGCTGGGTCTGTGGCCGTCGGACATCGAACTGCTGTCGAAGGTGGTGCGCCATCACTTGCTGCTGCCGCACACCGCGACGCGACGCGATCTACAGGACCCGAAGACCATCGCGTCAGTGGTCGACGCGCTCGACGGCGACCCGGTGCTCTTGGAGCTGCTGCAGGTGCTGGCCGAGGCGGATTCGCTTGCGACCGGTCCAGGTGTGTGGGGCGACTGGAAGGCGTCGCTGATCGGTGATCTGGTTCGCCGCTGCCGGTTGGTGATGGCGGGTGAGCCGCTTCCGACGCCTGATCCGATTGACGCGCGCTATCTTTCGTTGGCCTCCGATGACGGCGTGCACGTCGAGTTGACCCCCGGCGACGGCCCGCACATCTACAACGTGACGATGATCGCGCCAGACCGCCGGGGCCTGCTGACCAAGGCAGCCGGCGTGCTTGCGCTCAATTCGCTACGCGTGCACTCGGCGTCGGTGAACGCAGATGCGGGCTCGGCCATCAACACCTTCGTGGTGTCACCGCATTTCGGTTCACCGCCGGCCGCCGAGCTGTTGCGCCAGCAGTTCATCCTCGCCCTCGAGGGCGAACTCGACGTGCTGGCGTCACTGGACAAACGCGACCGCGACGCGGCACAGCACGGCACCGGCCGCGCCGGGGAAATACCGGACGCGGTGCCCATCAACCACGCTGCGGCGCCGCCGAAGATCCTGTGGTCAGAGGGCGCCGGGCCTGGCGAGCTGGTGGTGCAGATCCGTACAACCGACCGTGCCGGCCTGCTGGCGAGGCTGACGGCGGTGTTCGAGCGCGACGGCGTGGACATCGCGTGGGCGAAGGTCACCACGCTGGGGTCGTCGGTCGTCGACGTGTTCGGAATCACCGCCGTCGGAGACGGCGATTCAGCCGGAGCGCCGACTTCGGTCATCGGTTCGATGCGCGATGAGCTCGAGCATGACCTGTACGGCGTGCTGCCCGCCCCCGCGCCGGCGAAGTCGGTTTCCGAAGCCGGTTAGGCTGGTCGACGTGTTTGAATCGCTGTCCGACCGGTTGACCGGCGCCCTGCAGGGGCTTCGTGGCAAGGGGCGGCTGACCGACGCCGATATCGACGCGACCGCCCGCGAGATTCGGCTGGCGCTCCTGGAAGCCGATGTCTCGCTGCCGGTGGTGCGCGCGTTCGTGGCGCGCATCAAGGACCGAGCCAAGGGCGCCGAGGTGTCCGGTGCGCTTAACCCGGCCCAGCAGGTCGTCAAGATCGTTAACGAGGAACTGGTCACCATCCTCGGCGGCGAGACCCGGCAGCTGGCGTTCGCCAAGACCCCACCGACCGTGGTCATGCTGGCGGGCCTGCAGGGCTCCGGTAAGACCACGCTCGCCGGCAAGCTCGCGAAATGGCTTCGGGACCAAGGACATACGCCCTTGCTGGTCGCGTGCGACCTGCAGCGTCCCGGAGCGGTCAACCAGCTGCAGATCGTCGGCGAGCGCGCCGGTGTGCAGGTGTTCGCGCCGCACCCCGGGGTGTCGACCCAGGGTTCCGAGCAGGCAGGCCCCGGCGACCCGGTCGCGGTCGCCTCCGCGGGCCTGGCCGAGGCCAAGGTCAAGCATTACGACGTCGTCATCGTCGACACCGCCGGCCGCCTCGGCATCGACGAGGAACTGATGGGCCAGGCCGCCGCGATCCGCGAGGCCGTCGACCCCGACGAAGTGATCTTCGTCCTCGACGCCATGATCGGCCAGGACGCCGTCACCACGGCCGAGGCGTTCCGCGAGGGCGTCGGATTCACCGGCGTGGTGCTGACCAAGCTCGACGGCGACGCCCGCGGCGGCGCGGCGCTGTCGGTGCGCGAAGTCACCGGTGTGCCGATTCTGTTCGCGTCCACCGGCGAGAAGCTCGAGGACTTCGACGTCTTCCACCCCGACCGGATGGCCAGCCGCATTCTCGGGATGGGCGACGTGCTCAGCCTGATCGAGCAGGCCGAACAGCACTTCGACGCCGAGCAGGCCGAGGCAGCCGCCGCCAAGATCGGGTCGGGTGAGTTGACCCTGGAGGACTTCCTCGAGCAGATGCTGACCATCCGCAAGATGGGCCCGATCGGCAACTTGCTGGGCATGCTGCCAGGCGCAGGACAGATGAAGGAGGCGCTGGCCGCCGTCGACGACAGCCAACTCGACCGCGTGCAGGCGATCATCCGCGGCATGACGCCTGCCGAGCGGGCTGACCCGAAGATCATCAACGCGTCGCGTCGGCTGCGGATCGCCAACGGTTCAGGTGTTGCGGTTTCCGAGGTCAATCAGCTCGTCGACCGGTTCTTCGAGGCCCGAAAGATGATGTCGCAGATGGCCGGCCAAATGGGAATGCCGTTCGGCCGCAAGGGTTCCTCCCGCAAGGCCGCCAAGAACAAGAAGAAGGGCAAGAAGGGCGGACGCGGCCCGACGCCGCCGAAGGCGCGGCTGCCGTTTGGGCCCGGAGAAAATCCAGCCATGCCCGCCGGCTTCCCGGATCTGTCCAACATGCCGAAGGGTCTGGACGAGCTGCCGCCCGGCCTGGCCGACATCGACTTGTCGAAGCTGAAGTTCCCCGGCAAGAACTAGTGCGCCACCCCAGTCTTCACGTTCGCGGCCGCGGGCTGCCCGATGGCGAGCCGGTGGAGTGGTGGATCGTCGACGGGACACTGAGCGCCGAACCGGCGAAAGACGCCGAGACGGTGTTCGACGGCGGCTGGATCGTGCCCGGCCTGGTCGACGCGCACTGCCACGTCGGACTGGGGCAGCACGGCGTCATCGAACTCGACGACGCGATCGCGCAGGCCGAAACCGAGCGTGACGTCGGCGCGCTTTTGCTGCGCGACGCCGGCTCACCGACCGACACCCGCAGCCTCGACGAGCGCGACGACCTGCCCCGCATCATCCGCGCAGGGCGGCATCTGGCCAGGCCGAGGCGTTACCAGCGCGGGTGTGCCATCGAGCTGGAGGATGAATCGCAGCTGCCCGACGCGGTGGCCGAACAGGCCCGCTGGGGCGACGGCTGGATCAAGCTGGTCGGCGACTGGATCGACCGCGATGTCGGCGACCTGGCGCCGCTATGGTCAGACGGGATCCTCATGCAGGCGATCGACGCCGCCCACGACAACGGGGCGCGGGTCACCGCGCACGTGTTCAGCGAGGATGCACTGCCCGGCCTGATCAACGCCGGCATCGACTGCATCGAACACGGCTCCGGGCTGACCGACGACACCATCGAGCTGATGGTCGAGCGCGGCACCGCGCTGGTGCCCACCCTGATCAACATCGAGAACTTCCCGGGCATCGCCGATGCGGCGGAGAAGTATCCGACCTACGCGCGGCACATGAGGGACCTCTACACCACGTGCTATCCGCGGATTGGCGCCGCGCGCGAAGCCGGCATACCGATATACGCGGGCACCGACGCGGGCAGCAGGGTCGCGCACGGTCGAATCGCCGACGAGATCGAAGCGCTCACGGGCATCGGGATGAGCCCGACCGAGGCGCTGGGGGCAGCATCGTGGACCGCCCGGGAGTGGCTGGGGCGACCCGGCCTGGAGCACGGCGCTTCGGCCGATCTCGCGTGTTATGCCGACGACCCGCGCTTGGGCGCCGCGGTCATCAACAATCCGGCTGTGGTGATCCTGCGCGGCCGGGCTTACTAGCGCGAAAATGGACACATGCCAAAAGTGTTGATCTTGACCGGCGATGCTGCCGAGGATCTCGAAGTGATGTATCCCTACCAGCGCCTGCTGGAGGAGGGATACGAGGTCGACGTCGCCGCACCGACCGTGAAGACTTTGCAATTCGTCGTCCACGACTTCGTCGACGGCTTCGATACGTACACCGAGAAGCCGGGCCGTTCGTGGCCGGCCGATATCGCATTCGCCGACGTGAACCCGTCCGATTACGTTGCGGTGGTGGTGCCCGGTGGGCGGGCACCGGAGTACCTCCGTAACGATCCCGACGTCCGTCGGATCCTCAAGCACTACTTCGATGCCGGTGCCCCGGTGGCGGCGCTGTGTCATGGACCGCTCATGCTCGCCGCCGCTGGTCTGCTGGAGGGCCGTCGCAGCTCGGCGTACCCGGCACTTGCCATCGACGTCGAGCAGGCGGGTGGAACGTTCGTCGACGGACCTGATGTCGTCGATGGAAACCTGGTGACCGGGCGGGCATGGCCCGACCATCCGCAGTGGTTTCGGCCGTTCATGGAACAGCTCCGCAAGACCGCGCCGGTCGGCTGACATCGGCTCGGGGTGAGCCCCACTTTTCGAGCGATGGTCATTGTCGGAGCCGGCCGATCCCATATGCACACGCGAGTCAGCGGTACTGGCTGAAGCCGTCGCACATGTCGCCCGAGCCGTACATCTGCACGATCACCAGCCGCCTGCCGTCACGCTGGGCCGCGCCGACGAACGTCTGCTGGGCGACGTTCGTGAAGCCGGTCTTGCCTACCAGCGTGCCGGGATAGCGCTTCAGCAGCTCGTTCTGATTGACGATCTCGTGCGGGCCGTCGTCGGTGGGAAACAGTGACGACGGCTGGCGCACGATAGCGGCGAACGCCGGATACCGAAGCGCGGCACGGTAGATCACCGCCAGATCGAACGGCGTCGTTACCGACTCCATCCCGGGGCCGTCAAGACCCGACGGTGAGGAGGCGCGAGTATTGCGTGCGCCCAGCGCCACCGCCTTGGCGTTCATTCGCGCGACCGCGGCCTGATAACCGCCGAGTCCGTCGGCCAGCGTGTTGGCGGCATCGTTACCCGACACCAGCATCAGCCCGTCGAGCAGCTGACGCACCGTGTAGGCGCGGGCCGCCTTGACCCCGGCGCACGAGCACTCGACGTCGGTGTTCGCCGGGCTTGCGACGATCACCGCGTTGAGCGGTAGTTGATCCAGTACGACGGTCGCGAGCAGCGCCTTGATGGTGCTGGCCGGTGCATGCAGCTCATATGGGTTGCGGGAAGCCAGAATTCGACCGTTGTCCAGGTCGGCCAGCAGCCATGCTTGTGCTGGGCCCTCCGGGATCCCCACCGCGCCCGCGGGTTCGATGCCGGGCTCGCCCCACACCGGGGGAGCAACCAGCACGGCCGCGGACAGCGTGATGGTCAACGCGGCCAAGAACTTTCGCACGGGCGCCAAGCGTACTCAGCGCGTTCGCCGGTGAGTTCTCGGATGCGTTGCGATTCAGCAACTTAGAGGGAGCCGACGCTGACCCTCGGGTCCTGAGCGAAGCCCCAGTCCAACAGCCCGGCGGCCTGATCCCAGTACGTCGGGCCGCCCTCTTTGATCAGCCCGTACATCATCGCGATCACCAGTCGACGTCCGCCTCGGTCAGCGGCGGCGACGAACGTCTTCTTGGCCGCATCGGTGAATCCGGTCTTGCCGCCGATGGTGCCGGGGTAGCGATGCAGCAACTCATCCTCATTTGCCATCGGCTTCTCGCCCGTGTCGCTCGGGAACATAGCCACCGGTTGCGACGTGATCTGAGCGAACATTGGATTGGCCATCGCGGCGCGGAAGATGACGGCCAGGTCCCGGGGAGTGGTCAAACCCGAGCCGCCCGGCCCGTCCAGCCCCGACGGCGTCGACGCGTGAGTGTTCATCGCGCCGATGGAGGCCGCTTTTGCGTTCATCTTCGTCACCGCGGTGTCAAAGCCGCCGATCATGTCGGCAAGCGCATTGGCGGCGTCGTTGCCTGACATCAGCAGCACCGCGTCGAGCAGCTGATGCGCCGTGTAGGTACGACCCGGCTTGATGCCCGCGCAGCTGCACTCGACATGCGTGTCGGCCTCGGTACCGACGACGGTCGCATCCAGGCTGGGCAGCTCCTCGAGCGCGGTGAGCGCGAGCAGCGTCTTGATCGTGCTCGCAGGCGGATGGGCGATGTCTATGTCGCGGCCGGCCAGCACCTGGCCGGTGTCCATGTCGGCGACAATCCACGCGGGCGCGGGGCCTTCAGGGATCGGCACGCTGCCGACGGGTTGGATGTCCGGCTCGGCCGAAGCGACCGGCGCTACAGACGAAAGGACCAGACTCAGGCAGGCGGCGATAATCGCAACGAATCTCCCCATGGAACGAGCAGCCTAGCCCCTCGCGCCTGAATGCGGTCTGGGGCGGTGTTGAATCAACCGCATGTTGAGCCTGGCGGAGATTTCGGATCGGTTCGAGATTCAGCAGCTGATGGTCGACTACTCGACGGCCATCGATCGGCGACAATTCGATGATCTCGATCTCGTTTTCACCTCGGACGCCTATATCGACTATCGGGCGATGGGCGGGATCGACGGTCGCTTCCCCGACGTGAAGGCGTGGCTGGCGGAGACGCTGCCGAAAATCTTCAAGGCGCATGCCCACATGCTCGGCAACTTCGACGTGCGCATCGAGGGCGACACCGCGTCGTCTCGGACCTTCTGCTTCAACCCGATGGTGTTCGCCGGGGAGAAGAACCAGATCATGTTTTGCGGGCTGTGGTACGTCGACGAGTTCCTGCGCACGCCGGACGGATGGCGGATGAGTCGGCGCGTCGAGGAGAAGTGCTTCGACAAGATGCTCTAGCGAGCTAGCTTTCCCGCCACCCGACTGAGGCGGTCCGACATGCGCACGGAGAAAAGCGGATTGAAGATATCTGTGCGGAGCCGGGTGAGTTTGGAGCTCGTGATGCGCCACTGGCCGTCGATCTTCTCGTACGTCTCGTCGTAGTGGCCGTAGCCGTCGAGGTTCACGCCAGGCGCCAGTCGAACGACGTCGTTGAGAGCCCATATGCCGCGTGCAGTCGTCGCCGACGTCAACTCGATCTCCGGTGCGTGCACCTGATGTACCGTCGGCTGCTTCTCCAGGGTCTTACGCACGTAGGCGACGAATTCGTCGGCACCGACGATCACCTTGCCTCCCGATTCGGAGGTGTCGCTGCGAAAGTCGTCGGCGAAGATGCCGCGCCACGCCTGCCAGTCCTTGGTGTCCAAAAAGCGGCAGTAGCGGGCCTTCAGCTGTTTGATGGCCTCGATCTCGAGCAGGGCGGCGGCGTCATCCATCCCATGAGCGTGACACTTTTCACCAAAGTCGTAAAGGTCGGCGGGTGAGTGTGCCGATTCGTACGCGATCGCGGCGTGTTGCGGACGAAACCGCACACTCGACGCGATTTCCACCGGTCGCGCCTGGTCTGGCACAATGGGCGGCTGTCTGCCCCGCGACCCACTGTGCGCGATCCGCCTCCGGCTTCTCGCGCGGTGCTTGCGCGGCGGTCACACACGTAAGGCAAAACCGGATCCGGGCAACCCGCCTGAGATCGCTGAATTGCAGCGTGGCAATCACAGGAGAAGTCGCTTAACCATGGCTGTCAAGATCAAGCTCACCCGGCTTGGCAAAATCCGCAATCCCCAATACCGAATCGCCGTCGCCGACGCGCGCACTCGCCGAGACGGCCGGTCAATCGAGGTCATCGGCCGCTACCACCCGAAGGAAGACCCCAGCCTCATCGAGGTCGACTCGGAGCGGGCGCAGTACTGGCTCGGCGTTGGCGCCCAGCCCACCGAAGCCGTCCTTGCCCTGCTGAAGATCACCGGTGATTGGCAGAAGTTCAAGGGCCTGCCCGGCGCCGAAGGCACGCTGAAGGTCAAGGAGCCCAGGCCCAGCAAGTTGGACCTGTTCAATGCTGCGCTGGCCGCCGCTGACGGTGCCCCCACCGGCGAGGCCACCGCGCCCAAGAAGAAGAAGGCGCCCGCCAAGAAGGCTGCCGAAAAGGCCGAGGCTGAGGCACCCGCCGAGGCACCGGCCGAGGCCGCTGAAACTAGTGAGGTTGCCGCCGATGCGCCGGCTGAGGCTGTCGTCGAGGCTGCTGAGGCACCGGCTGAGACCGCCGAAGCCACTGAAGCCACCGAAGCCCCCGAGGCCGCCGAGCCGGCCGAGCCGGCCACCGAGAGCTGACCGCGGCCATGAGCACTGTCGTCGTCGACGCCGTCGAGCACCTGGTCCGCGGGATCGTGGACAACCCCGACGATGTCCGGGTCGACATGGTGACCAACCGCCGCGGCCGCACCGTCGAGGTGCATGTGCACCCCGACGACCTCGGCAAGGTCATCGGCCGCGGTGGTCGCACCGCTACCGCATTGCGCACCCTGGTCGCCGGCATCGGTGGCCGGGGCATCCGCGTCGACGTGGTGGACACCGACCAGTAGCGGTCAGCAAATGGACCTCGTAGTCGGGCGGGTCGCCAAAGCACACGGCATCACCGGCGAGGTCGTCGTTGAGATCCGCACCGACGACCCCGATACGCGTTTTGCCCCGGGCACGATCTTGCGTGGCCGGGCCAAAGCCGGACCAGACCGGAGCTACACCGTTGACTCCGCGCGCGAGCACGGAGGTCGTCTCCTGGTGCGGCTGGATGGGGTGGGCGACCGCAACGCCGCCGAGTCGTTGAAGGGCACCCTGTTCGTCGTCGACTCCGCGGATCTGCCACCGATCGAGGAGCCCGATGAGTTCTACGATCATCAGCTCGAGGGCCTGCGTGTGGTGACGACCACGGGCACGCCCGTTGGCTCCGTCGCCGAGGTATTGCACACCGCGGCGGGCGAACTGCTCTCGGTGCGTACCGAGGAAGGTGAGGTGCTGGTGCCCTTCGTCAGCGCCATAGTGACGTCGGTGTCGCTGGCCGACCAGACCATCGAGATCGACCCGCCCGACGGGCTGCTGGACCTGGGCTGAGGCTGATCATGCGAATAGACGTTGTCACGATCTTCCCGGACTACCTGGACCCGCTGCGACAGTCGTTGCCGGGCAAGGCGATTGATGCCGGGATCGTCCGATTGGCGGTGCACGATCTGCGTCGGTGGACCCACGACGTACACCGATCTGTGGACGACTCGCCGTACGGCGGCGGCCCCGGGATGGTGATGAAGGCGCCGGTGTGGGGTGAAGCGCTCGACGAAATCTGTTCGGACGAAACACTTCTGATCATCCCGACACCTGCGGGCCGCCTGTTCGATCAGGCCGACGCACAACGTTGGAGCGCCGAGAAGCACCTGGTGTTCGCGTGCGGGCGCTACGAGGGCATCGATCAACGCGTGGTCGACGACGCGGCCCGCCGGATGCGGGTCGAGGAAGTCTCGATCGGCGATTACGTGCTTCCGGGGGGCGAATCGGCCGCGCTGGTGATGATCGAGGCGACCGTCCGGCTGCTGCCCGATGTGCTCGGCAATCCGGAGTCACACCAAGACGATTCACATTCCAACGGCCTGTTGGAGGGACCCAGCTACACCCGCCCGCCGAGCTGGCGAGGACTCGACGTGCCCGAGGTGCTGCTCTCGGGTGACCACGCGAAGGTCGCGGACTGGCGGCGTGAACAGGGGCTGCACCGCACCCAAGAACGTCGCCCCGACCTGCTCGGCTAGATCCGGCCGCCCGGGAACATCGTCTTCACGGCCTGGGTGATGGTGTTGCGCGCACTGACGTCGTCGGCGGTCTGCATCGAGCCGATCGCTGCGACATAGCGACGGTCCGGTCCGATCACGCCGGTGGACATGTGCATCCAGTTGCCGCCGTTCCAGCAGCACATCCAGCCCTGCTTAACCGCCACCCGCTCCGCGTAGAGCCCCTCGGGGATGCCGAACCGCTGTGGGTATGTACCACCGGGCTGCGTACCGTCGATCGCCGTCGGTGTCGACGCCGCCAGGTTGGACAGAATGATGTTGGCCCGCTCCGGCGGCAATCCGCCGCTGCCCGAGAGCAGCTTGTCGTAGTACTGGACGAGGTCAGCGGTGGTGCTCAACGTATTGAACCAACGCCCGTTGTAGGGCGTCGTGGTCGCACCCAACCCGTACCGCGCGGTGACCCGCGAAATGATTGCGCTGCCGCCACTGCGGTTCCAGAAGGTCTCGGCCGCGCTGTCGTCCGAAGACCGCAACATGGCGTCGAGGGCCTTGCGGTCGTCGGGGGACAGCTGGGTCTGCCCCTTCGCCTCCTGCAGCAGCAGATCATCGGCGATGAACAGCTTGGCCACCGAGGCAATGGGCATTGCCTCGGTGTTGCCGTTGGAGACGATCTGTCCGGTGTTGCGGTCGAGGATGGTGGTCGTTATGTCGGCGCCGGCCTTGGCCGCCTCGGCCGTGGCCTGCTTGGCCCGGGCGCCTAGGCCGGCGAAGGTGGCGGCAGGCTCGTCGGGTGGGGCTTCCGGCAGCGGGGCCTTGGTGCCCATCGGGGCGATGACGGTCAGCTGCGGGCCTGCGAGCTCCGGGGGCGTGCCGTACACCTTGGCTTCGCAACCAGCGACAACAGGCACCGCCATGATGACGGCTGCGGTTGCCGTGACAAACTTCGACGGCCGCCGTCGCATCGCCCTCCCTCATGTATTCCCGAGCTGGAATCAGGTCTGCCGCGCCGCCCCTGCCGGTCACTTCAGCCTAACGCTTGAGTGCCCACACCGCGTGCTTGGGTGTCGTCTGCGTTTCGGGGTTTCGGCCGGCGGCGATTTCACTGGATTGGGGCCCATCTGGCACAATTGAGCAGTTGTCCGCGTGGGCCGGATCCCACCCGCTGCGAGACACCCAGATACACCCGATAGATCGGCTCGGCGACGCGTCACCGCGACCCACTGCCAGCAGCCGCCAACAGCAAGGAAGTGTCACCGATGAACACGCTGGATTTCGTCGATCAGACGTCGCTGCGCGACGACATCCCGGACTTCGGCCCCGGTGACACCATCAATGTGCATGTCAAGGTCATCGAGGGCTCGAAGGAACGCATCCAGGTCTTCAAGGGTGTCGTCCTTCGCCGGCAGGGCGGCGGGGTCCGCGAGACCTTCACCGTGCGCAAGGAAAGCTACGGCGTCGGCGTCGAGCGGACCTTCCCGGTGCATTCGCCGAACATCGACCACATCGATGTCGTCACCCGCGGCGACGTGCGCCGCGCGAAGCTGTACTACCTGCGTGAGCTGCGTGGCAAGAAGGCGAAGATCAAGGAGAAGCGCTGACTTCGCCGGCCGACGAGGCCTGATCCTTGGAAAGCGAGCGGCCCGGCGCTAAGCATCGCGCTGGCTACTCTGATGCGGTGACCGAACCCACGGACCCCAGCGACGACTCCACCATCGAGCAGACGCCCGAGCCCGCGGACGCGGCGGCCGCAGACGCGAAAACCGACGAACCCAAGAAGCGCGGCGCGGTGCGGGAAGCGGCGATCCTGATCACCATTGCGGTGGTCCTGTACTACGTCATGTTGACGTTCGTCGCGCGGCCGTACCTGATCCCGTCCGAGTCCATGGAGCCCACGTTGCACGGCTGCAGCGGGTGCACGGGCGACCGGATCATGGTGGACAAACTCACCTACCGGTTCGGTTCGCCGCAGCCCGGCGATGTGGTCGTGTTCAAGGGCCCGCCCAACTGGAACATCGGCTACAAGTCGATCCGCTCGAAGAACACCGCCGTGCGCTGGGTGCAGAACGCCCTGTCGTTCGTCGGCTTCGTCCCGCCCGACGAGAACGACTTGGTCAAACGCGTGATCGCGGTGGGCGGGCAGACCGTCGAATGCCGCGCCGACACGGGCCTGACGGTGGACGGCAAGCCGCTCAACCAGCCGTTTCTCGATCCGGCGACGATGATGGCCGACCCAAAGGTCTACCCCTGCCTTGGCAATGAGTTCGGGCCGGTGAAGGTGCCCGACGGGCGGCTGTGGGTGATGGGCGACAACCGCACCCATTCGGCCGATTCGCGCGCGCACTGCGGCAACATCCCGGCCGATGCTCAGCGTGGGCTGTTGTGCACGGGGGACCCGAACCCTGGGACGGTGCCGGTAGACAATGTCATTGGAAAGGCACGGTTCATCGCCTGGCCGCCGTCGCGATGGGGTGGAGTGGGCAGCGTGAACCCGCAGACTCAGTAGGAGTTGCATTTGCCGGCGACATGGCCTCCGCGAACAGTGATCCGGAAGTCTTCGGGCCTGCGCACCCTGGAGTCCGCGCTGTATCGGGGCGGGCTGGGTCCAGTGGCGGGCGTCGATGAGGTGGGCCGCGGCGCCTGCGCGGGTCCGCTGGTGGTGGCCGCATGTGTGCTCGGTCCGAACCGGCTGGAGAGCCTGGCCGCGCTCGACGACTCCAAGAAGCTCAACGAGAAGGAGCGCGAGCGGCTGTTTCCGCTGATTCGCCGCTACGCGCTGGCCTATCACGTGGTGTTCATCCCATCGGTCGAGGTGGATCGGCGGGGTGTGCACGTGGCCAATATCGAAGGCATGCGACGGGCGGTCGCCGGGTTGTCGGCGCGGCCGGGTTATGTACTCTCCGATGGGTTCCGGGTGCCGGGCCTGCCGATGCCGTCGCTGCCGGTGGTTGGCGGCGACGCGGCGGCGGCCTGCATCGCGGCGGCCAGCGTGTTGGCCAAGGTGAGCCGTGACCGGCTGATGGTCAAGATGGAGGCCGAACATCCGGGCTATGGATTCGCCGAGCACAAGGGCTACAGCACCCCGGCGCACAGTGCGGCGCTGGCCGAGCAGGGCCCGTGCAGCCAGCACCGGTACTCGTTCATCAACGTGCGCCGGCTGGTGGCGGTCGAGGGCGAACTGGTGCCGGAGGACGCTCTGGACACCGAGCCCGAGCAGCAGAGCCAACTGGGGTAGGGGAAGATGGGACTGCGATGAGCGTTCACGCGAAGAGCGGTAGGCGCCGCTATATGAAGGACAGCTGAGCCGATGAGTGCCGAAGATCTCGAGAAGTACGAAACCGAGATGGAGCTCTCGCTCTACCGCGAATACAAGGACATCGTCGGGCAGTTCAGCTATGTCGTGGAGACCGAGCGACGGTTTTACCTGGCCAACAGCGTGGAGCTGGTGCCGCGCAACTCCGAGGGCGAGGTCTACTTCGAGCTGCGGCTGGCCGACGCCTGGGTGTGGGACATGTACCGGCCGGCCCGGTTCGTCAAGCAGGTGCGGGTGATCACGTTCAAGGACGTGAACATCGAAGAGGTGGAAAAGCCCGAGCTGCGGCTGCCCGAATAGGCACTCGTCGAGCGGGCCCCACGGCGATGTAGCGCGCACGGCCGGTCGACTTTGGTGAACAATCTGTACAGACCGTCTGCTGACCATATGCTCAGCACAGCATTTCACGCAGTGCGGACACAGCTTGCTATCAGGCAAACGGTCCCGGGTGGAATCTTCAATAGTGGAGTGAAGGGCATGGCATCGCCGCGCAGGATGGGTTCGCCGGAGGCGAAGAACCGTGCAGCGCTGCTCGATGCGGCGGAGCAGATCATGTTGGAGGAGGGCTATCCCGCGGCCACTTCGCGTCGCGTCGCCGAGAAGGCGGGCCTCAAACATCAATTGGTCCACTACTACTTCCACGGCATGGACGAGCTGTTCACGGCGTCCTTCCGACGTAGTGCGGAAAGAGGGCTGAGGGTGCAAGCTGAAGCGCTCAAATCACCCCAACCGCTGTGGGCGCTGTGGCGGTGGCACACCGGCACGGTCAATGCGCCCTTGTGGACGGAATACATCGCGATGGCGAACCATCGCAAAGGACTTCGGGCTGAGATCGCGTACTATTCCAAACGGTTCCGCGAGGAACAACGATGGATAGTGGACCGTGCGTTGAAGGCGTACGGCGTCGATCCAGACGAAGTCCCCGGTCTGGCGGCCATCGTCCTGTTGACGAGCGTTTCGCGAGTTCTCGTCATGGAGGAAGCGCTTGAGGTGCTCGATGGCCATGCCGAGACGGTCGAGGTCGTTGAACGCTACCTCCGACGACTCGAAGGCGACCCGATCGTCGATTAGCTGAGTGTCGTCCGGCTTCTCCCGCTGGGACGATCCAGAGCAACCGCCGATTGGATCGACTGAGGTGGGTGAACAGGACAGGGCTCGTAGATCTTCGCCACCCGCAAACGAGCTGCTGAATTTGCTGTCGAAATCTCCTCATCCGACCCCCGCTTGCTGGTAGTGAGGAGTGACGCACGCT
The DNA here is from genome assembly GCA_963770305.1 of uncultured Actinomycetota bacterium. Taxonomy (GTDB): domain Bacteria; phylum Actinomycetota; class Actinomycetes; order Mycobacteriales; family Mycobacteriaceae; genus Mycobacterium. Next base: position 552,993 of record CAVYPB010000008.1, read on the forward strand.
CGGTATTGACCACTCCGGCCCTGGGTGGTAAGCAACTGGCTTAGCAAAAAGCTGTGCGGCCGCCCAGCCAGTACTGAGCGGACGCCCAACTTTGCGCGGGAGGGGAGGCGGCGAGTGAGACGAAGCCTCCTGCGTCCGTTGATGGGCTTGGTCACCATCGTGGTCATCGTGGCCGCCTTCGCTCTCGCGGCGAATCTGTTTCGGGGCGGGTTCACCGAAAGCGTTCCGGTCACAGTGATTTCGTCGCGCGCCGGGCTCGTGATGAATCCGGACGCGAAGGTTCAGATCCGTGGCGTGCAGGTGGGCAAGGTCGCCTCGATGGAGAACCTGCCCAACGGGGGAGCCGCCCTTCACCTCGCCATGGATCCGTCCCGGTTGTCCGCGATCCCGGCCAATGCACTCGTCAACATCGCGTCGACGACGGTATTCGGCGCGAAATTCGTGCAGTTCGTCTTTCCGGACAATCCCTCGCCAGAGTCCCTTCGCGCCGGTCAGGTGCTCGACGCCCAGCACGTCATGGTCGAGGTCAACACGGTGTTCGAACAACTGACGTCAGTGTTGTCGAAGGTCGATCCCGCGAAGCTGAATGAGACTCTGGGCGCCATCGCATCGGCGGTCAACGGCCGCGGCGAGAAGATCGGCCTGATGCTCAGCAACCTCGATTCGTATCTGGCCAAGATCGAGCCGAGCCTGCCCGCGCTGAGTCACGACCTGGAAACCGCCCCGGGCGTCCTGCGGGCGTATGCGGACGCTTCGAACGACTTCGTGTCGATTGCCGACAACGCCGCGCGGTTCAGCGACACGTTGGTCGACCAGCAGCAGAATCTGGACGCGGCCCTGGTAAGCGTGATCGGCTTGGCCGACATCGGCAATGACGTCTTAAGCCAGAACCGGCAGCCGTTGACCGATGTCCTACATCTGTTGGTGTCGACAACGGACTTGACGAACCAGTACAACCAGGCCTTGTGGTGCGCGCTCGCCGGAATGGTGGACGCGGCAGGACGTCCGCCGCTCAAAGAACCGGGTGTCCATGTCATGGCCGGCTTCCTTTGGGGTCAGGAGCGTTACCGCTACCCGATGGACCTGCCCAAGGCCGGTGCCAAGGGCGGTCCACAGTGCACCGGGCTGCCGCACCTGCCGTTCGAAACGGTCCCGCCGTACGTCGTCGCCGACACCGGGAGCAATCCGTGGCGGCGCACGTATCCCGGCGTCATCCTGAATTCGGACCTGATCAAACAGATCATGTTCGGCGGCACCGAGGTCGACGGGCCGCCCCGCAACACCGCGCAGATCGGACAACCCGGATGAGGCGGTCGTTGCGCCCGACGCTGATCAAGTTCGGGATCTTCGCGGTCGTGATGGCGATGCTCACGGCGAGCTTGTTCTTCATCTTCGGCCAGTACCAAACCGGTTCGACGAAGGACTATTCGGCCGTTTTCGCCGACGCGTCGCGTCTCAAGACCGGGCAGTCGGTGCGCGTGGCCGGTATGCGTGTCGGCACGGTCAACGGCGTCAAGCTTCAGCGGGACAAGACGGTGCTCGTCACATTCGACGCGGACCCGAGCGTCCGGCTCACCACCGGCACGAAGGCGGCGGTGCGCTACCTCAACCTCGTCGGGGACCGCTACCTGGAGCTGATCGACGGGCCCGGTGACATGCAGATGCCGCCCGGGTCGCAGATTCCGAAAGAGCGGACACAGTCGGCGCTGGACCTCGATCTGCTGCTTGGCGGGCTCAAACCCGTTATCCGCGGGCTGAATCCGCAAGATGTCAATGCGTTGTCGGCTTCCCTCATCCAGATCTTCCAGGGGCAGGGCGGCACGCTGCAGTCGTTGTTCTCCAATACCTCGGGGTTCACCACGGCTTTGGCCGAGCACAATCAGACCATCCAGGCGCTGATCGACAACCTGCGTACCTTGCTCGCCACGTTGACCAAGGAGGGAGACAAGTTCTCCGGCACCATCGATCGCCTGGAGAAGCTCGTCACCCAGCTTGCCGCGGAACGAGATCCGATCGGCTCGGCGATCGAATCGTTGAACAACGGCACGGCCTCGGTCGCCGACCTGCTGGCCGATGCGCGCGCACCGCTGGCGGGGACGGTAGAACAGCTCAGCAGGTTGGCGATCAACCTTGACGGCCAGAAGGATCGGCTCGACACGTCGCTGCAAAAGGCCCCCGAGAACTACCGCAAGCTGATCCGTACCGGGTCCTACGGCAGCTTCTTCAATTACTACATCTGCGAACTGAACTGGCGGGTGACCGATCTGCAGGGCCGGACCGCCGTGTTCCCGTGGATCAGGCAAGACGGGGGGAGGTGCTCCGAGCCCTGATGCTGAGATACCGTGGTATGCAACTCATTCGGACGGGATTCATCGGTGTCGTCCTGGTGATCCTCGTCATTCTGGTCGGGCTGGCGCCTGAGAAGTTATCTGCCTGGGCGACGTCGGTTCGCTACCAAGCGCTGTTCGAAGACGCGGGCGGACTCGCGACGGGCGATGACGTGACGGTCTCCGGCATCAAGGTCGGCAGCGTCTCGAAGGTGGCGCTGGAGAAGCGCAACGCCGTCGTGACGTTCACGCTCGACGGCACGGTCTGGCTCGGTTCGGACACCACCGCGCACGTGCGAACCGGCACGCTTCTCGGTGAACGTGTGTTGACGTTGGAGTCGAAGGGTGACGGCACCATGCACCCGAACGACGTCATCCCGGTGACGCGCACCGCGTCGCCGTACTCGCTGACCGAGGCGGTCAGCGAGCTGACGACCAACACCGCAGGCACCGACACCGGCACGTTGAACCAGTCGCTGGACACCCTGTCGGGGACGCTGGATGAGCTTGCGCCACAACTGGGCCCGACGTTCGATGGCCTGACTCAACTGTCACGGGCGATCAACGACCGCGACGACTCGCTGGGTGCGCTACTCAAGGACGGCGCCGACGTCACCAAGATCCTTTCGGACCGCAGCCAACAGGTGAACACGCTGATCCTCAATGCCAACGATCTGGTCGCGGTTCTCTCCGATCGGCGCCGCGCGATCGTCGAGTTGCTTGTCCACACATCGGCATTGTCGAAGCAGCTGTCCGGCGTGATCCACGACAACGAGCAGCGGCTGGCGCCGACGTTGGACAAGCTCAATGGCGTGACGGCGATCTTGGAAAAGAACCGCGACAACATTGCGAAGGCTCTGCCGGGATTGGCGAAGTTCGAGACCACTCTCGGTGAAACGATCGGCAATGGTCCTTACTACCAGGCGTACGTCCCCAACATCGACATCGCCCAGATCCTGCAGCCATTCCTGGACTACGCCTTCGGGTTCCGCAGGGGCACCGACGCAGGCCAGCCGCCGGACAATGCCGGGCCTCGTGCGGAACTTCCCTTCCCGTACAACGGGATTCCCGGGCCGGGCGAGCAATGGGGGCCGCCGTGATGACTCCGAACCGGCTACTGAAACTCGGGCTTGCGGTGGTCCTGGCCGCGGTTCTCGTTGGCGGCGCGGCCGTCGTCATTCGACAGACCTTCTTTCGGCCTAACACGATCACCGCCTACTTCACCACGGCGACCGCGATCTATCCCGGCGACGAGGTCCGCATCGCCGGGGTGAAGGTGGGCACCATCGCGGCCATCCAGCCGGCCGGCACCCAGGCCAGGATGACGCTGGACGTCGACCGCGGTATTCCCGTCCCCGCCGATGCCAAGGCGGTGATCGTGGCCCAGAACCTCGTTTCGGCGCGCTACGTCCAACTGGCGCCGGCCTACGGATCGGGCCCGACGATGAATGACGGCGCGGTGATTCCGATCGAACGCACTGCCGTGCCCGTCGAGTGGAACGAAGTCAAAGAGCAACTGATGCGGCTCGCAACGGAATTGGGCCCGAACAACGGGATGTCGACCGGATCCGTCGGCCGGTTCATCGACAGCGCCGCGAATGCGCTGGATGGCAACGGCGACAAGCTGCGCCAGACGCTGGCTCAGCTGTCCGGGGTGGGACGCATCCTGGCCAAGGGCAGCGGCGACATCGCGGACACGATTACCAACCTGCAGACCTTCGTCACCGCGCTGCGCGACAGCAACGACCAGATCGTGCAGTTCCAGGACCGGTTCGCGACGCTGACCAGCGTGGTCGATGACAGCAGGTCGGACCTGGACGCCGCACTGAAAAACCTGTCCGACGTCGTCGGTGAGACAACGCGTTTCATTCATGACACGCGGGACAAGACCGCCGAGCAGATCCAGCGGCTCGCAAACGTTACCCAGAACCTGGCGGATCACCGCATGGACCTGGAAAACGTCCTTCACACCGCGCCGCACGCGATTGCAAACGCCTACAACATGTTCGACCCGCGCACCGGTGCCGCGAGCGGTGTGTTCGTGCTCAGCAACCTGGCAAACCCGGTGTGGTTCATCTGCGGCATGGTCGGCGCGATCGGAAACGTCACCTCTCCGGAATCCGCCAAGCTTTGCGCGCAATACCTCGGGCCAGGACTGCGCCTTCTGAACTTCAACAACCTGCCGTTCCCGGTCAACCCGTTCCTTACCTCGAATCCGCCGCCGTACATGCTCAGATACAGCGAGCCGAGACTCATGCCGGACGCCGAAGGGCAGCCGCCCCCAGGGCCCACGGACCTGCCCGCCGTATCCGCATACACCGGCATGGGCGACGTGCCACCGCCTCCGGGTTACGGCCCGCTTCCTGGACCGCCGCCACCCGCGTCAACCGCGCCCCCCGGCGCCGCACCGGTATCGGATGCGCCGACGGTGCCTGACCTGTTGTTGCCGGCCGAGAGGCCACAGCCATGATCGGAACCTTCACCATTCGCAGGGTTCTTGCCATCGGTTCGACGGTATTGCTGACAGTCACCGGATGTGCATTCCAGGGCGTGAACTCGTTGCCGTTGCCTGGAACTGTGGGACGCGGCAACGATGGGGCGGTGTACCACGTCGAGGTTGCCAACATCGGTACGCTGGAATCGAATTCGCCGGTCCTGATCAACGACGTCGTTGTCGGCAGTGTCGGAAAGATGACGTTGAACGGGTGGCACGTCAAACTTGACGTGTCGCTGAAACCTGACGTCATCGTGCCTGCCAATGCGGTGGCCACCGTCGGACAGACCAGCCTGCTCGGGTCGATGCACGTGGCGCTCGACCCTCCGCCGGGACAAGCGCCGACGGGCCGACTGAAGCCGGGCGCCACGATCGGCCTCGACAGTTCGTCGACCTACCCGTCGACCGAACGGACGTTGTCGTCATTGGCGGCTGTCGTCAACGGCGGGGGACTGGGACAGATCGGCGACATCGTCCACAACTTCAACGAAGCGCTGTCGGGGCGCCAGGACGCGGTCCGCGATCTGATTACCCGGCTCGACACGTTCGTCGGCACGCTGTATCAACAGCGCGACAACATCATCGCCACCATCGACGAGCTCAACCGATTCTCCGCGACGCTCGGCAGCCAGCAAGAGGTCCTCACCCGCGCGTTGAACAAGATTCCGCCTGCGCTGGACGTGCTGATCAAGGAGCGGCCCAGGATCACCACCGCGTTGGAGAAGCTGGGCACGTTCAGTGAGACCGTCTCCGGCGTGATCGGCGATGCGCAGACCGACCTCGTGAAAAACCTGCAGAACCTCGCACCGACTCTCCAAGCGCTCGCGGACGTCGGCCCCTCGATCGACACCGCACTTGCCTACATCCCGACGTTCCCGTTGACGCAGAACCTCATCGACCGTGGCGTCCGCGGTGACTATGTGAACCTCTTCGTGGACATTGATCTCACGAACGCCCGGATAAAGCGTGGGCTCCTCCTCGGCACGCGGCTTGGGCAGGACCGCGCGGCGCTGATCCCCGCGCCGGGCGACGAAGGCTACAACGCGTATTACACCAAGTTCCCACTCGGTGTCGGCACGTCACCGCCCTTCGGCCCGATCCCGAATACCGACCCGGCGCCGTGGGAACCCGGGGGTGGTGGCTGATGCTGTCGCGCTTCGTCCGGATCCAGTTGGCGATCTTCACGATCGCGTCGATCGTCGGTGTGCTGGTGATGGTGTTCGCCTACATGCAGGTGCCGACATTGCTTGGCATCGGCAAGATCACGGTCAAGCTGGAGCTTCCCGCTTCCGGTGGCCTGTACCGGTTCTCGAATGTGACGTATCGCGGTGTTGAGGTCGGCAAGGTGACCGCGATGGACGTATCGCGCAACGAGGCGACGGCCACCCTGACGCTGAGTAGATCTCCCAAGATCCCCGCCGAGCTGACCGCCGAGGTGCGAAGTGTCTCCGCGGTGGGCGAGCAGTACGTCGAACTGCTGCCGCGCACGGATTCACCGCCATACCTGCAGGACGGATCGGTGATCTCCGTGCGCGACACCAAGATTCCGCAACAGGTCGGCCCGATGCTCGATCAGGTCAGCACGCTGATCAACAGCATTCCGAAGGAGAAGCTGAGCGGCTTGATCGATGAATCGTTCAACGCCTTCAACGGATCCGGCTACGACCTCGGCTCGCTGATCGACTCGTCGTCGAAGATTTCCGGAGATCTCAACCGAGTGGGCGACCGCTCCTCGACACTGATCGAAGACACTGGGCCCCTTCTGGACTCGCAAGCGCAGACAACCGACGAACTGCGGCTGTGGGCGCATAGCCTGGCCGGAATCACTGGGCAGGTGGTGAATAACGATCCTCAGGTGCGCACACTGTTGCAGCAGGGACCCGAGGCCGCGGACGAAGTCTCGCGACTGTTCGAGCAGATCAAGCCGACGCTGCCGATACTGCTGGCGAACATGACGACGTTTGGCCAGGTCGCGGTGACTTACCGGCCATCTCTCGAGCAGGTTCTGGTATTGCTGCCGCCATTCGTGGCCTTCATCCAGTCCTCGGCTCCACAGAACAACGCGACCGGTATGGCGCTGGGCGACTTCAGAATCTCGATCGAGGACCCCCCGCCGTGCACTGTCGGCTTCTTGCCGCCGTCGCAGTGGCGGTCTCCCGCAGATCTCGATACGGTTGACACTCCCGACGGGCTGTATTGCAAGCTCCCACAGGATTCGCCGATCGTCGTGCGCGGGGCGCGCAACTATCCCTGCATGGGTGTGCCCGGCAAGCGCGCCCCGACGGTGCAACAGTGTTATAGCGACAAGCCCTACCAGCCGCTTGCGATGCGGCAGCACGCCCTCGGCCCGAGACCGATCGATCCGAACCTGATCGCACAGGGCATACCGCCTGACGACCGCGTGGACTTCAACGATCGGATATTCGCACCGACAGAGGGCACGCCACTGCCGCTAGGGGCGGGGCCGCCGGGGGCAGCGCCACCGCCGCCGGACGCAGTTGCGCCGCAGGCGCCCGCGCCGCCGGTGCCCGTGGGCCCGCCGATCGATGGCCTCGCGCCAACGGATATGGGTGGTGCCCCCGCAGCGGCACCAAGTGCGTTCAACACCAACAATTCTGGGCCGAGTCCATCCGTCGAGATTGCCCACTACGATCCCCAGACGGGTCAGTACGCCACGGCCGACGGCCACGTGGGCAGGCAGACCGACCTCGTCGACCCGGCGAAGACCTGGCAGGACTTGATCTACAGGGCTGACCGGTGATGCTCGCAAAAGCGCTGGCATGTGCAGCGACTGCGGCGGTGACCTGGGGTGTGTGCGCGACGCCCGTGGCCAACGCGGACCCGAACGATGGCGTCGCGATCAACGGCACATACACCGCGTTCTCGGACGGCGAATGGGCGAAGACCAACCAGTCTTTTCACGACGAGGGAAGTGTCACTCAAACCTGGACCGTCACCTCGAACTGCACGACGTTCCAAGACTGCACCGGACGCGTCACAAGCGATCAAGGTTGGAGCGCAGACCTGGTATATGTGAGCGGCCGTTGGAAGGTCAGCCACACCGTGGAGAACTGGGAACGCTGCGCCGACGGCACTGCCGTCCCGGGGCAGCAGGCCTTCACGTTCTGGAGGGACTACCCGGACCCGTCCAAGATCTCCGGCTGGGACCAGACCATCGGCCCAAGTGGCGGATGTGGTTTCAACAAGTGGCTGAATGTCAGGATGCCATTCACGCTCACCCCGGTTGGCTGAAAGCGCCCCGGGGAATCGTCAACGGGAGATCGACCGAGCTGACCAAACCCGGCTTCGCCGTCACGCTCGAATTGACCGAATGTTTGTTCCTGATTGAGCGACGCGCGCGGTTGGGTCAAGCGACAATCACGTCGTGCAGGCGATCGTGACGGGCGGCAACAGCGGAATCGGCAAAGGCATCGCCGCGGCGTTGGCGGCCGATGGACACCGGGTGACGATCGCCTGTCGCACCATGTCGAAGGCAGAGCAGGCGGTGAGTGAGATGACCGGCGACATCGACGTGAAGTATCTAGATCTCGCCGACCTGTCGAGCGTCGCTGCCTTCGCCGACTCGGTCCAATCGGTGGACGTGCTCATCAATAACGCTGCCGTATTCGGGATTCCGCTCAGTCGCACCGTCGACGGCTTTGAAAGCCCACATGGGCACCAACCATCTCGGTCACTTTGCCTTGACGTGACTACTGGGGCACAAAATCACAGACAGGGTCGTCTCCGTGGTGAGTAGCAATTATGCATTCGGAAGACTACATCTCGACGACCTGAACTGGCGTAGTCGACGTTTCTCGTCGATGGCGGCGTACGCCGAGTCAAAGCTCGCGATCATGTTGTTCATCAACGAGCTGGCCCAGCGCGGCGTCCGGGCTTATGCAGCCAATCCTGGTCAGGCGGCTACCGACATCACCCGCTACAGCACCGGCGCGGTGAAATGGCTGGTGGACCGTCGCCCCGCAGCATTGACGTGGACGTCGCAGAGCCTGCCGCAGGCTGCCCGCAGCGCCGTTCAAGCTGCAAATACCGATCTGCCGAGCGGAACCTATTTCGCCCCCACCTTCAAGCAATGGGGAAAGCCGCGGGTAACCGTGCCGTTGACCAAGGCCCGCAATCGCGAACACGCGGCCGAACTTTCGACGCGCTCAATCGAACTCACCGGATGCGACTGGCCGGTCGGCTGAGGCGATGGGTGTGAGCGCAGACGCGCTATGAGACGGCCACCGGTAGGCACCGAACGTCTCAGGAACAACCACACCGGGCGGCGCTTTGCGCACATAGGGAATCGCGCGAACCGCTGAAATAGCCACGGCTACATAGCCACCCGAGACCCCTCCCAGTTCAGCCACTGGGGCAGTGTCGATGCGCAATTCGAGGTCGATGTTCGGAACTCCGTCCACGTGAATCCGCACCGTGTGACCGTCAAGTGCAAGGTCCCATCCCGGAATGTCGGCGGTGCAGGTCCAGTACTCTTCGACGACGAGTTTGGGTTCACTATCGTGGTAGGCGTACCACGAGAGAATTTGTCCTACCACGGAGCCGGCAGGCAAGGTCGTGCATGCCAACTCGACATCCTTGTCGATGACGGCGGTTTTGATCACATGGCGAATCTCGTCGATGCGTAGACCGAGCTGGTCGGCGGCGGCCGCAAGCGCCTGCTCAGATTGCGTTGACACCGCGCGGAAAGTCGGCGATTCGATCGAGATCTCCTCGGGTTGCTTGCCCATTCCCATGAGGTCGACGAGCATTCGTTCCTCGGGAACATGAGAACAGTCGACGTACTGAGCAATTGAGATCTTGTCGACTCGCTGCGACAGTGCGGTCAGCGACGTGGCGAGCCGTTCGAACATGAAACCGGGATGTTCACCGGCAGCATGAAATCGACTGTGGCCCTTCTCGCAAGCATGCTTCACCCGCCGCGCGGTGTCCTCTCCCAGGCTCTCCAGGTGAGCATAGGAGGTGACGGTGATGACGTCCTTGCCGGACTCGAGGAGGTCGACGATGTCGTCTGTATTCGCCTCGAATCCATACACCTTACTCGCAGAGTGCAGAACGACATTCGCGTCGAGCGCCAAAATTTCTGACCTGTCATTGGTTGTCAGGACGCCGGTCGGAGGCCTTCCGACCAGCGCACCGGCGTCGACGCCGACCTTGTCCGGTGAGTAAACCAAGACACCGGCGAGCTCCAACTCGGGGTCGGCGATGACCTCCGAAAGCTGGATCGCGCCCACCGGTCCGGTTGCCCACTGCACGACACGTGTTGTCATTGCACTCCTCGGCGGCCTCGCTCACGCAGGATTGAAGGCGCCCCGCGGGATCGTCAACGGCAGGTCGACCGAGCTGACCAGACCTGGTTGCGCCGCAACGACATAGGGAATCGCGTTGACGACGCGCATCGCTGTCGCCACCATCGCCCCAGCGCCTGACGTCATGCCTTCGATGCCGGCTCTCTTGCGGTCTCGAAGCGTCGCGTCGATTGTGCAGTCGATGTCCGGTGTGCCAGTGATGACCACACGATAGCCAAGGGCGTTCGGAAGCGTCGGCCAGTCGGGTGCCACGTCGGGAGCCAGCCGAGTGACGTGTTCGATGATGATGGCCTCGCGTCCGTCGACGACGCCGATGGCCTGCATCCGTAGGGCGCCGCATGTTCCGGCCTCGATGGTTCCCATGGCGACTTCCAACGTCCGATCTGTTACCGCGCGGTCGAACGTCTCTCGCACCTCCTGAATCTCGACGCCGAGGGCGTCGGCGACCAGGTGGAGCTGTCCTTGCCACTCACCGGCGATGGCGCCCGGAAAGCTGATCCAGGGCTCGTATTCGAGTGGACGGCCGAATCCCAGGGCATCGCTCATGATGTCCGGGACGCCGTAGTCGTCATACAAGCCGATCTCGTACGAGTGGATCTTCTCTATCTGTGACGACTGCGTGGTCAGCACGAGCGGCAGGTAGTCCGCGGCAAACCCTGGTTCGATGCCCGACGCATACAGCGAGACATGGCCTTCCTTTGTGGCGGTGACAAGTTGGTCGCGCCACTCGGCAGGCTCGTACGCATGCGGGTTTACCAGCCGCGTGGTGCTCGTCGTGACCACATTGATGCCCGCGCTGAGCAGTTTCACGTAGTCGGGGATTGCCAGCGCGTCCCGCTCGGGTCCGCTGGCCGCGTAGACCACGCAGTCGGGTTTGAGGGCGATCAGCGCGTCCGCATCGGTGGTCGCGGCAAGCCCGATCGGCTCACCGTTGGCCAGTTCGCCGGCGTCCTTGCCATCCTTCTCCGGTGAGTGCACCCATACGCCAACCAGGTCCAGATTGGGCCTTTGATGGATCGCGCGAATCGCGATCGAGCCGATGCCGCCCGTCGACCAAACCACGACGCGGTGTTTACCTTCTGACATTTGTTCCTCCTGGGTCGTTATCGGTAGAACGGTCCTGGCTTGCCTGCTTCTTCGAGATGCCCGTACGGGTCGTAGACCTTCACTGTCGGATAGGGCCACACGTCGTAGGCGGGCTTTGGGTCGCCGGCGATCCGCAGCAGACTGAACACCGTGATCGGCAGGAGCACCGCGCTCATCAATACCGCGGTCGCCACGATGGTCAACCGGGCGGTGGTGATCCTCGAATCCGATCTGGGAATGCGCCGCGCGATGTTGGCCACGATCGCGGGTCGTCCGCTGTCGTCGCGGACACACAGCAGGGCGACAATCGCGAACAGCACGCTGTCGTAGATCACCATGAACAACGGCAGATGTCGGCCCGCGAGGTAAAGCGTTGGGCCCGACGCCTCGGTGTACACGAACAGACCCACCTTCAACCACATCAATTGCATGAGCGCATTGAGTGGAAGTCCTGCAATGAATCCGGTGAGAAATACGGCAACGAGCCGATGCCGGTCCAGCCGGCTGTTCTCACGGATCCGCGGTTCGATGAACCGTCGGTGTAGCGAGAGTAGACCGAGGCCGGTCAGGACGTAGTAGCTCGCGTAGCCGCCGAGGAAGGAAAGCGTTGGTTCCAGCAGCGGCGAGATGTTGAAATACGGCCACGACAGCGGGAAGTGTCCGACGCGGGGATCGAAGATCGCGAATGTCGCCCAGTTGGCCAGCGGATCCAACGCACCGGCGAACAGCGCCGCGATGGCGACCGCCAGCAGCCAGTGCGCGCTGCGCTGCCGAACCGATTGCCAACCCAGGTATCCGAAGAACGCCAGCGTGAGTACGACCGACATGACGCTGGAGAACAGCGGCCAGTTGGTGATCCCGAGAAACGGGGGATAGGGCACCTCGCCGGGATTCGGGTTCGTGGTACGGAGGTCGCCGTGGAGGCCACTCTGCATGTTCACCAACGATATGACCGCGAAAACGCCGAAAGCCATTGCGACGCCGGTCCATCCGAGCCGGACTGGCCTGTGACTGCCGACGTCGGATGTCTGGCTGGACGATACCTCGATCAACGGGTCGGCACCCCCGTGGATTTCTGAAAGCGCGGGCCGTCGTGGCCACCGACCGTGCCGAGCATCGCCATCGATCAGGCTCCCTTGGCTGCGGTGACGGTGATACCTAACGTTTGATCCGCAAGCTAGCAGTAGGCGCCTCCACGGTCAAGGGTGGGCGGCCGGTTCGGGCCCATTCGGCATGGGTGTGGGGCCCTGCGGCGGCGGCAGCTTCGCCAGGGCCGAACTGGTTTAAATCGAACAAACATTAGGTTAATGTCTCGACATAGCGGATGGCCCAGCCCGTCGGTCCGGTGAGGAGATCCTGTGACAGCTCTGCGCACAGTCGTGTGGTCGACCGGAGGCGTCGGATCGAACGCTATCGACGCCGTGCGTCGCCGCCCTGACCTCGAACTCGTTGGCGTATGGGTTCATTCGCCGGAGAAGAACGGCAAGGACGTCGGCGAGTTGATCGGCGGGGAGGCCATCGGACTGGCTGCCACCAACGATGCCGATGGGCTGATCGCCCTCAAACCCGACTGCGTCGTATACGCGGCCAGCGGACCCGAGCGCGACGCCGGCGCTGTGCCGGACTACATCCGTCTGTTGGAGGCGGGCATCAACGTCGTGTCGACGTCGTCCACCGGCCTGGTGTTCCCGCCTGCCTACTACTCACCGGACTGGCTCGGCCAATTGGAGGCCGCGGCCAAGGCGGGCAACGCCTCCTTCTATGTCTCCGGCATCTTCCCGGGCTTCGCCTCCGACCAGCTTGCACTGCTGATGACCACCCAGTCGAAGAACATTCGCACCATCACCGCGTCGGAAGTGGCGCTCAACGATCACTATCCCGTTGCCGACGTGATGATGGACGGGATGGGGTTCGGCCGGCCGCTCGACTTCGAGCCGATGCTGAAAACGCCGGGTTTCATCGAGTTGGCGTGGAAAGCGCCGATCCATCTCATCGCGAAGGGGCTCGGCGTCGACGTGGAGGAGGTGCGCGGCTCGCTCGACCGTCGATTGACCGACCGAGACATCGAGGTCGCATTCGGAACGATCAAAGCCGGCACGTGCGGCGCCGTGCGCACGCGGGCGGCGGGTGTCGTCAACGGCCGCGAGGCGATCGTCATCGACCACATCATCCGGATGGCCCGTGACGTCGCGCCCGACTGGTTGAGCTCAGATTTCGACGCCACCTACCGGGTCGACATCGAAGGTGATCCCGACATCCACTGCGAGATGACAATGGGCGCGGCGGAGGGCCACGGCGCTGGCCACGCCGCCATGGCCGCCACGGCCATGAGGGTGGTCAACGCGATTCCCTACGTTGTCGACGCACCACCTGGGCTGCTGAGCTCCCTTGATATTCCGACCACGCTGCCCCGGCACGTGTTCGACTGAGGAGCCGCCATGTTTACCATCAGATTTGACATGCGCGCGCCGTCGTTCGGAGCGCCGACGACCGCGTTGTATCCCGCAGCCGCCGAAATGTGCGCCTGGGCGGAGACCCGTGGCTGCATCGCCGTGGTGTTGTGTGAGCACCACGGTTCCGAGGACGGCTACCTGCCGTCGCCGATCGTTCTTGCATCGGCGATCGCCGCCCGCACCGACCGACTATTGCTCAGCCTCACCGTGGTCCTGCCGTTCTACGATCCCGTGCGTCTTGCTGAGGACCTGGCGCTGCTCGACATCATCAGCAACGGGCGGGCATCTGTGATCTTCGGAATCGGTTATCGGCCGGAGGAATACGAGCACTTCGGTCTGGATATCCATCGCCGAGGCCGGATCGCCGACGAGAAGCTGAATCTGCTGCGCAAGCTGCTCTCCGGTGAACAGGTTGTACATGAGGGCAGGCGAATCAGGGTGACGCCACGGTCACAGACCCCTGGCGGGCCAACACTGATGTGGGGTGGTTCCACCCTGGCGGCGGCGCGCCGAGCCGGCCGGTACGGATTTGGTCTGCTTGCCAATGGGAGTAAGCCCGGTATGCAGGAGGCCTACGAAGCGGCATGCCGTGAGCACGGACACGAGCCAGGGGCTGCGCTGATACCCCAACCCGACACCCCGTATGTCACTTTCGTCGCCGATGATGTCGATCAGGCATGGGACGAAATCGGCGAACACCTCCTTCACGACGCCCGGATGTACGCCGAGGGCAACCCTGAAGACGAGAAGCAAGCAGACGTCTCGCCCGCCGACGACGTCGCAGAGCTGAGGGCGATTTCCAAGTCGCACCGGATTCTGAGTGTGGCGGAAGCGGTCGACCGCGTCGCCGGCGGCGAGATGCTCAACCTGTCGCCGCTATGTGGCGGCCTGCCGCCCGATCTAGCGTGGCCATATCTCAAGCGAGTCGGCGAGGTGGTGTTGCCCGAGGCCGCGCTGGCCAACGACGCTTCTGGGTCGGGTAACGAGCTTGGCGACGCATTAAGCGAGCTGATATCGACTAAGAGGACGGGCCAGTGACTGACACGAATGCTGTTGATTTGTACTACGACCCGTTCGATTTCGACATCGACGACAACCCGTACCCGACGTGGAAGCGGATGCGCGACGAAGCGCCGCTCTATTACAACGAGAAGCACAATTTCTACGCGCTGAGCCGGTACGAGGACGTCTCGCGCGAGCTTCCCAATTTTCACACTTACCGCTCCGGACGTGGAACGACGATCGACATCGTCATGAGCGGTATCGAGGTCCCACCCGGTGTCATCCTTTTCGAGGATCCACCGCTTCACGATCTGCATAGGCGCTTGCTCTCAAAGGTTTTCACGCCGCGCAGGATGGAGGCGATCGAGCCGCTGACGCGGCAGTACTGCGTGCGCGCGCTCGACTCCTTGGTCGGGTCCGACCGGTTCGACTTCATCGAGGATCTCGGCGCACAGATTCCAATGCGCACGATCGGCTATCTGCTCGGTATCCCAGAAGGGGACCAGCAGCAGATTCGAGACAGTACAGGCAGGACGTTGGGCCTCAAGGAGGGCACGTTCAAGACGGTCACGGCAGACGCATTCGAGAACAGCTACCAACTGTTCGCCGAGTACATCGACTGGCGCGCCGATCACCCGTCCGATGACGTGATGACGCAGCTACTCAACGCAGAGATCGAAGAGGACGGCGTTCTTAGGCCACTGACTCGCACCGAGGTGCTCACCTATACCAGCACGATCGCGGGCGCGGGCAACGAGACCACTACCCGGCTCATCGGATTCATGGGTGCGCTGTTGTCGGATCACCCCGATCAGCGCCGGGAGCTAGTCGCAGATCCTGGTTTGATTCCGGGTGCCATCGAAGAGGTGTTGCGGTATGAGGCGCCGTCGCCGGTGCAGGCCCGCTACGTCGCCCATGATGTGGAGTGCCGGGGCCAGAAGATTCCAGAAGACTCGATCATGTTGCTGCTCAACGGATCGGCGAACCGGGATGAGCGGCACTTCCCCGATGGAGAGCGTTTCGACATCCACCGCAAGGGCGCGCACCTGAGCTTCGGGCAGGGTCTGCACTTCTGTCTTGGCTCGGCCCTCGCGCGTATGCAGGCGCGTGTGGCATTCGAAGAAGTGCTCAAGCGCTGGCCGGACTGGGAAGTCGACTACAGCAATGCCGAGATGGCCCACACCTCCAGCGTGCGGGGCTGGGGCAAGCTCCCCGCCAGCCTCGGCTAGTCCGTCACCTCGGCTGCACCTCGCAGCAGCGTGTCGCGTACATGCGTCAAAGATGCGTGGGCACCGACGTCGCGCAGGATGTTCTCGGGCAACCACTGAAGGCTGATCACGCATCGGGCAAGCATCTCTCTTGGCGCATCGGCGATCCTCACGACACCCGACTGAATCCCCTGGGACAGTAGGGTCTTGGTCTGCTTGAGTCGAGTGGGGAACTCGACGCTCGGATTCGGCGCGTTCGGCGGAATCTGGCGCATCCACGCAAGCTGGATGCGGAACTCGTCACCGAACTGCTCCAGCGCATTGATATTGATCCAGCTCAATGCGTCCAGTTTCTCGATCGGTGTCGCCTTCGAGCGAAGGACTTCTCGCGCACCCTCCTCTGTCTTCTCACCGAAGGTGCCCATGATGGAGGAGAGCAGTTTGTCTTTCGAACCGATCAACCGAAATACGGTGCCGTGGCCGATTCCGGCGGCCGCGGCGATGTCGCGCACGGTGGTGCCCTCATAGCCGCGACGACCGAATTCCGCTCGCGCGACCGCTCGGATGTGGGCCGCTTTGTCGTCGGCGTCGTTCTCGTCGGTCCAACTCTGGATGGCCCGGTCGGCGGCAACGAACGCGGCGGATCGACCAAGCTCGGAATCCGAAGGACGACCTTCTGCCAAACCTTCCAGCATGATTCGGCACAGCAATGTCGCCACCCGATCCGTCGCGGCGTTGTGCCGCACGATGTCGAGCCCGACTTGAAGCATGGTCTGAGCGATGCGGTCGGCGAGGATGCGGAGGTCGACTTCCGAGGAGATGTAGCCGCCCCACCGCGCGGCACGCAGGGTCTGGTACGTCGCCTCAAGGACGGCGTCGGGCCTTCGCTGGGTCCAGCTGATCAGGTCGGGGTTCGAGCTTGGTGTTTCGTACATCGAGATCTGTATCGCCGCGCGATGCGCCACCGCGCACTGTGCGATCGCCGTGCCCAGCGCCACTATCTGTGCGAACCCCGGACGTGACAAAGGGTCGTCGAGACGCTGTAGTGCACGGTCGGCGACGCGATCGAGGTCGTCGTGGTAACGGCGAAGCAACTCGACCAGAAGCGCTTCCTTGGACTCGAAATGGTGGTACAGGCTGCCTGTTTGGATGCCCGCTGCGCCGGCGATATCGTGCATCGATGTACGAAGACCGGACGTCGCGATCAGAGATGCCGCTGTCTCCAGAACTTCGGCGCGTCGTGTCCCGTCGTCGTAGGCATGCCCGGGCCTGGGCGCACCACTCGACACCGTCACGCCGCACTCCCGTCCTTCGTTAGCCAGACTCTAGCCCGCCACCAGCCGAAACACAGGAACTAAAGTTTGGTGGACGCTATCAGGCGGCTTCGATGGGGCCGGACGTCCGCAACGCCTCGATGTCGAGTCAGGTTGCGAGTCGATCCCGAAGTACGTCCACCCCCGGGCCGTCGAGCATTGCAAGTATGTTGACACGGCCGGTGGCTGCCATCATCAGGAGCGCGGCCGGTCCGTGGATCTCGGCTCCGACTCCCCACGATCTGCCAATGTCCGTGCTGTGAAACGCAATTCCGTTCAGCCGACCGCGGGGTACGAACCCGAAAGGCCGGGGGCCCGTCAGGAAGTCCAGCGCCCAGCCCACCTGTTCTTCATCGGGACGAAAAGGAATGCCGAGGGGAATTCGGATATCTCCACCGTGCACCAGGACGTCGGTCAGTCCGGAAAGTGGTCCGGTGAGGGGCGGACTCAACCGGTGGTCGGCGCGCTGACGGAGGGTCTGTGCGATCTCCGCCGCCGGGGCGTTGGCGCGGCTGCGCGCCAATTCGTCGATCGCGCGGTTGAACCCGCCGTACCGAATTGCCGCCCGTTGGAACGTCCAGAAGCTGTCGGCGAAGACACTCACCAGGTGGGCAGCCACCGTCTTGATGTCCCACCCGGTGCACAAACTCGGTGTTGCGAGGGCATCATCGTCGAGGGAATGCACGAGATCGGCGATGCGGCGGCGCTCGGCGGCAACGGCAGCGAATACCCGTTCTCGCTCCATCGTCGGCTAGGAACCGCGGACGCTGATGCCCCGCAAGGTGGTGTCACGGGCCAAGATCAACGCATTCCGTGGACCGATCTCTTGAAGGATGTTCTCTGGGATCCACTGCTCACCGATGATGCACCGGGCCAGCACATCGGCGGCGGGTTTGTCGCTATGTATCTCACCGGCGCGAATACCGTCGGAGAGTAGGGCTTTCATCTGACGAATGCGGGTCGTGAACGACCATGCTGGGTTCGCGGTATCCGGCGGCGTATGGCGCAGCCACGCCAGTTGAATTCGAAACTCGTCTGGGAACTGGTCGAGTGCATTGATGTTCAGCCAGCTCAACGCGTCAAGCTTCTCCACCGTGGTGGAATCCGTGCGCACGATGTCCGTCCACGCGCCGCCGACCTTATGTCCGAACTCCAGCATGATCGACATCAGCAACTCGTCCTTCGAGCCGATGACGCGGTACACGGTGCCGGTACCCAAACCCGCGGCGGACGCGATGTCACGAATGGTCGTCATCTCATACCCGCGGCGGCCGAACTCGGCACGGGCCACCGCCCGAACGTGAGCGGCCTTGAGATCGCTGTCGTCCTCGGTGTCGTCCCAACTCTTGATGACCGCTTCAGCGGCCGCGAATGCGTTCGACTTGTCGAGGTCCGCATCGGACGGGACCTCGACCGCCAGACCCTCGAGGGTTATCCGGCTTTTCAGTGTGGCCAGTTCGTCGGTCGACGCCTTGTGGCGGATGACGTCGAGGCCTACGTGCAGCATGCTCTGGCACACGCGGTCGGCCAGGGTGGGAAGGTCCAGGTCGGGTCGGATGTAGCCGCTCCAGCGCCCGGCGCGGAGCGCCTGCAACATCGCGGCCTGGATGGTCGACGGTTGACGCCGTGTCAATTCCATCAATTCCGGGTCTGAGCTCGGACCCTCGTAAAACGACATCTGCAGGGCGGCCCGATGCTCGACCGCGCAGCGCGCGATCGCACACCCAAGCTCGGTGATTTGTTCGGAGACGGGGCGAGGATCCGGCTCATCGAGACGTTCTAAGCGCCAACTCGCCGATGCGGTCCAGATCGGCGTGATAGCGCCTGGTCAACTCGACGAGAATGGCTTCCTTGGATTCAAAGTGGTGATAGAGGCTGCCTGCGAGAATGCCCGCGGCATCGGCGATCTGCTGCAGGGAAGTGCGAAGGCCCGACGTCGCGATCACGGAGTTCGCCGTCTTGAGGATCTCGGTGCGCCGCGTCGCATCGACAGCCGGTTGGTCGGTGACGGCGGCGAGCTTCACAACGCGCTTGTTCTTATCGCGCGCGGGACGGCTCTTCTTGGCATCTCGCCGGGCGGCGTCGGCCATCAAATGCGCTCGCTCACGTTGTAGTCGTTGTCTAACTGGGGACTGATCCTACCGATCGCCGTCCGAGCTGCGGGGATCACGACGGTGCGTCCGCGCGCGATGCAACGAGCGGTCGGTCGTAGGAGGGATCCGTCCTGTCATGCGTCGCGACCTTCATGGATCCGGCCATCATCGCGATCACCTCGTCGGTGATGAACGATGTTGACTCTGCGTTCCACTCGACGACACAGATCCGGTCGGCGATCGCCCACCGGCCGTCTCGGCGCTCCAAGCGATCCACATAACGACCGCCCGAGAGCGTGATGTGGTTGGCGGGCTCGCGATCGGTGCCGACGAACAGGTAGTACGTCTCGGCGTGTGCCTCGTCGCCGTCGATCTCCGCAGTGTGGTTGAGAAGGTAGTGCTGATAGCGCGTCTGGGTGGAGTGGTAGGCGAAGGCCCAGTCGATGAAGTCGTCGACCTCGCCAACGAATCCGATGTGATCGTCAACGGCGCCGTCGTGATATGCCGAGCGGAGCAAGTCGCGGTCACGCCGGTCCATTCCTCGCGCGTACCGCATCATGCACTCACGGATTGCGGCACCGTCCTCCAGACGGCCAAGCCTTTCCGACACTTCGGCGTCGGCGGTCATGCGCCCTCCCATCCGTTGATCCCGACGACCTCGTCGATCTTTCGGCGGGGCGCAGGGGCGAACGTATGTCCGGCCCGCAGCCGCGCGACAGGGAGCAGGCAGCCCTGTACGAAGGACTCTGGTATGCCGAGCAGGTCCCGCACAGCTTGCTCGTAGTGCAGGTGCAGTGTCGTGATGCAGGTTCCATAGCCGCGCGCGTGCAACGCGAGCTGAAAATTCCAGACGGCGGGGAAGACGGATCCGTAAAGAGTTGCCAGATAGAAGGATTCGTCGCCGTCGGTCCTCGGCATTGTCGGCTCGTAGCAGGGGATCACCAACACCGGTACCCTCGCGAGGTTCTCGACCAGCCACTCGGTGGACGACATCAACTTGGCCTCGGGGGTTCCGGCCGGCATTAGGCCGGCGATCAGCTGCCCGCCGACCTTCTGCAAGTACGCATCCCGGTACAGCGCCGCGATCTTGTCGCGCAACCCGTCCTCGGTGATGACCAACCATCGCCACGACTGCTGGTTGGAACCGTTAGCGGCCTGCAATCCGGCCTGTAGGCAATCGCGGATCTCGTCCAGGTCGACCGGTGCTTCGAGATCGAGCGATTTTCGTGCCGATCTGGTCGCCGTGAGCAACTGGTCGATGTTCACGGTCGCCCGTCACTTCTTCGTGGGCTCGGGGAAGGCGACATCGGCATTGTCGGGCATCGCGCTGATCCCCAAGCGGTCGCAAACTTCAAGCACCTCGTCGACGATGGTGTCCGGCACGATGAACTTCTCTGTCGCGGATATCTCGTCGATGTGCGCCTGGATGTCCTCGGCGGTGGGTTCGGACGCGGCATCGGCAATCCAGCCCTCGCTGAGCCCGACGAACACGCGTGCGTAGCGCCCCGCGCACGCCGAGTAGTTGCGGTGGGTGAAATCGCAGGCGCTGCTTGCCAGGAACGCCACGAGTGGCACGACCAGCTCGGCTCGGATGGCGCGCATGAAACCCGACTCTTTGAGGAACTTCTCGTCACCGACGGTTTCGGTCACCATCCGTGAAAAGCCAGTGGGGAGAACGGTATTGGAGAGAATCCCGTGTGCCGCTCCCTCGATCGCGATGACGTTGGACAGCCCGACGAGCCCTGTCTTGGCGGCCGCATAGTGCGCTTCCATCGGCTGGCCGAAGTTGCCTGCCGACGACGAGATGAACACGAACCGCCCGTACTTCTGCTTCGTCATCACCTTGAACGCGGGTTGGCTGAGGTAGAAGCCGCCGTCAAGGTGGACGCTCAGCATGCGCCGCCAATCATCGGCGGAGAGCTGCTCAAACGGGATGCTGTTGAAGATGCCCGCGTTACTGATGACTGCGTCGAGCCGCCCGAAGGCATCGACCGCCGCATCGACAATGGCCTGACCGCCCTCAGGGCTGTCCACCGAATCATGCGAAGCGACCGCCCGCCCACCTGCCTGCGTGATCTCCTCGACCACCTGGTCGGCGACGGCCGCATCGGTACCTACGCCGCCCATGGTGCCCCCGACGTCGTTGACCACCACCGCCGCGCCCCGCCGCGCCAAATCCAATGCATAGAGCCTGCCCAGCCCTCGGCCGGCGCCGGTCACCACGGCGACCTGTCCTGCGTAATCGATCATGTTGCCGATGCCCTCGTCTGATTGACTCCAGTTTGACCGGACTCTACGGTGGAACAGATATTTGGTCAACGTGTTGGTGCAGTCGGAGGTGGCCGTGGCGAACGATGCAGGCGACCGCCTGCAGGCGCTTGGGATGTTTGCGTCCGCACTCGCTGGCCGGCCAGTCGCGGTGGCGCCGCTCGATCCGGGCGAGCCGTCGTGGACCGACGGGCAGATCGTCTTCGTCGATCCGTCAGCGCGCCCCCGCGCGAACCTGGAATCGGTGGCCGTGCACGCGTCACTGATCGCGGCAGACAGCCTGGCGCCCGATGTCGTTGGCGCACTAGTTCGACATCCGCGGGTGGCCAGGCGCTATCTGGCCGTCGAAGGGCACCGTGCGCTCGTCGCGATCGGTGACCTGCTGCCCGGTGTGTTGAATTCGCTGGCCGACCCCGAAATGGCAAGCCGCAGCGACTCACCCGCCTCGTCACTGTCGATCGCGTCGGGCAAGGACGCGCTTGACGATCCACCGGCGGAGTTCGGTGTCATCCGCGCCAAGAAGGTTGTCGCCGCCAACGGTCGGGCAGCCACGCAGGTGGATCACGAATCCGCCGGACACGTTCCGCGTCGCGAGAGCAAGGAGGCGCTCGAGGAACTCGACGACGGCGAGGTGGACGACACCGACGACCCGGACCTGTTCACCAGCCCCGTCGGCGGGGGCGGCTTCATCGGCAAATGGCTGAAGAAGATGCTGTCGTCGGCGCGGAAGTCGGGAGGCAGCGGCGGCGGACCGCCCGGTGCCGATTCTCCGACCCATCGCACCAATTCGGCCAATCGCGGCGCTGTACGCGCTGTCGTCGACTGCCACGGTCAACACCGAAGAGGCAGGCGACATCACGCCGGACGGGTTCACGTACCCCGAATGGGATGCGAATCGCAAGAAGTACCGACCGGACTGGTGCACTGTGCGCGAGGTCGAGCCGCAGATCAAGGCGTCCGCGACCCAAGCGATTGACGACGCCATCGCCGTGCGGCGCCCCCTTGCGCGTCTCGGTATGGGACTGCATCGTCGCCACCGCCAGTCGCAGGGTGACGACATCGACATCGATGCCGCGGTCGAGGCACGCGTCGAGGTGAGGGCGGGGTCGGTGCCTGACGAGGCGGTCTATCTCGACAGCCTGCGGCGCAGGCGTGACCTGTCGGTGCTGCTGTTGCTCGACGTTTCCGGTTCGACGGCCGAGCCGGGGACCGTCGGGCGCACCGTCCATCAGCAACAACGGGCCGCGATCGCCAATCTCACGGTCGCGCTGCATGATCTCGGCGACCGCGTGGCGCTGTACGCCTACTACTCACAGGGGCGGGCCGCAGTGAACATGGTGCCGGTCAAGCGGTTCGACGACCACCTCGATGCCCGGATGATCAGAAGACTGAACAGCCTTGAGCCGGGCGCGTACTCGCGACTCGGAGCGGCTATCCGCCACGGCTCGGCCGTCCTGGAGGCACGCGGCGGCACGTCGCGGCGGCTGTTGGTCGTGGTGTCGGATGGATTGGCATACGACCACGGCTACGAGCGTGCCTACGGTGCAGCTGACGCGAGACGCGCACTGACGGAGGCTCGCCGCCGTGGGACCGGCTGCGTGTGCCTGACCGTCGGGAGCCGGGACCGACGTGGCCTCGCTGCAGAAGGTGTTCGGTAGCGCCGCTCACGCGACCGTCGCCCGGCCCGAACTACTCACCGGCGTCGTTGGTCCGTTGTTTCGTTCGGCCCTGCGCGCCGCGGAGGTGCGGCGCAGGGTGTCGTGACATCGAGCGCACATTGAAACAAACATCTGTTCCGGGTTAAGCTTCACCCGCCGCAACGGAGCGGGTAACGGAAGGGGCGCTATGGGCAACGAGCCCGGGCTCGCGTACCAGAATGGCGCAATGCCGCAGGCCGAATCGCAGCGCCCGTACTACCAGGCGGTGGGTAACGAGGAGACCGTCTTCAAGGCGGCATACCGACAGGGCCTGTCGCTGGTCCTGAAGGGACCGACCGGTTGCGGCAAGACCCGCTTCGTCGAGGCGATGGCTCACGATCTCGGTCAGGCCGCTGATCACTGTCGCCTGCCACGACGACCTCACCACCGCCGACCTGGTCGGCAGGTACCTGTTGAAGGGTGACGAGACGGTCTGGGTCGACGGTCCGCTGACCCGTGCCGTGCGTGAGGGAGCGATCTGCTACCTCGACGAGGTGGTCGAAGCACGGCAGGACACGACGGTTGTGTTGCATCCCCTTGCCGACTACCGGCGACAGCTTCCCATCGAGCGTCTCGGCGTCACGCTGGACGCGGGGCCCGAATTCGGCCTCGTCGTGTCCTACAACCCCGGATATCAAAGCGTCCTCAAGGATCTCAAGGACTCCACCCGGCAACGCATGGTCGCCATCGAGTTCGGATTCCCCGCAGCCCGACGTCGAGGAAGGCATCGTCGCGCACGAAGCGGGAGTCGATCGCACAACGGCTGCCGAGCTGGTGCGGTTCGGTCAGGCGATTCGTCGTTTGGAAACCGGGGGACTACGCGAAGTTGCCTCGACGCGCGTGCTGATCGCGGCGGGCCGGCTCATCGCCGAAGGTCTGACGCACCGCGACGCGGCCAGAGCCGCCATCGCGGGACCACTGACGGACGACGCGTCGGTGGGCCGCGGCCTCAACGAGATGATCGAGGTCTACCTGGGCGCATCGGACGGACCCGGACCAGGGTGATTGACGCTGCTCAGCGTCACGACTAGTGTCTGAACAAATATTAGGTCGACCCCTGGGGAGGTCACGTGTCCTACGAAAGCACAGCTGAGCCGATCAAGATCGGCTACCTGATGGACTTCACGTTGCCTCCGGGTTTTCCTGAAGACCTTTTCGCCTCCTTCACCCAGACCTTCGACCTGATCTTCGAAGAGGCGGTCGAACAGGGCGTGATGGACCGTCCCGTCCAAATGATCTACCGCGAGGTCGAGGGTCTGCCAAAGGGTTCGGTCAAGGCGGTGATCGACGCCTATGGCGAACTGGTCGACGAGGGCTGCCTTGTGGTGTTCGGTCCGAACATCACCGACAACTGCGTACCGGTGCGCGAGGCCATCGAGGAACGCTTCAAGGTCCCTGCCATCAGCGTGACAGGCACCGACGACTGGCTTGGCGAGTGGACGTTCGCCTTCCCTCAGGGGTCGATGACCGACGAGCCGATCTTCTTGGCGGATCTTGTCGCAAAGCGTGGGCTCACTGAAATCGGTGTCCTGGCCGAGCAGAGCCTCATTGGCGAGAGCTACCTGAAGAACCTGCGAAGCGCGTGTCGCCGCAAAGGCATTCGGATCGTCGCGGAGGTCGAGATCGCCCAGACGGCGCAAGACATCAACGCGGCCGTGCAGACCCTGCACGAGGCAAAAGCCGAAGCAATCGTGCACCTGGGATTCGGATTCGGAATCGTCTTCATCAATCCGGCGCTCGAAGCCCTCGGATGGGATCCTCCCCGTTTCACCACCACGGCGTTCCAAAACGCATGGGTCAACCCGATCATGTGGAACGCGTTCATGGGCTGGGTCGGGGTCGATCAATACGACGAGGGAAACCCGATCGGACAAGCTTTCCTGGACCAGTACGCCGCGAAGTATGACGGCAGTCGTCCCGAGTTCTGCGTGACGGTGGTGAACCGTGACGTAGCCGCCACCCTGGTCCGGGCGTTCACCGACGCCCATCCGCTGAGCCCGCGTGGTGTCAAGGAAGCGCTGGAGCGGGTCAAGATGCTGCCAGCCGCCTCGGGTGCGCCGGGAACCCGGGTCTCCCTTGGCAAGTGGACCCGCCGCGCCTGGATGGGTGCCGGGTATCTCGTGGCGCGCACGCTCGACGCCGACGGCGTCAACTCGCACTTAGTCGATCGCTTCGGAGAGGAAGGCTGATCCGATGACTACAAAGGAATCGACATCGCCCGGCGCACAGGCCAATTCACCCGGTTCGGCACGCACGGGCCCGAACTGGGGCCGACGGATTTCACTGATTGCATGGGTCGGTTTCCTCGGGTTCTTCGCCGCCGTGGCGCGGACGGACGTCGATCCACGCGTGGCCAACCCGAACGTCGAGGGGAGGCCGCGACCGGTCGGGTTCCTGACGGGATTCGATCACTGGCAGGTCATCCCGCAGATCGGTGCCCTGATCATGGTCGTGGTGCTGACCATCGTTTTCATCCGCGGCTGGCGGAAAAACCCTGGCAGCCCGGTGCTGATGATGGTCCTGGTTACCACGCTGATCGTGTGGCAGGACCCGATCATGAACTGGTCGCCATATGCGGTGTACAACCCGGCGTTGTTGCACTGGCCGGAGTCCTGGCCCTTGATCATGATGTCGCCGACCGTCGAACCCTGGATCGTGTTCGGTTACGTGACGTTCTACTTCGGGCCGTACTTCCCGGCGATCTGGGTTCTGCGCAAGTGGCAGGCCAAGTACGGCCCCGAGGCCTTCGTCACCCGGCACCCGCTGCTCAGCCTGGGCTTACTGGTGCTGGTGATCGGTTTCATCTTCGACGCCATCCTGGAGATCAGCCTGGTGCGCACGGGGTTGTATATCTACTCCCAGGCGATCCCATTCGGCACGTTGTTCCCTGGTACCACCTTCCAGTTCCCGCTGCTCTGGGAGTCGCTGTCGGTGACGTTCGTGATGATCCCGGCGGCCATCCTGGTATACCGCGATGACACGGGGAAATCGGTGGCGGAGAAGCTCGCGGCCAAAGCCAAGCTCTTCCCGACGAAGCCGGTGCTCGGCACCTTCCTGGTGATGTTCGCGATCATCAACGTGTCGTACTTCGTCTACGGCGGCTGGTTCTGGGCCATCAAGGCGAGTGGTTTGGCGACGTCGGTCGCGTGTCCGTGGCCTTATCCCGAGGCGAAAGTGTTTGATCCGCAGGGCTATTACGAGAAGGCAGGCGCCGAAGGACCGTTCTCGGTGGGGAAGTGGTCCACCTGGCAGTATGCGCTGCCGGACGGCAGGCCCCATGTCGACCCGCCGCCGCCCGGCCAAGGCGCCTGTGCACCCGAGAACGCGAATGGGTGACACGCGCAGCGTCGTCATCACCGGCGCCTCAAGGGGGCTGGGCTTCGCTTCGGCGGTGCGCCTCTACCGTGACGGGTGGCGCGTGGTCGCGGCGATGCGCACGCCCGACAAGGGAATGCCTCTGCTGCGGCAGGCAACTGGGGCGAGCGAAGACGACGACCGGCTGATCGGGGTCCAACTCGATCTCACCGATGCCGCATCTGTCACCGCCGCGGCGAAGGCGATCGAAGAGGCTGTCGGCGCGCCGTACGGGTTGGTGCACAACGCCGGTATCGCCTCGGGGGGAATGGTCGAAGAGATGCCGATGAGCGTGTGGGAGCAGATGTTCGCCACCAGCATATTCGGCCCGGTGGCGCTCACCAAGGCGCTCCTGCCGTCGATGCGCAGAGCCGGGCGCGGACGCATCGTCTTGATGTCCAGCGCAGCTGGAGTTCGTGGAATGCCCGTGACCGCAACCTATTCCGCTGTCAAGGGTGCGCTCGAACGGTGGGGCGAGTCGATGGCGGGCGAGGTCGCGTCGTTCGGCATCGGGGTCACCATCCTGGTCACCGGCACATACGACACCGAGATCCTCACCAATGCGGGTGTCATAGATACCCGCGATTTCGATGGGCCGTATGCACCCCACCACATCATCATCGACAAGCGGGGTTTACACGCGTTGACGCAACGCATCGCCAAGCCGCCGGAGAAGTTCGCCGTCAGCCTGGCCAAGTCGCTTGACGACTCGTCGCCGTTCGCGCGTCGTGCGGTCGGGGTCGATGCACGGATGTTGTTGATCGCCAACCGCCTTCTACCGAGCGCCGGAATGCATCAGATCACTCGGCTGATGATGGGTATTCCCGGCTTCGGCAAATTGCGCGGCGGCGCCGCTCCGCTGACGGCGTCGCAGCGCGCGATGATGTTCGCCGCCACCAAGCTGCCCGCTCCCGTCATGGAGCGAATCGCCACGCTGATGATGAAGTTCGGGCCGAAACCCGCTCCCACGAACGCTCCGAACGACCAGAGTGAGACCCATGGCTGACACCGCGAAAGTAACCTTCGAATCAAGAATGATGATCGACGGCAAGCTCGTCGATGGCGAAGCGGGGACGTTCACCAACATCAACCCGGCCAACGAAGACGTGCTCGGCGAGGTCGCCGACGCATCGAAGGCCGACATGAACCGGGCGATCGACGCGGCGCGGCGGTCCTTCGACGAGACCGACTGGTCGACGAATCGTGAACTACGGAAGCGCTGCCTTCTGCAGTTGCACGAGGCGATCGAAAGCGAACTGGAGGAACTGCGTGAGGAACTCATCCTCGAGGTCGGCGCTCCGAGGGCCGTCACGCACGGTCCGCACCTGGATGCTCCGCTCGAGGATGGTCTCAAATACCCCGCCAGGTTGATCGATTCCTTCGAGTGGGAGACCGATCTGGGTGACAAGGTCGTGTCCGTAACCGGTGTCAACACCAGGCGAAAGGTGTGGTACGAGCCGGTCGGCGTGGTCGGCGCGATCGTCCCGTGGAACTTCCCCTTCGAAGTCACGATCAACAAGCTCGGACAAGCGTTGGCGACCGGGAACACCGTGGTGCTCAAGCCCGCGCCGAACACGCCGTACAACGCAACCCGGCTCGGGCGGCTCATCGCCGAGAAGACCGATATCCCACCGGGTGTGGTCAGCGTCGTGACGGCATCGGATCACTTCGTCGGCGAGGAACTGACGATCTCGCCGAAGGTCGACATGATCTCCTTCACTGGATCCACGGTGGTGGGCAAACGCATCATGGAGAAGGGCGCCGCAACGATGAAGCGGCTGTTCCTGGAACTCGGCGGAAAATCGGCGACGATCGTGTTGGAGGACGCCGATTTCAACACGGCGTGCCTGATCGGCATCGGCCCGCTGATGCACGCAGGGCAGGGCTGCGCGGCACCGACCCGAATGCTGCTGCCGCGTTCTCGCTACGACGAGGGCGTCGCGATTCTCAAGACCATCTACGAGAACATCAAGGCAGGCGATCCGCAGGATCCTGGCACCATCTGCGGCCCGGTGATTTCGGCCAAGCAGCAGGAGCGCATCCTCGGCTACATCCAGAAGGGTGTGGACGAGGGCGCGACGATGCTCGTCGGCAGCACGGAGCCACCGAAGGAGTTCGACAAGGGATTCTGGGTCACCCCAACGCTTTTCATCGACGTCGACAATTCGATGACGATTGCTCAGGAGGAGATTTTCGGGCCCGTGCTTGTCGTCATTCCCTACGACGACGAAGAAGACGCGATCCGAATCGCCAACGATAGCGTGTACGGCCTCGCAGGCAATGTGATGTCGAGCTCGCTGGACCATTCGCTTGCCGTTGCGCGCCGGCTTCGCGCGGGCTTCATCGGGCTCAATGGAACGGCGGGTTACGGCGCGGATACGCCGTTCGGCGGCTATAAGGACAGCGGCGTCGGGCGCCAGAACGGCCTCGCGGGATTCAGCCAGTACACAGAAGTGAAATCCGTCGCCTACCCGGCGACTTGACGGGAGCAGCATGTCAGATCTTTTCGACGACCTCGAGGACTTCGGGTCTTTCGACGACGCCGTATCCGGCGACGTACGCGATCCCTACCCCGAATTGGCTCGTCTCCGGCGCGAGGAGCCGATCCAGCGGCTTGACATGTCCGCGATGCCAGGCGAGGAGGGTAAACCCGTCTTCATCGTGTACCGCTACGAAGATGCTCAGCAGATGTTGCGCGACAACCTCACGTTCTCGTCGTCGGGCGTTATCGCGGCCTTCGGTCCAGTGCTGGGTGAGCGCGTGATGCTGGGAATGGACGAACCGGTGCACGGCAGGCTGCGCGGTCTGGTCTCGAAGGCGTTCTCGCAGAAGTCTCTAGCGCGTTTCCAGGACGAACTCGTAGCCCGCGTCGGGAACGAACTCATCGACAAGTTTGCGGCCAACGGCAAGGCCGATCTCGTCAAGGAGTTCACGTTCGACTACCCCAGCCGGATCATCGCGGGGTTGTTGGGATTGCCCGAAGAGGACTACCCGCAGTTCCAACGCTGGTCCATCTCGCTGCTGAGCTGGATCATGAACCCCGAGCGTGGGCTCGCTGCGGCGGCCGCACTGTGTGAGTACTTCGCGCCGATCCTCGAGGCACGCCGAGCCGAACCAGCCGAAGACATGATCAGCCTCCTCGCCGAGGCAGAGATCGACGGCGAGAAGCTCACCGACGAGGAGATCTTCTCCTTTCTTCGGCTGCTGCTGCCTGCCGGTGTGGAGACGACGTATCGGTCGCTGGGGAACCTCCTCTTCGCCTTACTCTCGGACACCGCACAGTTCGACGCGGTCCGCGCCGACCGATCGCTGCTGCCGCAGGCCATTGAGGAGGCGGTGCGATGGAATCCGCCGCTGCTGACCATCACCCGCACCACCACGTGCGATACCGAGCTCGGCGGGGTGCAGATTCCCGAGGGGTGTTCGGTGTTGCCGATGCTCGGTTCGACGAACCGGCAAGAAGATCGGTGGGAGGACCCGGACGAGTTCAACATCTTCCGCACACCAAAGGGAAATCTCGGCTGGGGCCATGGCGTCCACGTCTGTCTAGGCATGCACCTCGCGCGCCTCGAGATGCGCACAGCCATCAACCTTCTGCTCGACCGCTTGCCGAATCTGCGGATGGATCCCGACGGAGACGATCCGCACATCCGGGGACAGGTGTTCCGCTCGCCGACGTCTTACCGGTGTTGTTCGACCCGGCGTAGGAGATGGGTTGACGGAACTGCGTTTCGACGATCGCGTCGTGATCGTCACCGGTGCAGGCCGCGGCGTCGGCCGCAGTCATGCGATGCTGCTGGCGTCCAAGGGCGCACGGGTGGTCGTCGCCGACTACGGTGTCGACCTTGACGGTAAAGGCTCGTCGCCGGCTCCTGCCGACGCGGTGGTGGGGGAGATCGAGAAGGCTGGCGGCCAAGCGGTCGCGTGCTGTGCGTCGGTAACCGAAGAGCGGTCAGCGGCCCGGATCGTCGATACCGCACTCGACACCTTTGGCCGCATCGATGCCGTTATCAACAACGCAGGTATCCATGATCCCGGTCTCTTTGCGGATCTGACGGTCGACCAGTTCCGCACGATGCTCGACGTCCATTTCCTCGGCACGCTGTTCGTGGTCAGGGCGGCGTGGCCGCATTTTGTGCGTGCCGGCTACGGGCGAGTGGTCAATACCGTCTCAGAAGCCATGCTCGGCGGCATACCCGAGTTGAGCAGTTATGGCGCGGCCAAGGCCGCGGTGTTCGGCCTCACGCGCAACCTCGCCACCGAGGGTCTGCCCCTCGGCATCCGGGTCAATGCGATTGCGCCACGGGCGTTTACCCGGCTGTCGGCTGCACATTCGGACAAGGTGGCGGAGGTGATGTCGATGTCCAAGGAGATGATGGACGAGATCAACGCCAGCATGCCGCCCGATCTGTGTGCGCCCGCGGCCGCGTATCTCGCACACGAATCGTGTTCGCTGAACGGCGAAGTCCTGCAGACCGGAATGGGGAGCGTGGCCCGCGTCGCCGTCGTGTTCAGCCCAGGCATCTGGCGATCGTCGATGACCGCCGAGGACATCGCCGAAAGCATCGACGCCATCATGGACATCCGCGATGCCGGTGTCACCGACTCGGCGGCCCCCCGGATGTGAGGGTGCCGCAAAGTACGGATTCTCTGTAACCTAACATTTGGTCTATCTAGGACGGGTGAAGATGCCCATCAGCCAGGAGGCGCCGTGAGCGATTTCGAGTCGGTCGATTACTTCTCCGACATGTCTCTTGTTCCCGACCCGTATCCCTACTACGACCATCTACGCGCCAAGTGCCCGGTTCAGCATGCAACCCCGTATGGCGTGATGGCGGTGACGGGGCACCAGGAAGCGCTGGCGGCGTACAAGGATGCGGCGTTCTCGTCATGCGTTGCCGTGGCAGGCCCGTTTCCTCCGCTCCCGTTCACACCGGAGGGTGACGACATCGGCGCCCTGATCGAGCAGTACCGCTCGGCGATTCCGATGGCGGAGCACGTGGTCACGATGGATGCCGAGCAGCATGCCAAGACGCGGGGGCTGCTGAGCAAGCTGATCACTCCGAAACGTCTCAGCGAGAACGAAGACTTCATGTGGCGCCTTGTCGACCAGCAGATCGACAAGTTCATCGACCGCGGAGCATGCGAGTTCATGGCGGACTTCGCCAAGCCGCTGTCGATGTTGGTGATCGCCGACCTCCTCGGTGTTCCCGAAGAGGACCACCGATCGTTCCGTGCTGCGCTGGGCGACGAGGTGGTCGGCGACATCAGTGACTCCGAAACCGTCGCGCACAACCCGTTGATGTGGCTGGACGAGAAGTTCGCGTCGTATGTGACCGATCGCAGACGCGAACCGCGCGAGGACGTGCTGACCGAACTGGCCGCCGCGACCTACCCGGACGGGTCGGTGCCCGAGGTCGACGAGGTCGTCAAGCTGGCGACGTTCCTGTTCGCGGCCGGGATGGAGACGACGACCAAGCTGCTCAGTACCGGCATGCGGGTGATGGGCGAGCGACCCGATATCCAACAGGCACTTCGCGACAACCGGGCACAGATCCCCGCGTTCCTCGAAGAATCCCTGCGGATGGAGAGCCCGGTCAAGAGCCACTTCCGCATCGCGCGGACGACGACGACGATCGGTGAGGTCGACGTCCCAGCGGGCACGATCATCATGCTGCTTCCTGGTGCCAGCAACCGCGATCCGCGCAAGTTCGAAGACCCTCATGAGTTCCGGCACGACCGGAGCAATGTGCGCGAGCACGTGGCCTTCGGGCGTGGAGCTCACTCGTGCCCCGGTGCGCCACTGGCCCGCGCGGAGGCGCGCATCTCGATGAACCGCCTGTTGGACCGCATGGCCAACATCAGGATCTCCGAGGAAATGCACGGTCCGGCCGGCGAACGCAAGTACGAGTATGACCCGACATTCATCATGCGTGGACTCAGCGCCCTGCACGTGGAGTTCGATCCTGTGCCCAACGGCTGATCGCACCACTCATGTTCACGATGCGCTTCGATATGCGCGCTCCGGCGTCTGGCGCCTCCACGCCGGTGTTGTACGACGCTGCACTCGAGATGTGTGGATGGGCGGAGACCCGAGGCGCCGTCATGGCGGTGCTGAGTGAGCATCACGCCACCGTCGACGGCCACCTGCCATCACCGCTGGTTCTCGCGTCCGCAATCGCCGCCCGAACCACGGTGCTGAACATCCTGGTGGCTGCGGCCGTCCTCCCGTTGTATCACCCGGTCCGGCTCGCCGAGGACATGGCCGTGCTGGACAACCTCAGCAAGGGCCGCGTTCATTATGTGTTCGGAATCGGCCATCGCCCTGAGGAATACGAACACATGGGGGTGGATGCACGTCGCAGGGGCAAGATCGCCGACGAGAGTCTGGAGCTGCTCCTGCGCCTGCTCGCGGGCGACCCCGTCGATGTCGACGGGCGGCGAATTCATGTGACGCCCGCGCCTGTGACAGACGGGGGACCGCGCGTGATGATCGCGGGCGGCAGCACAGCGGCGGCCAGACGTGCGGGTCGCCACGGCCTTGGCTTCATCGCCTTCACCAACGCGCCGAAGGTGAGGGAGGCGTTCGAGGCGGAATCGCGGGCACATGGACATGAGCCCGGGCCGGCACAGTTTCCTGACGGGCGCAGCGCCACAGCAGTTTTCGTGGCCGACGATGTCGATACTGCCTGGGCGGAGATCGGCTCCTACCTCCTGCACGACGCCCGCATGGCCGCGGAATACCGACAGGGTGACGAATCGGTCGCCAGTATCACCCGCGCCAATACAGTTGACGAGTTGCGGTCGGCGCAGGGCCCGTACGTGGTGATGACGACCAACGAAGCGGTTGCCCAAATCCGCGGTGGCGCAAGTCTGCAGCTACACCCGCTGTGTGGGGGAATGCCGCCAGAGCTGGCGTGGCCGTATCTCGAACGCGCGTCGGTTGCCACCGCACGCGCCCGCGGAGAGGTGTGAGCGCTCATGAAACCGGAGGTCGTGGAAACGCCGGGGTTGCCCGTGATTCCCGCTGCGCGCAAGGCCGGGTGCCCGCTGGAGCCGCCCGCTGAGTTCGCCGAGTGGCGCGACGCGGGCGGTCTGAAGCTGGCGCAGTGGCGTGGTGACCCTACTTGGGTGGTGAGCCGCTACGACGACATCAAAGCGGCGTTGGTCGACGCTCGACTGAGCGCGGACACGATCCCGGACAGCATGAAGATGACGCCGGGCAGCGCTATGCCCGTCATCTTTGCAAGGACCGACGATCCCGAACACAACCGGCTACGCCGAATGATGACAAGGGATTTCACGTTCAGGCGGGCGGAGGCGATGCGGCCACAGATTCAGGAGTTGGTTGACGGCTTCATCGACGAGATGGTCGCAAAGGGCAGCCCCGCCGATTTGGTGCGGGATTTCGCTCTGCCGGTCCCGTCACTGGTGATCTCCCTGTTGCTCGGCGTGCCGTATGAGGACCACGAGTTCTTCCAAAAGCACAGCACGGCCGGGCTGGATTCCAGGTCAACCGACGAAGAGCGAATCGCGGCCATCGGGGCCATGTTGACCTATATGTTCGACCTCGTTGCCAAGAAGGAACGGGAGCCGGGAGACGACTTGATCAGCCGGCTGGTGACCGACTACGTCGCCACGGGCCAGCTCACTCGTGAAACAGCGGCGATGAACGGGATGATTCTGCTGCAGGCTGGCCACGAAACGACCGCCAGCATGATCGCGTTGGGTACCCTGGCGCTGCTCCAGCACCCCGACCAATTGGCACGTCTGCGTGACACCGACGCCCCCGACGTCGTCGCCAATGTGGTCGAGGAGCTCATGCGGTACCTCAGCATCGTCCACAGTCTGGTGGAACGCCGGGCACTTGAAGACTTCACCCTCTGCGGTCAGCCGATTAGTCAGGGTGACGTCGTGCTGATGAATCTTCCGGCAGGCAACTGGGACGATTGCTTCACTCAAGAACCCGAAGTGCTCGACACCGGTCGCCAATCGCGTGGGCATCTTGGTTTCGGATTCGGTGTGCACCAATGTATCGGGCAGAACCTCGCCCGCGCCGAGCTGCAAATAGCGTTGTCGACCCTGGTACGTCGGCTGCCCGGATTGAGCCTGGCCGTTCCGGCGGAGGAACTCGTGTTCCAGAACGAGCAGCAGATCTACGGCATTCGAGAGCTGCCCGTCTGCTGGTGAACAAGGGTCACACGAGCTGGGCTGCCAGATCCCGAAGCCGGCTGGAGTAGGCCGTGACGCCCCATGCCATGGCCTCGCCGTCGAGTTCATTGGGCAACGAGCCGTCGCGGATCAATTCCCAATTCCCGGCGATGTCTTCGACTGACGGGTGGGGGCCGAAGGTGGCGCCCTCGGTGTGCGAGATGGCGTAGCGGCAGTAGTAGCCGCCGGTTGCTCCGAAGATCTGCGCCGTCGCGGGGCAGCTGCGATGCACCAGCGCCAGTGCCATCGGCGTAACCCGGCTCGCGGTCAGCAGAGCGACGTATTCCGCAGAGTCCAGCGAAATTTCGAGTTCGGGCGGACGTCCACGCAACGCCGCGTCACCGTCTGGGGTGAACACCTCGAACAACCGGGTGTCGAAAGCTGCCGGGGCAAGCGCGTTGACCTTGATGCCGAACCGCATGCCCTCCCATGCCACCGAGCGGGTGATGCCGAGGACACCCATTTTCGTAGTGGCGTATGCCGCCTGACCGAAAGCACCGGACAGGCCGGACGCAGAGGTCAGGGTGACGATGCGGCCGCCGCCGTTGTCCTTCATCGCCCGGTACACCGCACGTAGGGTCCGGAAGGTGCCCCGCAGATTGACCGTCAGGATGCTGTCGAGGTCGTCATCGGTGACGTCCTCGAAGTGGTCGTCGAGCACGATCGCGGCGTTGTGTATCAACCCGTCGATGCGCCCCCAGGTGTCCATCGCCGCCTCGACGATCTGCGCGGGCCCCTCGTCAGACGATACGCTTGCGCCGCTCGCAACGGCTTCGCCTCCGGCAGAGACGATTTGGTCGACAATCGCCTGCGCCATCGCGGGATCTGCACCACCGCCGCGGGGGCTGCCCCCGAGGTCGTTGACGACGACGCGCGCGCCGCGCCTGCCCAATTCGACGGCTTGGGAGCGGCCGATGCCGCCCGCGCCGCCGGTGACGATGACCACGTCACCGTCGAATCGCACCTCGTCGCTCACGGGTTTCCTCTCTAGAGATCGGGTGACTCGTTGGGGAACAGTCCCGCCGGGGCGGCGCCGTCGACCTCGAGCAGCTTGCCGGTGATCCACGACGATGCCGGCGACGCGAAGAACAAAGCGGCAGAGCCGATGTCGTCGGGTGTGCCGTTGCGCCGCATCGGCGTCTTGGACTGCATGCCGGCCCGTACGTCGGGCATGGCATCCATGAAACCGCGTAACGCCTCTGTTTCGACGCAGCCGGGCAGTATCGCGTTCACACGTATTCTCGGCGCCAGCTCGATGGCCGCCAACTGGGTGAACTTGCCTAGCGCGGACTTCGCCAGGCTGTAGGGCAGGAAGCCGCGTTCGTTCTGCTGGCCGGACATCGAGCCGATGTTCACGATCGAGCCGCCGCCGCGAGTGAGCATGTGCGGCACCGCATTACGGCCCAGCTCAAAGGGCGCCGACACATTGAATCGGAACGCGTTCTCCAGGATCGATACCGACATGTCCATATAGGTGCCGAGCTGTTCGACACCGCCTGCGTTGTTCACCAGGACGTCGAGTCCGCCGAGTGCGGCGACCGCTTGTTCGACTACGTCGCCGAGTGCCTCGATGTCGGTGACGTCGGCGGGAATCGCCACGGCATTGCGTCCCGAGGCGCGGATCTCGTCCGCGACGGCTTCGAGGTCGTCCTTGGTCCTGGCGACGAGCGCCACGTCCGCGCCTGCTCTTGGCGAACGTCAACGCGATGCCCCTGCCGATGCCCTTGCCCGCACCAGTAACCAACGCGACCTTTCCATCGAGGCGGAACTGATCTGTGATCTCAGCCAACGGTCAGACCTTGATGCCGAAGATCTCGGCGGCATTGCCGCGGCACATCTGGTCGACCTCGTTCGCGGGAACACCGTCGAACTGCTTCTCGATCCAGTCCGCGGAGAACGGGAACGAACCTTCGTGGTGGGGATAGTCGTTGCCCCACATCAGGCAGTCGAGGCCGGTGAGGTCGCGGTTCCGTATCGCCAGCGGATCCCACATGAACGTCGCGTGCGTCTGGCGTTTGAGGTAGTAGCTCGGGTGCACGTCGATCTTGGCCGGACCCATGAGGTGGTCGATGCCGAGGTCGTGCAGTCGACTCTGGCTGAAGTGGTGGTCGTAGAACTGCATGGCGAAGGCCAACCAACCGGCGTACCCCTCGGTGCAGATCACGTGCAAGTTGGGGTAGCGCTCGAACACGCCGCTGTACGTCATCCAGCCCAGCGTCTCGCCCATGCTGCAGCTCTGCACATACCAGCCGATGTCCTGCCGCCGGGGTAAGCCATCAGGCCCGGCCCGATCAGCGGTTGGCGCAGACCGCCGACATGCATGGTGATCGGGATTCGCAGGCTGTCCGCCGCCTCCCACAGCGGCTCCCACTCCTCCATGTAGTAGGGGCGTTCGAAGATGCCGTCTGGCAGCAAGGCGGGCCGCAGGCCCATGCCTGCCGCGCGCTCCAATTCGGCCACCGACGCCGCAACATCCTTGAACGGCAGGTGGATTCCGGGCGCGACGCGATCGAGGTAGGGGCCCCAGTGGTCAGCCAGCCAGTCGTTGGCCACCTTGCAGTAGGCGATGTCGGCATCCGCGGGAATGCCGTTGGGCATGTCGGCGATCCGGCCGATCAACACCGCGCCGTAGACACCGTCGCGCTCCAGATCGGCCAGCTGTTCCGCGGCATCCAGGCTGAGGTGGGCCTCGCTGACGATGTTCCCCTCGGCGCCCGTGGCGTCTGCCTGGATGTCGGAGTCGGAACCCTCGCCCGTCATCATGGACAGGGACACGATGTGGCCCATCTTGTAGACGTCCTTGCCGGTCTCATCCTTCTCGAGGCGCGGGAAATACTCCCGCATACGCTCCGGCAACTCGTTCACTATCGACAGTGGCGGCGTGATGTGACAGTCCGCCGTGATCAGCTTCTCGGGCACCATGGCGCGTCCTTTTCCCTGTTATCTGTCGAAACCCAACGGGCCGTTCGGGTTATGAATGCTTCGCCTGAAGCTCCGCGAGGTCCGGATTGTCCGGACCCGCGGGCATCTCGGGGAACGAGCGGGAGTCCCAGTAATCGCGGTTATGCACGATGAGACCCGTCGTCGTCGAACTCGCCGACCGACGCGCCGCGGCACGCGAACTCCTGGCCGAAGATGGTCCCCGCGATGGTCCACTCGACGGCATATTGATTGCCGTTCTCCATCCCGCCGTGGTGGGTGAACTTGCAGTCCGGGATCGCCATCAGGGTGAGCTCGATCATGTTCTTGACCCCATCCAGCCCGTCGTAGTCGATGTGACCGGAGACGTCCTCCCACTTGATGTCGGGGGCGCAGATCTCGACCATCGGCCCGACCTCGTGGGTGTTGAAAGCGTCGATGAACTTCTCACTCCACGCCGACACAAGGCCTCCTTGACTTAAAGATTCAGGCTAGACGTTCGTATAGGCAAGAGCCTAGACGATCGTCTAGCAGTGTCAAGAGTGATGGCGACGACCCGGGACGGGTTCTAGGCCGACGCTTTGCGCGCGCGAGAGCGATTCGAGCGGCCGGTTCGGATCTCCGGCGCCGGTGGCAGATCTATGAGCCCGCGCACCATCTCGAGCATCTGAGCCCGCAAGGTTTCGTCGTCGAGGTCGGCGACGAGCGGGTGGGCGACGGTGCCCCCCACCACGCACGTCAGCGCTGCGAGCCGAACCATATTGCCGGGGCCGTCCCTGCCGCCGATCAACATGCCGTACAGGCGTGCCACGAAGGGCTGGAACGGCTCGTGGTCGGACAGTAGTCGGACGAGAACCGGATCGAACTGAAAGGTGTTGGCCGCGAGGCGGTGCTCGATCGCGTGATCGACGATCCGGTTCAGCAGAAGCTCGCGGCCGCGATCCGGGTCATCCTGGGCCTCTGCCTCCGCCAGCGCGTCCTCGAGCTTCGCGAGCTCCATCTCCGCGACGGCGATGATGATCTCGTCCTTGGTCTTGAACTGGTGATAGATCGCGCCCTTTGTCACACCGATTGCATCGGCGATCATCTGGTAGGACGTGGCGCCAACGCCATACTCGGCGAACAGGTCCAGGGCGGCTTTGAGCGTGCGCATCTGCGGTGCGCTGCGGCCTGTCGTGCCCAGACGCGTAATCCGCTCTCCGCTGGCAGCCATCCGGCAAGGGTATACCGCGACGGTTGACAGAGCTATACGTACGTCTAGTCTGGACACCGAAGTGTCGCTGTGAGAAGCAGTCTGGAGGCGCGTGAGCACCGAATCCCTTGCGGAGTTCCGCGCCAGGGCAGCCTCATGGCTGGCCGACAACATGCCGAGGCTCGACCCGGCCACGCCGCTTGTGCTCGAACGTGATTCGGAAACGACATGGCAGCGTGCACGCGAGCTGCAACGCCGGCTCTACGACGGGGGATTCGCGGGAATCTGCTTTCCGCGCGAGTATGGCGGGCTCGGGCTGGACTACGAATACAAGAAGGCGTTCGACACCGAGACCGTCGGCTACGAGATGCCGATCCTGCTCAACATCCCGTCCTTTGCGATCTGCTGCGCGACGATCCTCGACATGGGCAGCGACGAGCAGAAACGCAGCCACATCGGTGCCGCCCTGCGCGGCGACGAAGTCCTCGTGCAACTTCTCTCGGAGCCCAGCGGGGGCTCGGACCTTGCGGGCGTCATCACTCGGGCCGACCGCCGCGGCGACCGCTGGGTGGTCAACGGCGCGAAGACATGGAGCACTGGCGCCTTCGCCGCGGACTACGGACTCTGCCTGGCGCGCACCAACTGGGAGGTCCCCAAGCACGAGGGGCTGACGATGTTCCTGATGCCCCTACGCGAACCGGGCATCACCATGAACCGCATCAAGCAGGTCGACGGCACCGAAGAGTTCTGTGAGGAGTTCTTCGACGATGTCGAGCTGGGCGACGACGCCGTCGTCGGCGAGCCGGGCAAGGGCTGGGAGGTCGCCTCGCGGCAGCTCTACCACGAGCGCCGGACCATGGGCGACGGGTCGGAGTTCACCAGCGGTGGCGGTGTGGCGGCGGCAGAAGACCTCCAGATCGATTTTCTCCGCCTGGTCGAAAAGACCCGCCAGACAGGCGATCCGCGGATCCGCGCAATCGCGGGCCGCGCACTCGTACACCGCCTCGTCAAGGAAGACCTCAGCGAGTACGTCTATCGGGCGGTGCTCGACGGCCGGCTTCCGCCCGCCGCCGGCTCGATCATCAGGGTGTTCATGGCCGAAGCCCACAACGTGGAAACCGATGCCGCCCATGAGATCGCAGGCACGGCCGCCGTCGTCGACGACGACCCCGACCTGCTCGCGATAGGCACCCGCTACCTCGGTCGCCAGATCGCCAATATCGGCGGCGGCACCACCGAGATGGCGCGCAACGTCATCAGCGAGCGGGTTCTGAACCTTCCGCGAGAGCACGCGGCGGACCGTGGCGTGCCCTTCAACCAGGTGCGACGTAACAGAGGAGACGCATGAACGACCAATTGCGGGATATCAGAGAGTTGATTGGCGATGCCGACGCCTACCGCGATGAATTGCACCGCCGGTGGACCGGGCTGTTGAGCTACCGCTACATCGGACGCAATCACGGGTCGATGAACATCGGTGAGGCCGACGACACCGTCACGATCCGCAGGGATATGCGCAACGAAGCTGGCGGAATCATGGTGGCGCCGTTGGCCATATCCTCGCCGGAGGGCTGTCAGACCGACATGGTCGCGGTGCCCAACCCGGTGATCGCCTCTGTACAGATCGTCGACCCCGGCTACGACGTCAAGAGGATCGAGATCGTCGACTCCGGCAACGTGCACCAGGGCCGGATGATGGGCTACGGGCGCTGCAAGATCGTCGACGCCGACAACCCCGACCGGGTCATCGCCTTCAATGAGGGTCAAGGCGCGATCATCGGCACCCCGCCGGAAGGCCTCGGCAAGATGGATGTGTCCGGCACCGAATTGGTCATCGAGGACTCGCCGCATCTGCCACCGCTGTGGGAGGCATTCGGCGCCTCCAAGCGACCGGACGGCCACTGGGTGCTGCCCGCCCTCAGCCTCGAGCTTGCCTCACCCGACGCAGCCCTGCACATCGGCCCGCAGCACGTGGTGCTCGAAACCGCGGCGATCGATCTGGCCGCCGAGGCGGCCGGCACCCGAAAACTTCAGGTCGTCAGCTGGCACGTGATGTTCATGTCGCGGGGCAAGGTGGGGCCGTTCCGCGTCGAGGGCACCGCGCACACGGGCGGGTCCGGCAAGGTCGGCGTGCGAATGCTGCTGCACGACGAGGGCAATGGTGACAAGGCCGTAACATCCGGCGCGGCGATCTTCGAGATCGTCGACTGACGGCA
Source organism: uncultured Actinomycetota bacterium (assembly GCA_963770305.1). Classification (GTDB taxonomy): domain Bacteria; phylum Actinomycetota; class Actinomycetes; order Mycobacteriales; family Mycobacteriaceae; genus Mycobacterium. Next base: position 594,153 of record CAVYPB010000008.1, read on the forward strand.
GGGAGTGAATGATGGCCAAGGCCAAGGAAGGTCGCCAGTGGGCCCACCCGGTGGCGCTATGAGCGCCGACAAACCGTTGAGTGGCATCCGGGTGCTGGAGGCCGCGGCGTGGACGTTTGTGCCTGCGGCGGGCGCGGTGCTGGCCGAGTGGGGCGCCGAGGTCATCAAGATCGAGCCGCGCGAGGGCGGCGATCCGCAGCGCGGCCTTGTCACGATGGGCTTGATTCCGGGCGGCGCCGACGGTGTCAATTACATGATCGAGGTGCCCAACCGAGGTAAGAAGTCGATTGGAATCGACATGAAAACCAAAGGGGGCCAGGAAGTCGTCCACGAACTCGCGAAGACCTGCGATGTATTCCTCACCAGCTATCTGCCGAGCAACCGGAAAAAGTTCCGTATCGAGGTCGAGGACATCCGGGGGGTCAACCCCGACATCATCTACGCGCGCGGATCCGGCTACGGCCCTGTGGGACCGGACGCTGACAAGGCGGGATACGACGGAGTGTCCTTCTGGTCGCGCGGCGGCATCTGTGACGCGTTCACCCGTGACCTGCCCGAACCGGTCATGCAGACACCTGCGTTCGGCGACCTGATCGGCGGCCTGACGATCGCCGGCGGTATCGCGACCGCGTTGTACAAGCGCAAGTCGACCGGAGAGACATCCATCGTCGACGTATCGCTGCTTGGGCTCGCGGCATGGACGATGAGTCCTGGTGTCACCGCGTCGATGTTGTACGGCGGCGATCCGATGCCGAAGTTCACCCATCGCGAGTTGCCGAATCCGTTGGTGGGGACGTACAAGACCAAGGATGACCGGTACATCACGCTGATGATGCTGCAGGGGGACAGGTTCTACCCCGAGTTCATGACCGTCATCGGACGGACGGATCTATTGGAGGACAAGCGCTTTGCCGAAGGCCATGCGCGATTCGAGAACCGCGGCGAGCTGATCGACATCCTCGACGAGGAATTCGCCGCGCGGACCGTCGACCAGTGGCGCGAGATTCTAAAGCCGCTGTCTGGGGCATGGAGTGTGCTGCAGAAGCCAAGCGAGTTGCGCCACGATCCGGCGGTAGTCGCCAACGGCTACATACCCGAAGTCAATGCGATGAACGGTCAACCATTCATATTGCCCACCAACCCGATCCAATTCGACCAGCAGCACGTACGACCAACGGGCGCTCCCGAACACGGCCAGCACACCGAGGAGATCCTGCTCGAGGCGGGGATCGAGTGGGAGAAGATCGAGCAGTACAAGCAGGACGGATCGGTGCTGTGATCAGGCGCCGCTCAGGCGCTCGACGATCTGCGCAAGATCCGAGGGCCTGGAACCGTAGGGCATGTGGAAGTAGCTGAATCCCAGGGTGTCACGCACCCGCACCAGCTTTTCGCACACTTCGTCGAGCGTTCCTATCGCCACCACCGGCGAGTCGAGAAGTGTCTTGAGGCGCACATCGATGTCGCCGACACTGCCGCCGTAACGCGACACGGTGGCAGTCAGCATGTCCAGAAAGCCTCTGGCGGTCGCCTCGACGTCATCGGTGACGGCGACGAAGACCAGCATCAACGACAGCTCGATGTCGTCCGAATCGGCTTCCGGCCGCGCCGGCGATCCATTCGACGCGTTCTTCGAACGCATCGATACCGAAGCTGGACAAGTCGTCGACCTGGGCGCCGGCAGCACCCAACGACGCACCCAGAACCTGAATGATGTCGGCGCGTCGCGCCGCCATCGTCAGGATCTTGCGGCCGCCTCCACCGACCAGGATTGGCGGGCCACCGGGCTGTGTGGGCTTGGGTGTGCCGTCGAGCCCGGCGATGGTGAAATGCTTTCCTGCGAAGTCGCATTCCCCATCGGCGAACAAGGCACGAAGGATGCAGATGTTCTCCTCCAGGCGTTCCAACCGCGAACGTGCCGGTTCGAACGGGACACCGGATTGTTCGTAATCGGCCCGCACCCACCCCGCGCCGAGTCCAACCTCCAACCGCCCGCCCGACAAGACATCGAGGGTGGCCAGTTCCTTGGCGAGCACCGCCGGGTGCCGTAGGTCCTGATTGAGAACCGCCGTTGCGATCCGCACTCTCGACGTCGAAGCCGCCATGGCGTGTAGGCCCAGCAGTGGGGCAACCGTCGAGGTGAAATGATCGTTGAGCCCGATCGTCGAATACCCCGTCTGGTCGGCGTCACGCGCGGCCGTGACCAGTTCGTCGGCGTCCTTGCCCGCCGCGATCAGGCCAAACCGGATTGCCCTCGTCATGACGGATTGTTCGCCGTCGACCACCAGTACTGGATGAACGGCTCCATGCCACGGCCGACCAGCTCGATGCGTGGTCCGGTCGGTCCCTTCGCGTATGCCCACAACAGCGATCCCGATCCGTCCGGGTTGTAGGACTTGACCTCGCACGTCATCCCGTTGGATTCGAGTGCCGCCAAGTCGGATTCGACGTCGTCGGACCAGTAGCCGATGTGATGCACGCCCGAGTCAGCGGGCGACCAGATGGTTCCGGCCACCGTCTGCAGTAGCTCCAGTCGAGGCTCGGCACCCGAATACACCATCTTCATCGGGATCGTGATTTCACCCGCGGGGGTCACTCCCTGTTGGTCGACGGTCACGACGTCGGTCCACGTGTAGCCGGCCATTTTGGTGAACCAGTCCATCGTCGCTTCGAGGTCGTCGACGACGATGCCGGTGTGGTAGAGGTTTTCGGATTTCATGCGTTCTCCTCGGTCGCCGCGCTCTTGATCTCTTGTTCGAGCCACTGCACTTCGCTGTGATTCTCACGACCGCTGGCGGTCAGAAGCTGTTTCAGGGCAGCCTGTTTCACGCGCAACGCATTGCCATCGCCCGGTGAATGAGCAAGCACGATGTCGGTCAGATGCAGCGCCTGAAGCGGTCGTCCTGCCTGCGAGTGGGCGTCGGCGCGCTCGATGAGTGGCGCACTGCCACCGATGAGCTCCACGACGTCTGGCCACACCGTCGAAGGCGGGACGTCGTAGAGCTCGGTCGTCGACTCGTAACGGAACCACCCGACGTGTTCCTCCCAAATGGCCCGCACAATCCACGGCACCTTCCCGTGCACCTGCGGCAATGCCAGCTCGGACGGCAGGGTGACGTCGCGCATCAGCGTCCAGAGGTCGCTGCCCGAGTTCATGCCGTCGATGGTGCGGTCGCGCAGATATTTGGTCGCGTCCCGAACCTTGGTCATCGTGGCTGCGATCTCGCCGGCTCCACGAAAGACGTCGTGGCCGTTGATCAATGTTTCCGGCGCCAGGTCGATGACGCGGTCCATCGAATGGATGAAGGTCATCGCGCTTCTGATCTTGTCACCGCGAAGCGTGTACAAATTGGGCACGTGGCCGAAGAACGGCCCCATCAGGTTGCCGATGAACGCGGTCCGGTGTTCGGGCATCCAGACGACGAGCGCGTCGGTGGTTTCACCCCCGGGTGTCGCATACAGCTCGAATCGGCGACCACCGACTTCGAAATCGTCTCTGTCGATGAACGAGCGAGTGAGGACCGGTTCTGGTGGCATATCCGCAGCCGACGCCTCGACGTCCATGAAGGCGCCCCAGAGCTTCATGATTCGCCGGACGTAGAACGGATGCAGGCTCCGCCAGTACTCGCGGATGTCGCTGTGATTGGCTTGCGCGACCGTCTCGACACCCGTGCCGTTGAACCAGTCCCACCCGCCGACGTGGTCGGGATGCCCCTGGGTGAACGTGACGACTCGCAACGGACCGTTGCTGACCTTCTCGAAGCGGGATTTGATGGCCGGCGCTTCGAAATGCGTGCCGGTGTTGATCATGACGTCACCATCGGGAGAGGTGATCAGGTAGCTGTTGGCGATGTTCTTGGACATGAAGATGCCGTCGCCGACGCCGACGGCATCCTGGTCGCCTTCCCCTTGCGTGACGAGCGAGTCCAGTGATTCCGCCACAGTGTCCTCCCGGTCGATCGATTCGACACAACCTAACATTTGTTCTCTACGGTCGTATAGTCTCTGCCGTCATGGCGACAACATCAGTTGGTCAGCACACCCACGAGGTCGACCGACTCGTGACGGCGGCGTGTGAGCGCGCCGGCCTGGACGACTTCGGCGCCGACGGATGGCGCGACGGGCTCGAGCTTCTCGTTTCGTCTGTGCAGTCCGCCCCCGGGGTGAACGACGGCGGACGGGCGTATGTCTACGGCCAGTTCGTTGATGCGATGTGGAACCGACTACGCATCGTCGACTACGTCAAGAACCACCCCGAGGTCTCCGATGAGCGGGTCGAGCGACCGCTGGTCGTCCTTGGACTTCCGCGTACCGGCACCTCGCTGGCCAGCTATCTGCTCGATCAGGATGCGCGACGACGGTCGCTGCTGACGTGGGAAACCGAGGACTCGGTGCCGCCCTCGACACCCGACACGCTCTACACCGATCCGCGGTGCCTGAAGAAGAAGGCCGAACTCGAGGTCCTCGGCGAGGGCCTCAGAGCGGCGAATATCCCTCTCGTGCACTGGGACGATGCCGACGGACCCACTGAATGTGTGTTCGTGCAGGGCCAGGATTTCAAGTCGTATCTGTGGGAGGCGTTCATGCCCAACGCCGCATACGCCGACTGGCTGCTCGATGCCGACATGGCCAGCGCCTACGCATACGAGCGATCGGTGCTGCAGATGTTGCAGTCGCGCGCGCCGGGTGTCTGGTCACTCAAGATGCCGTCGCACGCGGTCCACATCGAAGCGCTGTTGCGTGAGTTCCCCGACGCGCGGATGGTGTGGGCCCACCGCGACCCGTTCAAGTCCACCGCGTCGTTCCTGCGACTGAACTATCTATCCCGCGCGGTACTTGGCGCCGAGGTCGATGTCTCGGAGATCGTGCCTAACGTGCTGCGACAGCTTCGGGCACACGTCGATCGCCCGATGCAGACGAGGAAACGCATCGGCGGCGACCGGTTCTTCGATTTGCACTACGCAGACCTCATCCGCGATCCGCTGGCGGTGATGCGGTCGTTGTACGAGTGGGCGGGCGACGATTTCACGTCGTCGACGGAGGCGGCGATCCTGGCCTGGCTGCAGGCACATCCGCAGGATCGATTCGGCGTGCAGCCGTATGCACTCGACGGCTCCGGTGTCACCCGCGCCGATCTCGAACCGATATTTGACGACTATCTGTCTACCTTCGATGTTGAGCTGGAGGACGCGTGAAAGCCGCTGTCACAAACGAGCAGCACGGATTCGACGTGGTCGACGTGCCGGATCCGGTACCGGCAGCCGACGAATTGGTGATCCGGGTCGCCGCCTGTGGCGTCTGCGGATCAGACATCAAGGCGCAGCCGTTCGCACCGCCGGGAATGGTGATGGGCCACGAGCTGGGCGGCGAGGTAGTCGCCATAGGATCAGACGTCAGCGGTTGGACGCAGGGGATGAATGCTGCTGTCCTGCCAGTCATCTCGTGTGGAACGTGTGCGTATTGCAGAGCCGGCGCCGTACCTCACTGCGCTCAGGTCCAGTACATCGGGATGGGACCGGCGGGCGGATTCGCCGAGTACGCCGCCGTGCCCGCGCGCCACGCTTTCGCCGTACCTGCCGAGCTACCAAGCACTTTCGCCGCACTCGTCGAACCGTTCGCGGTCGGCCTGCACGGGGTCCACGGCGCCGAGATCAAACCCGGCGATGACGTGCTCATCGTCGGGGCGGGCGGTGTCGGCCTGACCACCCTCGCATGGGCTCGGCAGAAGGGAGCGGCTCGAGTCACCGTCGCCGACCCCGACCCCGACCGCCGCAACACCGCTCTCACGCTCGGCGCTACCGATGCACTGTCCGCCGCGACAGAGGCAGAGCCGGGTGCCTATGGTGCCGCGATCGAATGCGTAGGACGCCCGGAACTGGTCCAAGCTTGTCAGCCGGCGCTGCGTCCGCAGGGACGTCTCGTGATCTCCGGCGCATGCGCCGAGCCCACCGTCGTTGAGCCAATAACCGCGCTGCTCAAGGAACTGACGATTCGCTACTCGGTCGCCTACCGCCCCGACGAGTTTGTCGAAGTGATCACCGCGTTCGCTACTGGAGCCATTGACCCGATGCCGATGGTCGGACCGACGTTCGGACTCGACGGGATCGCCGAGGCCTTCGACGCGGTTCGTGGCGCGCAGGTGCAAGGGCGAGTCCTGGTGTCACCGACAGACTCTGGGGCTACTGCGCGTTCTTGATCCTGGCGTGTTCGTCGGCGACGCCCTTGATGACGGCGTGGAGATAGCCCTCGAGCTTCTTGGCGTTCTCCAGTCGGGCGAGACCGTTGGCCAGCCGAAAGAGAAAGCCGCCGAGGAACGTGACGACCGCGAAAGCCTGCTCTTTGATGAGCTCGTCGTCTGGGGGTTGGTCGCCGGGTTGAAGCTGGGCAACAGCAGCTTCACTGATCGCGACGAACTGGTCCATCAGGTCCTGGAACAGCGCGCCCAGTTCGGGATCTCGCGCGGCGACCATCAGCAGTTCGAACCGTGCCCGGGCGCGTGATCGCTCGGGTTCGATCCCGGTCCGCATCGCCTGATCCGCCAGACGTGACAGCAGTGATGCGGCGCCGTCCCCTGTCGGCGGCGCGGTCATCGCCGCTGTGAAGTCGGTGACGTCGAGCTGTATCACCCGGTCGACGGCTCCGCGGAGCAACGCTGCTCGGGTCTGGAAGTAGAACGATGTGGTTCCGTCGGGCAGACCGGCGCGGCGATCGACGCGAAGGTGGGTCAGCCCTCGCGCGCCGTCTTCGGCCAGCAACTCGATTGCCACGTCGCAGAGGTCGCGCCGCCGCTGCTCGACATTGGGTTTCCGCCTCATTCGATCTGTGGACGCTACCAGAACGGGTTCCGGCCAACCGGGCTCCTGCCTGCTGGAACGCCGGTCGCGCCGTGTAGATCAGGAAAGAACCAAATTTTTGTCCCGCAGCTATTGATCAACGCGGGCGGATCTCATAGGTTCGGTATTCGTTCGAGCGTGGGTTTTCGGCCTGCGCGCGTGAATCGGCGGAGGACAAGCATGGCCGGAAGGCTCGAGGGCAAGGTCGCATTCATCACCGGGGCTGCGCGGGGGCAGGGTCGCGCGCATGCGATCGCGATGGCCAAGGAAGGCGCCGACATCATCGCGATCGACATCTGTCGAGACATCCCGTCCAATCCCTACCCTCTTGCAACCCCCGACGACCTCTCCGAAACGGAGCGGTCGATCAAGGAGATCGGCCGCCGAGTGGTGGCGAAGATCGCCGACGTGCGGGAACGCCACGAACTGCGCGAGGCTGTTGAGGCGGGACTGGCCGACCTGGGCAAGATCGACATCGTCCTGGCCAACGCAGGCATTTTGCCGATGGCCATGGGCCGAGCATTCGATGCGATGTCATTCGTTGACGCCAGCGATGTCGACTTGCTCGGCGTGATGAACACCGTCGCGGTCACGATCCCGCACCTGGCCAATGGGTCGTCGGTCATCATCACGGGCTCGACCGCAGGCATGATCCGCGGCACCACCGATAACCCGAACATGGGTCCCGGTGGCAGAGGCTACGGCTGGAGCAAGCGCGTGCTGATCGAGTACGTCGAAGAGATGTCGATGGCGCTGGCAGACCGAATGATCCGGGTCAACGCCATCCACCCGACCAACTGCAACACCCACCTGCTGCAGAACGACGGTATGTACAGCATGTTCCGCCCTGACCTCACCCAGCAGGGCAAGCAGGCGACACGAGAAGACGCCGAACCGCTGTTCACTATCTTCCAGGCAATGCCCATCCCGTACGTCGAGCCTGAAGACATTGCCAACCTCGGGGTGTTCCTTGCCAGCGAGGAGAGCCGCTACATCACCGGACAGCAGATCCGTGTGGACGGCGGCTCACTTCTGAAGTGGCCCAACGGGCCTGGGGGATAGCGCAGGCTAGTCGTCGCGGTGTAGGAAGCCGTGCAGAGTCGCCTGGACCAACTCGTCCACGATCGCTTCCCGCGAGGGAGGCTTGGCGCCGTAGAACGTCGAACGCATCGCCACCATGCCGACGATCATCGCCACCGTCGAGTGCGCGGGCAGATCAGGCTGGCTCGACCGCATCCCGCGGATGTGCATGCCCTCGGCGCTGATCTGGCTCAGTACCGTGAGCGCCCGACGAATATCCGCGATGCCTGCGCCCTCGATCTCCTCCTCGCTGAGACCATCTGACGCGACGAGGGTCAGCAGAAGACCCCGATGCTCGACGAGCACGTCGTAGAGCTGTCCGACGAAGAGCCGGGACAACTCCTCTTCGTCGGTTTCCTCGGGAACGACGGCCTGCCACGTCTCGCCGAATCCGTCGACGAAGCTGGTGAAAGGCAGCACCAGAGCCTCCCGGAACAGCCCGGCCTTCGAGCCGAAATGACGGAACAGCAGGTATTCGCTGACTCCTGCCGCCTCGGCGATTTCACGGGTCGTGGTGCTGCGGTAGTCCCGGCGGGCGAACAGCGTACGAGCGGCATCCAGCAGAAGTCGTCGCGGCTCACCGCGCGGCCGGCGGGCCGGAATCTCCGCCGCGGCCTGCTTCTTGGTCGAACGTCGCTGGGGCACGGTTACTCACTCTCCCACGCGTCCTTGACTCTGCGTTTAGAATAGTGTCCACTATTACTTGTGGGTCAACTCATCATGCTCGGCACCTTGTTCGGGCTGATCGTCCTCATCTTCGGTTTGGTCGTCTGCCTGGACCCCGAGGCGCGGGGTAGCGCGAGGGAAGAACCCGATCAATGAACACCGAGATGACGCCGCTGCTGATTGGCTCCAACGTCTGGGGATGGACGAGCGGCATCGTGTTCCTCGCGATCGGCGTTTACTTGAGCGTCCGCCGCGGCCGCCTGCATCCGCTTCTGCTTCTGTGTATCTCGGCGATCTCGTTCTCGTGGATCGAGGCCCCCTACGACTGGGCGATGTACGCGCAGTTCCCGCCAGCGCTTCCCCGTATGCCGTCGTGGTGGCCGCTGAACATGACGTGGGGTGGGCTGCCGTCGTCGGTGCCGTTGGGATACATCGGTTACTTCTGCCTGCCTGCGGTGATCGGCGCCTCGCTCGGCAGGCGATTGAGTGCGCGGTTCAACTGGCGCAGGCCGATCACGCTTCTGATCGTCGGACTCGTCGTCGGCTTCTGCTGGGCCTTGATGTTCAATGCCGGCCTCGGTGCCAGGCTCGGAGTCTTCTACTACGCCTATGTGATTCCCGGTCTGGGACTATTCGAGGGGACCTTGCATCAGTACCCGATATATGACGCGATCGCGATGGGTATCCAGGTGATGGTTTTCACCTACTTGCTGGGCCGGACGGACTCGCAAGGCCGGAATGTCATCGAGATGTGGTCGGACAAGTTGTCGAAGACCAAAGTTCAGTCCGCAGTGCTGTCCATCGTCGCAGTCATCGTCATCGGAAACGTGTTGTACGGCGCGGTCTTTGCGCCCCACCTCGTGACAAAGCAGATGGGGTACGTGACGTCGGGTCCGGACGTGCAGCTTTTCCCCGGTGTACCGAACCAACCCAGATAGTGCCCTGAGCGCTCGGAGGGCGAAAACGCTGTGACCACTGATCCAACCATCGAGTTGTATTACGACCCATTCGATTTCGGAATCGACGACGATCCGTATCCGGTGTGGAAACGAATGCGGGCAGAAGCTCCGCTCTACTACAACGAGAAGCACAACTTCTACGCGTTGAGCCGGTACGACGACGTTGCCCGTGGACTCCCTGACTGGGAGACATATCGGTCGGGACGGGGAACGACCGCAGATATCTTGTTCAGTGGCATCGAGGTACCGCCGGGAATCCTGCTGTTCGAGGATCCGCCGCTGCACGATCTTCACCGCCGCCTGCTGTCACGTGTCTTCACTCCGCGGCGGATGCTGGCCGTCGAAGACCTGGTGCGCGACTTCTGTTCGGGCGCACTGGATCCGCTACGTGACTCGGACGGGTTCGACTTCGTCGCCGACCTCGGTGCGTTCATGCCGATGCGGACGATCGGCTATCTGTTGGGCATCCCCGAGGAGGGCCAGCAGCAGATCCGCGATCTCAACGACAAGAGCATTACGGTCGCGGAGGGCTCCACAGATGTCAGCCCCAAGGTATTCGAGGAAGCGATCGCGATGTTCGCCGAGTACATCGAGTGGCGATCGACACACCCCTCCGATGACCTGATGACAGAACTGCTCAATGCGGAAGTGGAGGAGCCAGACGGTACCCGTCGCCCACTCGAACGCACCGAGGTACTCGCCTACACGGCGATGATCGCCGGCGCGGGCAACGAAACCACCGCCCGGCTCATCGGATTCATGGGACAACTGCTCGGCGAACACCCGGATCAGCGTCACGAGCTCGCCGAGGATCCGTCGCTGATCCCGTCGGCGGTGGAGGAGACGCTACGGTACGAGCCGCCGTCACCCGTTCAGGCGCGATACGTTGCCCAAGATGTCGAGCTATACGGGCAGACCGTGGCCGAAGGTTCCTACATGCTGTTGTTGAACGGTTCGGCCAATCGTGACGAGTCGAGGTTCGACGATCCGGACCGCTACGACATCCACCGCACGGGCGGACACTTGAGCTTCGGGCAGGGCCTGCACTTCTGTCTCGGCTCAGCATTGGCGCGCCTCGAGGGACGGATCGCATTCGAAGAGGTTCTCAAGCGGTGGACCGACTGGGACGTCGACTACGACAACGCAAGCCGGGCGCGGACGTCCAGCGTGCGGGGTTGGGCGCGGTTGCCCGTCAAGACCACATAGGCCGCGTCAGATCGGCGGCACGGCCCGGCGCAGAACGTTGGCGGCGTGGCGCATCAACGCTGCGTCGACGAGCTTTCCGTCACGACCAACCGCACCGATGCCTTCGGACTCGGCGCGACGGTAATCGTCCATGATGGCGCGGGCCTCGGCGACTTCCTCGGCCGTGGGCGTGAAGACCTCGTTGGCGATGGGCACCTGATCGGGGTGGATGGCCCACTTGCCGTCGAAGCCAAGCAGGCTGGCGTGCGTTGCGGCGCGCCGGTAACCGTCTTCGTCGCGATAGCCCGGATACGGCGCGTCGATCGCGGCGATTCCCGCTGCGCGTGCGGCCGCCAGTACCTGCACCCGCACCGCGTGCCAGTAGTCGCCCGGGTAGTCGCTTGTCGGCTGGAAGTTGCCGTCGACCCGGGCGCGTAGCGACGCCGAGAGGTCGCCGGCGCCGAAGATGATCGCTTCCAGACGGTCACTGGCCGGGCGATCTGCTGGACGTTGAGCAGCCCCTCGGCCTCCTCGATCAGCGCCTCCAACGCGATGCGGTCGAGTCAGGCCCAGCCTTGCTCTCCAGTTGGGTCAGGAGCACATCGACCCACCAAACATCGCGTGCGGTAAGCACTTTCGGAACGATGATCACGTCGAGGCGCATCCCGGGCCCCGGTGACGAGTTCGATGATGTCGCCGTGGCACCACTCGGTGTCGAGTCCGTTGATCCGGATCGCGCGGATCGTGTCGCCCCAGTCGAGGTCGGACGAGCGCGGCGACGGCTGTGGCACGTGCCGACTCCTTGGCAGACGGTGCGCAGGCGTCTTCGAGATCGAGGAATACCAGGTCGGCGCCGCTGCGCGCGGCAACCTCGCACATATGCTCGTTACTCGCCGGTGTCGCCAACTCGCTGCGGCGCGGCCGGTCTCGGGACATGGCCTGCTCCATTTCGGTCAGATGGTTCCCGCCGTGCGCAAGACCATCAGGTGTTCGTCGTCGAGGCCCAGCAGATCGCGGTACACGGCCTCGTTGTCCGCGCCCAGCGCGCGGCCGAGATGCGCCACGCGCCCCGGCGTCTCGCTCAGTCTGGCCACCACCGTCTGGACGGTCATCGCACCAAGATCCGGATCGGCGACGGTCACGAACGTCCCCCTGGCGCGAAGATGTTCGTCGGCCAGCAGTTGTTGGGCGTCGTAGATCGGCGCGGCCGCAACGTCTTCGGAGAGGAAGATCTTCATGGCGTGGTTGAGCGTGCGTGCGCGGATCCACTCAGCGACCAGCCCGTCGATCTCCTCCGCCCGTGCCTGGCGCGGGATCGGGTCGACATACTCGGGACGGGTCGCGAGGTCGGGACGATCGATCGCGCGGTACAGGCGGGCGGCGATGCTGGACGACGCGCTGGAGATCGCGATCCACCGGTCATCCGAGGTGCGGTAGGCATTGCGGGGTGCGCTGGCATCGGCGCGACTACCGGTGCGGCCCTGGATCTTTCCGAGTTGGTCGTAGGCCAGGGTCGCCTGCTCGACGAGCCGGGCCAGCGGTTCGATGAGGCTGACGTCGACGAGTTGGCCCTCTGCGCCGTGGACGTCGCGGTGGTACAGCGCCGCCATGACGGCATACGTGGCGGACTGCGCTGCGACGCCGTCGGCGAGCATGAACGGAGGGAGGGTCGGCGGCCCGTCGGCCTGGCCGGTGACATGGGCGAAACCGCTCATCGCCTCGGCCAGCGTGCCGAAATCCAGGCCGGTCACTCGCCGGTCCGCCCGCTGCCGTAACCCGTGACGTGCAGCATCACCAGCCTGCGGATACCGGGCGTGCAGTGACGGGTAGTCGAGCCCCCAGCGGGCCAGTGTGCTGGGCCGGGTGTTCACGACAAGCACGTCGCTCACCTCGAGCAGACCGTGCAATAGGGCGCGACCCTCGGCGGTGCGCATATCGGCGGTGACGCATTTCTTGTTGCGGCTTACGCTCTTCCACACCAACCCGATGTCGTCACGCCGGGCTCCCCAGGTGCGCAGCGGGTCTCCGGTGCCGGGTTGCTCCACCTTGATCACTTCGGCACCGAACTCCCCGAGATGGGTGGCGACCAGCGGCCCTGCAGCCAGTGTCGCAGCGTCGACCACCCGAAGCCCGGATAGCGGAAAGCTAGTCACAACGCCGGTTCGGCGACCATATCGAAGAACGCGGCACCGGAATCCGGGATGCGGTTCTGCTTGAAGATGTTCACTGCGTAGGACACGAGGATCATCGAGTACAGCAGATGCATCAGCCGCGTGGCCTCCGGACCGAGGTCGTTGATGTCGCGGGCGTCGAGGTAGGCGATGGCCCGCTCGGCGTGTGGAGCGATCCCGTCGTAGAACGCGACCAGCTCGTCGAACGGCCGGTCCAGCCGCGCGGCGTAGCGCTCGGCTCTGGTTGCAAGCGCCCAGTCCTCCACCCACGGCTCCAGTTCGGTGAAGCCCTCCGGCAGTTGGTGTCCCGTCATGACTTCTGCTCCTCACCGGATTGGTGGGCGGCCACGGTGTCCCGGATGACCGTGTGGAACTGACGGATCAGCAGTTCCTGGTCGGAGAGATGGAAGGTGTTCTGCGCACGAGTCTTCAGCGCCGAGTGGGTGGCCTCGATGGTGTTGACGTCCTGCATCGCGAACTCGATCGTGCTGTCGACGACTACCTCCTGTGCCAACCGTTCGTGTGCGTTGGCCGGTGGCACGAAGTACAGGTCGATCTCGTAGATGTGGGTGTCGACGGTCTCGGGCCAGTACGTGTAGGTGATGTAGTAGTTGCGCGCCCAGATCTGAATCGAGATGTTTGGGAACACCCAAAACTGGTCGTTGCCCCACGACGCGATCTCGCCGCGGTTGAGGAATCCCGGCCGCGGCCCGATGTCGGGCACGTCGTCGGGTCCGAAAAGGCCTGCGCGGAACAACTTGTACACCCACCGTTGATCCTGGCGTGGCTCGCCGGCGCCGCCGGGCGCACGGGGCGGCAGCACCGGGGGACCTGGCACCGACGTCAGCATGTGCGGCCGGAACAGGTCGTAGTGGTAGGCGTCGACCGGCGGCACCATCTTCTCGGCCTTCGACACGTCGGGGTCGATGAAACGTCCATGCACGTAAGGCGGGTGGTACCACTCGCACACGGAGTCGACGGCGAGCTTCCAGTTGCCCTTGATCTGGGTCGAGAAGCCGTAGTGCTGCGTCATCAAGTGGAACGGATAGGCCTCAATGCCCAGCAGCCCCTCGCCAAGGAATGTGCGAAGGGGCACAGGGTCTTCGGCAAGGTTGACGAAGATGAAGCCCGCCCAGACTTCGCAGTGCACCGGCGGCATTCGCAGCTTGGACTTGTCGAGGTCGAAGAATTCCTCCTCGTTGGTGATGTGGTTGACGACGCCGTTGAGCCCGTAGCGCCAGCCGTGGTACTTGCATGCGAAGGCGCGACAACTGCCGGCGGATTCCTCCTGCGGATGTTCCTGCCAGACCACCTTGTTCCCGCGGTGCGCACAGACGTTGTGGAAGGCGTAGACGTTGTCGTCGAGGTCGCGGGTGATGACGATCGATGCGAGACGGCCTGGCAGCTCACGGGTGAAGTAGGAGCCCTTGCGCGGCAGGCGCTCCATCCGCCCGACGCACAGCCAGCTCCGTTCGAATACGGCTTTGCGTTCTGCGGCGAAGAACTCCTCGGAGATCGAGTCCTCGTAGTTCACCGGGCCAATGCCGAGTTCGGGGTAGTCGGTGGTGAACTTGCCCCGCCCAGTGGAGAGTTTTTGTTGGATACCTGGTCATGGCCGCGCTCCTTCGTCGACAGGCTGTCCGTTCGTCGTTGGACCAGGGTTGCTGGTCCCATGGCCGGTCGAGCGGTTCCATCTCGCCGCCGAACGGGAAGAACGCGCGCTGCGCATAGGTCTCGCGGGCCAGGCCGTGACCGAGTTCGTCGATGAACGCCCGCTTGAGGGGGTTGGTGAAGAGTTGACGGGAGTACCGCAACGTCAGCGGTGGCCGCTTCACCAGTTCGCGCGCCAACTCCCATGCGCGGTCCATCAGTCGATCCTTCGGCAACACCTCGTTGACGACGCCCCATTCCTTGGCTTCGGCCGCGCCGAGCTTCTTGCCCGTCAGCAGGAAGTAGCGCGCCCGGCTGTGGCCTGCGAGGTAGCTCCAGATGACGTGCTGCCCGTCGCCGGGCACTTGACCGCGCGGAAAGTGCGACGCGTCCTGGAAATAGGCGTCCTCTGAGGCCAGCACGATGTCGCCCATCAGCGGCACTTCGGAGTGCATGTTGCAGGGCCCGTTGACGGCACTGATCATCGGGACGTCGACGTCGAGCACGTTGGTGATGAGATGGCGGGCATACCAGGCCTTCTCGTCGAGCTTGACAAGGCCGCGGGTGCCCGGCATCAACAGGTAGTCGGGCCGCTCCGGCGGTTCGCCGTTGGGTAGACGCCCCCAATTCGCGTTGTAATTCCGGCCCGTCCCGGTGTGGATCAGCACCTTGATCTCGCGGTCTCCCGCGATGTCGGCGAACGCATCCGACATATCGTCATGCGCCTGCCAGCTCCACACGAGACTGTCACCGTCGGTGTGGCACTGCATGAACAGAATGCCGTCGTCGGTCAGTTCGAACTTGTAGTTGGCATAACGGTTCTGGTACTCGGTGAAGCGCGTTCGTTTGGCCATAGTCTTCCTCTCGGTCGTTCACGTTCCGGTCAAACGCGCCACGATGGGCGCAAATCTCTCGGCCTGTCGCTGCTGCACTGTTACGTAGTTGGTGCCGTATGTCTCACGTCGTCCCTGCAGCGTTTCGACGATGGCGTCTTCTGGCCCGACAAGTACGTTCGGATGGTCGCGAAGAACCTCGACCGGTATGGCCGTCTTCGTCGCTATGCGCTCGTAGGCGGCGTCGGCATCGGAGGTGAGTGACACGAAAAACGGTGAGCTCTCGATATCGAATTCGCCGATGCGGGTACCTGCTGCCGCTCGTACATACTCGAATCGGCGGACGGCTTCCTCCTGCGGGGTGAGCCCATCGTCGTTGCGCGGGATGAATGGCACGCTGTTGATGCTGACGATGTCGGCTTCTCGACCGGCATACGTCAGCACGCGTCTGCCTCCGCCCCCGATCATGATCGGTGGGTGCGAACGTTGGACGGGTTGCGGAGTTCCCTTGTAGCCGCCGACGTTCACGATATTCGCCCGAGCACGCGATTTCATCGTCGGCGCAGTGCGCCTTGATCAGCGCGACGACTTCCTTCAACTTGGCAATGCGTCGCCCGGGCGTGTCGAAGTTCAACCCCATCGCTTCGTACTCGATACCGCTCCAGCCCGCGCCGATCCCGACTTCCATGCGGCCATCCGACAACAGGTCGAGTGTCGCCACCTCCTTGGCGAGCACGGCGGGGACGTGGTAGTCGATGCAGAACACTCGGCATCCGACGCGCAGCACGGACGTGTACGCGGCGGCGGCGGCGATCGCTGCGATGGGTGCGAGGTCCTGGCGTGGCGTGCGTGCCGCCTGTTGCGCGGGACCAGGACCGAGGTAGTGGTCGGCAAGCATCAGGCAGGAGTAGCCGACATCCTCCGTAGTGCAGACAAACTCACGCCATTCACGTGCGCTAGACGCGTTGGTCGCCTGAACCGCGAACCGGAATGGCTGCCTGTCCACAGCGGCGAGAATACTCGCTATTGCCAGATAAGTATACGTCTTTGTATATTTAATTTCGTGCCCGAAACGTTCGCGCTGAACGCACACCAACGGTCAGGAGGCGTGGCGTGAAAACAGCATTGGTCACCGGAGGGGCGTCAGGGATTGGCCGGGCGATCGCCGACCGGCTGCGCGCCGACGGTAACCATGTCGCCACCATCGACTTGACGCAGTCGGACGCCGACTTCAGCTACGTTGCCGACGTCACCGACCGGACTGCGATAGACACTGCACTCGACGCTGTTCGCGGCGCACTCGGGCCGATCACCATTCTCGTCAACGCTGCGGGGATGACCGGGTTTCGGCGGTTTACGAACATCAGCTTCGAGCAGTGGTCGAAGGTGGTTGACGTCAATCTCAACGGCGTTTTCCACATCACCCAGGCGGTTTTACCGGACATGCTGTCGGCTGGCTGGGGCCGCATCGTGAACATCTCGTCGTCGAGCACGCACTCCGGTTCGCCCTACCAGTCGCACTATGTGGCGGCAAAGTCCGCAGTGAATGGCCTCACGAAAAGCCTTGCGCTGGAGTATGGCCCGCACGGCATCACCGCAAACGTGGTGCCGCCGGGCTTCATCGACACCCCGATGTTGCGCAAAGCCGAGGAGCAAGGACTGCTGGGCGGGTCGATTGAGGACAACGTCGCGAAGGTTCCGGTGGGCCGGGTGGGCAGACCCGAGGACATTGCCGCGGCATGCGCATTCTTGGTGTCCGACGAGGCTGGCTACATCACCGGACAGATCATCGGAGTCAACGGCGGACGCTGCACCTAGCCAAGGGAGAACCATGTATCGCAGAACAGAGTTGTTCGTCAACGGCGAGTGGGTGGCGCCAAGCACGGACACGCTGATCACGGTCACGTCGCCGCACACCGAAGAGGTAATCGGGCACGCGCCTGCCGGAGCTCCAGCCGACGTCGACCTGGCCGTCGCGGCCGCGCGTACCGCATTCGACGACGGGCCGTGGCCGAGGCTGAGCCCGGCGGAGCGCATAGCCGCCGTCGGGCGGCTCGCGGCGGCCTACAAAGAGCGACGCGGCGAGATGGCCGAACTGATCTCCGCCTCGATCGGCGCCCCCATCGCGTTCGCGAAGCGGGTTCAGGCGCAGCTGCCGTTGATGGCGATGGCGGCGTTCTCAAAGGTCGCAGCCGAATACCCGTGGGACGAAGCGCGGCCCGGGTTCTACGGCAATGACATTCGCATCTCGAAGCTTCCGGTCGGAGTGATCGCCGCCATCGTGCCGTGGAACATGCCGCAGTTCCTCACTATCGGCAAGGTGGTCCCCGCACTGCTCGCCGGCTGCACAGTCGTGCTCAAACCCGCAGAGGAATCCGCGCTGGACGCCCTTCTGTTCGCCGACATTGTGGCCTCCGCGGACCTGCCGCCCGGAGTGGTCAACGTCGTACCTGGCGACCGGGCGGCCGGTTCCTACCTGGTCGCACATCCCGGCGTGGACAAGGTGTCGTTCACCGGTTCCACCGCCGCGGGGCGCCAGGTGGCCATCGCCTGCGCCGAGGGACTCAAACAGGTCACCCTCGAACTCGGCGGCAAGTCGGCTGCGATCGTGTTGGCGGACGCCGATCCGGCCGCCACCGCGAAGGCCATCCAGATGGCGAGTCTGGCCAACAGCGGACAGGTGTGCAATGCGCTCAGTCGCGTATTGGTACCCGCCTCGCGTGCAACCGATTTCGTCGACGCGCTGGAGGCCGAGTTGGCGGCACTGAGTGTGGGCGACCCGTCTGACCCCGCAACACAGCAGGGCCCCCTTGTCGCCAAGCGTCAGCAGGCCAGGGTGCGGGAATACATTGAAGACGGCCAACGCCAAGGCGCCCGCCTGGTGGTCGGTGGTAGCGCCATGCCCGACGGAATCGACCGCGGCTGGTATGTGCGGCCCACGCTGTTCGCCGATGCCGACAACAGCATGCGGATCGCTCGCGAGGAGATCTTCGGGCCGGTGCTGACGGTGATCCCGTACCGCGACGAGGCCGACGCCGTCGCGATCGCCAACGACTCCGACTACGGGCTGGCAGGTGCGGTCTTCACCTCGGACTCCGACCGCGGGCTGGCCATCGCAAGCCGTGTGCGGGTCGGGTCGTTCGGGGTGAATGAGGGCTACATCATGGACCCGCTCGCTCCGTACGGCGGCCTGAAAGCCAGCGGATGGGGCCGCGAACTCGGCCGTGAAGGGCTCGAAGGCTACCTGGTGAGTCAGTCCATCTCGGGAGGCTAGCGACGAATCAACGAGGGACGACGCCGCGCAGGAATAGTCGCACGGCGAACTGGAGGTGGCGCTCCTGCTGCTCCTTCGACCGGAAGACGCCGAAGTCGGCCATCCTGGCGGGCACCGCCTCGACCATCGCCAGGAAGTGCTCGGCCGCAAGCTCGAGGTCGTCGACCTTGATGGTGCCGAGTTCCTCGTGGCGCCGTAGCAGCTCGGTGACCGCGCGCTGGCGCCCTGCCCACATCATGGATTCTGCGGAGACGTTGAACTCAGGGAACTGTGCGGCCTCATTGAACGCGATTCGCTTGAGCCGCACGTTCTCCGGATGTGTCGCGCGGGCCAAGGCAGTCCGACCGACGGCAAGAAGAGCGGTCTCCAGGTCGTCTTCGTCGACGTCATCGATGGATCCGTCGTCGGTGTAACGGGCCAGCGCCCAAGGGATCACGTCGGCGAACACCGCTCGCTTATCTGCGTAGCGTGCGTACAGTGACCGCTTGGTGATACCTGCTGCCCGGGCGATTGCCTCCATACTTGCTCCGGCATAACCCATTTCGATGAACGTAGCGACCGCCGCCTCGCGTACCACGAGGTCGAGCTTCTTCGCTTCGGCCTGCGTCGGCCGGCCGCGCCGTGTCGCCATCGATCCAATGGTACGGCGATATGGATCAGATAGGGGGCTTGCGGCTGAATGATTCGGCGATCGCGGTGGCCGAGCGGTCGACGTCGGCATCCGTCGTCGCCCAGTTCGAGATCGACGCCCGCATGACGTACTCACCGTTCCAGGTCGTTCCGCCGAGCCAGCACGTGCCGTCGCGCTGGATCGCGGCAACGGCGGCGCGGTTGGCGTCGTCGCCGCCGGGCAGGCGCACCAGCACTTGATTGAGGACGACATCGTTGAGCACCGCAGCGCCGGGAATGTCGGCCAGCTGCTTGGCTATTCGCTGCGCCTGCGCGCAGTTGCGTTCGACCATCTCGGCGATCCCCGCGCGGCCCAGTGATCGAATCGCCGCGTAGATCGGAACCGCACGGGCACGTCGCGAACTCTCCGGCACGTAGTTCGTGTTGTCGCGCTGCCCGGGATCGGCCACCAGGTAGGGGCCCGCCAGGCTCATCGCGGCCAGGTGAGCGTCTGGATCCGCGACGATGGCCATCGCACCGTCGTAGGGCACGTTGAGCCACTTGTGGGCGTCGACAGCCCAGGAATCCGCCCGCTCGACGCCCGCGGTGAGGTGCCGGGTGCCCGGGGCGGCCGCGGCCCACAGGCCGAACGCCCCGTCGACGTGCAACCAGGCGCCGTGTTCCGTGCACGCGTCGGCGATCGGCCGGAACGCGTCGAACGCGCCAGTCGCGACGTTGCCTGCCTGTGCACACACGATCGTCGGTCCGTCGTTGGCGGCCAATGCCTTTGCGAGCTCGTCGGGGTCCATCCTGCCCTGGTCGTCGGCGGATATCCGGATCGCCGTCTCCGCGCCAAGGCCAAGCAGGCGCAGCGACGTGTAAACGGTGGCGTGGGCCTGCTCGCCACACAGGACGCGGACCGCCGGCGCGCCAATTAGCCCGTCGCGCTCCACATCCCAGCCTGCACCCGCTAACACGGCATTCCGTGCCGCGGCCAAACATGTCGTGTTGGCGCCCTGGCCGCCGGTGACGAAGCCAACGCTTGCGGTGTCCGGTAGGCCGAGCAATTCGAGCGTCCAGGCCGACGTGATCTCCTCGATGGCGGCCGCAGCAGGGGAGAGGGAATGGAATGCGGCGTTCTGGTCCCAAGCCGACACCAGCCAGTCGGCGGCGAGTGCGGCGGGCAGTGCCCCTCCGATGACGAAGCCGAAGTGGCGGGGGCCGGCAGTCGCGACGAGGCCCGGTTCGGCGCCCGCGGCCAGCGTGTCGATCACGGTGGCTGGGTGCTCGCCAACCTCGGGCAGCGGCCCGCCGAGGGAACTGCGTACGGCCGCAGCATCGGCGCGGGCGGCCACGGGCCGGTCGTCGAGCGTCGAGAGAAAAGCCTCGGCGTGCTCAGCGGCAGCGCGGAGGCCGGCGGTGCGGTCAGGCATACGCCGAACCTACGCCTCAGGACAAACTGGCTGCGATCTCGTCGAACGCCGCGATGGTGGGGAGCAGCTTGGTCGCGTCCTGAGGCAATGGCCAGCTGGACAGCTTGGCCGCGACCAGGTGGGCGGAGCGGTTGACGTAGATCATCTGGCCGTGAATCCCCAAGCACAGCAACACATTGCTGCCGGGACACGGGAACCAGCACTGATTGCGGTACATCCCACCGGGCATGCGGTTGTCGTCGGGGCTTGCCGCGAACGCCGCCCTCGAGTCGACCCCGCCGGCGAACGTGTCGACGATCCATGACAGCGACACCACCCGATCGCCCGCCAGCGATACCCCGCCGTTGAGGAACAGCGAGCCGAACCGGGCCAGGTCGCGCAGGCAGGCACTGATGCCGCCGTCGAACATGCCGGTGCCCACCGAGTCGACGCCGATCGTGGCGTCGTTGTCCGCGCCGAGCTTGCTCCATAGCAGCTGCGACATCAGCTCGGGCATCCGAACCCCACTGGCCGCCTCACATACCCAGCCCAACACGTCCGTCTCGCAGGACCGGTACTGGAACACGCCACCATGCGGTGACTTCTGTCTCAGCGTGAGCAGGTAGTCGTACATCGTGGTCGGCAGGTCTGGCACCGTTCGCGGCGCCCAGCCGATGGCCTGCTCGAGCAGTCGGACCTCGGCCATGGGGTTGAGGTAGTCCTCGGAAAAAGCTATGCCCGAACGCATGTCGAGCAGATGGCGCACCGTCGCCCCGGCGTAGCCAGAGTTGGCCAGGACCGGGACGTAGGTCGTTAGCTCGGCGTCGACGTTCAGCGCACCGTCGCTGACCAACGCGCCGACCACCATCGCGATCAACGACTTGCTGACCGACATCAGCAGGTGTGAGGTGTCAGCGGTCATCCCGCCGTAGTAGTGCTCCTCGAGCACCTTGCCGTCCTGGGTGACGATCCAGCCATCCGTCGCTGTTGCCGCCATCACGTCACCGACCGCGGTCCGCTTGCCGTTGGTGCGGTCGAACAGCGGGATGTCCGACAGCTCGCTGGGTACCGGCGGCAGGTCGGCCACCGCGCCCGTGCCACGCGAGATCACCGCCGTCGGCAGGAAGTCGGCGATGTGCTGGAAAGTCCAGTGCAGCTGGGCGGCCGACTGCCAGTTCTCCAGGGTGACGTCGGACGGCAGGCGTCCGGGATCGCCGCCGAGAACCATGGCGACGACCCTAGCTCAGCCCGACTTCACGCCCACATTCGTGCGCAGCGTCGCGGGCTCGGCAATCGGTTCACCTGCGTATTCGGCCCGTATCGAGTCGATGAGGTGGCGCGCCCGGATCGCCAGCGACGATTTGCCCTGGCCGTTGTCGACCTGCAGCCGGCCCTTGGTCACCAGCACGCCGAGGTCGGCGCCCTTCCACCGGTAGTCGCCGGGACCGTAAACGCGCAGGAAGAAAGCTTCCCTTTCGTTCTGCAGCTGGTGCCAGTCCAGCGCGGGCCTGCGGAACACGAGCCCGCCGCTGGCGTCGAGCGAATACTGCCCGGTGCGGGGCGTAGCCGTGAGCCGCTGCACGATGTCGTCGGTCTCCTTCATCACCATCTGGCTCCACACGTCGGCCGACGCCAGTTCCTCCCAGCGCTCGTTGATCTCGTCAACGTCGAGGTCGAAGTCGACGTTCATGTATTCGAGGATGTGGAACAGGAACAGCGGCACGTCGGCGTAGGCGCCCGCGGTGACGTTGGTGATCGACGACGCCCCGCTGATTCGCGGGTTGAGTTCGCCAAGGTACACCTCGCCGGTGTCGGTGTCGACGAGCACGTCGACCTCGAAGAACCCCCGGTAGCCCTCCTTGGCCAGGCGGTCTCCCAGTCGGCGCACCAATTGCGTCGCGGTTCGCCGACTTTCACCGGTCAGGACTTCCGGGAACATCTCATTGCCGCACCAGCCGCCGCGGGCCGGGGTCAGCCGCTTGTAGCCGATCAACTCGGACATGAACGGGCCGACGATGGTGCCGCACCGGGTGAGCACCGCCTCGACCGCGACCGGGCGGTTGTTGATGCGGCGCATCACCTTGATCTCCTCACCGAGGATGTCGGCGCTGTGCTTGCGCCAATCGGCCTCCGAGGAGATGAAGAACGTGGTCTTGCCGGAATCGCCGTATGGCGTCTGGACGACGAGTTCGTCACCGAGACCGGCCTTTTCGGCCACAGCCTGGAGGCCCGCCCAGTCATCGACGCGGGTCAGCACGTTCGGCACGCTTGGCGCGCCTGCTTCGTTGCCCAGCCGGGTGGTGACGATCTTGGAGTCCAGGTGCTGACGCAGGCTGGCCGCGGGCAGGATCAGGTCATAACCCAGCTCCTTGCAGATGTCTTCGGTTTCGCTGTCGAAGAACACCATCGCGACCTTGGGTCGCACGCCACGTGGTGTGGCGGCGTCGATGTAGGCCCGCACCTCGGGGTTGGTCAGCAACCAGTTGTTGATCTCCTCGCCGCTCTCGAACTCGTGGTAGGGCTTGTGGGCAGGCGTGAACACCCGTGGGTGCGCGCCGTCCCATGCGTCGTAATAGGTGATGTACGAGAAATTTCGGACCCAGCGGTCGAGGCCCAGCAGGTTGAACGCGGTGGCGCCGAAGAAGAGGATCGGCACGTCGTTGGTGCGGAAGAAGTGCCGTACTTCGGAGATGTTCTTGAGCCGGCGCCGAGGCGGCGCGCCACCGGAGCCCGAGGCGAACGCCGCGTCGGTCCCGATGCTGACCTCGCGCGGCTTGGGCGTGGGGCTGGCGCTGCGGGTGGTTTTCGCGGCGGGGGCCGCGGCGGTGCGTTTCGCGGGAGTTGACCTGCCGGTCGTGGACTTCTTGGCGGCGGCTTTCTTAGTGACTTTCGAAGGCCTTCTCGCTCGAACCGGACGATCACTCACGGCGCGCACCTCGCTCTAGTCGGATGGTTCCGACACTAGGCCGCGGGGCAGCGGAATGGACGCTGTTGACCGAGCCCGCGGACCCTACGTCCAGCCGCAATGCATAGCGAAGACATACAGTTCTCTACCCATTTCAGATTCTCAACTGCCGGCTCAATCGAGGACGCTCCTCCTAACGGCCGGTCGAGACGCTGCCTAGTGCGGGCACGGGGGCGGGAGTGGCTGTGTAGCAACCACTTTCGTGGGCAGGCCCACACGGAGTGTACGTCACGGTGGTCGAGCGGGCAGCGACGTTTCGGGGTCGTGGCGCTGCTTGCTTGCCCACACGACGCACTTAGGGCGGGACAGGGCGGTCTGGCCTGTGAAACGCCTGTGTGTTGTGCAGAAACCCTGGGGGTCAGATTGCCACTATATAGGCCGGATGATATAGATACCGTGTGGGAAAACAGCCGGCTGACGGAGAAGCCGGCGAATGGGTCGGGGAGCTTCTCGATCAGGCACTTGACCTGACCGCGCGGTTTCTGACTGACCGCGCCGATTTGAGCGCGTCTGCTGCGTTTGCGATGAACAGGGTGGGCCGTGAAGGGCCCATTCGGCTTACGGCGCTGGCCGCGAAGGAAGGGGTCAGCCAGCCGTCGATGACCCAGCTGATCCAGAGGCTGGAGCGCCTGGGCCTGGTGACCAGGCTCGCCGACCCTGACGATCGGCGCGCAGCTCTCATCGGCATCACCG
>CAVYPB010000009.1:0-391055 GCA_963770305.1 uncultured Actinomycetota bacterium
TTGCTTTGTCCGGCGGGGCAATTCGAGGGTGGAGGCGTGCCGGCGAAACGATCGGCGATCCAACGCTTCATCGTGTCGGCAACTTTGGGGATGAGGTCGAGATGGCCGGTGTCCGGTATCTGCAGATACTGGATTCGTGCGCCGAGTGCGCAGCTGCGTGAAACCGCGGATCGAACCCAGTCCGACAAGACCTGGGTATCATCCTCGCCGTTGATCACGAGCATGGGCTTGTCCAGTGGCCGTTGGGGCAGGGCTATCCGGCGCAACGCGTCCCGCAACGTGGCGACGTCTTGAGCAGTATCTGGCTTCACATCGTTGGCGTCGCGGAGGCGATCAACGACTGCTTGCCACGGGACTGGTGCCTTTTCAGATTGAGGGCCGGTTGACTGTTGACTGTCGGGTTGCTCGCAACGGCTCAGCTGCTCTCGGTAGAACTCTGCTGACCCGTGCAGAAACCAGTCTGCGTCCAGATCCGGGTTGTATCGAGCCAAGCCGACAATGCCCAGCGGAACACGCGCCCGCTGGTCGTCGGTCAACGATCCCGACCAGACCATGTCGGCCATGCCCGTCAGATTCGCCGCCGGTGCCAGCGCAACACTTCCTTGCAGCTGCAGATCGTTTCCGTAGTAGGAGTTCAACTCGTTGGCGGCCCATGCCGCCTGCCCGCCCTGCGAGTAGCCGACAGCCATCCAGCGCGCAGACACCGTTGCTGAGATGTCGCGCATGGCGCGCACGGCATCAACGGTGTTAAACGCCTCGGTCCGTGGTTCCAGGTAGGGGTGCGACCCGCTCTCACCCAGTCCCTCGTAGTCGGTGAGCGCCACGGCGTATTTGTCGGCCAGAAACGATTGAATCAGCGGTGCGTACCCCATGAGATCGGGCTGTCGGGACGGGCCGCAGTCGTTGCCGATGCCGGTGGTGCCATGGGCCAGCGAGATGACGGGCCAACCATTGTCCGGTGGGGTTCCGCGGGGAACGAAAAACGCCCCGGACACCTCGCGTCTCCCGCCGTCCACGCCCGACACCGAGGTGTAAACGGCGCGCCACGCTTGGCCGAGCACGGCGTCACGGTCCTCCAGCGGCGGGTCGTAGGGCTCCTGGTGCACGACATGGCCTCGGCTCTGCCACACATCGGCGGCGACGTCGGGCAACGGCAGCACAATGGGCGCTGCGGCCGGGGCCGACGGCAGCGCCACCCAGGTCGTGGACGCGGACAGGGGCAGCAACAGAAACAGCAGAGTTGGCAGCGCCAGCCGCCAACTCCGCTGGGCGAACCGCACCAGTGCTGCGCACACGTCAGGGCCTCCACCACGACGCGAAGAATGATGCATCTAGTGACCGCCGTCGCCCGGATCGCTGGGTCGATGACGATAGCCGACACAGTCTGAGTTGGACCGGCCGGTCTGCTGCATGCGCACCGCGACAGCGCCATCAGCGCGATCACCCGCTTCCCCGCCACCTCCACGAGCGACTGTGATGTCGCCCTCGCACACCGACCACATGCATCTCTCGGTGTCCCGCACACGCTCGCAGCAGGCGACAGATCCGTCCGAAGTCATTCCGTTACTCCTGCGGAGACAGGAGTCGCATCTTTAGGGCGTGATTGGCCAATTGCGTCGCGCGAGTGACCATGTCGGCGTTGTCGCCCGGCCAGTGCAGCGCAAACCCGCCGCCGCGCGTCAAAGGTGCTAATAGTTCCCAGAAGTTGTCGCCGTCAACATACGGGGAAGCCTGGATCGCCGAGAGCATCTCCGCTAACGTCCACGACAGCGGAAACCCAATGATATCTTTGCCGGTCCACGGGTATTCGCCGAGGGAAAAGGCTTTTCCGTGCGAGTGAACTTCTGCCGCCGTGTCCACGATGCTTGCTGGCGGCCAGCTGTTGTGATAGGTGTGGGTGGAGTAGATGTCCACATGCGACTAAGTCCCAGCTCATTGTCATTGTCAGTGTGTCCGTCCATGACGAGTTGCTGCGCACCTAGCGTCACCTTGATGTGCTGGGCAATGTCTTCAGTCCAACTGTTATATGTCGAGTCCCAGGCGGTCGGAGACACGGTAACTTCATTGCCGGTTTCCCAAGCCAGGATGGTGGGGTCGTCCTTGTAGGCGATCCCCGTGTACTGATTGACGTGATTGAGCACGAAGCTGATGTGCGCCTTGAACGAGTTGATGACCGTGGTGTCCGTAAAGAATTGCTGGCAACCGAATCGGGCGTAACACCGTTGGCTGTGCAATACCAGAACTTACCGCCAACGTAGTACTGAAAGTTGTCCACCAGCGGGAAGATCAAGTTTGATTCCCGCGCTTGGACACAGGGATATGGCGTAGTCAACCGGCTCCAAGGCAGCGGCGTTGAAGACTACCCAAAGTTGGTTGTACCGAGTTGGTCTTTCCCACGCTCAGGCAAGAGCCCCAGGCGCGTATCACTCTGGCGTTCATCGCCTGAGCGGATGCTATAACCGCCTCAATCTCGGCGTGAGATGGCAGGTACAGGCCGTCGCCGTCTACTGGGGCGCCGTATGCGGAGTTGGTTTGGGCCAACCCGAGTGAAACGGCTATGTTTGGCCCTGCGAAGCGGAAGCGTTGCCCGTTGAGCATGAGATTGCCGGTGGTCGGGTCGCGGGTGACGAACCCAGTAGGTGCTGGAGGTGGGGCGGTGCGGGGTGGAGTCCGGTCAGCTCGGGCCGCTGGAGGGTGGGCTGCGCCTGCCAGCACAGCGACCGCACACGTCGACATCATTGAGCGCCGATTCATCTTAGGCACATCTAAATGGTAGCCGAGGAACGTCGGACAATGCGCAACGCCGACAGGGGACGCAGACCACGCCACCAACGGGGCCGCGTCGTCACGCGATCCCGCCCTAGCCTTAGCCGGCCAACACGGTCTCAACTGGTCTGAGCCGCAGACGCCGTGCCTAGCGCTGGCACGGATGTTGGATGACGCGGTACGGAATTGGCTGCTCGAATCCGATCAGCGCCTGGTCACCTCAGAGCACGCTCCAGCGAAGACCCGCCTGATCAAAAGCTCCAAATATGGTCTCCAGCATTGGATGGATGATCATGATGCACTCCGTAAACGAAAAGAGGCGCCGCTCCCATACCTGCTCGGTCGAACCGCATGCAATGCGATCCGCAGGAAGCCTTCTAACCCAAGTCGGACGCAAAGAGCCGCAACAGTAATTTTCAATTTTGTGAGAGGCGGAACACTGGACAAATATGCCCGAATATACTGCTGAAGATCTTGCTCAGCAGCACCGGTACGCCAATAGTTCCCCAGGCCAACGGCGAACATCTTATCCGCCCATCGTCCCAGTATTCCAGGAAACCTCTCGCGCATCCAGCATGACGAAACGATACCTTCCCTGGCTATCTTCTTCGCCTTCAGCGCGTCGTCCGCTGTAAATGTGTACCAGTTGTGACTGTGTATTCGCTGGAGTGTCAATCGTTCATTCAGATAAAAAGTTGGACTCAAGGCCACGGCAGTGTACTTGATGTACATATCCGAATTGAGAGAAATTGGCTTGGGTACTGGTAACATACGTTCGACGAGAGAGCGCTGAAAGCACAGCCCGGATGATGCGGTATTGATGAGGGGCATGGTGCCCTCTTTGATGCCGCGTCGAAAGTCGTATTCTCCTGCCAGGACCATATCAGGCCATGGAAGTTCCTCGCTAGCCTCGTCAACCGCTTGAAGGGCATGAAAGCATGAGCCAACGTTGGGATGGTGTTCGAACTCCTCGACGATTCTACGAACTTTCGTCGGGAGGAATGTATCATCAGCGTCAAGAAAGCAAACAATGCTGCCGCTGCTTGCTGCGAATCCGGCCTCAAAAGCGGAGTTCTGTCCGCCGTTCGCTTTAAGTACCGGAATGATGCGATCGCCATACCCTGCGATGATCTCTCTCGAGTCATCCGTTGAACCATCATCGACGACGATTGTCTCAGTACGCTGGTACGTTTGATTCAATACGCTCTCAATGGCTTCACCAAGAAACCGACCATAGTTGTAATTATTGATGATGACGCTGACCAGTGGTTGCCTCACCGTATATCTGCCCTTCTTTGATCAAGACACAATGAGCAGTCTGTTGCAGTCAGGCCTCGTCGCCGCGTGCAGTTGGGACGCAAACGATTCAAGCTCGGCCTGCCCAGCATTGGGCCGACGGTCAAGCAAAGCTGGACGCGGGCGCCGATCTCATCCACGACACCCCGCACTTCGGAAGTCAACGTCGCAACGTGAGTCGGCAGCGTTGCGTTCAGTCGTTGGTTTGCATCGCTCATTTTGCTGACAAGCCGCCTTGGCACCGGCGACATCGCCCCCGCCGATGGCGCCTTGCACACGTTGCACGGCAGTATGAATGTCTTGGCCCGCGGGCGGAAGCCTTTGCCGCCCAATCCTGTAACGGGCTCGAGGAGTTCGCGATCGAACGGGATTTGGTTCCCTGCGACGATGTCACCGTGCCCTGCGATGAACTTGCGACGACGTGTCCGGCAAGATGGTGGCAAGAATTGCGGACTGGGTACACAAGGGGGTCGCGTGCGTCGTCGAGGCGGCGGCCGACGGTACAGTGTCCGCCTGCATTTTCCCCGCCAATACTGTGGCGCTTGCCGCCGCCCCCAATCCGACAAGAACGGCCCCCACCCCCGCCTATAGCCGTCCCCGCAAAGCATGGTGCCACCTGTTCCCCTCCCCAACTCAAACTGTGAGAGGTAACTGTAGGGCACCGAGCCTGCAGAAAAGACCGGAACGGACGACCGATCAAGATCACTGCGTGCACCGGGTGATTCGGCTCGATACCGCTCCCGAGCAGGGCCGATTCGGGATAGGCGGAAAGCGCAAAGATGTTGCGGCGCAGGCGAATTGATGGCCTCTGCGACTGACGTCAGCACTGGCAGTCAGGCTGCTCTGCAGGCATAACCGCTGCTCAGGCCTTTGATTTCTTAGCTGGCTAACAAGGCGGACAGTCATTGCCCGGCCTATCTCGCCTTGCGCGGCTACGGCGTCTTCAAGCGCTTGTGGCGCCTATGACGGCGACACCACGCGTCGGGGATTCGGCGCTCGCACGTGGTTCTCGGGCCGTAGCTGCAGACACGCCATCAGGAACTCTTCATGGATCCAGGATTCGGCGCGGGCCGCTCGGCCAGCCGGGCGACGGCTTCGCGCATCGTGGGGGCTTTCAGGGCACGGGTGAGGAAGCCGATCTCGGCGGTCAGATCACGGTTACTTGAGGACATCGCAGTGGACTTCACCGAGGCTTTGGTGGTCATGAGACCAGCCCGCCTTCGCCGAGGTCGATCCCGAGGGCAGCGTGCGCTACTGCTTAATTGCTTGACTGGATCAATGAAGGTCAACCTCACCACACCGCCGAAGCCGGAACACGCGCGCCGATGGTGAATGCGTGGTCGGAGGAGCCTGGGGGTAGCCCCGAGGCTGGCCGGATAGCACCCAATGCATAGCTACCAGGTTGCACAGACTGCCCAAATTTCATTGCGGTAACACACACACTGGCGACCTAGATGAACTAGCGCCGGCGCTGTCTCCCACTGTTCGGCGGCCGGCTTGGCGTCCCTGAGGCTCCGGTGGTTGGCGCTGCCGACATAGCCTCCAGCATCGAACACCAGCAGCCGCCACTCTGTGCTGGAGGAATTGCCAGGTGGGATTTCGGTTTGCGGGTTCGGGTGTTGCAGGCGGTTCAGGAGTTGCAGGCCCAGAGAGCGGGGGCGGAGGCCGGATTGCACTTCGGGACGGGGATGCGTTTGCGGAATTCGTCGGTGAAGGTTCCGTCGACGCGAATGCTGACGGACATGCCGTTGTAAGCGTCGGCGCCGTGGAATTGGTTCACGGTATCGAACCAGGCGCTATGGGACTGCACGTAGCGCTTTTCACCGGTCTTCGGGTTGAGCAGATAGAAAGGCTTGTTCAGATTGGTGCGGAACCAGATGAACTCGTGGCAGAGGCCGGTCAGGGGATGGTCGCGGTGCGGGGTGACGACGTGGCCTCCGTCGTCGTACATGATCATCATCCGGGCAGTGGTTTTGAAAGGCAGCGTGGCAATGAAGTCCATGAGCAGTGGAAACTCATTAGCCTCATCGGAGATGGCCCAGTGATCGGCCTTGTTCAGATCGAAATACTCGAGCAAAATGCCGCCACCAACGGTATTGCGTTTGGACAGATTGATGATGCGGGAGCCGGGCAGTTTGGGGCTGGTGGCCTTGAGCGTCAGAGGGCCGGTGTAAAAACTCACATCGTGCTCGTTTTTATGCTCTTCGATTTTGCTGGTTAGATAGGCGTCAAGGGACTTCAGGCGCTCCACGTCGATCAGGTCGTCGAAGGATTTGTAGCAGGGGTAGCGGATGCCGGGATCGACGGGCGCGTTATGCACCATGCGCTCCAGCACGACGCGGCCTACGCCCTTCCCGGCCGACACGAGAACCCTCTGCTTCAGGAGGCGGCGCGCGATCGCCTCGGCACCGGACGCCGACAGCAGCGGCGCGACGCGACGCCAATACCGGCCGCTGCCACCCGCCCTGGGGAAAGCGCGGGATTTCAGGAGTGTGCTAACGCTGGCCATAGCGCACCTTAAGGCATTTTCCGACCTTCTGTAGACGGTTGCTGGTCGTTTCACCGAAAAGTTCGCGGAAACGACCGTCAACCCATGTGGTGGTGGGCGGCGCACTGGTCGACGCGGGGGCCGTCGCCAGCGACCTGGCCGGCGCCGCGGCCTTCGAGGGCGGCGAACGGGCCGCACTCGTTGGGTGTGATCCACACGTGGACCATCGGGATGTCGCCGCCGGCGTTGATCGAGCCGGCCGGGCACTTGCCGGCCGCATCCGTGACGCCGACCACGATTTCGGGCGAGGCTCCAGCACAGGTCCTCGTGCACGTGCCACTGCATCAGCGGACCGCCCCAGCCGACGAGCTTGGGATCGGTGAGCGACATCCCGCTGGCCGCGAACATCGCCGCGACCAGCGTCCGCTTGTCACCGTCGACCTGGTAGACGAGCGACTCGGGCTTGTTCGGATCGAGGAACGCGTCGTCGCGGATGTAGGCGGAGTTGATGTAGTGCTCGAACCCGCTGGCGGCGTCGCCGATCGACGTGAACCCGAGGGCGCCGATCTTGGTGACGTCGGCGAACTGCGGGAGGTCCTGCAGCGTGGAGGCGACGAGCGTCTCGGCGCGGGCCTGCTGCTCGGGGGTCACCCCGGGCACGCCGGCGAAGTCGATCGGCTGGGTCGGGTCGAACGGCCGCGGCCACGTCGACGTGTCGACGGCGTGGACGTGGCCGGCATCAGCGCCCGGTGTCGCCGCGGCGGCGGTCTCGTCGTGGACGTGGCCGGCCTCGTCGTGGCTGTGGACGTGCGTGGCGCCGGTGAGCATGGCGGCCACGCTGACGACGCCGACCAGCGCGCCGGGCGCGACGAGGCCAATCCGTGGCGCCGGTCGTGCGCCGCGCAGCAGGACGATGACGGCCAGGACGAGGGCGATCGCGCCGAGCGCGGCGCACGTCGTGTCGGCGAACTGCGGCCGCTCGGAGACCTCGATGCCCTGGACCCACAAGTTGCCGACGGTGCGGGTGAGCGCCCAGCCACCGACGGCGGCGATGTTCACGACGGCGACCACCGACGCCGCCGGCCGCCCGCCCCCGAGCGCCAGCACGAGCCCGGCGATCACCTGGGCAGCGCCCATGATCACGAAGATGCGCGCGAGGGACGGGTTTGCGGCGTGCATGCCGGCGGCGGCGAGGTGGCACGCCCCCGCGCCGACCGACGCCAGGCCGGCGAACTGGGCCCGGTCGGCCCATGTCGGCACCCGCTCGGTCCGCCCGACCGTCTCCGCGGTGTTGATCGTCATCGCGCCTCCCTGTCGACCCGCTCGTTTGCTGTAAGCCTAGAGCCCGATAGACGGCCAGAATAGCCGTTCGGGTTACTTCTGTCCGGCGGGGCAATTCGAGGGTGGAGGCGTGCCGGCGAAACGATCGGCGATCCAACGCTTCATCGTGTCGGCAACTTTGGGGATGAGGTCGAGATGGCCGGTGTTCGGTATCTGCAGATACTGGATTCGTGCGCCGAGTGCGCAGCTGCGTGAAACCGCGGATCGAACCCAGTCCGACAAGACCTGGGTATCATCCTCGCCGTTGATCACGAGCATGGGCTTGTCCAGTGGCCGTTGGGGCAGGGCTATCCGGCGCAACGCGTCCCGCAACGTGGCGACGTCTTGAGCAGTATCTGGCTTCACATCGTTGGCCTCGCGGAGGCGATCAACGACTGCTTGCCACGGGACTGGTGCCTTTTCGGGTTGAGGGCCGGTTGACTGTTGACTGTCGGGTTGCTCGCAACGGCTCAGCTGCTCTCGGTAGAACTCTGCTGACCCGTGCAGAAACCAGTCTGCGTCCAGATCCGGGTTGTAGCGAGCCAAGCCGACAATGCCCAGCGGAACACGCGCCCGTTGGTCGTCGGTCAACGATCCCGACCAGACCATGTCGGCCATGCCCTGTCAGATTCGCCGCCGGTGCCAGCGCAACACTTCCTTGCAGCTGCAGATCGTTTCCGTAGTAGGAGTTCAACTCATTGGCGGCCCATGCCGCCTGCCCGCCCTGCGAGTAGCCGACAGCCATCCAGCGCGCAGACACCGTTGCTGAGATGGCGCGCATGGCGCGCACGGCATCAACGGTGTTAAACGCCTCGGTCCGTGGTTCCAGGTAGGGGTGCGACCCGCTCTCACCCAGTCCCTCGTAGTCGGTGAGCGCCACGGCGTATTTGTCGGCCAGAAACGATTGAATCAGCGGTGCGTACCCCATGAGATCGGGCTGTCGGGACGGGCCGCAGTCGTGTGCCGATGCCGGTGGTGCCATGGGCCAGCGAGATGACGGGCCAACCATTGTCCGGTGGGGTTCCGCGGGGAACGAAAAACGCCCCGGACACCTCGCGTCTCCCGCCGTCCACGCCGGACACCGAGGTGTAAACGGCGCGCCACGCTTGGCCGAGCACGGCGTCACGGTCCTCCAGCGGCGGGTCGTAGGGCTCCTGGTGCACGACATGGCCTCGGCTCTGCCACACATCGGCGGCGACGTCGGGCAACGGCAGCACAATGGGCGCTGCGGCCGGGGCCGACGGCAGCGCCACCCAGGTCGTGGACGCGGACAGGGGCAGCAACAGAAACAGCAGAGTTGGCAGCGCCAGCCGCCAACTCCGCCCGGCGAACCGCACCAGTGCTGCGCACACGTCAGGGCCTCCACCACGACGCGAAGGATGATGATGCATCTAGTGACCGCCGTCGCCCGGATCGCACACCGACCACATGCATCTCTCGGTGTCCCGCACGCGCTCGCAGCAGGCGACAGATCCGTCCGAAGTCATTCCGTTACTGCCGTGGAGCAGGCTTGTGGCGCCTATGACGGCGACACCACGCGTCGGGGATTCGGCGCTCGCACGTGGTTCTCGGGCCATAGGTTGCGAGATCGGATTGACCGGTGACAGCTGTGGATCGGTCTTCCTGTGCGCTGGCGGTTCGGCTTTCCGGATCGACTGCAGCGTCCTGGACGCGGCGACGACCAAGATAACGCTGACGATGGTCATGGTGGCCGCAGCTATGCGCATCGTCCACCTTGCTTCTGTGCTTCGCGGCGTCGTTTGATCCGTGACTCAGTGCTGAATGCACCGTTGCCAACCACGCGTCGCCTCCAGGTAGAACCATCCCAGCAGCGGTACTGGTGACTAGAGGTTGGGTCGACGTGCCATCGACCATCTGCCGTCGCCGGTTTCCTCGACAGGTGTGCGAGAACGGGAACTCCACATTCTCCGCAGAACGGTTTGTTCTCCCGGTTGACGTGGCCATTCATGCAGATGAGGCGGCCGCTGACCGGGGCTGCGCAAGCTCCGCAGAAGTTGTTGCAGTCGGCGCTTGGGTAGCCGCTCGAACACGTAGCTATCGCCAGTCCGCCCTTTCAGTCGTGCCCGGCCGGGGCGCGCGCATCTCGCACCCGATCTGGTGCATAGCCTAGCGAAGCCATGGCCAGCGCCGACCACGCGTCGACGCGAGGGCAAATCCCGCCACGTCGACGAGATGATCCGTCGGTCAGGACAAACGTAATTTGCCGACGACGGCTCGGTCTATTGCCGCTGTGGCGCCTGTTGGTCGGGTGAACTGGTGCAGTCGATGACCTGGCTTGGATGTCAGACCACCATCCCGGTGCCCGCGCCGCCACTCGTTGGCCCCGCCGGATGCCCGCCAGCGGCATCGCCTGGTAGGGCAGGCCTTGCGGAGTCGCGCTGGAACATCGGCAACACCGGCCTGAGCCACCAGGCATGCCAGCGTATTCCGTATCATTCCGATGTCGTTGAGAGGCAACAACATACAGCCGACGAGCAGTCACGATCAGGTCGCCTATTTCCGTCTTGTCCGGCCGTATTACCGGTGCAAAAGCGATGGATGGGCTTCCCCTTACTTTGCACGGTCGTTCGACGGCGGCTGGTGATCCGATGGGTGGCGGCCCGACTCGCCGTGTGTCTGGTGCCCATCGGCAAGGACCAGTACGCGGCCGCCCGTGCCACGTCAAGCTACAAACTTCACTGTTCTAGCGGGCAGATCCATCTCACGGCACTGCAAGCGTTGGAGTCCATGTCGGACGGTGAACTCACGGGCAAGCTCGCGATCGACGCCGCGCCGTTCGCGCCGACGGCTGTGATTAGCGGCGCGTCGACGACCGTGGAATCGCTATCGTCACGACGAGACCTCGATGGTCCGACCCTGGAACCTTAAGCGTGCGCAACGAAGTCGCCGTGCAGTTACGAGTAAGTACGTGGTCAATGACGATGAGTGGGGGTAGCCGGGAATTGCCCGGGAAGGTGGGCTTGAACCCTGCTCCGGATTGCTCGGCGGCATCGCGGTAGCCGTCGCGCAGCAGAGCGCGGAAGGGTCGCATGTCGGTTGTGCTGTTCACGTCACCGGCGACGATCACGCAACCCGCGCCGGCTTGCTCGCCGATTTCTGACAAGGTCATCGGCAACCGATCCAAGTCGCGCCGCCAATCGTCGATCGGGTACGGCCAGGGACCGGGTATGTGCGCCACGACGACGGTTGGGTTTGTCGAGACACCCGTGACCCGTACTTGTGCGGTAAGGAAAGCCAATGTGTAGCCGTCGATCCGCCTCGGTGCCTGTATCGGATATCGACTCCACATGCCGACTCCACGAGCATCGCCGCGCGCATCGAGCCACCGATAGGGAAATGTCGCGTCCAGCCCAGCCCGGGAAAGGCGATCAACTGCTCGCGGGGTGAGTTCCTGGAATGCGACGACGTCGGCCTGCGCCTGAGCCGACCTTACGAGATGGTCTGGATCGGCCATCCCTTCGTAGATGTTCGCCGAGATCACCCGAACTTCGACACCCGCCGTTCGGCTGGCGTCCGACCCTAGGTACAAGGGGAGCTGGACCGCGACCGCTGCGACCGTCAAGCCCAGTGCGGCTATAGCGAGAACCCAGCGTCGACCCCAGATGAGCAAAGCCACCGACACCGGCGCGCAGAGCATGAGGTATGGCGACAGCGCCGCCGTGATCACCGTGGCATGGTTGGTGATCGACAAGTACCGTAACGCAAAGGCGCAGCCAGCAATAACGAGTGCAACGAAGCCGATAGCGGTCTGGGGCACCCTTCGAATCTTCGACAATATCGTTCAGTATCCCAGCTCAGCCCTTGTCGGCAAGGCGCAGTGCAGCGCGCATGGCGCAGGGACGGCCTCGACTTACGGGGCAACTGGGACGGCCTCGACTCGCGAGGCAGCTGGCCCGA
The DNA here is from genome assembly GCA_963770305.1 of uncultured Actinomycetota bacterium. Classification (GTDB taxonomy): domain Bacteria; phylum Actinomycetota; class Actinomycetes; order Mycobacteriales; family Mycobacteriaceae; genus Mycobacterium. The sequence goes on from CAVYPB010000009.1 coordinate 11,789, forward strand.
ACAGGGCTAGCCGCCTGCTGGGCTCGGGGGCCGCGCTCAGTTCGGCAATCCTGGCCGCGGCCGCGGCCCTGCCGCACCTGCCCCGATCTCTTGTGCCCTTGTGAAATGCACCATCGCCGCATTCACGTGTGACGTAAACGAGTCAATTTCGGCCTGCCCAGCATTGGGACCGGCGTTCAAGCAAACGCTGGACGCGGCGCCAATCTCATCCACGGCACCCCGGACTTCGGAAGTCAGCGCCGCAACGGGAGTCGGCAGCGTTGCGTTCAGTCGTTGGTTTGCATCGCTCATTTGCTGACAAGCCGCCTTGGCACCGGCGACATCGCCCGCCCCGATAGCGCCTTGCACACTTTGCACAGCACTCTGAATGTCTTGGCCCGCGTCCGAAGCCTTTGCCGCCCAAGCCAATACCGGGCTCGATTCCTGCGGCGACCTCACCGTGCCTTGCGATGAAACTTGTGACTTCATATCCGGGAAGAATGGCTGGCGATGCGTTGTGGTAGCCGCCCGGCCTGGGTACCCACGGGGTCGCGTCCGTCGTCGAGGCAACGGCGGACGGCATATTGGCCACCTGCGTTCCCCCCGCCACGACTGTGGCGCTTACCGCCGCCGCCAATCCGACAAGAACGGCTCCCACACCCGCCCATTGCGTGCAGCGCCGTACGCCGCAGCCCTCGTAACCCATCGATGCCCCCTATTCGCCTCCCCAAAAACAAGCTCCAAGAATTAACTGTAGAGCACCGACCCTGCCGAAAAGACTGGAACAAACAACCAATCTCACGCGTGAAGCGGCGGTAAGGCGGCGTTCGACGTGCCGCCGGGTGCAGTGCCCGCCGCGGTGGAAGTGCATGACTCAGTGTTCGGCGGGATCGTCGCTGTGCTTAGGGGTGTCGATTGTTGGAGTGTCACCGTGGCGCCGCGAGACATCTAACCTTCAGGTCCATGCAACCGGCAAGGTGACTTAGTGGCGGAACTCGCGGATGACGCCCGGGTCACCAGCACATGCCCGTCCAGCGGGAGGGAGGCGTACCCGATCACCCGTGTCCGCTCGTAGGGAAACCGGGTAAGCGGGCGTCATCGTTGCTAGCGTCGCTCGTATGCGGCACGTGCACGCGTTCGAGGACGATGCCCTCGGCGAACTCGACGCGGTCGCCCTCGCCGACGCCATCAAATCCGGTCGGGTGACCAGGGCCGAGGCGGTGGAAGCCGCCATCGCGCGCACCGAAGCGGTCAATCCTGCGCTCAACGGCTTGGCGTGTCAGGCATTCGACCAGGCGCGCGCCAAAGCATTGGAGCGAGGTTCGGACGGCGAATTCTTCGCCGGCGTACCGACTTTCGTCAAGGACTGCGTCGACGTCGCGGGACTGCCGACGATGTCGGGCACGGACGCGTGGGTGCCGCTCCGGGCCGCCACCGACAGCGACGTGCACCCGGCTGTACCTGGCCACCGGGCTGATATCGTTGGGCAAGACCCAGTTGCCAGAACTCGGTTTAGGCGCATCCGCCGAACATCCTCGACTGGGATCGGTCTGCAACCCGTGGAACACCGACTACACCGCCGGCGGCTCCTCATCGGGCTCGGCCGCGTTCGTCGCGGCCGGTGCGGTGCCGATCGCGCATGGCAACGACGGCGGTGGCTCGATCCGTATTCCGGCTTCCTGCAACGGGCTGGTGGGCTTGAAGTCGTCGCGGGACCGGTTACTGCTGGATGAGAAGACGCGCGGGGTGCCGCTTCGTGTCCTCGCCAACGGTGTGCTGACCCGGTCGGTGCGTGACACCGCGGCCTTCTACCGAGAGGCTGAACGCATCTGGCGTCATCCGAAGCTGCCGCCGATCGGCGACGTGAGGCACCCGGGCAAGCAGCGGCTGCAAATCGCCGTCGTCACCCGCTCGGGCAAGCGTGAGTGCAGCCCCGAACTGCGTGAGCTAACGCTGAAATCCGCCGACCTGCTCGAAGAGCTCGGCCACCGCGTCGACTATGTCGAAAACCTGCCGGTGCCTTCCAGTTTCACCGTCGACTTTCGGCTGTATTGGGCCTTGCTGGCCAGGTGGCAGGTGAAGGCCATCCAGCGCGCGTTCGGCGACACGTTCGATCGCAGCCAGTTGAACAACCTAACGCTGGGCCTGGAGGGCTATGCCAACCGCAACATGCACCGCCTCCCAGTGGCGATCATGCGTCTGCGCGCCGTCCGGCGGCGCACCGCGCAGTTCTTCGGCGCCTATGACGCGGTGCTGACCCCGACGATGGCCGACGAGACGCCGCGCCTCGGTTACCTCGACCCGACCGCCGACTCACAGCAGATCATCGACCGAGGGGGCAACTGGGCCGCCTTCACGCCGCTGCAGAACGTCACCGGCGAGCCCGCTATCTCACTGCCGCTGGCCGAATCCGCGAGCGGTATGCCCGTCGGCATGATGCTCTCTGCCGACGTCGGACGCGAAGCGCGGCTGCTGGAATTGGCCTTCGAACTCGAAGAGGCCCGGCCCTGGACCCGCATCCAGTCTCGCGCTCGGGACTGATGCGGGCTGTCTGTGCTCTCCTGGTGGATGTGCCGGGATCGAACCCGCTGTAGAAAGCGATGTGACCTGCGTAAACGCTGACTCCATGGCGGTTACCGTCCCGGCCCGTCGGATACACATCGGTTGGGCGTCGCGGCTTGCGCGCCTACATTGTCCAGTCCACAGAACTGGCGCCGGGCTGGCTGCGGGTGCTCACCGACGAGCGGCTGCGCCCTGCATTGGAGGTCATGCACACCGAACCCGGAAAGCCCTGGCGGCTAGATGAATTGGCGCGCGCCTCGGCGATGTCGAGGATGCGCTACCGCGCCCGCGTCCGTGATGAGTTGTCAGTCGGACCCCGCTATGCGAACGGGACGGTGTAGTCGGGAGTCCAGGCCCCGCCGATGCAGCTCAACGTCACGCCGTCGGGCGACATCGCCACACCATTGGACTCGCCGCATTGCGAGCGCACCGTGCGCACACCGATCAGCGGCGGCGACGCGATCCATACGCGGTTGGCGCTGCAGGCCAGCGTCGCGCCCGACGCGGTGAGGCCCAGGTTGTATCGGGTGTTTTGGACACAGGCATCGCCAAGGACCGCGCCTCGCTCGACGTACGTGACACACGCCGCGCCATCACACGTCCCAGGTGACGCCGACGCGCCTGCCGCCCCCACCATCGGCGCTGCGATGAATCCACAACCGAGCGCCACTGCAGCCATGAGCCTCATGCTCTTAGCGTAGGTTCCCCGTCGGCGTTTGCGTCCACAATCCGCGCAGTCGGCGCCGCAGGCGTAGGGTCTGCCATCATGAAGTCGCTCGCTGCCGCGCTGCTCATGGGCTTGTTCTCGGTCGTTGCGTGGGCCCCACCTGCCAACGCCGACGTGGTGGCCTATCTCGTCAATGTGCATGTGCGGCCGGGCTACAACTTCCCGAACGCCGATGCCGCCATCGGCTACGGCAACACCGTCTGCGATCGGGTCGCCGCGAAGATGAGCTACGCGCAGCTGGTCGATCAGGTCAAGGCCGACTTCAACTCGGCCGACTACTACCAAGGCGCCTACCTGATCAACCAGGCCGTCAACGAGCTGTGCCCTGCGCAGATCTGGCAGCTGCGGCAGTCGGCGGCCGGCTATACGGTGCCCGCCTGACGACGGCGTCCTTCACGACAACGGCGGCGCCCCTGCAGGGACGCCGCCGTCGCGTTGAACTCGAAGTACCTGGCTACGGGCAGGTCACGGCGATCTCGAACGGCTTGTTCACCGGCTGCATGGGGTTGGCCATGTCGATACCGGTCGCGGTGCCCGAGATGTTGTAGCTCTTGCCGTCGTTCGTGGCCTTGGCCTCGCCCTGGCCGGTGCCGGACTGGTAGCCCAGCGTCACGCCGTTGACGTTGCCGAGGCCGACCGACTGGACCGTAGAGCCGTCGGAGCTCAGGACGGCAGCGATGCCGGTCGCGGCGTCGCCGATCGCGATGTTCATGTTTCCGCCCATCTCACTGCAGACGACGGTGCCCGAGACGTTCTGATCTTGGCCATCGATGGTGACCTTGGTGCCGCCCCCGCTGGGTGCTGCTGTGGCGCTCGCAGTCCCCGCTCCGGTGGTTGTCTCCGCCGAAGTGGTCGGACTTTCGGACTTCTTCTCGCCCGATGAACAGCCGGACAGACCGGCGATGACAATCGCCGCGCCGCCTACGGCGACGACAAACCCACGCTTCACCAGTGTTCTCCTTTGTGTTGTCGTGACCCGTCAAGATCGGCGGAGCATCTCGGCCAGTATGGTTCGCCGCCCACGCGCCGACATGCGAATGGGCGAAAAATTGCCTGTGCACCAACTGCTCGTTGGCTGGGGCCCAACGAACGGGCCGACGATCAAGGCGCATTCGCGCGCTGCGGTCACTCGGCACAGCGGTATGTTCGCCACTATGCGGACATTGCGTACGGCCGATGGACATTTCAGCGATCTGCCTGAATTTCCTTATCCCGCAAAGTATTGCGAGGTCGCCGACGGTGACGGCGGACGATTGCGGGTCGCCTGGGTGGAAGACGGTCCCGCCGAAGCGGATCCGGTACTGATGTTGCACGGTGAGCCGTCTTGGTCGTTTCTCTACCGACGGATGATTCCAATCCTCGCGTCGGCCGGTCACCGCGTCGTTTGTCCGGACCTGGTCGGCTTCGGTCGGTCAGATAAGCCCGCCCGCATCGAGGACCACACGTACGCCCGCCATGTGGAGTGGATGCGCACGCTGGCGTTCGACGTTCTTGACCTGCAGCGGGTGACGCTCGTCGGTCAGGACTGGGGCGGCCTGATCGGGCTGCGGCTTGCCGCAGAACATCCGCGTCGCTTCGCCCGCGTCGTCGTGGCCAACACCGGGTTGCCCACCGGTGATTTGGCGATGCCCGACATCTGGTGGCGTTTCCGCGAGGTCATCCAGGCTGCGCCCGAGATCGAGGTGGGGCGGTTCATCGAATCGGGCTGCCTTCGCCCGATGACTGAGGCCGTCCGCGCTGCCTACGACGCGCCGTTCCCCGACGACACCTACTGCGCGGGCCCGCGCGCGATGCCCGGTCTGGTCCCGACGAGCCCCGACGACCCCGCATCGGAGGCCAACCGTGCCGCATGGAAGGTGTTGTGCGACAGCGCAACCCCGATGCTGGTCGCCTTCAGCGACGGCGATCCCATCACCGGCGCGATGGCCGGCATCTTCGCGAGCCAGATGCGCGGCGCACAAGGCATCGACCATCCCGTCATCGCCAACGCGGGGCATTTCTTGCAGGAAGACGCGGGTGAAGAACTCGCAGAGGCCATTGTTGCGTTTTTGCGACGGCCGAGTTAGCCCTTTTGCCGTTCAGCAGGACACTTTGATGGCGAATGTGCCGGAGGTGCGGAAGCTGGGGTTGGCGGTGGTGAAGCCGTCGGCCGTTCCGCTGATGTCGTATGTCCGGCCGGTCATCGTGACCTTCGCTTTGCCGCCGAGCCCCGCGTTGTAGCTGCCGGTGAAGCCACCGACGTTGTTGATGCCGACGGCTTCGGTGGTGAGCTGGTCTTTGTTGGAGATCAGCGCCGTGACCCCCGATGTCTGATCACCGGTGGTGATGGTGGTGAGCGAGCCGGCCGGGGTGCACTGCACCGCCTTGGTGGTGCCGGTGTTCTGACCGTTGACCGTCACCTGCGCGGTGCCTGCGATGAGCGTGCCCGGCGCCGGTTTGTAGTCCGGCGGACCCGAGGAACACCCGGCTACGGCCAGCAATGCCGCGGCGGCGACGGCCCATCGCGTCTTCACAGTGCAGAATCTACGGCGTGCGCGAGCCCTTCTTCAGCGTTGACGCCGAATTGCCCGGACGGCTCGGTCGCGCCGGCGTCATCCGTACTCCGCACGGCGACATCCACACGCCCGCGTTCATCGCCGTCGGCACCCAGGCCTCCGTCAAGGCAGTTCTGCCTGAAACCATGAAAGAGCTTGGCGCGCAAGCTGTTCTGGCAAATGCCTATCATCTGTATCTGCAGCCCGGCCCCGACATCGTCGAGGAGGCAGGCGGACTCGGTGCGTTCATGAACTGGCCGGGGCCGACGTTCACCGACAGCGGCGGCTTTCAGGTGCTCTCCCTCGGGGCAGGCTTCAAGAAAGTGCTGGCGATGGACACCCGGCGGGTCCAGGCCGACGACGTCATCGCCGAAGGCAAGGAGCGGCTGGCTCATGTCGACGACGACGGGGTCACGTTCCGCTCGCATCTCGACGGTTCCACCCATCGCTTCACCCCCGAGGTGTCGATCGGGATCCAGCACAAGCTCGGCGCGGACATCATCTTCGCCTTCGACGAGCTGACCACCCTGGTCAACACCCGCGCCTACCAGGAAGAGTCGGTGCAGCGCACCCACGACTGGGCGGTGCGGTGTCTGTTGGAACACCGCAGGCTGACGGCGCTTCATCGGGAGAAGCCGGCGCAGGCGTTGTTCGGCGTGGTGCAGGGCGCCCAATACGAGGATTTACGCAGGCGGGCCGCGCGCGGGCTGACCACCATTGTCGACGGGGACGGTCGCGGGTTCGACGGATACGGCATCGGCGGGGCGCTGGAGAAACAGAACCTGGCCACCATCGTCGGCTGGGTGAGCAGCGAGCTGCCCGCCGAAAAGCCCCGTCATCTGCTCGGCATCAGTGAGCCCGACGACCTGTTCGACGCCGTCGCCGCGGGCGCCGACACCTTCGACTGCGTGTCACCGTCGCGCGTCGCGCGCAACGCCGCCGTCTACTCCGCGACCGGCCGGTTCAACGTCACCAATGCCCGGTACCGGCGTGACTTCAGCCCCGTCGACGCCGACTGCGACTGCTACACCTGCGCGCACTACACCCGCGCCTACCTGCACCACCTGTTCAAGTCGAAGGAGATCCTGTCCGCGACGCTGTGCACCATCCACAACGAGCGCTTCGTGATCAGGCTGGTCGACCAGATCCGGGCCGCCATCCGGACCGGCGAGTTCGACGAGCTCCGTGCACACGTTCTGGGTCGGTATTACTCGACGCGTGCACAATAAACAGATGACGACCACAGCGGATTCGCAGGCATTGCTGCTGCAGCTACTCGACCCGTCGAACCGGGCGGATCCATACCCGGCCTATGACCGGATCCGCGAGCACGGACCGCTGCAACTGCCGGACATGACCTTGAACGTGTTCTCGTCGTATCGGGACTGCGACGACGTGCTGCGCCATCCGTCGTCGGCGAGCGATCGGCTCAAGTCAACCGCGGCACAGCGGCAGATCGCCGAGGGCGCCGAGGCACGCCCGATCGGCCCGCCCGGATTCCTGTTCCTCGACCCGCCCGACCACACGAGGCTGCGCAAGCTGGTGAGCAAGGCGTTCGCGCCGAAGGTCGTCAAGGCGCTGGAACCCGACATCACCGCATTGGTCGATTCGCTGTTGGATGAGGTGGCCGGTGCCGGGCAATTTGAAGTCATCGGCGACCTGGCACATCCGCTGCCGGTCGCAGTGATCTGTCGTCTGCTCGGCGTCCCGATCGAGGACGAGCCGCGATTCAGTCGCGCGTCGGCGCTGCTCGCGGCGGCGCTGGACCCGGTCATCTCGTTCACCGGACAGAACCCGGACAGTCTCGACGAAATGTTCGAGGCCGGCCTGTGGCTGCGTGAGTACTTGCGGGAGCTCATCGCCCGCCGGCGAAGCGATCCCGGCGACGATCTGATGTCGGGACTGATTCACGTCGAGGAGTCGGGCGATCAGCTGACCGAAGAGGAGATCATCGCGACCTGCAACCTGCTGCTGGTCGCCGGGCACGAGACGACGGTGAACCTGATCGCCAACGCGATCCTTGCGATGCTGCGCCAACCCACGCAGTGGGCGGCGCTCGCCGCTGACCAGCAGCGGGTCTCCGCCGTGGTGGAGGAGACGCTGCGCTACGACCCGCCCGTCCAGTTGATGGGCCGAATTGCCGCTGACGACATGACAATTGGCGGCGCTGACATTCCAAAGGGCGACGTCATAATGCTGCTGCTCGCCGCGGCGCATCACGATCCGGCGGCGGTCGACAGGCCCGACGAATTTGACCCCGACCGCGAAACCATTCGCCACCTTGGGTTCGGCAAGGGTCCGCACTTCTGCCTCGGCGCGCCGCTGGCCCGGTTGGAAGCCGCTGTCGCGCTGTCGAAGGTGACCGCGCGCTTCCCGCATGCCCAGATGGCAGGCGAACCGCAGTACAAGCCCAATGTGACGCTGCGGGGGCTGGCCAGCCTCGAGGTCAAGGTCTAGGAACTCGGCGCGGAACCGCGATGGGTTGACCACAGGGGCCAATCACACCTGACACGTCCGCACCGCTGAATCTGGCATGACGCGAGTCGAAGAAGTGATATCGCATGCGATATCACTTCTGAGCGGATCCTCACCCCTCAGACACGGAGCTGCTAGACGCTCACCTCGGTCAGCACCCTTGCCGTCGGCGCCCCGACAAGCGCGGGCGAGGTCTCCCGCGACTGCCATATCATGTTGTGCAGGAAGGTGCGGAAATTTGTTGCCGCATCGACGCTTTCGAAGCGCAGATTGATCACGATGTAGTTAGGGTCGTCACTGGGTTGGAACACCTCGGTCTGCTGGACACCGGCCTGCTCGCGTGCCGGCGCAAATCGGTTAAATGCCTCGAGCCACGTCGTCAGATCACTGATCTCGTGCTCGATGTGCAGTATGGGCATGGCTCAGTGTGAACCGCGTATACCGTCGTGTGCATGCGAATCTTGTTAGTGGGCGCCGGCGGCGTCGGCTCGGCGTTCTGCGCCATCGCGACGCGACGAGACTTCTTCGAGCAAATCGTGGTCAGCGATTACGACGAGTCACGGGCCAAGGAGGCCGCCGACGCGGTGGCCGACTCACGTTTCTCCGCCGCTCAGGTCGACGCCACATCGGCCGACGCGGTCGCCGAACTGGTTCGTCGCCACGACATCACGCACGTGATGAACGCCGTCGATCCCCGGTTCGTGATGCCGATCTTCAACGGAGCGCTGGCCGGTGGCGCCGATTACCTCGACATGGCGATGAGCCTGTCGCAGCGGCATCCCAAGCGGCCGTACGAACTCACCGGCGTCAAACTCGGCGACGAGCAGTTCGCTGTCGAGGATCAATGGCGCGCCGCCGGGCGGCTCGCGCTGGTCGGGATCGGCGTCGAGCCAGGGCTTTCCGACGTGTTCGCCCGCTACGCCGCCGACCACCTGTTCTCCGACATCGACGAGCTCGGCACGCGCGACGGGTCGAATCTGACCGTCGATGGCTACGACTTCGCGCCGTCGTTCTCCATCTGGACCACCATCGAGGAGTGCCTCAACCCACCGGTGATCTGGGAGGCCGACCGTGGCTGGTTCACCACCGAACCGTTCTCGGAGCCAGAGGTTTTCGACTTTCCCGACGGCATCGGCCCCGTCGAGTGTGTCAACGTCGAGCACGAAGAAGTGCTGCTGATGCCGCGCTGGGTCAAGTGCAAGCGCGCCACCTTCAAGTACGGCCTCGGCGCGGAGTTCATCGACGTTCTCAAGACGCTGCACAAGCTCGGGCTCGATCGCACCGAGAAAGTCACTGTCGGCGGCGTCGAGGTCAGCCCGCGCGACGTGGTGGCAGCGTGCTTACCCAATCCCGCCACGTTGGGTCCGAACATGCGCGGCAAGACCTGCGCCGGTCTGTGGGTGACGGGCACCGGCAAGGACGGCAATCCGCGCTCGACCTACCTGTACCACGTCGTCGACAACCAGTGGTCGATGGCCGAGTACGGCCACCAGTGCGTCGTGTGGCAAACCGCGATCAATCCCGTTGTGGCGCTGGAACTCCTGGCCAACGGCACGTGGAGCGGCAGCGGCGTGCTCGGCCCCGAGGCGTTCGACTCGGTGCCCTTCCTGGAGCTGCTGACCGCCTACGGCTCACCCTGGGGGCAGCAGGAGCTCTAGCGCCGAACGTGGCCGGGAATGCCCGCCTACTCTGAACGCCATGCCCGAGGAGCTGACCGCCGAGCAGGCCGCCGTACGCCTGGCGACCGACGACACGCTGGGTATGCCGCTCGGCCCCGGCCAGCCGCCGGCGTTCATGCGCGCGCTCGGCGAACGTGAGGACTGGACGGATCTGCGCGTCTACGGCGCGCTGCTCGCGGTCGGCACCGAACTGTTCTCGCGGACCGGCGTTGCGTACCTGTCGGGTTTCTTCGGTCCGATTGAGCGGGCGCTGCGGGACGCCGGCGCCAACATCGGGTTCGCACCCGCGGACTTCCGTCGCTTCGGGCCGCTGCTCGAGCGACAACGACCGCGCGTGATGACGACCGTCGCGACGCCGCCCGATGCCGACGGCTGGTGCTCCCTGTCGCTGCACGCGGGCGGCACGATCGGCGAGTTGCGCCGCGCGGGCGCCGATCCCGATCGGCTGCTCGTCGTCGAGGTCTCAGACGCCTACCCGCGAACGTTCGGGCTCGGCAAGCACCATCGCCATGCGCTGCACGTCGACGAGATCGACGTCCTGGTGCAGTCGACCGACGCACCGCTCGCGCTGCCTGGAGGCGAAGCGCCGGCCACCGACGTCGACAAGGCGATCGCGCGGCACGCCGTCAACTTCGTCCCATCCGGCGCGACCCTGCAGACGGGGATCGGCTCGATTCCCAGCCAGATCGCCACGCTGTTGGCCGAGGGTGACGGCGGTGATTACGGGCTGCACAGCGAGATGTTCACCGACGGCTGCATGCAGCTGCACCGTGCCGGCAAGGTCACCAACGCCGGCAAAGGCCAGTACGACGGTGTGAGCGTGCAGTCGCGGATCGTGCCGTGGTTCGGCCCCGGCGCCGTGATCACGACGCCGCGGCACCAAGTCGACGTGATCGTCACCGAGTACGGCGCCGCCGAACTTGAGGGCAAGACCGTCCAGGAGCGCGGTGAGGCGCTTGCGGCGATCGCACACCCGCAGTTCCGTGACGAGCTGCTGGCGGCCGCTGAGCGTGCGTCGAAGGGCCGCTCGCCTGTCGCGTGACTCAGGGCGTGTAGATCCACGGGTGCTGCGGCAGCTTGGCGGGGTCGAACTGCGCCAGCATCTCGTCGACATTCGACGCCTGCCAGCCAAGGGATTCCGCGATCTGCGCGAGCGCCCGATCCACGCCGATCTCGGCGAGCGTCACCGCGCCGTCGCGCTTGGCCAGCCGTGCCCCGTCCTCGTTGAGCACGAGTGCGACGTGTGCGTACACGGGTTCCGGGTAGCCGAGCATCTTCGCGAGGTAGGCCTGCCGTGGCGACGACGTGAGCAGGTCGTCGCCGCGCACCACTTGATCGATGCCCGAAACGGCGTCGTCCACAACCACCGCGAGGTTGTAGGCCGCGACGCCGTCACCGCGTCGGACCACGAAATCGTCCACGGTGCCGGTGTAGTCGCCGTGCAACAGGTCGTGCACGGTGTGCGCGATGGCATCGGTGCGCAACCGCAGCGCTGGTGGCCGCCCCGTTTCAAGACGTCGCTGTTCACGCTCGGCGTCGGTGAGGTCACGGCACGTGCCCGGATACGCGCCCTGCGGAGCGTGCGGTGCCTGTGGCGCCTGCGCGATATCCCTTCGGCTGCAATAGCATTCGTACAAATGACCGCCGTCGGCCAGTTCGTCCACTACGTCGTCGTAGCGCTGCGGGTGTTCGGTCTGCCACTCCGCCGGTCCGTCCCACGTCACGCCGATCGCCGCCACATCCGTCGAGCTGCCTGCGGGCCACATCGGAATGCGTGCGGTCGTCGAGATCCTCGACGCGCATCAGAAAGCGACGCCCGGTCGACCGGGCGAACAGCCACGCCAGCACGGCCGTACGCAGATTTCCGATGTGCAGGTCGGCCGACGGGCTCGGCGCGAACCTGCCCGCTCCTGGTGCCATGCCCTCAGCTTGCCTTGATCTGATTCCCCTGCCTTTGCAAGGCCACCGACGCGGTGTCCGCGGGGGATTGAATCCCGACTCCACGCCCCTGCACGGTGACGGCGAGGCGCGTGCGGTCACCCCGGAACAGGTCGCGTGAAAACTCGCACGGTGTTCCGTGCTGGTCGTAGGCGATGCGGGTGATGAGGAGCAATGCCGACTTGGGTTTGATGCCCAGCAGCGTGGCTTCGTCTGGCGTGGCGTTTACCGCCTCGATCAGCTCCTCGGCGCGTGCGGTGACGAGACCGTAATGGGTTTCCAGGATTTCGTATATCGAGCCGCCGAGCTGCCGTTCGAGCAACCCAGGGAACGCGTCTGCGGGAAACTGCGCGAGCTCCAGCGAGATGGGAGATCCGTCGGCAAGGCGGACACGCTGAATCTCGATCACGTAGTCGTTGGCGCCGATGCGCAGAGCATTCTGCGTGGTGCGGTCCGGCGCACCGATTTTCGTGGAAAGCACGCGGGTGCCTGCGACGTAGCCCTGGTTTGCAAGGAAAGCAGGCACGCCGACCACGTCGGACAGGCTGCGTTGAACCTGTCCGTGGCTGATGAAGATGCCGCCCGACCGGCCGATCACCCGTGAACCAGGCCGGCTTCTTCCAACGCCGCCAGCACCTGGCGCAGACTGGAGCGGCTGGTGTTGTACCGCTCGGCGAGTTCGCGCTCGCTGCCGAGCTTCGCACCGGGGTCGCCTGCGTTGATATCGGCAACGATCCGGCGGCGCAACTCCTCACTTGATGTCGGCACGGGCTTTTCCTCCCCGTCGATTTGGTCCGACCAATTCTAGCCGAGGCCTACGCTTCGGCGAGCGCCTGGCTGGACTCCGGCAGGATCTGGCCGCCATCCACGACGAGCGTCTGACCCGTGATGTAGGCGGCCTCGTCGGTGGCGAAGAACAGCGCTGCATGCCCGATATCGGCCACGCTGCCGAGCCGCCCAGCCGGTATCGCTGAGGCCATTTGGTTCATGTATTCCTGGCCCATTTCGATCAGGCCCTCGGTGATGATGTTGCCAGGCAGAACAGCGTTGATCGTGATCTGTTTGGGCGCCAGTTCCATTGCAGCGGTCCGCAGGAACCCCAGCTGCGCGGCTTTGCTTGCCCCGTAATGCGACCAGCCGGGGTAGCCGGTGATGGGACCGGTGATCGACGACGTGATGATCACCCGGCCGTGTCCGCTGGCGGCAAGTGCCGAAAGCGCGGCCTGAATGATGAACACCGTCCCCTTGAAGTTGACGGCCAGCACCTGATCGATGTCCTCGGGAGTCAGGTCTTCGAGCTTGCCCGACGGGAAGATACCGGCGTTGGCACAGACGATGTCGAGGCCGCCGTTCTGCTCAACGACGGTTTCGACAGCGCGGCGGCAATCCTCTGGATTCGTCACATCGGCCCGCAGGCCGCTCACTCGCCCTGGCTGGTCGGAGAGCTCGCTCACCGTGGCGTCGAGCTCCGCTTGACTGCGCGCGATCACCAGTACGTTCACGCCCTCGGTGGCCAATGTGGTGGCGATTCCGCGGCCGATGCCCTTGCTGCCGCCGGTGACGATGGCGGATCGCCCTTGAAGTGAGGTGAACATGAGTGTCCTTCGGTCAGGCCAGACGACGGCCGTTGGAACTGAGATAGCGTTCGGCGAGCACGCAGCTGCCATCGGCGTATGTGATCGCCTTGGTGCGGGACTCCTTGGAATGGCTGTGTGTGCCCATCCAGGCGAGCAACAGCAGTCGGCGTAACAACACGAACGACGGCAGCATGGCTTCGTCGGCTGCGGCGATCGCGCGGTGGCTGCGGTATCCGGTGAGCCAGGCGTCCTGCCACTCTGCAAGGGCGGGGTCGTCTTCGATGAAGGACACAGCAGTGCCGAAATCGTAGTAGAACCAACCGAATCCGCAGTCGTCGAAGTCGATCACCGTGATGGCCGAGCCGTCGACGAGCAGGTTGGCCAGCCGCAGATCGGCGTGAACGAGCCCGAACCGGTCCGGGCCGGATCCGTAGTCGGTCAAGCGCTGCTGCAGTAGTCGCGCAGCCCGGTCCAGCAGGTCATTCTCCTGGCTGCCGACGCCGTCGGCGTCCTGCCAGCGGCCCCAGCGCGGCTCGTCGCCGAGGCTGTGCTCCCAGTCCCAGGAGAATCTGCTGAACCCGGACGGACGCGTCCAGGCGTGCGAATGCTCATGCAGCACAGCGGTTATCCAGCCCAGGGTGTGGAAGTCCTCGACGGTCACCGACGCCTCGTCAGGCTCGACACCGGCGACCATCTCGAAATGAACCACATAGCGCGGCATTCCGTCCACGTTCACGGTCACCACGCGGCGTCCGTCGCTGGCAGGCAACACGGTGGGCACAGTGACATCGCTATCGCGCCGCAGTGCGTCCAGCCAGTCGAGTTCGGATTCGATTTCATGCGCCAGGTGGTAGTTCTGCCGGTGCACCCGCAGAATCGAACGGGTACCCGTACCGGCGTCCTCGACGGCGTAGGTGGCGTTCTCCGACAGATTCAGCAGGCGCAGCGCCGAACGTGGGGCGAGGTCGTACTCGGCGAGCGCACGTTCGGCGACGGCGATATCGTCCTGGATCACCCCATCACCCATCAGTGGTCGCGCCCGTCGATGTCGCTTCCCTCTGTGCTTGGCGTCCACCACCGACCGCGGCAGTGCGGGCCCGACCGACCGCGACCTGGAGGCGGTCCAACACGTCGTCGCAGATATCGCGGCTGAGCAGCAGCCCCGGCTTGAACTGCAGCACACGGGGATCCAGCGTCGAGAAAATCGCCCATACCCCGTTCTCGTAGAGTTCGCGCATCACGAACTTGGCGCCTTCGGGGTGGTCGAACTCCAATCCGATCACCACCCCGTTCTGCCTGATGCCGACGAACCAGTCCGGATAATCACTCTGGATACGGTGCAGACCGGTGCTGAAGATCTCGGCGATGTCGTGCACCATAGACCGCACCTCGGGACGACGGGTGATCTCCAGGGTCTTGATCGCCGCGACGCAGCCGAGCTCGGCGCCGCCGAATGTCGAGATGTGGCCGAACCCGTCCTGGTCGAGCCACTGTGCGGCGCGCTCGCCGAGGATCGCGGCGGTGATCGGATACATGCCGCCGGAGAGTCCCTTGCCGGTGACGAGGATGTCGGGTTCGATGCCGTGTTTGGAAATGCCCCACATCTCGCCGGTGCGCATCAGTCCGGTCTGGACCTCGTCGGCGATGTAGAGCGCCCCGTACCGGACGGTGAGGTCCTTGACGGCCTCGAGGTATCCGGTTGGGGGCAGCGGGAATCCGTATGTGGCGGGGATCGTCTCCATGATCACGGCGGCGACGTCATAGCCGGAGAGGGCCTGTTCCATCGCGTCCACATCGCCGAACGGCACGTGGATGAACTCGTCGGGCCTGTCGGCCAGGAACAGCTTCGCGAACCGGTCGTCGCCGGTGGCGACCGCCAGTCCGGTGTGGCCGTGGTAGGCCTTGACGATCGATACGATCTTGCGGCGCTGGGTGGCGTGCCTGGCGCTCTTGAGCGCGATGTCGATGGCCTCGCCGCCGCCGGACCCGAATGCCACCTTGCTCAGGGAGGGCGCCGTTTCGATCAGCTTCTCCGCCAGCGCCGTCCGGGCCACCGAAGGAAAGTGGTGGTTGCCGACATCGAAGTAATCCATGCCCTCGATGAGCGCTTGCCTGATCTCCGGATTGCGGTGCCCGAGGTTGTAAGTGCCTCCGTTGAGGTGCATGTCGATCAGGCGCCGGCCGCTCATGTCCCACAGGAAGTAGCCCTCGCGGCGGTCGATCACCAGGTCGACGCCCACGTCGGTCCAGAACTGTGTCTTGTCCGGATTCCAGAACGCCTTCGCCCGTTCCAAAACCTGGGCCTTGGATTCGAACGCAAACGTGCCGTAGTCGTACATGCCGCTCCTCACCTGCGGTGACGCACCCACCCTAAAAAGGGTGGACCATTTCTGTCAATGGTTCGTAAAGACCCTTGCGGACACTAATTGGTAGTGCCAAAATCCTAGAGTTCGCGCTGTGGCGTGCGCCACACCGATGTCCGCCGACCACTCGGAAGGGTGTCCGCCATGACCGACCAAAAAATCGCTCGCGACGAAAACCGCGACGAAAGCACCGATGACGTTCAGAGAC
Source organism: uncultured Actinomycetota bacterium (assembly GCA_963770305.1). Classification (GTDB taxonomy): domain Bacteria; phylum Actinomycetota; class Actinomycetes; order Mycobacteriales; family Mycobacteriaceae; genus Mycobacterium. The sequence continues at coordinate 27,831 of CAVYPB010000009.1, forward strand.
TGAAACCGAACGCCGTCGGCATCGTGGGCGTGTTGTTCATGGCGGTCGCAACCGCTGCACCGATCACCGCGATGGTAGGCAACGTCCCCATCGCGGTCGGCTTCGGAAATGGTTCACACGCGCCCGCTGGCTACCTCTTCGCCACCGTGGTGCTGACACTGTTCGCCATCGGCTACGCCACCATGGCCAAGCACCTCACCGCCACCGGTGCCTTCTACGGCTACATCGCCCACGGGCTTGGCCGGATCGTCGGCATGGCCAGCGGTTTGTTGATCACCATGGCGTACGTGGTCTTCGAGGGCTCGCTGATCGGGATCTTCTCGTTCTTCTTCCAGAACCTGATGAACTCTCTGTTCGGCGTCCACGTGAACTGGATCCTGCCCGCCCTGCTGATGTTGGTGCTGAACTCGGTTCTCGCCTTCTACGACGTCAACATCGCCGCCAAGGTCCTCGGTGTCTTCCTGCTGACCGAGATCTTCATGCTTTCGTTGGGCGCGCTCGCAGTTTTGTTCCACGGCGGCGGCCCGAATGGGTTTGCGGTGAGCGAGACAATCAACCCGGCTGGGACGTTTCAGCCCGCCGCCGGAATCGTGGGGGCCAGCGCCGGACTGGGGCTCTTCTTTGCCTTCTGGTCGTGGGTCGGGTTCGAGTCGACGGCGATGTACGGCGAGGAGTCCCGCAACCCCAAGAAGATCATCCCGCGCGCCACCATCCTGAGCGTCGTTGGCATCGGGCTGTTCTACGTGTTCGTGTCGTGGATGGCGATCGCAGGGACCGGTCCACAGCATGCCATCGACATTGCTCAGGACGCAGGCACCGCAGGCGACATCTTCTTCGGACCCGTCCGCCAGTACTACGGCGAGTGGGCGGTCACCATGTTCAACATCTTGCTGTGCACCGGATCCTTCGCCTGCGGCATGGCGTTCCACAACTGCGCTTCGCGCTACATCTATGCGCTTGGCCGCGAAGGCCTTTCGAAGAGGCTGCAGAAAACCATCGGTGCGACGCATCACAAGCACGGCTCGCCGCACATCGCGTCGTTCGTGCAGACCGGCATTACGTTGGTCCTCATCCTGGCGTTCGTGGCGGCAGGCATGGACCCGTATGTGCACATGTACACGCTGCTGGCGATTCTCGGGACAATGGCGATCCTGATCGTTCAGGCCCTCTGCGCGTTCGCCGTGGTGAGCTACTTCCACTTCGGCAAGAACCACCCGACCAGCAAGCATTGGTTCAAGACGCTCGTCGCCCCGCTACTTGGCGGAATCGGCATGCTCTACGTCGTCCTTCTGCTGTGGCAGCACAAAGAGGCCGCCGCGGGCGCCGCCTCGGGAACGCTGCTGTTCAAGTTGACACCCTGGATCGTGGTCGGGTTGTTCGTCTTTGGCGCGGCCATGGCGATCTACTTCAAGTTCCGCGATCCCCGTCGCTACGAGCTGATCGGCCGTGTCGTCTACGACGAAACAGAAGTTCGCGAGTAGGAGCTCGGTCCACCAGTGCACGCAAGGGATCTCGAGCTCGGGCGGATGCGCGTCCTCGACGCCAAACCGGTCAACCTCGACGGATTTTCCGTCACCAACCCGGAGCTCGGCCTGGTCGCGATGCGCAGTCCGTACGACCCCGAGCCGTCGCTCGTGGTAGCGGACAGGGGCCGCCAAAAAGTTGTCGTCGAGCTCGACGGAAAAGCGGCCGAGGACTTCGACGCCATCGACGAGTTCATCGCGCGCTACGGGTTGGATCTGGCGGCCGCGCCCGAGGCGATGGCGCTTGCCGATGCGGCATTGGCGCGGTTGGCCGTTGACGTCAATGTGCCACGGGCCGAGGTCGTGCGCCTGATCGGTGGGACCACCCCTGCCAAGCTCGCCCGCGTCGTCGCGCTGCTCACCCCCGTCGAGATGCAGATGGCGATGAGCAAGATGCGCGCCAGGAGAACGCCGAGCAACCAGGCCCACGTGACCAACCAGCTCGACGATCCACTGCTCATCGCGGCCGACGCGGCCAGTGCCGTCGCCTACGGATTCCGGGAGGTCGAGACGACCGTGCCGGTGCTGAGCGACGCGCCGTCCAACGCGGTCGCGCTGCTGATCGGAAGCCAGGTGGGTATCCCGGGAGCGATGGCCCAGTGCTCCATCGAGGAAGCACTGGAGCTTCGGCTCGGTCTGCGTGGCCTGACAAGCTACGCCGAGACGATCTCCATCTACGGAACCGAGCAGGTCTTCATCGACGGCGACGACACCCCGTTCTCCAAGGCAATCCTCGCTTCCGCCTATGCCTCTCGCGGCCTCAAGATGAGGGTCACCAGTGGTGGCGGAGCCGAGGTCCTGATGGGTGCTGCCGAGAAGTGCTCGATCCTGTACTTGGAGTCGCGGTGCGTCTCGCTCGCTCGCGCGTTGGGGGCACAAGGTGTGCAGAACGGCGGCATCGACGGCGTCGGCGTGGTCTCGTCGGTACCAGAAGGGATGAAGGAGCTGCTCGCCGAGAACCTCATGGTCATGCTGCGTGACCTCGAATCCTGTGCAGGCAACGACAATCTCATCTCCGAGTCCGACATCCGCCGAAGTGCACACACATTGCCGGTTCTGCTCGCGGGTGCGGACTTCATCTTCTCCGGTTTCGGATCGATCCCGCGCTACGACAACGCGTTCGCGCTGTCGAACTTCAACTCCGATGACATGGACGATTTCCTTGTGCTGCAACGGGACTGGGCAGCCGACGGCGGACTGCGCACGGTGTCGACCGAGCGTCTCGCCGAGGTGCGTCGCCGCGGCGCGAGGGCAGTGCAGGCGGTCTACCGCGACCTCGGCCTTGCCGACTACGACGACGAACGAGTCGATGAAGTGGTGGTGGCCAACGGTTCCCGTGACCTGTCGCCCGGGCATCCGAAAATGGTCGCGGAGGCGGCCGCCGCGATTGAGGCCAAACAGCTGACGGTGTTCGATGTGATCGCCTCGTTGAAGCGGACCGGTTTCGACGAAGAGGCCGACGCGATCATGCGACTGACCCGTGAGCGCCTGCGCGGCGACCAACTACAGACGTCGGCGATCTTCGACGAGAACTTCCGGGTGCTGTCCAAGATCACCGATCCGAACGACTACACGGGACCGGGGACGGGATACACGCCCACCGAAGAGCGGCGCGCCGAAATCGAGAACATCCGGCAGGAACGCACGATCGCAGAGTTGACGGCCGACCAAGATGAGCACCGCGGTCACCTCTCGATCACCGCGGTCGAGCCTGCCCAGCAGGGCAGCGACCCGCGCGAAGTGTGTATCGGGCTGTCGCCGGCATTGGGCCGCACCGTCTGGCTCACCCTGTGCGGCCTCACGGTCGGAGAGGTGCTGCGCCAGATCGAGGCCGGACTCGAAGAGGAAGGCTGTGTGCCTCGCCTGGTCCGGGTCTCCTCGACGATCGACGTCGGGTTGATCGGGCTCACCGCCGCACGACTGTCCGGCTCAGGAATCGGAATCGGACTGCAAGGCAAGGGAACCGCGTTGATTCACCGACGTGATCTGGCGCCGCTGGCCAACCTCGAACTCTTCAGCGTCGCACCGCAGCTGACCGCAAAGATGTACCGGGAGCTGGGTAAGAACGCGGGCAGGCACGCCAAGGGGATGACGCCCGTCCCGATCTTGGGTGGCGGCACCGACGAGTCGATCTCGGCCCGCTACCAGGCGCGTACCGTCGCCCTCGTCGCGCTGGAGCGTGAGGTCTGCGAACCGGGCCAGCCGCCCCTCACTGTGAAGGCGACGAGGACATGACCGACGACAAGTTCACCGTGCAAGCGGCCGTCGACGGCAAACTCCAGCTGTCGGACCTTCGGATGGATCCGGCCACGCTGGCACATCAGGCCGTCGTCGCCGAGGAGGGCGGCAACCCGCAGTTGGCCGAGAACTTCCTGCGCGCAGCGGAATTGGCGATCACTGGACGGCGAAGAGGTGATGAGTCTCTACGAGGCCTTGCGCCCGCACCGCTCCACCGCCGAGGAGTTGAAGGCGCTGCAGACGTCGTTGGAGTCGCGCGGCGCCGCCCGGTGTGCGGAACTCGTACGGACAGGCCGCGGTCGTGTATGCCCGTCGAGGTCTCCTGCGTTGACGATGCGGGATTGCCGGCCAGCGGCGTCGTCGCGGGCATCATTGCCGGGGTTGACATCGGCAACAACACAACCGAGATCGTCCTTGCGCGGGTCTGCGACGGCGTGGTCGAACCGATTACGCACGTGCAGGCACCGACGCGGGGCCGCAAAGGTTCGCCGGAATCCCTGGCGGGAGCGGCGGCGCTGTTGCACAAATCGGAGGTCGACGCCGAGGTGGCCGCCGACGAACTCGTGTTGTCTGTCCTGCGGCCCGTCGATACTGCGACCGCACCCATCCCGCCCGCGTCTTCGCCGCGCTCGCCGGTACGCAGCCTGCGCAACCCCGACGCGAGCACGCCGGCCGGCACCGGCTCCGGGGTCGGTCGTCATGTGCCGCTGGGCGCGCTGGGTGGCTCTGTATTAGATGGTCCGGCAATCGTTTCCGTCGATTCCGCCACCGACTTTGAAGTGGCGGCCCGCGAGATTTCGCTTGCAACGAGCCGCGGCTGGCATATTGCCGGGGTGATCGCCGAGCAAGACGACGCTGTCCTGATCCGTAACCGCATCCCGATCGACGTGCCCGTCGTCGACGAGGTCGACCTCGGCGGTCTTGAGCCCGGGGCGTTGGTCGCGGTGGAGGTCGTTGCCGGAGGCCGCGCCTACCGCGCCATGGCCGACCCCATCGCGCTGTCGGCCGCATTGCAGATCGGGCATGACCAGATCCACCACGTGGCCGAATTCACCCGCGAATTGGCGGACTCGCCCGCGATCGCGTTGACTCCGCGGACTGGGCCGCTCCAGGTACCCGCAGCCGATGACGATTATGTTGATTGCACCGTCGACGGCGACGTGGTGCGGTATCCGCCCGCCCAGGCGCACAGCATCCTGCGGCTCGAACCTCCCGGCAGTGTCGTGCGGATTCGCCTCCGTGCGATTCCCGCGGCAGAACACGGGATGGCGGTAGATGACGCATTTTTCACCGATTTGTCGTTGATCGACAATGGGGCGTGGCTGCGTCGCGGCGTCGCCGATGCGCGCGGCACCGTCGTCGCCCTGCTTGCCGCGGACCAGGTATCCGATGCGGCCGCGACACTTCAGGAGTTGACCGGCCGCCCGGCGCGCGCGATCGCCTCCGAATCGGAGGCCGCAGCGCGTGGCGCCTGCACGACGCCCGGTTTGCCGCCGAACTCGATCGTGTGCGACATCGGCGGGGGCACCATCGACCTGGTGGGCGCGGACCGCACGGTGATCGCGGCCGGCGCAGGCGAAACGATCACCATCGCGGTCGCGCGTGTGCTCGGCATCCCGCGCGCGCTGGCGGAGCGAGTCAAGCGGACGCCCGCCCTGCGTGTCGAGAGCCCGCACGTCGCACATGAAGAGGACGGGCGTCGGGTGTTCCTGGACGGCCCGGTTCCGGCGGACGCGATCGGAAGGCTGTGTACGCGCGGAAGTGCCGGTCTCGTACCATTTTCCAGCAGACTGGCCGCCGAGGAATGGCGCAGTCTGCGGCTGGCCATCAAGCAGGAGACCGTCGCGGCAAACATCGCCCGATGTATGAAGGCCTTTGACCAACCACCGACCGCGCTCGTGCTGGCCGGCGGGGGAGCGCTCGACGACGAGCTACTGCGCACGGTGGGAGAATCCTTGCGCACGATTCCGGTCGTGGTGGGGCGGGCCAATATCGACGGCGTGCATGGTCCACGGTTCGCGGTGGCGTCCGGCCTCGTTCACCTCTATGCAGCCGAAGTCATTGCTGGTTAATGCTCCGGGGGGCCGCTCGACTGGCTGCGCGACGCCATCTTTCGCGTGTGACGCCGACGGCGATCTGCCTCATCAAGAGACCGTCAAGAATGCGTGAGCAGCATTGCCCGTCTGACTGCGGCTCGCTGTAATGGATCCCATGGTCGAGAACACGGCAGCTTCTTGCGCCGTGCCTTCGGCGCTCGAGCGCTACGGCGCAGGCTGGGACGACGAACCCCCCCATCGCGCACGCTCATCAACGCCTGACAGACGCTGTTCCGCCTTCCGCAAGTTCAAACGTGCGTCCAACCGCGCGTTTCCCCTTTGATCTCACCAGCCATCTGGTCGCCTCATCTCGGCGGCGATGGCCCTACCTCAACGAAAGTTGTTATGTCTCAGCTTGTTTCCACATCACCCACCGTCCTTGTCACTGGCGCTAGAGACGGCATCGGTTACGCGACCGACATGTTCACGCGCCTGGTCCTGAGTTTGGTGGCGACCGGGATCGCGCCCCGATCCTTTTATCAGCTCGACCCGGCCGGTAATCCACAGCGCGCCCATTATGACGGGCTGCCAGCCGATTTCACCGCTGACGCGATCACCACCCTGGGCGGGCACCTCGCCGAAGAATACCGCACATACAACGTGCTCAACACGCACGACGACGGTATCTCCCTGGACACGTTCGTCGATTGGCTCATCGCGGCAGGCAACAAGATCGACCGGATCGATGACTACAACGCGTGGCTGACGAGGTTCGAGGCGGCGCTGAAGTCACTGCCCGAGAATCAACGGAAGAACTCTGTGCTGCCGCACCTGACCGAAGCATTGATCGACAAATACGTGACCGATCTGCAGCAGCTGGGGCTGCTCGAGACCGCCTCGGGAGCCCATGTGGCCTGATCGTCTGACCGAACCGCACCCCCAGCTCGTGTTTGCGTGGCCCACACCATGGCGATTCGCGCACGGTAACGACAACTGGGGCGTATTGATAAGAGACGATCGCGGCTGCACGATCACGCGACGAGCCGCAACCCGACCTGGGAGGAACGCGCCCCGGAACCGCCACGATGGCGGCAGATATAAGACGGAATCGAGCGCCATCTCAGCCCTCGGACCGAAGCGCTTAGACGTCGGCGGAGAAATGGTCGAGCCGGTCCGACATGACGCAAGGCAACTTCCGCCAGGTTGAAACCGGTCACCACCCAGTCAACGTCGGCATCTTGTAATTGGTGACGTTATCGGTGAGCACCCGCAGATGTTCGTGGCCGCCGCCGAGGACGTGTTCGATGGCGATCAAGCGGGAGACATAGTGCCCCACCGGATATTCCGCGGTCATTCCGATGCCGCCGTGCAGCTGGATTGCTTCCTGACCGATGAGTCGCGCCGCCCGGCTGATCTGGAGCTTCGCCCGCGACGCGATCACCGGATCGATGACTCCGTCGGCCAGCGACATTGTCGCGTACAGGCTCATGCTGTGGGCCAGCTCGAGTGCGACGTACATGTCCGCAGCACGATGCGTCAGCGTCTGAAACTTGGCCAGGGGAACCCCGAATTGCTTTCGGGTCTTCAGATAGCCCGTGGTCAGCCGCAGCGCTTCCGCCATCGCGCCGACGGCCTCGGCGCACAGCGCCGCCTGGGTCCGGACGTTTGCCGCCACGATTGCTTGCGCAGCGTCGCCGCCATTGCCTAGCGGCTCGGCGGCGACTCTTTCGAGGTCGAGTTGCGCGCCACGGAGGCCGTCATGCGTGGCATACGTCCGCCGCGCCACCCCGTCGGTATCTGCGTCGACGACAAACAGCCCGACCCCGCCGCCGTCGGGGAGTCGCGCGCTGACTACCAGCAGATCCGCGCAGTCGCCGTGCGGCACAGGGTTCTTGGTGCCGGTGAGCGTCCACGAACCGCCCTGCCGCACCGCCATTGTCGCGACCTCAATGGATGGCCAACGGCTGCCCGGTTCGGCGTGCGCGAACGCCAGCAGGGTCGATCCCTCCACCACCCCCGGCAAGATCCGCGACCGCTGCTGCGCCGACCCGACGTCGGCGATCAGGCCTCCTGGCGTGAGTACCGCGTCGAGCATCGGTTCCGGCGCCAGCCGCCGGCCGATCTCGGTCATCACCACCATCAATTCGACCGGTCCGGCACCCATGCCGCCGTCCGCCTCAGAAAAACTCAAGCCGAGCACCCCGAGTTCGGCCAGCTGTTTCCACACTTGCGGACTCCAGCCGCGCTCCGTGTCGATGATCGCCGCTCGCTTCTCCGGATCGTAGCTGTGGCTCAACAGGTCCCTCGTGGTGTCCGCAAGCATCCGCTGTTCATCGGTGAGCTCAAAGTTCATGTCGCGCCTCACAATCCGAGGATCGAGGAGGCGATAATACTGCGCTGCACCTCGCTCGAGCCGCTATAGATGGATACCTTGCGATGGTTCAGGTAGGCCGGAACACTTCGCTGTGCCCACAGTGGCGATGCCACATCCTCGCCCGCAGCGAAGGGCAGCCCATCGGGCCCGGCGACGTCCATCAGCAGTTCAGTGGCCGCCTGCTGCAACTCGGACCCGCGGAGCTTAAGCATCGAGGACGCGGGATTCGGCTTCCCGTCGGCAGAGCCGGCCAACACCCTGAGCTGAGTCAGTTCCAGTGCAAGGAGATCGTTCTCCAGTTCCGCAATGCGAGCAGCGAACAGCGGATCATCGAGCAGTCTGCCGGTGCCGATCTTCGTCTGCGCGGCATGGGCTTTCGCTCCCGCTATCTTCACCTTGGACGCTCCGACCCGCGTGACGCCGGTGCGCTCGTTGCCAAGCAGGAACTTCGCGTAACTCCAGCCCGCGTTCTCGTGGCCGACCCGGTTCTCCGCTGGCACCCGTACGTCCTCGAAGAACACCTCGTTGACCTCGTAGCCGCCATCGATCAGCTTGATCGGGCGGACCGTGACGCCCGGCGTCTTCATGTCGATGAGCAGGAACGAGATACCGGCCTGGCGCCTGGGCGCATTCGGATCCGTGCGGACCAGGCAGAAGATCCAATCCGCGTGCTGCGCCAGGGTGGTCCAGGTCTTTTGGCCGTTGACGATGTAGTCCGCGCCGTCCCGCACCGCCCGGGTCGTGAGCGACGCCAGGTCCGATCCGGCGTCGGGCTCGGAAAAGCCCTGGCACCACCAGATGTCAAGGTTCGCAGTGGCAGGGAGGAAGCGAGCCTTTTGGTCCTCGTCACCAAACTCAGCAATGACTGGACCGACCATCGCGGTGTTGAACGCGAGCGGCTCGGGGACGCATGCAAGCTGCATCTCAGTGCGCCAGATGGCGCGCTGCACCGGGGTCCAATCCCGGCCACCCCATTCGACGGGCCAGTGCGGGACGGCGAGACCGTTGGCGTTGAGGATCTGCTGCGAGGTCACGTGATCCTCGCGGCGGAGCACGTCACCACCGGCGACGCGCTCACGGATTTCCGCTGGCACGTTCGCGAACACGGACCTCATCTCGTCGCGGAACTCTCGGTCTGCCTCAGTCGGTTTCAGGTTCATCGGGTGCTTTCTTGTTTGACCGGACCGCGGCGCGGGACAGCGGGTTGCAGAGGCTGGGCCCATTCAGCGCCGCTGGCGTCGAACAGCCTGCCAATCTCGGCGATGTGCATGTCCGCCAGATCCCACACGTCCGGCACGAGTTCGCGGTCGACGATGAAACCGAAGTCGAGCCGGTCCAGATAACTGGCGACGGTGATGTTGAGGCCCTGTCCGTCGGTGACGATCGACACCGGGAACTGGTGGCACAGCTGCGCCCCCGCGAGATACAGCGGCTGACGGGGTCCCGGGACGTTGGAGATCACCAGGTTGAACGGCTGGGCGACCCGGTCGGCCAGCCGAAGCCGGGAGGCCAACCGCACCGCGGAGGTGGCCAGCACCGGGGCCGAGAATTGAGTCATGTCGACCAGTTCGTCGACGGGCACCAGGTCGAGCAGACGCTTGGCGTCGAGCATCCCCGCGCGGCAGCGGGCGACACGTTCGAGCGGATCCTCGCAGTCGGTCGGCAGATCGGCGACGAGAGCCGATACCCGGTTGGTCCACGGGTCGTCCTCCTCGCCGGTGCGGATCGACGCCGGCACCATCGCCCGAAGCGGGCGGTCGGGCAGTGCGTCGTGGGCCAGCAGGTACTCGCGCAGGGCGCCCGCACAAATAGCCATGACGATGTCGTTGACGGTGCCGCCGGTTGCGTCCTTGAGGCGCTTGATGTTCGGCAGGGACGCGGTGCGCATGGCGAAGCGGCGGTGGCCGGTGATCGTCTTGTTCCACGGGGTCGGCGGCGCCGGCGCGATCGGCAGCGGGAGGTTCGGCCTCTCGCCATTACCGAGTCGCGTGATGGCCTTGATGCCGGCGCCTGCGGCTGTGGCCGCGCCGTCCACGCTGTTGACGCGGGCGGCGTCGGCGAGCTGACGAACGATCCGGGACTGAACCCGCGTCGCCTTGACTGGGTGGCTTGCCAGGTTGCCAACGGTCCGGCGCAGCAGGTCGATGTTGCTCGGCAGCCGCTCGGGCTCCCACGACGGGCCGGCAGCCGGTGTCGGCGCGTCGGGCTCGGTGTCGGTCAGGATATTGAGCATCAGCTGTCCGGCGGCGCCGTCGATGGTGGCGTGGTGGTATTTGGTCAGCAGCGCCCAGCGACCGCTGTGCAGGCCGTCGATGACGTAGACCTCCCACAGCGGCCGGGAGCGGTCCATCGGCCGGCCGACGATCCGACTGACCTGCTCGGTGAGTTGGTCGACCATCCCTGGTCGGGCCAGATGGATTTCACGGACGTGGAAGTCGAGGTCGACGTCGGCGTCGGCCACCCAGTATGGGTGGTCAAGTCCAAACGGCACCCCGACGAGGCGCCTGCGCAGCGGCTCGAGCTGACCCACCAGCCACGCGTACTTGGCGTAAACCGCCGCGTACGGGTCGTAGTCTGTGCTGGGCCGGTCAAAGATCAACAGGCCCGTCACATGCCCGAACGTCGTCGGCGTCTCCATATAGAGGAACGCGGCGTCCAGCCCGGTGAGTTGTTTCATGGACGGCTCCTTGGTAGTGGCAGCGGCTCAGCTGGTGAGCATGCCGCCTTCGACGGGCAACGTGATGCCGGTGATGTAGCTGCTGGCGTCGCTCGCGAGGAAGATCAGTGCGGCGCTGAGTTCTTCGGCCCGGCCGAGCCGTCCGGTCAGGGTGCGGGGCAGGATGGCGGTATCGAAGTAGCTGCTGTCGAACTGTTCGGTCATCTCGGATTCGAAGTAGCCCGGCGCGAGCGCGTTGACTCGGATGCCCTTGCGGCCAGTCCATTGTTGGGCGAGATCGCGGGTCAGGCCGATCAGACCCGCCTTCGACGAGGCGTAGGCGGCCTGCGGCAGCCCGGCGGTGGTCAGGCCCAGCACGCTGCTGATGTTGATAATCGAGCTACCGGGCTTCATCACCGCCGCGCAGGCCTGCGCCATCCAATAGCACCCGTTCAGATTGACGTCGATGACCGAACGGAACTGATCGGGGGTTTCGCGAGTGGCCGGTACAGCGGTGCCCACGCCGGCGTTATTCACCAGGATGTCTACCCGCCCGAATGCTTCAGTCGCCGCGCCGACCAGCGCCTGACAGTCGAGTGGGTCGGAGACGTCGGCGCGGACCGCCAGGGCGTTGCGGCCCACCGACTCGACCAGGGCACGGGTGTCGGCGAGTCGCTCTTCGCGCCGCGCGCCGAGCACGACGTGGGCTCCCGCCTCGGCGAGGGCGTGGGCGAACGCGACGCCGAGGCCGCTGGACGCGCCGGTGACGATGGCGACCCGGTCGTCGAGGCGGAAGCGGTCGAGGATGGGGAGTGCAGTGCTCGAAGTCATGACTGCATCATATTCAAATATGTTGCACTGATGCAATCTATAGCGATACATATCACAAGTGCGTCTCCTGATAGAATGTTGTGTGACTGCGACGTTCCGTGGATACGAGGAGGTGTGACATCGCCGAGACACCATTGGGGCGGATGTTGGCGACGGCAGACCAGCGGCCCGATCCCCTGGCGGCCTTCCGCATTGCTCGCGAGTGGTTTTTGGCCGGCCGCCGGATCGAGATGCGGGAACTGGCCGCCGAGCTCGGGGTGAACCGGGCCACCCTGTTTCGCTGGGTCGGTAATCGCGATGATCTGCTCGCCGAGATCCTCTGGTCGCTGGCCGAACCGACACTCGCCGCGGCAATCGAAGACGCGCCGGGGCACGGCGGCCAGCGCATCGCGACCGCCATCGGCCGGTTCGCCACGCTGATCGACCAGGCGGCGTTCTTCCGGGATTTCCTGCGTCGCGAACCCGAACGCGCACTACGGATTTTGACCACGCGCGCCGGGACGGTCCAGTCCCGGTTGGTCACAGCCATCGAAGCCTTGCTGCGCGACGAGATCACGGCAGGTCGGCTGGATCCGCCGTTGCCACCACGCGACCTGGCATACCTGATCGTGCGGATAGCCGAGTCCTTCCTATACGCCGACATCATCACCGGCGAGCAGATCGACATAGCCAAGACCGAACAGGCGATTGCGGCGTTGGTCAGGCGATGAGTCAGTGGGTGGTGTCAGCAGTTTGATTCTCGGCGCTGTGCTGACAGCTCGCACGCGTTCCTCGTCAGCCGGCATGGTCGGTTCGTCCCCCCATTCCGCTTCGACGTATTGGGCCGGTCCTGCCAGTAACAGAGCCATCTGTTCGCGCGCTGGCAACAGGCCGGGTGGGGTTCCAGCCGCCAGCGCCATGCCGGGGCCGCTTCGCGTAATCAGTCCAATCGCCACGACAGCTCGTTCGCCGTGGCCCGCTGAGGCTCGTCATCTGTGCGTCTTGGCTGGCTGGTATCGGTGCGCCGCCATTGGTAACCCGCTTCGTCTTCGTAGTCAATGGTGATGCGTAGCTTGTAATTCGGGTCGGTTGTTGTGTAGGCCATTACGGCGTGCTGATTTGGCGGCACGGTGCGTGGCCATTCATTGACAAAGTGACCCACCATCGCGTCACGTACAGCTTGCTTGAAGGCCGGCACCAGCTCGTGTTCAAATCTGCCCCGCGACATATCGTATAGCGCCGCACGTATGGACCGATCGAAAACCTGGTCGACGGGCGCGATGCCGGCGGCCCGGCTGCAACCATGTGGGACTTCAAAACCGTTGGTGTCCAAAGCCGCAACACCGACTCCAAGGATCGAGACCACCGCGTCGCTTGCGTTGTCGATCCTTACTGTCCACGACGCATCGCCAAACATAGGTGTTCTAACGCACGAGGGCAGCACTTTTCGTGCTTGAGCCGCAATACGAGCCTGTTCGGCGCGGTGAAGCGCATCGATCTGTTCTGCGTGGTGTCTGCGTTCTGCGGTATCTTTCCTGGGCTCGCGGATGGCGGCGATGTATAGCGCGATGAGCACCCCGATAGTGGTTGCGATGCCTGCGGCCGCTTGGACTTCCTGAAGCCATAGCGGCGTCTGATGTGCAGCGATCGGTGCGCCCAGTGCATTGATGCGTCCGACGAACGCCAGGGTGTCATTGGTCATCGGTGAGCCTCGGTCGTCATCGCGACTGGTGTTACAGGGTGATCGGCTGCCCGGTCGGACGTGGGTAGTCGTCGTAGAAGCCCGCGCCCGATTTGACGCCCAACCGGCCTTGCTGAATGTAGGTACGTAACAGCCGGCGCGGCCCCTCGGGGTACTCAGGGTGCTCGGCGCAGTAGTGCTCTTCGATATCCAACACGACGTCCAGGCCGACCTGATCCATCATCCGGAAAGGGCCGGCGGAGCCGGTGTTGAGCTGGAACATCTGGTCGACGTCCTGGGGTGTGGAGACGCCTTCGGCGACGACCTCGAGCGACTCCCGCTTTACAGCTGCCCATACCCGGTTGAAGATGAAACCAGTACTCTCCCTGCGCGCTTCAAACGGGTAGAGCCCGAACTGTGGCAACGTCGCCAGCACGAAGCCGATGACGTCGCGGTCGGTCTCGCCGCAGGACATGACGTCTACAGCATTCTGCTTTGGCGGCATATAGAAGTGAATGTTCAGCACACGCTCCGGGTGGTGAACCTTGTCCAGGAACATCCGGCTGGCATATGACGACGAATTGCTGGCCAGGATGGCGTCGGCGGGCGCCAGCTCGTCGAGTTGGCCGAACATCTGCTTCTTCAGCTCGAGCCGCTCTGGGATCGCCTCGATGACCAGCCACGCGTTGTGCACGGCCTCGGCGAGGTCAGCCTCGGCTGAAACCTGGCCCGGGACAATACCAGTGAGCTGGTCCGCCAGCGCAGGAAGGTTCTGCGACACGAAATCGACCGCGACGTAGCGTTGCGCTTCGGCGAGGTCATGGATCCTTACCTCAGCGCCGTGCGCCGCGAACATCAGCGCGATGCGCCGCCCGAGCGTACCGGCGCCGATGACGGCGACCGGCCGGCTTGAGAAGTCAGTTGGCACAGGGAAACTCATTTCTCTCTCCTAGTGGTGTCAGGCGGCCGTGGCCGCTGAATCGGGTTGGGTGGGCTGCTCGGGGGGCCGTTGACCGATGGCCTGCCGCTCGGTGATCGTGAGCTGGCCTCTGCTCATCGTGAGGAAAGTTGCCGTCCACGAAATGACAGTGCTCATCTTGCTTTTGAACTACGCAGCTTCTCCCGGAGGGCCGGATCGCTGGTCGCTTCAGCCAGCTCGAACGCGCCGAGGATGCGACCACGCACTTCGAGTGCGTCGTCGATCGTCTTCATTCCCGGCGCGAACTCTGCGAAATGGTCGTTACCGAAATAGGATTGGTTGGCGCCGGCCGCGACGATCAGGCTGTCGTACGCCGTCTGATAGCGGTGCCCGAGCAGCTCTGACACCACGTACAGTCCGGCCAGATTGATTTCGACGACATCACCGAGCAGGACCTTTGCGTTGCGTTGGTTACGAAGAATCCGCCGAGTGGCAGGAGCGATTTCGCCCTCGGACAGTATGCCCGTCGCGACTTGGTAGAGCAGCGGCTGGAACAGGTGGTGCTGGGTCCGGGCAATCATCGTGACATCGACCGGCGCATGCTTGAGTTCCTTGGTTGCGGTTAACCCGCCGAAACCCGACCCGATGACGACGACGCGATGTCGCCGGTCATCCCCGTCTTCGGTGTCGCGCATGGCGCTCATGATGGGCTCCCGTTGGGTACTTCGGCGTAGGCGATGCCAGTGAGATTGCCCTGCAGGGCGCGGATCGGCCGGTGGCCGGATCCGTCAAGGGCGGACACATAGATGTTGCCTCCCAGGTCGGTGACGAACATGCGGTTGTGGCCTGGATCAAGAGCGATCCCAATGCCTTCCATCAGATGGGTCGCGACGATTTCGGGTTCGGCGTAGAAGATGCTGTCCAGCGGGGCCCGATTGACCGTGTTGCCATTCGGCGGGTCGCCGCGGTCGGTCCAATACAGTGTCCGTGTGGTGTGGTCGATTTCGAGGTCGATGGGCTCGGGCAGGTCCTTGAAGACCACCTCGACGTCGCATCGGCTCGCTGCGGATTCGCCTGCGGAAATATCGATCCCGGCGCGCAGAATCCTACCGAGGCCGGCATCACTGGGACCCTTCTGCGTCCAGTAGAGATGTCCACCGACATGGTCGACGGCGACTCCGACGCACCAGTTAGTCTCGTCGTGGCGGCCGTCTTCACCCACCCCGGTCTGCACCAGGGTCTCGATGTTGGTGCCGTCGAGGTCACACCGCATGACACGCATACCTTCGCGATCGCCCCAGTACAGCTTGCGATCGACGGTGTCGAGATGTAGCTGCTTGGGGGTGTAGGTGCCTCCGCTGGGAACGATCGTGGTGCGGTTGCCTCCATCAAGGTCCACCCGTTCGATCGAGCCGTCGTTCACCGGTGGCTTCCCCATATTGGTCCAGTAGATGTGGCCGGCCTCGACATCGACCGCCACACCGTCGGGGACGGCACATCCCTTGACGAGAGAGGTCTTAGCGGAGCCGTCGGGGTTGATGGAGAATAGCCGTCCCGCCCCGCTGGCTTCCAGCACGAACAGCTTTCCGGTTGTATCAGTCATCGTTGTGGTCCTTTCGATCAAATGCTTGATTGGGTCAGTGGCGTGACACCAGCACGTAGCCCGCAAAGGCGAATGTCGTTGGTGTCATAACGAGAACGCTGTTATCACGCTCAACATCGTTGTCTCCCTACGGCACAACGCCGCTCAGGCGTTCGATGGCCCTTGCTTGGTACGAACGGCGATCAGATCGAATAGCATCTCGTCGCGCTGGGCGGCCAGCTCGTCGATCGACTGGCCGTGCGCCTCCTCGAGGACGCCCTTGACGACTTGTTGCTGAAGCTCCGGGGTGAGCTCTGGATTGCCCAGCCCTGGCCACCCGGCGGCCATGCGTGGCATCAGGGTGTCCATGAAGTGCTGGATACCGCCCTGACCGCCGCCGAGATGCCACAGCAGGTTGGGACCCATGACCCCCCAGCGCAACCCGGGACCCCACGACACCGCATCGTCGGCATCGGCGACGTCGAGCACGCCCTGACCGATCAGGTACAGCACCTCTCGATACAGCGCTGACTGGATGCGGTTCGCGACGTGGCCGGGCAGCTCCTTCTTCAGAAGGATGGGCTTCTTGCCGACCGAGGTGTAGAACGCCATCGCGTCACGGACCGTTTCCGGCGACGTCTTCTTCCCGCCAACAACTTCCACGAGAGGAATGACATGCGGTGGATTGAACGGGTGGCCGATAACGGTGCGCTCAGGACGCCGGCACTGAGCCTGGATTTCGCTCATCGTTATGCCCGATGAGCTCGAGGCGATGATCGCGTCCGGCGGCGTGGCATCGTCGATGTCGGCGAACAGCTTCACTTTGAGCGCTGGGCGTTCCGGCCCGTTCTCCTGAACGAAGTCAGCCTCGTTGAGTGCAGCCGGCAGGTCGGAGGTGAACTTCAGCCGGTCCGGGGAGGCGCCGGGCGCAAGCCCCAACTTGGTTACCCCGTCCCATGCACCTTCGACGTAGGACCGCAGCGCCGCCTCAGCGCCTGGCGCCGGGTCGGTGGCGGTCACATCGAAGCCCTGGGCGAGGTAGTGTGTCGCCCAGCTCGCGCCGATGGTTCCGGTACCAACAATTGCGATGCGCTGCACCGACTTTTGCGTGCTCATGATTATTGCTCCTCTTGTTTCGGTTGGTCGTTAGCGCCCGCGCCAAACGGGTGCGCGCTTTTCGGCGAACGCCAACGCGCCTTCGTGCGCGTCCTCGGTGTCCAGCAGGCTGTGTGCGTCCTTGGACTGGCGCGCGAACGCGTCGGCGTCATTGAGGCCCTGCGTTTCTCGCAAGACTTGCTTGACCTTAGCCAGCGCGAGCGGCGCATTGCCTGCGATGCGGTGAGCAAGTTCGTGCGCCCCGGCCAATGCGGCGCCGGACGCGGTCAGCTCACTGATGAGGCCGTACTGGTTGGCATCGATGGCCGAAATCGGCTCGCCGGTGAGCAGTACCTTGAGGGCAACGTGGTAGGGGATTCGCTGCGGCAGGCGGATGACGCCGCCCTCACCTGCGATGAGTCCCCGCTTCACCTCGGTCAACCCGAATTTGGCTGTGTTTGCGGCGACGATGAGGTCGCAGGCGAGCGCCATTTCGAAGCCACCGCCGAGTGCCCATCCTTCGACCGCCGCGATGAGCGGCTTGCGCACCACGGCTTGGGTGAGTCCGCCGAATCCACGACCGGGAAGGATTGGAGTCTCGCCATTCGCGAATGCCTTCAGGTCCATGCCCGCGCTGAACGTTCCGCCAGCGCCGGTCAGCACGCCCACCGACAACGTTGGGTCGGAGTCCAGCACATCCAGGGCGGCTGCCAGTTGGACCGCGACCTCGCGGTTGACGGCGTTCTTCTGCGCCGGACGGTTGATGGTGATGGTCAGAACGCCGTCGTGACGTTCGGTGAGTACCAGGTCCGTCGCTACTTCGGTTGTGGTCATCTCGTTGTCTCCTGTTCTGGTGCAACGGGAATCACTTTCTGTTCCCGCAACTGGGCGATGTCTTCGACGCTGAATCCCAGCTGTGCGAGCACTTCGTCGTTGTGCTCACCGTGCTCGGGTGCGCGCCGGGAAGGCGTCCTTGCCAGTCCGCGAAGAGTGATCGGGTTGTTGACCGTGAATTCCAGGTCTTTCGCACCCTCGATCGGAACGACGATGTCGCTCGCAAGTAGCTGCGGATCCTCGGCCGCCTCCTCCGGGGTCTGGACGACTCCGTAGGGAATGCGGGCTTGGTCGAGAACCTCTTTCCAATGCGCCAACGGTTGCGAACTGAATTCCGCGTCCAGCACTTTGGCCAACTCTGCGCCGTGCTGGCCGATGGCCTTGGCGTCGGCGAAGCGTGGATCCTCCAACAAGTCTGACCGCCCGATCGCGTTGGCCAAAGCTGGCCAAACCGACCGCCTGGCGGCCAGCATGAACCAACGGTCGTCGCCGCTCTGGTACGGATTGGTCAGCGCGTTCACCGGTTTGTTGCGGTCATTCAGTTCGTACGGCGTGCCGCCCGCCAACGCGGCGGACACCAGTGTCCCCGTCGCCCACACCCCCGTGGCCAGCAGCGACGTGCCGACATTGGCTCCCCGCCCCGTGCGTTCGCGGTGGTATAGCGCGGTGGTGATCGCGGCGTAGATCGCGGTAGCGGTGGTGTAATCGCCGCTACCCCAAGGTGGAGACGTCGGCGGTGCACCGGCGTCGCGGGTCGAGGCGAGCAGCCCGCTGCGTGACCAGAAGGCGGTCAGGTCGAACCCCGGCAGCCTGGCGTCCGGTCCAGCATCGCCGAACCCGGTGATGTCGGCATAGATGACGCGCGGGTTCCAACCCGACACCTCCTCGTACCCCAGGTGCAGTGCTTCGCGGGTACCGTGCGGGAAGTTGGTGATCACGACGTCGGCCCATTCGACGAGACGTTTGAGGATCTCGGTGCCGCCCTCCGACTTGAGGTCGACGGACATGCCCCGCTTGTTGCGGTTGGCCAAGTGCCAGCTGTAGTTTCCCGGCGCGGCCGGGCTCGGCGGCACCGAGCTGAGCAGCCGCTGCGGGTCACCCAGCCCGGGAGGCTCGACCTTGATGACGTCGGCGCCGAAGTCCGACAGCATCGTCGCTGCGGCCGGAGCCGCGATGAAACTGGCTATCTCAACGACTTTGAGGCCGGAGAACACGGATTGCGTTGTCTGTTTTGTCTGTGTTGTCACTGTCATCATCCCTTAAACGAACGCGCTCAGGCCGGTGACCGACTTCCCGACGATCAGCGTCTGCATCTCGCGGGTGCCCTCATAGGAGTAGAGAGCCTCGGAGTCGGCGACAAACCGGCCGATGTTGTAGTCGAGGACAATGCCGTTGCCGCCCAACAACTCCCGCGCCCAGTGAACGGTCTCGCGCATCCGCACCGTGCAATAGGCCTTCGCCAGCGCGGACTGCTCGTCGCGATACACCCCTTCGTGCTGCAACTGGGCCAGGCGCACCATCATCCCGGCGCATGCCGTGGCGTTGCCGAGCATCTTCACCAACAGGTCCTGGACCATCTGGAACTTGCCGATCGGGCGACCGAACTGTGTCCGCTCCTTGGCGTACTGCAGCGCAATCTCGTACGCGGCAAACTGGACTCCCACCGCCTGCCACGCCACACCGCTGCGAGTCCGGCGCAGAATCTCCGCGGTGTCCCTGAACGAGTTCGCGTTCTGCAGCCGGTTGGCCTCGGGAACCCGGCATTCGTCGAGCACGATGTCGGCGTTCTGCACGATGCGCAGCGCAAACTTGTTCTCGATCTTCGTCGCGGTGAATCCGGGGGTGCCCTTCTCCACCACGAAGCCCAGCACCCGATTCGTCTCGACGTCGCGGGCCCAGACAACCACCACGTCGGCGAAGGTGGCGTTACCGATCCAACGTTTCGCCCCGTTGAGCACCCACTCGTCACCCTCGCGGCGTGCGGTGGTCTCCATGCCCCCGGCGACATCGGAACCACCGTGCGGCTCCGTCAACGCGAACGCGCCGATCTTCTCGAAGCGGCTCATCGCAGGCAACCACCGACGCTTCTGCTCCTCGGACCCGCAGGTGATGATGGTGCCCATCGCCAGTCCGGCGTGCACACCGAAGAAAACCGACAGCGACGGGTCAGCATGCGCCATCTCCATTGAGGTGATACCAGTGAGGAGATTGCTCGGCGCGGGCTCCGACGAATCGGGGTCGGCCCAATCCAGCAGACCCAACTTCGCGAATCCCTTGACGAGCTCGAACGGGAACTCGGCCCGTGCCCAGTAGTCGTCGACGATCGGCGCAGCCTCGGTGCGGAAGAAGTCGCGTATGCGGCCGATCTTCTCGCGCTCCGTTTCTGACAGCAGCTCCTCGTAGGCGTAGAAATCGGCCGGCAGCGGCCCGGTTTCCAAGTAGGGCTGGCGCGGCGTCGGCAACGTCACTTTGACTGTCATGGTGTCCTCTCTTCTCATCGGTTTGGCGGCCGCTAGCCGATTTGCCGGTTGGTCGATCGGCCGGGCCATGTATTCACCATCAGGGCACCGAGGATGAGGCGGGTATGCCGCGTTGATCCTGGGTACTGGGAGGGAATACGCTCGGACTGCGGCGGTGAAGGCCGACGCGGTGCGACAGTGACGCCCGCGACGTTCTCGACGGACTCGAACTCATCGGACATCCGTCGTCGTACTTTCTATGGCTCCCTCTGCCCGGCGAAGCGCGAGCTGACCAAGTAGCAGTGGCGCTTATGCGCGAAACCGTCTCGTGTCCACGGCCGAACCGTTTGCGACGACCAATAACCCGCCACACGCGATCTGGTTGGCGCTCGCATCCGTAGACATAGACGTCCTAGCCCAGTCACCTGACAAGGTGAAACGGGTGATCGACGCCCACACCTATTGACGCTGCGGATTTCGTAGACATTGATTAGCTGGTTGGTCGATCGGCGGGGCCTGCATCCACCATCGGGGCACCACGGATGAGGCGGGAATGCCGTGTTGATCCGGGGTACGCGCACGTAATAGTCTCGAGCGGTGGCGGCGAAAGCCAACGCTCTGGGTGATTTCCTGCGTGCGCGGCGGGACAGGGTCCGCCCCGAAGATGTCGGGCTGGTTCCCGGAGGACAGCGCCGCGCGCCTGGTTTGCGTCGCGAGGAGCTGGCAATGCTTGCCGGCATCAGCGCCGAGTACTACCTGCGACTCGAGCGGGGACGCGCCCAGCATCCCTCCCCTCAGATCCTTGATGCGCTCGCGCGGGCGCTACAGCTGGACCGCAAAGCCACGCGTTACCTACATGACTTGGCCGCCCCGAAAGAAGGGGATACTTCCGAGCCGGAAGTGGCGGCCTACGGATTGGCCGAAGTCATCGATGAGTTGTTGATACCGGCCATCGTGGTCAACAGATACCGAGATGTCCTGGCGGCAAATTCGATCGCCCGCGCGCTGTCGCCGGAGTTCACACCAGGACAAAACTCCCTGCGCTGGCGCCTGCTGGACCCCGCTGCCCGGCAGTTCTTCGTTAACTGGGACGAGGCGACCGAGATCGCGGTGAGTGGGTTACGGGAACTCAGCGGTACTTGTCCGAATGATCCTCGCATGCGGGCGTTGATAGCTGAATTGTCTGATGTCAGCCCACGTTTCCGCGAAATTTGGGACCGCGGGGAGGTGGGTTACCGCTTGGGATTGCACCACATGCGTCATCCTCAAGTCGGCGAACTTTATCTCTACCGCTACCGGCTCAATGCACCGTATCCCGGTGGGGATCATGTGCTCATGTATCGCGCCGAGCCCGGAAGCGGTTCCGCCAGAGCGTTGGAGGTACTCCGGTCCCTGTCGAAGCGGGAGCTACGTGGCCTTGATCGCTTATAGCAGCCTAAGGATCGAGCGGTGGCGGCGAAAGCCAACGCGCTAGGTGATTTCCTGCGAGCGCGGCGGGACCAGGTCCGTCCAGAAGATGCCGGGCTGGTTCCCGGCGGGCAGCGCCGCGCTCCGGGGTTGCGTCGCGAGGAGCTGGCAATGCTCGCCGGTATCAGCGCCGAGTATTACCTGCGACTTGAGCGGGGCCGCGCCAAGAATCCGTCCCCCCCAATAATCGATGCGCTCGCACGGGCCCTGCAGTTGGACATCAAGGCCGGGGAGTACCTGCGACAACTTGCCAGCCCGACCGTCGGCCACACGGATCACCGTGATCCGGGGACAGTGGCTGAAGCAGCGGACGAGCTGATTTATCAAATGCCGATGCCGGCGGTCGTGGCCAATAAGTACCTGGATGTTCTGGCCGCTAATCCGATCGCCCGGGCACTGTCACCAGGATTCGAACCCGGACGAAATTTTCTGTGCTGGCGCCTTTTTGACCCTGCTGCCCGCGACCTCTACGTGGATTGGGAGAAGGCCACCGAAGTCGCGATCAGCGGCCTGCGTGAGGCAGCGGGAAGCGATCTCGGCGACCCTCGTCTGCAGTCATTGATTCAGGAATTGTCTTCTGGCAGTGCGCGGTTCCGCGAACTATGGGCGCTCGCGGATGTGGGCTTCCCGCCTAGAGTATTCCACATGCGCCACCCCGCGGTCGGCGAGCTACACCTACACCCCCACAGGTTCATCATCCCGCACTCCGGCGGGCAGCAGCTGGTGACTTATCGCGCCGACCCCGGCAGCGACTCCGCCAAAGCGCTGGAGAAACTCCGGGCCCTCGCGGAGGCGCTTCCGCGTGGCAGCACGACACTCTCGGAACCGGCACTCGGCTAGCACCAGGGAGACTCAGGTGGCTGACCTGCTCAACGCGGCGCTCAACGCCCATGGCGGACTTGATAACTGGCGGCAGTTCAGCCGAGTCGAAGCGACCATCGTCACCGGAGGCGAGCTGTGGGCCATCAAGGGCCAGCCCCAAGATCCGCTGCCGAGGCGGATGACCGTCGCATTGGACCACGAGTGGGCATCGCTGACACCGTTCGGTGCTGACGACCAGAAGACCGCGTTCAGCCCCGAACGCATTGCGATCGAAAAGCTCGACGGCCGAGTTGTTTCCGAGCGGCTCAACCCCCGGGAATCGTTTGACGGGCATGAATTCGCCACGCCTTGGGACCCGTTACAACGGGCGTACTTCAACGGCTACGCGTTGTGGACCTATTTGACCACGCCGTTTCTGCTGACGTTGGAAGGTGTCTCGGTGCGGGAGATCGCGCCCGTGGAGGACAACGGGGAAACTTGGGCAGGCCTGCAGGCGCAGTTTCCACCCGAAATCGCAAGTCACTCTGCGGTTCAAGAGTTCTACTTCGGCGACGATCATCTTCTGCGCCGCCATGACTACCGCGTCGACGTGGCCGGCGGGTTTCCCGCCGTTCAAAACGTGTGTGACATCGTCGAAGTCGACGGCATCAAACTGCCATCGAAACGAAGGGCCTACCGCGCCGACGCCCGAAACAACGCCATCTCCGATCAGCTGATGGTCGCAATCGACCTCAGCGATATCAGCTTCGACTAAAGGCCCGGCATGATCTTGCTCAGGCTGAAGCTGACCGGGTGGTCGAGTTGTGCATAGGTGCATGAGCGCGGGTCGCGGTCGGGCCGCCAGCGGTTGAACTGGGCGGTGTGGCGGAACCGTTCGCCTTCCATGTGGTCGTAGCGGACCTCGACGACGCGGTCGGGTCGCAGCGGCACGAACGACAGGTCCTTGCCGGCGTTCCAGCGCGAGCCTTCGTTTCGACGTGGTGTGCGGTCGCCTGCCATGTGGGCGGCCCAGTTCCACGGGTGCATATCGAAGGTGGTGACGAGGGGCTGCAATTCGGTGAACAGCTGCCGCCGCTTAGCCATCGGGAAGGCGCCGATGACACCGACCGATGCGAGGGTGCCGTGGTCCTTGTAGAGCCCGAGCAGCAATGAGCCGATCGCGTCGTCACCCGACTTGTGCACGCGGTAGCCCGCGACCACGCAGTCGGCGGTCCGCACGTGCTTGATCTTGAACATGACGCGCTTGTCGGGTTGATAGGTGATCGTCAGCGGCTTGGCGATCATCCCGTCGAGACCGGCACCCTCGAATTCCTCGAACCATCGCCGCGCAGTTCCGAGGTCGGTGGTCGCCGGCGTGACGTGGAACGCGGGGCCGGAGTCCGCCAGAGCTTCGACGAGGGCGGCGCGGCGCTCGGAGAACGTTCGCCCGGTGTAGTCGTCCTCGCCGAGGGCCAGCAAGTCGAACGCGATGAAGTGTGCGGGTGTCTGCTCGGCGAGCATCCGCACCCGCGACGCAGCCGGGTGCAGCCGCAGCTGCAGCGCCTCGAAGTCGAGGCCGCTGTCGGTGGCGATGA
Organism: uncultured Actinomycetota bacterium; assembly: GCA_963770305.1. Classification (GTDB taxonomy): domain Bacteria; phylum Actinomycetota; class Actinomycetes; order Mycobacteriales; family Mycobacteriaceae; genus Mycobacterium. The sequence goes on from CAVYPB010000009.1 coordinate 51,901, forward strand.
CGATCTCGCCGTCAATTACGCAGCGTGACGGGAGTTCGGCGACTGCTGCGGCGACCAGCTCGGGGAAGTAGCGAGTCAACGGACGCTCGTTGCGGCTGCCCAGCTCCACCTCGTCTCCGTCGCGGAAGCAGATGGACCGAAACCCGTCCCACTTCGGCTCGTAGGAGGCGCCGGGAGGGATCGAGGCAACCGGTTTGGCCAGCATCGGCGACACCGGCGGCATCACGGGCAGCTTCATCGGCTCATTGTCGTCTCGGCCGCGATGACATTGCCCGGGTTCGTCGACGGTCTACGTGAGGATGGAAAGCGTGGACCTACCCGTAATGCCACCGCTAGAGCCGATGCTGGCCAAGGCCCAGGCCAAGGTTCCGCCCGAATCGGGGGTGTGGTCCTACGAGCCGAAGTGGGACGGCTTGCTTCACTGAACTTGTCAAGAATTTTCTGGTCAGAGGATCAATGCAGTGTTTGGAAAGCGCCGGCGTGTGGACCGTTTCACCGCACGCCCACTCGAGATGATGATCGTTGAGAGTCTCTGAGCGGACGTCACCTCGGAGCGAGTCATGTGCGGTGGAGCGGTTGCCTGTTCAGGCCGAGGGCAGGTAGCCGAGCTCCGCGGAGATTGCCTTGGTCGTCGCGAGCAGCTCGGTGCACATCTCCGACACGACCGCCGGTGCTGTGTGGGAGCGCGGCAGGATGATCACCACCGCCAGTGGCAGCGAGGCCTCGGTTGCGAACACGGGTGCGGCCACCGCAGTAGCGCCGGGGATCATCGCACCCGTGGTGACGGCGAACCCCTGGCGGCGCACCTCGGTCTTGATGCGGGAGATCTCCTCATCGCTGGGGCCCGTCGGGTGCGCAGCCCGCGCAGCCTGCACGATCGGCTCGGTGAGGGCATCGGGCAGGTATGTGAGGAAAACGTGCCCGGCCGACGTGGTCAGTACCGGCAGCGTTGATCCGACCCGCACGGTGATGGGCAGCGGGTAGGCTCCGTACTCCCACCGCATATTCACCGGTCCGTTCTCGCCCCACGCCAACAGTGTTACCGCGTGCCTCGTGCGGTCCCGTAGGTCCGCAAGGTATTCCGAGGCCAGGCCCACCTCGTCCATCCGGCGCAGCGCCTCGGCGCCAAGGCGCCGCATTGACGGGCCGAGGTCATACCGGCCCGACCGGGGTGACTGCGATACCAGACCCGCACGGCCCAGACTCACCAGGTAGCGATGGACCTTGCTGGCCTGCATGCCACAGCCCTCGGCGACCTGCGTCAGCGTCAGCGGTCCCGCGCCACGCTCCAGGGCCAGCAGCACCGTCATCGCATTCTCAACAGACTGAATCCCCTGCCGGGCGTCCGCAGCCTGCTCGGCGTCCATAAAGCCAGCATATGGCGACTTCCTGCCAGTGCTTGCGATAGCGATACCTCTACGTCGATGACGCCAGGCGACCTGCGATAGAGGCCGGAGGGCGAATGGTGGGCATGAGCGCGGCGGCGATGGCGCCGACGACGCCGGGGATGGCGAACAGGTAGAAGTTCCATCGCATCTCGAGTTGGCTCGCGAGGATCCAGCCGCCAAGTGCCGGACCTAGGAGGGCGCCGAGCCGGCCGACTGCCAGTGCCCAGCCGATGCCGGGACCGCGGATGTCATCGGGGTAGTGGGTGGTCATAAATGCGTTCACAAGCACCTGGGAACCGATCAGGCCTACGCCACTAATGAACACGAGCACAAACAGCACTACGAGCGACGGCCGCAGGCTGAGGGCCAGCAGGCACACTGACCCGACCCCGAAAGCAACTGCGACAACGGGTTTGGGCCCGAGGGCGTCGGCAACGCGGCCCCCCGCGACCATCCCGACACCCGCGCCGCCCCACAGCACGGCGGTCTGCAGCAGCGCCGAGCCGAGCGAGTAGCCGCTGTTCTTCATGATGGTCGGTAACCATGTGCTGATGCCGAACACCAGCAGCAGACCGCAGAAGGACATGGCCCAGAACAGCCCGGTGGCGGCACGGGCGCGGGCGGCGAGCAGCGGGCGTAGCCCGAGCAGTTCCTCTCGGCGACTGAAATGGAGTCCGCCGACTCCGGGCGAAAGGCGAAGGTGCACTGGGCTTTCCGGCAGGACCCGCGCCGCGAGCGGGACCAGGATCACCGCCGGCGCCGCCGCGGCGATATATACCCACCGCCAGGATGCGCCCGGTAGCAGTGCGGCGGCGACCAGCGGTGCCAGCACCCCTCCGGCCGCGGCGCCGCCCATCATGAGCCCGACGTTGCGGCAGCGCCGGTGTTGGCTGGACACTTCAGCAACATATGAGGTCAGGGTGGGCAGAACCACGCCGAGCCCCACCCCGACGATCAGGCGTGCAAATCCGAACGGACCAATTGAGGGCGCGATACCGCACACGAGCATGCCCGCGGAGAACAGGCCGCCACCGACCAGCAGTAGTAGGCGTGGGCCGACTCGGCCGATGATGGCCCCGGTCAGCGCCGCCCCGCACATCATCCCGACGGCCACCAGCGACCCGGCGGTTCCGGCCGCCGATGTGTCGGCTCCCATCGACCGGTCCGCAAGTATCGCGGGGACAGTGACGCCGTAACAGGCCAAGTCGTAGCCCTCGAGAACGGCGAACGCCGCAACCATCGCGAGCATCGTCTGTTGCGACAACGACGTCCCGGCGATCCGATCCACGGTCTGCACTGGATGCCCCTGTCACCGGGTCTTGACCAGCCGCTCGGGCATCGGCATCTCGACAGTGAGGGCATTGAGCAGCTCGTCGGCGAGCGCCCTCGCGCAGGGGCCGTCAACGGCGCTGCCGTAGACGTAGAAGTCCGGACGCACCGCCACGGCAACGCAGCGATGTTCGGTGAACCAGTGTTGGTAGATGCCGTCTACGTCGACCACGGCACCGTCGGTACCGGGTTGGTTGGCCAGGCCGACAACAGCCACCCCAGCCGCCCGCAGCGCCGCAGCCATCCCACCGCGCTCCAGCTCCGGCAACACAGTGGCGGTCACCAGCAGGTGAAACCCGTGGCCGGCGATGAGGTCGAACCGCTTCGGCCCGGTTCCGTCGTCGACGACGCCCTGGACATACAACTCGCCACGCCCCGGTCCGGAGTGAGTCGCGAGGAAGCCGTCGGTGAGGCCGGGCAGTCGGATCTTGGCTGGCATCTCGCTGGCAGCGCGCTGCGCGATCAGCCGTCGGTCCCGCTCGGCTGCGATCAATGGGTCGCGCACCGTCTGCTCTCGGCCGAGCTCAATCCCGCGTTCGATAACAGCACGCACGTGCGGGTCACGCTCCTGCTGGTAGGTGTCCAACAGATCCGGGTCTCGACCGCGCAACGCCAGATCGAGCTTGAAAGCCACGTTTTGGGCGTCCCGGATTCCCGAGCACATGCCTTGGCCGAGGAAGGGCGGCATCTGATGGGCGGCATCGCCGGCGAGCAGGATGCGTCCGACCCGCCAGGAGTGGGCGACCAGAGACCGGAACGTGTAGGTGCCCACTCGGATCAATTCGGCGTCGTCTGGGCGCAGGTAGCGGGCGGCTCGGTGCCAGACCCGCTCGGGTTGGCTCTCCTGCTCGAACTCCAGCTCGGAGTCGAGCATGAAGCTGATCCGTTGGTATTCGTGCCCGCTGGGGACAACCGCCGTCGGTTGTTGCGGGTCGCAGACCTGCATCATCGGGAGATCGACCGGGGCGTGGAGCTTGAAGTCGCAGACCATCCACGCTTCACCGAAACCGTAGTCGTCCTGGTCGATGCCGAGGTGTTGGCGCACGAAGCTGCTGCCGCCGTCGCACGCCACGACATAGCGGGCGGTAACTGTGTCGCTGGCCTCGGGAGTGGTTACGGTGAGCGTCACGTACGAGCTGTTCTGCTCCAGAGCGGTGACCCGGACCGAATGCCGAACATCGACCTCGGGCAGGTTGCGGCACGCTTTGTCGAGGGCGTCCTCGAGGTCCGGTTGATAGAAGCCGTACATCTCCGCCCAGCCGCTACGGCCGAACTCGGCAAGGTCGAACTCCATCAGCCGCTCGCCGACGTCGTTTTGGAACCAATACTGTTGTGGTGCTTTGAGTTTGGGCAAGATTCGCTCAGCGATACCAAGGGTGGCGAAGGTACGCATCGTCTCATCGTCGAAGACGCAGGCCCGCGGAAGGCTGTACAACCCGGGGTATCGCTCCAGCGTCACGACGCTGTGTCCGCGCTGCCCCAGTAGCGCAGCGACAACCATGCCGACCGGTCCGTACCCCACCACGGCCACATCGGCATCCACCGTTGGGACTTTCTGGTTCGACTCGAGGACTGCCATGAGGAGACATTACGATATACTATTCGTAAAATCAATGCATAATAGTAAACGTGCAGCTCCTCAGATGTTACCCGGAGCGAGGCCTGGAACGATGTAGCCGAGGCTGAAAGTGAGCGGCTGTTCGAGTTGGGCGTAGGCGCATGAGCGTGGGTCGCGGTCGGGGCGCCAGCGGTTGAATTGCGCTGTGTGGCGGAACCTTTCACCTTCCATACGGTCGTAGCGCACCTCGACCACCCGCTCGGGTCGCAAGGGCACGAACGAGAGGTACTTGCCCGCATTCCACCGCGAGCCCTCGTTCTTGCGCGGCGTCCGTTCGCCCGCCATGTGGGATGCCCAGTTCCACGGGTGGTTATCGAAAGTAGTGACAATCGGCTGCAATTCGGTGAACAGTCGCCGCCGTTCGGCCATCGGGAAGGCGCCGATGACACCGACCGACGCGAGGGTGCCGTCGTCACCGCCGAGGGCCAGCAAGTCGAACGCGATGAAGTGTGCGGGTGTCTGCTCGGCGAGCATCCGCACCCGCGACGCAGCCGGGTGCAGCCGCAGCTGCAGCGCCTCGAAGTCGAGGCCGCTGTCGGTGGCGATGACGATCTCGCCGTCGATTACGCAGCGTGACGGGAGTTCGGCGACTGCTGCGGCGACCAGCTCGGGGAAGTAGCGAGTCAACGGACGCTCGTTGCGGCTGCCCAGCTCCACCTCGTCTCCGTCGCGGAAGCAGATGGACCGAAACCCGTCCCACTTCGGCTCGTAGGAGGCGCCGGGAGGGATCGCGTCTCTGCGCTCGGACACGCCACCAACGCTACGAAACGGGACCGACTCATGACCACACGCTGCTCACCAGCCCTCGATCCCGACGGCTCAAAGCCAGACGCAATGTCGTGGTTTCTTCGCCCGGGCTCTCTGCATCCTTCCGGGCACTTTGACCGTGGAGTACGCGACCGGACACGTGACGGGCAGCTTTACAGGCGATGAGTTTCGCGAGGTTAGGCGGTCCAAGTTGATGCCCAGCCATTGACCGATGAACCAGGATGGAAAGCGTGGACCTACCCGTTCAGCCACCGCTAGAGCCGATGCTGGCCAAGGCCCAGGCCAAGGTTCCGCCCGAATCGGGGGTGTGGTCCTACGAGCCGAAGTGGGACGGCTTCCGTGCGCTGGTGTTCCGCGACGCCGACGATGTCGTGCTGCTGTCCCGGAGCGGCAAGGATCTGGGCCGGTACTTTCCGGAGCTGGTCGAGGCGCTGCGCGACGAGCTGGCGCCGCGGTGCGTGCTCGACGGGGAGGTGGTCGTGCCGCGTAAGATCGGCGGGCGCATCCGGCTGGACTGGGAGTCGTTGTCCCAGCGCATTCACCCGGCCGCGAGCCGGATCAAGATGCTCGCCGAGCAGACGCCCGCGCATTTCATCGGCTTCGACGCCCTGGCCACCGGCGACCAGTCGCTTCTGAAGGAGCCGTTCCGGGTTCGCCGCGAAGCGTTGTCCGATTCGGTGAACGAGAAGCAGTGGTGCCACGTCACGCGCACCACCGAGGATCCCGAGCAGGGCGCGCAGTGGCTCGAGACGTTCGAGGGCGCAGGCCTGGACGGGGTGATCGCAAAGAAGCTCGACGGCCCCTATCTGCCCGGCAAGCGGGAGATGGTCAAGGTCAAGCACGCCCGCGACGCCGACTGCGTGGCCATCGGTTACCGAATCCACAAGAGCGGCGAGGGCGTCGGGTCGATCCTGCTCGGGCTGCACCGCGACGACGGCGAACTTCAGATGGTCGGCGGTGCCGCATCGTTCACCGCCAAGGACAGGCTCAAGCTGCTGGCCGACCTCGAGCCGCTGCGCAAGGGCGACGAGGTTCTCGACGGCGAGCCCAGCCGCTGGAACTCGGCGGCCGACAAGCGATGGATCCCGGTGCGGCCTGAGAAGGTGTGCGAGGTGGCCTACGACCAGATGGAGGGCAACACGTTGCACGGCCAACGATTTCGGCACGCGGTGAAGTTCATCCGATGGCGGCCGGACCGAGATCCAAAGAGCTGCACGTTCGACCAGCTCGACGTGCCGCTGAACTACGACCTGTACGACGTACTGGAGTCCTGAAATGGCAACGCCCGCAGAAGAACTCGATGTCGACGGCGTCAAGGTCCGACTGACAAACCCAGACAAGGTCTACTTCCCGAAGCTGGGCTCAGAGGGCACGAAGCGCAAGCTCGTCGAGTACTACCTTGCCGTTGCGTCCGGGCCGATGCTGACCGCATTGCGGGATCGCCCAACGCACTTGCAGCGCTTTCCCGACGGCATCGACGGCGAGGAGATCTACCAAAAACGCGTCCCCCAGAAGCATCCCGACTATCTGGAGACATGTCTCGTGTCGTTTCCATCCGGCCGCACCGCTGATGCGTTGAAGGTGACGCACCCGTCGGCGATCGTGTGGGCGGCGCAGATGGGAACCATCACGCTGCACCCGTGGCAGGTGCGCTGTCCGGACACCGAGCATCCCGACGAACTGCGCGTCGACCTGGATCCGCAGCCCGGCACGGGTTTCAGGGAGGCCAGCTCGATTGCGGTCGACGTGCTCAAGCCGATCCTCGACGAACTCGGCCTGGTCGGCTACGCGAAGACCTCCGGCGGCCGCGGGGTGCACGTGTTCCTGCGGATCAAGACGGACTGGGATTTCATCGCGGTTCGCCGGGCCGGCATCGCGCTGGCCCGCGAGGTCGAGCGGCGGGCGCCCGATGCGGTCACGACGTCGTGGTGGAAGGAGGAACGCGGCACGCGGCTGTTCATCGACTACAACCAGAACGCCCGCGACCGCACGTTCGCGTCGGCATACTCGGCGCGCAAGACCCCGATCGCGACGGTGTCGACGCCGCTCAATTGGGAGGAGCTGCGCGACGCCGACCCCGACGACTACACCATCGCCACGGTGCCGAAACTGGTTGCAGGCCGCGATGATCCATGGGCGGACATCGATTCGACGGCCCAGGCTCTCGAGGCGCTGCTGCAGATGGTCAAGGCCGACGAGGAACGCGGGCTGGGCGACCTGCCGTATCCGCCCAACTATCCGAAGATGCCAGGCGAGCCGCCTCGGGTGCAGCCCAGCAAGAAGGTGGCTGCGAACTGGGACGATGCGGGGAATCCGGTCTAGCCCGTGGCTAGCATGGCATGCACTTGCCCGATAACCTTGATACGTGTCCGAGACTCTGGAATCACTGCGCGCCTCCTGAAGACGCCGACATGTCCGACTGGAGCCCGGAGTTCGGGCCCGGCAGATATTGCATAGTGGACATATGACGACGACGGACCTGTGGATTGCGGACCTGTCGAGCGGGAAACGCCTCGGCCAACACGGGGGACTCTTCAGCCCCGCACTCGATGTCGCCTCTGTACTTTTGGACTTGATCAACGCGGGCAAGCTGACCCCGAACGGCCCCGTGAACGTCACCAACATCGAATTGCGCATGCGGGGGCATCAGTTGATTGAGGTCTTTCTCGAGACCGAGCGACAAACCGGACGGACGCTGACTGAGTCGAACGGACGTCGGAGCACCGACTGCGTGACGCCCGGTCACCTCTACGAGGTCGCGTATAGCGAGTTCTGATTGATAAGTGGGTTGGTGCGTCCGGTGCGTCTGAGCAAACGGACACGAACTGCAGTCGCGGGCTGATACGGACGGGGACCTCATATTCCACTAGGGCGAGTGTCGGCCAAATCTGTTGTGTGGCAAGGAGGATAACCAATGTCTGAGAAAGATTGCATCCATAAGGAGTGCCCGGCGTGTCACCGTATAGTCAGGGCGCATCCAATAACGGGAAGGTTCGTGGCACATAGCCGCAAGAAGCGCGGTAAGAAAGACTGTCCTGGTGTGCTAAATACCGACCGCGGCGCGGTCATCGCTGCTGCCGACATTGAGCACCCGGTGGGCGATGATAGGGACCAGCACACAATCTCTGCTGGTCTACCCACGCTGGGTAAGCGATAAATCAAACGGCAGCCATCCGGTCGACGTGACTCACCTCGCTGCCCTGCAAGTAGCGGTAAAGAGTCGCTCGACTCACGCCCAGGTACTTAGCAATGTCCCTACCAGTGTGACCATCAGCCTTCATCCTTCTTGCGGTGGCTATGTGCTCGGCGTCGGAGACCTTTGGGGGCCGTCCGAATCTAGCCCCGTTGGCGCGAGATGCCGCTCGCTTCAGTGCGGTTCGCTCCTTGATGAGTTCACCAGCAGCCCACGGTGTAGCCGGGCTTCTTGGTTTCAGTGGTATCTATGCCCAACAGGCGGATACGTAAGCGCCCCTCGAACGTCGTCGACGAAGTCAACGGTGTCCCCATCCACCACCTTTAACACGGTTGTCGTCGTGGCGACCGGATCGGCATGCGCTACGGAGCTGGCGATGACCGAACACGCGGGCACCACAGCGGCCGTCACCACCGCAGCGACGAATCGGGTCAGGGTTGGCATGCTTGGAGTGTGCCGCAAGGCACCGACAGGCTGCGGCAGATCCTCTAGGCCGGATAGAGAGGCCCGGGCGGAGGCCCGGCGTCGCCTGCATGAGAAGTTGTTTCCGTCCGACTCCGAAGTCGTCCCTGGGTCCGACGGCTGAACTAGACCCCGTCTCCAGCTTGGTCTGCCTGAAGACTCCCGGCGCTTCGCAGATACCGAGCTGATGTCAGTGTGGAGCACTGCGCCGACGTCACAGTTCGGCGAGTTCCTCGGCGTGCGCCACAAGGATGCGGATCTCGGCGATGGCGTCGGCGCGGTCGCGGCGGGTCAACAACCAGGCCCGGTGCGCGGTCTCGGTGGCGCGCTGGTCCCCGACGCACCGCAGCAGCTCCAGCACATACGGGATCTCCTGACGGTCGTGGCGCTTGGTGAACGCCGACAGGACGCGCTTCCACCACAGGGCCTGCAGTTCGTACTCGTTGGTCTCAGCCATCGCAGTCGTCGTCCTCCTCGTCTAGCCGGGCGATTAGTTCATTGAACACCGCGTCGTCGCGGGCCGCCTGTCGGCGCTGGGGACAGCTGAATACCGGCATACAACTTCGCCGTGTACGGCCAGATCAACCGGAGCACGGATTCGAGGTCGTCGCGGTCGAGGCGGGCGGTGGCGCGCCATCCAGCACGGCGACGATCAAGGTGACGCTGGCGAGTTGCTCGCGATTCTTCGTATCGGTCATTTCAAGACATCTTTAAGTGCACAAGGCGTACGTTCGGACCGGGGATGGAAGCGGGGGGGGCATCATCATCTCTCTCCCCGAGGGACTCGTGAGTCGACCACGATGTCACCGCCAGTCGAGGTTTGGCCGATGACCGTGCCGTCAGGCGGCATAGGCATCCACGGGGAGGCTTTGGCCAGATCCTTGGCCAGCGAAACGTCACGCAAGGCCCTCGCGGCGGCCCCGTAGCCGTCCTTCTGGATCAGCTTCAGCGTGCGGCCGTCGTCCTGTAGATGGACCTCCCAGCGGTCACCCCAGAACTCGTGGACTCCGTCCTGGTCGACAACATCAACACGGATCACAGCAGAAAGGTCCCACACGGGCACCGGCTCGTTGGGGCCATGACCCCAGTCAGGCTTGCTCACTTGGGCTCCAGGGGTCGTGGCGAAGTAGCGCCATGAGCGTCATACGCGCCGGTATGGGTAGCGATCTTGCGGACGTCGAAGTCGATGTTGGCCGCCACTACCCCCACTCCCGCAAGCAGCTTCCCTGTGATCGGTGTGGTGTGCATGATGGTGTTTGCGTGTCTCTGGTCGTTCTGTGGTCGCGGCCCGGATGGGCGCGCTCACACGAACTACGAGAAGTGGCTCCGGGCGGTTCACCCACCGACGGGCATGGACGTGGCGGCAATGCGATCAGACGGTGTACGGGCCGCCGCTCAACACCCACTGCACCACCCTCGACGGGCCGGCGGTAGTGCGAATATCCAACGCCACCTAGATCCCCACAGTGGTGGGCCGACTGCTATCCGAGCCGGCGCGGCGCGCGGTTGTAGCCGATTCCTGCTGCGCTTTTCCGGGCCTGATTCGCTCTTGCATCGCGGCGAGCGCGTTGTCGGCCCACTGCGGCTAGCACTTGCAGTAGGTCTCGATCCGAGGCATTTGCCCCGGAAGGCGGATATGTGCGCCGCTGTTGTGCGGCGAATCCCGCCCATACCTTGACCAGCGAACGATACGGTCTTGGGTTGGCGTTGCACGCGAAGAAAGGGGACGCGCACATGAGCGGCTATCGGATGGTGCTGGTCGGGACCGACGGCTCGGACTCCTCGATGCGTGCGGTCGACCGGGCCGCAGAGATCGCCGCGGCGGTGGGCGCGAAACTTATCGTCGCGACGGCGTATACCCCTCACGGTGACACCCGCGGCGGCTGGGCCGTGCCGCCGGGCATCCCCCCAAACCCCGACCCCAAGGGCGAGGGCTACCAGCAGACGGGCAACGCCCCCATCTACGCAATCCTGCGGGAGGCCCACGACCGTGCCAAGGCAACCGGCGCCAAAGACATCGAAGAGCGGCCGATCGTCGGCGACGCCGTCCACGCGCTGGTGGATCTGGCCGAGAAGGTCCATGCCGACCTGCTGGTCGTCGGCAGCGTCGGACTCAACAGCATCGCCGGGCGGCTGCTGGGATCGGTCCCGGCCAGCGTCTCCCACAAGGCAAAGACCGACGTGCTGATCGTGCACACCACTTAAGGCCGCTCGCTCAGCCCCGTGGCCAGCAGGGCAGCGCACATCGCAGTCGCCGCCATCAGCAGCACAGCGGCACCGGCCTTCAACGACGACTCCTCGTCGTCGACGACCTGAAATGGCTGCGCGGCAACGACTTTCACTCTGGCTCCAGCTCGGTCAACTGGTCGCGTTCGTCGAGGATGAACGTCTTGCCCCAGTCCCGGCCGCCGTACGCAAATGTCCGATGGCAAGCTCACGTCACTGCAGGTGCATCACATCTTCCCGAAAGCTCTGCTGCGCAAAAACGGATTCGATCGCAACGAGATCAACGCGCTCGCGAACTTCTGCTTCCTCACCCAGGACACCAATCTGAAGATCGGGATGCGGGACCCGGCCGACTACCTCCCAGAGGTCCAGAGCAGGCATCCCGGTGTTCTCGAATCACAATGGATTCCCACTGATCCTGAACTGTGGCGGGTCGATCGGTATCTCGACTTCCTCGCTGCGCGGCGCGAGCTACTCGCCGCATCCGCACAGACATTCCTCGACAGCCTCCGCAGCCCAGAAGGGCCACACGACGAAGTGAAACTAGAAAGACTCCAGGTGGCTGACGAAGTCGTCGACGACCCTCGCTCCGAACAGGTCCGAACCCTGATCAGCGAACTGGAGAGCCGAGGCTTCGCGACACCCGTCATGGCATCGCCTCGGCCCAGGCGATATGCCCTTCAAAGCCAAGCGTTCTCGCCATGTCGCGGTAGCGATCCCGATAGTCGCAGTAGGCGGCCTCGTCACTGTGAGCGCGTGCCAGCAGTGCGCGCATCCGCAGCAGCCAAATCTCGCGTATCACCAGACCCTCATCGGCTGGCGCGGACGCTAACCGTTTGATTGCGGCCTCGGCTTCGACCACGTCACTCTCGGCCCCGCGATCCAGCAGTGTCTCCGCCAGAACACCCGTCGCTGGAATGCCCCACCCCAGCAGATGTCCCTCGCGGAACAGATGGTCGGCGGCGGTGCGCATGAGCGTTATCGCCTCATCGCGATCTCCATCCCGAGCCTGCTCGCGCGCCAAGTACACGTTGACGAGCGGTAACTCGAACAGCAGGTATCCCCCGCGCAGGAACATGTCGCTGACCTCGGCCAGCAGCTCGTGTCCGTGATCGCGATCCGCATCCGTTTGGCGGTGCACCAGGGCAAGGCCCAGCGTCATCCGGGCGATGGCCAACACGTGGTCATCACCGGATCGGTCGGCACCCTGTAGGGCATCCTCGATCTCGCGCATCGCGGAATCGTCGGGCCTCAGCACGCCACTCGGTATTCCGATGCCGTAGACCCAGTGAACGACCCCGGCGTAGGACAAGGGGTCGGTGCTGCGGGCCATGGCCAGTCCCCGCCGCTGGTCGTCGCGCCATCCCGGACGACCCAGGGACATACGGGCAGTGGCCCGTTCCGCAAAGGCGAACGCTAACGGAGAACCGATGATGAAGTTGCCTTTAGAGGGATCACCCTCGGCCAGGTCGATGACCCTCTGCGACCACCGCAGCACGTCATTGGACTCGGCGCTCCCAAGCTTGGCGGAGACCAGCGGCTCTGACAGCCCCACAATCAAGGTCGCATCGCCGACTGATTCGGTGAGTTCCCAAGCTTCCGATGCAAGCTGCGAGGCCTCGCGCATCCGGCCCTGATAGAGGTGGTCCATCACCAGCCCGGCCATGGCGATGGCCAGCGACGCCTTGTCCCCGGCGGCGGTGCACAACTCACGCAATTCATCAAAGCGGTCACCGGCCACATGTTCATCGACTCGAAAGGCGGTCGCGCACAACATGGTGCGCGGGGCAATGCGCAGGGCCGCCCGGTTGGGGTCCTCGGCGGGTAATGCGTCGGCGATCTTTCGGGCGCGCTCCCAACTGCGTCGTGCTGCGGCGATGTCGCGGTTGGTCGCCCACGTGGCCGCGCGCATGTGCCAGTCGTAGGCGGCGTGCCCATCACCGGCGGCCTCCAGATGTTCGGCGATCAGCGCAGCATTTTCATCAGCCGAGGCCGGGCTACGGGACTCAATCGCGGCGGCCAGCCGTCGATGCAGCTCGGCACGATCCGATTTCAGCTGCGATTCATAGGCCACGGTGCGGATCAGCGGATGGTGGAACACATACGCGGGATCGCCAGTGAAAGTGATCTGATCGATCAACTCGCCGCCGACCAGATCGTCCAGGACAGGATCAATGCCCAGCGTTTCCAACAGGTCCCGGCTGAACTTCGAGCCGATGATCGCTGCTGTACTCAAGGTGCGCTTGGCCGCCGGGTCAAGCCGGTCGATGCGCGCGGCAATCGTTGCCTGCACGGTGGCGGGCACGCTCACCTCGGCAGCCCCGACCGTCGAAACGTAGGCGCTGCGGTTTCCGCGCAGCACACCACGCTCGGCCAGTTCGCGCACTATCTCCTCGGCGAAAAACGGATTACCGGCGGCCCGCGCGGCAATCACGGTAGCCAACGCGCCGACTGAGGGGTCCGACCCGAGCAGCTGCGAGACCAGTGCTGCGGTCTCCGGATCAGTCAGCGGGGTCAGGGCGATGCTCTGAGCACCGGGCACCCGGCTCAACGCGCCTTGATATTCGGGGCGGTAGGTGACCAGCACCAGCGAGGGCGTCCGCGGGATCACGGTGAGGAACTCCGCCAGCATCGAATCGCTAGCCTCATCGATCCAGTGCGCGTCCTCAACGACATAGACCGCCGGGGCTTTTCGGGCCAGCGAGGCGGTATTGACCAACCGTCGCCGCCGCGCATCCGGATCGATCCTCGGCAGCTCCACATTGGGATCAGCGATGCCCAGCAGGTCATCAAACAGCAGCACGTCCTCCGGATCGACGTCCGGTATCAGTGTGCGCACCCGTGCCCGCACCCGCCGACGAGCATGCGCATCCTCGAGGCCGCGCACCCCGGTGGCGGTGCGCAGCAGCCGCACCACCACACGAAACGGGACATCGGTGGCGTGGGACTCGCAGAAGGTGGAAAACACCTCGACCCCCCGGGCAGTGGCGAGCGCGCTGACCTCAGACACCAAACGGCTTTTCCCGATACCAGGCGGCCCGACGACGCCCACCACAGAGCCGTGGCCGTCAATTGCGCGGTCCAACAAGCCCTCGACGGCGGACATCTCCCAGCGCCGACCGACCAGTTTCGACTCAGCGCGCCCGACAGCCTGATGCCGTTCGCCAATGCCCAACAGGCGATGGGCGGCCACCGGTTCATTGGCACCCTTAATGCGCACCATCTCCGGCTCACCGAGAGAAGCTGTGCCATCAACCAGTCGCGCCGTGGATGCACTGAGCATCACCCCGCCCGGCGGAGCAGCCGACTCCATCCGCTGAGCCATCCCGACCTGCTCACCGATCGTGGTGTAGCCCAACGAAGCCGAGCCGACCTCGCCAGCGATCACCTCACCTGAGTTCAGGCCTATGCGCACGGACAGTTCGACCCCGTCACGATCGCCAACCTCTGCGGCCAATCGGGTGATTTCGCCCTGGATCTCCAATGCCGTAAGACACGCCCGCACGGCGTGGTCCTCCAACGCGAGAGGCGCACCAAACACCGCCATGATCCCGTCGCCGGTGAAACTGCCGACCGTGCCGCCAAATTGCTGCACCACCACGGCAGCCCGATCAACCAATTCGGCCATGATCTCGCGCAGCCGCTCCGCACCGACCGCCGCCGCAATGTCCATCGAATGCACAACATCGGCGAACAGCACCGTGACTTGCTTGTACTCCGCCGATCGAGTGGCGTGTGTGACCGGTGCACCGCACTCGTTACAGAACTTGGAGTTCGGCGGCAGTTCGGTGCCGCACGACCCACACGGCAGTCCCGTCGCGGTCAGTCCACCGCCACCATCCCCGCTGGGGTCCACGTAAGTATCGTTTCACCGCTGTTCGGTGATGTCCGTCATATCGCCGTGCCATCTCCGATACGAAGTTTTGACCCTCGTATGTCGTCTCTTTCGAGGCATGGCCGGTTGGGGCCGTCAGTCAGATCGAGTAGGTGGGCCAGCACCCGGAACGTAGGGCAGTCAGCTCGGCAGCCGGACATCGCTACGCGAGCAACGGCTCCTCATCTCTTCTGCTGGAGCTGCACCTGTGGGCGTGGTGACGATCGCCCAGTTCGAATCCCTCGCGGAGTACGTTTACCGGACCGTCCAGTGCCACTCGACGTTGCATTTCTGGCAGTGGAGGACGAGGGCCAGCATGCCGCTGTTCCAGCCGGACCACCACTCACCGCCCCGCTCGATCTTGTGACGCCTGAGTCGATGCCACCAGACGAAGTTGTCCAGTTTGGCGGTACGGGTGGGGGCGCTCACCGATGACATCAGCGATGCCTCCAGCGCTTCCTCGGGGAGTTGATCTCGCACCATAGCTCGTGGGGGGTGGGCCACCGTCCGAACCGGCGGCGTAGTAGCAGGAGCGTCACGGTGTTTCTGGCTATGTGGTAAAAGATCATGGCTCAACGCCTTTCGGACTTCCAGCGGCGCAGTAGCAGGATCGGAACGTGATAGAGGATCATGTGGGGGCCTCGTCATGGATGATGCTCTCGTTCTCAAGCAGGAGCTGCGCGACGGCGTGCGGGTCGTCCATGATCCAAGAAGGCAGGTTATTCATGCCTCATCACACTAGGACGATGTACTGGCCACGCCATTGCGGCCAGCCCGCTGATTCGGGGTAGGGCTGGCTGGTAATGGCCGAACAACTGAACATGGATCCATAGCTGGGATGGCGTTAGCACCCGACTCTTAACCGGGGGACGTAAGTTCGAGTCCTACTGGGTCCACTCTGCCATGGTCCAATGGTCAAGAAGCCGTCCTGATAAGACGGAAACCGGGGGTCAGTACCCTGTGGCAGTACCACTTTCGCGCTTGCACTGGACGGCCAACCGCCTCCTAAGCGGGATGGACGGGGGTTCGACTCCCTCCGGGCGCTCCATTAGGGCACGAAATGCATACTCACACTGGGGTATTGATCTAAAGGCGATGATTCGTTAGCTCAGGAGTCGTCGCTGCGGTGAAGGGACTGATGGCGAAACCGGCGATGGTTGCCGCTGGTTCGTGGTGTCCGAGCCGGTCGAAACGGCAGCGAGCACAGCCAGAGGAACACCGATCGTGGCCCGTTCCAACCTGGAAACTACACCGGCGACGTGATCCAAGCCGCGCGCTGCTCAAGCTACCGCGGCCGTTCAGTGCGCGCTGGCATCGAGCACGGTGATCTCGGTGCCTGCGTTGAGGGTCTTGCCGCGGAAGAAGTCCCGGCCGCCGATGTTGCTCAGCGCCGCGACCGGGATGCCGAGCACCAGCAGGCCTATCCCTCTGTTCTCTTTCAAGACAGGCCACGGGTTTCATTACTCGCTCACCCGGGGCACCCGCCAACGCCATGGAAATACGCGGAGAAGCCGACGTCAGCCGAGCTACTCGGTGACCTATTGCCCTTATCGTTCGGTCAACCCTGTTGGACCATTACGCGAAGCGGGCCGGAATCGATCGTCATGCCAACTTTGACCGCCCTGCCCGGACAGAGACGAGGACGCGGTGGACGCCGGAACAGACGCCAGCACGATTGGGCCGATTCAGTTGATCGCGGTCGGGTTCGAACCCGGTGTCGGTTTCGTCGGCACGATCATCGAGGAGATCGACAGGCTACAAGGACATGGTGTGCTTCGCCTGGTCGATCTGGTTGTGCTGACGATGGACGAGGATGGATCACTCACGCGCGTGGAGATCGCGGACGAGGACTTCGGCGATCTGCTGATCGCCGACGCCCAACTCGACCCCGCCGGTGTGTTCGCCATGTTCGAGGGCCGTGGTGTCCATGTGCTCCAGAGCGAACGAGCCCAGGCGCTGGCGGAGTCGCTTGTCCCTGGTTCGGGCCTCGCCCTGATCCTTGTGGAACATCGGTGGGCCAGGTCGCTGTTCGATTCGATCGCGGATCTGGGCGGCGTCGTGTTCAGCGAGGGCTTCATCGGAGAACGCGCCGAGGAGCTTGTCAGCGTGCAACTCGCTGTCCTGGAGGACACCGCCCGGGTGATCGACGCAGCGTACGCCGCACAAACCGGGGCCGAGCGGGGGTCTGCGGCGGCGATCGATGCCGCCCACCAGAAAGCCGACGAGGCGGCGGTGGCAGCCTCCATCTCGGCGGTCGAGTTGGAAGTCCTGCGTTACTTGCCGACCAAGATGACCTTCGCGCTGGTGGCCGACAAGCTTGGGATTTCTCGCTCCGCCGCCAAAGAACGCGCCGAACGTGCCTACAAGAAGCTGGGTGTGCACAATCGCGCCGATGCGGTCGCCCGTGCCCGCGAACTCGGATTGATCAGAGACACGGCCTGAAGGCAGCATCGTTTCAAGCTGCATTGGCGACCCTCGCGCCATCCGCCAGCGGTCTTTCGAATTGAAGAGTCCGGGCGCGATCGCCGTCAGTGCGGGGCGCGGTGGACGGTAAGGCCCCTAAGTTTCGGGGCATTGAGGCGTCGCCCACGAGCGAAGACCGCGAACATTGGCTCGCTAACTGGGCTGATTGTGCGTTCTCTTTCGAGACGCCAGAAGTTGACCGTCAGGTCCGTGAATCGCTCGACCAGCGCGGCCAGATGTTATAGCCGATCGCGGGGTTATTCGCGCCGGTCTCCCGGATCAGCCGTTCTTCCATCGCACGGACTTCACCGTCCGTCGCCGTCTCGGACTCCCAGAGAATCTCTTTGCGGAGCGTCAAATCCAGCCGGTGCGCGTCGAGGTCGGCGGCAATCCGTTCCCGGGCGCTCGGGCTGCCCACGTTAATCAGCGTTCCGATCAGATCCATGCCCACATAGATCTTCCCGTTCGGGTAGGTGATCTTGTAGATCTGTTTGCGGCGCGGCATGCTGCGGCTAATCCGTCAGGTCGACCACCGTGGCGTCCGGGGCGTTCTTCTGCACCGAGGCGATGCCGTTTTTCGCGCCGCGATGATCTCGCCGTTGCCCGCCTTGAGCCGGAACCGGAACTTGCCATTGGCGTCCTTGTACAGCTCGAACTTGCCCGCCATGCTGTTCTCCCTCTCCGTGACCACCACACCTGGTGGTGTCTGATCGCTGTCGTCGGGCCAATGCGACGGTAGATATCTACGTCGATGTATACCCAGCCCGGTCGCCGGGCCAACGCCAGCGGCCAGCCGGTGACCGCGCGGGCAACGCTCGGGTGGCCGAACCATCCACGAGCCGTTGGTGCGGCGGACCAGATCGCCGACGGCGGCCATGGATTGAGGCTAGCTCCCTGTTTGGACGGCAGATCCGGGCCGTGTCCGAGGCAGCCGCAGGGCGCGTTCGACCGGCTGGATCCGCTCGCGCGGCCCTAATCGCGGGGTTCCGTCTCGTACGCGACCCGGTACTTCCTCATGCCTGGAGCGTTTTCCACTGCGTGGCCACCTCCCGGATCCCAGTCCACCACGCGCAGGAGCTGCCTATCGGTGGGAAGTTGCCTTCTTACTTCCTCCCCAAGAGCCTCACGCAGTCGTTCCCGCTCGAATGGCGTGATGTCCTCCGTTACCAACGCCTCCGTAAGCTCCATACAGCGCATTGTGCTCCGCTCTTGACCCTCCGGGGTCACAGCGTGCAGCGACGCCAGTTGATAGCCACCTGGTCGATGGGCGTACCGGTACTGACTGCGATGTACTCGCGTGCCATTGGCTCGACCTCGCTGGGAAAGCGAGCTTGCGCCCGCCCGCCAATCTTAGGAATGTGGACCATCCACCAGCCGCCGTCGCGGGTGACGTCGATATCGAAGCAGGACATTGGTCCCTCTCTGACGAGGCGGTCGGGGTCTTCACCCAAGAGCACGAGATCGGCAAAGCGCCGGTTCAACGATTCGTCAGGTCATGCGAGTCGTGGCCGCTGTGGTCGGTGCGACTACTACGGCGGCCTGGTGGTGCTCGTACCGGCATGCGAATGGTGAGCATAGGCACGACATGAGCCTCACTCCGCAGAAAGTGATGAAGGTCGTCAACCGCTACATCGGGGTGAGCGGTGGATACCTCGGCGACTTCTCGTATCGGACGCACGCCGAGTTCTACCCCGAATACTGCGACCTCGACATCGACGCCAACACTTATTCCGGCACGACGCGGGAACGGTTCATCGAGATCCTGTCGAGCCGGTCGCCGCGAGACCAGGCCAAGATTCTGCGCGTGTGATCGACCGCTTTGACGATGACGATGTAGACAACCCGGCCCGCGTGCGAGCGTCGCTCGGGCTTTGGCTCAGTGCCGGGCGACAAAGTAACCCGAGACCAGGCCGGTGAATCGCCGTGATGGCGACACGGCGGCTGTGGCGCGCATCAGCTTGGTGCTGAGTCCGGGCATCACGGTGACGTGCCCAGCCCGCATCGCGGCGTAACCTGCCCTGGCCACCGGTGCCGCGTCCATAAAGGCCCTGTCGAGCCTCGACGTGTCGGTAATACCCGCCGTGGCGGCGAACTCGGTGCGGACGGGACCCGGCGCCAGGTGGGTGCAGGTGACTCCCGTGCCGCGCAGATCGTGAGCCACCGACTCAGAGAAGCTTCTGATGAAGGCCTTGCTGGCGGCATAGGCCGCTTCCAGTCCGTGTGGGACGACGTAGGCGGCCACCGAGCTGACGTTCAGGATCGCGCCGTGACCTGCTGTCACCATCCGCCCGATGTAGAGCATCGTCAGGTCTGTGAGCGTTACCACGTTCAGCTGGACCATCCGCGATACCGCATCGGGATCACAGTCTTGGGTCTTGAGGCCGAGGATGCCAACGCCAGCATTGTTGACGAGGTATTCGACGTCGATACCAAGCTCGTCGACGCGGGTGAAGAGCTCGGTTCCGGCACCAGGCTGTGACAGGTCCATCGTGATGGCGTCCACCCGGACACCGTGGCGTGACCGCAACTCCTCAGCCAATGCGGTGAGCTGTGCGGCGCTGCGACCGCTCGCTACCAAGATCACGTCGACGCCATCGGCGGCGAACAGACCAGCAAGCTCACGTCCTATGCCGGTGGACGCGCCGGTGATGAGTGCTGCGGTCACGATGTTCTCCTCGCAGGGCGCATGAGCTCAGTGAATCTCATGATGGATCTCAGCATATAAACGTCCGACCGCTGCGGAATTGACCCCGCAAGAAAGCCTCGACCTGGCTTGGCTCGCCGCAATGCACGTCGAGGCGCTGTGGCTCGGTGGAGGTGGTCAGCAGTTCCGTTATCACGGGCTGGACATGGCCATGAAGCGCCGTGCCGAGCTATGTCGGTGGTGTCGTCGAGCCACCGAGACCGGCGACGGTCTGGCTATCACGGGCCGTTTTGATCCTGATGCCCAGTTCGGCAAGTCGGACCACTGCAGGCGCTCTGCTACGCCGTCGCCGGTGTGCTTGAACAACAAGCCGCCGTGCGCCTCGATCGCCGTGCGCAACACCTCGTCATGGGCGGCGCGAGCGATCCGCATGCCATCGGCGTCGGACTCCCACCGACGAGTCGACCCCTCGACGTCGGTGAACAAGAACGTCACAATCCCCGGCGGAAGCACCCCCGTCATGGCATCGCGTCGGCCCATTGCATATGCCCCTCGAAGCCAAGCCCCGTGGCCATTGCGCGGTAGCGATCCCGGTAGTCGCGATAGCTGGTGTCATCGCCGTGGGCACGTGCCAGCAGAGCTTGTAGTCGCAGCAGCCAGATGTCGCGCGCAGCTAAATCGTCGTCGGTCGGCGCCTCTGCTAATCGCTCGATCGCGGCCTCGGCTTCGGCCACGTCACCGTCGGCCCCGCGATCGAGCAGTGTCTCCACCAGAACACCCGTCGCTACCGTGCCCCACTGCAGCAGTTGTCCCTGGCGGGCCAGAATGTCGACGGCCTCGCGCATCATCGGTATCGCCTCATCGCGATCTCCACGCCGAGCCCTCCCACGTGCCAAGCACACATTGACGATCGGTCGATCGCCCAGGTTGTGTCCTCGGCGGACGAACACGTCGCTGACCTCGGCCAGCAGCTTCTGTCCCTGGTCACGCTCGGCAGCCGTGTGGCGGTGTATAAGCGCAAGGCCCTGCGTCATCCGGGCGACGGTCAACGCGAAGTCATCACCGGAGCGTTCGGCAATCCGCAGGGCATCCTCGATCTCGCGCATCGCACGATCGTCAGGCCTCAGCACGCCACAGGTTATTCCCGAGTTGTAGACGTAGCCAACAACTGCGGCAAACGAGAGTGGGTCGGCGCTGCGGGCCATGGCCGGGCCGCGCCGCAAGTCGTCGCGCCATCCAGGACGACCCAGACACCAACGGGCAGCACCCCGCGACGTAAAGGCGAGCGCTAACGGAGACCCGAAAAGTAAGTTGCCTTCAGACGGATCATCGTCGGCTAGGTCGATTACTCTCTGTGACCATCGCAACACGTCACACCACTCGGCGTTCTCTATCTTGGCGTAGATCACCGGCAAGGACAGCCCCACCGTCAAGGTCGGATCGCCGATGGACTCGATGAGGGCCCAGGCTTCCGATGCCAGCCGCGACGCCTCGCGTATCCGGCCCCTAAACGCGTAATCCATCACCAGCCCTGCCATGGCGATGGCCAGTGACGCCATATCCCCGGCGGCGGTACACAACTCCCGCAGCTCCTCAAAGCGATCACCGGTCACGTTCACATGGACTCGAAAGGCCGTGCCGCACAACATGGTGCGCGGGGCAATGCGCATGGCTGCCCGGTCGGCGTCATCGGCGGGCAATGCATCGGCGATCTTTCGGGCGCGCTCCCAGCTCAGTCGCGCCGCGCCGATGTCGCGGTTGGTTGCCCACGTTGCCGCGCGCGTGTGCCAGGTGTAGGCAGTGTGCAGGTCACCGGTGGCCTCCAGATGTTCGGCGATCAGCGCCGCCTTCTCCTCCGCCGCTGCCGGGTCACCCGATTCGATGGCGGCTGCGATGCGCCGGTGCAGCTCGGCGCGATCGGATTTCAGCTGCGATTCGTAGGCCACGGCGCGGACCAGCGGATGGTGGAACACGTACTCGGGTTGTCGGGTGAATCGGATCTGATCGATGAACTCGCCGCTCACCAAGTCGTCAAGGACGGGATCAATGCCCAGGGTTTCCAGGAGGTCCCGGCTGAACTTCGTGCCGATGACAGCCGCTGCGCTCAGGGTGCTTTTGGCCGCCGGGTCAAGCCGGTCGATGCGGGCGGCGATGGTCGCCTGCAGGGTGGCGGGCACGCTGACCTCGGCAGCATCGGCGGTTGATTCGTAGGCGCTGCGGTTGCCGCGCAGGATGCCGCGCTCGTCCAGGTCGCGCACGATCTCCTCAGTGAAAAACGGGTTTCCGGCGGCCTTCTCGGCGATCATGATGGCCACCGTGCCGACTGAGAGGTCCGGCCCGAGCAGCTGCAAGACCAGTGCGGTGGTCTCCGGATCACTCAGCGGCGCAAGGGTTATGGATTGCGCACCCCCCGCGCGGGCCAGTGCGCCGCGATATTCCGGACGATAGGTGAGCAGTACCAGCGAGGGTGTCTGGGGAATCACCGTGAAGAACTCCGTCAGCATCGACTCACTGACCTCATCGATCCAGTGCGCGGTCGGCGACCGCATCAGCGCCCAGATCGCCGCACTCGACGACGCATCCAGGAGGCGATCGGCCCGTTCTGCCGACCGGCGGCCCGGCTCGCTGACATCCCCGGCGTGAGCACCGTGGCCGCTGCCGAGCTGATCGCCGAGATCGGGGTCGACATGACCCGGTTCCCCTCGGCCGCGCATCTGGTGTCGTGGGCCAAGTTCTGCCCGCAGATCCACCAGTCGGCCGGTAAGTCGATGAGCAAGGGCCGCGCCAAGGGCAACCCGTGGCTGGCCGGCACCCTGGGCCGCATCGCGTTCGTCAACTCGCGTACCGACACCTTCCTGGGCGCCCGCTACCGGCGCCTGGCCCGACGCCGCGGCAAGCAGAAGGCGCTCGTCGCTACCGGCAATTCGGTACTGACCGTCATCTACCACCTGCTGTCAGACCCCGATGCCAGATTTTGTGACCTCGGGCCCGGCTACTACCAATCCCGGATCAACAAACACCGCCGCGCCCGCGACCTGGCCACCCAACTCCAAGCGCTCACCGGCCAGCACATCGCCATCCGCGACGGCAAAGCGGTCATCACCGACACCGCCGCCTGAACCCCAAACCCACAGCCGCGCAACATGACCCGGCTCCGCCGGGTGCCTCCGGCCTGCCCACTCACCATCCGATTTTCGGGTCAGACCCTCATATGTCGTCAATTTCGAGACCATCCGGTGGTCATCCACGGCCCGGCGGTGACCTACCCGTCGCGTCCTTGGTGCTGGTGACAATCCGCGTAAAACGGCAAGACGCCCTCATACCGTCACTTACCATTCCGTCGCGGTGATCTTGATCGGGGAACAGACCAATGCTCGAAGTGATTGACAAGGGCCGGTGCAGCGATGAGCACCCTGCGCCGCTGCTGTTCGTCCACGGAGGAAACCTGGCGGCATGGTGTTGGGATGAGCATTTCCTGGATTTTTTCGCCGACAAGGGTTTCCGTGCCGTCGCGGTCAGCCTGCGCGGCCATGGTGCCAGCACCCTGTCTCAGCCTCTGAACTCGTGTTCCGTCGCCGATTACGTGGACGATGTATGCGCCACCGTCGACATGCTCGGTGCCGAGTCCGTGCTCATCGGACACTCCATGGGCTGCTTCGTCATACAGAAGTACCTAGAGAAGCACCAAGCCCCAAGTGCGGTCCTCATAGCGCCCACCACGCCGGAGGGGGTACGACGAATCACGTTGCGCATGGTCCGCCGTCACCCATGGATCGTGTTGCGCGCCAATACCTACGGCAGCTCCGCCGATCTCTTCAACACCCCGGCCTTGGCCCGTGAATACCTGTTCTGCGCGCATACCCCCGAACCCATCGTCAAGTCCTGCGCGGCCCGTATGGAGCCCGAGAGCGCGCGTGCCGGACTGAATCTAATGACCCGTTTTCCCGATGCTCGCCCTGTGACCACACCGTTGCTTGTTCTTGGTGCAACAGACGACGGCTCGCGAGCTGACGGGGAGGTGTCTGCTGCGGCGCGGACTTACCAGACTGACGCCGAGTTCTTTGCCGGAATGGGCCACATGATGATGCTTGAGCCGGGATGGCAGGCAGTCGCCGAAAGAATGGAAGGCTGGCTCGGCGGCCAGGAACTTTAGCGGAATCCGTACCGGCGACTCTGACACGGATTTTCAAGACACTCGAGTGTCGTCTATTTCGAGACAGCCTTCAGTTCTGCTCGGGCCTGGTCGATTTGGTCGTATGCATAGGTCGCCATGGCGGCAGTGGTCATCGTTTCACCCTCGCGGGCGAGCGACTCGTAGGTCTGGTCGCCGAGGACATCGCGTAGGTGAGAGATTACGGCGGTGATCTGAGGGAACGCTGCGGCGTTCAGCGGACTGAATCCGAAACGGCGATGGTGGCCGCCGATTCGTCAGCGTCCGAGCCGGTCGAGAAAGAGTGCGAGGATCGCCAGTGCTCGCCGATCAGTCGGACATGCGGCACTAGCACCACATCTCTGCCAGCTGGCCGGTTGGTGGCGGATGCTCGCGGATGGCGTGACCGATGAGTCATTGAGTCTTTTCGAAGCAGCACGAGGAGCAAACTATGCACATGACGACCGCCAAGCTGCCCGAGGCACCGATTCCAGACACCCATGTCGGCATCCTGGAGACCGCTCTGCTGGCCACGGTAAGCACGGTCAGCCATAAGGACGGCCTGATATCGACCAACCCCGTCGGCTTCGACTGGGACGGTGAGCACGTCCGCTTGAGCACACTCAAATCGCGCGTGAAATACCGCAACCTCCTCGCGAATCCGCAGGTCACCTTCTGCGCGGTCGATCCGGAGATGGCGACGCGCTACATCGAGATCCGGGGCTACGCGGAAATAAGCGAAGACCCGGAACGCACACTGAGCCGGAAGATGTTGCGCCGGATGAGCGGCAAGGAAATGGATCTTGACGAGCCGGGTGCCGAGCGCGTGATCATCAAGATCATCCCCACGCAGGTCTCGACGCCGACGCTTTACGGCGGCCGCCTCGATCAGCGTGCCGCAGAGATCGTGGAGTCCCAGAAGCCTCCATCCCCTTGACGCAACGAGGTGACAGTGCTGCTGGCAGCCGCAATGGCGTCACGGCCAGAATGAGCCAAACAACCGGCCACAGCGCAGACCGAAGTGCGATCCGTGACCACCGCTTAGTTCGCGGGCACCTAAGTGATGAAGCCACACCTCGAATATCGACGGATCCGGCCCGGTCTCGATGACACCGGTTGCGTGGGGAGAAGTTACTTGCACCTGAAATTGGCGTGGTCGTCGCGGCATGTGGGGAAGAATTGCCCGTTAACCAGTTTGGTGTGTGCTCAGCTTCACGGGCTCCGCATCGGCTGTCTGGGGAGGAGACACGATGACTGACACATCAAGTTCTACGAGAACCGGGACGACCTTGCAATTCCGCCGAAAAGACAGATGGGTCAATCTTCTGATCCGCAGCGGCATCGTTGGCAGCAGGAGCCGAGGGCCGCTGAAAGCAAGACTTAGCTGGCTTACGTGGGAGTTTTCATCCGCTGGTTAGGAAACAGTTAGGAAACAATTCTATGAAAAAGTCGCTGCTAGTTGCCGCAGCCGCCACCGCATCGGTGCTATTGACCGCTCCCGCCGCGGGCGCGATGACCTACACGTTGGAGTCGACCGATTTTGACGGCGTGCTGGGCATCGTGATGAACGTGACGCAGCAGCAACTCGGCGGCACCCTGTGTCCATGCACCAAGATTCCCTACCCTGCTGACATCGTGAGCGACGCGCAGGGCGTGGCAGCCTTGGCATCCGCCCCACTGAAGGCTGGCGACATTGTGCTGGGTTACAGCCTGGGGTCGGTGGTGACCTCCGCATACCTGAACAGCCACACCCCGCCGCCCGGTGTGAAATTCATACTATTAGGCGACACATCGAACCCTAACGGACTGTTGGCGGCGACTGGCTTGCTGCCCTTATTCGGTGGTGGCATCCCACCCAGCCCCCGAGCACCGCGGCCACGTTCACACCCGACCGCAGACCCGGTGACAATCATCAGCCGTCAGTATGACGGTTGGGCCGACTTTCCGACCAACATCTTCGCGCCCGGCTACCTGCTGGCCGTGCTGAACGCGATCGACGGCGCCATCACCATCCACAACGACTACACCGAGGCATCGCTGCTCAACAACCCGGCCAATGTGACGTGGACGCAGGGCAACATCACCTATGAGCTTGTGCCCACCCAGAACCTCCCAATCAATCAGGGCTGGCGCAACATCGGCTTAGGTTTTCTGGCGGACGCGCTGGACGCGATGCAACGACCGATGATCGACGCCGCCTACACCAACCGCCCCAATCCAACCGCGGCACAGCTGGCCGCCTCCACCAGCGAGCAGGCGAAGATCCCCTCGCCCATACAGATTCCCGGTCCGCCCGAGCCGGTGGCCACGCTCAACCCGCCTTTGACACCGACCATATGGACCCCCTCGCCAAATGCGCCAACGCCAAGGAAGGTCACCTGGACATTGTCCGGCACAACGGGTCCCAGCGCACAGGGCGGCGAGGATGCAACTTCCGCTTGGACGCCCGAACCCAAGTCAACGACGGTCAACGAGCCGCGTGTCGATTCCATTCCGTTGAGAAGCGACACCGCGCCCCAACCCATCGCGGCCCGTTCCATTCCTGATCCGAAACCCACCCGTCCGCACATCGCGCACGGGCCGTCCAAACTCGTTTCGGCCAATTCCGCCGCCGATCCAAAACCCAGCCCTCCCCACATCTCACGAAAACCAATCGGCTTGGAACGTGTCGGACATCAGGACACCCGCCAGACCACGGCTGGGAGTAATGCGACGGGTGCCCGCAGCGCCAAGCCCGGGGGCGTCGCACGGCACCGATAAGGCGACCTGGTAGACGGAAGGCGCTTGATGACTCGAAAGCCGCTTTAGCCCAATGGATGCCAGCGCTGAATCAGCCAGCACCATCGCGACATCGAGATAGCGGGATGAATACCCCTGGAAGGATGTCACGTCCCAACCGTCGGCCTTGTCCCGGTAGGCCAAGGTCCTGGCCGAAGCGGTCGTACATGCCCTGGCTCGGATCGGTGACGAGGGCGACACGTTTGCCCAGCAGGGTCGATTTCGCGAACTCGCTTGCTTGCGGACCCCAGCAGCCGACGCTGTAGGGCTGCCTATCGCGACACCGACGGGCCGCCCTTGTCATCGTGCTCATCAGAAAGTGGTTGCAGCGGCTTCACGCAGAATGTTCAGCGCACGCAGGGGATCGTCAGCGGGCAGGACGTGATACTGCAGTCCCTCGGCGTGATCACGAGTCATAGCCGTCACAATAGTGCTCTGGACCGACGAGGCCAGCGGGCGATGAACCGCAAAGGCGACGATGGTTCACCGCCAAGAACCAGGTCCGCCGCCATGTCGAGGGCTTTGGGGTGTCGGTCAATAAGCCCGGCGCGGTGGTGAAGGTCACGACCGCCGCCTGATGGCTCTCCGTGGCCGGGCTGTCATCCTCGTCTCGGCCCGGCTCCGGGATCTACAGCAGGGATGTAGCCGGACATCCCGTTGTGTCGATGGCCAGCGTAAACGGACGATGCCGTGACACTGGGCGCGTGAATCCGAGACGTGCGGCGTCACCCCAAATACCCTGTGGCACAGGTGTAGTTAGGTATCAACAAGTGTGAAATATCGACTCGCCTCATGGCAGCGACAGGGCAGACGAGTTCTCGCCCGATGACTAACCGCATGGCTGCGCCGGGCTACCTGCATAATGGCAGGTGAGCATGGCCAAGAGCATGACGGCAATCCGACGATGCCGGGCGAGCCGAAGCGGGTGCAGCCATCGCGGGACACCGACCGGAAGAAGACGTGAACTCTCCTAGAACCGATGCCCGGCGTCGTCACGACCCGGACGTCCGCAGCTTTGCCAGTGACAACTACGCAGGTGTTCACCCGGAGGTCCTTGCCGCCTTGGCGCTCGCCAACGGCGGGCACCAGGTCGCCTATGGTGACGACGCGTACACCGAGAACCTGCAGGGCATCATCGGAGACCACTTTGGCGCGACCGCCGAGGCATTCCCGGTCTTCAATGGCACGGGTGCGAATGTGGTTGCGCTGCAAGCGGTCACCGATCGCTGGGGTGCCGTGGTCTGTGCCGAGAGCGCACACATTAACGTCGACGAGGGCGGCGCGCCCGAGCGGATGGGCGGGCTCAAGCTGCTCACCGTGCCCACGCCGGACGGCAAGCTCACTCCGCAGCTGATCGACCGGCAGGCCTGGGGCTGGGCGGACGAACACCGGGCCATGCCGCAGGTCGTCTCCATCACGCAGAGCACCGAGCTGGGCACGCTGTACACGCCGGACGAGATCCGCGTGGTCTGCGAACAGGCCCACGCCCGGGACATGAGGGTGCACGTGGACGGCTCGCGGATCGCCAACGCGGCCGCGTCACTGGACATGCCGATGAGCGCGTTCACCTCCGACGTAGGCGTGGACATCCTGTCGCTGGGCGGTACCAAGAACGGCGCGCTGTCGGGCGAGGCGGTGGTGGTACTCAATCAGGATGCCGTCAGCCACATGAAGCATCTGCGCAAGCTGTCGATGCAGCTGCACTCCAAGATGCGCTTCGTCTCGGTGCAGCTGGAGGCGTTGCTGGCCAAGGACCTGTGGCTGCGTAACGCCCGACACGCGAACAAGATGGCCCGGCGCCTCGCCGACGGAGTGCGCGCGGTCGACGGAGTGCGCGTCCTTTATCCGGTGCAGGCCAACGCGGTCTTCGCCCGGCTGCCGCACGACGTCAGCGAGCGGCTGCAGAAGCGCGTTCGGTTCTACTTCTGGGACGAGGCGGCCGGCGACGTCCGCTGGATGTGCTCGTTCGACACCACCGAGGCCGATGTCGACGCCTTCGTCGCGGCCCTCAAGGAAGAGATGGCGCCCTGAGCGCCTGACAAACCTCGGGAATCTGCCCCTGTCTGGGGCCTCGCGGCGCCGCCGTGCGCATAACATCTGCCATGCGGAACCTCTTTGCACCGCAGCTTGCCACCGGACGACGTGACCGACAGGGGAGTTGATGGCGAACATTCGCAGATTGCTCGCGGCGCTCGCGATCGTCGCGATGCTTACCGGCGGCGTCAGCGTTGCGGCGGTCCTGATCTTCGGCGACCATTCCCGGTCATCGCGTCCTACTGCCGCTACCCCGCGAACGACGCTTAGCCCGCCGCCTCCTTCGGTGCCCACACCGAAGGAGTTCACGATCAACGTGGTCGTCACCGAGCAGAACTGTGAGCCTGGGGGTGCGTGCGTGTACAAGTACACGATCGAGCCGAAATACATTGGCTTTCATCCACTGCCGGCCACCCCGTTCACTGTGAAGTATGAGGTGCAAGGTGGCAACCAGCCGCAGCCAGGTGAGTTCACCGTCGAGGGCAGTCAGGCAAAGATCTTCAAGGACGTGGTCCTCGAGGGCCCGCCGGCCGCGCGCCTACAGGCGGTGGTCCTTCAGGTGATCGGCTGAATATTGCGATTCCGCATGCGCAGCGGCGTGCTCAAAGCATTG
Organism: uncultured Actinomycetota bacterium; assembly: GCA_963770305.1. GTDB lineage: Bacteria > Actinomycetota > Actinomycetes > Mycobacteriales > Mycobacteriaceae > Mycobacterium. Next base: position 81,441 of record CAVYPB010000009.1, read on the forward strand.
TTAGCCGTATGACGAAGGCGTCGCTGCTCCGCGCTGAAGAAGGCCTGCCCCGCGGCGTGCAGGGCGCAGCCGATTCGCGGTTTTCCAACGTCGTCCGCGTATTCGCGGGTCTGTTCCCGGGTCGACGGTTCGGCGGTGGCGCGCTCTCGGTGTACATCGACGGACGACCGGTCGTCGACGTCTGGACGGGCTGGTCCGACCGCGCTGGTGAGCAGCCCTGGACCGTCGACACCGGCGCGATGGTGTTCTCCGCGACGAAAGGCGTCGCGACGACCGTCATTCACCGACTCGTCGATCGCGGACTGCTGTCTTACGACGAGCCGGTAGTGACCTATTGGCCCGAGTTCGGCGCCAACGGCAAGGACACCATCACCGTTCGCGACGTGCTGCGGCACCGGTCCGGGCTGTCACACCTGAAGGGTGTCAGCAAGGACGAGCTGCTGGACCACGAGCTGATGGAGGAGCGGTTGGCCGCAGCGTCGGTCGACCATCTGCGCGGCTGGCCCGCCTACCACGCGCTGACGTACGGATGGCTGCTGTCAGGGCTGGCGCGCGCGGTGACAGGTCAAGGCATGCGTGAGCTGATCCGCGAAGAGGTGGCCCGTCCCCTCGACACCGACGGTCTGCACCTGGGCCGCCCGCCTGCGGGCTCACCGACCAAGGTCGCTCAGATCCTTGCGCCGCAGAGCACGCGCACCAACCCCGTGTTCAACTTCGTCGCGCCGAAGGTGGCGGGCCTGCCGCTCTCCGGCGCATTCGGGGCGATGTTCTTCCCCGGCATCAAATCGTTTGTGCAGGGCGATATTCCATTCCTCGACGGCGAGGTTCCGGCCGCCAACGGCGTCGTCACCGCCCGCGGCCTGGCCAAAATGTACGCCGCCATCGCCAACGGCGGCAGCATCGACGACACCCAGTTTCTGTCTGACGAGCTGGCGCAGGGCCTGATCGGAAAGCCGAAGCTGTGGCCGGACCTGAACATCGTCGTGCCCATGCCGTTCCACCTCGGCTATCACGAATCACCGATCCCCGGTCTACTCAAGGGCTTTGGTCACATCGGCCTTGGCGGCACCCTCGGGTGGGCCGATCCGCAGTCCGGCAGCGCGTTCGCGTTCGTGCACAACCGGCTGCTGACGCCGATGGTGCTCGACATGGCCTCATTCGCTGGACTGGCCCGGCCGATGCGCAATGCCATCACCGCGGCGCGGCATGCCGGCGCCCTCGCCGTGCCGAGGTACGGTGCTCGCTATCGCGACGCCGGTCAGGAAGCGCCAAAGAAGCGGCTCGCTGGGCGTCGCTAGTTTCCAGGCACGACGCCCCGCGGCAGCGTCAGCGCAAGATCGTTGTAGGTCGCGATGCCCGGTGCGGCGGCGACGACGGCCGGGATCGCGTGGATCGGTGGCATCGCGGTGATGATGTGGCCGAGCCCCATGAAGTCGGCCATTGTCTTGGCCTTCTCGATGAAGTCCGGTGGCGGCAGGAAGCCGACTTGCATTGTGACCGTTGGCAGCCCGTCGATCGTGATCTTCCAGGGGTCCCCTTCGACCTTCCAGTCGGGGTCGAGCGTCTGGCCCTTGCGCCACCGGACATTCAGGTCGACGACGGTCTTGCCGCCGATGCGTCCCTGCCAGCTGGCGTAGACGCCTGCCACGCAGCCTGCCTTGATGGTCCATGAGCCGAGGTCGACGTCCTCGGTGGTCTGCGCGTACTCGGCCTCACAGACCACCTCGTCGAGCTCGACGTCCAACGCGTCGGCGACCAGACGCACGGCTTCGGCGAACACGGCCGTGCCCTTCGCCGCCATCGGCTGCAGGTTGGGGTCGTCGATCGGCGTGCCGAAGCCCACCGGGATCTCGGTCGCGGGTGAGTCGTAGAAGGTGGTGTCGGACGCCTCGGCGATGGTTACCTTGTCCACCCGGGCGCAGCCGGTGGCCGCAACGATGGCCAGCAGCTCGGCGAAGCCCGGGCTGACCCCGGAACCGAACATCGTCGAGCCGCCCTGCTTGCACGCCTCTTCGATCCGGTCGCGGCCGGCGCCAAGGTTGTGCCCGGTGATGAACGATGCGGAGGACACGACGTTCACACCCGCCGACAGGATTCGCACCAGCTCGTCGACATCGATCCACATCGGGTTGTAGACGACCACGTCGGGTTTGAGCGCCAGCAGCTCGTCGACGTCATTGGTGGCCTTGAGCCCGAGCGGTTCGATTCCGCAGAGCCCGCCCACGTCGGCGCCGGCTTTATCCTTCGACCAGGCATAGCACCCAACGAGTTCAAGCGTCGGATTGGCGGCGATCGCGGCTACCGAGCTCTTTCCGACATTTCCCGTCGTCCACTGGATGACCCGATAAGGAGCTGTGTTGTGCACTCGCTCAGCATAGGATGACGCGACCGAAAGAGTCGAGGGCTTTGGCTCAACTCACGGGCCGGGAACCAGTGCCGCCTTGCCGGCCCGTTCCTGTCCGCTGCGATCGATCCACGTCAGGTCCACGACATCGCCGGGGTAGTGCCGGTCCAGCACATAGGTCAGCGTGGTGGCCGAGTCCACTGACGTTCCGTCGAGGGTCGTGATCACGTCGCCGATGGCGATCCCGGCCTGGTCGGCCGGACCGCCGCGCATCACGTCGCGCACGATGACTCCGGCCTCCCTGCGCGGCTGGGTGCTCAACCCGACGCCGAGCAGCACCGGCGGCCCGATGTGCACGCTGCCCGACGGCGCGCCGGACCGGATCTGACCGGCGACGGCCATCGCGTCATTGATGGGAATCGCGAAACCCTTTCCGGCAGGGCCCATTTGGAAGGTCACCGACGCGGCGGTGATCACGCCGATGACCTGTCCCGCGCTGTTCACCAGAGGCCCGCCGGAGTCGCCTGGCCGCACGTCGGCCGCAACCTCGATCAGCCCGTTGACTTCCTCCGAGCTGCCCGTCAGCGAGTCTTCGGCGTTGACGGTCCGGTTGAGGGCGGCCACCGGGCCGGTCTCGTGGGTGAGGGGAGCGCCGACACCGCGGGCGTTGCCGAGGCCGACCGTCGGCTCGCCCACCACGACCTGTCCGGAGTCGCCGATGGGTGCGGTCGGCAGCCCTCCCGCGCCCCGCAGTTGGAGCAACGCGATGTCGTGCTTGCGGTCGTAGCCGACGAGATCTGCCGGGTAGTCGCGCCCGCCCACGGTGCCGGTGACCGTGTTGGCGCCCGCGACGACGTGGTAGTTCGTCAGCACCACCCCGCCGGGATCGATGACCATTCCGGTGCCTGTCCCGATCGCCTGCTGGTAGTCGATCTTCGTGGTGACCTGGACGACGGACGGCTCGACCGCCGCAGCGGCGGCCGCCGTATCTGCGGGAGCGGCCACGGCTGTCGCCGGTGTGATCAGCGCAAGGACCGCGGCGAGCGCGACCAGCAGACGGTGGGGTGCGAATACGCGCATGTACTCAATACTGTCTGGGAGTTCACTGGTTGTCGAAATGGGCGCCGGATCGCGACTGGCAGGCACCCTGTAGGACGAGGTCGACGATGCGCTCGCCCAACCGCTCGTCGACCGGCTCGCCGGTCAGCAAGAGCCTGCCGTGCAGGGGCGCAATCAGAGTTTCCAGAAGTAGTCGGGCATCGATGTCCGGCCGCAGCTCTCCGCGGGCGATGCCCCGCTCGACGACGGGACGCAACGCATTGAGGCGGCCTGCCCAAAATGCCAGGCTAGCGTCCTGGTGATCGTCGGCAGCCAGTGACGCCACGTGCAGCGCCGCGAGGCCGACCGGAGATGTCACGTAGGCGATCACCGCGCGCACGACCGCCAGTAAGTCGTCGCGGATGGACCCGGTGTCCGGTGTGGGTATCTCCACGGCGCTGCGGCTGAGCATCGCCTCGACGAACAGCTTCTCCTTCGTGACCCATCGCCGGTAAATCGTCGTCTCATGGACCCCCGATCGCCGCGCGACGCCTGCAACAGTCACGGCACCGGCACCGTTCTCGGCGAGCTCATCGAATGCCGCGGCCAGCACGGTGCGGCGGACGTGTTCACCACGGCGATGCGATGCGGTTGCGCTCACAGCCCGATCCTATCGCAAGTCCACTTGCAATACGGGCTTAGTGGGTGCATGATCTATTGCAAGTTAACCTGCGATAGGAGAACGCCATGTTTCAGTCAGCACCGCGCCTCGACTGCACCGGCACCGCACCCGCCGTCGGGTACCACCACTTCCACCACGACGTGAGCTTGAACTTTCAATGCAACCGCTGGGTGCAGTGGATCGGCCCGTCGGCGATCGCGGAGGTCACCGAACTGGCAGCCCGCTGCGACACCTATCCCGAATGGATCGACGGCTTCCTGGGGTTGGCCGAAGCCGCCCGCCGGGCGGACCGCCGATTGGCCTCGGCGTATTACGACCGGGCAGCAGAGTTTTTCATGCGGGCCGACGATCCGCGCCGCCCCGCCGCCAGAAACCGGTTCACGCAGACGATGCGCACCCTGTACGACGTCACTCCCGACGAGGTGCCATACGGCGGTTCGGTGTTGCCGGCTATCGATCTGCACCCGGAGGCGGAAACTGGAGCCACCATCGTCGTCTTCGGCGGATTCGACAGCTACATCGAGGAGTTCCTGCCGATGCTCGCAACGATGGTCGACGCGGGACACCGGGTCGTCGCATTCGAAGGGCCGGGTCAGGGCGCGGCCCTGGAACGGCATGGCCTGCCGATGATTGCCGAATGGGAGCGACCGGTAGCTGCTGTGCTCGACCATTACCGGCTTGAGGATGTAACCGTGGTCGGCGAATCCCTCGGCGGGGGACTCGTCATCCGTGCGGCCGCCTTCGAGCCGCGAATCAGCCGCGTGGTGAGCATGGACATTCTCGACGACGAGTTCGAGGTGATCGCCCGTCAGATCGGTCGCGGGGTAACGCCGGTGCTGCGCGTGCTGCTGGCTCTGCGCGCTAAGGGGATCGTCAACGCCGTCGCGCGACGCGCGATTGCACGCAAACCCGTAGCAGCCTGGGGACTGCAGCAGGGCATGCACGTCACCGGCACTTCGACGGCGTACGACTTCCTGCGCTCGACCACCCGGTTCAACACCCGCCGCGTCTCACACCTGGTCACCGCCGATGTCCTGTTGCTTGCCGGCGCCGACGACCACTACGTGCCGCTGAAGCAGTTGCGGCGGCAGGCGGCCAACCTGGTCCGCGCACGGTCGGTCACCACCCGCACCTTCACCGCGGCCGAACAGGCAAGCAACCACTGCCAGGTGGGCAACATCGGTGCTGCCGTTCGGGTGATACAGACCTGGCTTGCACTCTCAATCATCAGTCGTATGAGCGAAAAGGCCAATGCCACTGAAGAACTCGTGCGCGACTAACGTTTGCGCACCACCAACGTTGCGCGGTAATCCTCGAACGCGATGGGGTCGTCAGGCGTTTGCGGGTATGGGTCGAGGGACTGCAATTCGATGCGGTACTGACCGCCTTCTGCGACCTTGGCGGTCTGCCGTGGCGCGGCGTTGGTGTTGAACTCCACGTTCGTGGAACCCGCCCCCGTCGGGGTGCATGGAAATGGCAATGTTCAAGCTTCGGCCCGGCCGTGAAGTCGCTAGTCCTCGACAGCGACCCCGCCGCGCAGGCGCCTGCGCCGCCGTGGGGCGGTCATGCCGGACGGCCTGCGGTTGCCCAGCCTGCCCTTGGTCGTCTCGGGCTCGGTGGTGTCAGACGCCTCGTCTTCGGCGGCCTGCGCTGGGTCCTCGGCCGTCGACTCCGGCTCCTCGGCTTCAGCAGTGACCTCGGCGGGCTTCTCGTCGGACTCGGACTCGGAGCTTTCTTCGGTCTCGTCCTCCGTGGGCACTTCGTCCTCAGCCTCGGGCACTTCTTCGGCGGCCTTGTTGCGGCGACCGCGGCGGCCCTGCTTGACCTTCTTGGCCTTGAGCGGTTTGGGCGGAGGCGGCGGCAGCTCGGCCACGAAGGCCAGGTAGAACGCGAACATGCCCAGCAGGGCGACCGCTGCGGCGGCACCGTAAATGCCGAACAGCCACTGACCCGCGCGGTCGACACTCAACCAGATCTCGCTGATCGCGGTGCCGATGATCAGCGCGCCCGCGAGCACATGCAGCGCGATCGACGACGTGCGCAGCGTCAAGGCCAGCTGCGGCGTCCCGAACTCCGGTCGGCGGGTGCGCAGCAGCGTGAACACGACAGGCAGCGCGGCAAGGCCGATCAGGGCGCCGGTGACGATGCGCAGCACTGTGCCGAGGGTGTGGGAGGTGTCGCCGAGCAGCTCGGGCCAACGGGGCAACACGAAGAAGAAATAGAGGACACCGGCGGCGATAGAAAACGACGCGTGCCAAACCACCGCAACGGTGCGGCCCATACCCCTCCTCATTACTGGTGGGCCGGGTTGCGACCAGGCTGTCGGCCAGCTGGACGCACCCCGGACCGAGTGCGGAGGATAGGGGATTTGAACCCCTGAGGGCTGTTAACCCAACCCGCGTTCCAGGCGAGCGCCATAGGCCACTAGGCGAATCCTCCGCGGGCCATGGTAGCCGACCTGGCTGATGCGCCCGTCGAGTCACTCATCGGTTGGACAGCCCAGCGCGAGTATTAGACTCGCCGTGGACCCCGCGCGGCGTCTATCCTGTGAACTCCCCCAGGGCCGGAAGGCAGCAAGGGTCAATGGGCTCTGGCGGGTGCGCGGGGTCCCCTCTTTCCCGGAGTCTGACGTTGGTGGAAGGCGCGCGGTGTCGTTTCAATCCCTCGGCCGTGACGAACTGCACGCACAGCACGAGCAGCAGAGACGCAACTACGACGAGTTGCAGGCCAAGGGCCTCAACCTCGACCTGACCCGCGGAAAGCCGTCGCCTGCCCAGCTCGACCTCTCCAACGAGCTGCTGAGCCTTCCGGGGGATGGACGCGACGCCTTCCGGGATGGGGAAGGCACCGACACCCGCAACTACGGCGGCCTGCACGGCCTGCCCGAGCTGCGGGCCATCTTCGGTGAGCTGCTCGGCATCAATGTGCCCAACCTGATCGCAGGCAACAACGCCAGCCTCGAGCTGATGCACGACGTCATCGTCTTCTCGATGCTGCACGGCGGCGCGGATTCGCCGCGGCCATGGATCGCCGAGCCTGCAGTCAAGTTCCTGTGCCCGTCGCCGGGCTACGACCGCCATTTCGCGATCACGGAGAGCCTCGGCATCGAGATGATCGCGGTGCCGGTGCGCGAGGACGGCCCGGACGTCGAGCTGATCGAAGAACTCGTGGCCGCGGACCCCGCCATCAAGGGCATGTGGTGCGTGCCGGTCTACTCCAACCCGACCGGCGCCACGTACTCGTGGGAGGCCGTGCGGCGACTCGTCCAAATGAAAACGGCGGCAACCGATTTCCGGTTGATGTGGGACAACGCCTATGCGGTGCACACGCTGACCCACGATTTCATCCGGCAAGTCGATGTGCTCGGGCTGGCCGAAGCCGCAGGCAACCCGAACCGCCCGCTGGTGTTCGCGTCGACGTCGAAGATCACCTTCGCGGGTGCCGGCGTCAGCTTCCTCGGAGGCTCACTGGGCAACATCGCCTGGTATCTGCAGCACGCAGGCAAGAAGTCGATCGGCCCGGACAAGGTCAACCAGTTGCGGCACCTGCGCTTCTTCGGCGACGCCGAAGGGGTCCGCCTGCAGATGCAGCGCCACCAACAGCTGCTGGCGCCCAAGTTCGCGCTGGTCCAGGAGATCCTCGAGGACCGTCTTGGCGAGTCCAAGATCGCGTCGTGGACCGACCCCAAGGGTGGCTACTTCGTCAGCCTCGACGTGTGGCCCGGCACCGCGCGACGCACCGTCGCGCTGGCGAAGGACGCGGGCATCGCCGTCACGGAGGCCGGCTCGGCGTTTCCGTACCGAAAAGACCCGGAGGACAAGAACATCCGGATCGCGCCGACATTCCCGACGTCGCCCGACCTGCGCGAGGCCATCGACGGCCTGGCGACGTGCGCCCTTCTTGCGGCGACCGAGTCCCTGCTCAAAGACTGATGTGTCTCGTCGTCACACCGTCTCGGTAGCCTGCTGAGCGTGGCGCTCTATCGCAAGTACCGACCGGCAACCTTCGCCGACGTAGTTGGCCAGGAGCACGTCACCGAACCGCTGTCCACGGCGCTGGCGGCCGGCCGCATCAACCACGCCTACCTGTTCTCCGGGCCGCGGGGCTGCGGGAAGACATCGTCGGCGCGCATCCTGGCCCGCTCGCTGAACTGCGAACAGGGCCCGACGCCGACGCCGTGCGGCGTGTGCGACTCCTGCGTGGCACTGGCGCCGAACGGACCGGGCAGCGTCGATGTCGTCGAAATGGACGCAGCCAGCCACGGCCGCGTCGACGACACCCGCGAGCTTCGAGACCGTGCGTTCTACGCGCCTGCGCAGTCGCGGTACCGCATCTTCATCATCGACGAAGCCCACATGGTGTCCAAGGAGGGCTTCAACGCACTGCTCAAGATCGTTGAGGAGCCGCCGGAGCACCTGATCTTCGTGTTTGCGACGACCGAGCCCGAGAAGGTGCTGCCGACCATTCGGTCGCGCACGCATCACTACCCGTTCCGGCTACTCGCGCCGCGAACCATGCGATTGCTGCTGGAAGGCATCTGCACGCGGGAAGACGTCACGGTTGACGACGCGGTGTACCCGCTGGTGATCAGGGCCGGCGGCGGCTCGCCCCGCGACACCTTGTCGGTGCTGGATCAGCTGCTGGCTGGTGCCGCAGGAAACCGGGTGGAGTACCAGCGGGCGTTGGCGTTGCTGGGCGCGACGGACGTGGCGCTGATCGACGACGCGGTGGATGCGCTGGCCGCAGGGGACGCCGCGGCGCTGTTCGGCGCCGTCGAGGCGGTGATCGACGCAGGCCACGATCCGCGACGGTTCGCCACCGATCTGCTGGAGCGCTTCCGCGATCTGATCGTGCTGCAGGCGGTGCCAGACGCGGTCGCCCGCGGGGTGGTCGACGGACCCGAGGACGTGCTGGAGCGGATGCGTGAGCAGGCCACGCGAATCGGCACCGCGACGCTGACCCGATATGCCGAGGTGGTGCACGCCGGGCTGGGGGAGATGCGGGGCGCCACCGCGCCGCGGCTGCTGCTCGAGGTGGTGTGTGCGCGGCTGCTGCTGCCGTCGGCCAGCGACACCGAATCGGCACTGCTGCAGCGCGTCGAACGCATCGAGGCCCGGCTGGACATGTCCATCCCGGCGGGTGAGGCCGCGGCGCCTGCCGCGCCCCCGAAGCAATTCGCCCGCAAGAGCAAGGCGCCCGAGCCGCCGCCTGCACCCAAGGCCGAGGCCGAACCGGCGCCCGAGCCGCCGCCGGCGCCCAAATCCGAACCCGCGCGCCGAGCCTCCGCCTTCGCCCCCGCCGGTGCTACCACCGGCGGACCCCGTGGTCGAGGCTCCGGCGCCGACTGCGCCCTCTGCGGGTGGCGAACCCAATGCGGCCGCGGTGCGCAGCATGTGGACCACGGTGCGGGACAAGGTCCGTCAGCGCAGTCGCACCACCGAGGTGATGCTGGCAGGCGCGATCGTGCGCGCCGTCGAAGGCGACACGCTGGTGCTCAGCCACGAGTCGGCGCCCCTGGCGAAACGGCTTGTGGAGCAACGCAATTCCGATGTCATCCGGGAAGCACTCAAGGACGCGCTAGGCGTGGACTGGAAGATCCGGTGCGAAGCGGGCACTGCGGCACCGCAGGCGGCACCCGAACCGGAGAGCGTCGCCCCGCCGCCGCAGCGCGACGACGATGAAGAGGACATGCTGGCCGAGGCCGGCAACGACACCTCCGAGGCCCCACGGCGCGACCCGGAGGAAGCCGCGCTGGAGCTACTACAGAGCGAGCTCGGAGCCCGCCGCATCGACGGAAGTTAGGCCGTCCACCACGGACGCAGTGGAAGTCCGCCGTCATTGCCGTGCGAGTCGAGTTTGACTGCCAGAACCTGGTGCAGCTGAACGACATTGGTTTCGAAGCCCAGTCGCGACCCGGCCATGTACAGGCCCCACACCTTCGCGGTGGGCAACCCGACTTCCTCGACCGCCTCGTCCCAGTGCTCGACGAGATTGCGGCACCAGTCGCGCAGCGTCAATGCGTAGTGATGGCGCAGGTTCTCCTCATGCATGACTTCGAGGCCGATGTCCTGCGCCTCGGTGATGATGCGCCCCGAGCCGGTGAGCTCCCCGTCGGGGAAGACGTAGCGGTCAATAAAACCGCCCGCGCTCGGCCCGGTCCGGTTGTTCGGGCGGGTGATGCAGTGGTTGAGCAGTAGCGCGCCGGTACGCATCTTCGACTTGAGGAAGCGGAAGTACGACGGATAGTTGTGCACACCAATGTGTTCCGTCAACCCGATCGACGACACCGCGTCGAAGCCCGACTCGCGCACATCGCGGTAGTCGCCGTGGCGGACCTCGCCCAGGTCGGCAAGCCCTTGCTCGGCGATCGCCTTCTGCGCCCAGACCGCCTGCTCCTTCGATAGCGTGACGCCGATGGCCTTCACGCCGTGGCGCGCCGCGTAGCGCACCATGCCACCCCAACCGCAGCCGACATCGAGCAGTCGATCGCCCGGCTTCAGCTGCAGCTTCTCGAACACCAGCCGGTACTTGTTCTCCTGCGCCTCTTCCAGTGTCGCGTCCGGGTGCGGGTAGCAGGCGCAGGTGTAGGTCATCGACGGGCCGAGCACCCACTCGTAGAACGTGTTGGATACGTCGTAGTGGTGGTGGATCGCCTCGGCGTCACGGGTCTTGCTGTGCCGCAGGCCTTCTGCGATGCGCCGCCAGCGCGGCAGCACCTCCTGCGGAGGCGGCGCGATCGGCATGAGGTGCTCGAAGCCGATGGAACGGACGATGTTCGCCATCACCCGTGCAGGCGGGCGCTTGAAATCCATCTTGGCGGTCAAGGCCCTGAGTAGCTCGTAGGGATCGCCAGGGTGCACACCGTGCGGCTCCAGGTCACCGGACACGTAGGCACGAGCAAAACCGAGTTCGCCGGGCGCGGTGGCCAGATAGGTCGTGCCGCGCGGCGTCCTCAGATCGAGGCCGACTTCGGCGTCGTCGCGCCCGGCCGTGCTGCCGTCGTAGGCAGTGAACTTCAGCGGAAGTTGGCCGGCCGCGAAAATCTCCAGGATCTCGGCCAGCGTGAGTTTCCTGGCCGGCGCGTGTGTCGGATCTTTGAATGTGGTCATCGCAGTCCTCCGCTCTTCGCGCAAGCGCTCATCGCAGTCCTCCGCTCTTCGCGCAAGCGCTCATCGCAGTCCTCCGCTCTTCGCGCAAGCGCTCATCGCCGTTGTACCGCTTTCGCATACAGGTCTAGCAGCCGCGCGTCGGGGTCGTAGGTCTTCTTTACGGTCTTGTAGGTTTCCCCGCCATAGAGGTCTTCGAACTCGTCGAGGGAGTAATACGCATCGGAGTACAGCGATTTGTGCCCGTCGAGCTCGCTGACCTTGTGCTCGATCATCTTGTTGGTGTACCCGTCCGTCGGCCCGACCGGCACCGACGACCAGAAGCCGACGTTGACGTAGGTGTGGTGCGGGCGGATCGGGTAGAGCGGCCAGTCGCCGTCTTCCCGCAGCCGCAGCGGACACAGCCAGATCGGTTCGATCGGGACGTTGTCCAGGAACCAGCCGAGGAACTCGGCGCAGCGTTCAATGGGCACCTCAATGTCCTGCACGACGCGCTCCCGCGGTGGGCGGCCGTTGCGCTTCTCGATACGGTCGGCGATATTGAACCGCTGGTCGTAGCCGATCAGCTTCCAGTAAAAGCTGCTGCGCCGGTAGCGCCGCGGCCAAAGCCTACGGATTCGCGGGTCCTGGGCACCGAAGGCGCGCGAGCACCAGAACCAGTCGGTATCCCATCGCCACAGGTAGTCGTGGATGGTGAGCCGGTCGTGCTTCTCGCCGTCGGGGTGCTGAATGGAGCGGTAGTAGATCTGCCGGCCGGTGTAGTCGCTGGTCGTTCCCGGCGCACCCGTCTGGAAGCCCAGCGTCAGGTAGCTCTCGTCGGCGCTGAACACCACGCCGTCGAGGTAGTCGACAGGGGCGCCGTCGTGGCCGCCGGTTTCGATGACACGGTCCATGGCCGCGACGAGGTCTTCTATCGAGTGGAACCTCAAGTGACGCAGCGCGACGAACGGTTTGACCGTCTCCAGCTCGATCTTCAGCCGGACCGAATAGCCCAGTGTCCCATAGGAATTCGGGAAGGCATGGAAGAGATCGGAGCACAGGTCACGACTTGCGGTTACCACATCACCCTTACCGGTCAGGATGTCCATCTCCAGCACGGACTCGTGCGGCAGGCCGTTGCGGAACGACGTCGACTCGACGCCCAGCCCGGTGACGGCCCCTCCCAGCGTGATGGTCTTCAGCTGCGGCACCACCAGCGGTGACAGGCCGTAGGGCAAGGTGGCCGCGACGAGGTCCTCGTAGGTGCACATGCCTGCCACATCGGCGGTGCGCGCGTCCGGGTCGACGGCGATGACGCCCGTCAGGCCCGAGGTGTCCAGGCCCTTGCTCTTGGTCTTGGCGCGGTCCCGGAACAGGTTCGACGTGGGTTTCGCGAGCCGGACGGTGGCGTTCGGCGATATCGCTCTATAGCTCGCCAGCAGCCGCTGCACACCCGCAGCGTGAGCAGCACGTGCGTCAGTCCCCTCAGCAGACACAGATATACGCTAGTCCGCGGCCGCAGCCGATGCGACCGCACAACATGACAGGAGAGCCATCTCATGGGACAGGTCAGCGCGTCCAGCACTGTCTTGATTGACGCACCGCCGGAAAACGTGTTGGCGGCGGTGGCGGATTACGAGACCGTGCGCCCGAAGATCCTGTCCCCGCATTACAGCGGTTACCAGGTGCTCGAGGGCGGGCAGGGCGCGGGCACCGTCGCTACCTGGAAGCTGCAGGCCACCAAGTCGCGGGTGCGCGACGTCAAGGCCAGTGTCGACGTGGCAGGCCACACCGTCATCGAGAAGGACGCGAACTCGTCCATGATCACCAACTGGACCGTCGCGCCCGCCGGCCCCGGATCGTCCGTCACGGTCAAGACGTCGTGGCAAGGTGCAGCCGGCATCGGGGGCTTCTTCGAGAAGACGTTCGCGCCGCTCGGACTGCGCAAGATCCAGGGCGAGGTGCTGGACAATCTCAAGAAGCAGGTCGAGGGCCGCTAGCTGGTCCGCGGCGGCTGGGTGCCCAGGAAGCCGGCGATACCGCGGACGATGGCGTCGGCGTACTTCTGCCGGCCCTCGGGCGTCTTCATCAGCCCCGAGTCGACAGGGTTTTTCATGTTGCCGCATTCGACAAGGATTGACGGGAACTGGGCGAGATTGAGCCCGGTCAGATCGGAACGTGGGTACAGACCGTTCGAGCCGATGTAGGTGGCGGGGACAAAACCGGAGGCGCTCAGTTGGTCGCGCATGACCTGGGCGAACTGGATGGCAGGTCCGGACTGCGCCTGGTTCAGCGGAGGCGACGAGTAGTTGACGTGGAAGCCGCGACCGGTGGCGGGGCCGCCGTCGGCGTGGATGCTCACGATCGCGTTGGGGTGCAGGGCATTGGCCATGTTCGCGCGCTCGTCGACGCACGGGCCGAGCCCGGTGTCGTCGCCGCGCGACATTGCGGTGCGCACTCCTAGCGCGGTCAGGGCTTGGCGAATGCGCAGCGTGGTGTCCCACGTGAAGCTGTGTTCGGGATAGCCGTCGTCGGTCGAGGTGCCGCTGGCCTGGCAATCCTTGGTGCCGCCGCGGCCGGTGGGCACCTGCCTGCTGATCGAGGCGTCATTGGAGCCGTTGTGGCCGGGGTCGAGGAAAACGATCATCCCGGCAATGTTGGCCGGGGCGGCCGATGCGGGGCTGACAAGCGTCGACGCGGCAACAAGCAGACCGACGGCGATCGCGGCGCCGACACGCAGGCTGGCAGGCACGGGCGCCACCGTAGCCCGCCTGGCGACTAGGCTTAAAGCCCAACCCGCCGCTTGTGGATGAGCGCAACCAAGTCGAGACCAATACGCAAGGGGACCGTCATGCAACCCGGAGGCACGCCCGACATGTCGGCACTCCTCGCACAGGCGCAGCAGGTGCAACAGCAGTTGATGGAGGCGCAGGAAGCGCTGGCCAACTCCGAGGTGCACGGCCAGGCCGGCGGCGGTCTGGTGCAGGTCACCATGAAGGGCAGCGGTGAAGTGGTGGCAGTGTCGATCGACCCGAAGGTCGTCGATCCGTCCGATGTCGAGACGCTGCAGGACCTCATCGTCGGCGCCATCGCCGATGCCTCAAAGCAGGTCACCATCCTGGCGCACGACCGGCTCGGGCCGTTGGCCGGTGGGATGGGTGGCCTAGGTCTTCCGGGGCTGTGACTTGTTCGAGGGCCCTGTCCAGGATCTGATCGACGAGCTGGGCAAGCTACCCGGTATCGGTCCGAAGAGCGCGCAGCGGATCGCGTTTCACTTGCTTTCGGTCGAGCCACCCGACATCGACCGGCTCACCGCGGTGTTGGGCAAGGTGCGCGACGGCGTCAAGTTTTGTGCGGTGTGCGGGAACGTCTCCGACGAGGACCGCTGCCGGATCTGTTCAGACCCGCGCCGCGACGCGTCGCTGGTGTGTGTCGTCGAGGAGCCGAAGGATGTGCAGGCCGTCGAGCGCACACGGGAATTCCGCGGCCGCTACCACGTACTGGGTGGGGCCCTCGATCCATTGTCCGGAGTCGGGCCTGAGCAATTGCGAATCCGCGAGCTACTAAACAGGATTGGCGAACGGGTCGACGGTGTGGACGTCACCGAAGTGATCATCGCGACGGATCCGAACACCGAGGGCGAGGCGACTGCGACGTATTTGATGCGGATGCTGCGCGACATCCCCGGCCTCACTGTGACGCGGATCGCGTCCGGGTTGCCGATGGGCGGCGATCTGGAGTTCGCCGACGAGCTGACCCTTGGCCGGGCGCTGACGGGCCGCCGCGCAATGGCCTGACCTCGTTTGGGCGAAACAGTGCAGCCTAGACGCGGCGGGGCGCGGCCAGGCGTTCGCGGCGCAGCTGTGCCACCTCGTCGATCTCCAGCGGCGCCAATTCGCCGACGACGCGGCTCAAGAGGTGATCGGCCAGATCCGGATTACGGGCTAAGCAGGGGCCATGCAGATATGTGGCCACCACGCTGCCCTGCACCGCGCCGTCGATGCCGTCGCCCGCGCGGTTACCGGCGCCACCGATGACTTTCGCGAGGGGCTTCGCCGCCGCACCGAGAACCGTTCCGCCACGGTGGTTTTCGAAGCCCGTCAGTCTCTCGCGCAAGCCGGTCAGCAGAGGTTCGGACACCACCTCGCCGATGGTCCGCTCGGGCTGCGGCGACGTGGTGACGTCCAGCAGGCCAACCCCGTCGACGCGCTCACCTGACGACGTCTCGTACCAGTGACCGAGCACCTGGATCGCGGCGCAGATTGCCAGCACCGGCGCACCCCGCGCGGCCGCCTGCTGCAATCCGGGGTAACGCAGGAGATGCTTTGTCGCCAGGCGTTGCGCGTAATCCTCCGCCCCGCCAAGCGTGTAGAGGTCGAGCTCCGACGGCACCGGGTCCGAGAGCGTGATCTCCACGACCTCGGCGTCAAAACCCCGCAGCCGCAACCGTTGCCGCAACACCACGGCATTGCCGCCGTCGCCGTACGTGCCCATCACGTCGGGCAGCACCAGCCCGATCCGCACCGTCGATTCAGTCACTGTCCCCCCGGTCGCTTCGCTCCTGCCCCCTGGGACCACGGCCGCCCCGCCCGAACGTCCGGTTCAGTTGCAGGAAGGCTGTGTAGTTGGCGACGACCTCGACGTGTCCCGGCGGGCAGGACGTGATGGCTTCAACGGCGTTGTGGACCAAAGTGTGTTCGACGCCCGCATAGCCCAGCCGCACGGCGAGGTCGGTGCCGCGCTCGCCTGCGGCCACTACCGGATGATTGACGAAGTGCTCGAAGTTGACGTCCCACAGCCACGACAGGTCCTCGCCGTCGGGCACCTGACCGTTGACCGATATCACTACCGAGCCGGCGTCCGTGTCCACCATCGACAGCGCTTCCTGCCAGCCGGCCGGGTTCTTGGCCAGCAGCATCCGAACCGAATGCGCACCGAGCTGGACCGTGCTGTATCGCCCGGCCACCTCGTCGACCCCCGACACTGCGGCCACCGTGTCGGCCGGGTCGGCGCCGAGCGTCACCGCCGCCGCCACCGCCTGCGTGGCATTGCCCCGGTTGACGGTCCCTGGCAGCGCCAGGGTCATCGGCAACGAAAGCCCTTCCGGTCCATAGATATTCGCGTCGTCGAACCACCAATGCGGGCTGGGTCGCTTGAAATCGGTTCCTGTCGAATACCAGTGGCTGCCGTCACGCACGATGATCTCGCCGGACCGTGGACAGCTCACCGAGTCGTTCGCCCAGCCGCCGCCCGCGGCAACCCACACCACTTGGGGGCTGTCGTAGGCCGCCGACGTCATGAGCACGTCATCGCAATTGGCGACCACGACCGTCGACGGATGTCGGGCCAGTCCGCCGCGTAGCGTCCGCTCGATGTGGTTGATCTCGCCGACCCGGTCGAGCTGATCTCGCGACAGGTTCAGCAACACGATCACCGCCGGGTCGACCGCGTCGGCCACGTGCGGCACGTGCATCTCGTCGACCTCCAGCGCGGCCAACGAAGCATCGCGAGCCCCCGCCAACGCCGCCACCAGCCCGGCGTCCATGTTCGCGCCCTCGGCGTTGGTGGCGACGTGCCCCAGCGTGCCCAGGGCCGCCGCCGTCATCCGGGTGGTGGTGGACTTGCCGTTCGTCCCGGTGACGACGACCGTGCGACGGCCCTCGCCGAGCTGACGCAGGATCGATTTGTCCAGCGCCATCGCCACCAGGCCACCGATCATCGCGCCTGCGCCACGACCGGTGACCCGCGACGCCCATCGCGCGCCTGCCCCGGCCGCAAGCGCGACACGTCCACGAGTGGTGACCATTCCCGGCAGTCTAAAAGGGGGCAAGCAGGGAGCCGACACGCTGCCGAGCGATCCGGCGGTGACAGGGATTTGTCACCGCAACGTGCCATCCTCGAAATGTGAGCCAAACCTGGGGCCGGCCGGCAGCCGAACCCGGCGCGGGCTGGGCCGTCGTCGACGTCGAGACCTCCGGCTTCCGCCCCGGGCAGGCCCGTGTCGTGAGCGTCGCCGCCTTGGCCGTCGGCGACGACGGCAACGTCGAGCAAAGCCTTTACACGCTGCTCAACCCCGGCGTCGATCCCGGTCCCACCCACGTGCACGGCCTGACCACCGAAATGCTGGAGGGTGAGCCCTGCTTCGGTGAAGTCGTCGGCGACCTCGTCGAGCTTCTGAAGGGCCGTACGCTCGTCGCCCATAACGTCGGCTTCGACTACTCGTTCCTGGCTGCCGAGGCCGAACTGGTCGGGGCGGAGCTGCCCGTCGACACGGTGATGTGCACGGTCGAGTTGGCCCGCCGCTTGGACCTGGGTACCGAGAACCTGCGGCTGGAGACGCTGGCGGCGCATTGGGGCATCACCCAGATGAAGCCGCACGACGCACTCGACGACGCGATGGTGCTCGCCCAGATCCTCAAACCGGTGCTGGTCCGCGCCCGTGAGCGCAAGGTGTGGCTGCCGGTGCGGCCGGTATCGCGTCGGCGCTGGCCCAACGGCCAGATCACCCACGAGGAGCTGCGCCCGCTGAAGATGCTGGCTTCGCGGCTGCCGTGCCCGTATCTGAATCCAGGACGGTTTGTCGCGGGTCGGCCGCTGGTGCAGGGCATGCGTGTGGCGTTGTCGGCCGAGGTCGCCCGCACCCAAGAGGAGCTCATCGAGCGGATAGTGCACGCCGGGCTGGCCTACGCCGACGCCGTCGACCCCGAGACCTCACTAGTGATCTGCAATGAGGCCGCACCCGAGCACGGCAAGGGCTATCAGGCCCATGAGCTCGGCGTTCCGCTGGTCAGCGATGCCGACTTCATGCGATTCCTCGACACCGTGGTCGGCGGCACCGGCATCGAAGAGTTCACCGACACCACCGTCGCCGGCGACCAGTTCGCGCTGTTCTAAGTCGGGTGCGACGTCCCGAGTGACGTGCCGGGCGTGAACGTGACCGGCAGTTTGCCCAACCCGGTCATGCTCGGATTGCCCGAGTATTGATGGACGCCGTCGACGTCGACGGCATAGCCCGGAATGCGTTCGAGAACCGCCTTCACCATCACCTCGAACATGACCCGGGCCAGCGGGGCGCCGATGCATCGGTGCGGCCCGAGCCCGAACGCAACGTGACGGTTCGGCGCGCGGTCGAGTACCACTTCGTCGGGCCGGTCGAACTCGCGCTCGTCGTGGTTGGCCGCGAACCAGCTGATGAGCACCTGGTCGTTGCGCCGGAGCTGTTGGCCACCCAGCACGGTGTCGCGACTCACTGTGCGGCTCAGCGTCTTGTTCACCGAGCAGTATCGGAGAAACTCATCCGCTGCGGTGCGGTAGAGCTCAGGGCGGTCGATGAGCTGTTGTCGTAGCTCCGGGTGGGTGCCGAGGTGAAGAAGGCTCAGTGCGGTCAGTGACGTTGTGGTGTCGACGCCCCCGCCGATGAGGTTCCAGAGAATGTCGATGAGCTGGTTGTCGTCCAGACGCTTGCCGTCGAATTCGAACTGAACCAGGAAGCTCGTCAGGTCGTCACCGGGATCCGCGCGTCGGGCCGCGGCGAATTTCAACAGGCCGTCGATCATTGCGGGAACCTCGGCGATCACCTTGTTGTACTCGTCGCCGTCGGAGGCGTCCATCACCGAATGGAAGAGGTTGGCATAGAGCTGCCAGTTGTCGTAGGGCAGACCCATCAACCTCATGGTGAGGATGGCAGGGACGGGGCTCGCATAGTCGAGCACGAGGTCCATCTCGCCGTCGGCGATCCGCTGGTCGAGGAACCAGTGCACCGACTGTTCCATGAAGGGCCGCATCTTCTCGACGGCTCCCGATGAGAAGAACGGTGTGAGCGCCCGCCGCAGCGCCAGGTGGTACGGGCCGTCGATCTCGCCGATGCCGAGCGGCGGTTGGCCTTCGGGGCGCGGAACGCCCATCTCGCCTTGGTAGTTGACGCCATCGGCCGCGTTCGGCTCGTACCTGTGCGCGAAGACCTCCCCGTCACGGGCGCACTCAGCGACGGCGTCGAAACCGGTGACGTACCAGAATCCGCCGTACTTCTCGTTCCAGGCGACCGGACACCGGAGGCGAAGGTCGGCGTTGACCGCTCGCTCGTTGAGGCTGAACTCGTCGGAGTGGTGATCGAATCCGACGATCGCGTCTGCGCTGACGTCCACTCGGCCCATTAGGCTATCTTTGCATCTTTAGGGAGGTTGAGCCATCGACGACCGAGCAGCAGCGACCATCGGCGGACGGGCGATCCCAGAGCTGCCCGATCTCCCGCGAATGCGGACGGAACGTTTCGACCGGTTACAGCGTCAGCTCGACGCACAGGGTGTCGACGGCCTTGTCCTGCTGGGGTCCAGTTCGGTGGCCTATGCCACCGGTGCGGCCGCGCCCGCCCAGGATGGTGACCGCGCGGCGCTGTTCCGCCCGGTGGCGGTTGTGGTGAAGGGGGACACGGCACCTCACCTCTACACCCTCTGCGTCGACGGGGCACCTACCGACCTTCCCGACGATCACCTGCACGGGCCGCTGTTCCCGGATCTCGACGACGGCATCGAAGTGTTCGCCGCAGCGCTCGCCACCCATTTCCCTTCCGACGCCCGCGTCGGCGTCGACGATCAGACCCACGCGATGTTGCGCGGCCTGCCCCGGTTTGACTGGGTCGACGCCTCCGATGTGGTCGGCGCTGCGAAGCTAACGAAGACACCGGACGAAATCGCGTGCACACGCAAAGCGCAGCGGCTGAACGAGCTGGCGATGACCGACGCGCTGGCGATACTTCGTCCCGGCGTTCGGCAGGTAGACCTGAGCGCGGCATTCCTCCGTCGGGTCTTCGAACTCGGCGCTTCCGCGAACGGAATCGATCCGATCTGGCAGGTGATGGCGCCGACCCGCGAGCTCGGGCCCTGGACCCTGCACGGAGACCTGGCCTACCCGACCGTCACCACCGACCGGTTCCTCCGAGACGGCGACGTCATTTGGGTGGATGCGGGCATCACCTGGGAGGGTTACGCCTCCGACTACGGGCGGACATGGATCACCGGTGCGGGCCCCGTCCCGGATGCCAGGCAGGAAGCACAGTTTCGCCGCTGGCGGGCGGTGGTCGACGCGGCGCTCGACGTGCTCAAGCCGGGCGTCTCCGCGCTCGAACTCGGTGCCGCCGCTGTCGACGCCAATGACGGTGTCCGCCCCTGGATCGAGCATTTCTACCTCGCGCACGGTGTGGGCACCGAGAGCGCCGAAATGCCGCTCATCGGAACGGACTTGGGCGAACGATTCGACGAGCGGCTGATCATGCAGCCGGGGATGGTGCTCGTCTTCGAGCCGGTCATCTGGGAGGACGGTTTCGCCGGCTATCGTTCGGAAGACATTGTGGCCGTGACTGATACGGGATGGGTCAAACTCAGCGGCTCAACGTACGAACCGTACGGGCTGACCCGATGAGCGCCCGAAGACGACCGCGAGTGAGGATCGCAGCGAGGAACGAGCGAGGACCGGAGCGAGCGGGAGTCGAGGCATGAGTCCGGTCGCCCGTGACCGCGGGGTGCTCGTCGGCATGATGGCCCTCGAGGACGACGCCCGTGTCGACTTCGCCGGCCTGCGTGCGAAACGGCGCGCAAAAGTCCTCTCCGGCATGGAAAGCCACGATCTCGACGCCCTCATGCTCGGCGGTGTCGGCGACGTGCGATATGTGTCGGGTGCGCGTCAGCTCGGGCGATCCGGTGTGCTTCCCTTCGCACCGGTTGCGGTGGTGGTGAAGAAGACCGCGCGCGTGCATCTGCTGTCGACCTGGGACGAGGGAGTGCCGCCGGAGATCGGCCGCGACGATCTATATCGCTTGAGCTGGAATCCGGCCAACCTCGCGGCCGACTTGGCGAAGATCCCCGGCTTGCGTGAGGCGCGGCGGGTGGGCACCGATGGATTGACGCCGATGTTCGCCGGTTTGATCCCGCAACTTGTCACACCGGCAGAGCTCGTTGACGCCGCTCCCGTCATGGCGAGTGCGCGACGGACCAAGATGCCCGACGAGATCACCTGTTTGGACGTGGCGTCGGCGATTGCGGAGGCGGCCCTTGGCGCGATGGAAGACGCGTTGACGCCGGGCATCACCGAGCGTGAAATGCTCGGCATCTACGACGAGCGAATAGCGAGCCTCGGAGCGCCGATGCCGCCGTCGGAAGGCGTCTGCTTCGCCACGCCCGCGTGCGACCCGGTCAGGTTCCGGCATCTGGCATCCGACCGCCCCATTGGAGACGGCGAATTGGTGGTACTCGCGCCTGGCGCGCTATACGCCGGGTACGAGTCCGGCCTAGCCCGCACCCGGGTGGCGGGCCATGCCGGTCCGCACGGGACGGCCGATCTCGCGGCGAGGTGTGCGCGGGGCATGGACGCACTGATCGCCGCCTGCCGCCCCGGCAACACCGGCGCCGACCTGTACCGAGCATGGGAGAACGCAGGCAACCCAGATCCGGAGGTGCTGTTGGCGCATGGGCTGGGATTGGGCGCCGAGCCGCCACTGATCGGCCTTGGCCGCGGGGCCAACGCCACCATCGAGGAGGGAATGGTGCTGAGCGTTCAGTCCTGGGTCACCGAGGAAGGCGTCGGAGGATGTCTTGAGCGCGGCACGGTGCGCATCGAGAGCAGCGGACCATCCGCACTCACGCGCTACGGAAGGTTGTAATGGCCAGTTACCGAACGGTTTTCAACTCCGTCGTATTGGGCGTTTGTTAAATCAAGCTGCGACGGCTGCCGACAAAACCGCATTTCAGCTAGCTGGGCTTGGGGCATCTTGGCGCAACCATTGCAATCAACTGCGGACTGGCTGCGGACTGGCCGGTCTGCGCGGCCAGGCCTGAGCCTTGCACCTCGGAAAACCTCTGCACGAACACAAGCGCTGAGCCCTACAGGGTTACCTGTCGTGCCCTAGATCGCTGGGCGTAGGTATCGGCTCAACCTGTTGCCGGGGATTCAGCCGGGCAGGGCGGGTTCCCAGGGTGTCGACGGAGCTTCCCGTTCGACCAAATCGAGGTTGACCATCGCCGGGAGCTGCCCGTAAGGAAGCGCTCAGCTCGGATAACTCACCGGTGTCGCGGTAGGCGCCGCTGATCAAGCCACGAGTAGCTCCTGCCAAGGAGAGCAGACTCCCGCCGAGTAGGTGGGCTCAAACCCGAGAGCGGCGATCTGTGCGGTGGGATCGGCTGACATTCTCGTAACCTCCTGCGCTGTGTGGCATTTGGTGGCGCGCAGCTACGCACTACCTCCACGCATTCATGCGCGAGTCAGCAAGAGTCACAGTCCAAGCAAAACTGACTAAAGGACAGGTACGACGTCTGGGATGCCTCAGTACCAATAGCGTCCGTCGCCGACTATCAGTTCGACGGACCACGGCGATGCCAGCGCCGTCCAGCCGGGCGGGCAGGTCCTGCGTCAGCAGCCGCGCCGGGGCCATCGATTACTCGTCGAGATGCCGTTTGTGGTCCCAGCGATCAAGCCACGAGGTTGTGTACACCGCGGTAACGGCGGACGAGAGGGTACTCAGAGTCTGTACATTTCGCGCGCCATGCGCGCACGGTCGAGGTAAATGTAGCGCTCCGGGTAGTGTCGGCGCGCGGGGGGCCGGTACAAGGCGGCGCCGACAACTCGAATCGCGTCGGTCAATCGGCGGGTGATCGTCGTGGGCCGCAACGGCACGGCCGCTGCGGCGGTGCTGAACATGACGTTCTGCTCGGTGACGAGAACGGACGCCTGAGACACCCTGTCCTCCATCAGGGTCGGCTCGGGGTCTTGGATGACATCCGGCGTCTTCGCGGATGCCGTTGGTGATTCCGACATTTCGTCTCCTAGCCATGCGGGAGCTGTGGATGCAAGGAACGCACGTCCGCCGACCATTCAAAAGCACCCGTAACAGACTGCGTGTCACCCGCGGGTGTCATACGCAGGACCTCGGGAAGAGGTTCACTACTAATTCGACAACATCGGACTGGTCAAGATTTATTCCCACGGCCACTGGTCCTCGTCGTTGTCCTGGGAGGCTCCCCGGTGGCCGCGGCGCCGTCAGAAGTCGACGACTTTGACCACCGCCACGAGCTGCCCACAAGAAGAAGCTCAGCCCGGGATCTTGTACTCGCCGGTGTCGCGATAGGCGGCTATAGCCAGCTCGCGGACGGCCAGCGGCTAGATAGGCATTCGCTGTTCACGGGTTGCGAATCGTCTGCGTGGTCACCGCCAGCTCACCATTGTGTCGGGACGCCCGCGCGGATTCTGCCGACCTCGGCACGGGCGAAGCGCACCCGGTCGGTGTCCGCACCGCGCGCGGCGGCGAGTTCGTCGGCGAGGTCATGCGCGGCATTCAGGACGTAGCGCGCGCGCCCGCGTTCACGGCGGTTGCGGCCGGTCCTACGGTAAGCCTTGCGAGCCTTGCGGTTACCGGCCATCGCGTCGAGTTCGGCCGCGCTGATTACGTGGCGGGCCTCCTCAGGTGTCATGACATCGCGCATGAACTCCCGTTCCCGCGGCACCGTTAACTCGTAAACCCGGACAATGATGACGAGCGCTACGACCGCCACTGCCATGGCCAGGCCCACCAGCCTCAACGTGCTCGCGCCGGCGATGGCTCCCAGCGAGTCCCATATCCCGTGAAGCAGCATCGGGGTCGTCACCAGTACCAAACCCCGACCGACGCGGCGGGGTTCAGCGGGCAGGCCGAGCAGATAGATCAGACCGGCGCAGAAGATTGCGCTGTACACGATGTGCGCGGCGACCCCGCTGACCATTCGTAGAACGATGGTGTCTATTGACGCCCCAATTTGATTCGCGCCAAATTGAGAGCCAGCCGACGTCATTGCGTAGGCGATGTCCTCGATGATCTGGAAGCCCAGACCGATGAATGCGCCCAGGATGAACCCGTCGAACGCGGTCCGCACATGCCGTGGCGCCAAGGCGATGAGCAGCAGCAGCCCAGAACCCTTCGCCGGTTCCTCGGTGAACGGCGCCGCCAGCGCGGCACCCCAGTTCAGCGTCCATGACTGCCCGAAGGCTTTTGCGTACAAGGCGAGGATCGCGTCGTTGGCGTTAGCCGCCATGGTCCAGGTGGCGGCGAAACCGCCCCACAGAAATGCGACGACCATCAGCTTGGCGGGGAGTTTGGCGTAGTGGTCGACGTACTGGGTGAACCACCAGAACAGCGCGGCGTAGATGGCGAATAACGTGACCGCCAGCGCGATCGCCTGGCCGTAGGCGTTGAACTCGCGGGTGAGCCTGGAGGCGGAGATAAAGATGCCCGTCCCGACCAGGACCAGGTATCCCCAGAACGCGACGTTGCGTGGCTGGTAGAAGGTGAACCGCCTGCCCCAGCCTGAGAGGTCGAGCGCGATGCTGCGTGCGCGATCGAGGTCGGCGACCGTCGCGGTCACTGCTTTCCCTCGCCGGGAGAGCTGATGGTGCGGATCATCCGGAGAATGGCCGCCGTGGTGTCCGGGCCGGTGTCAGACGGTCCGGTCGCCACGGCCTCAACTCCGCGACCGTTGAATACGAAAGCGGCTATCACGCCGCCGGTTTGCGGTCCTGTGACCCGCGCTGTCGTGCCCGGCTTGCCCTGACCGGTGACGATGGTGGTGCGCTCACCGGTCGCGTGGACGCCGCGACCGCGGTGCAGGGCATCGGAGGTCGTCTCGATCTGGTCGAGCAATTTGTTGGCGTCTCCATCGAATGGTGCCGTGTGGACCGTAAAATTCACTTCGCCGTCCTCGACGGTCGCGGTTGACGGGTACTCGCGGGACAATGGGGCGTCACCTGCACGGACACCGGATGTGATACCCCAGCCAGCCTCCGGGACGAATGTCACATCGCCTTCGAGCTCGACAATATCGCCGGCTGTGACGATGTCGTCGTAGGCAACCTTTGCGTTGGTTACGGGCAACACCACCGACATCACGATGGCCAGCGCGACTACCGTCAGTGTGGGGCCGATGGTGCGCCGATCAACGCCAAACAAGCGCTGATCAGCAGGCACCCAGCCCTCGTCGGGTTCGAACCTCGGCGCCGAAGCCGCCGAGGACGTGTCGGTCTCGGCATCCGGCATATCCTGCCTAACCCTCCTACCCGCTGCGGCGGATGTCGGAGTGGTATCCGGGTCGAGAGTAACGACGGCGAGGAGAACCGACATGAACGTTGACGACATCCGCGACGTTGGCGTCGTTGGTGCGGGTGTGATGGGGCGGCATCGCCGACAAGTGCTCCAACAGGCGCCAACCACCGAGTTCACCGCGGTTGCCAACCAACCGACCCACCCGCGGTTGTTGGGCCGATATCGCCGGGGTCCGGCTAACGGCCGCGAGTCCACCGCCGATGAAAATGTGCCGGTAACGCCAGCTCGGCGACGATCCCGGACTGACCGGCCAACCATTCCCGTAGCGCATTGCGGTACTTGGGATAGTTCAATATGCCGGGTGAACGTGCTGGGTCCAGTTCATGTATTCGCCACACAAGCCGGTTGACTGTCGCCGTACGCTGACCCACCAGATCGTCACGCCGGGCGTTGACATCTGACGCGCCGATTTGTTTACGGCTCTGTCAGTTTGGGAAATGACGTTGCCAAGGTGTTACCGAAGGCGGAGTCGGGACTAGGCCTGGGCTAGGCCCTGACTTTGCCCCGTTCAGGTTCGTGTCCGCACCCACTACGAAGGGGGCCAGCATGACGGTCAGGAATCTCACGGGCTTCGCTGGGGCGTGTCCGGAGGCCGTGATTGCGGTGCTGGACGCCATCGCCACCGTTGGCGAGGAACGCCGGGACACCTTACGGACGCCAAGCTGGCGGTCGACAGGGCCTTACACGATGCCCATAGCGGTGAGGAATGGTATCTCGCCGATCACCTGCGCCGTGGAATCAGAGAAGTGGAGGACACGGCGCAGCACGCTGCCTAGAGTCGCGGCGAAGGGGTGATGACGGATGAGAAGACGGATGAAAGGCGCTGACGGTACGGCTGGCGATACCGGCGATAGCCGCGTGGCGGTGAATGTACGGGTGCGTGTGTATCCGGGGACGGACGGCGAAATCCGCGGCACTGTCGTCGAGGATTTCGGCGATCTGGCGGGGCACGCAGTGGATATCGGTGATCGTATGGTTGGCCCCGCGCGGAGATGGGCGGTGGCGCTCGACGCGGGCGGTCTGGTTTTCGTCGACAGCGACCAGTTGGCCGCCGAGTAGTTTTAACTGTCGCGGTTTACCCACCGTCGGGCGACCATCTTTTCCCGGTGCGGCGGAGCTATCGGACAATAGGGTGCCAGCCAGCGTGCAGAACCCCAGATCGCACTCTAGTCAACGCTCGGACTGCTCGATCTCGTCAAGCTGCCTGTCGAGGTCCGTTAATTCGATTGCCAGACGCCGCAATTGGCGTACCACTGCTGCGCGCCGCTGCTCAAGCAGCGCGCTCTTCGCGGCCCATGTTGTGTGCGTCTGTCTGTATGGTGGTCACTCCCGGTGGTCTGGCTGTGAAGTTGCTTGCGGCGAGCACTAACTTGAGTAGTAATCCACCTCGGCTACCACGGGGGCCGTGCCAGCACCCGGTGGGCGTCGTAGGCCGGTCGGTCGGCGAGCTCAGGTGACAGCGGCCCGCGCGACGGGCCTCCAGCGCGGTGGACTTGGGTGCGGGACCCGGCCAGCGGAAGGTGAACGGCAGGCACTCCTGCGCGTCGAAACGCGGGTCCGGGTGATCCGGATTCTCTATCTCCCACTCACCAGGAGCTGGTTGCAGTCCGGGGTCAGCTCGAAGGAATCTTCGGGGGCGTCGGGTTCGTAGAGCACAGGCATTTATTTCTCCTTCGTGATGTGGATCGGCTGAGTGCCGTGGGTGAACAGCTCGTAGGCGCGGTCCAACGAAGTGTCGGTCGGCGGATCCTTGGGGTCGTGTTCGGGCTTGCGGTGCCGCCCGACGTATTCCTGTGCGTGGTTACCGGGCATCGTGAGGATGTCCTTCCGTGTGTTCATGCGCGCCACCCTGCAGGGCGTCACGCAGATGGGCAAATCGAGACCCGGGGCCACAGCACTGCGCCCCACCGTCACCGAGGACGATGGGGACCGTTGCCGGTGTGGACGGGGCGTTCGCGGTCGCGTGGACTTTGCCCGAATGGATCGCAGCGTATACGGCCTGCGAGCATGATCATCATGTCGAACATCATCGGAACGCTGTTGCTGCGTAATCTGCAGGAAGTCTTTGGTCAAGGCGACCCCGAACGCCGACGCTCCGCTATCGAGGAGCTATACACCGAAGATTGCGTGGTCAACCTGGTTGTCGGCCAGTACCACGGGCACGACGCACTCGACAGAATCTGCGGTGAGTTGCGCGCCGGCCATCCCACCTATGTTTACATCCCACATAACGCGCCGATAGTGGTACAGGACGGCGGACGTGTTGACTGGGGTTCTGGACCCGCAGGCGAACCGCCGCGATACACGGGTATCGACATCATCATTACCCGTGACGACAAGATTTCAGCCCTTTATGTCTTCCTCAACTCCCCGCCGATCTGAAGCTGGATCGTAGCGCGCAAGTCAGCCGTTGATGTCTCAGGGATCGGCGACTTTGTTACACACGCGGTCGCGTGGACAGTGACGCACGCGCCGCCGGTGGCCCGAATAAACTTGAAGACGCTTCACGAGTTGTCGTCGCCAAGCTCCGACTGGACGGCACGCCAAACCCCACGCTCGTTGGGTGGCTCGGATGACGAAGCGGTCAGCACCGGCCGGTGCGGGCAAGAGCGCCTCATACCGGGGGCCTGGCCCTGAGGAAAAGCTGTGTCTCACAGCAACATTCGCCGAATCCCCCGATCGTGCGTGTCCTACCGTCCTGGCCACGAGGTGCACTGGAGACATGCCAAGACGGTGCACGAGCCGCAGCCGGAGATCATTGTCGTGGTCACGGTCCTCGGCGATGGGCATGTCGAACTCGACGGCGATGATCGACACCTCAGCCTGTGGCATCACGGTCCCGCGTGGCTGCAGTCGGTCCTTGACCAGGCAGGTCACCACGGCCTGTGGAAGCTGACCAGAACGGTAAGTGGGCGCCAACGGTGACGACAATCACCACCCGGAACTGCAAGCTTGGTTGTTAGAGATATTGGCGCCACCAAGGCATTCGCGAGGAAACGAGGGTGTAAGCGATGTGGGAGGACCGAACCGGCACGATGATCTACGACGAATTGCCGCTCGATGCCGAAGCCACGCGTAGCCCCCACGCATCGCGGCGCTGGTCGCTCGTCGTGGATGTGTAGGCCCTGTAGCTCATCGGATCTGCCTAAATTGCAGCCGCATCACCCCGGTGTCGGTGGGATCCAGCTTGTCGGTCAGCGGAACCTTGTCACGGCCGGGCACCACATAGTGCGCGCCCTTGGGCATCTTCACCCCTTGCGCGCGAAACCAGGCCGCATCCCAGGCCAGCGTGGAGGATCCCCACAGCGCGCCCGCATAGAACCGGCCGGGCACCGCCTGACCGCGTACCCACGCCTCGGGGTGGGCGGCGTCCCAGTCCTCGTAGTAGCGGCCGTACCACGGGCCGGGTTTGGCTCTTCCCCGCCAGTCGGTGTTGATGTGGATCACTTCCTGCCTTTCTTGCGCTCGCGGCGCACTTCTTTGATGTGGTGACTCATCGCCGCACCATCGGCCAGTGCTCGGAGTAGTAGCTGTTCCCGTCGTTGGTGAACCAGCCGTCGGGCAGGTCCATTTACGGGGCGAAGTCATACCGCTTGCGGCGCCCTTCCCCGAACCCGCCGTAGGCGCACTCCACGTAGCCCGATGTGTACAGCGTCGCGTTCAGCCCCGACGGTACGCGGATCACCTCCGGCGGTGCCGACAAGTCACTGCGGCCCTGACCACGTACCCCCGACCCCACGTCGGCGATGTGCGCCAAGCTCACGACCAACATGAGCCGCCAGCAGTGGCGGGACTGGGTGTTGCCGGACATCGACTACGTCAAGGTCTGTCCGGGACTTCCGATCACGCCGGACGTCCCAGCCCACTGACAGCCAATGGTGATGGTGACTGCCAGGAAGATGAGGCTGTACCGCGCGAGAGCGTTCACAGCGATCTCGGTCGGCGTTCGTGGGCATCCGACCGGCTTCACCAGCGCCTTTGACCGATGCGGGCGTCACGTGCGCTCGGCGATGTGTTTGCGTGGGCAAAACCTAGCGATTCTAGCAACGTTTGAAGCATAGGGAAACACCCGATTCCTCACAGTTTTCTCCCAGGCACGCTGAATCTAGCAAACCATCCCTGGCGATACAGAGAAGGCTTGGGTCACGGCGTATTCACGCCATGTCGGTCGGGTCGGGGCGCGAGCCATCGCACTAGGTGTGGGCGTGGCGAGGTTTCTGTGAGCGCGGCACGAGCCGCGCACGCTGGTCGACAGGAAGGAAAGCACATGAAAATTCCCAAAATTGAAGCGCCACAGTTGCGGAGAGTGGTGATAGTTATTGGCACGGCGCTGACCGCTTTGGCCCTGATGCTGGTCGTACCGGCGGGCCTCGGCACCGCCGTTGCCGACCACCCCACGCCGCACCAAGCTGTCCTGGACGTCTCGTCCTCGGCGGCCATCGACGCCAACGGCACCGAGGAAGTGCCCGACACAGGGTCCTTCGATGAGCTGACCAGGCTCGCAATGGAGGCGTGCTGGAACTCCGGAGGGGGAGTAGCCAGTATTTTCTGCGTCCAGCACCGCGTCTCATCGTCTTACCCGGCAGATCCGTCTTGGCCCGGTGGTAACCGCTAGGCCGTAGCCTCCACCTCCTCCCAGGCGGCGGCGGTGCACAAAAGTCGGCGACGGGGACGGCGCATAGCGTCCCTCGCCCCAACGCCACTCACCCCCAGCATGGATTCCCTGCGCGCCCAGGGTGCCAGCTAGCTGCACAACATCGGCGGAAACATGAACAACACGATAACGAGAAAGAGCATTGCAAAGAGCATTGCGGCGCTCGCGATAGCGGCCATGGTGCTGCCGACCGGGTGCAGCAGGGAATTGCCCCGGGCCGCGTGGCCGCCCCAGGACCAGGAACACTCCTACCAAACGGGCTTTGGGGTCGGGTGGTACATCAACAAGAGCGCCGCGCAGGCGTCTGACGCCAGCGTGACCTGCAACCTGCTAGCGAAGAGCCGAGACCCGAAGACGGACCAGGGCCGATACGTCAGCGGTTGCGTTGATGCCCTGCAACAGCGCGGTGCCAAATGAGGTATACGCCAGCTCTCGCCGCTGCGGCACTGGCAGCGAGCTTGTTAATAGCGGCACCGGTGGCACACGCCGGGGAGTGCAGCTCGTACATACGATTCAGCAATCCGTGGATCGCCTGTATCCAGGAGGCGCTCAACGCGATCGACCCCGAGGAACACCTCAAGTGCGACACGGGCCAGGTCGACGCGGTGTCGCCAATCGACGACAAGCTGTACTGCGCCGATTCGCCCAGCAGCTGCCGCGAGAACCCATTCCAGCAAGGTTGTCCCTCATAATGGCTGGACAGCTGCGGTCCCCAACAGGGAGTGGACTCGGACGAGCTGCGGCGCCGAGGCCGCTGGTCTGGACCCCGAGCAGTGGGTCGGCGGCGAGTTCGTCTTCGGCGACTGGCTGTCGGACCGTCTGATGACCGGCCACATTGAGAGGGTCGATACCGACCCCGAGTAGTCGGACGGTTCGCCCGCACACTGGTCGACCCGGCTCCTAGGGTGAGCGGGTGGCAACGGGTCGACAGTCCCCGCGCAGCTTTGCGCCGTTCACCGATGAGCACCTCAGGCGACTAGGGCGTGTCTCCCTAATGTGATGCCGGTTGTCGGTCAGTGTGGTTGGCGTGACTCGTGATGCGGTGTTAAGCGATGCGCAGTGGAGTGTGATCGAGCAGTTGTTGCCGTGCTCGGATGGGTTGCGGGGTCGACCGTTTCGGGATCACCGCCAGGTGATCGAGGGGATCATCTATCGCTATCGGTGTGGTGTCCCGTGGCGGGATCTACCTGCGGATTTTGGTCCGTGGCAGACGGTGTGGAAGCGTCATCGCCGGTTCGCGGCCGACGGCACCTGGGACGCGGTGTTGACCGCACTGTTGAGCTTGGCCGACGCCGATGACGTCATTGATTGGTCGGCGGTGGCGGTTGATTCGACGTCGTGTCGGGTGCATCAGCACGGCGCGAGCCTGGCGCGCGACACAGGGGGCACCGTTGAATTACACGAATTTGTGCGATGAACCCGCCGATCACGCCTTGGGTCGTTCGCGCGGCGGGTTGACGACGAAGATCCATCAGCTCTGCGACGGGCGTGGACTGCCGCTGGTGGTGCTCATCGGCCCTGGCCACGCCCACGATTCACCGATGTTCGACCCGCTGATGGGCCAGCTGCGAGTGCCGCGGGTGGGCCCCGGTCGGCCGCGTACTCGACCGGCAGCGGTGCTGGGCGATAAGGCCTACTCCTCGCGCGCGCACCGGGCACGTCTGCGCGCCCGGGGTATCTGCGCGGTCATCCCCGAACAGTCCACCCAAGTCGATCACCGCCGACGCCGCGGCAGCAGAGGCGGTCGCCCGGTCGGCTTGGATGCCCAGAAATACAAGCGCCGCAACGTCATCGAACGATCCTTCAACATCGTCAAGAACTGGCGCGGCCTGGCCACCCGCTACGACAAGCTCGCCCTCACCTACCGTGCCGCAGCAGTCCTCGCCGCCATCTGCGCATGGCTACGACATTTAAGAGACACGCCCTAGTCAGTATCGCTGAGGCCGACCAGAAGTCGTTCTTCCAGCGCAACCCGCATCTGGCCGTCTACGGTCACCGGCGCTTGTTGATCGCCCTATGCCAGGGGGGCGCGCTCCACGACCTGGATTGCAAAAAGGACGCCAAGAAGAAGAACGGCGTGAAGGACCTCGACGTCTACAGCTTCTACGCCGATGACCCCGAGATCCCGTGGCCATACCGGCGGCACGGCGTCGCGGACTTCGGCGAGTCAGAGTTCGGTTACCACCCGAATAAGAGACAGCAGTTCGTGGGGCGGCACGTCGACCTCATGGGACGGGCACTGCCTGTGGCGCCGGGCGCCAATCCGGGTCTGGCCGTTCGTGATTGGCTGGCCACGAGCAATAACCAGACACCGAGGCTTCTGCGTAAGAAGGCCGTCGTAGGGCTACATCCAGCCAAGTACTTTGGCAAGATCATCTGGGACCCAGATGCCGATCTGCAGCAAGCACAGAGGGCGCAGCGCCGATCCAACGGAGGCAGCGCCACCTCCCCGTCAGTGGTAGGGCCTGGAGTCGTCTGCTCCGTTGGCGCCGATGTGTATGTCGGGGCAGATGTAGTCCATCGCCGCGTCCAGCACCTGGTCGGCGGCCGCGTTGCCGATCCCGAGGTGGGTGGCGATGTCGGGAACGACGTAACCGGTGGTGACGCCACCGTGAAGCACGTTGCAGGTACCCCGCCCCATCTTCAGCAGTGTCGCGTCGTCGCCGGGGTAACGGCCGCGAACGCTGTTGACGTAGGCGGCTTCGGCGCGGCTTGGTGGTGGTGGCGCCGGGCCGTCGTAGGCCACGCAGTCAAGGGCGTCTTGGCGGGCGCCGCAGTAGCCGGGGTCGCCTGGGCTTGGGCTGGCTGAGCAGACTCCGGCACCTAGCAGTGTTGCGACCAGTAGGGCCATGCAGGTAGAGCCGACTGATCGAGCGGTCCCGTCGGACGGAGATAGGCTATGAGTAGCGGTTTTGAGCGCCTTCGGCCGGAGGCGAACCCATACCGAGCGGTTTTCAACCACGTCGGATTGTGCGTTGCAGATCGCGAGCGGTCACGTCGCTTCTATGAGGGCCTACTCGGGTTCGAGTTCTGGTGGGAACTCGAACCGCCCGACGACGGCACCGATCGGCTTCTGCAGCTCGCGAAGCCGCTCGGTCTGCGCGCGACGTACCTGATTCGCGATGGCCTGGTGCTCGAGCTTCTCGACTACGCGAAACGCGAAGTCCACACCGGACCCGAACGCGTCATGGACCAAGTGGGCCTGACGCATCTGTCGCTGTCGGTGTCCGATCTGGCTGCGGTGTTGACGATGGTCGACGGCTTCGGCGGATCGGTCGTCGAAGCGACAGTGTCCGAGCAGTCGGCGATGATCCGCGACCCGGACGGGCAGCTGATCGAACTGCTCGCGGACTCGTGGCTGGCGGTTCTGCCTCCGCGTCCGTAGCACCTGTTGCAATCACTACAATCGTAGTGATACCGTCAGAGCCATGACGACCACTACAGACGTAGTGTACAAGCCGTCCTTCTGGGACACGTACCGCCGCCGCGGCTATTTCTTCCGCGAAGCGGCGATACTCACCATCACTATGGGCGTCTGCCTGCACCTGTACCGGGTGATCTTCGGCGACGAACGCACGCTGCGGTACGTCGTCACACCGACGACCGACAAGATCCTGCTGGTGCCGATGACCTACGCCGCGATCACCGGGATCCTGCTGCTGGTTCATAACCGCGTGGTCTTCGCGAACAAACGGCATCGGGCACTCTTCACCGGATCGGTGGTCTACATTGCCGCCAGCGTGCCCCTGCACGTCTACTGCTCCTACGTGATCTGGGACGTGTCCGTGTTCACCTGGTTCCCGATGTGGTTCAGCTACTTCCTGCTGTTCCTGGTGTACCCGGCGTTCCTGACGATGTTCTGGCGCCTGCGCTATAGGAACTGATGCCGACCAACCCGGAACGACGCAATCAGATCCTCGACGCCGCGATCGACATCCTGTGTGACGACGGCGTCGGGGGTCTGACGCATCGTCAGGTCGACAGCGGCGCGGACTTGCCAGCGGGCACCACCTCGAACTACTTCCGGACTCGGCAGGCGCTGCTCGAAGCGACCGCCGCCAGGACGGTTGATCTGCATTGGCAGCGGGTCGAGGCCTTGCAGTCGGCGATCGGCCCGCTATCCCGTGATGCCTTGAAAACGTTGATGATTCGCATGCTCGACCCCGATGAGCAGTTTCGCCGCTGGACACTGGCGCGGTTCGAGCTGTTCATGGAAAGCACCAGGCGCGAAGAGCTCAGGCCGTTGATGAAGGAGCTTCAGGCGGCCGCGGTGAAGTCGGCGACGCTCATCTTTGAGGCCGCCGGCTTCACCCCGCCACCGGAGCGGATGGACGAGCTCAGCAGGTTGCTCAACGGCTTTGTGTTCAGCAACCTCACCATCGCGCCCGAGTCGGGCGCGCTAGATACCGCCGGTCTTGTGGACCGACTGCTGAGCGCCTTCCTCGACTAGCGAGAAGCGCGGTTGACGGCCGACACCACGGCCCGTAGCGATGCGGTGGTGATCGACGTCGCGATGCCGACCCCCCAGATGGTCTTGCCGTTGACCGACGCCTCCACGTAGGCCGCGGCCTGCGCGCCTTCACCGGCGGTCAGTGCGTGCTCGGAGTAGTCGAGCACGTGGACCTGGATGCCGACGCTGCACAGCGCGTCGACGAACGCCGCGAGAGGGCCGTTGCCCGAGCCGCGGATGTCGGTCTCGACACCGTCGATCTTGACCGTCGCCTCGATGGTGTCGGTGCCGCCGTCAACCTCGGAGGCAATCACCTTCTGCCGGATTCGTTCCAACGGCCGGATGGGCGCCAGGTACTCGTTGGCAAAGACGTCCCACATCTCCTTGGGCGAGACCTCGCCGCCCTCGCCGTCGGTGATCTTCTGGATCGCCTGGCTGAACTCGATCTGCAGCCGGCGCGGCAGCGCCAGCCCGTGGTCGGCCTTCATGATGTAGGCCACGCCGCCCTTGCCGGACTGCGAGTTGACCCGGATGACCGCCTCATAGGTGCGGCCGACGTCCTTCGGGTCGATCGGCAGATACGGCACCTGCCACAGGATGTCGTCCACGTCGGCGTCGGCCTCGTCCGCCGAGATCTTCATCGCGTCCAGGCCCTTGTTGATGGCGTCCTGGTGGCTGCCCGAGAACGCGGTGTACACCAGGTCGCCGCCATACGGGTGACGTTCGGGAACTGGCAATTGGTTGCAGTACTCGACGGTGCGACGGATCTCGTCGATGTTGGAGAAGTCGATCTGCGGGTCCACGCCGCGGGAGAACAGGTTCAACCCCAGCGTCACGATGCACACGTTGCCGGTGCGCTCGCCGTTGCCGAACAGGCAACCCTCGATCCGGTCGGCACCGGCCTGATAGCCCAATTCCGCTGCAGCGACGGCGGTTCCGCGGTCGTTGTGCGGGTGCAGGCTCAGGATGATGGAATCCCGACGCGCAAGGTTGCGGCTCATCCACTCGATGGAGTCGGCGTAGACGTTGGGCGTGGCCATCTCGACGGTCGCGGGCAGGTTGACGATCAGCGGCCACTTCGGCGTGGGCTGGATGACATCGGCGACGGCGTCGCACACGTCCTTGGCGTACTCCAGCTCCGTGCCGGTGTAGGACTCAGGCGAGTACTCGAACCGCCAAAGTGTGCCCGGATACTTTGCGGCTTCCTCGACGCACTTGCGGGCGCCGTCGGTGGCGATCGCCTTCACGGCCTCGCGGTCGGCGCGGAACACCACCCGCCGCTGCAGGATCGACGTCGAGTTGTAGAAGTGGACTATGGCGCGAGGTGCTCCTTGGCAGGCCTCGAACGTCCGCTCGATCAACTCCGGCCTGCACTGCGTCAGCACCTGGATGGTGACGTCGTCGGGAACCGCGCCCTGTTGGATGATTTCGCGGACGAAGTCGAAGTCGGTCTGGCTGGCCGATGGAAAGCCGACCTCGATCTCCTTGTAGCCCATGCGGACCAGGAGTTCGAACATGCGGCGCTTGCGGGCGGGGCTCATCGGATCGATCAGCGCCTGGTTGCCGTCGCGCAGGTCCACCGCACACCACATGGGTGCCCGGTCGACGACGCGGTCGGGCCAGGTGCGGTCAAGAGGAACGGGCGCTGCGCCTGATGTCGGGCTCCCGCCCGGTACCTCCTCGGCGAAGGTGCGATAGCGGCTGACCGGCATCGACGTGGTCCGCTGGGTGTTCCACGCGGGCTGGCCCGGGTTGGGTGCGCCGGACGGCTTGTTGATGCTGCGTACCGACGTGAAGGCGTCTGGTGAATCTGGTGCGGATTTGGAAAAGGTAGTCACGGTGATTGCTCCGGGTGGGTTTGGCTGAGACCTAAACGGTCGAGACCGGCGCATCGCGACTACCCGCGACGGGAAGCCGGTCTGGATCAGACCCCGTCGCGGCTGCCGAGAAGGAGCACCCGCTGCACGTCGACCACTGTAGCAAACCCACCTGCAAGGCCAAAACCCCAGGTCTCATGGCCCGCACCGCAGAGTCGATGGACAATGTTGCGGTGAGGCTGATGACCGGCATGGTCACGGCGCTGCTGACCGGCGCGCTGATGCTCACCGGCTGCGGTCGCTCCCTCGAGGGCAACGCGGCAATGGGCCCCCGCGAGGTCGATCCCGCATACTTCTTCGCAGGCGACGTTCCTACCAACGGGCAGCGCCTCAATCCCGATGAGGTCACCACGCTGGCCTATCTGCGCGCGATGCGCCGGATCGACCCGTGCGGCCTGCTCACCCGCGACGGTCTGGCCAAGATCGGCGAAATCGGCTCGGTGGGAACACTTTTCGCGCTCGACGAATGTGACGTCGACATAAAGGTGCCCGGCGAGGCCAACCGCCGCTACGCCAGCATCGAGGTGATTCTCAACCGCATGGCAGGCCAACCCGTGGCATTCCTGGCGGGTGGGCTGCCGGTGTACGAGTCGTATCCCGGATCGTGTGACTACCTGCTACCACTGCATCTGTCGCTGTTGCCCGGCGCCCAGCCGCTGCGCCGACTCGATCAGCCGTTCGTGCGCGTCGGACTCATCGCCGAGGAGAACTGCGAATTCGCGCAGCGTCTGGCACGCGCGATCGCGCCGGCGGTGGAATCGTCGCGGCTGCCGGTTCGTGACGCGGTCGCCGTCTATCCGAGCGCGCTTGCCGAGCGCGATCCGTGCCAGGTGCTGTCGGTGGTCGCTGCCGAGGTCGAGCGGTGGGATGTCACCCGCTCCCGTCCATACGAATGCAACTTCGGGATCTCCCGTGGCAACGACGTCGTGCCGATACAGGTGTCGCTGGAGCCGAAGATGTATGACTTGGCCACCGAGACCCGGCAGCACCGCGAACGCGACGGCGTCGAGCTGCTCGTCGACCCGACCTACTGCTCGGCCGTGGCGTTCGTCGGCACCCCGATGCAGCGCAAGCTGCTGGGCGGCGATTTCGTCGGGCCCGGCGAGGTGGTCATCCGGCCCGCGGTCGTGGTGGACAGCGGCGGCGAGCATTGCGACGTCGTGACCGACGTGGCGACGGCGGCGGCCAAGCTCTACACCTGACTCGTCGCCGAGCGTGTATCTAATGCTAAAAATCGCGGAGAAATTCGCAATGGTTTCACGCTCGATGAAGACCGCCGATAGCACTAGCAGAGCAACTACACCTGAGAATCTGGGAACGCGATCACCGACAGGAAGCGGATCGGCAGCTCGACCAGATCGACAGGTCCATGTGCCCCCTCGCCGTCGATCTGCAGCGAGTCACCCCGATGCAGTCGATACACCGAGCGGCTGTGGCTGTAATCCATGACGCCTTCGAGCATGTAGATGAACTCGGTGCCCGGATGCTGAAACAGCGGGTAGGTCTGGCTCTTCTCCGACAGCGTGACGTGTAGGCACTCGAGCCGCTTGTGCTCGCCGCGCAGCGACCCGAGCAACTGGTACTCGTGGCCTTCCTTGGTGCCGTTGCGCACGATTCGCGCGCCGGTGCCCGCCTTGACGAACGCCGCGGGGCGCTCAACGTCGGCGCCGCGGAACAGGCTGGTGACCGGCACGTCGAATCCTTTGGCGAGCAATGCAAGCGTGCTCAGGCTGCACGATGTCTGGGCATTCTCGATCTTGGACATCATCGCCTTGGAAATGCCAACGCGGGCAGCCATTTCCGCGACGGTGAGCGCTTGCTGTTGCCGCAACTGCCGCACGTTACGACCGATCGCGGCCTCGAACTCGAGCTCCTCGACGGGCTCGTGGGGATCACGGTCTCGCGCCGTGCCCGACTTGTTGCGAATAAGTGGGACGTCGGTCACTGGGCCACCATCATCGCATTTGACCGGCACCGACATACGGATACGGGCTCTTCAGCAGGTCACCCTCGTCGAACCGCGACAGGCGGAAGTCGGAATGCGGGATCCGCGGGTCATTGCTGTGTCCCTCGACGACGAGGTCGGCGGTCAACCGTCCCACCGCAGGCGCGATCTTGAACCCGTGCCCGCTGAAACCGGCCGCGACGACGAGACCGTCGAGCCCCGTTGTGGAGATCACCGGGTTCCAGTCCGGCGTGACGTCGTAGCAGCCCGCGTAGCTGCTGCTGATCGCCGCATCTGCGAACCCGGGGAAGCGGGTGCCGACCTTGTCGACGGTGAGGTCGACGAACGTGTCGGTCGCTCGGTTGAGGTAATTGTCGGGATCTGCCTCTTCGACGTCGGACAGATCGCTGTTGCCGAAGAGGATGTCGCCGCCGACTTCCGGCCTGACGTACTGCAGCGACACCAGATCGGAGAAGACGGGCACGGGTCCTGTTTCGACGCCGGGCGCGATCGTGACAATCTGTTCGCGCACCACGCGGATCGGCACGTCGACGCCATATCGCGCCAGGAACGGCTTCGTCCACACGCCGGTCGCGACGACGACCGTGCCCGCAGAGATGTCGCTGCCGTCGGCAAGCACGACACCGGTGACCCGATCGCCCGCAACCAAGAGTTCGGTGACGGTGGTCCCCTGGCGGATTCGGACGCCGGCAGCGCGCGCCGAGGTCGCGAACGCCTGCGCGCTCAGATATGCGTCGCCGTAGCCGCCGCGCGCCTCCCACCCGAACGCCTCGAATGGCGCCAGATCCGCGAACGGCCACATGCGCGCTACCTCGGACCGGTCGATCTCCTCCGTCTGCACGCCGACGGCCCGCTGGGCGGCCAGGCTTTTGCGCAGGGCTGCGACGTTGGGTTCGCCGACGCCGACGACATACCCGGTCTGCCGGAAGCCGATGTCGCTGCCGAAGATTTCCTCGGCCTTCTCGAACACTTCCAGGCCGACGGCGGCCATCGCGGCCAGTGACGTGACCCCGTAGTGGCAGCGGACGATGCCGCTGGACTTGCCAGTCATCCCCGAGGCGACGGTATTGCGTTCGGCCACGACGACATCCGTGACGCCGCGCTGGGACAGCGCCCACGCAGCGGCCGCGCCCTCGATGCCGCCGCCGACGATGACGACGTCGGCAGTCTCGCTCATTGGCCGGGAATCCAATCCGTTCCGGCCAGCGGCACCCGCGCCATCGCCGCCGCTTCGATGGTCACGGCGACGAGGTCCTCCGGCTCGAGGTGCAGCACGTGCGCCTTGCCGCAGGCGCGGGCGATGGTCTGGGCCTCCATGATCAGCACCCGCAGGTAGTTGGCCAGCCGCCGGCCACCTTCGATTGGATCGAACCGTGCGGCGAGCTCGGGATCCTGCGTGCTGATCCCCGCCGGATCGGTGCCGTCCTGAAGATCGTCGAAGAAGCCGGCGGCGCTGCCCAGCGCTTCGTACTCGGCGGCATAGCGAGGATGGTTGTCCCCCAACGCGATCAATGCCGCCGTGCCGATGGCGACCGCGTCGGCGCCGAGTGCCAGCGCCTTCGCCACGTCGGCGCCGGTGCGGATGCCACCGGAGACGATCAGCTGCACCTTTCGGTGCACGCCGAGTTCTGCCAGCGCCTGCACCGCCTGTGGCACCGCGGCCAGCGTCGGGATGCCGACGTGCTCGATGAAGACCTCCTGGGTGGCGGCGGTGCCGCCCTGCATGCCGTCGACGACCACGACATCGGCGCCGGCGTGCACGGCCAGTTTCACGTCGTAGTAGGTGCGGGTGGCGCCGACCTTGACGTAGATCGGCTTCTCCCAGTCGGTGATCTCGCGCAATTCGTTGATCTTGATGGTCAGGTCGTCGGGGCCAGTCCAGTCCGGGTGCCTGCAGGCCGAGCGCTGGTCGATGCCCTCGGGCAGGGTGCGCATTCCGGCCACGCGTTCGGATATCTTCTGGCCGAGCAGCATTCCGCCGCCGCCGGGTTTCGCACCCTGGCCAAGCACCACTTCGATAGCGTCCGCCTTGCGCAGGTCGTCCGGGTTCATCCCGTACCGCGATGGAAGATATTGGTACACAAGATATTTGCTCTGCATGCGTTCCTCGGTCGTCATGCCGCCGTCACCGGTGGTGGTCGACGTGCCGACCTGGCTGGCGCCGCGGCCCAACGCCTCCTTGGCGGGCCCGGACAGCGCACCGAACGACATTCCGGCGATCGTCACCGGAATATCCAAGTGCAGTGGGTGTTTCGCGAACCGGTCGCCGAGAACCACGTCGGTGCCGCACCTCTCGCGGTATCCCTCCAGCGGGTAGCGCGACATCGATGCGCCAAGGAACAGGAGGTCGTCGAAATGCGGCAGCGGCCGCTTGGCACCCCACCCGCGGATGTCGTAGATGCCGGTTTCGGCGGCACGCTGGATGGCCGCGATCGTCGGCCGGTCAAAGGTGGCGGACTCGCGCAGGCCGAGGCGCGCCCGCTCGTCGGTGGTGTATGTCATCAGTAGCTCGAAGCGTTATCGACGTGGAAGTGGTAGAGGTTGCGCGACGACCCATAGCGGGTGTAGGCAGCCGTGTCGTCGCCCTCGAAACCCGCAGCCTTGAGCAGGTATTCGAGCTCCATGTGGTGCTCGGACCGCATCTCCTTGGCGACGCAGTCGGCGCCCAGCGAGGCGACGTCGCCGCGGACGTAGATGCGCGCCTCGTAGATCGAGTCGCCGAGCGCCTCGCCGGCATTGCCGCGGATTACCAGTCGCCCGGCCTGCGCCATGAACGCGCTCATGTGGCCGACGTCGCCACCCACCACGATGTCGACGCCCTTCATCGAAATCCCGCACCGCGCGGCGGCGTTTCCCTCGATCACCAGCAGGCCGCCATGGGCGGTCGCCCCCGCCGATTGGGACGCGTTGCCCTTGACCCAGACCGTGCCGCTCATCATGTTCTCGGCGACACCGGTGCCCGCGTTGCCGTCGATCACGATCTCGGCCTGCTGGTTCATGCCTGCGGCGTAGTAGCCGACATGGCCCTCGACGGTCACCTTCACCGGAGCGTCGATGCCGACGGCGACGTTGTGTGCACCCTCGGGATGTGCGATCACGAGCTCGCCGAACAGATCTGGGGCGTGTAGGGCGGTGTTGACCTCACGCAGAGGCATCGTCCGCAGGTCATATGAGGACACCGATGAGCGCTTGCGCGAAGAGCATGTCACCGTGGCTGTCACCGTGTCCATGCGTAGATCACCTCCGGTTCCGGTTCCCAGATCTTGGCGGCCTCGACGCCGGGAAGCCCGGCGAGCGCGCGGTATTCGCTGCCCATCGCCACCCAGTCGTCGGTCTCGGCGATGACGGCCGGTTTGCACGCGATCGCGTCTCGCACCACCGCGAATGAGTCGCGGTTGGACACGAGCAGCGTGTAGAACCCGTCGAATGTGGCACACAGCTCCTTGAGTGCGGATTCCACGTCGCGACCATCGGCCAGCTGCTTGGCGATGAACCGGGCGCCGACCTCGGTGTCGTTCTCGCTGTCGAATTGGACACCGGCGGCACGTAATTCGCGGCGGATCGTGGCGTGGTTCGCGAACGAGCCGTTGTGCACCATGCACTGCTCGGCCCCGACCGCATAGGGATGGCAACCCGCGGGCGTCACCGCGGACTCCGTGGCCATCCTGGTGTGACCGACGCCCTGCCAGCCCTGCGCCTTGGCCAGGCTCCACGCCTCAGTCAGTGCACGCGGATGCCCGACGCCCTTGAGTACGGCCATGTCCGAGCCGAAGCCGGAGATCAGCGCCCGCGGGTACGCCGCCGTGACCGCATCCAGCAGCACCTCCGAAGATGCATCTGCCGTAAGGAGATACGTGTCGCCCTGGCGGGTCACGCTCACGTCAAGACCGATGTCGTCGGCCGCCGGCTCGACCTCCAGCACCGAGACGCTACCTCGTCCCGGGGGTGACCAGATCGGGTCGCCGTAGACGGCGACGCCGGCGGAATCACTGCCACGGTCGCCCATCTCGCACAGCATTCCGGTGAGCAGTTCCCCGAGCCGGGGATAGAGCTCGGGGGTGCGCAGGTGCAACCCGACGATCCCGCACATGGCTTGTCTCCTTTGACGGTTGACGATTCAGAACGCGGTCAGGTAGTGGTCGATCTCCCACGGCGTCACCGCGCAGTGGTAGGCGAAGAACTCCTCGCGCTTGATATTGGCGAAGTAGCGCGCCACACCATCGCCCGCGGCATCGAGCACACCCGCGATCAGCGGGTCCCCTTCGAACTCGTCGACCGCGTGGAGCAGTGTCGGCGGCAGCGGCGAACGCCCCTGTCCTCCAATGTCGCCGGGGTCGGCGCTGCGCTTGATCCCATCGATGCCCGCGCCCAGCGCCGCAGCCATCGCCAGGTATGGATTGGCGGAGCCGTCACTGCCGCGCAGCTCGACGCGCGCTGAGTCGGGCACCCGGATGTAGTGCGTTCGGTC
Organism: uncultured Actinomycetota bacterium; assembly: GCA_963770305.1. Taxonomy (GTDB): domain Bacteria; phylum Actinomycetota; class Actinomycetes; order Mycobacteriales; family Mycobacteriaceae; genus Mycobacterium. The sequence goes on from CAVYPB010000009.1 coordinate 124,124, forward strand.
GTTGCCGCCGTAGGTCGGGGTCCTCGGCGCCCACGACGCGCCCGACGCCGTCGTCGTCGCACCGGTCCGCTTGTAGGAGTTGACCGTTGGCGCGACCACCGCCTGCAGCGCGCCGGCGTGTTCGAGGATGCCACCGATGAACGCATACGCCGTCTCGGACAAACCCAGTCCGCGGGAGTCCTCCTCGGCGGGGAACACCGGACTGCCGCCACTGGTCAGCGACAGATGCAGATGTAAACCGCTGCCGGTCTTAGCGGCGAAGGGCTTGGGCATGAAGGTGGCCACCATGCCGCGTTCGGCGGCGATCATCGACAGCAGGTAGCGCAGCGTGACCACGCGGTCGGCGGTGGTCAGCGCGTCGGCGAATTGGAAGTTCTGCTCGAACTGGCCGTTGCCATCCTCGTGGTCGTTGGCGTAGTTGGACCAGCCGAGCGTGTTCATCGCCGCCGAGATCGCGGTGAGGTGGTCGTACATCCGGGTGACACCACGGGCGTCGTAGCAGGGCTGCGCGGCGGTGTCGGCGGCGTCGGCGACCGACAGGCTGCCGTCGGCGTTGCGGTGCAGCAGGAAGTACTCCACCTCGGCGCCGACCCACGGCTCGAACGCGGCGTCGGCGGCCTGCTGGATCAGCGCCTTGAGGATCACGCGCGGGGCGTAGGGCCACGGTTCGCCGTTGACGTGCGGGTCGCAGTGCACGATGGCGAGGCCGTCCTTGATGAACGGGATCGGCGTGAACGACGCGGGGTCCGGAATGGCGATCAAGTCGGGGTCCTTGGGCTCCTGGCCCATGGCGCCGACGGCGTATCCGGCGAAGCCGACGCCCTCGGTGGCGAGCAGGTCGACGGCCTCGACGGGCACCAGCTTCGCGCATGGTTTGCCTCGCAGGTCGACGAACAGGGCGAGGATGAACTTCGTCCCGGACTGTTCGGCCAGGGTGGCAAGGGAATGATTGGCGTCAGACATTCCAAATAAACCTCATATTTGTTGAGAGGGGGCCGGCCGGCGCGGGCGAGTGGTTCCGCGCCGGCCGGAGCTTGTCGGCTCCTCCGGCGAGCCGTCGTCGCTGTCCGTCAGGCGGGCTGGAGTTCGTACGCCGCGTCTCGGTGGAACTTGGCGTCGATGCCCTTTTCTTCTTCGTCGGTCGAAATGCGGATGCCCATCGTCTTCTTGATGACGAACGCGATGATGTACGCGACCACGAACGAGTAGGCCATCACTGCGCCGGCGGCGATCGCCTGCTTCCACAGTTGATCGAGCCCGCCACCGTAGAAGAGTCCATCGGTCTTGTTCGGCATGCTTGCGCTGGCGAAGAGACCGATCAGCAGGGTGCCGATCACGCCGCCGACCAGGTGCACGCCGACCACGTCGAGCGAGTCGTCGTACCCGAACCTCGACTTAAGCCCGACGGCAAGCGGGCAGATCGCGCCGGCAATCAAGCCGACGAAGATCGCACCGATCGGGGTGACCGCGCCGCAGGCAGGGGTGATGGCGACCAGCCCGGCCACCGCGCCCGAAGCCGCGCCGACACCGGTGACGTGCCCGTCCTTGATCTTCTCGACGCCGAGCCAGGCCAGAGTCGCCGCACAGGTGGCGGTGAACGTCGTGACCATGACGATGGCCGCCGAGGTGCCCGCGGCCAGCGCCGAACCGCCGTTGAACGCATACCAGCCGGCCCACAGCAGACCGGCGCCAAGCAGCGTCAGCGGTACGTTGTGCGGCTTGCGGAACTTGCCGAAGCCCAGGGACTTGCCCAGCACGATGGCGACGGCCAGAGCGGCGGCGCCCGAGTTGATGTGCACCGCCGTGCCGCCTGCGAAGTCGATGGCCTTCAGTTGGTTGGCGATCCAGCCGCCCTTGGCGTCGGGTGTCACCACACCGTCGAACGCGAACACCCAGTGCGCGACCGGGAAGTAGACGAGGATCGCCCAGGCGGTCGCGAACGTCATCCAGGCGCCGAACTTCATCCGATCGGCGGCCGCGCCGGATATCAGCGCCACGGTGATCGCCGCGAATAGTGCTTGGAATAGCGCGAATAGGCTCACCGGCAGGCCGTTGATGGTGGTCATCGGTTCGGTGAGGTTCTTCATGCCTGCGAACTCGGTGAAGCTGCCGACGAAGCCGCCATAGGACGTGCCGAACGCCATCGAGAAGCCGAACAACACCCACAGCACGCCGACGACGGCCACGGCGCCGAACGTCATCATCATCATGTTGGTCGAGCTCTTGACGGACACCATGCCGCCGTAGAAAAGCGCGAGACCGGGGATCATCATCGTCAGGCCGATGATGCAACACAGCATGAATGCTGTGGTTCCTGTATCCATTTACATCTCCTGGAGTGGTGCGGCTCCGGCGAGAGCCGTTCACTGCCAGTAACCGATGTTTCTGTTACGTGGACAGGCTCGTGATGTTGCCTACGCGTTAAAAGTGGGGTCGACCGATAGAGTTCGTGCGATGAAGCTCGATCGGCGATGGTGGGCCGCCATCGGCGTCGCGGTGGTCACGGTCGTGGCGATTGTGTTGTCCTACACCGTGTTTGACCGCCCGTCCGAAGAATGCCTCCCGGTCAAGGACCTGTTGGACTTCAACCGTTCCCAGGCCGAGCACATGGCGTCGAAAACCGGTGACGAGCAGGGCATCCCCAGCGTGGCCGACGACGCCGCCTACCAAGTGTGGGCCGACGGGTTGGCAGAACGTGCGCAGAAGGTGACCTCCCCCGACCTGGCTCAGACGAGTACGACGGTCGCCAAGCTCGCCAACGAGTTCGTCGGGAAGCTGCCCGTCGTGCGCGCTCAAGCGCAATCGCGGGCTCCCGGCGCGCCCGCGCCACCGGCGGCCTTCGAGATGGCGGCGCTGAACGCCCGAATCAGCGATAACCTCGCGGAGTTGGCTAAGGCCTGTTCATGACGTGGCCGATGAGGGCAGCGGCCGCCCCCAGCTGCCCGCGAACGCCACTTCGTCGAGGGGCATGCGGTGGCGGCCCTGCGCGTCACGTTCGACGATCTCCGGTGGCGCGTTGTCGTAGTCGCCAAGCGATCCGACCGCGACGACGGCGATGGGCTGCACACCTTCCGGAATGCCGAACGCCTCACGGGCGCCGTCGGCATTGAACCCCGCCATGGGGTGGGCGATGAGCCCGCGCGACACCGCCTCCATGGTCAACTGCGCGATCGCGGCACCGGTGTCCACTGCGGCGTACCGCGCGGTCCGCTCGTCCTCGCCCTCGTCGGCGCACACCAGGACCAACGCCCCGGCGGCCTTGGCGTAGCTGTTGCCGCGCTTGAGCAGCTCGGAGATCTTGCCGAAGGTCTCGTCGCCGCGGAGCCCCACCAGGAAGCGAACCGGCTGGCGGTGACCCCAGGTGGCGGCCCAGCGTGCGGCCTCCAGGACGGCGACGACGTCGTCGGCCTCGAGCACGGCGTCACCGTCGAACATCCGCGGGCTCCACCGCGCGGCGATGTCGGGATGGATCGGCACCCGAGTCTGCGCGCGCTGCTGCTCGCGCAAGCGCTTGTCGGGGGGACTCTTGACCACATCTTGACGCTACCGGCGGAGTAAATCGAATGCGCGGACCCCTTATTCTTGGTTGGACCCCATGCCGGCCGAGCCGGCAAGACCTACCAGCGCGAAAGGTTTGGCAGTGGCGCTCGTCGTACAGAAGTACGGCGGATCCTCGGTGTCCGACGCCGAGCGGATCCGCCGCGTCGCCGAACGCATCGTCGAGACCAAGAAGGCCGGAAACGACGTGGTCGTCGTCGTTTCTGCGATGGGCGATACCACCGACGACCTGCTCGATCTCGCCAGGCAGGTCTGCCCGGCGCCGCCTGTGCGCGAATTGGACATGCTGCTGACAGCGGGGGAGCGGATCTCCAACGCGCTGGTCGCGATGGCCATCGACTCGCTGGGCGCGCAGGCCCGCTCGTTCACCGGGTCGCAGGCCGGCGTGATCACCACCGGCACCCACGGCAATGCCAAGATCATCGACGTCACCCCGGGCCGGCTTCAGGACGCCCTCGACAAGGGGCTGATCGTGCTGGTCGCCGGATTCCAGGGCGTCAGCCAGGACAGCAAGGACGTCACCACGCTGGGCCGTGGCGGCTCCGACACCACCGCTGTGGCGCTGGCCGCCGCGCTGAAGGCCGACGTCTGCGAGATCTACACCGACGTCGACGGCATCTTCACCGCCGACCCGCGCATCGTGCCCAACGCGCGGCGGATGGACACCGTCACGTTCGAGGAGATGCTCGAGCTCGCCGCGTGCGGCGCCAAGGTGCTGATGCTGCGGTGTGTGGAATATGCCCGCCGATACAACGTTCCGATTCACGTCCGGTCGTCGTATTCAGACAAGCCCGGCACGATTGTGACCGGATGGATAGAGGACATCCCCATGGAAGACGCCATCATTACCGGAGTCGCCCACGACCGCAGCGAGGCGAAAGTGACGATCGTCGGTATCCCCGACGTTCCTGGCTACGCCGCCAAGGTGTTCCGCGCGGTCGCCGACGCCGACGTGAACATCGACATGGTGCTGCAGAACATTTCCAAGATCGAGGACGGCAAGACCGACATCACGTTCACGTGCTCGCGGGAGAGCGGGCCGGGCGCCGTGGAGAAGCTGACGTCCCTCCAGGAGGAGATCGGGTTCAGCAGGGTGCTCTACGACGATCACATCGGCAAGGTGTCGCTGGTCGGCGCGGGCATGCGCAGCCATCCCGGCGTCACCGCGAAATTCTGCGAAGCGCTGGCAGGGGTTGGCGTCAACATCGACCTGATCTCCACCTCGGAGATCCGAATCTCGGTGCTGATCAAGGACACTGAGCTGGACAAGGCCGTCGTCGCCCTGCACGAGGCGTTCGAGCTCGGCGGCGACGAGGAAGCCGTCGTCTATGCGGGAACGGGACGTTAATGGTAAGCGTCGGTTTGCAAATAGGGATAGTAGGTGCGACCGGGCAGGTCGGCCAGGTGATGCGAACGTTGCTGGAGGAACGCGACTTTCCGGCCACCAGCGTGCGGTTCTTCGCCTCAGCGCGGTCGCAGGGCAAGAAGCTGCCGTTCCGCGGCCAGGAGATCGAGGTCGAGGACGCGTCGACCGCGGATCCCACCGGCCTGGACATCGCGCTGTTCTCCGCCGGCGCGACGATGTCGCGGGTGCAGGCACCGCGGTTCGCCGCCGCCGGGGTCACGGTCATCGACAACTCGTCAGCATTCCGCAAGGACCCCGACGTGCCTTTGGTGGTCAGCGAGGTCAACTTCGCCGACGCGCGTAACCGGCCGAAAGGCATTATCGCGAACCCGAACTGCACGACCATGGCCGCGATGCCGGTGCTCAAGGTGCTGCACGACGAGGCCCAGCTGGTCCGGATGATCGCGTCGACCTATCAGGCGGTGTCCGGCAGCGGGCTGGCCGGCGTGCAGGAGCTGTTCGGTCAGGCGCGCGCGGTGGTCGACGACAGTGAGCAGCTGGTGCACGACGGCTCGGCGTTGGAGTTCCCGCCGCCCAACAAGTACATCGCGCCGATCGCGTTCAACGTGGTGCCGCTTGCCGGTTCGTATGTTGACGACGATTCCGGGGAGACCGACGAAGATCAGAAGCTGCGCAACGAGAGCCGCAAGATCCTGGGCATTCCCGACCTGTTGGTGAGCGGGACATGTGTGAGGGTGCCGGTGTACACCGGGCACTCGCTGTCGATCAACGCCGAGTTCGCCCGGCCGCTGTCGGTCGAACGCGCACGCCATCTGCTCGCCGCGGCGCCAGGGGTGAAGGTGGTCGACGTGCCCACTCCGCTGGCCGCCGCCGGTGTCGACGAATCGCTTGTCGGCCGCATCCGGCAGGATCCCGGTGTGCCCGACGGCCGTGGTCTCGCCTTGTTCGTGTCCGGCGACAACCTGCGAAAAGGTGCGGCGCTGAACACAATTCAGATCGCCGAGCTGCTGGCCGCCGAGCTGTAGACGCCGAGACCCGTGCGCCGAAACCGACGTTTGGGTGGGAAAGTGCGAGTTGTTTTCGCCATTTCGTTGATCTTGGCGTCGGTGATCGCGTTGCCGACGGCTCCGTCGGCCCACGCTGATCCGCCTGCGCCCATGCCGCAGCCCATCCTGCCTCCGCTGGCGCCGGGCCAGGTGATCCGCATCGGCCCGACCGCCGGAACGGGCACGCCGACAAGTGATTACGACATCGGCGCCACCGATCTCTGCGAGTTCATGGAGTTTCCCAGCGGCATCCTGCAGGTCTGCGGCGATAGCTTCGCCGGTCAGGGCGTCGGCTTCGGCCCTTGGCATTCGCCGATCGCGCTGCACGTCGAAACCGAGTCGATCGACGACCAGAGCGGCGTACGTTACGACCGAGTGACCGGCAACGACAAGCCTCTGCTGGCCGATCCGACACCGGCGGGCATGTCTCAACTGCCTGCGGGCGTGGTGCAGATCAACCGCGAGAACTACCTGCTCATCACCACCGTGAAGGATCTGGTGCCGCAGTCGTCTCGGCTGGTGAAAGCCAATCCGGCGCAAGGTAATTGGCCGACGGTACCGAACTCGCAGCGCCCTGGCGGCTATGCGGACGCGCGGCAGTCACAGATCAGCGGCTATTACGACCCGATCCCAACGGCGGACTCGCCGAGCGGCTGGGTCTACATTGTCGCCGATAAATTCGACCGCAGTGGACCGGTGGTGCTGTACCGGTCCAAACCGCAGACGTTCACCGACCGCGCCAGCTGGCAGGGTTGGTCTTCTCAGGCCGGGTGGGGTAAGCCGCCGACGCCGTTGTGGCCGGACCGCGTTGGCGAGATGAGCGTGCGGCAGATCGACGGCAAGACGGTGCTGTCGTACTTCAACGCCAGCACCGGCAACATGGAGGTTCGCGTCGCAGCCGACCCGACCGGACTTGGCGCGGCGCCGGTCACGACGGTCGTCTTCGCAGGCACATGGCCCGATCCCGCCGAGGATCTGCCTGCGCCGGAGGACAACCGGCTCGCGCAGCCGTACGGCGGCTACATCTCACCGGGGTCGACGCTTGACGAGCTGCGGGTGTTCATCAGCCAGTGGAACACCGGCCCGGGCGACAACTCGCCGTACCGTGTCATCCAATTCGCGGTCAACCCGCTAAAGCCCTAGTCAGCGGGCCTTTCTTGGCCTCCCGTCCGCAGCACGTCCGCAGCGCGTCCAAGCGACTCCTCGAGGAGCGCGCTCGCTGCGCTGCGGGTCGTGGCGTTGGCGTTCGGCCACAATTGCCCGTACGTGGCGAGCGTGACGCTGGGGAGGAATGCCCAAGCGCACGTTGCACCGTCACCACATCACAGCCCGCATTGATGAGCCCGGAGGCGAAAAAGTGGCGGCAATCGTGGAGTCGGTAAGAGATACCCACCGCATCCCGGACGATGCGCCAGGACCGCGACACGGTGACCGCGTAGGCGGGCAGGCTGGGGTCGCGGCTGCCCGGGAAGAGGTATCGGTGAGGATCGTCACCCGGCCGGTACAGCCGCACGTACTCGGCCAGGATCTCCACGAGACCATGCGGGACGTAGATGGTTCGCTCGCGCCTCAGCGAATCGGCCCGTACCGCAGCGGTCTCGGGCGGACGTCGATTGCCCTATCCGGTTGTGCCACAACACTTTTACGGACCCTGGCGGACGGATGCGGGTCGGTGAGATACGTCAGAAGGTTGGGGTTCGAATCCCTTCGGGCTCACTGTCGAAGTGCCTCTAGAGCTTGGGCTGATTCGCTGCCGGGCTCGGCGTGATAAATCAGGATGTGCTGCCCATGCGAGTGCGGCACCATGAGCCTGGTCCGATGGAGATGAAGCTCTCCGAGCCTCGGGTGGCGGAAGTGGATCAGGCCTGTCCGGTAGCCCACGTCCGCGCGCGCCCACAGCTCACCGAAACGTGGGCTGTGGGCCGATAGCTCATCGATGATCTCGCGCAACCGAGGATCACCGAGATCGGTGCCTGCGACTTCGCGGAGCTCGCTCACTGCTATGTCGGTGACCTCGTCCCAGTGGATGTAGAAATCGCGCGCGGCCGGAGAAACGAAGACCCAGCGCAGCAGGTTTCCTCCCGGCTCAAATCCTGGCGACAGTGCGCGGGCGCACGCATTGGCGGCCAGCATGTCCAGGTAGCAATTGCCCACAACGACAGGTACCGGCAACTGGTCGATCAGCTGGCATAGCGATTCCGCCACGGTGTCGTCAGCGGACTGAGGCCGACGGTTGTCCGTCGCGTTCGCGAGCCGGTGCAAGTATTCCGTCGCTTTGAGGTCGAGCAGCAGAGCTCGCGCGAGTGCGTCCACAACCTGTCCGGAGGGACGGGTGTCCTGACCCTGCTCGAGGCGCAGGTAGTAGGCGTTGCTGATACCGGCGAGCGTCGCCACCTCTTCGCGGCGCAAACCCGCCACACGGCGGCGCCTGCCAGCAACCAACCCGACGTCTTCGGGACAGATCTGTTCGCGCCGCGCACGCAGGTAGTCACCCAACGCGTTGGCCCTCTCCGCCACCAACCGATCTTAAGGCTGTCCCTGCGAATATCACGATGAATGGGGTCCGCCTGACGCCTCGCAAGTCGGAATGCGCAATGCGTGTAGCGCGCTGTTGGTGGCCGTACCCGTCGAGCAGGAATCGAGTTCAGCTAACTGTTCTGCGGCCACGTCAAATGAAAACCCTTGTCGGAAGAACACTTCCGATGCCACATCGAAAGGAGAAGCACGTGCGAAATTTGTCAGACGCCCTGATCGACCTTGCTGGTCGGGTCAAGAGAGTCGAGGACTCGGCGGAGGCGGTGCAGGAAAAGAACCGCGCCGCACTGCAGTCACGCCGCGAGGAGCTCGAGGCTGCGATCGAACAGTCGAAGATTGAGATGGAGGCCGCCGCCACCCACGCGAAGGACGCCACCCGGGGTTGGTGGTCGAAAACCACGAGCGCCATTCAGGCTGACTTCGCCGAGTGGCAGGCCGACATGAAGGAAACCAACGCCGAGCGGGCCGCCGAGGACGCCGAGGACGACGCGGTGGTTGCTGTGAGCCTCGCGGCCTACTGCCTCGATGCCGCGGAGTGGGCTGTGGTGCGTGCTGAGCTCGCCCGTGGCGAGGCCGACCAACTCATGGGACGGAGGTACTGATCATGACCACCATCGAAACCCCGTCTGTAGTTCGCCACCTTTGGAAGTCGGTGCTCTCGCTAGGCGTACTGTCCGTCATCCTGGGCGCCGCGGTGCTCGTCTGGCCCGGCCAATCGATCGTCGCCGCTGGAATCCTGTTCGTTGTCTACCTGCTGGTGTCAGGTATCGCACAGGTCATTGCGGCGTTTACGGTCAATTCGCCCGCAGCCAGCCGTGTCATGCTGTTCATCAGCGGCGCACTGTCAATAGCTCTTGGTGTGTTCGCTCTCCGCGACTACGACGACGGCGCCACCGTGTGGCTGCTGGCATTGTGGATCGGAGTCGGGTTCGTGTTCCAAGGTGTCAGCGAGACCGCATTGGCGGTCAGCTTCAAGGAATTGCCCGAACGTGGCTGGTACATCTTCCTGGGAATCCTGACCGTGATTGCCGGCGCGGTCATGCTTGTGTGGCCGATCAGCTCCATCGTGGTGCTGTCGATCATCGCAGGCGTATGGCTCGTCGTCATCGGGACCACAGAGATGGCGTGGGCCTTGAATGTGCGCAGCGAAGCCAAGAAAGTCGAGCGAGGTGTGGAGTCGCTGAGGAGCGGCGCCGTCGCCTGACTCACCAATCGGCGTGCTGAGGTGTCACAACACCTCAGCACGCCGAGCCCTTGCCCGAGCGGCGCATCCCCCAGCGAGTTGACGCGCCAAATCCGTGTCCTCACGCACGGCCCGGGGACTTGTCAAAGAGGGTCGCTTAGAAGGACGTCGTTGCCGTAGTGCTCGTGCCGTTGTCACACGTGATCGTGTGGTCCAGTTTCGGAGCCAGAAGACTATCGACGGGCTGAACACACGACAGCCGCAGACGTACTCAGCGTCGATCGGCAATCGCGTCGAACGACTCAACAGCCCGCCGGCTACACGCCAGCGCCTGAAACCGGTTAAGCAGTTGTGGTGTCGAGGAATTCGCCGTTCTCGCACACGTCCGTGTACCGGTTCGCCTTGATGTCTTTATAGGTGCACGTCGAGGTCCCGTTGGTATGGGTGTAGGTGCCGCCAGCTTTCTTACACACGCTCTTCTGTTTGCTTCCGTCCGCAGTGCGTCCGCAGCAGATTCGCAATCACCCATTCGCTGCAAACGTAGCCAACGCCGCTGGCCTGCAACAACTCACGTCATCAGTCAGAACCAACGTTGCCAAATGCCCTGAAACGGGTTCGCGGTGAACCCACTCAAGCCGTGGCCATAGTCTCGCCGCAGTTTCGAGCACCGCGATTCACAGCTGATTCATATCGAATTCAAGACAGGCACATCGGCATCGGTTGCATGCTCGGATTCATGAGCGAAACAACGTCATCCTCCGAACCCGCGACCGGCCCCGTGGCCACCGCCGCACCGCCTCCCGCACCTGCCGAACGGCACCGCCGCAGCCGCCTCTCCGCACTGGCTGCCTGGGTCGGCATCGTGGCGGGTGTCGTCTTCATCGTCGCCGTCATCTTCTTCTCCGGCTTCATCCTCGGCGCGCATTCCGGTGGCCACCGTGGCGGGTGGCACCACGGCGGTGGCCATCACGGCTTCGCCATGATGCACCACGGCGGCCCGCCGATGTCCCAGATGGGTCCGGGGGGCGACCGTCAGTGGTCGCCATTCGGTCCGGGTGGGCCTGGTGGCCCGAACTTCGGGGGGCCGTCACCACAGCAGCCGACCGGCCCCTCTACGACCGCCCCGCGGCCGTAGCCGAAATCGACGAGATCGACGTCCTGTAGGAAAAGTGCGTGGCCTGCGAGACGTCGATTTCGGCGTCTTTTGGGGTACCCGCGGGACATGACGGAGAAATTCACGACGACGGACGCGGGCAACCCCGCGCCGAGCGATGACCAGTCACTGACCGTCGGCCCCGACGGCCCGATCCTGCTGCAGGACCACTACCTGATCGAGCAGATGGCGAACTTCAACCGGGAGCGCATCCCGGAGCGCCAGCCCCACGCCAAGGGCGGCGGCGCCTTCGGCCACTTCGAAGTCACCCAGGACGTCAGCGCCTACACCAAGGCCGCGGTATTCCAGCGCGGCACCAAGACCGACACGGTCATCCGGTTTTCCACGGTGGCGGGCGAGCGGGGCAGCCCAGACACCTGGCGCGACCCGCGCGGGTTCGCGCTGAAGATGTACACCTCCGACGGCAACTTCGACATCGTCGGCAACAACACCCCGGTGTTCTTCATCCGCGATCCCATGAAGTTCCAGCACTTCATCCGCTCCCAGAAGCGGATGCAAGCCACCAACCTGCGTGACCACCACATGCAGTGGGACTTCTGGACGCTCTCCCCGGAGTCGGCGCATCAGGTCACCTGGCTGATGGGTGACCGCGGCATCCCGCGAAGCTGGCGGCACATGAACGGGTATTCCAGCCACACCTACAGCTGGCTCAACGCCAGCGACGAGCTGTTCTGGGTGAAGTACCACTTCAAGACCGACCAGGGCGTCGAGTTCCTCACCCAGGAGGAGGGCGACCGGCTGGCAGGCGAGGACGGTGACTACCACCAGCGCGACCTATACACGTCCATCCAGGAAGGCAACTTCCCGAGTTGGACGCTGCACGTGCAGATCATGCCGTTCGAGGACGCGAAGACCTACCGGTTTAACCCCTTCGACCTCACCAAGGTGTGGCCGCACGGCGACTACCCGCTGCACGAGGTCGGCCGGCTGACGCTGGACCGCAACGTCACCGACTACCACGCCGAGATGGAGCAGGCGGCGTTCGAACCCAACAACATCGTGCCGGGCACCGGTTTGAGCCCGGACAAGATGCTGCTGGCCCGCGGGTTCTCCTACTCCGACGCGCACCGCGCCCGGCTCGGGGTCAACTACAGGCAGATCCCGGTCAACACACCGAAGGTCGAGGTGCACAGCTACTCCAAGGACGGCGTTATGCGGATCCGCAACGCGACGGATCCGGTGTACGCGCCGAACTCGATGGGCGGCCCCCATGCCGACCCGAAGCGTGCGGCCGAGGTGCACTGGTATGCCGACGGTGACATGGTTCGCGCCGCGTACACGCTGCGGCTCGACGACAGCGACTGGGGTCAGCCCGGCACGCTGGTGCGCGAGGTTCTTGACGATGAAGCGCGGGACCGTCTGGCGCACAACATCATTGGCCACGTATCCAAAGGCGTGCGTGAGCCTGTCCTGTCGCGCGTGTTCGAGTACTGGAAGAACGTCGATCCCGACCTCGGCAAGAAGGTCGAGGAGGGCGTGCGCGCCAACGCGAAGGTCAAGTAGGCGCGACGAGGGGCGTCTTGCCGTCTGCGACTGGGCTGGCATGATCATGCCCATGAGCATCGAAGTCGTATACACAACAGAGTCAACCGCAACCGGAGGTGGCCGCGATGGCCACGTGAAGTCCGCCGACGGCAGGATCGATCTGGACACCCGCCCACCCAAGGCCGCTGGCGGCAGCGGCGAGGGCACCAACCCCGAGCAGCTCTTCTCGGCCGGCTACGCCGCTTGCTTCCTCGGTGCGATTCGCCTGGTGGCGCGCAACGAGAAGATCGATCTCGACGACGCGACCGGCGTGACCGTGCAGGTAGGGTTCGGCAAGGACTCCGAGGGCGGCTTCGGAATCAATGCGAACCTCATTGGCTACCTCCCCGGCCTGGAGCAGAGCGCAGCCGATGAACTCATGAAGAAGGCGCACGGCGTGTGCCCGTACTCGAAGGCCACCCGCGGCAATATCGACGTCACGCTGTCGGCGAAGGTCTAAGCCGGTGCGGACCGCCGCAGCGATAGGCGTCGGTCTTGCCGTTGGTCTGTCGTTGGCGGCGCCTGCGCACGCTCGTCCGTCCGACCCCGGCGTGGTGAATTACGCCGTGCTGGGCAAGGGTTCGGTCGGCAACATCGTCGGCGCGCCAATGCGCTTCGACTGGACGTTCACCGATCCGTTCCAGTCGTATTACGTCGACGATCCGGTCTGCAACAACTGGGCGGAGATCGGGCTGCCCGAGGTGTATGCCGACCCGGACCTGGCGTCGTTCAACGGCGCGGTCACACAGGTATCGCCCACCGACATGACGCATTACGTCAAACAGGCGATCGGCGTATTCGCCACCAATGACGCTGCCGACCGCGCGTTCCATCGGGTCGTCGACAGGACCGTGGGATGCAGTGGGCAGACCACGGCGATGCACCTGGACAACTTCACCACCCAGGTGTGGACCTTCACCGGCGGGCCTGCCAGCGCGACCGACGCCGACTGGGTGAAGCAAGAGGCGGGCACCGACCGGCGCTGCTTCACCACGACCCGCAAGCGGGAGAACGTTCTTCTGCAGGCGAAAGTCTGCCAATCCGGCAACGCCGGGCCCGCGGTGAACGTGCTGGCCGGGGCGATGCAGAACACCCTGGGGCAGTAGGCGGCAACGTTTTTGGGTACACGTCACGAACGTGTCACCCAAAAATCGCGGGAATTTGTCGGTGGGCTCTGGAAGATGGAGTGAAGGCCGCGATCGTTCCCTACCCGGAAGGGGCCGGAAGATATGACCTTCGCCATCACGTCCGAGGTGGACGACGCGCATCCATCACGCGCCGGTACGGACGAGCTGACCAGCGCATATAGTGCCGCCCTGCACATCGGTGAGACCTGTCTGGCCGAAGGTCCGGTGGGGCGGGTCGGCCTCGAAGTCGAGGCGCACTGCTTCGATCTCGCAGATCCGATGCGCCGCCCGGACTGGGCCGAGCTGACCGACACGATCGCGGATGTGCCGCCACTGCCCGGTGGCAGTGCGATCACCGTCGAACCCGGGGGGGCGGTCGAGCTGTCCGGCCCCCCGATGGATGACCCGGTGGCGGCAATCGCAACGATGACGGCGGACCGCGCGGTGCTGCGGTCGGCGTTCGCGCAAGCCGGCCTCGGCCTGTTGCTACTCGGCGCTGACCCGCTTCGTCCGGCCAAGCGGGTGAACCCTGGTGATCGGTACCGCGCGATGGAGCGGTTCTTCATCGCCAGCCAGACCGGCGACGCCGGCGCGGCGATGATGACGTCGACGGCGTCGGTGCAGGTCAATCTCGACGCCGGGCCACGGGACGGCTGGGCGGCGCGGGTGCGGCTTGCGCATGCGTTGGGTCCGACGATGATCGCGATCGCCGCCAACTCGCCACTGCTCGGTGGCCAGTTCTCCGGCTGGGCCTCGACGCGGCAGCGGGTGTGGAGCCAGCTGGATTCCGCACGCTGCGGTCCGATCCTCGGCGTCAACGGCGACGACCCGGCCAGCGACTGGGCGCGCTACGCGATGAAGGCGCCGGTGATGCTCGTGCATCCGACGCCGGAGATGGATGCGGTTCCGATCACGGATTGGGTGCCATTCGCGGACTGGGCCGACGGCCGTCTGCTGCTCGGCGGCCGCAGGCCGACGCAGGCCGACCTCGATTACCACCTGACCACGCTGTTCCCACCCGTTCGGCCGCGTCGCTGGCTGGAGATCCGCTACCTCGACAGCCTGCCCGACGCGGTATGGCCCGCCGTGGTGTTCACCCTCGTGACGCTGCTCGACGACCCGGTCGCCGCCGATATCGCGGCCGAAGCCACCGAGGCGGTGGCCACGGCATGGGACCGTGCCGCACAGATCGGCCTCGGCGACCGACGGCTGCACGAGGCGGCCGTCCGTTGTGTGCAGACCGCTGCCGAACGCGCACCCACCGAACTCGAGGAATCGATGGGGCAGTTGGTCCGTTCGGTCGAGAAAGGGCGCTGCCCGGCCGACGATTTCTCCGACCTGGCGGTGAAATACGGGATCGAGACCGCGATCACCCAACTGGCACAAGGAGAGTTGTGACACGCGAGACGCTTGCGCGTGAGCTGACGAAGGCCAGGGACCGCACGTTGCGGCTCGTCGATTTCGACGATGCCGAACTGTGGCGGCAGTACGACCCATTGATGAGCCCGCTGGTGTGGGACCTTGCGCATATCGGTCAGCAGGAAGAGCTGTGGCTGCTGCGCGACGGCAACCCCGACCGGCCGGGCATGTTGTCGCCCGATGTCGAGCGGCTCTATGACGCGTTCGAGAACTCGCGGGCCAGTCGGGTGAAGCTGCCGCTGCTGCCGCCGGCCGACGCCCACGCCTACTGCAGCACCGTGCGGAACAAGGCGCTGGACGTCCTCGACGGGCTCCCGGACGCGAACTTCGATGACGGCGCGAACTTTCGCTTCGGGCTGGCGATCAGCCACGAGAACCAGCATGACGAGACCATGCTGCAGGCGCTGAACCTGAGGTCCGGGTCGCCGCTATTGGGCACCGGTTCGTCCTTGCCGCCCGGCCGTTCGGGAGTCGCGGGCACATCCGTGCTCGTGCCCGCGGGAGAATTCATCCTTGGCGTCGACGCGGTCAGCGAGCCGCACTCACTCGACAACGAACGGCCCGCGCACAGCGTCGATGTGCCTGCCTTCCGCGTCGGCCGGGTCCCGGTGACCAACGGCGAATGGCGTCAGTTCATCGACGACGGCGGATACCAGCAGCTGCGCTGGTGGTCGGACCGCGGCTGGACACATCGGCAGGAGGCGCGGCTGACCGCGCCGCAGTTCTGGAATCCCGACGGCACTCGCACACGCTTCGGCCACGTCGAAGAGGTCGCCGCCGACGAACCCGTGCAGCACGTCACGTTCTTCGAGGCTGAGGCGTACGCGGCGTGGGCCGGCGCGCGCCTGCCCACCGAGGTGGAATGGGAGAAGGCGGCCGCATGGGATCCCGCCGCCGGGAAGCGTCGCCGATTCCCTTGGGGCGCATCACAACCCACCGAGCACATCGCGAACCTCGGCGGCGACGCGTTGCGACCCGCCCCTGTCGGGGCCTACCCGGCAAGCGCGTCGGCCTACGGTGCCGAGCAGATGCTGGGCGATGTGTGGGAGTGGACGACATCACCGCTGCGGCCGTGGCCGGGTTTCACGCCGATGATCTACGACCGGTATTCGCGGCCGTTCTTCGAAGGTTCTGGGGCCGGCGACTACAAGGTGTTGCGCGGCGGCTCATGGGCAGTCGCGCCCGGCATCCTTCGGCCGAGCTTCCGCAACTGGGACCACCCCATTCGGCGGCAGATCTTCTCGGGCGTACGCCTGGCCTGGGACGCCTGATGTGCCGACACCTCGGGTGGGTCGGCGAGCCGCAGTCGGTCGCTTCGCTGGTGCTCGAACCGCCGTCGGGGCTACTGGTGCAGTCATATGCCCCCCGACGGCAGAAGCACGGCCTGATGAACGCCGACGGCTGGGGTGTCGGCTTTTTCGACAATGACGTCGTGCGACGGTGGCGCAGCGCCGCACCGCTTTGGGGCGACGCGTCTTTCGCCTCGGTGGCGCCCGCGTTGAGCAGCGATTGCGTTGTCGCGGCGGTGCGTTCGGCCAGCATCGGCATGCCAATCGAACCGTCTGCGTCGGCCCCGTTCACCGACGGGCAGTGGCTGCTGTCTCACAACGGGCTCGTCGACCGGGCGGTGCTGCCACCCTCCTCGAAGGCCGAGTCCACCAATGACAGCGCGCTGCTGGCCGCGCTGATCTTCGAGCGTGGCCTCGACGCGCTCGGCGACACCATCGTGGAGGTCGCCGCGGCCGACCCCAACGCCCGGCTGAACATCCTGGCGGCCAACGGATCTCAACTGCACGCCACCACGTGGGGCGACAGTCTGTCGGTGCTGCGTCGAGACGACGGCGTGGTGCTGGCCAGCGAACCATACGACGACAACCCCGACTGGCAGGAGATCCCCGACCGCCATCTCGTTGTGGCCGAGGCCTCTCGCGTCGAGTTGATCCCCCTGAAAGGATCGTCATGACCCTCTGGCTGTCCAACCATCTGGCCGCCGACTCGACCGCGCAGGCACTGCGCCGAGACGTCCGGGACGGATTGACGCAGACGCCGAAATCGTTGCCGCCCAAGTGGTTTTACGACTCGGTGGGCAGCGACCTGTTCGACCAGATCACTCGGCTGCCGGAGTACTATCCGACCCGCGCGGAGGCGCAGATCCTGCGTGCGCGGAGCGCATCGATAGCCGCCGCGTCGAGCGCGGACACGCTGGTCGAGCTCGGCAGCGGCACCTCGGAGAAGACCCGCATGCTGCTGGACGCCTTGCGCGACAGCGGATCCCTGCGCCGATTCATCCCGTTCGACGTGGACGCTGGGGTGCTCAATGCGGCCGGTTCGGCGATCCAGCGCGAGTACCCGGGCATCGAGATCGATGCGGTGTGTGGCGATTTCGAGGAGCATCTAGGCAAGATTCCGCGTGTCGGCCGCCGCATGGTCGCCTTCCTCGGCTCAACGATCGGCAACCTGACACCGGGTCCGCGAGCCGAGTTTCTGTCCGCGCTGTCGGATACCTTGCAGCCGGGCGACAGCCTGCTGCTGGGGACCGATCTGGTCAAGGATGTCGGTCGGCTGGTGCGCGCCTACGACGACAGCGCGGGCGTGACGGCGAAGTTCAACCGCAACGTGCTGGCTGTGGTGAATCGGGAACTCGACGCCGATTTCGATCTCGACGCGTACGAACATGTCGCACGGTGGAACGCCGAGGAGGAGCGCATCGAGATGTGGCTGCGCGTCTCGCGCGCACAGCGCGTCCATGTGGGCGAACTGGACCTGGCGGTCGACTTTGCCGCCGGCGAGGAGATGCTCACCGAAGTGTCGTGCAAGTTCCGGCTCGACGGCGTTGAGGCCGAACTGGCCGCGGCGGGTCTGCGGCGCACGCATTGGTGGACCGATCCCGCCGGTGACTTCGGGCTGTCCCTGTCGACGAAATGACCGATTCCCTGGCCGATCGCTGGCGGTCGGTGCGACCCAAGGTCGCGGGCCTGCACCTCGACAGCGCCGCGTGTTCGAGGCAGAGCTTCCCGGTCATCGACGCGGCAGCCCAGCACGCCAGGCACGAAGCCGAAGTCGGCGGGTACGTCGCCGCGGAGGCTGCCGCGCCGGCGCTCGACGCGGGCCGCGCCGCCATCGGCGCGCTCACCGGGATGAGCGGTTCCGACGTCGTCTTCACCACCGGCTCCAACGACGCGCTCGACATCCTGCTCAGTAGCTGGTCCGGCGAACGCACCGTCGCCTGCCTGCCCGGTGAGTACGGCCCCAACCTGGCTGTCATGGCCGTCAACGGATTCCAGATCAGCGCGCTGCCCGCCGACGATCTCGGCCGCCTCACCGTCGACGACGCCGCCCGCGCTCTTGCCGCCAACCCGCCCGCGCTCGTCCACCTCACCCCGTTGGCCAGCCATCGGGGGCTGGCGCAGCCGCTGGCCGAGCTCGCAGGGGTGTGCCGCGAGCTCGGCCTACCGCTGGTGGTCGACGCCGCGCAGGCGCTGGGGCACCTCGACTGCGCGGTCGGCGCAGCCGCGATCTACAGCTCGTCACGCAAGTGGATGGCAGGCCCACGAGGCGTCGGCATGCTGGCGATTCGTCCGGAGCTCGCGCAGCGGCTGAGGCCGCGGCTACCCCCGCCGGAATGGGGCTTGCCGATACCGGTGATGCAAAGCCTTGAATTGGGTGAGGCGAATATCGCTGCGCGCGTGGGCTATTCGGTGGCATTGGGGGAGCACCTGGCCGCGGGGCCCGGCCAGATCCGCGATCGGCTCGCCCAGGTTGGCTCGATGACCCGATTGGCGCTGGCCGACGTCAGCGGCTGGCGAGTGGTCGAGCCGATCGACGAGCCGACCGCGATCACCACGCTGGAGCCGGAAAACGGTGCCGACCCGCAGAAGGTGCGGGAGTGGCTGATCGCCGAGCGCGGCATCGTCACCACCTACGCCGAGGTGCAGCGCGCCCCGTTGGAGATGGCGACGCCGGTGCTGCGGGCCTCGCCCCACGTCGACACCACCCCCGAGGACCTCGAGCAGTTGGCGGAGGCCCTGACCGCCGCGACCGCGCAGGTGTGACCTAGCGCACTTTTGGTTATCCCACGTCCATTACACGAGGGAGCCGGAGATGACGCAGGTAGAAGGCGACTCGGCCAAGCCGGCCGATGACCAGTCGAAACAACCCAAACGCGACCGCACCCATTGGCTCTACATCCTGGTGATCGTCGGCGTCGTCGCAGGCGTCGTGGTGGGCCTGGTGACACCCGACACCGGCAAGTCGCTCGGCGTCCTCGGCACCATGTTCGTCAACCTGATCAAGATGATGATCGCGCCGGTGATCTTCTGCACGATCGTGCTCGGCATCGGCTCGGTCCGCAAAGCCGCTTCTGTCGGCAAGGTCGGCGGCCTGGCGCTGGTCTACTTCCTCGTCATGTCCACCGTTGCCCTGGGCATCGGCCTGTTGGTGGGCAACTTGATCAGCCCCGGCACCGGCCTGAACGTCGATGGCGATCCGAGTGCGGGCGAAAAGCTCGCCGAAGAAGCACACGGGTCCGGCGGCACGATGGATTTCATCCAGGACATCATCCCGAAGACGCTGTTCTCGTCGCTGACAGCAGGCAATGTGCTGCAGGCGTTGTTCGTCGCATTACTGGTCGGCTTCGCCGTCCAGGCGATGGGCAGCACGGGGGAGCCGGTGCTGCGCGGGATAGCACTGCTGCAGAAGCTGGTCTTCCGCATCCTGGCCGGAATTCTGTGGCTGGCGCCGATCGGCGCATTCGGTGCGATCGCGAAAGTGGTGGGCGACACCGGTTTTGACGCGGTGATTCAGTTGGGTGTGTTGATGTTGGCCTTCTACCTCACGTGCCTGATCTTCGTGTTCGGCGTGCTCGGCGCGCTGCTGCGCTTCGCCGCCAAGGTTTCGGTGTTCAAGCTGGTTCGCTACCTGGCGCGCGAGTACCTGTTGATCGTCGCGACGTCGTCGTCGGAGTCCGCGCTGCCGCGACTGATCGCCAAGATGGAGCACGCCGGCGTGCAGCCCACCACTGTGGGAATCGTTGTGCCGACGGGGTATTCGTTCAACCTCGACGGCACCGCCATCTACATGACCATGGCGTCGCTGTTCATCGCCGACGCGATGGGCAACCCGCTGTCGATCGGCGAACAGTTGGGGCTGCTGCTGTTCATGATGGTGGCGTCCAAGGGCGCGGCCGGCGTCACCGGCGCCGGGCTGGCCACGCTGGCCGCCGGCCTGCAAAGCCACCGGCCCGAGCTGCTCGACGGCATCGGGTTGGTCGTCGGCATTGACAAGTTCATGTCCGAGGCCCGCGCGCTGACCAACTTCTCCGGCAACGCCGCCGCCACGGTGCTCATCGGCGCGTGGACGCAGTCCCTGGATCACCGGCAGATGCACCAGGTACTCGACGGCGACAAGCCGTTCGATGAGCGCACCATGGTCGACGACAACGACACGGACGACACGTCGGTCGGCGATCATGAACCCGCCAAAGCCGGCCGCTAGCCCGCTTTGTGGGCCGTCAGCAAGTACGCCGGCATCTTCTGCCTGCCCTTGTCATCCTTCTCGAACGTCGGCATCTCGAAGGGTGCGTCGGCGGGAATGGCCGCCACGATGTTTGCGTGGATGAAAGTCGGCCGGATCTTGTCGATGTCCCAATACTTCGAAACCGCCTCGCGCAACTCGTCCTCGGTGACGGTATTTGGCCCGAACTCCATCTCAGCCGGGAAAGCACCCTTGGCGAAAACCAAGATGAAGTAGGTGGCGCCGGGCGCCGCAGCGCGATGCACTGACCGCAGGTAGCCGTCGCGGCTCTCGACCGGTAGCGAGTGGAAAAGCGTGCTGTCGATGATCGTTGAGAACCGGCCGTCGTAGCCGGTGAGCGACGTGATGTCGGCCTGCACGAACGAAGCCGTGGCCAGGTTGCGTTCCTGTGCCGCCTTGTTGGCCGCGGCGACGGCCGTCGGTGTCAGGTCGATGCCGACCACGGTATAGCCGTCAGTGCCAGTGCCAGTGCCAGCGACAGCTCAGCGTAGCCACAGCCCGCGTCCAGTACGTCACTGCGGACCTTGCCTGCCGCGATGAGCGCCGCCAACTCGGGTTGCGGCTCGCCGATGTTCCACGGTGGCGGCCCATCGAATGCGCCCTGTTGGCGGTATGCGCTGTCCCAGTCCATTACGTCAGATGCCATGGGACCCAGACCTACTCCGCCGGTGCAACGTCCCAGGTGTGCACGGGTTTGTTGGTGTGCATCCCTTCGCAATACATCCGCAGCATCCCGGCCAGCGCCTCGGGCCGGGTCATGCCGCGCTCCTGCAGCGCCTGCACGGTGGACACCTGCCAGTCGGAGCCGTTACGTCCCGTCTTGGCGCGGCCCTCGATCACGCCAAGGTACCGATCGCGCACTTCACCCGCGACTCCCCAGCGGCGCAATCCCTCGTCGGCCATCGGCAGCAGCACACGCAGCACCAACTCGTCGGGCGTCACCTCTCCCAGACCGGGCCAGTACAGCCGGGCGTCCATCCCGTGCTGTGCGGCCGCGAGGAAATTGTGGTGTGCCGCAGCGAAACTCATCTTCGTCCATAGCGGGCGGTCCTCCTCGGACAGCGTCCGCAGCATGCCGTAGTAGAACGCCGCGTTGGCCATCATGTCCACCACGGTCGGGCCTGCGGGCAGTACCCGGTTCTCCACGCGAAGATGAGGACGGCAGACCCCGTCCTGTTCCACGACGTCGTACACCGGCCGGTTCCACCGGTAGATGGTTCCGTTGTGCAGCCGCAATTCCGCGAGCCTCGGCGTGCGGCCCTCGGACAGCTCGCTGACCGGATCCTCGTCCGACAACTCGGGCAGCAGCGACGGGAAGAAGCGCACGTTCTCCTCAAACAGGTCGAAGATCGATGTGATCCAGCGTTCGCCGAACCACACCCGCGGACGCACGCCCTGCGTTTTGAGCTCGTCCGGACGGGTGTCGGTGGCCTGGGTGAACAGCTCGATACGTGTCTCGGCCCATAGCTGATGGCCGAAAAAGTAGGGGGAGTTGGCGCCGAGCGCCAGCTGTGGCCCGGCCAGCACCTGCGCGGCGTTCCAGTTCTTCGCGAAATCGGCGGGAGATACCTGGAGATGCAACTGCATGCTGGTGCACGCCGATTCGGGCGCGATCGACTCCGTCTGCAGGCTCAAACGTTCGGGGCCCGCGATGTCGATCAGGATATCCTCGCCTCGGGCGGTGAAGATCGAATCGTTGAGTGCCTGATAGCGCGTCGACTCGCTCATCCATCGGCCCGAAAGGTGTTCTGGCATCAACGTCGGCAGGATTCCGATCATCACGATGTGCGCGTCGTTGCCGTTGGCCTTTGCCTCGGCGGCGTTCAGACTCGCCCGCACTTCGCCTTCGAGCTCGAGTGCCGCACGGCCGGGCAACGACCGCGGCGGAACGTTGAATTCGATGTTGTAGGCGCCCAATTCGGTCTGATACGCGGGATCTGCGATCGCCTCGAGCACTTCCTGGTTGCTCATTGCGGGCTGATAGTCGGAGTCGACGAGATTGCACTCGATCTCCATCCCGGTCAGTGGCCGCTCGAACTCGAAACTGGATTGGGCGAGCATGGTTTCGAAGACGTCCAGGCACAGTTGCACCTTGCGCCGGTACTCGCGGCGGTGCGCGCGAGAATAGTCAGTCTGCTTCACCTCTTCGCCCACAACGCCGATGCAACAGCTTGGATGACGGCCGCGCAAGGAAATCGCGCAGAAATCGTCGCGTGTACGTTCGAACTTGTCCTCTTTCAACGGCAGGAGGCCGAAATGACCGAACCCACCACCCCTATACAGCCAGCACCCGCGCTCGCACCGCCATCGGCCAACGCCGGCTGGGCAGTGGCCGCTCTGCTGTTCTTCTGGCCGCTCTCGTTTTCGGCATTCACTCACGCGTTCAACGTCTATCCGCTGTGGGCGGCGGGTAATGTCGCCGGCGCCCAATACGCCTCAGATCGGGTCCGCCGCCTCGGTCAACTCTCGTTGTGGATCTTCGGCGGTCTGCTGCTGTTGTTCGCCGTCCTGTACGCCATCTTCTTGGTGGTGCTCATCTCCCAAGGCGACGGCATGTTCTACCACCACGGTTTCGACCACGGCTATCGCGGCGACTAACGGCTGGCCACCACCACCTGCGGGTCCATCAGCCCGCCCCGCAACTCGACCTCGATTGAGGGATCGGCGTACGCGGCCAGCGCTCGCAGCGCCGACGGGCTGTAGGTGCGCAGCGAGCTGATCACGCCGTCGTGCACAAACGGCACCACCGGCGCCAGCGGCAGCATCGCCGCCAGCCGCAGGATATGCAGCGGCGAAGGTGGCCGCGGCAGGTCGATGATCACGAGCTTGGTGGCCACGCGGGTGCCTTCCGCAAACACGCGCGATGCCAGCGACGGCGGCAGATGGTGAAACGAGAAGGCGAACAGAGCCAAGTCGAAGCGTTCGTCGGGCGCGTCGATCGCGGTCGCATCCATCCGCCGAACGGTGGCCCGCGGATGCTCGCCGAGATCGCCGGCCTTAATGGCCTTGACGGATTGCGCCTCGATGTCGGTAACCGTGACCTCGGCCGTGGGATGCCATTCCAGCAGCTTGCGCGACAGCCCGCCATGGCCCGAGCCGAGCTCCAGGATTTTCGGGTCGGCCACGTCGGCCACCTCGTCGAGCGCGATGCGGGCGAACTTTTCGGTGTTGCCGAAGAATTCGCCCGTCCACTCCAGGGCGCGGATGACGCTGCGCTTGCGCGCTTCATTGGCGGCATCTCCGTCGGAGTCGCGGTCGAGATACTCCAGCCGATCGGTCTGCAACAGCCGGTCAACGCAGGAGGCGTTCGGCCCGCCGCGGGGCATGCGGTCAATGTCGGTGATCGGCGCAGGCATGTAAGCCATCATGGTCGATTGGAACCGTCCGGCGGGCAGGAAGCGCTGGGGGCACCTCCCGCCCGTAGGGCAGGGGGACGACCGGGGAAGTGTCACCGTTGGGGAGGAGCAGGAGGTTGGCCGACATTCGCGAATTCATTGCCGCCATCGACCAGGGCACCACCAGCACGCGGTGCATGATCTTCGACCACGACGGGGCCGAGGTGGGGCGCCATCAGTTGGAGCACGAACAGATACTGCCGAAGGCCGGATGGGTCGAGCACAATCCGGTGGAGATCTGGGAACGCACCTCGTCGGTCATCGCCTCGGCGCTGAACAAGACCAAGCTATCGGCCACCGACCTGGCCGCGCTGGGCATCACCAACCAGCGGGAGACCGCGCTGGTGTGGAACCGGCGCACCGGCCGGCCGTATCACAATGCGATCGTCTGGCAGGACACCCGCACCGACCGCATCGCCTCGGCGCTGGACCGCGACGGCCGCGGCGACGTCATCAGGCGAAAAGCCGGGCTCCCGCCCGCCACCTATTTCTCCGCCGGCAAGGTGCAGTGGATCTTGGAGAACGTCGACGGGGTCCGCCACGACGCCGAGAGCGGCGATGCGATCTTCGGCACCCCCGACACCTGGGTGCTGTGGAATCTCACCGGCGGGCCGCGCGGCGGCGTGCACGTCACCGACGTGACCAACGCCAGCCGGACCATGCTGATGAATCTGGAGACGCTGGACTGGGACGACGAGTTGCTGTCGTTCTTCGGCATTCCGCGACAGATGCTGCCCGAGATCAAGCCGTCGTCCTTCCCCGAGTCCTATGGCATCACCCGCGACGACGGGCCCGTCGCGGGACAGGTGCCGATCACCGGGATCCTTGGCGATCAGCAGGCCGCGATGGTCGGGCAGGTGTGCATGGACGCCGGCGAGGCCAAAAACACCTATGGCACTGGCAATTTCCTACTGCTCAACACCGGCGAGAAGATCGTGCGGTCGGAGAACGGGTTGCTGACCACGGTGTGCTATCAGTTTGGTGACACCAAACCCGTTTACGCACTGGAGGGTTCGATCGCGGTCACCGGCTCGGCCGTGCAGTGGCTGCGCGATCAGCTCGGCATCATCAGTGGCGCCGCGCAGAGTGAGGCGCTGGCACGCCAGGTCGACGACAACGGCGGCGTGTACTTCGTGCCCGCGTTCTCCGGGCTATTCGCGCCGTACTGGCGATCCGACGCCCGCGGGGCAATCGTCGGGCTGTCCCGGTTCAACACCAACGCGCATCTGGCACGCGCGACCCTGGAGGCGATCTGTTACCAGAGCCGCGACGTCGTCGACGCGATGGAGGCCGACTCTGGCGTGCATCTCGAGGTGCTCAAGGTCGACGGCGGTATCACCGCCAACGATCTGTGCATGCAGATCCAGGCCGACGTGCTGGGTGTCGACGTCGTCAAGCCCGTCGTCGCCGAGACCACCGCGCTGGGCGCCGGATACGCCGCCGGCCTGGCGGTCGGGTTCTGGGAGAACCCCGACGACCTTCGTGCCAACTGGCAGGAGGACAAGCGCTGGACGCCTTCGTGGAGCGAGGACCAGCGCGCCGCCGGCTACGCGGGCTGGCAGAAAGCGGTACAGCGCACTTTGGACTGGGTCGACGTCGACTAGGCCGGCGCTAGGCGGCGTCGTCGAGCGCCCGCTTGGTGTCGTCGTCGAGTTCGATGTCGGCGACGGCCGTGTTCTCTTCGAGATGGCTGACCGACGACGTGCCCGGGATCAGCAACACGTTCGGCGCCACCGAGAGCGTCCACGCCAGGGCGATCTGCGCAGGCGTGCGGCCGAGTTTCGACGCCTCGCTCTGAACCGCGGGATGGCCGAGCACCGGATTGTCCGCGGTGAAACCAGAGCCGAGCGGGAAAAACGGGACGAACGCGATGGCCTGTTCGACGCAAGCGTCGAGCACGGGCTGTGAGGTGCGGTCGACGAGGTTGTATGCGTTCTGGACGCAGACGATTTCGGTGCGGTCCAACGCGATCTGCAGGTGCTCGCGCGACACGTTGCTCAAGCCGATGCCGGCGATCAGGCCTTCGTCGCGCGCCTGGATCATCGCGGAGAGCTGACGGTCGAACAGTTCGCGGTTCACCGTGGCCGGCTTGCTGGGATCCTCTGATTCGGGGTCCATAACACGCAGGTTGACCGCGGCCAGGCGGTCGACCTCGAGGCTGCGCAGGTTGGTTTCGATGTCCTCGCGCAGCGCGTCGGGTTCATGGGCCGGCAGCCACGCGCCTTGGTCGTCGCGCCGGCCGCCGACCTTGCTCACCAACGCCAGATTCGCGGGGTAGGGGTGAAGCGCCTCGCGGATGAGTTCGTTGGCGACGTCGGGACCGTAGAACTGCGCGGTGTCGATGTGGTTGATGCCCAACTCGATTGCGCGGCGCAACACGGCCAGCGCCTGGTCACGGTCACGGGGTGGCCCGAATACGCCGGGACCGGGTAGCTGCATGGCGCCGAAACCGACGCGGCCGACGGTGAACTGCCCAAGGGGATAGATCTCCATGGGCACAGGTTATGACTTCGGCGCGGTTAGTCACGCTGAGCGAGACCAACCGCGCCGAAATCGCTGGTTATTCGGACTCGCCGAGGATCTGGTAGATCTCGCGGCGGGCGTTGTTGACGATGTCGACGATGCGCTGCTGCTGTTCGTCGTTGGCCGTGTACGCGGACTGCGCGACGGCGCCCATCAGCTGGGAAACCGCGCTACGCAGCGTGACGTGTGCGGGGTCGACGCCGTCGGCGATCTCTTCCCATGGCGGGGTTTCGATCTTCGCGGCGGCGGCCCGGCCGTCGTCGGTCAGCTCGAAAAGCTTCTTGCTGCCTTCACTTTCGGTGGCCGCGATCAATCCCTCGTCGACGAGCAACTGAAGCGTCGGGTAGACCGAGCCGGGGCTGGGCCGCCACAGGTTCTGGCTGCGATCGGCGATCTCCTGGATCATCTCGTAGCCGTGCATCGGCCGTTCGGCGAGCAGCTTGAGGATGGCCGCGCGGACGTCGCCACGCTTGCCGCGCCCTCGCCCGCCACGGCCTCGGCCGCGCGGACCGCCGGGGCCGAAGCCGAATCCTCCGCGGGGGTCGAATTCGAAGCCGCGGCCGGGCGCGAAACCGCGGCCGGGTCCGAAGCCGAGGGCGCCCTCGATGCCGGGACCCGCGTCGTGCTCGCGCAGATGGTCACGAAGATGGTCGCGGAACTCGCGGCGGGCTTGACGGCGCTGCTGATGAAACGCGCGCCGATCGCCGGGGCCGAAGCCGAAGCCGAATCCGCCGGGAGGTGGGGTGAATGGGTTGGTCATCTCTGTTGATTCCTTACGTTCGGGTGGAAACGCCCCTGGCGCTTCCGATACGTCAACGATATATCGAAAACTATCGCGATGCAACGATTATTTCCGACGGCGCTCGTCGATGGCGTTGACCAGCCAGCGCGCCCAGTCGGCCTCCGTTGCATGGGCCCGCAGCCCACGCTCGAGCGCGGCGTAGCCGTAGAATGCGGCGTCGTCGTCGGCCCATTCGATGGAATCTCGCAGCTCTTCCAGCCGCTTCACCTCGGCATCGGCCTGCTCAGCCATCGCGACCACGTGGTTGCGGGCCTGCTCGGGCGGGACTTCGCCGAGCAGAAACACCCGCAGCAGCCCGGCGCTGCGAAACGGCGGATCATCGTGCGGGTCTGTCACCCAGCGCCGCAGCTCGGCTCGGCCGGCCTCGGTGATGCGGTACTCCTTGCGGCCCCGCGGGCCGATGTCGGACACCTCGATCAGCCCCGCGTCGGCCAGCTTGTTCAGCTCGCCGTATAGCTGACTCTGCGTCGCCGGCCAGACGTTGGCCATGGACTTCTCGAAGTGTTTGAGCAGGTCGTAACCGCTGCCGGGCTCCTGGGCCAAGAGGCCCAACGCCGCAATCCGCAAACTCACGGGTTGATCGTACCTCCACTCTTGACATGTCACTATTGACATGTCATCGTTGATGTATGACTGAGACAACCCCGACCCTCTTCGGCACCGGCGAGTTTTTTCAACGGGACAATTACGCACCCGTGACCGATGAGTTGACGGAGTTCGACCTGCCCGTCGAAGGTGCCATCCCCGCCGAACTCGACGGGTGGTACCTGCGCAACGGGCCGAACCCGCGGCAGGCGACCGCCCACTGGTTCACCGGCGACGGCATGATCCACGGTGTCCGCATCGAGGGCGGCCGCGCCGCCTGGTACCGCAACCGCTGGGTGCGGACCGACAGCTTCAAAGAAGACTTCCCGCTCTACAACGCCGACGGCACCCGCAACCTGCGGTTCAGCGTCGCCAACACCCACGTCGTCAACCACGCAGGCAAGACGCTGGCGCTGGTTGAATCGTCGCTGCCCTACGAGATCTCCAACGAGCTGGAGACGTTGGGCGCCTACGACTTCGGCGGCAAGCTGGTCGATTCGATGACCGCGCATCCGAAGATCTGCCCAACGACCGGCGAGCTGCATTTCTTCGGCTACGGCAGCATCTTCGAGCCGTATGTCACCTATCACCGGGCCGATGCCAACGGCGAGTTGACCGTCAACCGGCCGCTGGATGTCAAAGCGCACACCATGATGCACGATTTCGCGCTGACCGCCGAGCACGTGATCTTCATGGACCTGCCACTCGTGTTCAATCTCGACGTTGCGGTCAAGGGCGACGGTGATATGCCCTATCGGTGGAGCGACGAATACGGCGCCCGGCTCGGTGTGATGCGCCGCGATGACCCGTTCGGGCCGG
Source organism: uncultured Actinomycetota bacterium (assembly GCA_963770305.1). Classification (GTDB taxonomy): domain Bacteria; phylum Actinomycetota; class Actinomycetes; order Mycobacteriales; family Mycobacteriaceae; genus Mycobacterium. Next base: position 152,712 of record CAVYPB010000009.1, read on the forward strand.
TGCGCTGGTTCGACATCGACCCCTGCTATGTCTTCCACGTCGCCAACGCCTTTGAGACAACTTCAGCCCGTGGCAACTCAGTTGTGCTGCATGCGGTCCGATACCCCGAATTATGGCGTGACAGTGGCGGATTCGACACCGACGGGGTGCTGTGGAGCTGGACCATCGATCTGCAGACCGGCACGGTCACCGAACGCCAGCTCGACGACCGCGCGGTCGAGTTCCCCCGCATCGATGATCGGCTGGCCACCCTGCCGGCCCGCTACGCGGTGTCGGTCGGCGACGGCCGCCTGGTGCGATACGACCTGACCACCGGCGACGCTGTCGAGCATGCCTTCGGCAGCGCGCACTCGCCGGGCGGGCCGGGCGAGGCGGTGTTCGTGCCCGGTTCAGGTACGGCCGACGAGAGCAACGGCTGGTACATCGGCTATGTCTATGACCCCGCCCGTGACGGTAGCGATCTGGTGATCATCGACGCGTCGGACTTCGCCGCGCAGCCAGTTGCCAGAATCAAGCTGCCCCACCGTGTTCCGTTCGGATTCCACGGCAACTGGATATCGGGTTGAGTAACGTGTTCGGTCATGGCGGTCAAGTGGCTGGACGAACCTGAGGCCCACGACTACGACGCGGCGGCGGGCTACCTGAGCATGCTCGCGGAGAAGGACGCGGTCGACAAGACGGTTGCGGCGCTGAAGGCCGCGAAACCCGTGTATCAAAAGGCCAAGGACATCCTGCGTGCGGCCGGGCTGGCGCTGCTGCCGGAGAGCAACACTCACGTCAGGGCGGATCTGGGCAAGATCAGCGACGGCAGGAAGATCTCGCCGATTCTGCTCGTGCGGGGCAGCGCGGTCGGCGGGTATGCGCTGCAGATCGCCGACGGCTATCACCGGGTGTGCGCGAGCTATCTCACCGACGAGAATACCGACATTCCTTGCCATTTGGTGTCCTGGCAGTAGACCGCCGAAATGTCTGGGTTCGGCTTCCACACACTGGCGCTGCTTGCGGTCATAGGGATGGCCGGGCCGCTGCTCGCCTCGCTGCCGCGATTCCGGGTCCCGGTGATCATCGGCGAGCTGGTCGCCGGGCTGGTGGTCGGAAAGACGGGCTTTGGGATCGTCGATCACACCGACGCGACCTTCACGCTGCTGGCCAATATCGGGTTCGCATTGGTGATGTTCGTCGTTGGCACGCATGTCCCGGTGCGGGACAAGACGCTTCGGTCGGCTATCCCGAAGGCCTTACTCAGGGCGGTCGCCGTCGGAGCTGTTGCGGCCGTACTGGGTGTGGTGTTGGCACAGGTGTTCGGCACCGGCCATGCGCCGCTGTACGCCGTGCTGATGGCGTCGTCGTCGGCCGCGCTGGCACTCCCGGTAATCGACTCGCTGAAGCTCACCGGCCCTCCGGTGCTTTCGGTGACGACCCAGATCGCGATCGCGGACGCCACCTCGATTGTGTTGTTGCCGTTGGTGATCAACCCAACCCAGGCGCCGCGCGCGGCGCTCGGCGCTCTGGCGATAGCAGGCTGCGCAGCGGTGTTGTTCCTCATACTACGGGCCGCAGATCGAAGTGGATTGCGTAAGCGCCTACACGACTATTCGCATGACCGCGAGTTCGCGCTCGAACTGCGAATCAGCCTCATCGTGTTGTTTGCCCTCTGTGCGCTGGCGGTCACCACGCACGTGTCGATCATGCTGGCAGGCTTCGCTCTGGGCCTGGTGGTGTCTGGGGTCGGCGAACCGCGTCGTTTGGCCCGCCAGCTGTTCGGCATCACCGAGGGGTTCTTCGGCCCGCTGTTCTTCGTCTGGTTGGGCGCGTCACTGCAAGTGCGCGACCTCGGCGAGCACCCATCGCTGATCCTGCTCGGAGTTGGCCTCGGGGTCGGCGCGATGCTGGCGCACGGCGTGGGCCGGTTGTTCGGTCAGCCCCTGACGTTGGCGGTGGTGGCGACCGCGCAGCTCGGTGTTCCCGTGGCCGCCGCGACGCTTGGTACAGAAGAGCATCTGCTCGCTGCGGGCGAACCGTCGGCATTGATGCTCGGCGCGTTGGTCACCATCGCGGCCACGTCGATCGCGGGAGCGCTGGCGGCCCGCCGTCAGAGCGCCGACGAGTCCAAGGCAGCGGGGTAAGCGGGGCCGGCTGCGGGTCGGCGATGAGGGGCAGGCGCTTCACTGCTGAACGCCGGGGCTGGGCCCCCTCAACGCCATTGCAATAGACATCCGAACCAGCCACGGTCTCCGCCCCATTGCAAGGCCTATGTCCTCGCGCGTCCTGCCGACTCTTGTCCTCTCACTTGAGCCGCAAATGTGGCGGGGCAGCGCGGAACCCCTCGCTCCGCGTGTACCGCCGGCGGCTTGAAAGCTGAGTTACAGATGCGGCCGATACATGGCCGTCCCGGTATGCCAATGCCACGAAGGTGGTCGGCGCAAGCTGGCGCTTCTGCGAGCCAGCGGCTTGGAGCGGCTAGCTGCACCCCGACCGGGCTGCGGTTTCAACATTTGAGACGTTAGCAAACTCGGTGGTTGGTGCACCAGACCCGAACGCGTTGGACTCCCGTCGTCAGAGCGCTTCCAACGCGTCAACCGGGTAAGCGGCGTTGGCGCGGTAGGTGTTCGGGCTGACGCCGTAGGCGCGTTTGAATGCACTGCTCAACGCAAACGGGGTGCTGTAGCCAACCTGCCGGGCGACCGCCGCAATGGTGGCCTGGCTGGACCGCAAGAGGTCGGCGGCCAGTGCGAGTCGCCAATTGGTCAGGAACGCGATGGGTGGTTCGCCGACCTGTTCGGTGAACCTGCTTGCAAACACGGCACGCGAACTCCCCACGGCCGCAGCAAGATTGGCGACCGTCCACGGATGCGCTGGATTGTTGTAGATCAACTTCAGTGCCGGGCCAACCATCGGGTCGTGCTGGGCCTGCCACCAGGTCGGGGCGTTCTCGTCGCGGTCGAACCAGCTGCGCAGCACGGCGATCAGCAACAGGTCTAGCAGGCGGTCCAGGTATGCCTCCTGGCCTGGCCCGTCGTTGCCTGCCTCGGCAGCGAGCAGGTTCACCAGCGGGGTTTCCCATTCGTCGGCGCGTAGCACCAGCACCGTCGGCAACGCGTCGAGCAGCCGCGAACTGACCTCGCTTCGGCCTTCGTAGGCACAGATCACCGAGCGCGTCGCGCCCGACGGACTGTTGCCCCATGTGCGCACCCCGAGCGACATTTCGAACCGAAGGTCCTCGCCGGACAATGTGGCGCAGCGCTGGCCCGGATGGATGACGACCATCGGCTTGGTGGCTGGATCGTCGGCGAAGACGTAGTGCTCGGTGCCCCGGGCCAGCGCGACATCGCCGGGCCCCAGCAGGACGGTCCCGCTGCTTTCACCGACGATCGCCGCGCTGCCGTGCGTCTGGCAGATCAACGTCAGCGGCGCCTCGTCTCTGATGCTCATCGACCACGGCGGATCCATCATCATCCGCAGCACGAATGCGCCTCGCGCTCGCACACCGTCGAGCAGGCCGACCACGGCGTCCACGACGGGAGCCTATCGCTATCCCGCCTTCGCGCGCGGCCGATAGCCGGCGAGAAACACCCCGATGCCTGAGCGGATATAGCCGTCGACGTCGATGCCGGCCAGCACCTGCGGCCCGCCGTAGAACAAGGCCTCATCGATGCATCGCCCGACGATCAGAAAGGCGAAATGCTCTGCGGCAACGCCAGGTTCGGGGACGTGCAGCAGGCCGCGGTCGTGCAGCGCGGAAAAGCAGTCGGCGAACGCGGCGAGGGTGCGAGCGGGCGCCTGGTCGTAGTAGAGCTGCGCCAACTCGGGCACCCGATTAGCCTCGCCGACGACCAGTCGTCGCAACTGGACAACCGGCTCTTGCAGGACCGCGCGCAGGTAGTCGGCGGCCAGCGCGGTCAGGTCGGCTTCGAGGTCGGCGGTGTCGGCCAGCGCCCTGATCCTCTCCAGGAACGGCGCGACCGTGCGCTCCAGCGCGTTGTCCACGATCGCCAGCAGCAGTTCGTGCTTGTCACCGAAGTGTTTGTAGACCGTCTGCTTGGAGACCTCGGCCGATGCGGCGATCTGGTCGACGCTGGTGCCCTGGTAGCCGTTGGTCAGGAACAGGTCTCGGCCCGCCGACAGGATGGTCAGGCGCTTGCGCGCCGAACGGCCCAGCATCGGCTCTGTCATATCGCCTCCTCCAAGTGGGTACTGGACAGTCTAGTTCTATGTTAGGGTACTGTACCGTCTAGTTCCGTTTGATTTGGGAGGCGCGCCATGACCACGACCGATTGCCCACCGCTGCCGATCCGCATCACCAAGTCGCTGCTGGGCTACGGCGTCATCGCAGGCCCGATCTACGTGGTGGTGGTCGCCGCGCAGATGGCGACCCGCGACGGCTTCGACCCGACTCGGCACGCCGCCAGCCAGCTTGCGAACGGCGAGTGGGGCTGGATCCAGATCGTCACCTTTCTGGTCACCGGCGCGATGACGATAGCGGCGGCTGTCGGCGTGCGCCGCGCCCTCGGACCGGGGCGCCTGTCGGCGTGGGCATCGGGTCTGCTCGGGGTCTACGGCGCCGGTCTCGTCGCCGCCGGGATCTTTCGGGCCGACCCGTCGGACGGGTTCCCGCCGGGCACTCCGCCAGGCATGGGTGAGGTCAGTTGGCACGGTCTGGCCCATTTCACGGTGGCGGGCACCGGCTTTGCCTGCCTGGTCGCGGCGTGCCTCGTTCTCGGGACATGGTTCGCCCGCAGCGGCCTGACGTCCTGGGCGTGGTTCTCACGAATCACCGGGGTGGTGTTCGCCGGCAGCTTCATCGCGCTGTCGCCCGGATCTGGCGGAGCGACAACGATTCTGGTGTTCACCGCCGCCGTCGTGCTGGTCTGGGCCTGGTTGGCCGCAGTGTCGGTCAAGCTCTACAAGGCCGTGGGACAGCGGTAGACGCTCACGTATGCAGTCGGGACGGTGAACGATGGATGGTCGTAGCGGTACCCGGTTGACTTCAGGTCATGAATACGAGCCCCTTGGCCATCCTCACCTCCATCGCTGCTCTCTTCTCGGCAGCCGCAGGCGGCATGATGTATGTGTTCTCCACCTTCGTGATGCCGGGCCTGGATCGAACCGGCCCGGTCGATGCCATCACCGCGATGCGTGGCATCAACGCCGAGGCGAACTCCAACCCGGTATTCCTGCTGGGCTACTTCGGCGCGACGATTCTGGCCCTGGTGGTCGGCGTCATCGCCGTGATTCAGCTGCAGCAGCCCGGTAGCTGGTGGGTGTTGGTCGGCGCGGTGTTCGCCATTCTCAGCGCGGTCATCACGATGGTCTTCAACGTGCCGCTGAACAACCATCTCGACACGGTGAACCCAGTCGGGCTGTCGGCAGCCGACGCGGCGCGCGAGTGGCAGGCGTACTTCTCGACCTGGACTGCGTGGAACCACGCCCGCACGTTCACCAGCTTCATCGGAGCAGCGCTGCTGCTGTTCGGCATTCGCTACCGCTGAAAGCTAGCTCGGCGGAGTGAACCCGCCGGAGTCGGCAGACGACGGCGATGCCTGTGACATCGGCTGCTGGTACGCGGGCTGCGCGGGCCACTGCGGCCACTGAGGCGAAGGACCAACCGGCGGCGACGGGCGCAGCCTCGCCAGTTCCCGACGGTGCCGCTCGGCCAGCACTGCGGCCAGCACCAATTGCGGGGGAGTGCCTGGCGGGGGCGGCGGCGATATCTGCGCGACGACCTCGCCTGTGATTCGGTAGGCGATCTGATCGCGTACCTGAGCATCCAATTGCGATGCGCGGGAGAGGAACTGGCGGGCCAGCTCGGCCTGGTGGGCGCCGAGGCCCGACAATTGAAGCGACGACGCCCACCACGCCAGCTGCGGCGGCATCAGCGGCGGTGGGGTCATCCGGGGGCCACGCTCGCTGATCACCACAGTGCCGGCGAACACGTCGCCGATGCGTTTTCCCCTGGGTGACAGCAGGCTACAGATCACCGCCGGGCCGCCGGCGAATATCCAGATCTCGATAACGCTCGCCAGCGCACGAAACAGCGCTTGGCGGAAGCGTTCCGGACTGCCATCGTCCGACACCACCCGAAGCCCCAGCGCCATCTTGCCCAGCGATCGGCCCCTTGTCGCGGTCTCGAACGCGATTGGATACCCCATCAGGGCCAGCACTGTGAAGATGATCAGCACAGCGGCCGACAGCGCGGTATCAAATTGCGTCAGCGTGGTCGCCCACAACAGCACGCCGATCATGTAGGCGACAAACACCACGGTGCAGTCGATCATCGCCGACAGCGCCCGAACGGGTAACTGGGCGATCTGAACATCCAGGACCACCGCGTCCCCGGTCACCACTTGTTCTTGCTGGCGGACCATACCGAACCACGCTACTAGGATTTGCCATGTGGATGTCGACGCGTTCGTGCTGGCGCACCGCCCGACATGGGACCGGCTTGAGGTGCTGGTGAAGCGGCGTCGGCGGTTGACGGGCGCGGAGGTAGACGAATTGGTCGACCTCTACCAGCGGGTGTCGACGCACCTGTCGATGGTGCGGACCGCGTCGACCGATTCGGTGCTCATTGGCAGGTTGTCGGCGCTGGTGGCGGGGGCGCGTTCGGCGGTGACCGGCGCCCACGCGCCGCTGTGGAGTGAGTTCGTCAGGTTCTGGACGGTGTCGTTCCCGGTGGTCGCCTATCGGGGCTGGCGGTGGTGGCTCGGTACGGCCGTTGCGTTCTTCTTGGTGGTCGTCCTGGTCGCCCTGTGGGTGTCTGGCAACCCTGAGGTGCAGTCGAGCCTCAAAACCCCCAGCGAGATAGACGAATTGGTCAACCACGACTTCGCGTCCTACTACAGTGAGCACCCCGCTGGGTCGTTCGCGCTGCAGGTGTGGGTGAACAATTCGTGGGTCGCGGTCCAGTGCATCGGCTTCGCGATCCTGCTCGGCATACCGATCCCGTGGTTGCTGTTCCAGAACGCACTCAACCTCGGGGTGATCGCGGCGTTGATGTTCGATAACGGCAAGGCCGACATCTTCCTGGGTCTGCTCGCCCCGCACGGGCTGCTCGAACTGACGGCCGTGTTCCTGGCCGGCTCTGCCGGGATGAGGCTGGGCTGGTCGGTGGTGTCGCCTGGCAACCGGCCGCGTGGGCAGGTGCTCGCCGAACAAGGGAGAGCGGTGGTTGCGGTGGCGGTCGGGCTGATCGGTGTGCTGCTGGTGTCGGGGCTGATCGAGGCATTGGTGACGCCGTCGCCACTGCCGACTGGCGTCCGCATCGGCATCGGTGCGGCAGCTGAAATCACCTTTCTCGCTTACGTTTTCCACTTCGGCCGTAAGGCAGCAAAGGCCGGGGAGACCGGCGACGTCGACGACGCCCCCGACGTCGTCCCGACCCGCTAGAGCCGCCCGCTGGCCTTCATCGCCAGATAGTGGTCGGCGAGCGCGGGCGCCAATTCCTCGGGCGGGGCATCCACCACGTCGACACCCGAGCGCCGCAGGCGCGACGCGATCGCGCGCCGGTCGTTGCGCGCCCGTTCCGCCGCCGCCGCGTCATACACCTGGGCCGCGTCGGCGCGACCGGCGGCAAGGTCCTCGACGCGCGGGTCCGCGACGGCCGCGAGCAGCACCTGATGCTTGGCGGACAGCTGCGGCAGCACCGCCATCAAGCCCTCGTCGAGCGCTGACGCGTTCAGGTCCGTCAGTAGGACCACCAATGCCCGCTGCCGGATCCGCCGTCGCACCGCGGCCACCATCGCGCGGGCGTCGGATTCCACCAGCGCGGGTTGTAGCGGCGCCATCGCGTCCACCAACCGCGCGAGAAGTTCGCTGCGCGACGCGTTGTAGACGCCGGCGCGGGTCACCCGGTCGTGGGCTATGAAATCGACGTGATCACCCGCGCGTGCTGCCAGCGCGGCGAGCAGGAGCGCGGCGTCCATCGACCAATCCAGTCGGGGCCAGCCACCGGGATCACTGGCAGTCGGATCCACTCCGACGCGGCCTGCCGACGTTCGGCCGGTGTCGAGCACGATGACCACCCGACGGTCGCGCTCGGGCCGCCACGTCCGCACCACCACGTCTGCGCGCCGGGCGGTGGCACGCCAGTCGATGGATCGAACGTCGTCACCGATGACATATTCACGCAGCGAATCGAATTCAGTGCCCTGGCCGCGGATCAGCACCGGCGTCATGCCTTCGAGTTCCCGCAGCTTCGCCAGCCGCGATGGCAGATGTTTCCGTGACAGGAACGGCGGCAGTATCCGGATCTGCCACGGCACCCGATGCGAGCTCTGCCGACCCGCCAGACCCAGCGGGCCGACCGAGCGTGCGGTGACAAGCGCGCAGCGCTGATCGCCGCGTCGAACCGGCCGCAACCGTGTTACGAGACGAACTTGTTGGCCCGCAGTGAGATTGACGGAATGCGTGCGGGGCTCGGCGCGGGCACTGGGCGCCCAAGCGTCGCGAATCTGTCCGCGGAAGCGCCGTTGCCCGTTCGGGTTGTCGACCACCAACACCGCGTCGACGGGCTGACCCAGCCGCGCGGCGGTCTCACCAAGCCGGCTGCAGTCCAGCCTGCGCGTGCTGGCCGCCAGTGCCAAGTCCGCAATGACCACCGCTGCCAACGCCGCCAGCAGGACGACGAATGTGATTGCGGGCCAGGGTGAGATCGCGATCGGCAGAACACAGATCAGCGCAATGAGGCCGACGCGGCCGGTCAGGATCACTAGCGCGGCACCGGCACCGCTGCCAATATACCGTCGAGCACGCCGTCGGTGCTGGCGCCCTCGAGCTCAGCCTCGGGCCGAAGCGCCACCCGGTGTCGCAGGGTCGGTCGGGCCATCGCCTTGACGTCGTCGGGCGTGACGTAGTTGCGGCCGGACAGCCACGCCCACGACCGCGCCGTGGCCAGCAGCGCCGTCGCGCCGCGCGGCGACACACCCAGCTGCAACGACGGCGAGTGCCGAGTCGCCCCCACGATGTCGACGATGTAGCCGAGGATTTCGTCGGCGACCAGCACCTGCCGCACTGCCTCGCGGCCGGCCGCCAGTTCGGCGACCCCCGCAACGGGTTTCACCGCGGACAGGTCGCGGGGGTCGAAGCCGCGGGCGTGGCGGTCCAGGATCGCGATCTCCTGCTCGCGCGGCGGCAAGGGCACATTGAGCTTCAGCAGGAACCGGTCCAGCTGGGCCTCGGGCAGCTGGTAGGTGCCCTCGTACTCGATCGGGTTCTGCGTCGCGGCGACGATGAACGGGTCCGGCAACGGCCTCGGTTGGCCCTCGACGCTGACCTGGCGCTCCTCCATGGCCTCCAGGAGGGCGGCCTGCGTTTTGGGTGGAGTGCGGTTGATCTCGTCGGCCAGCAACAGGTTGGTGAACACCGGTCCTGAGTGGAACTCGAATGCGGCTGTGCGGGCGTCATATACGAGAGAGCCGGTGACGTCGCCCGGCATCAAGTCTGGAGTGAACTGCACTCGCTTGAAGTCTAGCTGCAACGCTGCCGCAAGCGTCCGCACCAACAACGTCTTCGCGACGCCGGGAACGCCCTCCAGCAGCACGTGGCCGCGGCACAGCAGTGCGATCACCAAGCCGCTGACGACTGCCTCCTGCCCGACGACCGCCTTGGCGATCTCACCGCGCAAGGCCAGCAGGGCATTTCGTGCTGTGTCCGATGTCGCCGCCGATGCGGCTCCGGTGCCCTGCGCTGTTGGCTGAGTCACGACTGAGCGACCTGCCTTTCGATGTTGTCGAGTTCGTGAGCGAGGTTGACCAAGTCGGGGTCGTTGGCGGGAGGCCGACCGAACAGTATGTGCGCCACCGTCTGTGGGTCCAGCCCGCACCGCTCGGCGACTGCCTGGGCGACCGCGGTTGGTTCGGCGTCGTGTCCGAGCCCGAGGCGGGGCAGCATCCGCTGCAGGGTGGCGGTCCGCAGCGCTTCCGCGGCGCGGTCACGTGCGCGTCGCGACCGATACAGCCGTCCGCGGCCTTCGACGGTCTCCGATGCCCGTACAACCACAGGCAACTGCTCGGCGACCAGCGGGCCGATCCGTCGGCTCTTCCACACCGCCAGCAGCGCAACGCCAAGGCACAGCTGCAGGAATATCCACATCACCTGGTCCGGCATGAGGTCGAAAAGCGTTGCTCCACCACCAGATTCACCATTGCCTTCGCTGTGCTGAGGGGCGTACCAGATCACCCGCTGATGCGATCCCGCGAGGTTCATGGCCAGCGCGGCGTTGCCCTCCTTGAGCAGGCCTGAGTTTGTCATGAAACCCCCGGTGCTGACGACCGTAACCTCGCGGCCATCGTCCGTGAAGCGGACCAGGGCGCCGCCGTAGCAGCGCGTCACGGGTACATCGCCGGCCGCCTCGTAGGCGTCGCTCAGGCCGAACTGCACCTCGCCCGCGCGCGTCGCCTCCCGCATGTCGCAGTCGGGCTTGTTCTCGCCGAACGTGGTGGCGGCGCTGAGCCGAATCTGCGGCGCGAGTACCTCACGGGTCCGGGACACCGGCTCCACCAGCAGCCGGTCGCCGGGAAGCGCGGCCAACCGGCGCAGCAGGTCGTCGTCGTACAGGTAGAACGTCTGCGCGACGAGGATCAGGGTGTCGGGCCGCGCCGCGCGTTCCACCGCGGCGATGTCGTCGGCTGGGATGACGTCTACGCCGTGCTCACGCAGGATCGTGACCAGCGCCCGGGCGCCCTCCGGCGACGTCGATTCCGGATCCATCGGGCCACCGGGACGCGGGGCGGTCAGAACGGTGCTGAGCGTCGCCACCCCGACGATGACGACCAGCGCAAGCAGCACCCACCGGGCACTGCGCCACCGCTGCACGACTGTCGGTCCAACGGCCGTATCCCGCGACGTCATCGCACCTCCGCCCAGCCGTCGGCCGCCCCGGGCACCGCGGCGCTGGGGTCCGACACCGACGTGCGGGACCGCAGATGGTCGTCGAGGTCGGCGATCATCCGGTATGCGGACTCGGTTCCCGGTTGTTCGCCGTAGGTGACGTCGTTGAAGGCCTCTGCGGCTCTGATCAATTCCGTGGCGAGATGCGGTATAGCCCGCCCGGCATCGCGGGCGAGTTCGGTCGCAGTTCGGCCGGGAACCGGGTCGAGGACGTTGTTTTCCTCCAACTGGCGTGCGACGGCTCGGAGCCGATGTCGAATCGCAGCCGACCAATTGCCCTCCGCCGCAAACTGTTCGGCGGTCGCGCGGTGTTCGGCCGCGCTGAGCTCATGTTCACCGAATAGCGCGTAGTTGCCGCCGCGGTTGGTGCGCATGGTGCGCCGGGCGATCCCGACCGCCACGACAACCGCGATCGCCAGCAGGATGAGCAGAACGCCGATCGTGAACCAGCCGCCAGGCACCGATGCGCCCTCGACCAGGAGCTTGTTCAGCATCTCGTCGATCCAGTCCATTAGGCGTTCGATCAGCGACGCCTTGGGGTAGATCGGCTTTCCGAGTTCATGCTGCGCGGCCTCGTGCGCGGCATCGCGGTCGATGTCTATCGTCGGCACGTCAGGTTTGGCGGGTCAGCCAGAGGTGGTCGGTGGAGTCGGCGGGCGCGGCGGGCCCGAACGCAGCGCCGGTGCGCAGCACGAGGTCGAATGCCTCCGCGCGGATGCGGCGATCGGTGTACAGCAGCACCACAACGCCGGCCGTAAACGGTGCGGTGATGATCTGACCGATCGCACTACCGACGGACAGCAGGACGAGGGCGATGAGCGCAACCACCGTGGAAGATGCCGAGACGAGCAGGATTTGGCCACCGAAGCTGAACGGCACGGACACCGCCGTGGCGATCAGCCCGGCCACGATCTGGCTGAGCAGCCAGATGCCGAACACGCGCCAGAAGTCGTTGCGCACCAGTTTGAATGACCGCTTGATCGCTGCGACCATGTCGAGCCGCTCCAGCACGATGATCGACGGCGTGAAGGCCAGCATGGTGCCCAAGTAGACCAGCAGCGCGATCAATGCCAGCCCCAATGGAATGCCGACGAGGGCCGCTGCGACACCGTTGGCGGCGAGACCGACCCCGATAACGATGGCCAACCCGATGCCAAACACCACGGCCGCGCCGATCCCTTCCACGACGGCAAAGCCGATCAACGCCCACAACCGCCCGCGCAGCCGTTGCCACGCTTCGCCGATGGTGATGCTCGTGCCGAAAACGGCCCTGCCGACGACCACCGTGAGCATGCCGCTCAGCAGGACGCCCGAGAGCCAGGTGGCGCCGGCGCCTGCGAGGCTCGACGCCGACGAGCCGAGCAGCACACCGGTCGGTACCTCCGCGCCGCTCAGCGTCGGCCGGAGCTCACCCGTGACGGCCAGCGGACCGATCGACAAGATGAGCGCAAGAATCTGCGCGGCCACCACCACGACGGTCGTCAACCCCAGCGTCGCTTTGGGATTCGCCCGGATATAGGCAACGGCGCCATTGAAGATGTCCGAAAGGCTCAACGGCCGCAACGGGATGACACCCGGCTTGAGGACCTGCGCAACCGGCGGTGGGCCGTATCCTCCTGCGCCGTATGGCGCGTATCCCGGCGGGGGATAACCGGGCGGCGGATAACCACCTGCCGGACCGTAACCGGGTGGCGGGCCGTAACCGGGTGGCGGGCCGTAACCGGGTGGCGGGCCGTAACCCGGCGGCGGATAGCCTTGGTAAGCGGGCGGCGGATCACCCTGATAACCCGGTGGCGGATAGCCGGGAGGTGGATAGCCCGGCGGCGGCGGGCCTGCCATGGGGGACCCACCGGCGTCGTTGCTCATGGTCCCCATCCTGTCGATCACCGTGCAAATTGACAACGTGCGGCCGACGACCGTGTCGCCCTTGGGGTTTGTTGTCGGCAAGCGACGTTACGGTGGCCACATGCCTACCGAGATCACCGTGCGAGGGTCCTATTCGGCATTCCAGGCACCGGAACGCGGGACAGTACACGTCTCCATCGCCTATGAGGGACCGGAGATGGAGCCGGTCTACGAGAGGGTTGCGCGCGACTTGGAGGCGGTGAAGGCTTCCATCGTCCCGTTGAAAAGCGGCGGCGACGACGGCGCAGTCACATGGTGGTCCGCTGACCAACTGCGCACCTGGTCGAATCGGCCCCGGAATCAGGACGGCGAGCAGCTTCCGCTCGTGCACCACGCGAGCGTCGGTGTCGAAGTGAAGTTCCGCGATTTCACCGTGCTGTCCCGGTGGGTCGGCGGGCATGTTGCGAACACCGAGGGATTCCGGGTGTCGCAGGTCGAGTGGGCGCTCACGGTGAAGAGGCGCGAGAAATTACTCAAGGAGGCCCGCACCCGGGCGGTACACGATGCCGTGACCCGTGCGCAGCAGTACGCCGAGGCGCTGGGTCTCAGCGGTGTTCGTCCCGTCGCGGTCGCCGATGCGGGGATGCTGGGTTCGCGACCCGCGGATGGTGCGCAGGCTGCTGCCTACATGCGGGTCGGGGCGGCCGGGGGAGGCGCGGTCGCCGAACTTGTGCCCGAGCACATCGAGGTGTCGGCGACGGTTGACGCGCGTTTCGTTGTCGGAGACGGTTGAACCATCCCGGCGGTAGCGTTGCGGCATGGCGGAACTCAAAGACCGGTTGCGTGCGGACCTGACCACCGCGATGAAGTCGCAGGACAAGCTGCGCACCGCGACACTGCGGATGCTGCTGGCAGCGATCCAGACCGAAGAGGTCGCAGGTAAAGAGTCGCGGGAGCTGTCCGACGCCGACGTGATCACGGTGCTGTCCCGGGAGGCGAAGAAGCGCTCGGAATCGGCCGAGATCTACACGCAGAACGGGCGCGGCGAGCTGGCCGCCAACGAGCATGCCGAGGCGCGGGTCATCGATGAGTATCTGCCCACCCCGCTCACCGAGGCCGAGCTGGCCGATGTGGCCGACACCGCGATCGCGCAGGTCGCCGAGGAGATCGGCGAACGGCCCGGTATGCGACAGATGGGACAGGTGATGAAGGCCGCGACCGCAATCGCAGCGGGCAAGGCGGACGGCGCCCGACTGTCGGCGGCGGTCAAGGACAGGCTGTAGCCCGTGCGGCGTCCGCGCCCGGGTACTGCGACTTCGAGGTTTACCGCGACAATCACTTCCCGTGGCAAACTACGTCGGAGCGTTAGGAGCCAAGGACGCCCAGCACACTCAGTAGTGTGCGGACGCGCTGTTCGATCTCGTCTCGAATCGGCCGCACCGCCTGCAGTGACCGGCCGGCAGGGTCGGGCAAGACCCACTCTTCGTAGCGGCGTCCCGGTAGCACCGGGCAGGTGTCGCCGCAGCCCATGGTGACCACGACGTCGGCCGTCTCGATCATCGCGTCAGTCCACCGTTTCGGTTGTTCGGCGCCGATGTCGATGCCTTTCTCGGCCATCGCGGCGATCGCCGACGGATTCACCTGCTCGGCGGGTTCTGATCCGCCGGAGTAGGCGTGCGCCCGGTCGCCGGCCAGATGACCGAAGAATCCCATCGCCATCTGGGACCGGCCGGCGTTATGGGTGCACAGGAACAGCACCGTCGGTTTTGTCACGTCACTCCATGGCTTTGGTGCGGTGGGGTACGACGGCGTCGTCGGCGGTTCTGGCGACATCGGGATACAAGGCGAGCGCAACGACCACACCGACTACACCGCCGACAAGCTGGGCGGCGATGAAAGGCAGTACCGAGCTGGGCGCGATACCGGCGAACGTGTCGGAGAACATTCGGCCAATCGTGACACCGGGGTTGGCGAATGACGTCGAACTGGTGAACCAGTAAGCGGCACCGATGTAGGCGCCGACGGCGGCCGCCGATAGCGCTGCTCGGCCCGTCCGAGCCAAACCGAATATCAACGCGATAAGTCCCGCCGTCGCGACCACTTCACCGACGAGATGTCCTGTGGTCACACGGTCTTTCGTGGCCAGCTCAACGACCCGTCGGTCGAACATGACGTTGGCCAACACCGCGCCCACGATGCCGCCTGCAACCTGAACCATGCTGTAGGCCAACAGATTCGGACCGCTGATTCCCGCGTGGGAGCGCCGTCCCAGCCACCAGTCCACCAGCGATACGACGGGATTGAAGTGTGCACCGGAGACAGGCCCGAGCAACAGAATCAATACCGCGAGGCCGAGAGCGGTAGCCGTCGAGTTCTCCAGCAGCTGCAAACCGACATCGCCCGGTGATAGTTGCGCCGCAGCGATTCCCGAGCCGACCACGACGGTGACTAGCATCGCCGAGCCGGTGAATTCGGCTAGCAGCCGCCGGCGCAGCATGGCTCAGGGCTGGCGCCGAACGACTCGGAGTCGGCGAGCACCGTGTAGACCTCCCACTTCTCCCCGGCGGGTCCGGTGACCCACACCTTGTCCTGGGTGGCGAAGCAACACGTGGTGCCGATCTCTTCCTCGGTGAACAAGCCCTCGCTGGCGAGGCGGGCGATCTCGCCGTGAACGGTCTCGCTGGACTCGACTTCGACACCGAGATGGTTGAGGGTGCCTCCTTTGCCCGGGTTCTCGAGAAGCACGAGCTTCAAGGCCGGGTCGGTGATCGCGAAGTTCGCGTAGCCGTCTTTGCGCTTGGCCGGCTCGGCGTTGAACAGCTTGGAGTAGAACGTCACCGCTTCATCGAGGTTGTCGACGTTGAGGGCGAGCTGTACACGGGACATGGCGACCTCCGCACCTGTGAGACTTATGTCGAACTTGTGGTGAGACCGATCATGCCGACCTCTTCGATATATGTCAACATCCTGTGGCAGACTGGGTAGCATGCCGAAGACGCTGCCCATGATCGACATCTCCGCTCCCGTCTGCTGCTCGCCTGTCGCCGCCGGACCGCTCGACGACGATGCGGCGTTGGAGATCGCGCTGCGCCTCAAGGCGCTGGCGGACCCGGTGCGCGTCAAGTTGGTTTCGCTGCTGTTCGGCAGCACGGTCGGTGAAGAGTGCAGTAGCGATCTTGCCGCGGCCGTCGGTCTCACCGAATCGACGGTGAGCCATCACCTTTCACAGCTGCGTCGGGCCGGTCTGGTCGAGTCGGGGCGGCGGGGCATGAACGTTTATCACCGCCCGCGGCGCGATTCGCTGGTGGCGTTGTGCACGGTGCTCGACCCGAACTGCTGTCGCTGACAGCTTCTAAGTCGGGGTGGCGGGATTCGAACCCACGACCTCTTCGTCCCGAACGACACCACCAGCGGGTTTGGCGATGATGACGGCGTTTGAGGGGTTTGAAATTGGAGGTCAGACCGTTGATTGCGTTTGGAACCTGTGCGCCTCGACGACACTATTGCGGACTGACTGCGGACTGCGATCCGTCCGCTCCTGTACGCCACACCGACTCGACTTAGCCTTAGCCGCTTGGCCTTAGCCGCTTAGCGGTAGCCCGTAGCTTTCGGCCCCTCGGTATTCGGGCCGGAGAGAGAGCGGGCGCTGGCCCTACGAGGCGTCGGCCACACGCGACTAAGGGACACCCCCCACCCCATCGGAGGGCCGGCTGGACGTAGTTTCGCCGCATTGCGGGTAGCCCGAGACCAGCCGCATCTGTGTCAATCGGCTGCACACATTAAGCACGGCATGCGCGTGCCGGTAACAATGGCGTCATGGGCACAGCAGGTTCACTCGGGCTGGAACACCGCCTAGCGACATACGGCACCCTCGCTCCGGGACGCCCAAACGAGCACCTGCTCAGCGACCTCATCGGCACTTGGACAGTGGGGACGGTCACAGGTCATCTTCACGAACGTGGTTGGGGCGCAGACGACGGCTATCCCGGAATTGTCTTGGATGACTCGGGTCCGCAGGTCGAGGTCCACCTATTTACCTCCGAACACCTACCGGCGTACTGGCAGCGGCTCGACGATTTCGAGGGTCCAGGTTATCGGCGTGTCCCGGTGATTGTGCGCAGCGATGGCGGCAAGGCAGCTGCCTACATTTACGCATTGGCTGATCACTCCACTCTGCACAGCGATCCGGCGCGATAGTTCGGGTATCTCTTCGATGCCGAACGGTGCTAGCGGCTTTGGTGCACCCCAAACTTTCGGAGGATAAATCGATCAGCATTGAAGCCGAGGCGCACTGCGCGGCGGACCGTCAACGAAGCGGGACCTGAACTTTGCCGCTAGTTTTGGTCGTCGGCGGCCTCGGCCAAGACTCGGTAAACGGTCGCCCGCGATACGCCTAACGCGGCGGCAATCGTGCTAGCCGACTCACCGCTAGCGTGCATCCGCTGTGCCAGGGCCACCTTCGACTGGTCCAGCACCTTCGGGCGACCGAATCGCTCGCTGACCTACTCGATGCGAACGAGTCGACTTGGGCGTTTGTTGACGTTGACCGCGTTGGCGGCGTTAACAATTAGCAGGTCAAGCGGTTGGCGGCGTTGGCGAGTGGAGGCGGTCGCCGAAGCTACTGCGGACGGACTGCGGACGGCACGCTCCCTATCGCCACGTCAATGGTGGGTCGGGCTGTTCGCTGGGTAGGCGTGTACGAGGGCGGACGACAGTTTCGGCACGGCGTGGGTCAGGGTGTGCTCGGCTTCGTGGGCGATGCGGTGGGCATCGGCAAGGCTGGTGGCGGGGTCGATGTCGAGTTCGGCGTCGGCGTGCAGCCGGTGTCCGATCCACCGCATCTTCACGCTGCGGACTTCGGTGACGCCGGGTTCGGCGGCCAGCGCGGCTTCGGCGGTATCGACGAGTGCGGGGTCCACCCCGTCCATGAGGCGGCGGAAGATGTCCCGCACTGCGGTGCGCAGGACGGCCAGAATGGCCACGGTGATCAGCAGCCCGATGATGGGGTCGGCCAGGGGGAAGCCCAAGGCGACGCCACCCGCTCCGAAGAGAACGGCCAGCGAGGTGAATCCGTCAGTGCGGGCGTGTAATCCGTCGGCGACCAGGGCGGCTGAGCCGATGCGACGCCCGACGCGGATGCGGTAGACGGCGACGAGTTCGTTGCCGATGAACCCGACCAGACCGGCTGCGGCGACCCAGCCGACATGCTCGTATCGGGACGGGGTTGATCAGACGTCGGATTGATTCGATCCCGGCGATGATGGCCGACAGGGTGATCATCGCGATCACGAACAATCCCGCGATGTCTTCGGCACGACCGAAACCGTAGGTGTAGCGCCGGGTGGCGGCCTTGGTGCCGAGTGCGAACGCGATCCACAACGGAATGGCGGTCAGCGCGTCGGAGAAGTTGTGGATGGTGTCGGCCAGCAGCGCGACCGACCCCGAGATCAGCACGATCACCAACTGGGCAACCGATGTGGCACCGAGTGCGAGCAGACTGATCTTCACCGCCCGGATACCGGCGGCACTGGATTCCAACGCACCGTCGATGCTGTCGGAGGCGTCATGGCTATGCGGCGCAAACACTTCCCGCAGCGCGGCACCGATCTTGCCGCCACGCCCGCCGTGGCTGTGTCCGTGACCATGATGACTGTGGCCTGCGCCGTGGTCGGTGTCCGTGGTCGGCGGTGTCCGGGTGGGCGTCGTGGGTCACGCTCGGCGTCCCTTCGGCCGGGCCGGGTTCGACTCGGCGTTGATGATGGTGCCGGGATGCAGCGTCGCGAGTTCGGCGGCGTCGCGGTGATGGCCGGGCACGCCCGGTCCGGCGTGTTCGGCGTTGAAGACTGCGTCGGTGACCAGTTGCCCGATGTGGTCGTTGTCCAGGCTGTAGAAGATGGTGGTGCCCTCGCGGCGGGTCCGGACCAGCCGCGCCATCCGCAGCTTCGCCAGGTGCTGCGACACCGACGGGGCGGGTTTCCCGACATGGGTTGCCAGGTCATTGACCGACATCTCCCGGCTCACCAGCGCCCACAGACACCTGGACGCGGGTGGCATCGGCGAGCATCCGAAACACCTCGACGACCAGGTCCACCTGGTCGTCGGGGAGCCGCCGACTGCAAGCACCCATATCTGCATTCATACGCAAATAGTAGGACGGTTCGGGCAATCACGCCAACACGGCTGGTGTCGAATCCCCAGAGAGAGCGGGCGCTGGCCGTACGAGGCGCAGGTAGTCGGCAGCAAGGGGTACCCCCACCCTTCGCCTGAACGCCGGGCAGGGTCTACCGAGTAACGCGCGTGATCATGCCGCGTGCGACCAGCTCGATGGTTGCGGCGACACCGCAGGTCTGAGAGAGCAGCAGTGCTATCAGGACGAGGATCTGCACGGCACCTGCCTGGGTGGCCGATCCGGTGCTGAGCAGCACGCCGACGAAGGCTCCCGGCAGCGTGACGAGGCCGACGGTCCTGGTGGAATCGAGGTTCGGCAGTAGTGCATTGGTCGCCGATTCCCCGATGATCTCCATGCGTGAATCACGTTCGCTCATACCGAGGCTCAGCGCCGCTTCGACCTCCCCAGCGCGCAGCTTGAGGGTGTCCAACGCCAACCGGGCGGCCACCGCAACGGCGGTCATGGTGTTCCCGAGCACGATGGCAACGATGGGTACGACTGCGACGCCGGTCAGCGGTACGACGCCGGACAGCAGCAGCAGCGGTAGCACGGCGACCAAGCCGAGTGCCAGTGACACCGTCAGCAGGGCAGACCCACGGCTGGCCTGGCTGCGCCGAGCGGCGGTCACGCTGGCCACGACGAACATGACTGCTAGGACGAGCATCGATGACCACAACCGGGCCAGTGCGGCGGCCAGCACACCTGCGATGGCGGCCAGTTGCACTGCAGCGCGAATCGCCGCCCACGGGACGGTCCACGGCGAGCCGAGTGCTGCCACCCAATAGATCAGCCCAGCGGTGATCGCCATGATCACGCACACGATGATCAATGCCGGACTCAGGACGGGTTGGCCGGAAAGCATGGTTTCAGTACAGCCAGTTGTCGACGGGCAGTGTCCTGGCGTGCGAGGAGGTAGCCCGAAGTGCGGCACGGTAGGCGATGATTCGTTCTTGCATGCGGTAGATCGTGCACGCACGGTTGGAACTTCCGGAAGAGAGAGACGGCGCTGACCGTGCGAGGAATGCGTCCGGCGCAGGTCGGGCACGTCGGCGTAGCTTTGAAACTGGGGTCACGACCCAGCGAAGGGTGAGAGCGGTGCGATGGCGGGTGCGGCTGCTGGCCGGCGTGGCGGTGACCGCCGCTCTCGCAGGATGCGCGACATCACCGCCGTCGGGTGAATTACCGCTGCGACAGGTGTCTGAGACAGCACTCACGTGGTGGCCCGGTTCGGTTCGACTACACCGCGCTCGACGCCGAGCGAGGGCGGCTGTTCATCGCCCACATGGGCGCCGAGTGAACTCATCGACGTTGACGTACATGCACATGCCGTGGTGCGGACGCTGCCGAATTTGCCCGACGTACATGGGGTGATCGTGGTTCCCGACAAGCATCGGGTCTACGCGACCGCGACCGGAAACAATCAGGTGGTCGCCATCGACGAAGACTCCGGCGCAAGTCGTGTTTCGCGCCCCGACCGACACCTATCCCGACGGACTGGCCTACGACCCCATTAGGCGCACGGTGTGGACGACCAACGAGAGTGCGGGCACCGAAACGGTGATCGACGCCGACACCGGCGCAGTACGCGCAACCGTTCCGCTGGGCGGTGAGGTGGGAAACGTCGTCTACGACCCGCCCATCGACCGGATGGTGGTCGCGGTGCAAGGCCGTAACGACCTGGCCGTCATCGACCCGGTCAGTTTCACTGTGACGGAACGGATTCCCACACCCGGCTGCGACCACCCGCACGGTCAGGCTCTCGACGTCACCGACCAGGTGATGTTCGTCGGCTGTGAAGCCAACGCCACCATGGTCACAGTTGACCTGGCCAACCGAAACGTGATTGACCACCACGGAGTCGGCGAGACGCCCGACGTGTTGGCCTACGACCCTGGCAGCTAACCGTGTCTACGTCGCCGCCGAAAGCGGCTGGGTCAGCATTTTCGATCACGACCACGGGCACCTGACGGTGCGGGGTTCGGCACATCTGGCCGACGGGGCGCACTCACTGGCTCTCGACCCCACGACGCACCACAGCTACTTTCCGATCCCCAAGGATCACAACGGTTCACCCGTGTTGCGGGAGTACGAACCCACCTGAGGTGCCCGCTCCGCGTCCCGAATGACTAGTCGGCGCTGTCAGTGTCCGCGAGGACGCGATAGATGGTTGCACGGCTCACGCCAAGGGTGGCGGCAATAGTTGTGGCCGACTCACCGCTTGCATGCATCCGCTGTACTAGAGCAGCTTTCGAGGCCAAAACGATCTGCTTCACGAGTTCCGTCCAGGCGATGAGCCGATTCATCGGCGTCTCACTTTGGCAGAAGACCGCGCCGTAGAGCAGCGGCACATACAACATGACCATCAGCGTCAGCAGTTTGAACGGGTCATTTTGAACCTCCGTAGGAGAGGTGATAAACGTGCCTACCAGGTCCGGTGGGCGCAAAAAAGCCGGGACTTGTCCCGGCTGGCGGACGAAGCCGAAGGAACGCCCTTCACTGTGCACAGCACAGTGAGGCCTTATCCGGCAGCGGCCATCGCGGTGGTAGTCGGATCAGGAATGACTGAAAGACATATGTACAGAAGGCGGCGGTCTGAATCATGCGGCACCGGAGGAACTTGCAAAGCCTGGGCGTTGACAGTTTTTCGGGTTCCCGAGAGAGTGACTCCGCATGACCTGCGGCATACCGCAGCGTCGCTCGCGATCAGCGCCGGTGCGAACCCGAAGGCAGTCCAGACGATGTTGGGCCACAAGTCAGCAGTGCTGACCTTGGACACGTACGCGGACCTATTTCCCGATGACCTGGAACTCGTTTCGGCTGCGCTCGACACGGCTCGCCAGGCCGCGCTGGAATCTTACTGCGGACCAACTGCGGACTGCAACGAGGAAAGGCCCCGACCAGGATGACTAGTCAGGGCCTTTCACCTGCGATGACGCGAGTCGGGGTGGCGGGATTCGAACCCACGACCTCTTCGTCCCGAACGAAGCGCGCTACCAAGCTGCGCCACACCCCGCGTGAAGCCACGACAGCGTATCGCACCGGCGGCCGGTGAAGCCAAACGCATATCGGGGCCCACGCGGGATGAGCGGGCTCTAGCGGCGGGTTTCCCTCAGCACGGCCAGCCGTTCGCGGTACTCGGCCTCGTTGACCTCGCCCTTGGCGTATGCATCGCGCAGCGTGCGCTCACCGCCGCGGCCGCGCCAGCGCCGGGCAAAGTAGACGATAGCCCCGATGACGAGAACCAGGACGACGAGCCGAACGACGAGGAACCACGGCGACCACGCGTGGTGGCCGCAGCGTTCGTATTCGTCGGCGAGGAAAGTGGTTGCAGTGGGAGTGATTTCGTAGGTGCTCATGCCATCAAGCGTGCCGGCCATCCAAGCGGCGGACATCTGCCTGCAGTCGTCAATCCGAATACGCCGCGACGAGTAGCTCGCGCCGTCAGCGCCGCCACCCGGGCGTACCAACCCGCTTTCGTAGGCCATCACCACCAGCTGCATGCGGTCGCGCGCGCCCAGCTTGGTCAGGATCCGGCTCACGTGCGTGCGGGCGGTGGCGGGGCTCATGAAGAGCCGCTCGCCGATTTCGGCGTTGGTCAATCCCTCGGCGACCAGCGCCATCACTTCGCGTTCCCGCGAGGTCAGCTCCGCCAGTGCCGCAGACGGGCCCCGCCGGCTGCTTGGTGCGCGCCGCGAACTCCGACACCAGCCTGCGGGTCACCGACGGGGACAGCAAGGCGTCGCCCTCGGCCACTACCTGCACCGCCCGAACCAGCTCGGCCGGCTCGGTGTGCTTGACCAGGAAGCCGCTCGCACCGCGCGCATCGCCTCGAACACGTACTCGTCGAGCTCGAACGTCGTCAGCACCACCACCCGGACCTCCGCCAGCGCCGGGTCGGCGGCGATAGCCCGGGTCGCGGCAAGGCCGTCCATCTCGGGCATCCGGATATCCATCAGCACCACGTCCGGCCGCAGCTCGCGGGCTGGCGCCAGCGCCGCGGCCCCGGTGTCGGCCTCCGCGATCACCGCGATGCCGTCCTGTGCGTCGAGCAGCGCGACGAAGCCAGCCCGCACCAGCGCCTGGTCGTCGGCGACGAGAACGCGAATCATCATGATTCACTGCCACTTTCGATGGGAAGGGTGGCCCGCACGCTGAACCCGCCGCCAGGATGCGTCGCACGACAAATCCCCGCCCAGTGCCCTGGCGCGCTCCCGCATCCCGGTGATGCCACTGCCGCCGGACGACGGGCCGGCATTCAGCGGACGCCCGTCGTTGTCGACGGCGACCGCGAGCTCATCGGCGCCGTAAGTCACTGTCACTTCGGCGTTTTCGGCCGTCGAGTGCCGCACCACATTGGTTAGCGACTCCTGCACGATGCGGGCTGCGGCGACGTCGATCACCGTCGGCAGCGGTCGCGGCGAACCCTGCACGGCCGTCGTCACGGTCAACCCCGTCGCGCGCGCCGTGCCGACCAGTCCGTCCAGATCGGCGATGCCCGGCGTCGGCGCAGTGGGTTGACCGGTGTCGGCGCGCAGCGCCGTCGCCAACGAGTGCACATCCGAAATCGCTTGTCTGCTAGCATCTTTGATTGCCGCGAGCGCTGGCCGGGTCCGCTCCGGATGGTTGTCGAGCAGTTCCAGCGCCACCGAGGACTGCAGGTTAATCATCGACAGGCTGTGGACGAGCACGTCGTGCAGCTCGCGGGCGATCGACAGCCGCGCCTGCGTGGCCCGTCGCTCCTGCGACCGGGCTTCGCGGGCCATCGCAGCCTTGCGCTGACGCCGCGACCCGACCGGGGCGGCGGTCAGGAAGGCCGGGTAGAGCGTGCGCAGGAGGAGCACCACCGGCCCGGCAACCAGCAACAGATAGCCGAACCAGTTCAGCGGTGCCCCGTACATGACGGGACCTGCGCGGTGGCGGGGTCCGCCGCTGCCCACGAGCGGGTCCGCCAGGACGACCAGCGGAATCAGCCACACCGCGGGCCGGCGCAGCTCCTGCTGAACCCGGTCCATACCCGCAACGTAGTAGCGACTGGGCCACCTTGGCGTGTGCAGAGAGGCGTAGATCACGACACGCCGCGGGATGGATGTGGGTTGTCGGTGGCGTTATGCAAACTAACGGCAGTTGCCGAGTAATCGAGAATCGAGGCACGAAATGACTGGGCTGGGAGCTTCCATCTACCTAGGCTTTTTCGCGCTGGCCGCGTTGTGGCTGTTCTTGACTTCCGACGGGCCCCTCACCGGTGGATCCGACGATCAGGGCCAGCGCCCGGACCGCTCGAATTCCACCAGCACCTCGGCCAGCGCCCGGGAGTCGAGCCCGTGGCTGGTAAGCCACTCGTCGCAGAAATAGGTGTCCGCGTAGCGGTCGCCGCTGTCGGCTAGCAGCGTCACAACCGACCCGCTGCCCTTGTCTTCGATCATTTCGGCGAGCAGGCCGAACGCCCCCCAAACATTGGTCCCGGTTGACGGCCCGACCCGCCGGCCCAGCACGGCGCTGACGTGCCGAGCCGCCGCGCACGACGCCGCGTCGGGCACCACCACCATCCGGTCGACTACGTCCGGCAGGAACGACGGTTCGACCCGCGGACGGCCGATGCCCTCGATGCGCGAAGACATCCCGGTGACGACGTCGGGGTTCGCTCCGGCATAGGACGGGAAGAATGCCGAGTTCTCAGGATCGACGACGCACAACCGGGTGGCGTGCCGCCGGTAGCGGATGAACCGTCCGAGGGTGGCGCTGGTCCCACCGGTGCCCGCCCCGACCACGATCCACTCCGGAATCGGATGCGCCTCTTCACACATCTGCTCGAAGATCGACTCGGCGATGTTGTTGTTGCCGCGCCAGTCGGTCGCGCGTTCGGCGTTTGTGAACTGATCCAGGTAGTGTCCGCCCGTCTCCTCGGCCAGCCGTTCCGCCTCCGCGTAGACCTGAGACGCCTCGGCCACGAAATGGCAACGGCCGCCTTGAGATTCGATCAGCGCGATCTTGGTGGCGCTGGTCGATGACGGCATCACCGCGATGAACGGCAGCCCCAGTAACGCCGCGAAGTACGCCTCCGAAACGGCCGTCGACCCAGACGATGCCTCGATAACTGTGGAGCCCTCACCGATCCAGCCGTTGCACAGCGCGTAAAGGAACAACGAGCGCGCCAGCCGGTGCTTGAGGCTGCCGGTGATGTGGGTGGTCTCGTCCTTGAGGTAGAGCTGGACGTCGACCCCGTCACACCACGCGGCCGGCAGCGGATACCGCAACAGATGGGTGTCGGCGCTGCGCCTGGCGTCGGCCTCGATCAACCGGACCGCGTTGTTCACCCACGGCCGTGGCTGGCTGCGAGTGGCTGTCGCGGCCTTGTCCGTCACCGCGCCGATACGGTCGGGTGGGACAGGGCCGCCCGAGTCCCCGCGTCACGGCCTCCGATGGGGGCCGCCACCAGCGTCAGCATCGTGGCCTCGGGCCTGCAGCAGAACCGCAGCGGCGCGAACGGCGACGTGCCGATGCCCGCCGAGACGTGCAACTGCGTCCGTGCGCCCCACCGCGACGCGCCCTTGGCGCGCGATCGGTCCAGGTCGCAGTTGGTGACGATCGCGCCGTAGAACGGCAGGCAGAGCTGGCCGCCGTGGGTGTGGCCGGCCATCACCAGCTGGTAGCCGTCCGCCGCGAAGCGATCCAGCACCCGGGGTTCGGGTGAATGCGTGAGCCCCAGCGTCAGGTTGGCGGTCGGGCTGGCCGGGCCGGCGATGGTCTCATAGCGGTCCCGGGACAGGTGTGGGTCGTCGACCCCGGCCACAGCGATCCGCAGGCCCGCGACCTCGAGTTCGCGGCGGGTGTGGGTCATGTCCAGCCAGCCGCGCTCGGTGAACGCCGCGCGAAGGTCCTGCCACGGCAGTGGCTCCCCGTGCACCCGATGGCTGGGTTTGGTCAAGTAGTTTGCCGGGTTCTTCACCCGCGGTCCGAAGTAGTCGTTGCTGCCGAACACGAACACGCCCGGCACCGACAGCAGGTCGCCCAGCGTCTGGACGACGGCGGGCACCGCCTTCGGGTGGGCCAGGTTGTCGCCGGTGTTGACGACCAGGTCGGGCTCCCAGCGGGCCACCTCACGCAGCCACGCCTGCTTGCGCCGCTGCTTGGGCCGCATGTGGATATCGCTGATATGCAGCACCTTCAGTGGCGACGACCCCGGCGACAGCACCGGCATGGTTACCTCGCGCACCACGAACGCATTGCGTTCGATCAGCGACGCATAACCGATCCCAGCTACGACCGAACCAACGGTCACGGCGGCAGAGTATTTGAGCATGGTGGCCGACGACGGAGTCGTCGATCCGGCCAGGGCGGCGGGCATGCAAAGAGCGTACTGCCAGTCACCCGTGCGCACCGACTCTCACCCGCGCAGCGTGGTCAACTCCACAGCACACCCACAGCCCGGTCACGGCGGTGGCGGCGCCGGTGGCGGCGGACCGAGGACCGGCACGGTGATCGGCGGCAGCCCGGGGATCTCGACGACCGTCGAACCGATCTCCGGCGGCATCCCCGGCGTCAGCCCTGGGATCACGCCGGCCGGCGGCGGAGGCGGTGGCGGCGAGATGCCGTTGGAGATCTGGATCGTGACGATCGAGCCGGGCACTGTTTGACCAGTCGGGGAGGTTCCGACCACAGCACCGTACGGCGCGCTGCTGTTGACCGGGTTGGCCTGATCGGCGACCTGGAAGCCGGCCTCCCTGAGCCGCTGGCGCGCGGTGTCCTGGGTCATTCCCGCGACGCTGGGCACCCTCGAACCCGGCGCGCCCTCGACATAGCGCGGATCGGTGGGCGGCAGCTTGACGTCGGGAGGCGTGATCGACTTCATCGCGGTGAACCAGGTCCTGGCGGGCTCATTGCCGCCGTACAGGTTGCCCGAGCCGCACTGTCGTAATGGGAAGGAACACAGGTCGGATGGCGTCGTCGAGTCGTCATAGATGTAGTTCGCCGCGGCGAGGGCGCTGGTGAAACCGACGAACCCCGACGAGCGGTGTGCCTCCGTGGTACCGGTCTTGCCCGACACCGGCAAGCTCCAGCCGGCCGACCCGGCCGCACTGGCCGCCGTGCCGCTCTGGTCGTCCTTGCTCAACGCGTTGGCCAGGGTGTTGGCGAGTCCCTCCGGCACCACCTGCTCGCAGGTCTCGGTCGTCACCGCTACGTCCTTGCCGGTGCGGTCGAACACCTTGTCGATCGGGTTCGGCGGGCACCAGACGCCGCCGGACGCCAACGTCGCGGCGACGTTCGACAATTCGAGCGCGTTGAGCTCGATCGGGCCCAGCGTGAAGGAGCCGAGATTCTGCCGTTTGACGAAGTCGGCCAGGCTCTCGTTGCTCTCGGGGTCATAGTCGCGGGCGGTGCCAGGAAGCGCGTACGACCGCAGGCCCAGCTTGACCGCCATGTCGACTGTGCGCTGCACGCCCACCTGCGAGATGAGCTTGGCGAACGCGGTGTTCGGCGAGGTCGCCAAGGCGTCGGTCACGCTTAGCTGCCCGCGATAATTGCCGTCGTTCTGCACGCACCAGGTGGCGGGTGGACAGCCCTTCGCACCGCCGCTGCCGAGGCCCTTCGCCTCGAACCGAGCAGGTGCGTCCAGCTGCGCGTTGATGCCCATGCCCATGTCCAACGCGGCCGCAGTCGTGAAGATCTTGAAGATCGAGCCCGCCCCGTCACCGACGAGCGAAAACGGCTGCGGCTGCATGGTCTCACCGGCCTCGGTGTTCAGGCCGTAGGTGCGGTTGCTGGCCATGGCCAGCACTCGATGCGAGTCCTTGCCGGGCTTGATCACGCTCATGACGCTGGCGACGCCGTCGAGGTCGGGGCTCGCGATGCCGTCGATCGCCGACTTCACCGGGATCTGCACATCGGGATCCAGCGTTGTCTTGATCATGTAGCCGCCCTTGGCGACCTGTTCCTTGCTGATCCCGGCGCGTGCCAGGTAGTCGAGCGCGTAGTCGCAGAAGAACGCGCGATCGCCGGCGGCGATGCAGCCGCGTGGCAGTTCGTTCGGTTGCGGAAGGATGCCCAGCGGCTCTGCCTTGGCGGCGCGCAGCTCGTCGGCGTGTTCGGGCAGGTTGTCGATCATGGTGTCCAGCACCAGGTTTCGACGAGCCAACGCACCGTCGGGATTGGCGTAAGGGTTCAGCGTGCTGGTCGACTGGACGAGGCCGGCCAGAAGTGCAGCCTGCTGCCAGTTCAACTCGGAGGCGTTGATCCCGAAATAGGTCTGAGCCGCGTCCTGGATTCCGTACGCGCCGTTGCCGAACGAGACCAGATTGAGGTAGCGGGTCAGGATCTCCGGCTTGGTGAACGTCTTGTCGAGCGTCAGCGCCATCCGGATCTCGCGCAGCTTGCGGGCCGGGGTGGTTTCGACGGCCGCGCGCTTCTCGGCGTCCGTCTGCGCGATCACTAGGAGCTGGTAGTTCTTTACGTACTGCTGTTCGAGGGTCGAGCCGCCGCGGGTGTCGAGGTTTCCGGACAAATAACCGGAAAGACCCGTCAGCGTGCCCTGCCAGTCGACGCCATTGTGTTCGGCAAACCGCTTGTCCTCGATCGAGACGATCGCCAGCTTCATGGTGTTGGCGATTTGATCGCTGTGCACCTCGAAACGGCGTTGCGAGTAAAGCCAGGCGATGACGTTGCCCTTGGCGTCGACCATCGTCGAGACCTGCGGCACGTCGCCCTCGACCAACTGGGCCGAACCATTGGCAACGACGTCGGAGGCCCGGTTGGACACCAGCCCGAACCCGCCTACCACGGGAAACATCAGTCCCGCGGCGACCACGCTGGCCAACAAGCAGCACCACGCCAGCTTGATGACCGTAACCGTCGTCGGCGGTCGGGTCGGCGGCTGCTCCGGCATGCGTACAGAGTAACGACGCCGCAAAATGGCAGCTCCGGACGGTCGATTGCCGGGTTCGCTGGGCGCCCAGACCTGCCCTTGCGTCAATTTTGCGGTCTGACGGCACGGTCGTCCCAAAAAAGTGCGCCCGTACGTATTGCGCAGAACGCCCCTGACCACCTAAGTTGGGCACACAGTGCGATGCAGGTCACACTCGACCCTCACACTGTGGCGTAGATCGCATCAGCGTTCTACACCGGAGGACTATGCCGTCGCTGTGTCGGGGCGGGGCGGCTGGAACGAAGGGATCGCTGGTGTCAGCTACACGACCCGCTGCGCGCAGGGCAAGCGCCAATCTGTCAGCCCACAGTTTGGTCCAGGGTGCCGAGGCCGAGGCCCGCATCGCCTGGGTATCCCAAGCCCGCTGCCGCCAAGCCGATCCGGACGAACTTTTCGTCCGGGGCGCCGCCCAGCGCAAAGCCGCCGTGATCTGTCGACATTGCCCGGTGATCCTGGAATGCGGCGCCGACGCCCTCGATAACCGTGTCGAATTCGGGGTCTGGGGCGGCATGACCGAACGCCAGCGCCGCGCATTGCTCAAGCAGCACCCCGAGGTCGTTTCCTGGTCCGAGTTCTTCGCAGCCCAGCGCAAACACCGCAGCGCCGTCTAGGCGGCGTTAAGCGGATACGCCGCTGCAGTTTAATTCGCCGCTACGCTGCGGCCGCCTCGCCGGTGATCTGATCAGCGATGGCGCGCAGCGCGTCCAGGTCCGAGACGTCGAACGGCAGCGACGGCACGCCCACGATCGCCACGTGGGGGTTGGCGCCGGTGAACCGCGACAGCAACCGGACCTCTCGCTTGGCGGTATGTGCCCGATCGGCGTGGACGCGCAGCACCGCGGCGGCCAATGTATCGGGATCCTTCTTTTCGAGTTCCTCGGCGGCCTCGACAGCCTTGTCAGCGTGCAGGTCGCTCAGTGTCGGGTGCGTGCGATTCAGAATCAGCCCGGCCAGCGGCATATGCTCCTCGGAGAGCCGGTCGACGAAGAAGGACGCTTCCCGCAGCGCGTCGGGCTCGGCGGCGGATATAACCACGAACTGTGTGCCGCGCCGCTTGAGCAGCTCGTAGGTGCGGTCGGCCTTCTCGCGGAACCCGCCGAAGGTCGTATCCAGCATTTGGACGAAAGCGGCTGCGTCGGAAAGCATTTGCGAACCCAGCACCGTGGACAGTGCTTTCATCGCCAAGCCCACCGCGCCGGTCACCAGTCGGCCGATGCCGCGACCGGGCGCCAGCAGCAGCCGCCACAGGCGACTGTCCATGAAGCTACCCAGCCTCTGTGGCGCGTCCAGGAAGTCGAGAGCATTGCGCGAAGGCGGGGTGTCGACGACGATCAGGTCCCACTTGTCTTGGGCCAGAAGCTGACCCAGCTTCTCCATGGCCATGTACTCCTGCGTGCCGGCCAGCGACGTGGCTACGGTTTGATAGAACTGGTTGTCCAGAATCGCTTCGCCCCGTTCGCGTCCGGAGTACTGGATCACCATTTCGTCGAACGTGCGGCGCATGTCGAGCATCATCGCGTGCAGCTCGCCGGGAACCTCGGGTGCGAGGGGAACCCGTTGCGGGCTGTTGCCGAGATCCTTGATGCCGAGCGCCTGAGCCAGCCGCTTGGCCGGGTCGATGGTGAGTACCACGACGGTGCGGCCGTATTCGGCCGCGCGCAACGCCATCGCGGCCGCGGTGGTGGTCTTACCGACCCCGCCGGCGCCGCAGCACACCACCACGCGGTTGGAGGTGTCGTGCAGGAGCGCACCCATGTCAAGGGCCGGCGGTGCAGTACTCATCGACTCTGCTTTCTGGTCCGCTTCACTACGTTCATCGGACGCCCTGGTGGGCAAGCGCTTCGGCGAGCTCGTACAGGCTGCCGAGGTCGACGCCGTCGGGTATCTGCGGCAGCTCCAGCCGCGCCACGTCGAGTTCGTCGAGCTGCTCGGCGCTTTCGGCGCGCGCCTTGATGCGGGTCGCGTGCTGGATCGTCTCGGTGAGGAGACCGGCAAAGTCGCTGTCGGACAGGTTGATTCCGACGCTTTCCAAGCCAGTGCGCACCGCGTCGGCGTCGATGTCGCCTTCGGCGGCCTTGGCGAGGTCATCGGCAGGCAGATAGGCCGGGATGTTGCGGTTGACGATGACGCTGCCGATCGGCAGGCCCAGCTCCTGGAGTTCCTCGATCGCTTCGAGGGTCTCCTGAATGGGCAGCGCCTCCAGCAGAGTGACGAGGTGGATCGCGGTGAGGTCGGAATGCAACACCTTGACCACGCTCTCGGCCTGCGAGTGCACCGGGCCGCCCTTGGCCAGTTCCGACACCGCCTGGGTGACGTCGAGGAACCGGGCGATGCGGCCCGTCGGCGGGGAATCCACCACGATGGCGTCATAGGCCGGCTGCTTGCCCTTCTCGGCGCGGGTCACGATCTCGCGGATCTTGCCGGTGAGCAGCACGTCGCGCAGGCCCGGTGCGATCGTCGTGGCGAACTCGACCGCGCCGATCCGGCGCATCGCGCGGCCCGCAAGGCCGAGGTTGTAAAACATGTCGAGGTATTCGAGGAACGCCGCCTCGGTGTCGATGGCCAGCGCGTTGACCTGACCGCCGCCGTCGGCGGTGGCGATCTTGACCTCCGCATAGGGCAGCGGCGGCACGTCGAACAGCTGCGCAATGCCTTGGCGCCCTTCGAGTTCCACCAACAACACCTTGCGGCCACCGGCGGCCAGGGCAAGCGCCAGAGAGGCCGCAATGGTCGACTTGCCGGTTCCGCCCTTGCCGGTGACGAAATGCAGACGCGCCTTAGTCAGGCGCGACGGCCAGCCGACCGGTCTACCGCTGTTCGCTGACGTAGCCACCCCTGCATGCTAGCCAAGTCCTTTTCTGCTCCTCGTGTGCGCGGGCACCGAATCGCTGCCCGATAGGCTCAGCCCCATGAGCGAACCGACCCGTTGGGAATACGCCACGGTCCCCTTGTTGACGCATGCGACCAAGCAGATCCTCGACCAGTGGGGTGAGGACGGCTGGGAACTGGTGTCGGTGCTGCAGGGCCCGACAGGCGAACAGCACGTCGCGTATCTGAAGCGCCCGAAATGAGTGCCTCGGAACGGCTCGCCGAGCTGGGCATCGAGCTGCCCGACGTCGTCCCGCCGATGGCGGTGTACGTGCCCGCGGTGCGCACCGGCAACCTGGTTTACACGGCGGGCCAGCTGCCGATGCAGGCGGGCAAGCTGCCGCAGAGCGGCAAAGTGGGCGCCGAGGTGAGTCCGGAAGAGGGCAAGGCGCTGGCGCGCATGTGTGCACTCAACGCGTTGGCGGCGGTGCATTCGCTGGTCGGCATCGATAGCGTCACGCGCGTGGTCAAGGTCGTCGGCTTCGTCGCCTCCGCGCCGGGATTCAACGGGCAGCCGGGCGTCATCAACGGGGCGTCGCATTTGCTCGGCGAGGTGTTCGGCGACGCTGGTGCGCACGCCCGTTCCGCGGTCGGGGTGTCGGAGCTGCCGTTGGATTCGCCCGTCGAGGTCGAGATCATCGTCGAGGTCGCGTGAGCGACAATCGGGCGGAGGTCGCGTGACCCTCGAGCATCCCGCGTACGGGCTGTTGCGCCCGGTCACCGAGACCGCGTCGGTGCTGCTGTGCAACAACCCCGGCCTGCTGACGCTCGAGGGCACCAATACCTGGGTGCTGCGCGGTCCCGGCAGCGACGAGATGGTCATCGTCGACCCGGGACCCGAGGACGATGAGCACATTGCGAAGGTCACCGACCTCGGCACGATCCCGCTCGTCCTGATCAGCCACAAACATGAGGATCACACCGGCGGCATCGACAAGATCGTCGAGCGCACCGGCGCCGTCGTCCGCTCGGTGGGCAGCGGGTTCTTGCGCGGGCTCGGCGGTCCGTTCACCGACGGCGAGGTCATCGACGCCGCGGGCCTGCGCATCACGGTGATGGCCACGCCGGGCCACACCGCCGACTCGGTGTCGTTTCTGCTCGACGACGCGGTGCTGACCGCCGACACCGTGCTGGGCCGCGGCACCACGGTCATCGACAACGAGGACGGCAGCCTCGCCCAGTACATGGAGTCGCTGCGACGGCTGCACGGCCTCGGACATCGAACCGTGCTGCCCGGCCACGGCCCCGATCTCGACGACCTGGAAGCCGTCAGCGCCATGTACCTCGCGCACCGCGAGGAGCGGCTCGATCAGGTGCGCGATGCGCTGCATGCGCTCGGCGACGACGCCAGCGCGCGGCAGATCGTCGAACACGTCTACACCGACGTCGACGAAAAGCTATGGGACGCCGCGGAGTGGAGCGTGCAAGCCCAATTGGACTACCTGCGTTCCACTTAACGCCCAAACCCATGTTTGGGCGCAAAAGTGCGACTTGCGCCAAAACGTCGATCTCGGCGAAAAGAACTAGCGCGCGCGGCGGGCCAGACGTTCGGAGTCGGAGATCAACACGCTCTTGCCCTCCAAGCGAATCCAGCCGCGGTGGGCGAAATCGGCGAGCGCCTTGTTGACCGTCTCGCGAGATGCGCCGACCAACTGCGCGATCTCTTCCTGCGTCAGGTCGTGCGTCACGCGCAGCGCGCCGCCCTCTTGCGTGCCGAACCGCTGCGCCAGTTGCAGCAGCTGCTTGGCCACTCGGCCGGGTACGTCGGTGAAGATCAGGTCGGCCAGGTTGTTGTTGGTACGACGGAGTCGGCGGGCCAGTACTCGCAGCAATTGCTCAGCGATTTCAGGGCGATCGGCAATCCACGCGCGCAGCGCGTCGCGGTCCATCGACACCGCCCGCACCTCGGTGATGGTCGTAGCGCTCGACGTCCGCGGGCCGGGGTCGAAGATCGATAGCTCACCGAACATGTCCGACGGACCCATGATCGTCAGCAGATTCTCGCGGCCGTCCGGCGAACGGCGGCCGATCTTGACCTTCCCCGAAATGATGATGAACAGCCGATCGCCAGGCTCTCCCTCGGCGAACACGGTGTGCCCGCGCGGGAAGTCGACGGGCTGCAATTGCTTGGTCAGCGCGGATACGGCGCTGGGTTCGACTCCCTGGAAGATTCCGGCCCTCGCCAGGATCTCGTCCACGTTGCCCCTCTTAAGCTGTTGGGTGATATGACATGCTGAAGCGACCTCTGACAGGTTAGCGAGATCAGTCTAGAGGTACGCCATTTCGCGACTAGCCCACGCTACACACGATTGGCATGTCGAGTCGGCTGAAATTCAGTATTGGACCCGTTATGCACGTACGGCCGTGTTGGCAAACTTGTCATATCAGCGGCACCGATTCCGCCGTCCAGCGGCCAGTCCCGGTCACCCAACCGCTGATGCAGGCTGTGCAGCGCTCGGCCCATGCCCTCCCGCGCCAGCGTGTTCACGTCATCGGGCTCGGCTTGCTCGAGAAACTCGGCCACATCCGAGGCCGAGACGGTGTCGTCCTCGAGGCTCGATTCGAGCCGCTGCAGCCCGAATGTTGCCAACATCAGCAACCCCGGAATAAACGCAGCGAGCAACCAAGACACAAGGGTGAAGTAAACACGGCGAAGGTCTCAGCTGGATCACGAAATGTCACCGGTCCGCTCCGGGCGAGTCAGACCCCCTCAGTAGGCTGGCACCTGTGACCGTGGGTGAGAATTCAGCAGGCGGGCCGTCAGCCGCCAAGCCGGCTCGGCGCGCCACCTCACGGAAGTGGGACAACGAGACCCGTATCGGCCTGGTCCGCCGCGCTCGCCGGATGAATCGCACACTGGCACAAGCGTTTCCGCATGTATACTGCGAGCTGGACTTCACCAATCCGCTGGAGCTGACGGTGGCGACCATTTTGTCGGCGCAGAGCACCGACAAGGGGGTCAATCTCACCACTCCGGCCCTGTTCAAGCGCTACCGCACGGCACTCGATTACGCGCAGGCCGACCGCACCGAACTCGAAGAGCTCATCCGGCCCACCGGCTTCTACCGAAACAAGGCCAATTCGCTGATCCGGCTCGGCCAGGAACTGGTGGAGCGGTTCGGCGGCAACGTTCCCAACACCATGGCTGAGTTGGTGACGTTGCCCGGTGTCGGTCGCAAGACGGCCAACGTCATCCTCGGCAACGCCTTCGACATTCCCGGGATCACCGTGGACACCCATTTCGGCCGGCTGGTGCGACGCTGGCGCTGGACCGCGGAGGAGGATCCGGTCAAGGTCGAGCACGCGATCGGCGAGCTCATCGAGCGCAGCGAGTGGACGCTGCTGAGCCACCGGGTGATCTTCCACGGCCGCCGCGTGTGCCACGCGCGGAAGCCGGCATGCGGCGTGTGCGTACTGGCCAAGGACTGCCCGTCGTTCGGTGCAGGGCCGACCGATCCGCTGGTCGCCGCGCCGCTGGTCAAGGGGCCGGAGACCGAGCACCTGCTGGCGCTGGCCGGGCTCTAGGCCTGCGCCCGGTGTCTATCCCACCCCCCGCCCGATGAGTACATCGACCCGCTGGACCGTCGCGGTGATGGTCGTCGTGGTCGTGCTCGGCATGGCGTTATGGACGCAGCTGGGGGACAACGGTTCGCCGACCGGTTCGATCGGGCCGGGCCAGGCTCGCGACCGCCGCGATGCGGACACCGCCGAGGCACTCGCCGGCCCCCGTGCCCGCGCCGACCTTCTCCCGTGCCCGTCGGCTGGTTCGGGGCCCGGCCCAGAGCAGTCCCCTGACCTGCGGTCGTGGGCCCTGCGCGGCATCACCCTCGAATGCGCAGGTGACGGCACACCTGTCGACGTCGCCAAGGTTGTCGCAGGCAGAACGACGGTCCTCAACCTGTGGGCCTACTGGTGCGCGCCGTGCGCCGAGGAATTGCCCGCCATGGCCGAGTACCAGCGCCGAGCCGGCGTCACCGTGCTGACCGTGCACCAGGACGAGAACGAGGCCGCGGCATTGCTGCGGCTGGCTGAACTGGGTGTGCGACTGCCGACACTGCAGGACGGACGCAGGCTGATCGCCGCCGCATTGCGTTTACCCAACGTCATGCCAGCGACGGTGGTGCTGCGTGCGGACGGTAGCGTTGCCGAAGTCCTGCCGCGGTCCTTCGCCAGCGCCGACGAGATCGCCGCGGCGGTTGACCCAAAGATTGGAGGGTCGGGGTGAGCTGGGGCAGGGGATCGGGCGAGCTGGTCCCCGACGCCGCCCCGCCCTGGCTCAAGCCGCTCACCGACAACTGCCGTGACGTGAAGCGGGCCTATCGCAGGCGAGTGCCCCCGGAGGTGCTGGCGCTGGTCACCGCCGCAAACACCAAGGCGGCGATCACCGGAGAAAAGCGCGACGCCGCGGTGCTCGTGCTGTTCTCGGGTCCCGCGGGCTCACCCGCAGGCGGCCTGCCCGAGGACGCCGACCTGTTGGTCACCGTGCGGGCTTCAACGCTGCGCCACCACGCGGGCCAGGCCGCGTTCCCGGGCGGAGCGGCCGACCCGGGCGACGACGGACCGGTGTCCACCGCGCTGCGCGAAGCCAACGAGGAGACCGGTATCGACACCAGCCGGGTGCAACCGCTGTGCACGCTGGAGCGGATGTTCATCCCGCCGTCCGGGTTCCACGTCGTGCCCGTGCTGGCCTACTCGTCAGATCCTGGGCCGGTGGGCGTCGTCGACGAATCAGAAACCGCGATCGTCGCGCGGGTACCGGTGCGCGCGTTCATCAACCCGGAGAACCGGATCATGGTGTACCGCAAGGAGAATACACGCCGATTGGCCGGCCCGGCGTTCCTGCTCAACGAGATGCTGGTGTGGGGGTTCACCGGTCAGGTGGTCTCGGCGATGCTCGATGTGGCGGGCTGGGCCCAGCCGTGGAACACCGGTGACGTTCGCGAACTCGACGCCGCAATGGCCCTCGTCGGGCACGAGGACAGCTACGGTGAAGCTCAACAATGACATCGTCACAGTGGCTTGATCTTGCCGTCCTCGCGATCGCGTTCGTCGCCGCCATCTCCGGATGGCGTTCGGGCGCGCTAGGCTCCCTGCTGTCGTTCGTCGGGGTGGTTCTCGGCGCGGTCGCGGGGGTGCTGCTCGCGCCGCACATCGTCACCCACATCAGCAGCCCCCGCTCCAAGCTGTTCGTCACGTTGTTCCTGATTCTCGCGCTGGTGGTGATCGGTGAGATCGCCGGCGTGGTGCTGGGCCGCGCGGTGCGTGGCGCCCTCCGCAACCGCGTGCTGCGGACCTTCGACTCGGTGATCGGTGTAGGACTGCAGCTGGTCGCGGTGTTGGTCGCGGCGTGGATGTTGGCAACCCCGCTGACCTCGTCGGACCAACCGAACCTGGCCGCCGCCGTGCGCGGGTCGAAGGTGCTGGCCCAGGTGGACGAGGTGGCCCCCAGCTGGCTGAAGTCCGTCCCGACGCGGTTGTCGGCACTGCTGGACACGTCCGGCCTGCCGGACGTGTTGTCGGAGTACGGCCGTACCCCTATCGTCGCGGTCGACGCCCCGGATGCCGCGCTGGCCACCGACGCCGTCGTCGCCGCCACTCGGCCGAGCGTCGTCAAGATCCGCGGTGTGGCACCCGGATGCCAAAAGGTTTTGGAGGGTACTGGTTTCGTCGTCGCACCGAACCGCGTGATGTCGAACGCGCACGTGGTTGCGGGCTCCGACAGCGTCACCGTCGAGGCCGACGGCCAAACCTACGACGCCGGCGTGGTCTCGTATGACCCCGAAGCCGACATCTCGATACTCGACGTGCCGAACCTGCCGTCGCCGCCCCTGTCATTCGCCGAGGGCACCGCGCCGACCGGGACCGACGCCGTCGTGATGGGCTACCCCGGTGGCGGCGATTTCGTCGCAACGCCTGCTCGCGTGCGCGAGACGATCGAGCTCAACGGCCCCGACATCTACCGCGCCGCCACGGTGACTCGCGAGGTATACACGATCAGAGGCACTGTGCGGCAAGGAAATTCGGGTGGTCCGATGATCGACCGGGCGGGCAAGGTGCTGGGCGTGGTGTTCGGCGCCGCCGTCGACGACGCCGACAGCGGATTCGTGCTGACCGGGAAGGAAGTCTCGCGGCAGCTCGAGAAGCTCGGCAACACGGAGCGCGTCGCGACGGGCGCATGCGTCGGCTAGCCGTACACCTGCGCCAGGAACCGCGACAGCTGCTCGTTGACCACCTCAGGTGCTTCTTCGTGGCCGAAATGTCCTGCGCCGGCAATGGATACGTAGCGGCCATGTGGGGCGTAGTGCTGTGTGCGGTACACCGGATCCGCCAGCACGTAAGGGTCGACGTCGCCGCGCAGGTGCAGCACCGGCACCGCGAGCGGCCGCTTCATCGAGCGCATGAACCGCCTGCCCTCGCCGCGCAGCTGGCTGCGCACCGCCCAGCGCTGATACTCCAACGCCGAATGGGCCGCCGACGGAATCTGGATCGCCCGCCGCATGTGTCGAATGGTCTCGGAAAAGTCCTCTGACGCAAGCCATTTACCACTGGCGCGACTTCGCACCAGCCTCTCCAGCTCCGCGCCGTCGTTGCGGGTCAGCGACCGCTCCGGCCACATCGGCACCTGGTAGCGCAGCATCGATGGCAACAGGGCCCGGCCCTGGTCACGCCGGGTCAGCGCCGAGGCGCGCAGTGCGACGGGATGCGGTGAGCTGACGATGGCGATCGCCCGCACCATCCGCGGGTGCAGCACCGAGGTTGCCCAACACACCAGGCCGCCGTCGGCGTGGCCCACCAGCGTCGCCGCCTTGTGGCCAAGCGCACGCACCAGGCCCGCGGTGTCGCCTGCGAGCGTCCAGCCGTCGTAGCCGCGCGGCGGTTTGTCGCTGCCGCCATAGCCACGCAGGTCGACCGCCACCACCCTGGCTCCCGTCAATCCGCGCAACTGGTGGCGCCACGACCACCAGAACGAGCCGAAGCCGTGCAGCAGGATCACCAGCGGACGATCCGTGAGCGCGGTTGTGGATGCCTCGGCCGACTCCGCCTCAACGACGTGAAAGCGAATCCCGTTGGCGTGCACCTCGAGATGGCGCCAGGGACCGTCGATGCGCACCACCGACGGGTCGTGTGGGGCCATTACCAACCCGACGGATCGGCGGTCAATTCACGTGAGGCCTGGCCGTTCGGCGACGTGAGCGCCTTGTCTTTGTCGTGCCCGGGCGTGAGCGCCTCGCGAGTTTCCTTCACCGACTCGATGGTCTGCTGCGGGCCCCGGATGCGTCGCACCTTGAGATAGCCGAAGAGCGCCAGCACAGCGGTGACCAGCACCATGAGCGCGAACACGATCAGGAAGGCGACCCACCGCCACAGCCAGGTGTCGAGCAACTCGGCGAGGAAGAAGAAGAAAAAGAAGGTGGAGTAGAAGAGCACCACCAGCGCCAGGATGAAGAAGACGCTGCCGGTGAGACCCTTCTTGACGTCGCGGGTGATCTCGGCCTTGGCCAACTCGACCTCGGCCCGCACCAGCGTCGACACCTGCGTCGTCGCGTCCTTGACGAGGTCACCGATGGACGGGTCGGCCTTGGAAGCGTGCGGATCGACCAGCGGTATCGAGGTCACCGTCGTCGGCACGCCATCCCTGCGATCACTCACGGAACACTTCCTCCCCGGATCCGATGACACTCGAGTTCATGTTGCCATGTGGCGTCCATCGAAACGATCCCTGCCGACGATAGACTGGCCGGGTCGGATGGTCTGGCGGCACGTCGATGGGGGATTGACACTTGAGGACCAGCGTCCGCTGCCTGACGATTTCCGCGACGATCGCGGCCTTGGCCGCGCTCCTGCTGCCCTCCAACGCCCACGCCGATGGCCCGGTTCCGCTGGGCGGTGGTTCGGGCCTCGTGGTCGAGGGCGAGACGCTGTGCACGCTGACCGCGATCGGTAACGACAACCGCGGCAACCTGATCGGCTTCACCTCGGCGCACTGCGGGGGACCGGGCGAACGGGTGGCGGCCGAAGGGGCCGAGGCCGCCGGGGTGGTTGGCACGATGGTCGCGGGCAACGACGCCCTCGACTATGCGGTGATCCAGTTCGACCCGCAGAAGGTGCAGCCCGTCAACAACGTCAAGGGCTTCGAGATCGACGGCATCGGCCCCGATCCGTCCTTTGGCGACATCGCCTGCAAGCTGGGCCGCACCACGGGCTACTCGTGCGGCGTCACGTGGGGTCCAGGCGAGCAACCCGGCACCATCGTCAACCAGGTGTGCGGACAGCCGGGCGATTCCGGCGCGCCCGTCACCGTCAACAACCGGCTGGTCGGCATGATCCACGGGGCGTTCTCCGAGGACCTGCCCACGTGTGTCGTGAAGTACATCCCGCTGCACACCCCGGCGGTGACCATGTCGTTCAATACCCAGCTCGCCGACATCACCGCAAAGGGCCGGCCGGGTTCGGGCTTCGTCCCGGTCGGCGCGCCCATCGCCTGACTCTCCCCCTGCCCTTCGGGCGGGTGGGCCCACAGCTTGCTAGGGGAGCGCCCCCACGCGCAAGCGCTCGTCGGAAGCCTGATTACTTACCGGCCCGGATCGCCTCGAACACGCTGGGGTCCACCAACGTTGACGTGTCGCCGAGTTCGCGACCTTCGGCGACATCACGCAGCAACCGGCGCATGATCTTGCCGCTGCGGGTCTTCGGCAGCTCCGGCACGACGTGAATCTCGCGCGGTCGGGCGATCTTTCCGATCTCCTTGGCGACCTGTTCGCGTAGCTCGTCGACCATGTTGTCGTTGTCCTTGGCGTGCGCCCGCAGAATGACGAACGCGCAGATGCCCTGGCCGGTGGCCTCGTCACTGGCGCCCACTACTGCGGCCTCGGCCACGCCGGAGTGTCCGACCAACGCCGATTCCACTTCCGTCGTGGAGATCCGGTGGCCCGACACGTTCATCACGTCGTCGATGCGGCCCAGCAGCCAGATGGATCCGTCGGAGTCGACGCGCGCTCCGTCGCCTGCGAAATACCAGCCCTTCTCGGCGTAGCGCGACCAGTACGTCTCCTTGAACCGCTCCGGGTCGCCCCAGATGCCGCGCAGCATCGACGGCCACGGCGCATCCAGCACCAGATAGCCGGTAACGTGCTCGGCTTCGTCGGCGCCCGGTACCAGTTCGTTGCCCTCTTCGTCAACGATCTTCGCCGAGATGCCCGGCAGCGGGGTCATCGCCGACCCCGGCTTGGCCTCGGTGACCCCGGGCAGCGGTGAGATCATGATCGCGCCGGTTTCGGTCTGCCACCACGTGTCGACGACAGGAGTTCTGTTGCCGCCGAACGCGTCTCGGTACCAGCGCCAGGCCTCTGGGTTGATGGGCTCACCCACGCTGCCCAGCAGCCGCAGGCTGGAAAGATCATGGGCGTCGGGGATCTCGCGGCCCCACTTCATGAACATCCGGATCAACGTCGGCGCCGTGTAATAGATGGTGACACCGTACTTTTCGATGATCTGGAAATGCCGATGCTCGTTCGGAGAATTCGGCGTGCCCTCGTAGACGACTTGGGTGGCGCCATTGGAGAGCGGCCCGTAAACGATGTACGTGTGGCCGGTGACCCAGCCGATATCGGCTGTGCACCAATACACATCGGTCTCGGGCTTGATGTCGAACACGTTGTAGTGGGTGTAGGACGCCTGCGTGAGGTACCCACCGGAGGTGTGCATGATGCCCTTGGGCTTGCCGGTGGTTCCCGATGTATAGAGCAGGAACAGCGGGTGCTCGGAGTCGAACGCTTCCGGGGTGTGCTCGGGCGACGCCACGTCGACGGTTTCGTGCCACCACAGGTCGCGGCCCTCGGTCCACGGCGTGTCAATTCCGGTGCGCCGCACCACAAGAACGTGCTCTACCGGGTTCTTCTCGGCGGTCCCGGCCGCCGATACGGCCTCGTCGACCGCCTCCTTCAGCGACACCGCCTGACCGCGCCGGAATTGCCCGTCGGTGGTGATGACGAGCTTGGCCTCTGCATCTTCGATGCGGGCTGAAAGCGCTGTTGCCGAAAAACCCGCGAAGACCACCGAATGCATGATGCCCAGCCGCGCGCAGGCCAGCATCGCCACGATCGCCTCGGGCACCATCGGCATGTAGATGGCGACCCGATCACCGGCCACCAGCCCGAGATCGGTCAACGCATTGGCGGCCTTGCTGACCTCGGCGAGCAGATCCGCATACGTCAGCTCGCGGCTGTCGCCGGGTTCGCCCTCCCAACAGATCGCCACCCGATCGCCGTTGCCTGCCTCGACGTGGCGGTCAACGCAGTTGTATGCGACGTTGAGCTTCCCGCCGACGAACCATTTGGCGAACGGAGCCTCCGACCAGTCCAACACCTCGTCGAACGGTGTCTCCCAGGACAGTCGGTTGGCCTGGTTCGCCCAGAACGCCAGTCGGTCGGCCTCGGCCTCGCGGTAGAGGTCTTGTCCCGCGTTGGCCTGCCCGGCGAACTCGGCGGGCGGCGGATAGACGGACTGAACTTCGGTGTGCGAGTCAGACATATCTGTGAGCGTAGTCACCGGCCGCTGCGCTCACGTTGGCATCTCACCGCCCGCGCGGACAATGATTCCTATGAGCGTCACGTCGAAAATCGCAGGCGCTTTCGGCATGAGCGACGACGCGTGGAAGCGCCACGCCAATCCGTGGAGCGTTTGGACGCGGTTCGCGGCGATCCCGCTGATGATCCTGGCGATCTGGAGCCGGGTCTGGCTGGGCTGGTGGTGTCTGGTGCCAATCGCGACAGTGGTCGTCTGGCTCTGGCTGAACCCGCGCGTCTTCGCGCCGATCGAGACACCGACAAGCTGGGCGGCCAAGGGCATCTACGGCGAGAAGCTGTGGCTGAAGGAACGTGATCGGGTGCCACCCGATCATCTGAGGGTGCTGCGTCTGCTCGTCCCGATCGGCGCCGCCGGTTTCGCGCTCTTGGTGTATGGCCTCGTCGCGCTCGAGGTCTGGCCGACCGTGTTCGGTGTCAGCCTCATCGTGCTGGCTCAACTCTGGCGGATCGACAGGCTCGTCGTGTTCTACGAGGGCACGCAGTAGCCTGTGCTGCCGTGACCGCCTCGGCCGACCCGCTGGCCCCGTTGGCCGAGCTACCCGGCGTTGCCGCGGCCGGCGAGGAAGCCCGCGAGGCGCTTGGCCGCGCGCATCGCCATCGCAGCAATCTGCGGGGATGGCCAACAACAGCGGCCGAGGCCTCGCTGCGGGCGGCCCGGGCTTCCTCGGTGCTCGACGGTGGCTCGCTGCAGCTGTCCGACGGTCGCTCGATCGCCGGCTCGGGCGGCGGTGGCGATCTCCCCGGTCCCCAGTCCCCAGCTTGCGCGGGCCCAGACCCGGTGCTGTCGGGAGCGCTGCGGGTGGCTGAGGCTTTGGAAGGCGGGGCAACGTCGTTGGTCGGCGTGTGGCAGCGGGCGCCGCTTCAGGCCATCGCCCGATTGCACGCGCTGGCGGCGGCCGACCTGGCCGACGACGACCGGCTCGGCCGTCCGCGCAGCGACGCCGACGTCGGCCGCAGGCTGACACTGCTGGCCGATATCGTCACCGGCGGGACACGGGTGCCCGCGCCGGTGCTGGCCGCCGTCGTCCACGGCGAGCTGCTGACGCTTGAGCCGTTCGGTACCGCCGACGGTGTTGTGGCCAGGGCGGTGTCGCGGCTGGTGACCATCGCCAGTGGTCTGGACCCGCACGGCCTCGGCGTGCCGGAGGTGTACTGGATGCGGCACTCGGGCGACTACCGGGCCGCGGCCCGTGGGTTCTCGTCGGGTACACCAGACGGCCTTGCGGCGTGGCTTGTGTTGAGCGCACGGGCGTTGCATTCCGGCGCGCGCGAGGCGTTGTCCATCGCGCAGGCCGTCTCGTCGGGGTCCCCCCAGCAACGTGAAGCGGGCGACGCTCCGAACTGATTCGGCTCGCCGCCCGCTAGCACGGACTCCGGTTACCATGCGTGCTTTGTGGGTTGCGTGGGTGACCTCGGCGTCCTTGCGATGCGCTTCGACTGGAGCCCCACCCAAAGGGCCGTCGTAGCCGTCCGCTCTTCGCAATTACGCAGGCCCGCAACACTTTTACCTATTCCGCGGCATGTGCTCCGCGTGGGTGCCGGGATCCGTGCTGGGTAGCCTGACTTGGGAGAATCGAACCTTCTCTTCCGGCTCGACCTTGGCCTCGCCAGGCTTCCGTGCTTCCTTTGTACTCCGTGACCACGGTCACAGCAAGGGCCAATTGCGGGCGAATCGCGATCGTTACACGAACCGCGCCAGCTACTACACGGTAGCTTTCAGAAAGCGAAGCGGCGCAGCAGGGAGTAGGTCAGCGCGCCCGCGGCCAGGGCGCTGACCCCGACCGCCGCGGTGGTTGCGACGGCAGCTCCCGAAGGGGCGGGAATGCGGTCGCGCAGCGACACTGGTTTTGAGAAGGTGAGCACCGGCCAGCCGCGCGCCGCAGCTTCTTTGCGCAGCGCGCGGTCCGGATTTACCACGGTCGGATGGCCGACGGCCGCCAGCATCGGCAAGTCCGTGATCGAGTCGGAGTAGGCGTAGCAATGCTCGAGTGCGTAGCCCTCGCGGGCGGCAAGTGCTCGAATCGCCTCGACCTTGCCCTCCCCGTAGCAGTAGAAAGCGATCTCGCCGGTGTACTTGCCGTCCTCGACGACCATCCGGGTGGCCATCGCGTGGGTGGCACCGAGCGCGCGGGCGATTGGCGCGACGATCTCCTCGCCGGAGGCCGAGACCACGACGACGTCGCGGCCGCACAGCTTGTGGTCGGCGATCAGCTCGGCGGCTTCGGCGAACACCAACGGGTCGACGATGTCGTGCAATGCCTCTCCGACGATCGACTTCACCTGCTCGACGTCCCAGCCGGTGCACATGTTGGCGATGTACGAGCGCATCCGGTCCATCTGGTCGTGATCGGCCCCCGACATCAGAAACAAAAACTGCGCGTAGGACGACTTGAGAACGGCCCGCCGATTGATTAGCCCTTGATCGAAGAATGGTT
Source organism: uncultured Actinomycetota bacterium (assembly GCA_963770305.1). GTDB lineage: Bacteria > Actinomycetota > Actinomycetes > Mycobacteriales > Mycobacteriaceae > Mycobacterium. The sequence goes on from CAVYPB010000009.1 coordinate 197,421, forward strand.
TGCTGAAGGCCAACGTGCTCGATTTGGCGATGACCGTTTTATCCAGATCGAAGAAGGCTGCGGTACGAGGGGGCCCGACGGTCGGTGTCGATGTTTGCGAAGCCGTGGCCGGGCCGGCTGCCGGATCGGATGCGGGCACAGCGCCAGCATAGGGGCCCGTGCGTGACAAGTCGCGACAGAGTGTACAAAATGGCAGTTCAAGACAGGTGCCGGTGACTGCAATCTTTCCTGCTAATCGGGTGCTTTCTCTGGCAAGCACTACTTGCGCCCATCGGCAGTGCCGTGTGTATAGTGAATATCACTCGGCTTATGTCGGGTGTGCATCAGCCCGACCCCCCGGGGCTGATACACGACGACCTCCGCCTCCTCCCCCCCTGGCGGGGGTCGTCCCTTTTGTGGGACTTCCTTCGCATTGTGGCTATCTCAACATTCCCCATTAGTTGCGGAACGCGATTTTCATTGCATACATACCGCAGGGTTTGTCTGGTTTATCCACAGATTCGCATTCGTCCACAGACGCCGTAGCGACGATGGCGTTGTGTCGTCACCCGGCCGCAGGCTGAGGTCATGACCGCAAGCAACGGGATCTTGGCGCTGGTCGGCGACGCCGCAATCCGAGACGACGTAGACCGTGTCGCGGCGGCCGCCGGGCTGCCGGTTGTCCACGCGTCCGACCCGTCCAGCCGCAAAGTATGGACAGCCGCGGCGGCCGTGCTACTCGATGTGGCCGCCGCGCGACGCTGCGCGCACCGGGCGTTACCGCGGCGCGGTCGCGTCGTTCTGCTCGTCCGTTCCGAACCTCGAGCCACCGACTTCCAGGCGGCCATCGCCGTGGGAGCCCAGCACGTCATCACGCTGCCCGCGCATGACGCCGCGTTGATGGCCGAGCTGTCCGACGCCGCCGAGGCATCACGCGACACGGGGCGGCGCGGCGCGGTCGTCGGCGTGATCGCAGGCCGGGGTGGGGCAGGCGCCTCGGTTTTCGCGACCGCGCTGGCGCAGACGTCGACGGGAATGTCTGAAGCGCTGCTCATCGACGCCGATCCGTGGGGTGGCGGCATCGACCTGGTCCTGGGCAGCGAGGGCGAGACCGGTCTGCGCTGGCCCGATCTCGCGATGCAGGGCGGTCGGCTCAGCTACACGGCTTTGCGCGACGCGTTGCCGCAACGACGCGGCGTCAGCGTGTTGTCGGGCAGTCGCACCGGCTGTGACATCGACGCCGCGCCGCTGGGCGCGGTGATCGATGCTGGCAGCCGCGGCGGCGCGACCGTGATCTGCGACCTACCGCGGCGGTCGACCGGCGCGGTGGAGACGGTGCTCGAAGCGGCCGACCTCGTCGTCGTGATGGCTCCTGCCGACGTTCGGTCGTGCGCCGCCGCCGCGGCGATCGTGCCGTGGGTGTCGGCGGTCAATCCCAATGCCGGCGTGGTGGTGCGGGGCCCGTCGCCGGGCGGGTTGAGATCGGCCGATGTCGCCAAGATCGTCGGACTGCCACTGCTGGCCGCGATGCGGGCGCAGCCGGGTGTGGCCGATGCCCTCGAGTGCGGTGGGCTGCGGCTGCGGCGTCGATCACCGCTAGCGGCCGCGGCGCGACGCGTCCTCGCGGTGCTACACCAGCACCAGGCGGCCGCCGCATGAGCGCCTCATTGATCGACCGGGTTCGTGAGCGGCTGGCCGTGGAGTCGGGCCCGCTGCGGCCCAACCTGGTGGCCGCCGCGATCCGGGCGGAATCCGGTGGCGTGCTCGGCGACACTGAGGTGCTGAGCAGTTTGCGGGTGCTACAGACCGAACTGACAGGCGCGGGCATTCTGGAGCCGCTGTTGTGCGCTGACGGCGCCACCGACGTGCTGGTCACTGCGCCCGACGCGGTGTGGGTTGACGATGGAAACGGCTTGCGCCGCACCTCAATTCGGTTCGCCGACGATGCTGCGGTGCGCAGGCTGGCGCAGCGACTGGCATTGTCGGCCGGACGGCGCCTCGACGAGGCGCAGCCGTGGGTCGACGGCCAGTTGACTGGCCTGGGCACGGGCCAGTTCAGTGTCCGGCTGCACGCGGTGCTGCCGCCGATCGCGGCGCGCGGCACCTGCCTGTCGCTGCGCGTGCTGCGGCCGGCCACCCAGGATCTGGCGGCGCTGACGCGTTCGGGCACCATCGCGCCGCAAGCGGCCGCGCTGCTCGACGACATCATCGGCGCGCGGCTCGCCTTCCTCATCTCGGGAGGGACGGGCGCGGGCAAGACAACGCTGTTGTCCGCGGTGCTGGGCGCTGTTGCTGCCGACGAACGCATCGTCTGCGTGGAGGACGCGGCGGAAGTCGCGCCGTCGCATCCGCATCTGGTCAACCTCGTCGCGCGATGCGCCAACGTCGAAGGCATCGGCGAAGTGACCGTTCGCGATCTGGTGAGGCAGGCGCTGCGGATGCGGCCGGACCGGATCGTGGTCGGCGAGGTGCGCGGTGGCGAGGTCGTCGATCTGCTTGCCGCACTCAACACCGGCCATGACGGCGGGGCCGGGACGGTACACGCCAACAACCCCGCCGAGGTGCCTGCTCGCCTCGAGGCCCTTGCCGCGCTCGGCGGGCTCGACCGCGCGGCGCTGCACAGCCAACTCGCCGCCGCGGTGCAGGTGGTCTTGCACGTGAGCCGCAACCGAAACGGCGCGCGGCGACTGTGCGAGATCGGAGTGCTCGAGTCCGGCGATGACGGCCGTGTCCGGGTGGCCACCGCATGGCATGTCGACACCGGGTTCGGCTGCGGTGAGGAGCATTTGACAACCTTGCTGCGCAATCGGGTGCGGTCATGACTGGCGCGGCACTCGCACTGGCGTTGGCGCTTGTGATGATGCCGGCAGGGTCCCGACGCAGGCTCGAAACACTCGGCATTCTCGCGGATGCGCGCCGCCCATTCCCGGTGTTCCCGTGCGCTGCTGTCGTCGCTGCGGCGCTGGCGGTCGTTCTTCCGGTCAGCGTCGTCGCGGCCTGCTCGGTCGTCGGTGTCACGATGTGCGATGCGACGGAGGCGCCAGGTTCGGGTAAGACGCCGCGCCGCTGAATCTGCAGCATTGCAAGGCGCATTGGATGTTCTCGTCGGCGAACTGCGCGTGGGTGCCCATCCAGTTGCCGCATTCAGTGTCGCTGCCACCGAGGTGGACGGTGCGGTGGCGGCATCCCTTCGCGCAGTGGCCGCGCGGGCGCGGTTGGGAGCCGACGTGGCCGCGGGCCTGCACAGCGTGGCTCGCAGTTCGCCGGTGCCCGCGCACTGGGAGCGGCTCGCGGTGTGCTGGCAACTCGCCCAAGACCACGGCCTGGCGATCGCGACGCTGATGCAGACCGCGCAGCGTGACATCGTTGAGCGCGGCCGCTTCTCGGCCAAGGTCGACGCAGGGATGACCGGCGCGCGCACCACTGCTGGCGCTGCTGGCCGGGTTGCCGCTACTTGGCGTCGGCCTCGGACAGTTGATCGGCGCAGAGCCAGTGAGCTTCCTGCTGTCGGGCGGAATGGGTGGCTGGCTGTTGGTCATCGGCGTCGCGTTGGCCTGCGGCGGGCTGCTGTGGTCGGATCACATCACCGCGCAGGTGGTGACATGAGTTGGGCAGCTTTGCTTTTGGCCGCCGCGCTAGCTGATCGGTGCGGACTCCCGGGCGCAGGTCCGGGCCGGACTGACGGCTGTCAAGCCGCGGCGTCCGTCCACACTGCCCGCTGCGTGTGACCCGCTGGCCGTGGCGTCGACCTTCGATGTGCTGGCGGCATGCCTGCGCGCCGGGATGGCGGTGTCGACCGCCGCGTCGGCGACCGCGCCGTCTGCTCCCGCGGCACTGTCGCGGCTGCTCACCCGAGCCGCCGACCTGTTGGCGTTGGGGGCCGAACCGGCTACGGCGTGGACGAGTACTCCCAGTACACGGGTGGGCCCAGCGGCCCGATGGGCAACCAGGTCGAAGGACTTTTGCGGCTGGCTCGGCGGTCGGCGTCGTCGGGAACGGCGTTGGCGCAAGGAGTTGCGGAACTCGCTGATCAATCACGCCACGATGCGGCGGATGAGGCGAGCGCCGCCGCTGAGCGGGCCGCGGTGCTGATCGCCGGGCCGCTGGGCCTCTGCTACCTGCCCGCGTTCGTGTGCTTGGGCATCGTCCCTGTCGTTGCCGGGTTGGCCGGTGACGTACTGGGGTCAGGAATTCTGTGACGGCTGACAGGAGATGAGGGGAAGTCATGGTGGTAGGGAGCAAAATGCGCGCGCTGTGGGCGCGGCTGACGTTGTTGGTGGTCGACGACGACGGCATGTCGACGGTCGAGTATGCGATCGGAACCATCGCCGCGGCGGCGTTCGGGGCCATCTTGTACACGGTGATCACTGGCGATTCCGTCGTCAGCGCGTTGACCAACATCATCAACCGGGCGTTGAACACCAACGTCTAGCCGATGAGGCGGGCGGTGTCACCGCCGAGGCGGCGTTTGCGATCGCTGCCTTGGTCGTTGTGCTCATCTTGTGCGTGTCAGGGCTCACCGCAGTGTCGATGCAGGTGCGTTGCGTCGACGCCGCGCGTGAGGCCGCTCGGCTCGCGGCGCGTGGTGAAAGCGGTTCGGCATCCGGTGCAGCGCAGGGTATTGCGCCCGACGGGGCGGCAGTGCAGCTACGGCGTGATGGCGAGTTCGTCGTCGCCAGGGTCAGCGCGAAGTCGCCGATGTTGCCGGGCGTCACCATCGCAGCGGAGGCCGTTGCCGCGGCCGAACCCGGTCCGCGCTGAGCGTGGCTCTGCCAGCCTGGTGGCGGTCGCGATGATGGCGGTATTGCTGGCGATCACCATCGGGGGTGTGTGCGTCGGGTCCGCGGTGATCGCCCGCCATCGGGCCCAGGCGGCGGCCGACCTGGCAGCGGTCGCCGCGGCGGTGCACCTCGGCGACGGCACAGGCACCGCCTGCTCGCAGGCATCGGCGTTGGCACGCGCCATGGGCACGGCTGTCACCCAGTGCGTGGTGCAGGATCTCGATGTGGTCATCACCGTCGAGACACCCGTGCCGCTCGGAAGGATCGGCGTTGGCCCGGCGCGCGCCACCGCCAGGGCCGGTCCGGTGGACACCAGCGGCTAGGGTCTCGCCGCTTTACCCTTGCGGAGCTTAGTCTTTCGCTTTGGTGCTTGGGCGTCGTCGACGTCCTCGAGCCCAGCGTCGGCGATCTCCCGGTCGGTGGGAACCCGCAGCGTCGCCAACCCGGCGTAGATGTCGTCTTCGAGCTGAACGCGGTTGACCGTGACATGGACCGGCGTCCACCCACCGCCGTTGGCCCTCATTCGCAGCACGCCCGATGCCGTGCCGGTGCCGAATTCCGCTGCCATCTTTGCCATCTGGCCACGATCGGCGGAATGGACTGCGTGGTCTCCTGCCATGCTGGCGCGCCAGTCGAAGAACGGCACCGGATCGTCCAGCCACTTCAACAGTGTCCAGCTCTTGAGATCGACCAGGCACCGATATGCGCCGGGTCGCGCCAATCCGTCGAGAATCCGCTGCGCCAGGTAGTCATGGGGCACGGCCGGGTCCTCCCGCACGCTGCGCCAGTTCATCGATCGGCAGATCAGTCGTTCGCTGCCGTCGTCCTGATCCTCCTGCAGCACACGAGAGACAAATCCGATGGTGATCGGCTCGCCGTTGAAATCCGTTATGTCCCAGGTACTGCAGAACTTCGTGCCGGCCTCAGGTTTGATCGCCATGGACAGCACCTTGGCTTCGCTCGGATTGAGGTCGCGGCGCGGCAGGTCGTCGGCGAACGCCCTGCCGTTGGTCGGTGCCTTCTCGGGATCCCATCCGCTGTTCCAAAGCGACTGGGTGGTGTCGGTGGCGGTCCCATTCGTCAGGTCCCAGATCAGCGGTCCGGGTATCAGGCGGTCCGGCGGATCGAGCTCCGGGGGACCGATCCACACGTGCACGCCATGAATGCGCCCGTCAGACATCCGTACAACTTCGGTACGAATTACGCGGTCGTTCTTCGGCGTGATGCTGCTCAAGCCGACTCCGGCGCGCACGCTCTCGCCGATGGCCGACTGGATCGCCATCAGGTTGGGGTTCCGCCTCAAGAATGCACTGATTGGAACCAGGTTCTTGGTTTGACGACCTTGTGCGACCACGGCGGGCTCGCTGCCCAGAGTCTCCACGAGCAGCCAGTCGTGGGTCATGGCGGCATCTTACAGTTGAGCAAAAAGCCACCGCCCATCCGAAGCTCTCTACGGAATCCGTAGATCAACGCTGCTAGCCGGCGCCTGAGCGGATTCGGTAAAGCACCCCTAAGTTGCGGCGACCCCCTCCGACGAGGTAGTTTGCGTCTGCGCCCGACTTCCGGGATTGAGAACGGATCGCGTTGTCCGACCGTTTCGCCGCACCTGTCTGTGTGCTCGGCGTGGTCGATTTCAGCACCACCTTGGCGGCAGATCCATGGGGCGACCGTCGAGGGGTCGGTCGCCACATGGGCGGATCACGGCGCGTTCGCCGCGAGCGCGCCGAGCACCAGACGCAGCACTCGCACCGCACCCTCTTTGTCGAGCGGATCATTGCCGCTGCCACACTTCGGCGATTGCACGCACGACGGGCAGCCAAGCGGGCATTCGCAGGCCTCGATGGCCGCCGCCGTCGCTGCCCACCAGGTGTCGATCTTCCGGAAGCCGCGGTCGGCGAAGCCGGCCCCGCCGGGGTAGCCGTCATAGACGAAGATTGTCGGCAACCCCTGTACCGGACCCACCGCCGTCGACAATCCCCCGATGTCGCCCCGATCGCAGCTGGCGACCAACGGCAGCAGGCCGATCGCCGCATGTTCAGCGGCATGTAGCGCACCCGGCACTCGTAGCAAATCGACTCCGTTGTGCTGCAAAGCCTCCGGCGTGATCGTGCACATCACCGCGGTGGTATCCAGCGTTCGGGTCGGCATGTCGAGTTCGACGAAATCGATCACCTCACCGTCCAGCCGGCGCCGCAGATAGCCGATCACCGTATTGGTCACCGACACCGGTACGAGGCCAACGGTGACCGGCCTGTATGTCTTTCGCTCACCCTGGCCGGTCACCACGATGTCGGTGAGCTCGCGGGCGAATGTCGTATAGCCGGGGTCCTCCGCGTGCACAAACGCGACACCGTCCTCGAAATCCAGCGAGTCGACGACATAACTCTCACCCTGATGTAAATACACCGCACCGGGGTGAATGGACGCCGGTGCCTGGCCCGCACCCGCGCTGCCCAGGAGCCGGCCGGTGCCGTCCTCCAGGATCGCGATCTGGCCACCCGACGAGCCGCGAATGTCCACCGCCGGATGTGGATCGACACCTGGGGTGGGGAAGTAGCCGCTGGATCGTCTGCGCAACAGCCCGTCGTCGACGAGCGTCTCCGCGACCGCCTCGGCGTTCCACATCCGCACCTCTGTGGCGGTCAACGGAAGTTCAGTCGCCGCGCAAAGCAGCTGCGGGCCAAGGACATACGGGTTACCAGGATCAATCACCACGCGTTCGATCGGCTTGTCCAGCAGTGCAGCCGGGTGATGGACGAGGTAGGTGTCCAGCGGGTCGTCACGGGCGATCAGCACGATGAGCGCGCTCTGCCCGCGACGGCCCGAACGGCCCGCCTGCTGCCAGAACGACGTGACGGTGCCGGGAAAGCCGGCCAACACCACCGCATCCAGTCCCGCGATGTCCACGCCCAACTCCAGCGCGTTGGTGGTGGCCAAGCCGCGCAATTCGCCTTCGGCCAGAGCGCGTTCCAGTGCCCGGCGGTCCTCGGACAGATAGCCCGCCCGGTAGGACGCCACACGCTCTGCCAGCTCCGGAGCAATGGCTTCGAGTCGTGCTCGCGCACCCAGCGCGGTCAACTCGGCGCCGCGGCGCGAGCGCACGAAGGTCAGCGTTCGCGCACCCTCGGCGATGAGGTCGGCCATCACACGCGCGGCCTCGGCGCCGGCCGAACGCCGCACCGGAGCGCCATTTTCACCGACGATGTCCTCGCGCAGCGCCGGCTCCCACAGCGCCACGGTGCGCGCGCCCTGTGGCGAGCCGTCCTCGGTCACCTCCGCCACCGTCTGCCCGATGAGCTCTGAGGCGGTCGCCGCGGGCTGCGACGTGGTCGCACTGGCGAAGATGACCGTCGGAGCCGAAGAGTATCGGGCGCACAACCGCAGCAGGCGGCGTAGCACCATCGCGACGTTCGAGCCGAAAATCCCACGATAGTAATGGCATTCGTCGACGACGATGAACTGCAGGTTGCGTAGGAACACCGCCCAGCGAGCGTGGTTGCGCAGCAGCGACAAGTGAATCATGTCGGGATTGGAGAAGATCCAGCGCGAGCGCTCGCGTGCGAAACGCCTTACCTCGCCTGGGCTGTCGCCGTCGTACGAACTGGGTGCGACATCACCTAGCCCTTGCACCGCCTCGGTCAGCGCGATCGCCGCCCGCAGTTGGTCGTGGCCGAGCGCTTTGGTGGGCGACAGGTACAGCGCCCGCGCACGCGAATTATCTTTCAGTTCCGTTAATATCGGCAGTTGGTAGGCCAGCGACTTGCCTGACGCGGTGCCGGTACTCAGCACCACGTGCCTGCCGTCGTGCGCGAGATTGGCGGCGGCGAGTTGGTGCGACCACATCGCCGCGATGCCGCGATCACGGAACGCCCGCACCACATCTGGATCCGCCCACTGCGGCCACCGCTGGGGTCGTCCCTTTCGGGGCGCCAGATCGGCGACATGGCGCAATGGGTGTTCTTTGGGGTCGGTGCCTTCGAGCGCGCAGGCAAGCAGCTCGCGGCCGAAATCCGACCCCGAATTTGACACCGTATGCCCTCCTGAAGCCCTTCTTTTATGAATTGTTCACCACTTGATCGCGCCGAGACTGTCGCGTGGGCCCTGAACATGATTGACTTACGGCGGTCGCAGCTTCTGTGTTCGTGTACTAACACTCGCAGGATCGACGTTGCGATCGCGGTTCCTGCGAGGGTTGTAGGTCGGGTCAAGTTCCGACGACTCCACGAAGGTATGGCGGTCGGAACGGGCCCGGTACGCCGGAAGTCGGTGAACCGCCCGGTAAGAAGAGAAGGAAATCACGAGAGATGCCACAGGGAACTGTGAAGTGGTTCAACGCGGAGAAGGGCTTCGGCTTTATCGCCCCGGAGGACGGGTCCGCGGATGTTTTCGTCCACTACACGGAAATTCAGGGCAGCGGCTTCCGCACCCTGGAGGAGAACCAGAAGGTCGAGTTTGAGGTCGGCCAGAGCCCCAAGGGCCCTCAGGCCACGGGCGTTCGCGCCGTCTAGGGTCGCGCGCTTATAGGAATCCGAGAAACCCCCCGCGCCGTACCGTTAACGGACAGCGCGGGGGCGTTTTTCGTTTTGGTGGACCTCCGGCTCGGCGGCCCATCCGTGCGGCGCCACTGGCCTACTGTCGACTGCGTGAGCCAGCTGTCCTTCTTCTCGGCCGAGTCGGTGCCCCCCGCGGTCGCCGACCTGACCGGGATCCTCGCTGGACCCGGCCAGGTGGTGCTGGTCGGGTGCGGGAACGACCAAGCCGCACGACTGTCTGTGGTTGTCGATCGGCTGTGGCGTGCCGAGGCCCTCGCAGAAATGATCACCGAGGCCGGCCTGCAGCCCGAGATCTCCCGTACCGACGAGAACACCCCGCTGGTGCGCACCACCGTGGACCCGCGGCTGGTGGTCATCGCCCGCGACTGGACCCTTGGTGCGGTCAAGACCGTGCCCCCGCAGTGGCTGCCCGGGCCGCGCGAGATGAGGGCCTGGACGTTGGCCGCGGGCACACCCGAAGCCGATCGGTACTTGCTGGGTCTGGACCCACACGCGCCCGACACGCATGCGGCGCTCGCGTCGGCGATGATGCGGGTGGGAATCGCCCCGACATTGATCGGCACCAGGGGGTCGCATCCGGCGCTGCGGATCAGCGGGCGACGACGGCTATCGCGCCTGGTAGAGACCGTGGGGGAACCCCCAGGCAACGTCGAGGCGTTTGAGCAATGGCCCCGCACCTGACGGGCCTCGACGGGAGAGTCAGTTTGCGTCGGCTGGCGCGGGGTGCGAAATTGTCAGTTGCCAACGGGGCCGGATCAACCGCCCAGGTTTATACATCCGGCATTCGGTGGCAACAGGAGAATTGGAGCGTAGGCAGAGGTGGCTGACGGGGACCGCGGCACTCGTCGCAACGGCGATGAGCCGCTCGGGCGAAGAGCCAACGGCACAGCCGTGCGGCGGCTCGTCATAGTCGAGTCGCCTACCAAGGCGCGCAAAATAGCTGGTTACCTGGGCACCAACTACATCGTCGAGTCCTCGCGGGGGCACATCCGCGACTTGCCCCGCGCCGCGGCCGACGTCCCGGCCAAGTACAAGTCCGAGCCGTGGGCGCGCCTTGGCGTCAACGTCGACGCCGACTTCGAGCCGCTCTACATCATCAGCCCCGATAAGAAGAGCACCGTCGCCGAGCTGAAGGACCTGCTCAAGGACGTCGACGAGCTTTACCTCGCCACTGACGGCGACCGCGAGGGCGAGGCCATCGCCTGGCATCTGCTCGAGACGCTCAAACCGCACATCCCGGTCAAGCGGATGGTGTTCCACGAGATCACCGAGCCGGCCATCCGGGCCGCCGCCGAGGACCCGCGCGACCTGGATATCGATCTCGTCGACGCCCAGGAGACCCGCCGCATCCTGGACCGCCTCTACGGCTACGAGGTCAGCCCGGTGCTGTGGAAGAAGGTCGCGCCGAAGCTGTCTGCAGGCCGCGTGCAATCGGTCGCGACCCGCATCATCGTCCAGCGCGAGCGCGAGCGGATGGCGTTCCGCAGCGCCGGCTACTGGGACGTGACCGCCGAGCTCGATGCCAGCGTCTCCAACGCGCAGGCGCAGCCGCCCACGTTCACGGCCAAGCTGAACTCGGTCGACGGGCGACGGGTGGCCACCGGACGCGATTTCGACTCGCTCGGTGAGCTGCGCAAGCCCGACGAGGTGCTGGTGCTCGATGAGTCCCGCGCGGGCGCGTTGGCCACCGGGCTGCGCGGCGCGCAGCTGACGGTGTCGTCGGTCGAGCAGAAGCCTTACACCCGTCGGCCGTACGCGCCGTTCATGACCTCGACGCTGCAGCAGGAGGCGGGGCGCAAGCTGCGCTTCTCCTCGGAGCGCACCATGAGCATTGCGCAGCGGCTCTACGAGAACGGCTACATCACTTATATGCGTACCGACTCCACGACACTGTCGGGGTCGGCGATCAACGCCGCGCGCAACCAGGCCCGCCAGCTCTATGGCGAGGAGTACGTGCATCCGACGCCGCGGCAGTACACCCGCAAGGTCAAGAACGCGCAGGAGGCCCACGAGGCCATCCGGCCCGCCGGCGACGTGTTCCAGACTCCGGGCCAGCTGCACAGCCACCTCGACAACGACGAGTTCCGGCTCTACGAGCTGATCTGGCAGCGCACGGTGGCCTCGCAGATGGCCGATGCGCGCGGCACGACGCTTTCGCTGCGCATCTCCGGTGAGTCCAGCGACGGGCAGCAGGTCGTGTTCGGTGCGAGCGGGCGGACCATCACGTTCGCCGGCTTCCTGAAGGCCTACGTCGAAAGCCTCGATGACTTCTCCGGCGGTGAGGCCGACGACGCCGAGAGCCGGCTGCCGCAGCTCGAGCGGGGCCAGCGCGTCGACGCCAAGGATCTGACCGCTGACGGGCACACCACCTCACCGCCTGCGCGCTACACCGAGGCGTCGCTGATCAAGGCGCTCGAAGACCTCGGCATCGGCAGGCCGTCGACGTACTCATCGATCATCAAGACCATCCAGGACCGCGGATACGTCCACAAGAAGGGCAGCGCGCTGGTCCCGTCGTGGGTGGCGTTCGCAGTCACCGGCCTGCTGGAGCAACACTTCAGTCGGCTCGTCGACTACGGCTTCACCGCGGCGATGGAAGACGAGCTCGACGAGATCGCCGCCGGCCACGAGCAACGCACCAACTGGCTCAACAACTTCTACTTTGGTGGCGACCACGGCGTGCCGGACTCGATCGCCCGATCGGGCGGTCTGAAGAAGCTCGTCGGCGTGAACCTCGAGGGCATCGACGCTCGAGAAGTCAACTCAATCAAGCTGTTTGACGACGAAGAAGACCGGCCGATCAATGTGCGGGTCGGCAAGAACGGTCCGTACCTGGAGCGCATGGTCGTCGGCGAAGACGGGGAGCCCAAGCCGCAGCGGGCCAACCTCAACGATTCACTCACGCCTGACGAGCTGACGCTGGAGCTCGCCGAAAAGCTGTTCTCCACACCGCAAGAGGGGCGGTCGCTGGGCGTCGACCCGGTGACCGGTCACGACGTCGTCGCCAAGGACGGGCGGTATGGGCCGTACGTCACCGAGGTGCTGCCCGAACCGGAATCTGATGGCGACGGCGATGCGGGCAGCGGCGCCAAGAAGGGCAAGAAGCCGACGGGCCCCAAGCCGCGCACCGGCTCGCTACTGCGCACGATGGACCTGGAGACGGTGACGCTGGACGACGCGCTGCGGCTGCTGTCGTTGCCCAGGGTCGTCGGTGTCGACCCCAACACCAACGAGGAGATCACCGCGCAGAACGGGCGCTACGGCCCATATCTCAAGCGCGGCACCGACTCTCGCTCGCTCGCGACCGAGGAACAGATGTTCGACATCACGCTCGACGAGGCGCTGACGATCTACTCGGAGCCGAAACGCCGTGCCGGGCAACGCGCGTCGGCGCCGCCGCTGCGGGAACTGGGCAACGACCCTGCGACCGCCAAGCCGATGGTGATCAAGGACGGCCGGTTCGGGCCGTACGTCACCGACGGTGAGACCAACGCAAGCCTGCGCAAGGGCGACGACGTGCTGTCGATCACCGACGAGCGCGCGGCCGAGCTACTGGCCGACCGCAGGGCGCGCGGTCCCGTCAAGCGGACGAAGAAGGCCGCTGCGAAGAAGGCGACGAAGAAGACTGGGGCCGCCAAGAAGGCTTAAGGACGCGCCGAGAGTACGGTTCTTGACGCACTTCCGGGCGATTTTCGTCAGAAACCGTACGCTCGTCGCTCTAACTGGAGACGTCGCTGCGGGCGTCGTCGATCTCGTCTACTTCACGGGGCGACACCAGGTTCAACGGTCGGGCCAGCTGGGTGGGCGCGGTACGGCCACGGAGTTCGACGATCTCGCCGACGTCCCAGCACAGCGCCTCGGCGTCGAGCGCCCCGCTGACCGCGATCGCCGATGCCAGTACGTGGTCCTGCTCCAGCTTGGCGAGTTCCGTGAGCCGCGCCGCCTCGTTGACCGGGTCGCCGATCACCGTGTACTCGAAGCGCGCCTGAGCGCCGATATGCCCGGCGATGGCGCGCCCTGCGGACACCCCGATGCCGAAATCGGTATCGCCCAAGACCCGTATGAGCTCGTCGTGCAGCTCACGGGACGCGGCCAGCGCTGCACCGGAGGCGTCGGGATGCTCGATCGGCGCGCCGAAGATGCACAACGCCGCGTCGCCCTGGAATTTGTTGACGAAGCCGCCGTGGCGATTGACGGTGTCGACCACAACACGGAAGAACTCATTCAACAGGCTGACCACCTCGGCGGCGGGTCTCGTCGAAGCGAGTTGCGTCGAGCCGACGAGATCGACGAAAAGCACTGCAACGTCCCGCTCCTGCCCGCCGAGCTCGGTACCGCGCTCCAGAGCACGACGGGCCACGTCCTCACCGACGTAGCGGCCGAACAGGTCACGCAGCCGTTGTCGCTCGGCCAGATCGCGCACCATGTCGTTGAATCCGGCCTGTAGCAAACCCAATTCGCTGGCATCGTAGATCTGCATGTGCGCGTTGAAATTACCGCGCTGCACTTCGCCGAGGGCCCAACGTAGTTGGCGCAGCGGGTCGGCGATCGACATCGCGACCAGCACGGTACCGGCCAGCCCGATCACCAGAGCGGCGATGGCCAGTAGCAGGATCGGGGTGGTGAGCCGGTCCGCGGGCGCGGTCAGGATCTCGAACTTGCTGGCGACGACCGCGAGCACGATGGCCAGCACCGGCACGCCGGTGGACAGCACCCAGGTCAGCACCTGGCGCTGGATGACGCCGGGCGCGCGGAAGTTCTCCGGCACGCCACCGCGCAAGGCGGCCACGGCGACCGGCCGGAGCACGCGTTCGGACTGCAGATAGCCGATGATCGCCGTCGCGGTGGCACCCAGCGCGGTGGCAACCGCCACCACGGGTGCGGATTTGCTGGCGACCGGCCAGCTGGCGACGATGAATACCACGGAGCCCAGCAGCCAGTTGGTCATGTTGACCACCGAGCGGTAGAACGGCATCTTCAGCGCGCGGCTGCGGGCCATTTCGGTGGTGGCCGGGTCACGATCGCCCAGCAGCGTGTCGCGTCGCTGCCAGCGCATCACCGGGATCAGCAGCCGCAGGGTCAGGAACGAGGCGAGGGTGAACGACAGAAAGAGATAGCCCAGGAAGATCGCCAGGTTGAACGCCGGCAGGTCCTGCAGCTGGATGCGGTCCTCGGGTGGTAGCCCGAACCGGAGGAAGCCCAGCACGAGCAGCGCGCCGATGATGTCGGCCTGCAGCATGCCGAGCGTGAACACGGGCCATGGCGTGCGCGCCACCCACCGGACGAATGCGCTGATTCGTCCGGTCGCGACGGCCTCGGTGGTCACCTGTCAACCGTATCGGTCGGTGGGGACGTGAAAGGACGCTGTGGGACGGACGTGTCGGTTCGCAGCACTACTGTTATGTGCGATGGCCGGTGTTTTTTCGCGTCTTGTGGGGCAAGACGCCGTGGAGCTGGAGTTGGTGGCCGCGGCGAAGGCCGCGCGCGGTGATTCGGCTCACAATCCTGGTCTTGGCGCGACCCGCGCCGCATCCATGACACACGCGTGGCTCGTCACCGGCCCGCCCGGATCGGGCCGCTCGATCGCGGCGCTGTGCTTCGCTGCGGCGCTGCAGTGCACCTCCGACGGCGTCCCCGGCTGCGGCGAATGCCGCGCCTGCACGACGACGATGGCAGGCACACACGCCGACGTGCGCCGGATCATCCCCGAGGGGCTCTCGATCGGCGTGGAGGAGATGCGGAACATCGTCCAGACCGCGTCGCGGCGCCCCGGGGTCGGCCGCTGGCAGATCGTGCTGATCGAGGATGCCGACCGGTTGACCGAGGGAGCCGCGAATGCGCTGCTCAAGGTCGTCGAGGAGCCGCCGCCGTCGACGGTGTTCCTGCTGTGCGCGCCGTCGGTGGATCCCGAGGACATCGCGATCACGCTGCGCTCGCGCTGCCGCCATGTGGCGCTGGTGACGCCACCGGTCGACGCGATTGCGCGGGTGCTTATCGACACCGACGCGTTGCCGGAGGAGGACGCCCGGTGGGCGGCGTCGGTCAGCGGCGGTCATGTCGGGCGGGCGCGCCGGCTGGCGACCGACGAGCAGGCGCGGGAACGACGGCAGCGCGCCCTGGGGCTGGCGCGCGACGCGGCGACGCCGTCGCGGGCCTATGCGGCGGGCGAGGAGTTGGTGGCGACGGCCGAGGCCGAAGCCCGCGCGTTGACGGAGGACCGCAATGAGGCCGAAACCGAGGAACTGCGCACGGCGTTGGGGGCCGGTGGCACAGGCAAGGGCACGGCCGGAACACTCCGCGGGGCAACGGGCGCGATCAAAGACCTTGAGCGACGGCAGAAGTCGCGTCAAACGCGGGCGTCGCGTGACGCGCTGGACCGCGCGCTGATCGATTTGGCGACGTACTTTCGCGACGCGCTGCTTGTGGCAGCGGAGGCCGGGGAGATCAGGGCGAACCATCCGGACATGACCGACCGGGTCGCGGCCATGGCCGCGCATGCGTCGCCCGAGAAGCTGCTGCGCTGCATCGAGGCCGTGCTGGAATGCCGCGAGGCACTGGCGGTCAACGTGAAGCCGAAGTTCGCGGTCGATGCGATGGTCGCCACCGTGGGGCAGGCGCTGCGCGACTGACTTGGGCCGCCGGTGCGGCCTGCCGTAGACTCGTGCCGCCCGCAGAGTGTTTGGCTCTTCCCGCGAGCGCTCATCGCGGGCACGCCACCTTAGCTCAGTCGGTAGAGCGATTCACTCGTAATGAATAGGTCAGGAGTTCGATTCTCCTAGGTGGCTCCACATTGTGCGCGAGCGTGCGTGTCACGAGTCGGCGTCAAGCACCTCGCGGGCGATTTTGCAGGCGGTGTTGGCGGCGGGGAAGCCGGCGTAACCGCTGGCGTGGTAGATGACCTCGGCGATCTCGTCCTCGGTCAGCCCATTGTTGCGGGCGATCTGGACGTGAAACCTCAGCTCGTCGGTTGCGCGCAGCGCGATCAGGATGCCGAGCGTGACGAGGCTGCGGTCGCGGCGGCTAAGAGCCTCGCGTGTCCAGAGTCGGCCGAAGATGTTGTCGATGCCGATCTCGAGAAGCTCGTCGCCGAACTTGCCGTCGCGAAGATCGAAGTCGCCGTCGGGCAGCGCACCCGGCAGGAGTTCACGGAATACCTGAATGCCTTGTTCGCGCACATCTGTCATGGCGTTCAGATTGGCATGGCGTGAGTCGACCTACTCAGCTTGGTTTCTTTGGCCAACCAGGGCTGGGAGCTGACGTGGGGAAGTCGGTGTGCGGGTGTTCGCCCTTTTTCAGGAACGCGCGTCGTTCCGGTGGGTCCGGCGCCTTCTCGATGCACGTTGCGAGGTCCGCCTCGTAGGTCGGCCATACCTTGGGGAAATCGGGATGAAGCCGTCCGAAGTCGGTCAGCAGCCCCGTGATCTTCCAGTCGCCGAAAACGTCGACAGCGGGCGCGGGCGCGGGGCCGGCCTGTGGGGGTAACGCGTTGTTGGACTCGTTGACCGGGGCGGTGAGCCTCACACGCAGCGTATCGATGCCCTGATCGTTGACGGCCTTGTTCAAGACGCTGACGAATGTGCCGTTGTCTTGTTCGTGCGCCAATCCGTATCTGTAGTTGCACAGCGTCGCGGTCACGGTCTGCCCGCTGCGCGTCAAGGACTGGATGAGAAAGCGGTTGTTTCCGACCGCCGCCCTGCTCACGGTACCGGTGTCCTCGTCCGGTCGCAGATTGCTCCCGAAAAGGTCTTGGTCACCATCGGCGGACTTGGTGGCCACCGCCCGGTCGAAGCCGGGGTACGCGTAGTCGATGGTGCCCATGGTCTGGGCATCCATCCGCGACTCCATGTAGGCGCGGATCGGCACCGCTGGGCCTGTCGCGAGGTCTATCCCGGGGCCGGCAGTCCACTGGTAACGCTGCTCGCTCAGCGGGCCACCCGACCGGTCAATGCTGGGTTCATCGTCGTTGAACAAATGGCAACCGGTGAGCAGCGTCAGGACCGTCAGCGAGCCGCAGCACCGCAGAACGGAACGGTTGATCATTGCGTGACGTCTTCATACTGTTCACCGAAGGGACCGGCTGGACTTCTGCCGACTCCGACGATCTCTTCCAACCATCGGTTCAAGTCGCCCCCGTAATTGTCGGCGGTCACCGCCACGCCCTGCCCCCTCAACTCTTCGAGGGTCATGAGCCGGTGAAATGGCTGACCATTGGCGTCGGTGCCCTGCACCAGATACGGTTCCGTTCCCGGTACCTCGACGCCCGCCGCCAGGAGCGCATTTGTTGCGAGTCGCGCTGATTCGTCGGCGAACATCGGCTTCACGTCTCCAGAAATATCGGATCCGTTTCCGAAGAAGCTGTCCTCTAGCGCGCCACCAAACATGCCGATGGCCTTTCCGTACGGGCCGCCCGCCGCGGACAGGGTGGACACCGCTTCGCTGTAGACCGACTTCTTCAGGTCCGTCATTTGTTGCTCTTGCAATCCAATGGTTTTGAGACCCTGGGCAGTTCCGTGGTCCATCAGACCCTTCAGGGTCGCGGCAGCATTCATTCTCGCGTCATTGGCGAACACTTCGTGACCTTGTTTGACGTCACTTGCCCACTCGTAGGATTTCTGCAGAGCTAGTTCGTTGGCTGCGCCGTTGAACTCTCTGTACGCGTCGACGTCCGTTCCGAGGACGGCGAAGATTCCCTTGGCAAGTGGTCGCGTCTGATCGGTTTCCAGCGGTTGGAAGTTGTCGTCTGCGCCGCCCTCCACCCCCGCAATGTCGGCCGCGTAGGGGGCGAGCCCGTGTGCCATCCCCTTGACCAACTCGGGGTTGACTTGTCCAAGCGTATCGGTCATCCCGAATGCGTTCGGGATGTCCATCAGCTCGCCTTGGTGGCTACCGATGAATTGGGCGTAGCGCTCAGCCGCGGCCGACGCGATGCCCGCCTCGGGGCCGTGAGCTTGCTCATTGGTCCAGCTGAAGAGCGACGCAGCGTCCTTGCCGTCGTCTGACCAACTGGTCTTCATGATGTCGCTCAAGAAGTCGTCACTGTTGTAGGCATTCGGCATGGTGCCAGGGGCGTTGGGGTCATCATGGTTGGGCTGCCATCCCACCATGTAGTCAGTGATGATCTGGTGGTCGCGTCCCGCGGACGTGAAGAGATCCCGCACGGTGGATTCATTGACCGGACTCTGGTCCATCAATCGATCGGACAGCCGGATCATCCCGCGGTCGATCTCCGTGCCGGTCTGGAACTTTGAATCTCCGTTCCTGACGATGTCTGCAACGTCCTGGATCTGGCGCCGCTCGACCTCACCGGCTGGGTAGTCGAGGTTCGAAATCGAGATCGCCTTCTGCACGGAATCTGGCAGGCGATCGAATGAGCCCTTGGCCTGATTTCCGTTTTCGTCGGATTCTCCGAAGTAGACGTCGTCGTTACTCATCAGCTGCCACGAATCGCCGACGACGTTCTTATGGTCGCCGAGCTTGTCCTGAGCGACCTTCAGATCGTCGACGCTGATGTTGCGCTGCTGCGATTCCATTTGACTCAGGTAGGCCTCTTGTTCTGGTGACAATTTCTGCCCAGGGACGATGGTCCGTAGCACGTCGTCGACTCGGGCAGCAGCCTGCTGGTCACCCTTTTCGAGGGTCTGTCGAACGTCCTTTTCGGCCCGCTTCTTCGGTTCCTCCTCCTCGTCGCCCTTAACGTCTAGGGCTTCGCCCTCGCCGCCTTCCTTCAAGCCTCCGAATTTCTGGTTGCCGAGCGCCTGGTACTCGTCGCCAAGGCCGCGGATCTTGCCGCCGATGGAGTTCAGCTCGCCGTTGGATCGCTGGATGATCTCCTGGACCTGGCTGAGCCCCTTCTGCACGATCGCCATCTGCATCCGCTCACCGTCGGTGTTTTGGGGAACGTTGGCGGCCGCGTCCACCACCCACTTACGCACCGCGTCGAGGTCGCGACGTCCAGCGGCGACGACCTCGGCGGACTGGCCGACGTGAGCGCTTAGGCGCTGATCCAGCCCGGCCAGTTGACCCAGTACCCGGCCGTGCTCGGTGTTGGCCGCTCCGTAAGCGTTGGCTGCGCTGCCGGTCCACTTCGATCCCGGCGCTGCGGTTTGCACGGTCGATTGCAACTGGTTGAGAGTGCTGCTGCCGTCGTATTGGGCCCCGGTCTGCGGAGTACCTTCGCCGTAGGCCTGTCGTGCGTGCGACCACGTCGACAAGAACGCGTTCAGCACGCTCACCGACGTACCTCGCTCACGACGTCATTATCCCAGGCCCCGAGCTACCGAGGCGCCACGAATCCGACCGGCCCCGAGGCGATACACACCGACAACGCCGCCGTGTTCGCCCGCACCTTGATCGCATCCCCCGCCCCCGACAGCCGTACGAAGACGCGGTTGAGGCCGGGCCTTACCGGCACCTTTGTCTCTGTGCCTTCCGACAGCGACATCGTCATCGAGCCGTCGCTGTTGGCGAGGTAGTTGATCTCCGCGGTCCAGTCCGCAGGCAGCAGCGGGCCATCCAGCGGCATCGACACGGGGAAGTCGGGCTGCACCAGATAGCCGCAGTGCGGCTCGGGCCCGGGAACGATCGAGCGTACCCAGGTGACCTTCGCGTCGACGACATCACCGCTCACATCCAGCATGCGCAACTCGCTTGTCGTGCCTGCGAATTCGGGCCGGTCCCGCAGCAGCGCAAACATGTGGCTGGCCAAATTCTCCGGGAATGCCACGCGCTGCAGCACCAGCGGATCGACCTCCTGATCGAGCATCGGCGCGTTCGATGCGGCCTGCGCTCGGGCCAATCCGGCCTGTGCATTCTGCAGATACGGTTGCGCCGGGTTGTCACGCCAGCTGGCGAGGAACGTCGCCGTCGAGTACAGGCTGCTCGCAGCGAAGGCCGTTGTGGCGCACGCTGTTACGACCGCCCGCGTCCGCGAGGCATCCAGCCACGCCGATCGCTCGCGGTTGGGTGCGCGTAGTCCGACCGCGAGCAGCAGCGCCAACACCACGACAAGGTCCGGCAGGTAGCGCAGCGTCTGTGCCAATTCGAGCGCGGTGAACCGCGACGAGCGCATCAGATAGATCGGGATCTGGCACGCAATCGCGTACCCGACGGCCGCCAGCCACACCGGCCCGATCCGTTCCTTGCGCATGAACGAGATCGCCACGACGACCGCCAGCGCCAGCCATCCCAGCACCATCACCGCCACGGGAGGCGTCGCCCACGGTGATGCCGGGGCCCAGCGCTGCCAATCCCACGGTCCGCCAACCAAACCCGGCACGATTCCATGGGTCACCGAGCGACTCAACAGATCCCACGTCATCGCCACGTCGAAGCTCCACCGTTTCTGATCGACCACGACCAGATAAACGGTGATCCACGCCGCCGTCACAGTCAGCGCCGACACCCACAGCCGAACTCCGCGCCGCCACACCTCCAACACCGTGCCCGAGCCGGTGACATGCGCGTACAGCGCCGCAATGGTGAAGGCCACAAAGGGGATAACGGCCGCCTTCTCAAAGAACAGCAACCCGCCGAAATAAACCAGTAGGCCCGTCGCTGCATACCGCTGGTTTCCGGTGCGCATCAGCAGTATCGCGTCGGCGCACACCCACGCCAGCGCGGCCAGCATCGGCAGCGAGTTCAGCGCCGCCGCCCACCACGCAAACGCCGGCACTCCGAGCGGGGTGAACAAGGCGAACGTCAACGGCAGCAGCAGCACCGGCCGCCAGCCGAGAATGACGTACAGCGCGCGCAACAGCGCCAGCGACGCCACCAGCTGCAGCACCACCAGGCTGATCGCGGGCCCGATCCAGTTCAACGGCGCGAGCCGGGTGATGCCACCCGCCACCAGGAAAGCCCCTGGCATGACATGCCCGTCGTGATCGTCGAACAGATACGCCGGCGACAGCAGGCCCTGCGTGCCGGCCCGGCCGGTCAGGATCAGGTCGTCCCAGTAGAAGTAGCCGCTAAACGCCAGCACCGCCCGAACAGCCAACTGCATCGCGATCAACGCGGCGGCGGTACGGGCAACCCAGTTCACTCTTGTCGACTGTATGTCCAACCGCCGCACGGCGGTCCCCGGTATGGTGTGCCGGTGCGCACACTGGTGACGGGGGCAGCCGGTTTCATTGGATCGACGCTGGTAGATCGCCTGCTGGCGGACGGACACTCGGTGTTCGGCGTCGACGACCTCAGCTCGGGGCGCAGCGAGAACCTCGGCCAGGCGGAGCGGTCCACGGAGTTCGACTTCGCCAAGGCCGACATCGTGGACGCGGACCTGATCGGGCTGCTCGCCGACGCGAAGCCGGAGGTCGTCTTCCACTTGGCCGCCCAGATCTCCGTCACCCGCTCGGTCGACGATCCGCAATTCGACTCGACGGTCAACGTCGTCGGCACGGTCCGTCTCGCGGAGGCCGCTCGCCGCGCGGGGGTCCGCAAGGTGGTGCACACGTCCTCTGGCGGCTCGATCTACGGCACTCCGCCCAGCTATCCGACGACTGAGCAGGCCCCGATCAATCCGTCGTCCCCCTACGCGGCGAGCAAGGTTGCAGGCGAGGTCTACTTGAACATGTACCGCAACCTCTATGGTCTGCAGTGCTCGCACATCGCACCCGGCAATGTCTACGGCCCGCGTCAGGACCCGCACGGCGAGGCCGGCGTGGTCGCGATCTTCTCGCGTGCGCTGCTGTCCGGAAAGCCGACCAAGATCTTCGGCGACGGCACCGATACCCGCGACTACGTGTTCGTCGAGGACGTGGTGGACGCCTTCGTCCGCGGGGGCGGAGAGGCCGGCGACGGCCAGCGCTTCAACGTCGGCACCGGCACCGAGACCTCGACGCGGCAACTGCATTCGGTGATCGCGAAGGCAGCCGGCGCTGCCGACGCACCCGAGTTCCACCCACCGCGCCTCGGCGACCTGAGGCGGTCGTGTTTGGACACACGCCTGGCCGCCGATGTGCTGGGTTGGCGGCCGCAGTTCACGATCGACGCCGGCGTGGCCCGCACCGTCGCGTTCTTCCGGAATCAATAAAAGATTGTAAGCACTCACTTTCTATTGTAGGCTGATGCCCGTGACCTACGACGTGATCGTTCGCAACGGGCTGTGGTTCGACGGCACTGGCGCCGCTCCCCAACTCCGTACGCTGGGCATTCGGGACGGCATTGTGGCTCGCATCGTGTCGGAGGCGTCCGCCGAGCCACTGGATGAGACGGGCTGCCCGAACGTCATCGACGCGGCAGGCAAGTGGATCGTCCCCGGCTTCATCGACGTGCACACCCACTACGACGCCGAGGTGCTGCTCGATCCCGGACTGCGTGAGTCGGTGCGGCACGGCGTCACCACGGTGCTCCTGGGCAATTGCTCGCTGTCGACCGTGTACGCGAACTCCGAGGACGCTGCCGACCTGTTCAGCCGGGTCGAGGCGGTGCCGCGCAAGTTCGTCGTCGGTGCGCTGGAAGCGAAGAAGACCTGGTCGACGCCCGCCGAATACGTTCGAACACTTGACGAACTGCCACTCGGGCCGAATGTCGGTTCGCTGCTTGGACATTCGGACCTGCGTACCGCGGTGCTCGGCCTCGACCGCGCAACGACCGATGGCGTGAACCCGACCGACGCCGAACTCGACCAGATGGCTGCGATGCTCGAAAAGGCACTCGACGCCGGGCTTCTCGGCATGTCCGGGATGGACGCGGCAATCGACAAACTCGACGGGGAACGCTTTCGATCACGAGCGCTGCCGTCGACCTTCGCCACGTGGCGGGAACGGCGGAAGCTGATCGACGTGCTGCGCAAGCGCCGCCGGATCCTGCAGAGCGCCCCCGACGTCAAGAACCCGATGTCGGCGCTGAACTTCTTCTTGTCCAGCAGCCGGATGTTTGGGCGGCGCCCGGGCGTACGGATGAGCCTGCTGGTGTCGGCGGATGCGAAGTCGATGCCCGGCGCGGTTAGGGTATTCGGCCCGGGCACCCGGCTGATCAACAAGCTGTTGGGATCGCTCGTGCGCTTCCAGCACCTGCCCGTCCCGTTCGAGTTGTACTCCGACGGAATCGATCTGCCTGTGTTCGAAGAATTCGGTGCCGGCACCGCCGCCCTGCATCTGCGCGATCAACTGGAACGCAACGAGCTGCTCGCCGACACCGAATACCGTCGCCGCTTCCGGCGCGCGTTCGACCGCCGCAAGCTTGGACCGTCATTGTGGCACCGTGACTTTCACGATGCGGTCATCGTCGAATGCCCCGACAAGTCCCTCATCGGAAAGAGCTTCGGGCAGATCGCCGTCGAGCGCGGTCTGCACCCGCTCGACGCGTTTCTCGACGTGCTCGTCGAGAACGGCGAACGCAATGTCCGCTGGACGACCATCGTCGCCAACCACCGGCCCAAGCAGCTCGACAAGCTCGCCGCCGAGCCGTCCATCCACATGGGCTTCTCCGACGCCGGCGCGCACCTGCGCAACATGGCCTTCTACAACTACGCGCTGCGGTTGCTCAAAAGGGTCCGCGACGCCGAGCGCGCGGGTGAGCCGTTCCTCACCGTCGAGCACGCGGTCCATCGCCTGACCGCCGAGATCGCGGAGTGGTTCGGCGCCGACGCCGGAACCCTGCGTGTGGGCGACCGCGCGGACTTCGTTGTGATCGATCCCGCCGGACTCGACGAATCGGTGGACGGCTACCACGAGGAGAAGGTCCCGTTCTACGGCGGGCTGAGCCGCATGGTCAACCGCAACGACGCCGCGGTGGTCGCGACGGGTGTCAATGGCACCGTCGTGTTCCGCGACGGCCAATTCTGCGAGGGCTACGGGACGACCGTGAAGTCCGGCCGCTTCCTTCGGGCCGCTGGGTCATTCGGTGCTCCTCTCGTCCGCGGCAAAACCGCGAAAGCTCTTGCGTGACATGGCGAGAACGCAACAGCAACGCCGGGAGGAGACGATTGCGCGCCTGCTGGACGCCAGCATCGACACGATCGTCGAGGTCGGTTATGCGCGGGCATCGGCCGCGGTCATCGCCAAGCGTGCACAGGTGTCCGACGGCGCGCTGTTCCGGCACTTTCCCACCATGGGCGACTTCATGGCGGCCACGGCACACGAAGTGATGCGGCGCCAACTGGGCCTGTTCTCGAAGCAGGTTGCCGAGATACCGGCCGACCAGCCGGCCCTCGAAGCGGCGGTGAAAATCTTTTGGGATGTCTCTGCCAACGCAACGAACACCGTGGTGTTCGAGCTGTTGGTGGCTGCGCGCACCGACGAAAAGCTGCGGGCCACTTTGCAAGATGTGATCGCCGAGTACGCCGCCAACATCCGCGACACCGCCAAGGCACTGCCGGGAGCCGACCAGTTCCCGGAGGACACGTTCACCGCGCTGGTGGCGATCTTGACGAACTCCTTCATCGGGACCGCGATCGTCCGTGCCGTGTTGCCGCAGCCCGAGATGGAGGAGAGGCAGATTCAGCTGTTGACCGAGCTGCTCGGCGGAGCCGGTTAACGCTGCTCGGGCACCTTGGCGCTCTGCAAGGCGACGGCCCGGGCCAACCGCGCGTACTTCAACTCGATGTCCTTGAAACGCATGTAGGCGCTGAGCGTGGTGAACGCGAACGCGATGATCAACGCATACAACATCAGATCCGTACCACGGTCCACCCCGACCCAATGCGCGACGACGGTAGTGTCGTCCGGTCGGAGGATCGCGTAGATCCCTGCCATCACGAACAGCACGTAGCCGACCTTCACCCACGCCTTTGACTTAGCCCTGCGCCGCGAGCGAAGAAGAAACACAAGCAGCGCGAGCACCGACGCGATCAGTAGCACCTGGATCCAGTTCATCGCGACAGCCTCCCTCGCAGCAATCCATCGAAGATGATGTTGACACCGTTGAGCAGCGGCTGGCCCTTCGACATCGAGTAGTCGGTGTAGAGAATTTCGACCGGTTCTTCTGTTACCCGCCAATGGTTTTCGTACGCCAGTGTGATGAATTCGCTGGCGTGGCTCATGCCACTCATGGTGATGTTCAGCCCGTCGGCCACCGTCTTGTTGAACACCCGCAGGCCGTTGTGTGCGTCCGTCAAACCGAGTTGGCGGCTGCGTGGGCTCAACGCGGCCGCCGTCCGCAACACCAACCGCTTCAACAGCGGCGTGCGGCTGACCACTCCGGGGTCGGCGAACCGGGTGCCAACGACGAGATCGGCGTCCTCGGAGCTGAGCCGGTCGATCATCCGGACTACGTCCTTGACTTGGTGCTGGCCGTCCGCGTCGAACGTGGCGAATATCGCCGCACCCGGCTGCGCACGGGCGTACTCGACGCCGGTCTGAATCGCCGCGCCCTGGCCGAGGTTGACCGGATGACGTACCGAGTGTGCCCCCGCGCGCAACGCCACGTCGCCGGTGTCGTCGCGGCTGCCGTCGTCCACACACACCACGTGGTCGAAAACGGAGCGAACGTCAGAGATGACGTCGCCGATAACGCTCGCCTCGTTGAAGGCGGGGACGACGATCCAAACGTCGTGGTAGCGCGTGTCCGAGATGCTGATGCACAACAAAATACAGGTTCAACCGTGGGGCACCCTGGCTAGCGCGGCCAGGTGTACCGCGATTCCCACCAGCGGCCCGCACATCAGTGCGATCACCGTGCGCGTCTCCAGCCCAAGTGGCAGCAGCAGCAACAGGGCCGACGCGACCGTCGCCGACACCCAGCCCGCCGAATACGCGCGGTGCAGCGCGGCCGCGACCGTCGCGGCGCCGGTCAACGTCAACAACGCGATCGCGACGGCCGCCGCCGTCAGCCAGGCCAACAGCGCACCGTCCGCACGGTATTCGGCGCCGAACCCCTCCCGCAGCAGCCACGGCCCGAACACCCCCGCGAGCAGCACGCCCAGCAGGCCGAAGCCCGTCACCGCGGCTGCAGGCCCCACCAGCGCACGCAGCCGCTCCGTGCGCTGGTCCACGAAATGCGCGATCAGATTGCCCTGCATCGCGGTCAGCGGCACCAGCAGCGGCGCGCGTGTCAGCGTCACCGCCAGGATCACCACGCCGCCAGCGGCGCCCAGATCACTCGAGGTCGCCTTGAGCAGCACCGGAAAGCCCATCACCAATACCGCGCTGGCCCCGGCGGCCGCGATCGAGTGCGACGCCCCGCGCAGGAACGTCGCCGTGCCACCCGGCGTCAGCAGCCGCGCCGCCGCGCGGGTCGCAGGCGACGCGATGAGCAAGATCAGCCACGCGATCGATCCGGCGACCGTCGCCCACAGGTATCCGACAAGGTTCCAGCCGATCACGAAGGTCGCCGCCGCCACCGCCACCCGCAAACCGGCGTCGGTCACCATTAGCGACCCGTACTGGGTCCACCGGTTCACGCCGGCCAGCATGCCCAGCAACGTGGCATGCAGGCAGAAGCCGGCCAGCCCGACGCTCAGCAGCGCCACGCTCAACCACTGCGACTCCACGAACACATGCGCGGACCACAACGGCGAACTCGCGGCGATTACCGCGGCAGCGACCACGCCGACCATCGCCGCCACCCGCATCGGATGCGTGCGCGGCCCTGCAACGACCTCCTTGTAGCGCGCCGAGCGGACCTCGCGGGTGGCCTCTTGCAGCAGGCCGAACGCCGCGCCGGTGACCAAACCGAACGCACCCCAGAACACGCCGAACACCGAGAAGCCTGCGGGCTCGAGATCGCGCGCGGCCAGATACAGCACCGTGTACCCGCACAGCGCGGACAGCACGGTCGCCGTGCCGACCCGGGTGACGCTGGCGCGCGTGATTGGGCCGGTCGGCGTCGGCGTGTCCGTCACAACGGCGGCACCTCTTTGGAATAAAGCCACGAGTCCCAGAAGGGTCGAAGCGAACCCTGCGCGTAATTGGCCGCCAAACCGGTGAAGTCGTCGGTGACTGCGGTGCCGTGCCGGTATCGGGTCGTCCAATCCCGCAGCAGCGCAAAGAAACTCTCGTCTCCGATGCCCCGCCGCAGCACATGCAGCGTGAGCGCGCCGCGCTTGTACACCCGATCATCGAACATGTCGCGCGGTCCCGGGTCGGCGAGCAGCAGATCCTGCGGCGAGTTCTTCAGCCGCTCGTGGTAGTGCCGAGCCCATTCGTCGGCGGTGTCACCACCGGAGTTCTCGGACCACAACCATTCGGCGTAGCAGGCGAACCCCTCATGCAGCCAGATGTGCCGCCACCGTTTGGCGGTGACTGAGTCGCCGAACCACTGATGGGCCAGTTCGTGGGCGATCAGCCGTTCCGCGCCGCGCTGGCCGTCGCAGTGGTTGGCCCCGAAGATCGAGATACCCTGTGCCTCAAGGGGTATCTCCAGATCGTCGTCGGTGACCACCACCGTATAACCGCTGGCCAGCGGGTACGGCCCGAACAGCTTGATGAACAACTTCATCATCTGCGGCTGACGGCCGAAGTCGTAGTCGAAGTTGCGTCGCAAGTGGTCCGGCAGCACGGCGTGTATCTGGACGCCGTTCTTGGCCATGCGATGCCTGTTGTACATGCCGATCTGCAGCGTGATCAGATACGTCGACGTCGGCTCGGCCTGCTCGTAGGTCCAGGTGGTCATTCCCGCGCGGGCGCGGCGCGACAACAACTCGCCGTTGGCTAACGCGTAGTACGGACTCTCGGTGCTGATCCGGGTTCGGTAGCTGGCCTTGCTGCTGGGATGGTCGTCGCACGGAAACCATGATGCGGCCCCGTTGGGCTGACCCGCGACGAGCACGCCGTCGGTCAGCTCCTCGAAACCGACCTCACCCCAATAGGAATGGATCGGCCGGGGGGTTCCGCCGTAACGCACCGCGATCATCATCGCCGCCCCTGCGGGAAGCGCCTCGTGCAGTGCGATGTACAGCTTGCCGTTCGACGAACGGAACTGGGCTGGACGTCGGCCGTTCACCGACACCTTCGTCACCGCCAGGGCGTTCGACAGGTCCAGCGTGAATGTGCGCAACGACGCCAGCGTCACGGCGGTGATCGTGGCGGTCCCGGACAGCCGATTGATCGACACCTTGTATTCGAGGTCGAGGTCGTAGCGTGACACTCGATAGCCGAAGTTGCCGTTCTCGGGCAAGTACGGGTCGATGACCGGGGTGGCCGCGTTCTTCGTCGCTTTCTTACTCCTCGTCACGCGGCGCTTTCTTCATTTTTCTGGGGCGACGGAGGATCCGGTGCATCGCCGCGCTTCTTGCGGAACAGGTTCCACGGCGCGATCGGGTTGCCTTGCCAGCGAGTCGACGCCGGTACCTCGTCACCGCGCATGACCAACGACGCCGGGCCGATGGTGGCGCCTGCGCCGATCCGTGCGGCGGGCAGCGCGACACAGTGCGTGCCCAGTGTCGAACCCTCTTCCAGCACAACGGTGTCCATTCGCATGATCCGGTCGTGGAACAGATGGGTCTGCACGACACAGCCCCGGTTGACCGTCGAGCTCTTCTCGAGAGTGACGAGGTCGGCCTCGGGAAGCCAATATGTCTCGCACCAGACGCCGCGGCCGATCTTGGCGCCCAGCGCGCGCAGCCACAGGTTCATCACCGGGGTTCCGCTGGCGGCGCGGGCGAACCACGGCGCTGCCACTGTCTCGACGAACGTGTCCGACACCTCGTTGCGCCACACGAACGACGACCATAACGGATGCTCGATTGCCCGGATATGACCGACAACAAGCCATTTCGCGATCACCGCGATGCCGCCGGCGAGTGCACCCGCGGCGATCAGCACCACGCCGCCAGCCAGCGCGGTCCATGCCCAGCCGACTTCGACCGCCAGCCATTGCACCGCCAACAGCACGGTCACACCGATCGCAAACGTCACCATCATCGGGATCAGTCGGCACGTTTCCACCAACGCGCGCAGGATCTTCAGTCGCACGGACGGGTGGAAGGTCCGCAGCACATCGGCCGCGGTGGGCTTGCGGCGCAAGCGCACCGGTGGGCTGCCCAACCACGACGAGCCCGCCTTGGCCTTGTGCGGGGTGGCGGACAGCACTGCCACCAGCCCGTCGTCGGGAACTCGCCGGCCCGGCTGGGTGATGCCCGAGTTGCCAAGGAATGCCCGCTTGCCGATCGTCGCCTTGGCGACGTGGATCCAGCCGCCACCCAATTCATAGGACGCGACCATGGTGTCGTCGGCGAGGAATGCGCCGTCTTCGATGACGGTGAATTTCGGGATCAGCAGCGCCGTCGAGATCTCGGTTCCCCGACCGACTTTCGCGCCCAGTAGCCGCAGCCACCAGGGTGTCAGCAGGCTGGCATAGATCGGGAACAGGTAGTTACGGGCGGCGTCCATGAGCCGCTCCGTCGCCCACAGCTGCCATCCGACGCGGCTACGCACCGGGTGATAGCCCTCCGACAACCACAGCGACAGCACCCGCACGCCGATCACCGTCAGCGCGGCGTACGTCAGGACCGCGGCCAATGTCGCCACGGGTGTCCACAGCGCGGCGGGGACGAGCGCGTCGGTCAGCGAGCCGGCCTCGCGGACACCCCAGCCGACGACGGCAAGGCCGACACCCAAGGCCAGCAGCGGCAGTCCGCCCAGCAGGATCGACGTCACGCCGTAGACCGCCACCCACACCGGGGCGCGCCCCGGGCGATGGTCCGGCCACGGGTGCCTGGCCTTGCCGGACTTCACCGCGGGGGAACCCTTCCAGTACTGGCCGTTCTTCACCTTGCCGACCACACCCGAGCCGGGTGCGACGTCGGCGTTCTTACCGATGGCCGCCCCGGGCAGCAGCGTGGTGCGAGCGCCGATGGTGGCGTCATTGCCGACCGTGATGCGTCCGACGTGGAAGTGGTCGCCGTCGATCCAGTGCCCGGACAGGTCCACCTCGGGTTCGATGGAGCTGCGGTGCCCGAGGGTGAGCATTCCGGTGACCGGCGGTGTGGAGTGCAGGTCGACGCCCTTGCCGACCTTGTTGCCCAGCGCGCGGGCGTAGTAGACGAGCCACGGCGCGCCTGCCAGGTTCTCGGCCCCGCTGGCCTCCCCGAGCCGCTCGGCCACCCACACCCGCAGGTGGACCGGGCCGCCCCGGCGGTAAGTGCCCGGCTCCAGACCGCCGAGCAGAATCCGCGCGCCCAACACCGCGATGGACATGCGGCCCACGGGGCTGATGAACAGCAGGAAGCCGGCGGCGATCCACCACCAGTTGACCGGCGCCAACCATGGCATCGGATGTAGTTCAGCGACGACGTTGTTGACAAGCGCGAGCCACACCACCCACTGCAGCCCCGTCAGCGTGGCGAGCGGCAGCGACAGCGCCACCTGCACAGCCTGGGTCAGGCGCGATGTGGGCTTCACGACGCGGGTTTCGACCGCAGGCGGCGGCTTGAGCTCGTCGAGGTAACCCGCCAGCGAGCCGAGCCGGGGATGGTCGTAGAGATCGGCGACCGTCACCTGGGGATAGCGCTGGCGCATGGCGGCCACCAGCTGCGCCGCGGACAGCGACCCACCGCCGAGTGCATGGAAGTCGGCCTCGGGCCCGTCGATCGGCGCGGCGAGCACGTCGCGCCAGAGCCCGGCCAGCCACCCCATGGTCCCGCCGAGATCAGGCTCCTCCGCTCCATCTGCCCCGGGGCGACCGCCCGCGATCGGCCAGGGCAGCGCGTCGCGGTCGACCTTGCCCGACGTGCGGGTGGGCAGCTCGTCGACGAGTACCAGCCTCGGCACGAGCGCGGCGGGCAGTGTCTCGGCCAGCGCGGCGCGGGCCCTGGCGATGTCGAATGACGGGTCGGCGCTCGCGACATAGCCGACCAGCAGGGGAGTGCCGCTGGCGGTCCGGCGCACCGCCGCAGCGCCGCCGCTGACGCCGGGCAGGTTCACCAGGGCGGCGTCCACCTCGCCGAGTTCGATGCGACGGCCGCCGACCTTGACCTGGTCGTCGGCCCGCCCGACGAAGTACAGGCCGTCGGGCTCCAGCCGCACCAAATCGCCGCTGCGGTACGCGCGCGACCAACCGAGCGTCGGCATCTCCGCGTATTTTTCGGCGTCCTTGGCCGGATCAAGGTAGCGGGCCAGCCCCACCCCTCCGATGACGAGTTCACCGACTTCGCCGATGCTCACCGGCACGCCCTCCTTGTCCACCACCGCCAGATCCCAACCCCGCAGCGGCAGGCCGATGCTCACGGGCCCCGTCCCGTACAGCCGCGCCGCGCACGCCACCACTGTCGCCTCGGTCGGGCCATAGGTGTTCCAAACCTCGCGGCCGTCCACGGCAAGCCGTTCGGCCAGTTCGGGTGGGCACGCCTCGCCGCCGAAGATCAGCAGCCGCACCGCCTCGAGCGCTTCGGCGGGCCACAGCGCGGCCAGCGTCGGCACCGTCGACACCACGGTGATGTCGCGGGATACCAGCCACGGGCCCAGGTCCATGCCGCTCCGTACCAGCGAGCGTGGCGCCGGCACCAGGCAGGCCCCGTGCCGCCAGGCCAGCCACATCTCCTCGCACGACGCGTCGAACGCCACCGACAGTCCGGCCAGCACCCGGTCGCCGGGTCCAATGGGGTTGTCCTGCAAGAACATTTGTGCTTCGGCGTCGACGAACGCGGCGGCGCTGTGATGCGTGACCGCGACACCCTTCGGAGTGCCGGTGGATCCCGACGTGAAGATGATCCAGGCGTCGTCGCGACCCAGCGGTGATCCCGCGCGCCATCCCCGCGACGAGCCGGACCCGCGGACCAGTCCCTCCTCGGTGATGACCGCCACCACGTCGGCCTCGCCGAACACCAGCTCGGCCCGTTCATCTGGGTCGTCGGCGTCGACCGGTACATACGCCGCTCCGGCAGCCAGCGTCGAGAGGATGGCCACATACAGCGCGTAACTGCCCGACGGCATCCGGATGCCGATTCGGTCACCGCGGCCGATGCCGCGGGCGGCGAGCCACTCGACGCTTTCCTCGATGTCGCTGATCAGTTCGGCGTAGGTGAGCTGGACCGCGCCGTCGTCGAGCGCGGGTGCGTCAGGATGGCGGGCGGCGGTGTCCTTCAGGATGTCGACGAGGGTGCGGGGTGCGGGTGCAGAGGAAGACAGCAGGTACTGCGCTGGGATGTCGGGCTGCGGGTCCGCTCTCACGGATACAAACTACTAAGCCATCCGTTCGGTGCGCCCGCGCCGCACGCGGCGCGTGATCACAATTGCGACAATGACGACCACCGCCCCGATCACGTACCACTTGTACCGTTCGAACGAGTCGTAGATCTCGACGATGTGCTCGCCGGCGAGATAACCCACACCGCACCAGGTGGCCACCCACAGCACCGCGCCCAGCGCGTTGTAGCCGAGGAACTTCAGCCAGTGCATGGCGGCGATCCCGGCCAGCAACCCGTTGATCTGTCGCAGCCCGTCGATGAACCGGGCGACCGTGACGACCTTGCCGCCGTGGGTGTTGAAGAACGCCTCGGCAAAGTCGAGCCGCTGTGGTGTCAGGAAGACATAGCGCCCGAACCGCTCCGCCAGCGGGCGGCCGCCGAAGTGGCCGACGATGAAGCCGATGTTGTCGCCGACGACGGCGGCGAGCACCGCGACTCCGAAGACCACGGCGATGTTCATCTGGCCCGCGCCGGCGAAGACCGCCGCGGCGATCAGCATGATCTCGCCGGGCACCGGCACCCCGAAGTCCTCGAGGAACAGCATCCCGCCGACGCCGAGATAGCCGTAGTGCTCGAGTAGCGGCTGCACGTCCCCGAAAACACCGGGCAGTTGGGTGTCGGCCATGGCTGTAACCGTAAGTTCACGCCCCCGATTTCGATCGACGGCACTCACCTGGCAGAATGAACCGTGGAGGGGAGTATTCCTTCGCCGCGGTGTCGTCATCACGTCGGCCGTCATCGGACGACCGGTACTGCGGGCCGATCGCGGATTGTCGCGGCGGTGGAAGAGACCTCCGGCGTTGATCAACGACCGGAGGCCTGTCTATGCACGTATCCCAGCTCGAGTGGATCATCACCCTAGGGGTGACGATCGCCGTCCTGCTGTTCGACATCATTGTGATCGGACGTCGGCCACACGAACCGTCAAAACGCGAGCTGGTGACTGCGCTGTCGATCTACATCGGGCTCGCGGTGGCATTCGGGCTGTGGGTGTGGTTCTTCCATGGCAGCCAGTTCGGCCTTGAGTTCTTCGCGGGTTGGCTCACCGAGTACAGCTTGTCGGTCGACAACCTGTTCATCTTCTTGATCATCATGGCCAGCTTCAACGTGCCGAAGAAGTTCCAGCAGCAGGCCCTTCTTATCGGCATCATCCTGGCGCTGGTGTTCCGCGGCATCTTCATCGCGCTGGGCGCGGTGGCGATCAACGAGTTCTCGTGGGTCTTCTACGTCTTCGGCGCATTCCTGGTCTACACCGCGTTCAACCTCGTTCGTGACACCGACCATGACGACGATGCCGAGAACTTCGTCGTCCGCTTCGCGCGACGGCACCTCAGCCTTACCGACAAGTGGGACGGTCTCAAGCTGTGGGTGAAGGAGAATGGCAAGCGGCTGATGACGCCGATGTTTCTGGTCATCGTCGCGCTCGGCACCACCGATCTGCTGTTCGCACTCGATTCGATTCCGGCCATCTACGGCCTCACCCAGGAGCCGTACCTGGTGTTCACCGCCAACGTGTTCGCGTTGATGGGCCTGCGGCAGCTGTACTTCCTGCTGGGCGATCTGCTGAAGCGGCTTGTCTACCTGTCCCAGGGATTGGCGTTCATCCTGGCGTTCATCGGGGTGAAGCTGGTACTCCATGCGCTGCACGAGAACGAACTGCCGTTCATCAACGGTGGTGAGCATGTGCCGGTGCCGGAGATTCCGACGTTGGCATCCCTCGGGGTGATCGTCGTGGCGCTGATCATCACGACCGTCGCAAGCCTGTACAAGACCCGGGTCCACGACGTGAAGAAAGAAGCATTGGATTCGGCGTGATTCGAACCGTCGACACCGCTGCCCCGTTTTTCTAGCGTGACCGAGGTGCGGCTCTTCCTGGCAGACAGGCGCGGCGGCTGGAGCGAACTAACGGACGGTGACCAGCGCACGGTGCGGGTCGCCGCGTCCGATCTGCAGCAGGCCAGGAAGGCCCGCGCGCGAATACGGGCCGGCGGCGAGGACGTGGCGGTGATCCTCGATATCACCGTGGCCGTGGCTGGCGACTTCCGTTCGGCGCGAAGCGTTCTCGGGCCGGCCGAGCACACTGTGCACTACGCGGGCACTGTCGACGGGCTGGCGGGTTTGATCTCTGACATCGCCAGGGCCGACGTTGCCGACGGCGTCACGTTGATTCCTGCGTCAGCGCGGCAGGACCTTCGGATTCTGGGGCGTGACGTGCTGGACCGGCTCGCCTCTCGGGATCAGCCACGGGCGTCGTAATCAAGGACTAGCATCCCTGCTCAAGTTTGCTTTAATCACCGACTCACGCGCATTTATAGTAACCGGGGCCGATTCTCCCCTGCTCGCGACGTAACTGGAAAGAAGGCAACCCCGATCCCGAGCGAGCTCAAGCTTGCCCGGTGGCCAAAAAGGTAAGGCATCAGGGTAGGGCCTCGTATACAAGCTCGGCGTAGCGGATGGTGCGCTCCGTCCCGGTGGTGCCGGGGCCCATCTTGTTCATCACATAGGTGAGTGTGGCGCGGCGCTCCGGGTCCATCACTGCCATCGAGCCGCCCCAGCCGCCCCAGAAGCAAATCTTCTCGTCGGGAATCGCGGGAACGCTTTCCGGACAAGGCAATCCGAAGCCGATACCGAATCGCAACGGGATCATGAGCACCTGGTCGATGCCATTCGATTGCTCCTCGAAGATCAATTCGACGGTGTCCGGACTCAGCAACTGCACACCGTTGGCGGTGCCGCCCAACGAGATCGGTGACAGTGCGCGCGCCAGTGCCCGGGCATTGCCGTGGCCGTTGGCGCCCCCGATGTCCGCGCGACGCCACCCTGTGCTCTCGGCGATCTCGGCGCCGTTCGAATCAGGTGGGAAAGATGCGAACGTCTTGACCATCGGATGGTCCGCCGGCATCAGGTCCAGGGGGAGCTCCAAAGGCGGCGGCGGAATCAGCTCTGCGATGCGGCCGTAGTCGTCATCCCGTGCGCCGAGCTGGACGTCGGCGCCGAGCGGCTCCGCGATCTCGTCACCGACGAATTCCTTGAGTGGCTTACCCGTAGCGCGCCGGATCACCTCGCCGATCAGGTGTCCGTAAGTCAGTGCGTGATAGCCGGATGCGGTTCCGGGAGGCCACCACGGCACCTGGTGCGCGAGGTGGCTGGTCGCCTTCTCCCAGTCGTACATGTCCTCGATGCCGAACGGTGCCTCCCATCCGGAGACGCCCGACGTGTGCGACAGCAGGTGGCGCACTTCGATGTCCTGCTTGCCGTTCTCGGCGAATGCGGGCCAGTATTTCGCCACCGGGGCGAAGGCATCGACCAAGCCACGGTCGATCGCGATCAACGCGGCAAGTGCCGTGAGCGTCTTGGTGCAGGAGAAGAAGTTGACGATCGTGTCTTCGCCCCAGGCGATGGTCTTCGCCCGGTCGGCATGACCACCCCAGATGTCGACGACGAGTTCGCCGTCGATGTCAAGGGCGATCGAGGCGCCCAGTTCCTCGCCTTCGGCGATCTCATCGGCCAGCGCTGCGGCGACCTTCGAGAAGCGTTTATCGCAATGACCTTGGACGACCTCGTTCACGGGGCCATCATGCGACTTTGTGTCGCTTGCTGCGGCGAATCGCGAGTAGCAGCCGCGACAAACGACCCACTAGGGAGCGAATCCACTGTCGGCATTTCGCAAATGCCTCAAACGCCGCGTGCGCGCGTCGTACCGTTTCACTGCAAATTCCCAGGAGCTCGGTCAGAAGCAGGACACTGCGATCAAGGATTGGCAGGCCCGCCTAGAGCCGT
Source organism: uncultured Actinomycetota bacterium (assembly GCA_963770305.1). Lineage (GTDB taxonomy): Bacteria > Actinomycetota > Actinomycetes > Mycobacteriales > Mycobacteriaceae > Mycobacterium. The sequence goes on from CAVYPB010000009.1 coordinate 233,576, forward strand.
GTGCCGCGGGCCAGCGTCCAATCACCAGTTGTCGTAGCCGCCTTCTGGTCCGAGCATGCGCTCCAGCCGGGTGCGGTTGATCCGGGCCAGCTCGTTGCGCACCACCTTGCGCTCGGTGTCGATGTCGTTGAGCATGCGGTCGGTCATCGCTGCCAGCACATCTTGGGCGTTGTAGCCGTTGACGAACATCACGAAGCCGAAGCCGAAGTGCTCGAGGTAGCGCTTGGACGCCACCGTCAGCTGCTCCATCATCTCGGGTTGGTCGCACCAGATCGCGCACTGCTCGGCCTGTGACTTTTCACTGCCCGGCCGCTTACCGATGTCCGGGTAGGCCTGCAGGATCGAGTCGATCGAGTCCTCGCCGAGTCCGAACAGCAGGGAGTCGGCCTCCCGGAACAGCTGGTCATGAGTGTCGTAGCGACGGCCGCGGGCCAGATCGGCGGCCAGCGGCACGCTGTAGCAGCACTCGTAGACGGCGTGCACGGCCCGTCGCATCGGCAATGCGTTGAACGCGTCCAGGCCGATCCCCTGATGCATCAACACACCAGCATCATCGAAGGCGCAGAGCACGCCCGCGTTACCCCATGTTACGACAGTGATAAATCAGTGGCCGGCGGACGAGAGGAGCACCAAATCATTGAGGGGTTGTCTTGAAGCGCTCGACCGACGCGAGCACCTCGGCCTCTGCTTTATCGCGGCCGACGAAGTCGGCGGCCTTGACCCACTTGTTTGGCTCGAGGTCCTTGTAGTGCACGAAGAAGTGTTTGATGGCCTCCAGCTCGAAGGCAGGCACGTCGTCGATCTCCTGGATGTGATCCCAGCGTGGGTCGCCTGCCGGCACGCACAGCACCTTGTCGTCGCCGCCGGCCTCGTCGGTCATCTGGAACATTGCGACCGGTCGGGCCTTCACAATGCAGCCCGGGAACACCGACTCTGCCAGCAACACCATCGCGTCGAGCGGATCGCCATCCTCGCCAAGCGTGTTCTCGATGAACCCGTAATCGGCCGGGTAGCCCATCGCGGTGAACAGGTAGCGGTCCAGCTTCACCCGGCCGGTGTCGTGGTCCACCTCGTATTTGTTGCGCGAACCTTTCGGGATCTCGATGACTACGTCGAACTGCACCGCCGTGGCTCCTTGCCCTGTGCTCCGGTCTTGGGGACGGGGCTCACCCTAGTGGAGCGATACGCTGCTGTAAGGGGGCGGTCAATAGAGCAGGAGAGTCATGCGGCCGACGCGGTGGCGGCGATCCACCCATGTGGTGATCGGGTTGGCGGTCCTGCTGCTGGTAGCGGCCGTCGTCGCGGCGGCGGCCGTGTTCGGCACGGGCAACTCGACCCGCGACGCAGACGCCGTCAAGCCGGCACCGCCCGCGGCGATCGCCCAGCCCGGCATCGTGCCCGTCGCCGACTCCGCAGCCAAGCCGACGCCCGACCGGCTGGCCGCGACGCTGGCGCCGTTGGTGACCGATCCGAACCTCGGCGCGCTCACCGGCAGGATCACCGACGCGATGACCGGTGCGCAATTGTGGGCGCAGGGCGCCGACGTGCCGATGCAGCCTGCGTCGACGAACAAGGTGCTGACCACCGCCGCCGCGCTGCTGGCGCTTGACCGCGACGCCCGGCTGACCACCCAGGTGATGTCCGGCGGGCAGCCCGGCGTCGTCGTACTCAGGGGTGGCGGCGACCCGACGCTGTCGGCGGCGCCGGCCGGCCAGGACACCTGGTACAAGGACGCAGCGCGAATCAGCGACCTGGCCGACCAGGTGCGCCACAGCGGCACGAAGGTCACCGCGGTCCAGGTCGACATCAGCGCATATAGCGGGCCGACCATGGCGCCGGGCTGGGACCCGGCGGACATCGACGGCGGCGACATCGCACCGATGGAAGCGGTGATGCTCGACGCCGGCCGCACCCAGCCGGTGAGTGTCGAATCGCGGCGGTCCACCACGCCCGCCCTTGACGCAGGCCGTGCGCTGGCCGTCGCGCTGAAGGTCGACCCCGCCACGGTCACGGTGCTGCCGTCGGGTTTGCGCGGTGGCCAGGAGATCGCATCGGTGCAGTCGCCCCCGCTGATCGAGCGGTTGCGGCAAATGATGAACGAGTCGGACAACGTGATGGCGGAGTCGATCGGCCGCGAGGTCGCCGCCGAACAGAACCGCCCGCAGAGTTTCGACGGCGCGGTGCAAGCGGTGCTCAGCCAGCTCGACAACGGCAAGATCGACACTGGCGGCGCGCGGCTGCTGGACTCCAGCGGGCTGTCCGTCGACGATCGGCTGACGGCCGAGACGCTCGACGGGGTGGTGAACGCCGCCGCAGGCAGCGACCAGCCCAACCTGAGGCCCCTGCTCGATCTGCTTCCGATCGCGGGCGGCAGCGGCACCCTGTCCAACCGCTACCTCGACACCGACGCCGGCCGCGCCGCCCTCGGATACCTGCGGGCCAAGACCGGATCGTTGACCGGAACCAACTCGTTGGCCGGGATCGTCACCGACGCGAGCGGGCGGGTGCTCACATTCGCGTTCCTCTCCAATAATTCCGGGCCCACAGGACGCACCGCGATCGACGCGCTGGCCGCCGTCCTGCGGTCGTGCGGGTGCAGCACATGAGCACCCGAAGACGGTCGCGAGTGAGGATCGCAGCGAGGGACGAGCGAGGACCGGAGCGAGCGGGAGTCGAGGCATGAGCCCAGCCACCAAGTCCAGGCTCACCGTCGGCCGCGCCGTCGACTGGCAGTTCGCGGCCACCGTCGGCGCCAAACTCGTCCGGCCCGGCCCCGCGGCCACCGACTACACCCTTAGCCAGGTCATCAATCAGCTGACGGAGGCCTCGCGCAACGCCGAGCTACCGGTGCGCGAGGTGACCGGGCTCAACGAGGGCGGCGAGATTCCCGAGGCCCGCATCGTCGATCGCGTCGAATGGATCCGCGCCGCAACGCAATCCATGCGCCTGATGACCGGCGGCTCAGAAGGCTCCGACAAGGACGCAGCCACGCCGCGCTTCATCACGGGTCGCATCACCGGGGCACAGACCGGCGCTGTGCTCGCGTTCGTGTCGTCGGGCATTTTGGGCCAGTACGACCCGTTCGGGCCGAACGGCGGCGAGCTGCTGCTGGTGTACCCGAATGTGATCGCCGTCGAGCGCCAATTGCGGGTATTGCCAGCCGACTTTCGGCTGTGGGTATGCCTTCACGAGGTCACCCACCGGGTGCAGTTCCGGGCCAATCCCTGGCTGGCCGATCACATGGCGCACGCGCTCAAGGTGCTCACCGAGGACGCCGGCGAGAATGTCACCGAGGTGATCGGGCGGCTGGCCGAGTTGGTTCGCAGCAGACGCGACGGTGTTGCGCCGGAACCGAATTCGAGCGGTGTGCTCGGATTGCTGCGGGCCGTGCAGTCCGAGCCCCAACAGCGCGCGCTGGACCAGTTGCTGGTGCTGGGCACGCTGTTGGAGGGCCACGCCGACCACGTGATGGATGCGGTGGGTCCCGCGGTGGTGCCGTCGGTGACCACCATTCGGCGCCGGTTCGATGAGCGGCGCGGGCGCAAGCAGCCGCCGCTGCAACGCATCGTGCGGGCGCTGCTGGGGTTCGACGCCAAGCTCAGCCAGTACACCCGCGGCAAGGCGTTCGTCGACCATGTCGTCGGCCGAGTCGGGATGGCCAGATTCAACGCCGTCTGGTCCAGCGCCGAAACCCTTCCGCTGCCAACGGAAATCGACGAGCCGCAGCGATGGATACACCGGGTGCTGTAGCGACGCTGAAGGCGGCAGTCGCCGCCTTCGTCAGTGACCACGCGACCAGCGACGAACACTGGTGTGTCGCACTGTCCGGCGGCGCGGATTCGCTGGCACTGACCGCCGTCGCGGCAGCGTGCAAGCCGACCACTGCGCTGATCGTCGACCACCGGCTGCAGCGCGAGTCGGCGCGGGTGGCGGCGACAGCGCGGGAGCAGGCTTTGTCGTTGGGATGCGTCGACGCCCAAGTGCTTTGCATCGACGTGGGAACGACTGGCGGGCCTGAGGCGGCGGCCCGCACCGCCCGCTACCGCGCGTTGGAAGACGCCCGCGGCGATGCCCCGGTGCTGCTCGCCCACACGCTCGACGATCAGGCAGAGACGGTGCTGCTCGGGTTGGGCCGCGGATCGGGCTCGCGATCGATCGCGGGTATGCGGCCGTGCGATTCGCCGTGGTATCGCCCGCTGCTGGGCATCCGTCGCGAGCTCACCCACGCCGCATGCGCAGAGTTGGGCATCACGCCGTGGCAGGACCCGCACAACGCCGATCGCCGGTTCACCCGCACGCGATTGCGCAAGGAAGTGCTGCCGCTGCTGGAGGAGGTGCTCGGCGGCGGCGTCGCCGAAGCGCTCGCACGCACCGCGAAAGCGCTGCGCGAAGACACCGACACGCTGGACGAACTGGCCCGGCAGGCACTGGCCGAGGTCAACGGCGGTAGTGGGCTCGACACCGGCCGCTTGGCGGCACTGCCGGAGGCGGTCCGGCGCAGAGTGATTCGTGGTTGGCTGCTGGCGGGCGGGGCAAGCGGGCTGACCGACAAGCAGATCCGCGGGGTGGACACCCTGGTCACGGCGTGGCGGGGGCAGGGCGGCGTGGCCGTCGGGTCGCCGCTGCGCAGCCAGCGTCTGATCGCAGGCCGCCGCGACGGGATGCTGACGCTGCACGTCGAGCCGGTCTGAGGGACACCGCGTTGGTCGCCCGCGCTATCACATGGCACGCTGTGGTCGTGCCCGAGCAAGCTGCCGAGCAGTACGCCGGCGACATCAAGTCGGTGTTGCTCTCGTCGGAGGCGATCCAGACCAAGGTGGCCGAGCTCGGAGCCAGGATCGGCGAGGACTACCGCGAGATCATCGATTCCACCGGCCAGGACCTGCTGCTGGTCACGGTGCTGAAGGGCGCGGTGTTCTTCGTCACCGACCTGGCCCGCGCCATCCCACTGCCGACACAGCTGGAGTTCATGGCCGTCAGTTCGTATGGGTCGTCGACCTCGTCGTCGGGCGTGGTGCGCATCCTCAAGGACCTCGACCGCGACATCAGCGACCGCGACGTGCTGATCGTCGAGGACATCGTCGACTCCGGCCTGACGTTGTCATGGCTGCTGCGCAACCTCGCCACGCGGCACCCCCGGTCCCTGCGGGTGTGCACGCTGATGCGCAAGCCCGACGCCGTGCGCGCAGACGTCGACATTGCCTACGTGGGTTTTGACATCCCCAACGAGTTCGTCGTCGGCTACGGCCTCGACTACGGGGAGCGCTACCGCGACCTGCCCTACATCGGCACGCTGGACCCCAAGGTGTACGAGCAGGCCTAAACACTTCGGCCAAACGTGAGTTTGGGCGCAAAAGTGCGAGAGAAATTCTGCAAAACGTCGATCTCGGCGCAGGATGAGGTCATGACTCAGACAGCCCTGCGGATCTGTCCCTTGTGCGAGGCCACTTGCGGCCTGACGCTCACCATCGATAGCGGCCGGGTGACCGGCGCCCGCGGCGACCGCGAGGACGTATTCAGCCACGGGTTCATCTGCCCGAAGGGCGCCACTATCGCCGAACTGGACAACGATCCCGACCGGCTGGCTCGCCCCCTGGTCCGACGCGACGGCGTGCTGACCGAGGCCACCTGGGACGAGGCCTACGCGGTCATCGCCGAACGGCTCGGTGACGTCATTCGTGACCACGGCGGGACGTCGGTCGGCGTGTACCTCGGCAATCCGAATGCCCACACGATCGCAGGCAGCCTGTACGCGCCGCTGATCGTCCGCGCGCTTGGCACCCGCCACGTGTTCACCGCAAGCACCCTCGACCAGATGCCCAAACACGTCGCGCTGGGCCACATGTTCGGCAGTCCCGTCGCCTTCACCGTGCCCGACCTCGACCGCACCGACTATCTCGTGATCATCGGCGCGAATCCCCTTGTGTCCAACGGCAGTTTGGCCACCGCGGCGGACTTTCCTGGCAAACTACGCGCGCTGCGCAAGCGCGGCGGCCGACTCACCGTCATCGATCCGGCCCGCACCCGCACCGCCGAACTGGCCGATCGCCACATCGCCCCGCGCCCGGGCACAGATGCCGCGCTGCTGTTCGCCGTCGTGCATGTGCTGTTCGAAGAAGGCCTTGTCGCACCGGATCTCGGTGGAGTGGCCGAACACGTCGTCGGCGTCGAGCAAGTCCGCGCCCTGGCCGACGAGTTCTCACCGGAGGCCGTCGCCGCCCACTGCGGTGTACCCGCCGACGAGATCCGCATCTTGGCCCGCGAAATCGCCGCAGCCCCGGCCGCGGCGGTCTACGGCCGAATCGGTACCTCCACAGTCGAATTCGGCACCATTGGTAGCTGGCTGGTCGACGTCATCAACGTCCTCACCGGCAACCTCGATCGCCCGGGCGGGGCGATGTTCCCGCTGTCAGCGGTCGCCCCGACGCCGCGACCGGCAGGCCCCGGCAAGGGCTTTGTCACCGGGCGCTGGCACAGCCGCGTCTCTGGCTACCCCGAAGCCCTGTCGGAAATGCCCGCCGCTGCGCTCGCCGAAGAGATCGACACTCCCGGCGACGGCCAGATCAAGGCGATGATCACGATCGCCGGAAATCCGGTGCTGTCGGCGCCCGACGGCGATCGCCTCGACCGTGCGCTCGACGGCGTGGACTTCATGCTCAGCATCGACCCGTATGTCAACGAGACGACGCGCCACGCCGATGTCATCCTGCCGCCGCCACCGCCGTCGCGCAGCGGTCACTACGACTTCGCGCTGAACAACCTCGCGGTGCGCAACAACGCCCGCTACTCGCCGCCGGCGCTGCTGTTGGAAGGGCGGCCCGACGAGCCCGAGTTGCTGTCCCGGCTCGCCCTTATCCTCTACGGCCTTGGATACGAAGGTGATCCCGCGCTGGTGGACGAACAGGTCATCGCGGCGACACTGGCCAAGGAGACCGCCGACCCGAATTCACCCGTCACCGGACGCCCGGTCGACGAACTGACCGCGTTACTGTTCGCAGGGCCGGGATATGAACGACGACTCGACATGATGCTTCGGCTCGGGCCCTACGGCGACGCATTCGGCGCCAAACCCGACGGCCTCACCCTGGCCCGACTCAAGGCCGCACCGCACGGCATCGACCTCGGCCCGCTGCAGCCCCGAATTCCCGAAGTCCTCAAAACACGTTCGGGCCGAATCGAACTCGCGCCAGAACCGCTGATCGCCGATGCCGCGAGGCTGCAGGAATCCCTTTGCCGCGACGACGACGGCTTCGTGCTCATCGGTCGCAGGCACCTGCGCTCGAACAACAGCTGGATGCACAACCTGCCCGCCCTCGCAGGCGGCACGAACCGGTGCACACTGCAGATCCATCCGGACGACGCCGCCGAACTCGGGCTGACGGACAACGCCGCCATCAAGGGTCCTGGCGGCGATCTGGTGGCGCCGGTCGAACTGGCACCCGGCATGCGGCGCGGTGTCGTTTCGCTGCCTCACGGGTGGGGTCACGACCGCGGCGGCACCCGCCAGGGCGTTGCAGCCGACCACCCCGGAGTCAACGTCAACCAGCTCAACGACGGCGGTCAGCTCGATCCGCTGTCGGGCACGGCCGTTCTCAACGGGATTCCGGTCGACATCGCGCCAGCAGGCTGAGCCTTCAATTCAGCACAGCTGGTTACGTTAGTTCGAAGATCACCGTCACCGAGAAGCTGACCGTCTGCTGGCCGGGCTCCACTGGCGCGGCAGCCATCTCGGCGCCCCCCCGCGAGTAGGGCATCGGCGTTGGTGGTGTCGCACCGCCCGATTCCGTGATCGAGATGACCTTGCCGAGATCGAGCCCGGACAGCTGCGCGTACTGCTGGGCGCGGTCCTTCGCGTCGTTGAAGGCTCGCGCGCGGGCGTCCTTCACCAGCTGTGAGTCGTCCTCGATCGTGTAGTTCACCGAGTTGATGCGGGTGGCATCGCCGCCGGTGCTGACGATCAGCGCCAGTGCCCGCCCGGCCGCGTCGAGCTTGCGGATCTTCACGTCGATCGAATTGCTGGCGCGGTACCCGATGATGGCGGTGCTGTCGCCGCCGGCGAACTGCGGCTGCAGGCTCGCCTGGCTGGTGCTGATGTCCTTGCGATCGACGCCCGCGTCCACCAGCGCGTTGATGACCGCCTGTTGTCGGTCGCTGGTCTGGTTCATCGCACCGGTGGCATCGGGAGCGATGAACTCCATGGACGCGTTGATGGTCAGGGTGTCCGGCGTGCCCTGCACCTCGCCCGCGCCGACGACGGTGACCTGCCGGGTGTCCTTGTCGGCACTCGTCGTTGGCCCTGACGACGAGTCACAGCCCGAGAGTGCGGCGACAGCAAGCCCCGCCGCCGCGAGAAGGAGCAAACGGGTAGGCATCTTCGCTCTCGCTGCGATCGGCATGCCTCGCACGATACCTTCAGGGAGTCACCAGGATCTTGCAGTGCGAATCGGGGTGCGCCAGGTCGTCGAACGCGGCGCCCACCCCATCCAGGCCGACCTCACCGGTGATCATCGGTGCCACGCCGATGTCGCCGTCGGCGATCGCCCGCAGGCAATCCGTGAACTCAGTCGGGTCGTAGGCCAACACGAACTGCACGTTGATCTGCTTGGCGATGGCGAAGTACGGATGGACGGTGTCGGCTTGCATACACACCCCGGCGACGACGACGCGTGCGCCGACCGGCGCGCGGCGCAGGATGTCGTCGATGATGCCCGGCACACCGACCGCCTCAAAGACCACCCTCGGTTTGGTGCTGTCGAACGGCGACCCGTCGGCGGGATCGACGGTCGTGGTGGCGCCCATCGTCTCGGCCAGTTCGCGTCGCCGCACCGAATAGTCAGCCGCCACAATGGTTTCCACGCCGCGGCGACGAAGCCCGGCGATGATCGCGATGCCGATCGGCCCGCAGCCCAGCACCAGCGCGGTCTCACCGCGCTCGATCTCTGACTTGTTCACCGCGTGAAGGCCGACGGCCATCGGCTCGGTCAGGGCGGCATGCTGCGGGTCCAGCCCATTGGGGATGGGCGTCAGGAGCGGCGCCGACAACAGCATCCGTTCGGCATATCCGCCAATAGTCGTGTTGGAGTAAACGATCGGCTCGAAGCCCGTCGACGACACAAGCACCGGTAGAGACGTGACGAGCGTGCCCGGTGCAGGCGCTTCGGTATCCGGGCCCGCTTCGAGGACCTCGGCGCTGAACTCGTGACCCATGAAGATGTCGCGGTTCAGGTCGATCTGCATGGCGCCGCTGCCGCCGAAGCCGTCGATCTGGTTGTTGAGCTCCAGGACGTCCGCGCCGTGTTTGGCGAAATGCAGGTCCGAGCCGCATATTCCGCAGGCCTTCACTCCGACGAGCACCTGCCCCGGTGCGGGGATCGGCTCGGACACGTCGTCGCGTTCGACCATCCGTCCGTCGCGAAGCACCGCAGCGCGCATCAGCTGTCCCGCCTATCTGAGGGTTCGGCTTCCATCTTGAGTTCGTCGGTGTGCTCGTTGATCGCCTTCACGATGGCCTCACCAGCGCGGCCGAGCAGCTTGTCGCGCATGCCCTTGGCCCAGTCATGCGACGCCCGCGGTGCGGTCAGCTGGCCCTTGAAGTGCGGCATGACCTCCCGGGCGAACAGTTCGTAGGAGTGGTAGGTGGCCGCAGGCGACGCCCAGTCGTGGCCGAGTAGCAGCAAGGTGCCGAACCCGCCCGATTGCTCGAGCAGGTCCTGAATGTAGGCGATCGCGTCGCCCGGTGTGCCGATGCAGGAATTACCTTTGCTCGCATACTCTTCGACGAACTCGCGGGGCGACTGGTCTGTGCCCTCAACGGAATTCGACAACGGCACGAAACCGGCTGCGCCGAAGTAGTTCGCGAAGTCCTGCAGCCCGTAGGTGCAGTCGTCGATCGCCTGGTCGCGGGTGTCGGCCAGGTGCATGATGGCCAGCACCCGCCAGTCGGTGCGGTCGGGCTCGTCCCGGCCCGACTTCTCGGCCTGGTCCAAGACCACCTGCCAGGTGTTCTCCAGCGCGGCATACCCGCCAGGCACCGACATCGACAGTGACAGCAGCGACGTGCCAAGCCCGCCGGCCAGCCGCGGTCCGGACGGGGAAATCATTGCTGCGCATGCGATCTCGGGATGCGGCCAGGTGTACGGCCGGATGTGAAGCTGGGCGTCGCGCAGCGTGAACCAGTCGGAGTGCCGGTTGATCCGTTCATCCGGTGCGGCGCGGAACAGTGCGAGGATCGCCTCCAGCGACTCCTGCATCATCCGGCGCTGCTCGACGGGATCGATGCCCATCATGTAGGCGTCGGACGGCAATGCACCCGGCCCAGTGCCGAACATCACCCGCCCCCGAGTGAGGTGATCAAGCAGCACCCAACGGTCGGCCACCATCAGCGGATGGTGATACGGCAGCGACACCACGCCGGTACCAAGGCGGATGTGCTTGGTCCGCTCGGCGGCCGCGGCGATGAACACCTCGGGGCAGGCAATGAGTTCGTAGCCGCCGGAGTGGTGCTCACCGAACCACGCCTCGTCAAAGCCGAGCTTGTCCAGCGCCACCGTGCGCTCGAGGTCGTATTCCAGTGCGACGGTGGGGGATTGGCCGACCGGATGGAACGGTGTGATGAAGACCCCGAAACTGAGAGGACGTCTCAGCTGCGTTTGTCGGCTCTCCGCGCTAGCGCTCATCGCAACTCCAATCTGGACAGGAAGTCGAGCAGCGTCTCGTTGACCTTGCCGGGCCGCTCCTGCTGGAGCCAGTGACCGGCGCCGTCGATCATTACTTCGCGGTAGTCGCCGGAGACCACGTCGCGAACACGGTGGCGGGGCGTGTAGGCCAGCGTCGGGTCGGCGGCTCCGCCGATGAACAGCGACGGTACGGGGATAGTCGCGGCAGGCGTCGTCGCGGTCAGCTCCCAGTTGCGGTCGAAGCAGCGATACCAGTTCAGAGGAGCGGTGAAACCGGTCCTGGTGAATTCCGCGACGTAGTGGTCGAACTCGTCCTGGCTGATCCAGTCCGGCAGTCCACCCGGCTCAGGAATGCGCTCGATGAATCCCTCCGGGCCCGGTTGCAGCATTCGCAGCGCCGCGGCCTCGTCGGTGGTCGGCTGCATGCCCATCAGTCTGCGCAGTGCGGTGGCGGGGTCTCCCGACAGCTCGGCATCGGCGGGACCGGGTTCCTGGAAGTAGAGGATGTAGAAGAAGTTGTCGCCGAAGACCTTGCGGAAGGCCTGCGTCGTCGGCACCTTCGGCCGCGGCACCGGCGGCACACTCAAGCCGACCACTCCGGCGAACCGGTCCGGATGCAGCAACGGCGCCGCCCAGGCCACCACGGCGCCAAGATCGTGACCGACGATCACCGCCCGTTCGGCGCCGACGTCATCGAGCAGGCCGACGATGTCGGCGGACAGCTCGAAGATGTTGTATGCGTCGACGGCCGCCGGCTTCGACGATCCGCCGTAGCCGCGCTGATCGGGCGCGAGCACGCGGTAGCCGCCCTCGGTCAGCGCGGGAATCTGGTGACGCCAGGAGTACGCCAGCTCAGGGAAGCCGTGGGCCAGGACCACCACCGGCGCACCCCGGTCACCGGCATCGATGACCCGGAGCCGCACTCCGTTCGTCTCAACTAACCGCTCGGTCGGCGTGAGCACGCTCACAGCCAAGCACAGGGCCGCCCACGCCGAAAGTACGGTTGTGAAGACAAAACGCGGGTGAACCCGCCAACAAGGGTGCACGGGCGCTAACACCGCCGGGAACTTTGGTTCGTTGGTCTAGCGGTAGCCTGATATATCCCAGCTGCGCATATTGGAAGGACCTGGCCGATGTCGGCCGATGATTGATGAATCGGAAAAATGTAATCCGCACGCTCACCGCGGTCGCCGTGGTGTTGTTGCTGGGCTGGTCGTTCTTCTATTTCAGCGACGACACCCGCGGCTATAAACCCGTCGACACCTCGGTGGCGATGGCCCAGATCAACAGCGACAACGTCAAGAGCGCGCAGATCGACGACCGTGAACAGCAGCTGCGGTTGGAGCTGAAGAACGGCAACGCCGACACCGACAACACCGACAAGGTCATCGCCAAATACCCGACCGGGTACGCCGTGCCCCTGTTCGACGCGTTGAGCGCGAAGAACACCAAGGTCAACACCGTGGTGAACCAGGGCAGCGTGCTCGGGTCCCTGCTGATCTACATGCTGCCGTTGCTGCTGCTCGTCGGGCTCTTCGTGATGTTTTCCCGCATGCAGACCGGCGGCCGGATGGGCTTCGGCTTCGGCAAGTCGCGCGCCAAGCAGTTGTCCAAGGACATGCCCAAGACCACCTTCGCCGACGTGGCAGGCGTCGACGAGGCGGTCGAGGAGCTCTACGAGATCAAGGATTTCCTGCAGAACCCGTCGCGGTATCAGGCGCTGGGCGCCAAGATCCCCAAGGGCGTGCTGCTCTACGGCCCCCCGGGCACCGGCAAGACGCTGCTGGCCCGCGCCGTCGCTGGGGAGGCCGGGGTTCCGTTCTTCACGATTTCGGGTTCGGACTTCGTCGAGATGTTCGTCGGAGTCGGCGCCTCCCGGGTGCGCGACCTGTTCGAGCAGGCCAAGCAGAACAGCCCGTGCATCATCTTCGTCGACGAGATCGACGCGGTCGGCCGCCAGCGCGGCGCCGGCCTCGGCGGCGGCCATGACGAGCGTGAGCAGACGCTGAACCAGCTGCTGGTTGAGATGGACGGCTTCGGCGACCGCGCAGGCGTCATCCTGATCGCGGCCACCAACCGGCCCGACATCCTCGACCCCGCGCTGCTGCGGCCGGGCCGCTTCGACCGCCAGATCCCCGTGTCCAACCCGGACATGGCAGGCCGCCGCGCCGTGTTGCGGGTGCATTCGCAGGGCAAACCCATCGCGCCAGATGCCGACCTCGACGGGCTGGCCAAGCGCACCGTCGGCATGTCCGGCGCCGACCTGGCCAACGTCGTCAACGAGGCAGCGCTGCTGACCGCCCGCGAGAACGGCACCGTCATCACCGGCCCGGCGCTCGAGGAGGCGGTCGATCGCGTCGTGGGCGGGCCGCGGCGCAAGGGCCGCATCATCAGCGAGCACGAAAAGAAGATCACCGCCTACCACGAGGGTGGTCACACGTTGGCGGCGTGGGCGATGCCGGACATCGAGCCGGTCTACAAGGTGACGATCCTGGCCCGCGGGCGCACCGGCGGCCACACCCTGGCCGTACCCGAGGACGACAAGGGCCTGATGACCCGCTCGGAGATGATCGCCCGCTTGGTGTTCGCGATGGGCGGGCGCGCCGCCGAGGAGCTGGTGTTCCGCGAGCCCACCACCGGCGCGTCGTCCGACATCGAGCAGGCCACGAAGATCGCCCGCGCGATGGTCACCGAGTACGGCATGAGCAGCAAGCTCGGCGCGGTGCGCTACGGCACCGAACACGGCGACCCGTTCCTGGGCCGCACCATGGGCACGCAGGCCGACTACAGCCATGAAGTGGCGCAAATCATCGACGACGAGGTGCGAAAGCTCATCGAAGCGGCGCACACCGAGGCGTGGGAGATCCTCACCGAGTACCGCGACGTGCTCGACGCGCTGGCCGGCGAGCTTCTGGAGAAGGAAACCCTGCACCGCGCCGAGCTGCAGGCCATCTTCTCGGATGTGAAGAAGCGGCCGCGGCTGACCATGTTCGACGACTTCGGCGGTCGCGTCCCTTCCGACAAGCCGCCGATCAAGACGCCCGGCGAGCTGGCGATCGAGCGCGGCGAAGAGTGGCCCAGACCGGTTCCCGAGCCGGCCTTCAAGGCCGCCATCGCGCAGGCGAACCAGGAAGCTGCGGCGCAGACCCATCAGAACGGCTCAAATGGTGGGGGAGCCAACGGAGTTCCCGCGAACGCGGGCACCCAGCCCGACTACGGCGCCCCCGCCGGCTGGCATGCCCCGGGCTGGCCGCCACCACCGCAGCAGCAGTCACCGGACCAGCAGCCGCAGGGCTACTGGTACCCGCCGCCTCATCATTCGGGATGGCAACCCCCTTACCCGCCGTATCAGCCCTATCCGCAGCCCGGATATCCCGCACCGCAGGGACCCCCTCCCGCGCCGGGGCACAACGAGGACCCGGGCCAGGACAACCGGTCCAATCCGCCGGCACACGGCTGATACCGAACGGAGGCTTCGATGACGATGGCGCGGCCGCACAACAATTCGGCCACGTTCACCAGCCCGGTATTCGATCAACCGCGCGCCGAGGCCGCGGTTCGAGAGCTGTTGATTGCGGTCGGGGAGGATCCCGACCGGCACGGCTTGGAAGACACACCGGCGCGGGTGGCGCGGGCGTACAAGGAGATGTTCGCCGGGCTCTACACTGACCCGGACACCGTGCTGGACACCACGTTTGACGAACAGCACGACGAGTTGGTGCTGGTCAAACAGATTCCGTTGTACTCCACCTGCGAGCACCACCTGGTGGCATTCCACGGGGTGGCCCACGTTGGTTACATCCCGGGCGTGGACGGCCGGGTCACCGGTCTGTCCAAGATCGCCCGGCTTGTCGACCTGTACGCCAAGCGGCCACAGATCCAGGAACGGCTGACCGCGCAAATCGCCGACGCGCTGATGAGGAAACTGGATCCGCGTGGCGCCATCGTCGTCGTCGAGGCCGAACACTTGTGTATGTCGATGCGTGGGGTGCGCAAGCCCGGCGCCGTCACCACCACGTCGGCAGTGCGCGGTCAGTTCAAGGTCGATGCGGCATCGCGGTCCGAGGCGCTGGATCTGATCCTGCGGAAGTGAGCCCAGCCAGCCTTATGGTCCCTCCGGGAACGTGCGTGCAGGTCATGGGGGTCGTGAACGTCACCGACGACTCCTTTTCCGACGGGGGACTGTTTCTGGACCGTGACCGCGCCATCGAACATGGTCTGATGCTGGCCGCCGAGGGTGCGTCGATCGTCGACGTCGGCGGCGAGTCGACCCGTCCCGGCGCGACCCGCGTCGACCCCCGAGTCGAGTCCGCACGCGTGCTGCCGGTGATCAAAGAGCTTGCCGGGCAAGGCATCACGGTCAGCATCGACACCATGCATGCCGAGGTGGCGCAGGCGGCGCTGGAAAACGGTGCCCAGATCGTCAACGACGTTTCCGGTGGGCGCGCCGACCCCAACATGGCCCCGCTGTTGGCGGACGCGAAAGTGCCGTGGGTTCTTATGCATTGGCGCTCGGTCGGCGCGAACCGGCCACACGAGGTGCCGGCCTACCGGGATGTGGTCGCCGAGGTCCGCGACGAACTGCTCGCCGGTGTCGACGCCGCGGTGCACGCGGGTGTCGATCCCACCAGATTGATCATCGATCCCGGCCTGGGTTTCGCCAAGACCGCAGAACACAATTGGGCGTTGCTGCGCGCGCTGCCGGAGTTTGTCGGCACGGGCATTCCGGTGCTGGTTGGTGCGTCCCGAAAGCGTTTCCTCGGAACACTGCTGGCCGGTCCGGACGGCGAACCGCGACCACCGGGCGGGCGGGAGATCGCCACCGCGGTGATCTCCGCGCTGGCCGGCCTGCACGGGGCGTGGGGTGTGCGGGTGCACGACGTGTGCGCCTCCGTTGACGCGCTCAAGGTGCTCGGGGCGTGGTTGAATGGCTGACCGAATCGAGTTGCGCGGCTTGACCGTTCGCGGACACCACGGCGTGTTCGATCACGAACGGCGCGACGGCCAGGACTTCGTCGTCGACATCACGGTGTGGATCGATCTGGCGGCCGCGGCGGCCAGCGACGACCTTGCCGACACCCTCGACTACGGCGCACTGGCCCAGCGCGCCGCCGACGTCGTGGCCGGGCCACCACGCGAGCTCATCGAGACCGTCGCAGGCGCGATCGCCGAGGACGTGATGGCCGACGAACGCGTGCACGCCGTCGAGGTCGTGGTGCACAAACCGGCCGCACCGATTCCGCTGACCTTCGCCGATGTGGCGGTGGTGGCGCGACGTTCGCGGCGCGGCGGCCGCGCATGAGCCGTGTGGTGCTGTCGATCGGGTCGAACCTCGGCGACCGGCTCGCGCGGCTGCAGTCGGTGGTCGACGCGCTCGGCGGCGCGGTGCGCGCGGTGTCGCCGGTTTACGAGACGAGGCCATGGGGCGGCGTCGAGCAGGGCCCGTTCCTCAATGCGGTGCTCGTCGCCGAGGACCCGGCGCTCGACTGCCGCAGCTGGCTGCGCCGCGCGCAGCAGTTCGAAACTGCGGCCGATCGGGTGCGCGCCCAGCGTTGGGGCCCGCGCACCCTCGACGTGGATCTCGTTACGTGCCATGACGGGCGGCGCGAATTTACCTCGCGTGACGATGAGCTCACGCTGCCCCACCCGTCGGCCCATCTGCGGGCGTTCGTCCTCATCCCGTGGCTGGCGGTGGACCCGGATGCCACGCTGACGGTCGCGGGCGAACCGCGTGCCATTGCGCATCTGCTGGACGAACTCGAGCCGGCAGAACGTGACGGCGTGCGCCTCACCGAGTTGGCGCTGGTCTGATGGGACCCACCCGCAAGCGTGACCTGACGGCCGCGACGGTCTTCGCCGCCGTCGTCGGCTACGTGCTCGTGGTGCTGCTGTATCGATGGTTTCCGCCGATTGACGTGTGGACGGGGCTGTCGCTGCTGGCCGTTGCGATCCTCGAGGGCGGCTGGGCCTTCTATGTGAGGGCCAAGATCAACGATGGAGAGATCGGCGATGCGCGCGGCTGGCTGCATCCGCTGACGGTGGCGCGGTCGGTGTTGATCGCCAAGGCGTCGGCGTGGGTGGGCGCGGTGGCGCTCGGCTGGTGGATCGCGGTGCTGGTTTACCTTTTGCCGCGCCGCAGCACGCTGAGGGTGGCAGGCGAGGACACCGCGGGAGCGGCCGTGGCGGCGGTCAGCGCGCTCGCGCTGGTGGCTGCCGCGCTATGGCTTCAGCATTGCTGCAAGTCTCCACAAGAGCCGCCGAACAATGCCGATGGGGCGACCGAGTAGCTGACCCGTGGCGTCGTCAGCCGAATCGCCGAAGTGGTCGACACGCGAGATGACCTGTGGCGGGTACAGTCGGCCCATGGCCGATCTGACCCGCGGTACGCGCCCTCGGCGTGGCGCCCGCAGGCCGGGTTGGTTGCTGCTGACGTTGTTGCTGTTGCTCGCCATCGGGGCGAGTTCTGCCCTGGTGTTCACCAACAGTGCAGAGTTGCTGAAGCTGGCCGTCATCCTCGCGTTGTGGGCCGCGGTGGTGGCTGCGTTCGTGTCGGTCATCTATCGCAGACAAAGCGATATTGACCAGGCCAAGGTGCGGGATCTCAAGCTGGTCTACGACTTGCAGTTGGACCGCGAGATCTCGGCGCGCCGTGAATACGAGCTGTCGGTGGAAACCCAGCTGCGCCGCGAACTGACCTCCGAGATACGGGCCCAGGCGGCCGACGAGGTCGCCGGTCTGCGAGCGGAGTTGGCCGCGCTGCGGGCCAATTTGGAGATCCTGTTCGACGCCGACCTGTCGCACCGGCCCGCCCTCGAAACCGATCGCGCCCGCGCCTACAGTGACTGGCCGCGCGAGGCCGAATCGACGGGCCGGGTCACCGCCAGCCGGATCGACACCGAAGACCGCGAGGACGTCGACGCGAACACCGAGGAAAGCCCCATCATCGACGTGCCTGCCGAACCCCATCCGCCGGAGGCCGAGTGGCCGCCACTGAGCTACGGCGGCGCGCACCGCAGGCCGTCGGAGACCGAGCAAGAGGAGCAGCGCCGTCGCGCAGAGGAGGCGCCGCGCGCGTGGTCACCTCCGCCGCCGCAACCTCAGCCGGGGCCGGTCAGTGAGCCCACACCCGAGCCCCAATTCGCTTGGCAGCCACCGCAACAAGAGCGCCCGCCCGCGCCGCCGACCGAACCGCCACCGCCGCGCCCCGAGCCGGAGCGGGTCGCGCAGACGCCGCCGACGGATTGGCAGCCCGCTCCCGCGGAGGGACAGTGGATACCCGTGGGAACTCCGGGAAGCAACTGGGTGTCGCCTGACGTGCCGGATTCGTCGGCTCAGCCGACGGGCGAGAACGGCACGGCCGGCCAATATGTCGGCAAGAGACGCGCACCCGAGCCGGATGCTGCCAATTCGCCGGCTCAGCCGGCAGCTGCCAATTCGCCGGCTCAGCCGGAAGCTGCCAATTCGCCGGCTCAGCCCGAAGCTGCCAATTCGCCGGCTCAGCCGGCCATGCAGGCACCGCCAGTCCCCCGCGGCCGCCACTCGGCACCGCCGGACGCCGTCGATCCTGGACGCCCACCGGCGCCGCCCACTTTGGCCGCCGAATCCGGGGGTCCCCCGCCACACGCCGAGCCCGCGCCGGAGCCCGAACCGCCGCCAGCGCAGCCGGAGGCGCGGCGACACCGCAGCGCGGAGGACACCGGCGGGCAGTCGGTTGCCGAGCTGCTGGCGAGGCTTCATGCCACCCCGGCGGGAGGCGGCCGTCGCAGGCGTCGCGAGGAGTGAGCTAGGCTCATAGCGACCGTCCGGTACCCGCAACGCAGGACCGGAACGAAGAAAGTTTTGACACTCAGCGAGGTCGTCTGCATGGGGACCCCCGACGGATTCCGTCCGGCGCGGCTCACGATCGGCATCATTTCCGCTGGTCGGGTGGGTACCGCGCTCGGCATGGCGCTCGAGCGCGCCGACCATGTGGTGGTCGCATGCAGCGCGATTTCGCAAGCGTCTCGGCAGCGCGCCCAACGGCGGCTTCCCGACACCGTTGTCATGCAGCCCGACGAGGTCGCTCGCCGCGCCGAACTGTTGCTGCTGGCCGTCCCCGACTCTGAGCTCGGTGGCCTGGTGTCGGGCCTCGCGGCCACCTCGGCGGTGCGGCCGGGCACCATCGTCGCGCACACCTCGGGCGCGAACGGCATCCGCGTGCTGGCGCCCCTGACCGAACAGGGCTGCATCCCGCTGGCCATCCATCCCGCGATGACGTTCACCGGCTCGGATGACGACATCGCGCGACTGCCAGACACCTGCTTCGGCGTCACCGCCGCCGACGAGGTCGGATACGCGGTCGCGCAGTCGCTGGTGCTCGAGATCGGCGGCGAACCATTCCGGGTCCGCGAGGACGCTCGCACGCTGTACCACGCTGCGCTGGCCCATGCCAGCAACCACATCGTCACCGTGGTGCTCGACGCCGTCGAGGCGCTGCGTGCGGCGCTGTGGGGCCAGGAGCTGCTGGGGCAGCAACTGGTCGGCGACGCGCCAGGCGGCATCGCCGAGCGTGTGATCGGGCCGCTGGCGCGCGCGTCCCTGGAGAACGCGCTACAGCGCGGGCAGGCGGCGCTGACCGGCCCGGTCGCCAGGGGCGACGCACCCGCGGTCGCCGGTCACCTGCGGGCACTTGCCGAAGTGGATCCCGAACTCGCGCAGGCGTATCGGGCCAACTCGTTGCGCACCGCGCAGCGCGCGCACGCCCCCAAAGAGGTATTTGCAGTTTTTTCCGATTCCACGGACTGTTCGGGACAGCCATGACCATGCCCAAGCCGCGGTTCACCGCCGGTGACCTCAACGTCTACTCCAGCCCGCGCGACGTCTCCGATGTCACCCGGGTGCTGCGTGCCACCGGCCGCAGGGTGATGCTTGTGCCGACGATGGGCGCGCTGCACGAGGGCCACCTGTCGCTGATCCAGGCCGCCAAGCGGGTGCAGGGCGCCGTCGTCGTGGTATCGATCTTCGTCAACCCGTTGCAGTTCGGCGCGGGCGAGGACCTTGACGCCTATCCGCGCACACTCGACGACGATCTCGCGGCGCTGCGCGCCGAGGGCGTCGAGATCGCGTTCACGCCAACCGTCGCCGACATTTACCCGGACGGTCGCCGTACCTCCGTGCACCCGGGACCGCTCGGTGCGGAGCTCGAAGGTGCCGCCCGCCCAACGCATTTCGCGGGTGTGCTGACCGTCGTGCTCAAACTGCTGCAGATCGTGCGCCCCGATCGCGCGTTCTTCGGCGAAAAGGATTACCAGCAGCTGGTGCTGGTGCGTCAGATGGTCGCCGATCTCAACGTCGACACGCAGATCGTCGGGGTGCCCATTGTGCGGGAAGCCGACGGGCTGGCCCTGTCGTCGCGCAATCGCTACCTCGACGAGGTCGAACGCGAGCAAGCAGGCGCGCTGTCTGCGGCACTGCTGGCAGCCATGTACGCCGCCTCCGGCGGCGCCGCAGCGGCGCTGGACGCGGCCCGCGCCGTGCTGGACGAGGTGCCCGCCATCGACGTCGACTACCTGGAGGTGCGGGACGCGATGCTAGCGCCGGCGCCTGCCGAGGGCATCGCCCGCATGCTGGTGGCCGCCCGGCTGGGCGGCACCAGGCTGCTGGACAACATCGCCATCGACATCGGAGCAACCACCGGCATCGACGGACACCCACGGGTCGGGTCGGACAGCAACCACGAATTACCTTGGAGGAATTGATGTTACGGACGATGCTGAAATCGAAGATTCACCGCGCCACGGTCACCCAGGCCGACCTTCACTACGTCGGTTCGGTGACCATCGACGCCGACCTGATGGACGCGGCCGACCTCCTCGAGGGCGAGCAGGTAACGATCGTCGACATCGACAACGGCGCACGGCTGGTCACCTACGCGATCACCGGCGAGCGTGGCAGCGGAGTGATCGGCATCAACGGCGCCGCAGCTCATCTCGTGCATCCGGGTGACCTGGTGATCCTGATCGCGTACGGCACGATGGAGGACGCCGAAGCCCGGGCGTATCAGCCCCAGGTGGTGTTCGTCGACGCCGACAACAAGCAGATCGACCTTGGTCACGATCCCGCGTATGTGCCTGCCGACGCGGCCGAGCTGATGTCGCCCCGGTAAGCCCGTGCTTCTCGCGATCGACGTCCGCAATACACACACCGTCGTGGGCCTGATCTCCGGATCGGGTGATCACGCCAAGGTGGTGCAGCACTGGCGGATTCGCACCGAGTCCGAGGTGACCTCCGATGAGCTCGCCCTCACCATCGATGGCCTGATCGGCGACGACGCCGAGCAGCTGACCGGCGCGGCGGGGCTGTCGACTGTACCGTCGGTGCTGCACGAGGTGCGGTTGATGCTCGAGCAGTACTGGCCGTCAGTCCCGCACGTGTTGATCGAGCCCGGTGTGCGTACGGGCATCCCGCTATTGGTCGACAACCCTAAAGAGGTTGGCGCAGACCGCATCGTCAACTGCCTGGCCGCATATCACAAGTACGGGACCGCTGCGATCGTCGTCGACTTCGGCTCGTCGATCTGTGTGGACGTGGTCTCCGCGAAAGGCGAATTCCTCGGCGGCGCAATCGCTCCCGGCGTGCAGGTTTCCTCCGACGCTGCGGCCGCCCGCTCCGCGGCGTTGCGCCGTGTCGAGCTGACCCGGCCCCGTTCGGTGGTCGGCAAGAACACCGTCGAATGCATGCAGTCCGGTGCCGTGTTCGGATTCGCCGGCCTGGTCGACGGATTGGTCAACCGCATCCGCGAGGACGTCGACGGTTTCGCCGGTGACGACATCGCGGTGGTGGCCACCGGCCACACCGCGCCGCTGGTGCTGCCCGACGTGCACACCGTCGAGCGCTACGACCAGCACCTCACCCTTGACGGCCTGCGATTGGTGTACGAGCGCAACCGCGACAGCTCGCGCGGCAGGCTCAAGCAGGCCCGCTAGTTCTCTGTTCGGGCATCAAAAGCGCGTCAAAAGAACGTGCGGATCAGTCCGACCACGCGGTCGTGCGCGTCGAGTTCAGGGATGAGCTGCCACTTGTCGAACACCGTGCACGGATGCGAGATGCCGAATTCCAGCCAGCTGCCGACCTCGACGCTGGCGCTGCCCAGCCGCAGATACGCGTGCTGATCGTTGAGCTTGGTGACCACGCAGTCGGTCAACCCCAGCGGTACCGGCAGATCCTGGTCGAAAGACACGTCGCGGCGGCCCATCGTCAGCACCGCCAGCCCGGGCTCTGGACGCGACACCACCTGGGCCCACACGTGCAGCGCCGGCAATAGCGCAGCGCGAAGCGGCGACGTCCGCGCATACAGCCCGTCGTCATGAGTGAGGTATGCGCCGCTACGCACGATGGTGCGTACCGCCAGTCCTGCGGGCCAATCACCCGTCAGCACGTCGGCGACCGCGTCGAAATAGGTGCTGCCCCCGGCGGTCACAATCACTCGGTCCGTCTCGAACAGCGGGGCCAAACGCACCACCGCGGCGCGCATCTCCTGCAGGTAGCCGGTGACGCCGACCAGCGCGTCGGGCGCGATGTCGTGACCGAGCGCCGCCTCGTAGCCGGCGACGCCGACCAGCCGCAGCCGCGGCGATGCGGCGGCCGCGCGCGCCACCTCGTCGACCGCGGAGGACCCGCGGCAGCCGGTGCGCCCGCCGGTCAGGCCGACCTCCACGGAGACGTCGACGGGTCTGCTCGCCCCCGCGGCGGCCAGCGCCGCGGTCATCAGCTCGACCCCCCGCACCGAATCCACCCAGCACATGATCGAAAAGTCGGGATGAGCGTCCAGTTCGGCTGCCAGCCAGCGCAGTCCGGCACCGTCGACCAGCTCGTTGGCCAGCAGCACGTCACGCACGCCGAAGGCGCGGTACATGCGGACGTGGCTCAGCGTCGCCGCGGTGATTCCGCAGGCGCCCGCGTCGAGCTGGCGGGCGAACAGCTGCGGCGCCATGTGCGTCTTACCGTGCGGCGCGAGCTCGACGCCGCGGTCGCTGCACCAGCCGGCCATCGCGGTGAGGTTGTGGGTGAGCGCCTCGGCGCGCAGCACGCAGACGGGCCCGACCGCGCCACCGCTCGCTGAGCCGGCAATCCCACCACCGTCGTCGAACAGATCGGGTGATTCCGCGCAGATCTGCGCGGGAGTGCGGCCCCACCACGACGCAGGCAGGCCCTTGAAGCGCCAGTCGATGACCTCGTCGGCCAGGGCGGCTACCGCCGCCGCGCTGATGGGAGTGGCCATGCGTTCATTTAAGCTGGCAGGTCGTGACCTCTCCTGATCAACCCGACACCGAGTCCGAACTCCCCGAGCAGTTGCGGATCCGTCAGGCCAAGCGGGAGCGGCTGCTTGCCGAGGGTCGGGAGCCCTATCCGGTCGAGGTGGCCCGCACCCATACGCTGGCCGAGATCCGGCACGCCTATCCGGACCTCCCCGTCAACACCGAGACCGGCCAGCTCGTCGGTGTCGCCGGCCGGGTCATATTTGCCCGCAACTCCGGAAAGCTGTGTTTCGCAACACTGCAGGAGGGCGACGGTACCCAACTGCAGGCGATGGTCAGCCTCGACCGCGTCGGGCAGGAATCGCTCGACGCGTGGAAGGCCGACGTTGACCTCGGCGACATCGTTTACATGCACGGCGAGGTGATCAGTTCCCGGCGCGGGGAACTATCTGTGCTTGCCGATTCCTGGCAAATTGTTTCGAAGGCGTTGCGCCCGCTTCCCGTCGCCCATAAAGAGATGAGCGAAGAGTCCAGGGTGAGGCAGCGCTATGTCGATCTGATCGTTCGTCCGGAGGCTCGCACCATTGCGCGCCAACGGGTGGCGGTGGTGCGTGCGGTGCGCTCCGCGCTGGAGCGGCGCGGTTTTCTCGAAGTCGAGACGCCAATGTTGCAGACCCTGGCAGGCGGTGCGGCCGCGCGTCCGTTCGTCACGCACTCCAATGCGCTGGATGCGGACCTGTACCTCCGGATCGCGCCCGAACTGTTCCTAAAGCGTTGCTTGGTAGGCGGATTCGACAGGGTCTTCGAGTTGAATCGGGTGTTCCGAAACGAAGGTGCAGATTCCACACATTCGCCGGAATTTGCGATGCTCGAGACATATCAGGCCTACGGCACCTACGACGATTCCGCCGTCGTCACGCGCGAGATTATTCAGGAGGTCGCCGACGAGGCGATCGGCACCAGAACGCTGCCGTTGCCGGATGGCACCATCTACGATGTGGACGGCGAATGGGCGGCGATACAAATGTACCCGTCGTTGTCGGACGCGCTCGGTGAAGAGATCACCCCGCAGACGCCAGCCGATCGGTTATGGAAGATCGCCGATCAGCTCGGGGTAGAGATTCCGCGCGATCGTGGTTACGGGCACGGGAAATTAGTCGAGGAACTATGGGAGCACACCGTCGGTGACAAGCTCTGGGCGCCGACTTTCGTGCGCGATTTTCCGGTGGAGACAACGCCGTTGACGCGCGCACACCGCAGCATCGAGGGCGTCACCGAGAAGTGGGATCTGTACATCCGCCGCATCGAGTTGGCCACCGGCTACTCCGAGCTGATCGATCCGGTTATCCAACGCGAAAGGTTCGAAGCGCAGGTTCGCGCAGCGGCCGCAGGTGACGATGAGGCAATGGCACTCGATGAGGATTTTTTGGCCGCTTTAGAGTATGCGATGCCGCCATCTACTGGCACCGGAATGGGTATCGATCGGTTGTTGATGGCATTGACGGGACTGTCGATTCGAGAGACGGTTTTGTTCCCGATTGTACGGCGACACAGCAACTGATCTGCTCCGATTCAGATCTTTGTTGAATGGTGTGCGCATTTATGGCACATTGTGTGAGGGTTCGAGATCTAATCTACTCATGAAGTGCTCAGGCAGAAGGGTCAGTGTGAGCTAATGGCGAAGAAAGTGACCGTCACCTTGGTCGACGATTTCGACGGCGAGGGCGCCGCCGATGAGACGGTCGAATTCGGGCTCGACGGGGTGAGCTATGAGATCGACCTTTCTAACAAGAATGCCTCAAAGCTTCGAAACGACCTGAAGCAATGGGTGGACGCCGGCCGGCGGGTTGGCGGCCGCAGGCGCGGGCGTTCGGCTGGATCGGGCCGCGGGCGGGCAGCGATCGATCGCGAACAAAGCGCCGCGATCCGCGAATGGGCACGTCGCAACGGACACAACGTGTCCACCAGGGGACGCATCCCCGCCGACGTCATCGACGCGTTCCACGCGGCAACGTAGTAGGCAGTTGCCAGAATGCGGGCCCGTCGTGGGGGTTCGCTGGTACGCGCTTTCGCTAGCGGCGAACGGGTCGCTGCCAGGAATGGAATCGTTTCGGCCGCCCAGGGCGTTGCTAGTCGGTAGCACCGGATACACGAGATGCACGAGTGCCGGCGTTGTGCGTTCGCCCGATATGTCCGCCGAGAGCAGACAGCCAAGCGGGGCAGCGGGAGCGGCCGCCCATTAGAGTGGACGGTAGGTGCACTGCGCTTTTCCGGCGCAACGCGCCGACCTAATTGATGGAGAGCAGGTAACGACCGATGTTTGAGAGATTTACCGACCGCGCCCGCAGGGTCGTCGTCCTGGCTCAAGAAGAAGCCCGGATGCTCAACCACAACTACATCGGCACCGAGCACATCCTGTTGGGACTTATTCACGAGGGCGAGGGCGTAGCGGCCAAGTCACTGGAGTCGCTGGGCATCTCGCTGGAAGGCGTGCGCAGCCAGGTCGAGGAGATCATCGGCCAGGGCCAGCAGGCGCCGTCAGGCCATATCCCGTTCACCCCGCGCGCCAAAAAAGTGCTGGAGCTGAGCCTGCGCGAGGCGCTGCAGCTCGGCCACAACTACATCGGCACCGAGCACATTCTGCTCGGCCTGATTCGTGAGGGTGAGGGCGTCGCCGCCCAGGTGCTGGTCAAACTGGGTGCCGAACTGACCCGCGTGCGCCAGCAGGTCATCCAGCTGCTGAGCGGCTACCAGGGTAAGGAGACCGCGGAGGCCGGCACCGGCGGCCGCGGCGGCGAGGCGGGCAACCCCTCCACTTCGCTGGTGCTCGACCAGTTCGGCCGCAACCTGACCGCCGCCGCGATGGAGGGCAAGCTCGACCCCGTCATCGGCCGCGAGAAGGAAATCGAGCGGGTCATGCAGGTGCTCTCCCGCCGCACCAAGAACAACCCGGTGCTGATCGGCGAGCCCGGCGTCGGCAAGACAGCCGTCGTCGAGGGCCTGGCACAGGCAATCGTGCACGGCGAGGTCCCAGAGACGCTGAAGGACAAGCAGCTCTACACGCTTGACCTGGGTTCACTGGTGGCAGGCAGCCGCTACCGCGGTGACTTCGAGGAACGCCTGAAGAAGGTGCTCAAGGAGATCAACACCCGAGGCGACATCATCCTGTTCATCGACGAGCTGCACACCCTGGTCGGTGCGGGTGCCGCCGAGGGTGCCATCGACGCCGCGAGCATCCTCAAGCCGAAGCTGGCCCGCGGCGAGCTGCAGACCATCGGCGCCACCACCCTCGACGAGTACCGCAAGTACATCGAGAAGGACGCCGCGCTGGAGCGCCGGTTCCAGCCGGTGCAGGTCGGCGAGCCGACGGTCGAGCACACCATCGCGATCCTCAAGGGCCTGCGCGACCGCTACGAGGCACACCACCGGGTGTCCATCACCGATGGCGCGATCGTGGCCGCCGCGACGCTGGCCGACCGCTACATCAACGACCGCTTCCTGCCGGACAAGGCGATTGACCTGATCGACGAGGCCGGTGCCCGGATGCGGATCCGCCGGATGACCGCGCCGCCAGACCTGCGCGACTTCGACGAGAAGATCGCCGAGGCGCGTCGGGAGAAGGAGTCCGCGATCGACGCGCAGGACTTCGAGAAGGCGGCGAGCCTGCGCGACAAGGAAAAACAACTGGTCGCTCAGCGTGCTGAGCGCGAGAAGCAGTGGCGCTCAGGTGATCTGGACGTCGTGGCCGAGGTGGACGATAACGAGATTGCCGAGGTGCTTGGCAATTGGACCGGCATCCCGGTGTTCAAGCTGACCGAGGAGGAAACCACTCGGCTGCTGCGCATGGAGGGCGAGGTCCACAAGCGGATCATCGGCCAGGAGGACGCCGTCGCGGCGGTCTCGAAGGCGATCCGGCGCACCCGCGCCGGGCTGAAGGACCCGAAGCGGCCGTCGGGCTCGTTCATCTTCGCCGGCCCGTCCGGTGTCGGTAAGACCGAGCTGTCCAAGGCGCTGGCCAACTTCCTGTTCGGCGACGACGACGCGCTCATCCAGATCGACATGGGTGAGTTCCACGACCGCTTCACCGCCTCGCGGCTGTTCGGTGCCCCTCCGGGTTACGTCGGCTACGAGGAGGGCGGTCAGCTGACCGAGAAGGTGCGGCGCAAACCGTTCAGCGTTGTCCTCTTCGACGAGATCGAGAAGGCGCATCAGGAGATCTACAACAGCCTATTGCAGGTGCTCGAGGACGGCCGTCTCACCGACGGCCAGGGCCGCACGGTCGACTTCAAGAACACCGTGCTGATCTTCACCTCGAACCTCGGCACGTCCGACATCTCCAAGGCAGTCGGCCTGGGCTTCACCCAGGGCGGCGGTGAGAACAACTACGAGCGGATGAAGCAGAAGGTCAACGACGAGCTGAAGAAGCACTTCCGCCCCGAGTTCCTCAACCGCATCGACGATGTCATCGTCTTCCACCAGCTCACGACCGATCAGATCGTGCAGATGGTCGACCTGATGATCGGCCGGGTGGAGAAGCAGCTCAAGGCCAAGGACATGGCCATGGAGCTGACCGACAAGGCCAAGTCC
Organism: uncultured Actinomycetota bacterium; assembly: GCA_963770305.1. Taxonomy (GTDB): domain Bacteria; phylum Actinomycetota; class Actinomycetes; order Mycobacteriales; family Mycobacteriaceae; genus Mycobacterium. The sequence continues at coordinate 261,075 of CAVYPB010000009.1, forward strand.
CTGCTGGCCAAGCGCGGGTTCGACCCCGTGCTGGGTGCGCGGCCACTGCGGCGCACCATCCAGCGGGAGATCGAGGACGCGCTCTCGGAGAAGATCTTGTTCGACGAGATCAAGCCGGGCCAGCTCGTCGTCGTCGACGTCGACAACTGGGATGGCGAAGGCGCCGGCGAGGACGCGGCGTTCACCTTCACTGGAACCGCGAAGCCGCCCAAGCCGGCCGAGCCGGAGCTGGAGAAAGCCGGGGCCGCAGGCACGCCGAGCGCGGCTGCCGCGGAGTGATGATTGGCGGCTCAGCCGCCGTGTAACAACTACAACGAAAACGGGCGGCTACCCTCCACCGGGTGGCCGCCCGCTTTCGCGTCTGAAGGAGTGCTCGCAGTGCTGATTGTTACCACCAACGACCTTCCAGGATGGGAGATCCAGCGCGTCTGCGGGGAGGTCTTCGGGCTGTCCGTCCGATCGCGCAATGCGTTTGCCCAGATCGGCGCCGGGTTCAAGTCCATGTTCGGTGCGAGCTGCAGGGCATGACCAAGAACCTCGCCGACAGCCGCAACGAGGCGATGAACCGGCTGATCTCCGAAGCCCGCGCCCGTGGCGGCAACGCGATAGTTGCCATGCGATTCGACACCACCGAACTCGGCGACGTGTGGACCGAGATCTGCGCCTACGGCACCGCGGTCCAGGCCGTCCCGGTCACCGACGCTGCGAACTACACCGCCAGTCAACTGGGATACGGCACGGGAGGCTAGACCCGGTGGTTAGGATGCTGATGTAATCGACGGGCGAAGGAATCTGGTGAGAGTCCAGAACGGCCGCGCCACTGTGATAGTCAGACCCGCCCCGTCGCCACCTTGACACCGGGACGCGAGATCCCGAGAGGAGCATCTAGTGACCACTACACCCCAGAGCGTGCCACGCGCGGTCGACCTATCGGCCGCGAAGGCCGCCTTGTGGCTGAGCGCCACTGTGGTCTTGGCGCTGCTTGTGTACTACTTCGTCGGCATCGACCAGGGCGCGACTTCAATTTTTGGCAGCGACACGCACGTGCACGAGTTCGTGCACGATGCCCGCCACTTCCTCGGCTTCCCCTGCCACTAGAGGGAATCCAACGTGGAAAAAAGAATAATTCTGCGCGGCACGCTGTGGGGTGGCCTCGGCGGATTGCTGGCCTTCATCTTTGCGCGCATCTTCGCTGAGCCGGTCATCCAGCGTTCGATCGAGTACGAGGGTGCTCGCGACGAGGCCCAGGAGTACCTCGACCACCCAGACGGCATGCCAGGCATGCACGAAGGCGTGGAGGTCTTCAGCCGTTCAATCCAAAGCAACATCGGTATCGGCGTGGGGATGATCGCCTTCGGTGTCGCGATGGGCGCGTTGTTCGCAGTCGCATACTGCGTCGTCTACGGACGGTTCAGCAAGCTTCCGCCTGCAACGCTCGCGCTGCTTCTGGCGGGTGCCATGTTCTTCTCGTTGTATCTGGTGCCGTTCCTGAAGTATCCGGCCAATCCGCCCTCGATTGGGCACGGGGAGACGATCAGCCAGAGAACGGGGCTCTACCTGACGATGGTCGTGGCCTCAGTGTTGATCCTCGTACTTGCGGTATGGCTCGCGCGACGATTGCAGCCGCGATTCGGCACCTGGTCGGCGACGCTGATGGCCGGTGGTGGATTCATCATCGTGATAGCCATCGTGATGTTGTTGTTGCCGTCACTGGGGCATCTCAGCGTCAACGCCGCCGAGTACGGTAACCACGCCACCGAGACTCCCCAGCCGCTGCTCGATCCACAGGGCAAGATCGTCTTTCCTGGGTTCTCGGCAGACGATCTCTACCTATTCCGGCTCTATTCGGTGGGTGCCCAGCTGATTCTCTGGGCGACTATCGGACTGGGTTTCGCCCCGATGGCCAACAAGCTGCTCGGCGATCCCGCCCAGACGAAGGCGCAAGCAACGGCGTGAGTGAGGTCGTCCGGCTGACGCTCGTATCCCACGCGATGACGGATGCGATGGCAGCCGGACGATTTCCCACCGACGAACCGCTCAACGCCCTCGGCCACCGCCAGGTCGACGCGTCGATCGAACTGGGCGTCACCGAACGTGCCTACTGCGGACCCGAGAAGCGGGCCAGGCAGACGGCGGAACTGCTCGGCCTGCACGCCAGCATCGACAACAGGCTCGCGGATCTTGACTGCGGCCGCTGGCGCGGGGATGTGGTGGGCGGGGTGCGGCCCGCCGATCTGGCGATCTGGCTGACCGATCCGAGGCGTGCGCCGCACGGTGGCGAGTCGGTCGTCGAGCTGATCGAGCGGGTGCGCGGGTGGATGGACTCATTGACCAGCCGTCGCAGTCGGCTGGTCGCGGTCACGCACCCCGCGGTGATCCGGGCCGCGATACTGGTTGCGCTCAATGCGCCACCGAAGTCGTTCTGGCGCATCGACATTGCGCCGGTGAGCCGGACAGTGATGCACTTCCGCGGGCATGCCTGGACGCTGCGCTCCAGCCTGTGATCAGCCCACCGGCGCCAGGTCGAACGCGTGGTGCACGATCGACAGCAGCCAGCCCGCCGCGGTCGGACTGCGGAACTGTGGCCAGTTCAACTGGAAGCTGACCACCCACGGCTGACCGGTGTGGTCCACCGCGTACCAACTGAACGTGAGGTCGCCGGGAAGGTTGCCGCCCTTGGCGCCGATGTACGACCACTTCGACTTGTCCAGATCTATGCCGGGGATGGCCGAAAGGATCTGCTTGACGGGCGCGGCCTTGCCGACAGCTGCCGCCTGCAGCGCGGCGTGCACGCGGCAGATATCGGCGGCGCTGCCGTACCACTCGATTCCGTCGGGAGATGCCGGCGTGTGCGTGCGGTTCGGATCTGGTTGGTACGGGCGGGAATTCGTCTGCTCCAGCAGCTGCGCCCGGTCCTGCGGAGAGGCTTGCTCCCACTGGTCACGCAGATCCGGCTCGCCCCAGCCGACGGAGAACAGCTCGTGTGTCGTCGGAAACGGGGTCATGCTCGCCGGGTCGTGGTGCCCTGCCGTAGCCAGTGCCCGTTCGACGGCACCAGGTCCCAGCCGTTCCATCAGCAGATCGGTCGCCATGTTGTCGCTGGCCGAAATCATCTGCTGCGCCGCGTTGCGGACCGACACCTGCGAGCCAGGGGGCATTTCCTCGAGGCCGGCCGAGCCGACCGCCTTGGCCTGTTTGGTGATGGTCAGCTGATCGGTCCAACTCACCGTCCCCGCGTTGACCGCCTCGGAAACCGCAAGCAGCACATAGAGTTTGAAGATCGAAGCCAGCGGCAGTGACAGGTCGGTGTTGGTGCCTGCCACCAGTGCGCACTTGCCGTTGTTGACGCGCGACACCTGATAGGAATAGCGAGCGCCCGACTTGGTCAGCTCGGCGTCGATGTCGGCCCATTTGTTGATCACCGGCGGCTGCAGCGTCACGGCGAAGCGGTCGACCAATCCGGCGTCATTGGTGCGCAGTTCGATATTCTGTGTGACGTTGTAGGACGTCAGCACGTGCAGCGTCGCCTGCCCGGCACCGATGTCCAGACTGGTCACCCGAAATGGCCGGTCCCACCAGATCGAGTCGAGCTTGGTGCCGACTTCGTCGACCATCTCCGGAGCGGCCAGCGTCCGCACGCCGACGGGGCCGATCGGCCAGTCGGAATTGAGCATGTCCATGGTCTGCTTGGCCCGCAGACCCTGGGGTGTGTTGGTGTCGATGTGAACGCCGTAAGCGGCCTCGGCCTCCGGCGCCGGTCCGGTGTTGGCGCAGCCGCAAGCCAGGGCGACGACGAGCGCGACCGTGAGACCGGCCGCCTTCTGTCGTGCCCGGGCCGCGTTACGCGTTGGCGCCGGTCCCCGCAACGTCCAGCACAACCTCGAACTCCAGCAGCGATGCGCCTGTGGCAACCGGGTTGGCGCGCTGACCGGCGTGCGCCTCGACGGCGGGACCTGTCGCCCATGCCTGGAACGCCTCTTCGGACTCCCATTGCGTGACCACAAAGTAGCGGTCTTCGCCCTTGACCGGGCGCAGCAGCTGGAAGCCGAGGAAACCGGGCTGGTTGTCGACGGCATGTGCACGGTTCGCGAACCGCTTCTCCAGTTCCGGACCGGCGTCGGGCGGGACCTCGATTGCGTTGATCTTCACCACTGGCATGTCGCTAGGCTACCGTGCGCTGCCATGGCCCCCGACCTGCTGATGCCCCGCGGTGGCGAGGGCGATCCGCTGGTCCTGGTGCACGGGCTGATGGGACGTGGCAGCACCTGGTCGCGTCAGCTGCCGTGGCTGACGGACCTCGGCGAGGTGTACACCTACGACGCGCCGTGGCACCGCGGCCGCGACGTCGCCGATCCGCATCCGATCAGCACCGAGCAGTTCGTGTCCGATCTCGGCGACGCGGTCGCCGGGCTGGGCCGGCCGGCAGCCCTGATCGGCCATTCGATGGGCGCGCTGCATTCGTGGTGTCTGGCCGCTTCGCAACCCGACCTTGTCAGCGCGCTGGTGGTGGAGGACATGGCGCCGGACTTCCGCGGGCGCACCACCGGGCCGTGGGAGCCATGGCTGCACGCGCTGCCGACCGAATTCCATTCGGCCCAACAGGTTTACGACGAGTTCGGGCAGGTGGCCGGTCAGTATTTTCTCGAGGCGTTCGACCGGACCGCGACCGGCTGGCGGCTGCACGGGCATACCGGCCGCTGGATCGAGATCGCCGCCGAGTGGGGCACCCGTGACTACTGGAAGCAGTGGAAGGCGGTGCGGGTCCCCGCGTTGCTCCTCGAGGCGGGCAACTCCGTCACACCCGAGGGACAAATGCGAAGAATGGATGAAACCGGCTACCGGACCACGTATTTGCACGTGCCCGGTGCCGGCCATCTGATCCACGACGACGCACCGCAGATCTATCACGAGGCGGTCGGGTCGTTCCTAGCGGCGCTCGCCCGTCGCGCCTGACGCGGGCCAGAACGGCTGCTGCTCAAAGCGCGTGCGGATCGCGTCGACGTCGTGGGCGATGCGAAAGCCGTCGCGGTCGTCCTCGAACAGCCTGCCCATCATCGGGGCAGACCAGCGGAACTGGTCGAAGCGGATGCGAAGCGAATCAGAGCGATGGGCAGCCCAGCTGAGGGCCGCTGCCACCGCGAACGGGGCGATCAGGATGAGAAAGGTCAGTGCAGTGGTCATGGCAGTAATGCTCCAACAATAAATATCCCGCCAACAGTGGCAGGAAGGACACCTTGCGATAAGATGCTGCCATGGCATTTAAGAGCGTATCTGCGCTGGTGCTGGACGGTCTAGCGATTTTTGAGTTCGGCGTGATCTGCGAGGTCTTCGGCATCGACCGCTCCGCGGACGGTGTTCCCAACTTCGATTTCAAGGTCTGCGGACCGGAGCCGGGCAAGCCGCTGCGGACGTCGGTCGGCGCCACCATCACCCCTGACCATGGCCTCGACAGTCTTGTCGGCGCCGACCTGGTCGCGATTCCGGCGATCAGCAGCCAGTACGGCGGATTTCTGCCGGAGGCCCTGGACGTCGTGCGAAAGGCCGCCGAGTCAGGCTCGATCATCCTGACGGTGTGCTCGGGCGCGTTCGTCGCGGGTGCGGCGGGGCTGCTGGACGGCCGGCCGTGCACCACCCACTGGATGCACGCCGACGAACTGGCCCGGATGTATCCGACGGCGAAGGTCGACCGCAACGTGCTGTTCGTCGACGACGGCAACCTGATCACCAGCGCGGGCACCGCGGCAGGCATCGACGCCTGCCTGCACCTGGTGCGTCGCGAACTGGGCAGCGAGGTCACCAACAAGATCGCGCGGCGAATGGTGGTGCCGCCCCAGCGCGACGGCGGTCAGCGGCAGTACATCGACCAACCGATTCCGGTCCGATGCTCGGAAGGCTTTGCGCCGCACCTGGATTGGGTCCTCAGTAATCTCGACAAGCCGCTCACGGTGGCCACGCTGGCCCGCCGGGTCAACATGTCGGCACGCACCTTCGCCCGCCGGTTCGTCGAGGAGACCGGCCGCACCCCGATGCAGTGGGTTACCGACCAGCGCGTGCTCTACGCGCGACGGCTGCTGGAGGAGACCGATCTCGACATCGACAGGATCGCCGACCGATCGGGTTTCGGCACGGCCACGCTGCTGCGCCACCACTTCCGCAGGGTCATCGGCGTGACGCCGTCGGACTACCGGCGCCGGTTCGCGTGCGGTGGTCCGTGTGAGGAGGCCGCTGCGACGGCCTAGTCGTTGAGCGACGTTATTGAATTGCAACACCGCGCCGGTGTACGGGCTTCACCCCCAAGGTTCGGTGGCTACGTTGCGCCGGTGCAAAGCAACGTGTCCCGGCGCGATGTGCTCAAATGGGCTGCAACGACGCCGGTTTTCGTCAGCCTGTCGGGCCTGGCAGCGTCGCTCGGCGCGCCAGCCGCCGGTGCGGCTTCCGGGGTCGCCGGCGCGATCGTGTTCCTGGATCCCGGTCACAACGGCGCCAATGACGCCTCGATCAACCGGCAGGTGGTCAACGGCGGCGGCGGCACAAAGGAATGCCAAACGACGGGAACGACCACCGATACGGGCTATCCCGAACACAGCTTCAACTGGGATGTGGTGCTGCGCCTCCGCGAGGAACTGACTCAGCTGGGTGTTCGCACGGCCATGTCGCGTGGCAATGACAACGCGCTTGGACCCTGCGTCGATCAACGCGCCGCGATGGCCAACGCGCTTCGCCCCGACGCGATCGTCAGCATTCACGCAGACGGCGGACCTGCGGATGGCCGCGGGTTTCATGTCAACTACTCGAACCCGCCGGTCAACGATGCCCAATCCGGCGCCGCCGTGCGGTTCGCAAAGGTCATGCGTGACCAACTTGCCACCGCGGGGTTCACGCCGTCGACCTATCGAGGCAGCGACGGCCTCTACGGCCGCGCAGACCTCGCAGGGCTGAATCTCGCTCAATACCCATCGATTCTGATCGAGCTGGGCAACATGACGAACCAGCAAGAGGCGGCGGGGATGACCACGCCAGAGGGGCGGGCAAATGCGCCGCCTCGGTCGTGCAGGGAATCAACGCCTACCTTGCTCAACGCTAGTCATCACTCGACGGGCAGGAGATGTCGACGTAGGCGGTGGTGAACACCGTCGGGTCGCCATTGGTCAGCCCGTGCACGCCGGTGGCGATGCATTGGGACAGCGCATCACTCACCGTTCCGTTGAGTTGCACGTTATATCCCATGTCGCGCAGGGCCTTAACGGTATCGGCGGCGTTCGAACCGCCAGTTGGGGCGGCTGCCGCCGTACCTGCCGCAGCGATGGCGGTTGCCGCGAGGATGCCGGCTGCGGCGGTGGCAATGGCGAAATGCTGCATGGCTGAACTCCTATGTCGTGTTCAGCAAGAGATAGGGTCGGTGGTTACGCCGGTCCGATCAGCGCCTTACGACTGCGCTGTCCCGCACCAGCGTGTGCACCCGCCATCGACCGGGGACGCCCTTGAGTTCGTACTCACCCCGCTCGACGAACTGGCGCCGCGAACCAGTGACGATCTCGCGGACCGTCGACGACACCAGCACCTCGCTGGGGCCCGCGAGTGCGGCGACGCGCGCCCCGATATGCACCGCCATGCCTGCGATGTCGTCGCCGCGTATCTCGACTTCGCCCGCATGGATGCCCACCCGCACTTCGATGCGGAGCGGGCGGACCGCGTCGACGATCGCGTCGGCGCAGTCGATCGCGGTGCTGGGACTGGCGAAGATCGCGACGAATCCGTCACCGACGGTGTTGACTTCGATCCCGCGGAACCGTTCGAGCTGGCGGCGCACGACGTTGTCGTGATTGTCGAGCAGGGCATGCCACCGATCGTCGCCAAGCTCAGCGGCGCGTTCGGTCGAACCCACGATGTCGGTGAAAACGATTGTGGTGAGCACACGTTCGGCATCGGATCCGCCACGCACACCGGTGATGAACTCTTCGATCTCGTCGAGCATTGCGGTCGTCTCGCCGACCCAGTAGATTGTATCCGCACCGGAAAGTTCGACATAACGGCTTCGGGCGATGTGCTCGGCAAGGTAACGCCCGTGGTCCACCCCGACGAACCGCGCATCGGAGCGATGCAGGATCAGTGTCGGCGCGGTGATGAGCGAGAGCTGTTCGCGGACATCGCCTTCGAGGATGGCTTGGCTGGACCTGCGGGCCATGCTCGGCGATGCCGCGCGATTACCGGCAAGATCCCACCAGGCTCGGAATGCGGCGTCGGCGGCCACCGACGGTGCAACCTGCTCGAGGACATCGAACCCTTGGTCTACGGCGTCCGGATCGAGTGCCACGGACGTGAACGGGCTGGCGCCGGTCAAGGCGGCTCCGGCGGGGTAGTCGTTCGCCCACAGGGTACGGGCGGCGCCGTTGACGATCACCAGGTTGCTGATCCGGTCGGGGTAACCGGCGGCGAGCAGGATCGCGCTCATCGCCGTGTAGCCCGTCCCGAAGATCGTCGCGCGCTCGCAGCCAACCGCATCCATCACCGTCCGGGCGTCCTCCGCCCAGCACGATGGGGTGATGTTGTCCGCGCCTATGCGCGAGGACATACCCATGCCACGGTGATCGAATCGGATCACCCTGCAGAACGCGGCCAGGCGCCGGAAGAAGCGGTACATGGACGGTTCGGCGTCGATCGAATCGATGGGGATGAACGGCCCAGGCATGACCACCAGATCCACAGGACCATCGCCGAGGACCTGGTAGGCGATGTCCAGGTCGCCGCATGATGCGTAGCGAGTCCGCGGATCCTGCGCCACAGCTTCAGGCTAGCGCCACCAATGACACAATCGAAACATGTCGCGCAATTGTGCTGCGGCTTATGCGCGTTCAGCCGTAGAGCGGGTCCGGGACGACCCGCTGGCGCGGTTGGCGCTGCTGCGCCGACTTTATGAAGTTCCACGAGGTGTGGATCGCGGATACCTTCCTTACCGGCGGGCGGCATCTGCGTTCATGGGCTGGCAACTGCGGCGGGGGCTTCTGAACCCGCAGAGCGACCCCCGGCCCGGCAGCCCATGGTGGCGGGCGCTGAACGAAGGGCTGTTGCGCGACACGGCCGAAGCCCGAGCGTTCGCCTTCGGCCATGGCGGTGAGCCCAGCGGCCCGGGCGTGACTGCGCACCTCGACTTCATCCGGCGGCCCACAGCGCGCAATTGGTACCGCGCACACAATGTCAGCATCGTCGGGGGTTATCTGGCGAACGTGGATCTCGCTGTCGCCGAACGTCGCGTCGAGCGGTTCTTCATGAATGTGGTTCTGGTTCGCGTGCTGTTCGCCCACACCCTGGTTGCCGCACCACGGCTGGCGCTGGGCTGGCTTGCCCCGCTGGGCCGCCCAGTCGGCGATCCACGCGTGGGCATGACGGGCATCTTCATGTCGCTGTCGCGCGTGCTCCCCGATCGCTATCCACTCGGTGATGACGTAGACACCTACATCGCGGTGGAGCATGGGTTCGGCCACATGTTGGACATTGGTTTCATCCAGCCGAGGCTCGGCTACCTCTACGACTGGTCTTCCGACGAGCTCGCGCTGCCTGGGCTTCGCGTGCTGCGCAGCGGCGACACCCCGACCTACGCATGGGATGTCGCGGACGCCGACGTTTGGCAGTTCGAGCCATCACTTCTCGCCCGCACCATACGCCGGATTGTTCCCGCGCCAAGTAGCTAGTCGCCCTCGCCGGCCAGGGCGAAACGGCCGTCGACGGTCTGCTCGACCAGGCCATCGACGAGCAGCGAATCCAGCGCACGGTCGCGCTGCGCGGTGTCGGTCAGCCATGCCACGTCGAGCTGTGCCCGCGTGACCGGAGAGTCGTTGCCGCGCAACACATCCAGCAGCCGGCCGCGGACCTGACGATCGGTGCCGGCATAGCGCTGAACGCGGCGCGCCGAGGTGCCGGCCGGGTAGCCACGCGACCGCCATGCACAAGCGCTCAACGGACATAGTCCGCACCGCGGCGCGCGCGCCGTGCATACCGTCGCGCCCAACTCCATCAGCGCAACCGAGAACTGTGGCGCACCAGCATCATTGGGCAACATTGCAGCGACGTCGTCCAGATCACGTGGAGACGCCGCGGCGGCGTCGGCCCGGCCGTGCACCGCCCTGGCAACCACACGGCGAACATTGGTATCGACGACGGGCACACGCTGGCGGTATGCGAAACAGGCAACGGCGCGGGCGGTATAGGCGCCGATCCCGGGCAGCGTCAAAAGCGTCTCGACGTCCGACGGCACCACATCGTCGAACTGCTCGGCGATCACCGTCGCGCATTCATGTAGCCGCTTGGCCCGCCGCGGATAACCGAGCTTGCCCCAAGCCCGCAGCACATCGGCCGCGCTGGCAGCGGCGGTCGCCGACGGTGTCGGCCAGCGGGCCACCCACGCCAGCCAGACCGGTTCGACGCGCGCCACCGGCGTCTGTTGCAGCATGAACTCGCTGACCACGATCTGCCACGGCGTCACGCCCGGTAGGCGCCACGGCAGGTCGCGCCGCACGTGCTCGTACCACAGTGATAACTCACGTGAATCGATCACTGCCGCATACTCCGGCACAATGTCGGCCATGCCCAACACGAGTCCGGTGACCGCATGGAAGGCACTCAAGGAGGGTAACGAGCGATTTGTTGCGGGCGAGCCCCAGCACCCGAGCCAAAGCATCGCGGACCGCGCCCGCCTTGCGGCGTCGCAGCAGCCCTCCACGGTGGTGTTCGGATGTGCCGACAGCCGGGTGGCGGCCGAGATCATTTTCGATCAGGGCCTTGGCGACATGTTCGTCGTGCGCACCGCGGGCCACGTCATCGACTCGGCGGTGCTCGGCTCGATCGAATACGCGGTCACGGTGCTCAACGTGCCACTGATCGTGGTGCTGGGCCACGACAGTTGCGGCGCGGTGAAAGCGACGTTGTCGGCGATCGACGACGGTGTGGTGCCCGGCGGCTACGTGCGCGACATCGTGGAACGGATAACACCGTCTGTCCTGCAAGGCCGTCACGCCGGGCTGACGCGGGTCGACGAGTTCGAAACTCGACACGTGAACGACACCGTCACGCACCTGCGCGTCCGCTCTGCGTCCATCGCCGAACGGCTTGCCGCGGGGACCGTGGCCATCGTCGGCTTGACCTACCACCTCGCCGACGGCCGGGTGGTGTTGCGGGATTATCTGGGCGACATCGGCGAAGGCTGACCCGCGACACGCCGAGTCACCTCGGACGACTGCGCGTGACCTGGCCTTACCGTGGGGTTGTGCTGGATCTAGAACCGCATGGCCCGCTACCGACGCAGATTTACTGGCGCCGCAGGGCACTAGCGCTGGGCATCGCGGTCCTCTCCATCGGCGTCGTCGCCGCGGTGGTGGTGATGGTCGTGATGAACAGCACGAGCACCGAGAACAAGACCGCAGGCAAGCCGGCCCCCACGCAGGCCGCCGCGCCGACAGCGCTTCCCGGAGAGAACCCCGAGATCAAGACCCCGGTGATGCCGCCTGCTCAGCAGGCCCCGGCGCCGACGCCCACTCCGACCGCGGCCGTCATGCCGCCACCTGTGCTCAAGGAGGGTGACGACTGCCCCGACTCCACGCTGGCGGTCAAGGGCATCACCAACGAGCCGCAGTACTTCGTCGGAGACCAGCCGAAGTTCACCATGGTCGTCACCAACATCGGCCTGGTCGCGTGTCAGCGCGACGTCGGTGCCGCGGTGCTGGCCGCCTATGTCTACTCACTGGACAACACCCGGCTGTGGTCGAACCTGGACTGCGCCCCGTCGAACGAGACGCTGGTCAAGACGTTCCAGCCCGGTGAGCAGGTGACCACGGAGGTCACCTGGACGGGCATGGGCTCGGCACCGCAGTGCCCGCTGCCGCGTCAGCCGATCGGGCCTGGGACGTACAACCTCGTCGTGCAGCTGGGCAATCTGAGGTCGGCGGCGGTGCCGTTCATCCTCGCTCCGCCCGCCGCGCCGACGGAGGCGCCTGCCGAGGGCGCGCCGCCGGCCGAACCCGCGCCGGTGCCGCAAGGCGGCTAAGCCCGTAGGTACACCTAGCCTGCATGCTCCGTGACGAGCGATTCGTCCCAGCCGTTGACGTGTGACTCCGCTGGCTCTTCATGCTCGGGCTCATGATGCTCGGGCTCGTGATGCTCGGGCTCGTGATGCTGGAGGTGTTCGGTGCCAGGCACGCCACCGAGGGCGGCAATCGCGTCTTTGATTCTCGCCGCGTCCTCGTCGGTGGGGGTTGCGCCGGCCTCGAGCTCATCGAGGAGATCGGCACGAAGCCCAGCGCCGTTGGCTACTTCCAGAGCAGACAATTTGGCGTGGACGCGCGTGACGTACAACTGTTGGCCCAAACTCGATCCTGGCGCAGCGGCGGCGTGTTCCATCAGCGCGTCGTAGCGCCGCCGCACGTTACTCAGCGCCACGATCACAGCGGGTGAGGGCCTGCTGGTGCTTGCTGCGTCCGTCAGCGCGGCGCGCAACTTCCGCATGCCCGACAGGACGACATCCGCGCGCTTGTGGAACTTCTTGTCCTCTGCGAATGGCAACGCATCGATCGCGGCCGTGTACATGTGCATCGCCGCCTCGGAGAGACTGACGATGATCGACGAGTCACCTTCCTGCACGGGTTGTCCCATGGGCCCTCAATTCTCTAGCGGGTCAATTCGATAGCTGCGAGCAGTCGGCGAAGCGGGCGCCCCGATCGCGCTGTCCAAGGGAGCACGGGTTGACACTAGCGGTCCGTGTCAGTTTGTGTACACCGCCGGAGAGGCGGGGCGTGACGGCTCAATCTAAGGTTCCTTAGTCTGAACCCGCATGGCCGGAGGCTTGGGTGAATGGGAGGTCGAGATGACCGGACTAGCGGAATCCACCAGGGCCGCCGAGGATTCCGAACACGTCGAAGTGCGCACCCCTGCGGCGCTGATGCCGGTGACCGTGCCAGTTCGCCGGGGACCCCGTTGGTTCGCCGCTATCGAGGGCTGGCGCGGAATCGGGTGGTTTGCCACCGGTGTCGCAGGCGGTGTGGCCATCGTCTGGTTCATCTTAGTCAGTCGCGGCGAGATCGGTTCCAAGGCGGACTGGTTCTTCGGCGCCGTCGTGTTTTGCGTCGTGATGGTGACCATGTGGCAGACCCTCAACATCCAGCGTCAGGCGAACCAGAACGCCGCCCACACCGAGGAACGACACCGGATGGAGCTAGCGGCCGCCGAGGAGCACGCGGCACGCGAACTGGCTCTGATCCAGACATTGCACCGGGTCGAGATGGACGCCAAGGAGAAGTCGCATCGGGCCGAGTTGGAAGCGCATCGAGAGCTGGCTCGTGTTGAGCGCCTTCATCTGGTTAATCAGCTGCAAAAGCAGGCGCTCACCGAGGTGTCGCGCACCGTGAATGGGCACACTCAACTGCTGGCGACACTGTGGAACCAGGCCGCGAGCATCCTGAGCGTCGAGGATCGCGACGAGCGGGAACTCGCGATGAACCCGATCTTCGAGCAGATCAGCCAAGTCGTGAACGACTTTTCGGTCGAGGTCAGCAACGCTCACCTCCTCATTGAGGACGATCGGCTGCATCGCGCGCTGGACCGCGTCAACGAGGCCGTCCTAATGGGCATTCGGGTAGCGGAGGATGTACACGACGCCGTGGTCCACAGGAGCGCACCGCACGTCAATCCCGTCCCGCCCGTCCAGCGGCTGATGCAGTCGAGGGCCGCAGAAGCACGACAGCTCGCGTGGAGCTTGCTCCGAGCCGGGCTCGACGAGATCAGCGAGCTAAGCGAGTCGGTCCGCGATCGTCGACTCGGCGAGCTGTGAGAGCCCTTCCCGGATGTGCCGGGCCCACATCGAACCGATGCCTTCCACCGACTGCAGGTCGTCGGACGTGGCCGCGAGCAGGCCCTGCAACGAACCGAACGACCGCACCAGCAGGTCGACATGGGCGAACTGCAACCGCGGGATGCCTGTCATTGCCCGGTACCCGCGTGAGCTCATCGCCGAGTCCTGTGCTTCCAGCGTCGACGGATAGCCGAAAACCCGTGCGAGCGTGGTGAAGTCGAGCAGCTCGTTGTCGGAGAGGCCGTCAAGCGCCTCGAGGGTGGCGCTCACCTGGGCGGCCGTCGGCGGGTCGGGGTTGGCGTGATAGTCGCGCACGATCAGCTCGCGGGCGGTGTCGTTGTCGCCGACGAGTTCCTCCAGCTGCAGTTTGAGCTGGCGCCCGTCGGTGCCGAGTTCGACGACGTCGGAGTCGATCTCCAGGCTGATCCGGCGCACCATCTCCAGCCGCTGCACCACCGTCATCACGTCGCGCAGCGTCACGAAGTCCTCGATCTCGGCCGTGGACAGCTGCCTGCTGACCTCGTCGAGTCGGGTCTTGTAGCGCTCCAGCGTGTCGATGGTCTGGTTGGCCCGCGACAGGATGGCCGCCGACTCCGGCATCACGTGGCGCTCGCCGGCGACGTAGACGGTGACGATGCTCATCGAATGGCTCACCGAGATCACCGGATAGCCGGTCTGGATGGCGGCGCGCTCGGCGGAACGGTGCCGGGTTCCCGACTCCTCGGTGGGGATCGACGGGTCGGGCACCAGTTGCACGTTGGCCCGCACGATGCGGCCGCCGTCAGTGGACAGCACGACAGCACCGTCCATCTTCGACAGCTCGCGCAGCCTGGTCGGCGCGTAACGCACGTCGAGTTCGAAACCCCCGTCGCAGATCGTCTCGACGCTGTCGTCGTAGCCGATCACGATCAGGGCGCCGGTGCGACCGCGCAAGATGCGCTCCAGGCCGTCGCGCAGCGCGGTCCCGGGGGCCAGGCGGGCGATGGTCTCACGCAAGGTCGGACGGGCGAGCTGCACCACGTTGCGGCTCGACCTGCTACTCGCCTTGACGGCCATCGCCCCTCCTAGGATCGGCCGCTACTGCCGTCAGTCTGGCTGATTTGCCGCAGGACCCGCAACGCCGTCTGAATGTTGTCGGCAGGAAGGGCACGCAGCCCCGGGGGCGCCGCGGTGACGCCCGCAGGCACCACGGCGCAGCCGAAGCCCAGCCTTGCCGCCTCGGCGAGCCTGCGGTCCATGCCGCTGACCCGGCGCAGATCGCCCGCCAGCCCGACCTCGCCGATCGCCACGGCGTTGGCGGGCATCGGCAGGTCGGTATAGGCGGACGCGATCGCCAGCGCCACCGCCAAGTCCGACGACGGGTCGGTCAGGCGCATGCCGCCGACGGTGGACAGGTAGATGTCGTTGGCGCCAACGGGAAGGCTTGCGCGCTTCTCCAGCACCGCCGTGATCATGGCGGCGCGCGACGAGTCGATGCCGCTCACCGCGCGCCGTGGCGAGCCGCTGGCGGGTGAGCCGATCAGCGCCTGCACCTCACCGATCAACGGCCGTTTGCCGTCGAGCGTGACCGTTACCGCCGTGCCCGACACCGGCTTGGGCCGTTGGTCGAGGAAGAGTCCCGATGGGTCCGCGACGCACTCAATTCCGTTGTCGTGCAACAGAAAACAGCCAACCTCGTCGGCGGCGCCGAAGCGGTTCTTCACGCCGCGCACCATGCGCAGCGCCGACGTGCGGTCGCCCTCGAAGTGCAGCACGACGTCGACGAGATGCTCCAGCGAGCGCGGCCCGGCAATGGCGCCGTCCTTGGTGACGTGTCCGACCAGAAGCATCGCCACCCCGGATGTTTTCGCGGTCATGGTCAGCGCCGTCGTCACCGCCCGCACCTGAGTGACCCCGCCGGTGACGCCGTCGGCCTCGGTGGTGGACATGGTCTGCACCGAGTCGACAACCACAAGGCTCGGCCGCACCTCCTCGATGTGGCCGAGCGCCAGCTGCAGATCCGATTCGGCGGCCAGGTATACCTCGTCGTGGGTGCAGCGGGTGCGTTCGGCTCGCAGCCGGATCTGTCCCGCCGACTCCTCGCCGGACAGATACAGCGCGCGCCTGCCTTCCTGCGCCCACCGGTGCGCGACCTCGAGCAGCAACGTCGACTTTCCGACCCCGGGATCGCCCGCCAGCAGCGTCACCGACCCTGGGACCAGCCCGCCACCGAGCACGCGGTCCAGTTCACTCACGCCGGTGTGGTAGTGGCGGGTGTTGCCGGGGTCGATCGAGCTGATCGGCACGGCGGGCGAGGTGGGCGCGACGGACCGCCGCGTGGCCGCGCCGTTGACCGCCGCCAGCACCGCGACTTCGTCGACGGTGCCCCAGGTGCCGCAATCCGGGCAGCGGCCAACCCATTTGGCGGCGACGTGGTGGCATTCCGAGCAGCGGTACTGCGAACGCGCCTTAGCCACGTCGTGACCGTAACCGGTCCGACCGACAGAAACTTAGTGGTGACCGGCCGTGTCGCCGGCTTCCACGGCCGCTTCCCGTCGCGGGGCCTCGCCGGCCGAGATCGGCACCGTCACCGTCGTCTCACCGGCCTTTTCGAAGTCGAACGTGAAGTTGTACGTCAGTCCGTTGGTGATCGGCTTCGAAAGGGAAACGCTGGCTTTCGCGGCTTCGGCCTTCTCTGCGGACTCCAGCGGCGCGATCTGGCCGTCCGGCTCGCCAACCACCAGCACACCGTTGGGGGGCACAGAGGTGTCCCCACTCAACGTCACCGTGCCGACGTCGGACTTGATCGAGACCAGCTTGTCGCTGGTGTCGGGCGAACCGTTGATCGCCGCGAACAAAAGCTCGACGTTGCGGCCCGACTGCACGTAGTCCGTCGACTGCGCGGCGCGCAGATGGACGTTGCGCAGCGAGATCGGACCGACGGTGCTGGTGGTGCCGTTGACGGCGGGTTCCTGGGTGGCCATCTGGGACACCTGCCCGGCGCTGCAGCCGCTCAGTGCGACGCCGGCGGCCAGCCCGCACGCGGCCAGCCCGGCGGTTAGGCCGCGGACGCGAGGAGCGGGGAGAAAACCAGAAGTGCGCGGTTTGAAGCGGTCCATCCAGGCCTCCTACTCGCCGACGAGGCGACCGTGCTGGCGGTCGCTGTGGTTCGACTATGCACAGTAGTAGGTGGCGGTGGGAGGCGGTAGCGCTGGGCTGATCGGGTCCGGGCAGCTACTTCGAAGCGGCAGGATAGCCACTGCAAAGGGCGCGCAAAGCGACCCGCGCCATGCACGGATTTGTCACCCTGTCAACCCCTGCCCTTCACCGACTGTGCCCCTGACCTGCACCGTTGATCCGCGCCTGTCTGAGCCCCGTGCTAGGATTGAGTCGTGAAAGGGGCTCGTATCTGATGATTTTTAAGGTCGGAGACACCGTTGTCTATCCACACCACGGTGCTGCGTTGATCGAGGCGATCGAAACCCGGACCATCAAAGGCGAACAAAAGGAATACCTCGTCTTGAAGGTTGCCCAGGGCGATCTCACCGTTCGAGTTCCCGCAGATAATGCCGAGTATGTCGGAGTGCGCGACGTCGTAGGGCAGGAGGGCCTCGACAAGGTCTTCCAGGTGCTCCGCGCCCCGCACACCGAGGAACCCACCAACTGGTCGCGCCGGTACAAGGCCAACCTCGAGAAGCTGGCCTCCGGCGACGTGAACAAGGTCGCCGAGGTCGTCCGTGACCTGTGGCGCAGGGACCAGGAGCGTGGGCTGTCCGCCGGCGAGAAGCGGATGCTGGCCAAGGCCCGGCAGATCCTGGTAGGCGAGCTGGCGCTTGCCGAGAACACCGATGACGCCAAGGCGGCAATCATCCTCGACGAGGTCCTGGCCGCCGCGTCCTAGTGACGCTGCCGCGCGTCGGGCTTGGCACCGACGTACATCCAATCCAGGCCGGAAGGCCGTGTTGGCTGCTGTGCCTGCTATTTGTCGACGCTGACGGCTGCGCCGGCCATTCCGACGGCGACGTCGCCGCTCACGCGCTTTGTGATGCGCTGTTGTCCGCGGCTGGGCTGGGCGACATCGGCGACGTGTTCGGCACCGACCGGGAGGAATGGCGCGGCGTCAGCGGTGCGGACATGCTGCGGCACGTGCGCGGATTGCTGACGGCCGAGGGCTCCCGCGTCGGAAACGCGGCCGTCCAGGTGATCGGCAACTGGCCGAAGGTCGGTCCGCGGCGCGCAGAGGCGCAGAAGGTGCTCTCCGAGCTGCTGGACGCCCCGGTTTCGGTATCGGCGACCACGACCGACGGCCTCGGGCTCACGGGCCGCGGTGAAGGTTTGGCCGCGATCGCGACGGCTCTTATCGTGCCGATGGCCAATCCGCCTGAATAGTGCCGGTAAGCTGGCACGTCGTGACCGATCGCGCCCCAATGCGGCTCCACGACACCATGGCCGGTGCCGTGCGCGAATTTGTCCCGTTGCGGCCCGATCACGTGTCGATCTACCTGTGCGGCGCCACGGTGCAGGGCCTGCCTCACATCGGCCACGTCCGCAGCGGCGTGGCGTTCGACATCCTGCGGCGCTGGCTGATGGCCAAGGGCTACGACGTGGCGTTCATCCGCAACGTCACCGACATCGAGGACAAGATCCTCAACAAGGCCGCCGACGCGGGCAGGCCGTGGTGGGAGTGGGCGGCCACCTACGAGCGGGCCTTCACGGCCGCCTATGACGCGCTGGGCGTGCTTCCACCGTCGGCTGAGCCACGCGCCACCGGGCACATAACGCAGATCGTGGAGCTGATCGAGCGGCTGTTGGACGCCGGGCATGCGTATACCGGCGACGGGGACGTCTACTTCGACGTGAAGAGTCTGCCCGACTACGGGAAGCTGTCCGGCCACAAGATCGACGACGTCCACCAGGGTGAAGGAGTCGCGACCGGCAAGCGCGACGAACGCGACTTCACGCTGTGGAAGGGCGCCAAACCTGGCGAGCCCTCGTGGCCGACACCGTGGGGCCGCGGCCGCCCGGGCTGGCACACGGAATGTGTCGCGATGTGCGAGGCCTATCTCGGTCCCCAGTTCGACATCCACGCCGGCGGCATGGACCTGGTCTTCCCGCACCACGAGAATGAGATCGCTCAGGCCGAAGCCGCGGGCGATCCGTTCGCCCGGTTCTGGTTGCACAACGGCTGGGTCACCATGGGTGGCGAGAAGATGAGTAAGTCGCTGGGCAATGTCCTCGCGATTCCCGCTGTGCTGCAACGGGTTCGGCCCGCCGAGCTGCGCTATTACCTCGGCAGCGCACATTACCGTTCGATGCTCGAGTTCTCCGAGACCGCGCTGCAGGATGCGGCGAAGGCCTACGCCGGCATCGAGGACTTTTTGCACCGCGTGCGCAACCGGGTCGGCGCGGTGGTGCCGGGCGAGTGGACGCCGAAGTTCGCCGAGGCGCTCGACGACGATCTGTCGGTGCCGATCGCGCTGGCCGAGGTGCACGCCGCCCGCGCGGAGGGCAACCGCGCCCTGGACGCCGGTGACCACGAAACGGCACTGGCGCATGCGACGTCGATCCGCGCGATGATGGGCATCCTCGGCGCCGATCCGCTCGACGAGCGCTGGGAATCGCACGACGAGACGTCGGCAGCGCTGGCCGCGGTCGATGTGCTGGTGCAGGCCGAGGTGCAGCGCCGCGAGGATGCCAGGGCGCAACGGGATTGGGCTGAGGCCGATGCGATCCGCGACCGGCTGAAGGAGGCCGGAATCGAGGTCACCGACACCGCCGACGGACCCCAATGGGCGCTGCTCGACGGGTACACCAAGTAAATGGCTGGAAACTCACGGCGCCGGGGAGCGATTCGCAAGGCGGGCACGAAGAAGGGGCCGACGGTCGGGTCAGGCGGTGTCCGCCGTCGCGGCCTCGAGGGTCGGGGCGCCACACCGCCCGCCCACATGCGGCCCAACCACCCCGCCGCCAAACGCGCGGTCAAGGCCCAGCAGCAGCGGCGGCCGGCCCGCAAGACCGACGACACCGAGGTCGTGCTCGGCCGCAATCCGGTGTTGGAGTGCCTGCGTGCCGCGGTGCCAGCCACCGCGTTGTACATCGCGCTGGGCGCCGACGCCGACGAACGGCTCACCGAGTCCGTAAGGATCGCAGCCGATTCGGGTATTTCGATACTCGAAGTGCAGCGTCACGATCTGGATCGGATCGCCGCCAACGGACTCCATCAGGGCGTCGCGCTGCAGGTCCCGCCTTACTCCTATGCCCACCCCGACGACCTGCTGGCCGAGGCGACTCGCGACAGCGCCCCCGCCTTGCTGGTGGCGTTGGACAACATCTCCGATCCCCGTAACCTCGGTGCGATCGTCCGCTCGGTCGCCGCGTTCGGCGGTCACGGTGTGCTGATTCCGCAGCGCCGGTCGGCTTCAGTCACCGCGGTGGCGTGGCGAACGAGTGCCGGTGCGGCCGCCAGGGTGCCGGTGGCAAGGGCGACGAACCTCAATCGGACGCTGAAGAATTGGGCCGACGCCGGCCTGCAGGTGGTCGGCCTGGACGCCGGCGGGGACACCACCGTCGACGAGCTCGACGGCGCCGGGCCCATGGTCGTGGTGGTCGGTTCCGAGGGCAAGGGACTGTCACGGCTGGTCCGCGAGAACTGCGACGCCGTGGTGTCCATCCCGATGGCCGGTCCCACCGAGTCGTTGAACGCGTCGGTGGCCGCAGGAGTAGTGCTGGCCGAAATCGTCCGCCAGCGAAGAGGTTAACCCCGTCTCGGGCGGGTCATCGTGAACTTGTCGACGGGCATGACCTCTCCGAACGGTCCGTGCACCGCGTAGTACGTGGCGGCCATCGTGGTGTTTCCGCCCGGCTGCCCCGGATCGACGTCGAACGCTACGAAGCCGCACGGGTTGTCGCGATCGCGGAACGCCGACCACGCCGCGGGTTCCTCGACATAACGCGGAACCCGTTGTCCCGTAGCGGGATCGGCGCCGCCAACGCTCATCAGGACCCGGCATCGGGGCTCGGGGAAGAACATCCTGTTCGACGGGATCGATGTGCCCCCGCCGCCGATGACCAGGTGAACCGTGCCCTTGCTCGTATCGATGTCCTTCGGTCCGGCGTCGACGGTCGCGGGTGTGAGCGTGTCGCTGGACAGCGTGCCGCGTATCGGGTGGCTGCGTTCGTAGTGGTGTTCGTGGCCGCAGACGACGAGGTCTACGCCAAAGCGGTCGAACAGGGGGAGCCAGTCCTCCCGGATGGCGAGGTCGGCGCCGTTGGTGCGGTCACCCGTCGAGACGGCGGTCTGGTGCATACACACGACCACCCAGTCGATATTTGTGTCGGCGCGCGTGCGCTCCAGTTCGCCTTCGAGCCAGCGCTTTTGAGCGCCCCCCGAGTAGCCCCGCACGTACGAATTACCGCCGTCCTGGTAGCAGATGTCGTCGTTGTTCAGGCTGATCACCCGAACTGAACCCGCGGTGAACGCGTACCACAAGCCTCGCAACTCTGGATCCGAGCTGGAGTCCGGCAATCCGAAGTAGGCCTGGTATGCGCCGTAGCCGATCGGGCCGTTGCCCAACTCGTTTTCGTGGTTTCCCGCCGCAGGCATCCACGGTCGGTAACGCGCGGACCTGGAATTGTTCTCGAACCAGTCTGACCACGTCCTGACGCGGTCGTGGGACAGATTGGCGTAGCACAGGTCACCGTTGACCAGATTGAACAGCGGCGCGGCGCGTTCGACCGCGGTGGTGATGTCGCCGGCCGCAGGGGATCCGCGGTTGTCGCTGCCGAACGCGCTGGCGACAAGGGCGTCCAGCGTCGGGGTGGACTGGTCGCCGAAGCTGGTGAATCGCAGTCGAGCGCGACCGCGCGGCGCCGTCCGCACCGTCGCCATCTCGGGACTGGCGCCGTCGTGCACCGCGGCGTAGACGTAGTCGGTGTCAGGGGCCAGATTGGCGAGCCGCCCATGGTGCACACGGATCTCGGTGCGGGAGGCGGCGTCGCGGTAGGTCACCGTCTCTGCGGCAACCGTGCTGCCCACACCGTCGTCGGGCGTGCCCACCATGACCCGGGGATTGTTCACCGCGGCTGCGGTGTGCCAGGACACCACCACCTCGGATGCCGCGTCGGCACCGAACTGCAGATGCAGCCCGCCGACCCGTGGCGCGCCGCTGCGGTCACCGCGCTGCCACAATGTCGGACCCGCGCGGTCGGCCGTGATGAGCCCGGTGACCCCGGCCCCGACGCCCGCGCCGACGAGCGCCGACGTTCCACCGACGATCAGGGTCCTGCGGCTCACATCCATCATGGTGGCTGTCAAACGACCTTGGTCAGGGTCGAGTACTTCGGCTCGATGCCCGCTCCCGGAGTCGCCCGGCGAATCCGCTTGGCGATCCAGGGTGCCGCAAACGCCGCCGCCCATCGAAGGTTGCCCCAAAAGCTTCGCACCGGCGGTGCATTGTCAACCAACGCAGCCGACCGCGTGGTGAGGTGGTGGGAAATGGTCAGCGTGTCAAGAACTTTCGCGGCCATGCGCTCATGCCCCAGAGGGGACAGGTGGATGCGGTCTCCGGCCCACAAGCGCGGATCGCGGAACTCGGTGAAGCGCCAGAAGTCGATGAGCTGCAGGCCGAGGTCGTCGGCGATGCCGCGCAACAGCTCGTTGTAGACCGCGGCTCGGCCGCGGAGCCGCCGAAACAGCGGCACGGTGCCGAGGTCGCCTGCGGTGAACGCGAGTACATGGGCGCCGGTCTGCTGCAAGGTCTTGAGGGCGTCGGCATACCTGGCCATCATCGCGTCGATGTCGTTGCGCACCAGCAGCAGGTCGTTCATGCCCGCGTAGACGATGACGAGGTCGGGTTCGAGCATGACGGCGGTCTGAACTTGATCCGCGAGAATCTCGTCCATTCGGCGGCCACGCACCGCGAGGTTGGCGTAGCGAAGCTCCGGATTGTTCTGCGCAAGCGCGACTGCGACGTGATCTGCCCAACCGCGCAAACCGTTGGGGCTGGTGGGATGTGGGTCGCCGACACCCTCGGTGAACGAGTCGCCGAGCGCCACGTACCTGCTGAACACTGCCGACGGAGGCGGCAATCCGGTCCTGGCCACGAGACCAATCTTGCCTATGGTACGGCGGATTTCTCGCCCGCAGCGCCGCCGATTCGCGAATCGTCGTCAACCGTCCTACCGCTGTTCGCGTCGATGTAACCGTCGCTTAGGCCCACGCCTTCGAGGATGTGGCTGAATCGGACGAGGAGACGTCATGGCCGCCCTGAAGTCGGACACCCGCGTCGAGCTTTCCTTCCGTGGACGATTCAACTTCGGCATTGACCAATGGGCCTACGTGCCGTTCGACGTGCCGGCAGGCATCCAGCGAATCGACGTCAGCACCGTCGCACGACCAGTTCTCGCTGCTCGGCATCGGCCGCAATGTGCTGGATCTGGGTATCTTCGGTCCCGCAGGCCACGAACTCGGTAACGCCGAGGGCTTCAGGGGCTGGTCGGGCGGGTCCCGTGCGGGCTTCATGCTGTCGGCGGTGAACGCGACGCCCGGCTACCTGGCCGGTCCGATCGAACCCGGCCGCTGGGCGTTGGCGCTCGGGCCGGTTGTGCTCAATCCGCTGGGCATGGACTGGCACGCCCAAATCGCGCTGACCCGGGGGGTGCAGCCGTCATTGTCTCCGGCTGCGGCGGGACGTCCGATCGTCACCAGCGTGAGTCAGCCGGGTTGGTATCGCGGTGACTTACATACGCACACAGTGCATTCCGATGGCCGGCGACGGATCGCCGAGATGGCGGCGGCCGCCACGTCTGCCGACATGGATTTCATCGTCTCCACGGACCACAACACTAGCTCCGCCAATCGGGCCTGGGCCTCAACCACTTCCGATGGCTTGGAAGTCATCGCGGGCGAGGAGGTCACCACCCGCCATGGGCATTGGCTGGCAATCGGACTTCCACCGGGCGGCTGGGTCGACTGGCGGTACGCACCGCGCGACGGCGTCTTCGCCACCTACGCCACGCGGGTGCGGGCGGACGGCGGCCTGGTGGTGGCCGCGCATCCGTCTGTGCCGCTGCCCGGATGCGCATGGGAGTTCGGGTACCACGACGTGGACGCAATGGAAGTCTGGAACGGGCTGTGGAACGTCGACGACGAACTGTCGCTGCGTATCTGGCAACAGCTGCTGCGGCAGGGCAGGCGGATCACCGCGGTTGGCGGCAGCGACTCGCATGTGTCCACGCAACCGGTCGGGCGGCCGCAGACCGTCGTGTATGCACGAGGCCTGTCCACGTTCGAGCTCGTCGAGGGCCTCCGCCACGGTCGCTGCTATGTGACCGAGTCGAGCGCGGTGACATTGGCGCTCAACGCATTCCGTGGCGACGGGGCGGCGGCGGGACCGGGTGAGACGCTAACCGTGCGCCCGAACACGCCCCTGACCGTCACCGCGGAGGTGGCGGGTGCGGCGGAAAGCAGCCTCGCCATCATTACCGACGGCGGCTCCGTCGGCCGCGTGAAGACCGACGACTGGGGAGCGGCGAAGCTTCGGTGGGACTGCATGGCTGGCGAAGCGCGGTTCGCTCGCGTCGAGGTGCGCCGCCGGGCGCGGTTTCCCTCGATGGTCGCGATGTCCAACCCGGTATGGCTGGGCTGCGCATCCCCTCGATGAACATCCGATGACCAGTGGCACTCGATGGCCCTCCGAGCGGGCGGTGACGGGGGCACCGTCGATAACGTGGCCGTTCATGCGTAAAGTCGCCATCGTCGTGGCAACCCTATTGGCCGCCGCGTTCGCCGGACCGCCGCAGGCCACGGCCGAACCCACCGCGTTCGACCTGCAGGCGCACCGTGGTGGTGGTGGGGAGACGACGGAGGAATCCCTGCGGGCTTTCGCCAAATCGTTGGAACTCGGCGTGAGTACGTTGGAGTTCGACATCGTCGTCACCAAGGACGCACAACCGCTGGTCTGGCACGACCCCACGATCGAGCCCACCAAGTGTGCCGACACTGCGCCGGCCTTTGCCGGCGACCCGCAGTACCCGTACGTCGGCAACCTGGTTCATGACCTCACCCTCGCCCAGGTTCACACGCTGGACTGTGGCAAGCTGCTCAAAGATTTTCCCGCTGCCGAGGTGGTCCGGAACAACAAGATCGCCACGCTGTCGGAGGTTTTCGCACTCGCCGACTCCTACCACGCGGACGTCAGGTACAACATAGAGACGAAGGTCGAGGCCGAGAAGCCCGAAACCTCGGCGGCGCCACAGGAATTCGTCGGTGTGATCATTGCCGCGGTCCGGGCGGCGGGCAAGGTGGACAAGGTCGAGATTCAAAGCTTCGACTGGCGCACTCTGCCGATGGTGCGAGCGGCCGAGCCGTCGATCCCGCTGGTGGCACTGTGGGACGAAACCACGTGGGTGCCCGGCTCACCGTGGTTGGCCGGCGTCGATCCCGCGGTTGTTCCTGATCCGATCGCCGGTGCCCAGCTGGTCGGCGCAGGCATCCTGTCGCCGGGCTATTCGGTGCCCTACGGCATGACGCCGAAGGATCCCGGCTTTGCGCTCGTGGCCGACCACGCGTTCAACGAGAGGGCGCACGCGTTGGGCCTGAAGGTAATCCCGTGGACGATCAACGACCCGGATGCGATGCGGGCTCAGATCGCGGCAGGCGCGGACGGCATCATCACCGACTATCCGAGCCGACTGCGCGCGGTGATGAGAGAGCTTGGCATGCCGCTGCCGCCGCCCTACCGGACCAGCTAGCCCCCACGATCTAAACGCCGAACAGCCGGATCCCCACCCACAGGCAGAGCACCGCGACGACGAGAGTGATCGGCGCCGTGACCAGCCCGACGCGGGTGAACTCGCCGAAATCGGCCCGGATATCGCGTCGCACGACACCGCGCCACAGCAGGTTCGCGAGCGACCCCACATACGTCAGGTTGGGCCCGATGTTCACCCCGATCAGGACGGCCAGCACGGCGGCCGGTCCCGAGACGAGCGGCAGCAACACCAAAACGGCCGGCAGATTGTTGACGATGTTGGACAGCAGCGCCGCCACAGCCGCGATTCCGAGTAGCGCGGGCAGGCTGTCACCAATCGGCAGGACCGCCCGCATGGCGGTGTCGAGGCCGTTGAGCATGACCGCGGCGACTACCACGCCGAGGCACAGCACGAACGCGAGGAACGGAACGTCGACCGCCGCAGCAAGCCGACCCAGGCTGGTATCCTGGCGCGCTAACGCACGCACGCCGAGAACGACCGCGCCCGCCAGCGCCGCCCACGCAGGCGACAAGCCGAACAGCGAGGTGACGGCGAAGCCGACGAGTGTCAACCCCAGCACTACCAGGACAAACACCGGCACCTCCACGGCCTCCACCGCCGCATCGCGCTGCGGATCGACGGAAAGGTCACCCGCGAAAAGCCAACGCAGCAAGATGAATTCGACGCCGACGGCGGCAATCCACGGCAGGGTCATGACGGCGGTGAAGTGGACGAACGACAAACCCGCGACACTGAAGGCCAACAGGTTGGTCAGATTTGACACCGGAAACAGGAGTGAGGCGCTGTTCGCGAGGTGGGCGGTCGCGAACGCGTGCGGCTTCGCGGAGACGGCCAACGTGCGGGCCGTCGCAAGCACCACGGGTGTCAGCAGCACGACGGTCGCGTCGAGGCTAAGGATTGCGGTGGTCGCGGCCGCGATCACGAAAACCTTTACGAGCAAACGTTGTTGACCGCTCGAATTCGTCCTCGCCATCGCCACCCCGGCTGCATGAAACAGACCCTCGTCATCGCACAGCCGCGCCAAGACCAGAACCGCCCCCAGAAAGCCCACAACCGGCAGCAGCCTGGCGACCTCTGCGGCGGCGTCGTGCCAGGAGATCACGCCGAGTGCGATGAGCAGGCCCGCCGCAGGCACCGCCGCGACGGCCTCGGGCCAGCCGCGCGGACGAACCATCGCAAATCCGAGCACCACAGCCAGCGCTACCAGCGCCAGCGTCAACTCCACGGGTCGGAGCGCTGCCACAGGGTAGGCAGATGTAGCGGGACGCCGTCGTCGACGGCCAGCCGGGACAACACCCGCATCGAAACGTCGAGATCGTCAACGGCATACGGCAGCGCCCGCGGCGGCTTGTGCAGCGGGCGGAAGAAGTCGTCCCAGTGAATGAGCAGGACGCGGCGGGCGCCGACAGTGCGCACGGTCTCGGTCCAATAGTCGATGAGGTACTGCTCGGATTGCAGTCCAAGTTGCCCCACACCGAGATAGATGACCTCGGCCCGCTGCCCGTCGAGCGCGCCGCGGACGAAGCCTGCGCTGCCGACGATCAGCATCCGCCGGTCCGACGCCCGGTGATGTACCAGTGTCGACCATGCCTCGCCGCACTTGTACGCAGAGACCTTGACCGGTGGGACGACCGGTCCGCCGATAACTCCCGGAAAGCGGTCGGGCGGACAGTGGTGCCCCTCGATCAACGTGACTTCATAGGCCCCAAGCGTTATCGGTTCGACCGGGGTGGCGACGACGAGGCGGTCGTCGGGCAGGCCGTGTCCACGACCCACCTCGGCTGCGGACGTTCCGCCGACCACCCTCGCGCCAGTGCGCTCGGCGACCACCGCCGAGTCCATCGCGTGGTCGAAGTGCGTGTGCACCGGCAGCACCGCCTCCAGCCGGTCCACCCCAAGGCGGGTAAGGCAGCCGTCGATCCGCGGCGCCGACGGTGACAGCCGCCTCAACCCGACCTCGAGCAGTCCGGGCCGAGAGAAGAATCCGTCGGTCATCAACGCCGACGTGCCGTCGTCGATCAGCAGGGTGGTCACACCGGCCCACGTCACCGTCAGGGGTGCGTCGGGCCCGGCCGCCGGCGCATCGAAGTAACGCGCATAGTCCGCCAGGTCCGGCCTGCCGAGCTTGAGGCGCATCAGACGAACGCCTTGATTTCGACGCCGTCGGCCATCAGTCGATCGCGCACCGCGTTGGCGATCTGCACTGCGCCCGGTGAATCACCGTGCACGCAAACCGATTCGACGGTGATCGGGATCGTCGAGCCGTCGACTGCGGCGACCCGGCCGGCGTTGACCATCGACGCCACCCGGTCGGCGATTTCGGCGATGTCGTGCAGGACAGCGTTGCGCTGGCTCCGTGAAACCAGCTGTCCGTCAGAACGATACGCGCGGTCCGCGAATGCCTCGGGCACCGTGCGCAGCCCCAGCTCCTGCGCCTCGGCGAAGAACACCGAGCCGGACAGCCCGAGCACCGGGAGACCGGGGTCGACGGCGCGCACGGCCTCGGCAACGGCGCGCGCCTGGCCGTGATTGTTGACGATCGTGTTGTACAACGCGCCATGGGGTTTGACGTAGCTGACCGTGGAGCCGGCGGCGTGTGCCAGCGCCTGCAGCGCACCGATCTGATAGATGACGTCGGCCGTCAGATCCTCTGGCGTCGCATCGATGAACCGACGGCCGAACCCTGCCAGGTCTCGATAGCTCACCTGGGCGCCGATCCGCACCCCGCGCGCTGCGGCCGCGCGGCAGGTCCGCGCCAGCGTGGCGGCGTCACCGGCGTGGAAACCGCATGCCACGTTGGCGCTGGTGACCACGTCGAGCATCGCGTCGTCGTCGCCGAGCCGCCACACCCCGAAGCTCTCGCCGAGATCCGCGTTGAGATCCATTTCCCGGGGGGAGGCGTCAGTCACGAACGCCAGCCTAGGCGGGTGCCGGCGCGGCCCAGCCGTTCTCCGAGACGAAGTCGCTCAGCGGACGGCCGAGCGTCCACTGGTCGATCTCCAGCTGCGGCCGGCGCGGGAAGTCCGGAACCGGGCCGAGGCACAGGTTCGCCACGGGTTCCGCGCCGTCAAGCATCGCCAGCAGAGCACTGAGTCGAACGGATCGAAGATCGACACCTAACCCATCCCGAGGCCTTCGGCGCGCGCGGCCAGCCACAGGTTCTGGATCGCGCAGGACGCCGACGCCAGATCCATCTGGGGCAGGGTCCGCCTGCGGAACACATGGGTCTGCCTGCCGTCGCACAGCGCCACCACGAACAGTTCGGCGCACTCGAGGACGCCCTCGACCTTGAGCGCAAGGAACTCGTCGGCGCGCGGTCCCAACGCCTCGGCGGTGCGCTGCCGCTCCTCGTCGACGATGGCGTGAATCCCCGTGCGCAACCCGCGACGGTGATCCGGATGAACCGCCACGGCTGCATCAACCCGACGCTCGGGGCGGAATGAGCGGCGCGCAGCAGCCTGCCCAGCACGTCCTCGGGCACCAGCGCATCCGCCACGAATCTGCGCATGTCACGGCGTTCGGTGATAGCTCGGTACACGGTTTGGCGCTCCGCTGAATGCGTGCTCGTTCACGCCGGCGTGCCTAGGTGGCAGCATCGTTTCCGTGAGCCGCGACGACATTCTGATCACCGCAACTGAGTTGGCGCAGCGCCTTTCCGCGGATGAGCCGCTGACCATCCTGGACGTGCGCTGGCAGTTGACTGAACCCGACGGGCGGGCTGCTTACGAGCGCGGCCACCTCCCTGGCGCGGTGTATGTGTCCCTTGAAGACGAGCTCAGTGATCACAGTGTCTCCGGGCGTGGGCGCCACCCGCTGCCGTCCGGGCGCAGTGTGGAGGCCGCCGCCCGGCGTTGGGGCGTGCGAAACGGTGTCCCCGTCGTCGTCTACGACGACTGGAATCGCGCCGGTTCTGCCCGGGCGTGGTGGGTGCTGACCGCGGCGGGACTGCCCGAGGTGCGCATTCTCGACGGCGGCCTGAGCGCGTGGGCCGGGCCGCTCGAGACCGGCAGTGTCACACCGGAACCCGGAGACGTGACGGTGGCGCACGACGATCTGTATGCCGGGTCGCGCCCGACGCTTACGGCCGAACAGGTGGCGAACCCGGGCGTGATGCTGCTCGACGCGCGGGCGCCCGAGCGTTTCCGCGGTGAGGTCGAACCCGTCGACCCGGTCGCCGGGCACATCCCCGGAGCCGCGAACGTGCCGACCGCACGGTTGTTGAGTGACGACGGCCGGTTCCTGCCCGACGCCGACCTCTCGCGAGTGTTCGACTCTGTGGACGCACCAACCGGCGTGTACTGCGGATCGGGGGTCACTGCATCGGTGGTGGTGGCCGCGCTCGCCACCGTCGGGGTCGACGCTGCGCTGTATCCGGGCTCGTGGTCCGAATGGAGTTCGGACCCAACGCGACCCGTCACGCGCGGCGTTGGCGGCGTCGAACCGTGACAACCCACCCGGTTCCACCATTATGAACGGAAACGGTTATCGTTTTCATTATGATGCCTTTCCGCCTCCAGACGCTCGGTGTTGCTGCTGTGCTCGCACTCGGCGTTCCCCTGGGACTTGTGGCCTGTTCCTCCAGCCAGAACAGCCCATCTACCACGAACAGTGCCGCATCCACCGCACCCGCCGCGTGCCCGACAACGCCCGTCAATGTGGTGGTCAGCGTCGACCAGTGGGGCGACATCGTCTCGGCGTTGGGCGGCAGCTGCACGAAAGTGAAGACGGTGCTGGCGAGTTCGTCGGTCGATCCGCACGACTACGAACCGTCGCCGTCGGACGCGGCATCCTTCACGGGCACCCAACTCGTCGTGGTCAACGGCGCCGCCTACGACCCTTGGGCGTCGAAACTGGCGGCTACTTCTGCTCCCGGCGCCCCGGTCGTGGACGCCGCCGCCGTGACTAAGACGCCGGACGGGGTCAATCCGCACCTGTGGTACAGCCCGTCGGCCGTGACCGCGGTCGCCGACGCCGTCACTGCCGAGCTCAGCAAGTTGGCGCCGCCCGCGACGGACTACTTCGCCGGCCAGCGTTCGGCATTCGCCGAGACCCTCAAGCCGTATTCCACGCTGATCGACAAGATCAAGTCGTCGGCGTCCGGTAAGTCCTACGGCGCGACCGAGGGTGTTTTCGACTACATGGCCCAAGCGGTTGGTCTGGTCAATAAGACACCCCAGGGGTACCAGAACGCCGCGGCCAACGAGACGGACCCTTCCCCTGCGGACCTCGACGCCTTCCGCACCGCCCTGGCCGGACACCAGATCGACGTGCTGATCTACAACACGCAGACCGAGGGGTCCGTGCCGGAGCAGATCCGCACGGCGGCCGAACAAGCCAACGTCCCCGTTGTGAACGTCACCGAAACAGTGGCGCCGGGCTCGAAATCGTTCGAGAGTTGGCAGGTGGAACAACTCAACTCACTGGCCAAGGCACTCGGTGTCCAGGCGTGACGGTGATTCCGACGACGCCGCGCTGATATTCGACGATGTCAGTGTGGTGCGCGGTGGTCGGCTGATCTGGTCGGAGGGCACGTTCAAGGTTCCCGTCGGAGGTGTCGTGGCGGTGATCGGTTCGAACGGCTCCGGCAAGACCACGCTCCTGCATGTAGTGCTGGGCTTGATCCCGGTTGCGTCGGGAGAGGTCAGGGTCTTCGGCAAGCGCCCCGGCGAGGACAACACCTCGATCGGCTACGTTCCGCAGAACTACGCGTCGGCCGCCGGCGAGGCGATCCGGGCCGCGGACGCAGTCCTGTTGGGCCTCAATGGCGGCAAGTGGGCGTTCGGCCCCGCGTCGGCCGCTCAGCGCCGTCGCGTCGACGAGGTGCTGGAAGCGGTCGGTGCCACCGAATTCGCGGGTGCGCGCCTGTCGAGGTTGTCGGGCGGGCAGCGTCAACGCGTAGCGATCGCCGAGGCGCTGGTGGCGAAGCCGAAGCTGCTGATTCTCGATGAGCCGCTGACGTCGCTGGACTTGCGCAACCAGCGTGAAATCGTCAGGCTCCTCGCCAAAATCCACCAGGACCTCGGCGTAACGATCCTCGTCGTTGCACACGACCTGAATCCTCTGCTGTCGGTGCTCAGCGGAGCGATCTACCTGCTCGACGGGCACGCCCACTACGACACGATGGACGGTGTGGTGGACGAGGAGCTGCTCAGTCATCTCTACGGCACCCGAATCGAAGTCGCCCATACTCCTCAGGGAGACCTGTACATGAGGAGTGTCTGATGACGACCCGGCTGGTGGCGTTGGGCTATCAGGACAACTGGTGGCATGTCCTGACGTCGCCGTTCATGCGCAATGCGCTCATCGGCGGCACGATCGTCGCCCTCGCGGCGGGACTGATCGGGTACTTCATCATCGTCCGTAGTACCGCGTTCGCAGCGCACGCCCTGGCCCACATCGGGCTTCCCGGTGCGACGGGGGCGGTGCTGCTCGGCCTGCCCCCGGTCTTCGGGCTCGGGGTGTTCTGCGTCGGTGGTGCACTCGTCATCGGAGCGCTCGGCAAGCAGGCGTCACAACGCGAGGTAGCGACTGGAACGGTGCTGGCGATGGCGACGGGGCTCGGATTGTTCTTCAATTCTTTGGCCACCAAGAGTTCGAGCACGATGACGAACGTGCTGTTCGGGAACCTGCTCGCCATCTCGCACGGCCAGTTGATGGTCTTCGCGGCGCTGTTGGTGCTCGTCGCGCTCAGCATCGGGTTCATCTACCGGCCACTGTTGTTTGCGTCGGTCAATGCCGAGGTCGCCGAGGCCAAGGGGCTACCGGTGCGAGCCCTCTCGATCGTCTTCATGACGTTGCTGGGGCTGTCGGTGACCATGGCAGTCCAGGCGGTGGGTACGTTGCTGCTCTTTGCCCTGGTCGTGACGCCCGCGGCGACGGCGATCATATTGACGCCCCGCCCGGGGTTGGCAATGGTCGTCTCGACGGCGATCAGTGTGCTGTCCGTGTGGCTGGGACTCGGGGTGTCGGCGATGTTCAACCTGCCGCCGAGCTTCGTCGTCGTGACCATCGCGTGCAGCATCTGGTTCGCGGTACGTGGGGTTTCGGCCGTGCGCGCACGTCGAACCGCCGAGGCCCTTGGCGGACGGGGTGGCCAGCCGGTCGGACACGCCGCCGCCGAGCGCGCGAGCATCGTGTGAGCGAGTCCATCCGCTAACGTCACAGAGCATGTCGAGGAGTCCCGCGCCCAGGCGGCGGGCGACCCTGGCCTCGCTGGCGGCCGAGCTCAAGGTCTCGCGAACCACCATCTCCAACGCTTACAACAGGCCGGACCAGCTGTCGGCCGATCTCCGCGAGCGTGTGCTGGCCACCGCGAAGCGGTTGGGGTATCCGGGCCCCGATCCGGTAGCGAGGTCGCTACGCACCCGCAAGGCCGGCGCTGTCGGCCTGATGATCACCGAGCCGCTGAACTACTCGTTCTCCGATCCGGCCGCGCTGGATTTCGTTGCCGGACTTGCCGAATCGTGCGAGGAGGCGGGGCAGGGCCTGTTGCTGGTGGCGATCGGGCCGAACCGCAGCGTCACCGACGGATCGGCGGCCGTGCTCGCCGCGGGTGTCGACGGCTTCGTCGTCTACTCCGCCTCCGACGACGACCCGTACCTGGCCGTGGTGCAGCAGCGGCATCTGCCCGTGGTCGTCGTCGACCAACCCAAGGACGTCCCAGGCACGTCACGGGTGTGCATCGACGATCGCGACGCGATGCGCCTGCTTGCGGAATATGTTGTGGGACTGGGTCATCAGGAGATCGGCCTGCTGACCATGCGGTTGGGTCGCGACTGGCCGCACGGCGGCCCCCGGCCCGCGGTGGCCGACCCCGAGCGGGTGGAGACGCCGCATTTTCACGTGCAGCGCGAGCGTATCCACGGCATCTACGACGCGATGACCGCGGCGGGGCTGGATCCCGAGTCGTTGATCGTGGTCGAGAGCTACGAACACCTGCCGACCTCGGGCGGTGCCGCCGCCGAGGTGGCACTGGACGCGAATCCCCGGATCACGGCGCTGATGTGCACGGCCGATGTGCTCGCGCTGTCGGCGATGGACTACCTGCGTGCACGGGGCATCTACGTGCCGGGGCAGATGACGGTGACCGGATTCGACGGCGTCCCAGAGGCATTGCGACGGGGTCTGACCACCGTCGTGCAGCCGAGCATGGAGAAGGGTCGACGAGCCGGGCGGCTGCTGCACAACCCGCCGCGAGACGGGCTCCCGGTGATCGACGTGCTCGCCACCGAAGTGGTCCGTGGCCGCACAGGGGGACCACCCGCCTAATCGCCGAGATCGAAACTGTATTCCAGCAGGCGTCTACTCGGACTTTCTCTGCTGGAATACAGTTTCGCGGCGATCAGGCGTCCAGTAGTTGCGCGCAGCGCAGCAGCCCGATGTGGCTGTACGCCTGCGGATGGTTGCCCAACGCGCGCTCGGCCACCGGGTCGTACTCCTCGGACAACAGCCCCGTCGGCCCAGCCGCGGCGACCAGCCGGTCGAACAGCGCCTCGGCCTGCGATCGTTGATCGGTGAGCAGGTACGCCTCCAACAACCACGCCGCACAGAGATGGAAGCCACCCTCGATACCCGGCAGTCCGTCGTCGCGGCGATAGCGGTAAACCGTCGCACCGCTGCGCAGTTCGGCTTCCGTGGCGACGACGGTCGCGGCGAACCGTTCATCCGATGGGTCGATCAGCCCGGACAGCCCGATGTGCAGCGTGGCCGCATCGAGGTCGGTGCCGTCATAGCCGGCGGTGAACGACTTCACCTCGTCGTTCCAGCCGCGCTCGCACACCTGCTTGGAGATCACGTCGCGCAGCGTGGCCCAGCCCGGCGGCGCCTCGCGGCCGAACTCCGCGGCCAGCTTCAAAGCCCGATCCACCGTCAACCAGCACATCACCTTCGAGTACACGTGATGGCGGGGGTTGCCGCGAATCTCCCAGATGCCGTGATCGGGTTCGACCCAGCGGCTTTCGACGGCGAACACCATCTCGCTGACCAGGTTCCAGTCCGCATCCGTCAGGGCGTTCGTCACGCCATTGGCCACCCGCCGCCGGCACAGATCAGAGATCAGCTGCACCACGGGGCCGAAGACGTCCAGTTGCACTTGGACATTCGCGGCGTTGCCGACCCGCACCGGACGTGACCCGGCGTAGCCGGGCAGCGAGTCGATGACCGCCTCGGGTCCGAGGATTGCGCCCGACAGCGCGTACAGCGGATGCAGCCGTTCGGGGCCGTGCATCGTCTCAATCACGCCGTGCAGCCAGTTCAGGTACCCCTCGGCCTCGGCTATCGAGCCCAGTGAAACCAGTGCCGACGCGGTCATCGCGGCGTCGCGGATCCAGCAGTAGCGGTAATCCCAATTGCGGACGCCGCCGATCTCCTCGGGCAGTGACGTCGTGGCCGCCGCCATGATCGCACCGGTGTCGGCGTGCACGAGCCCGCGCAGCGTGAGCGCGGACCGCCTCATCAGCTCCGGTTTCAGCGACGGGAACGTCAGGGTTGCGATCCAGTCGCTCCAGTAGCCCTCCGCGCGTTCGCGCCGCGAGTCCTCGTCCACCGGACTCTCCGCCAAATCCTCTGTACCGCACCGT
This sequence comes from uncultured Actinomycetota bacterium, assembly GCA_963770305.1. Classification (GTDB taxonomy): domain Bacteria; phylum Actinomycetota; class Actinomycetes; order Mycobacteriales; family Mycobacteriaceae; genus Mycobacterium. Next base: position 296,241 of record CAVYPB010000009.1, read on the forward strand.
AACTCCAGCACGCACGCACCGTCGGACGGGTCTATCACGGCCCGCGCGGTCTGGTGGATCCCGTCGGGCACGATCTCCCACTCCACGCCGGGTGACCTCAACACCATCGGGTCGTTTGTCGCAAATACCCGCAGACCGCCCTCGTCGACACGCAGATGAACAGCCGCCTGCGCGAACTCGGGCCGCGGCGCGAACTCGACCACCGCCTTGGCCTGCCCGCTGATGACACGAATCAAATCGGTGCGCCCCGCGCCGACGTCGTGAGACAGGTAATCGGTGACCAGCAGGCTGGCCCAACGGGTTTCGACAGTCATCGTGCCGGTGACATAGCGCTGGCTCAGCGGCAGCGCCTCGCGCTGCGGACCGATCGCGAAGTGGCCTGCGGTGGCGTCGCCGAGCAGCCGAGAGAACACGGCCGCCGAATCGGCCTGCGGATGGCACATCCAGACCACGTCCGCGTCGGGTGTCAGCAGTGCCACCGTTCGGGAGTTGGACACCATCGTCAGTCGCTCGATCGGCGTGCTGTGCCCGCCCAACAGCCAGGTACGGCGCGCCTCGAGCAGACACTCCAGCGCCGCGGCTACCGCCGCAGGCGAGTCGATGCGGTAGCCGGCCAAGGTTTCGCCGTCGCCCACCTTGATGCCGATGTCGGGTCCGTGCAGGCGGCGAAACGCCTTCTCGTCGGTCACGTCGTCGCCGATGAACACCGTCGCCGAGGCGCCCTCCTGATGCCGCAGGATGTCGAGTGCCTGCCCCTTGTCGGTCTGGATGACCGCGAACTCCAAGACCGCCTTGCCCTCGGTGATCTGTGCGTCCCAGTGCTGCGAGGCCGCGTGCGCCTTCTGCAGCGCCTCCTTGCCATCGGCGGGATCGGCATTGCGCACGTGCAGCGCGACACTGGCAGGCTTGATCTCGATCGCGACGCCGGGGAACTCGGCGGCGATCGCGCCGAGCGCGTCCTTGATCCTGCCCAGCAGCGCCTTGGCCGCATCGTCGATCGCGTGCACGAAGCCGGTGTCGAACTCGGAACCGTGGCTGCCAACCAGATGGACCTCGGCGGGCATCCGCGACAGCGTCGCCAGGTCTCGCAGCGCCCGGCCCGATATCAGGGCCGCCGTCGTCGACGGAAGGGCGGCCAGCTCCCGCAACGCCGCCGCTGACTCGGCGAGCGGACGCGCGTCGTCGGGGTTCGCGACGATCGGGGCCATGGTGCCGTCGTAGTCGCATGCCACCAGCAGCCGCGGCACACGCCCGACGGTGCCGAGCGCGCGCCTCAGTTCAAGCGGTAGTTCTGAAGGCGCATCTGCTGAATGTCGCCGGTCGATCGGCTCTGAAGCCACCCGCTAAATCTTAGGGTGCTCCCCGTCGCCGATGAGCAGACGCACAGCCAGATCCAGCCGCTTGCTCACGTCGGTCGCCGATGCGCGCCGAGTCAGCCAGGCCAGCAGGTTGGACAGCCAAACATCCGAGATCACCCGCGCAATGTGGTACTGATCCTCCGTCGGCTCCCCGTCACTCATGGCGCGGGCGAACATCGAGTCCATCAGCTTGCCGACGTGATCAACCTCACCGGCCGCCGACGCGTCGGCGAAGACGAACGCGCGTGTCATGGCCTCGGTCAGCAGGGGATTGCGCTGCATTGCCCGGTTCAGTTTGCCCACCATCAGGTTGAGCCGCTGATACGGGGTGCCACCGGACAACGCCGCACGGTCGGTCTTGGCGTCGATGCGCTCGAACTCCCGGCCGAGCGCCGACACCAGCAGGTGCACCTTCGACGGGAAATAGCGGTACAGCGTGCCGACCGCGACATCGGCGCGTTCGGCGACCGCGCGCATCTGAACGGCCTCGTAGCCGCCCTTGGAGGCGATGGCCAGGGTGGCGTCCAGGATGCGTTTGCGGCGTTCCCGCTGGGCTTCGGAACCGAGTTCGGACTCGGCCAGTACTGCCACGTTCATTACCTGACGCGGTCGCGAGTCAGACCCGGAAACCGGGTTGGTGTGTGCCGGCTGTGAAATCCCGGACATGCGGCGGGCAGCTCCTTCATAGTGCGGTCTCGGTGAAAACGATACGCATGCCGAACCTCGTTTTCCCACTTCGGCATCAACGTTGGCACCGACGTGTCCTGCTCTGATGGCGGTCGACTTGACGGTCGATCGCTGGCACTATTAGAACACGTTCTAGTGAGAAGCATGGTCTTCTCGCCCAAACGGTAGGAGACCCCGTGGCGATATCTCTGCCGGAGACCGGCAGTTCCGAGCAGTTTGCCGCACGCGAACTGGTCCGTAGCTGGGCCGCAGGTTCCGGAGCGGTCGCGGCGGCGCGCGACGTGGAGCACGGTAAGCAGGACGCGTGGCGAGCCCCGTACGAGGGCCTTGCGCAACTAGGGATCTTCGGCGTCGCGGTTCCCGAGGAGCACGGCGGCGCGGGCGGCAGCGCCGACGACCTGTGCGCGATGGTCGACGAGGCCGCCGCCGCCGTGGTGCCCGGCCCCATTGCCACCACGGCGCTGGCCACTCTCGTCATCGGCGAGTCACACACCGACCTGCTGGAGGCGCTGGCGTCGGGGGAGCGCACTGCGGGCGTCGCGGCGACCGCTGAGCTGCGGTACGACGGCGGACGGGTGTCCGGGACGGCCGAGTACGTGCTCGGCGCCGACGCGGCCGGGCTGCTCCTGCTGCCTGCCACTGACAGCTGGGTGATGGTCGATGCCAGCGCCGACGGTGTGACCGTTGAACACCTCAAGGCCACCGACTTCTCCCGGCCGCTCGCCCGGGTCGCGCTCGATGCGGCACCCGCTGAGCTGTTGTCCGTCTCGGCGCAGCGGGTCGAGGACCTCACCGTCGCCGTGCTGGCCGCCGAGGCCGCAGGCCTGGCGCGCTGGACGCTGAACACCGCCACCGAATACGCCAAGGTGCGTGAGCAATTCGGCAAGCCGATCGGCAGCTTCCAGGCGATCAAGCATATGTGCGCCGAGATGTTGCTTCGCTCCGAGCAGATCTCGGTGGCGGCCAGTGATGTCGCCAGCGCCGTCGCGAATCCCGATGAGCGCCAACTGTCCATCGCGGCCGCGGTCGCAGCGGCCACCGCGATCGAGGCCGCGAAGGCCAACGCCAAGGACTGCATCCAGGTGCTCGGCGGTATCGGCATCACATGGGAACACGACGCGCATCTGTACTTGCGCCGCGCGTACGGGATCGCGCAGTTCCTCGGCGGCCGGTCCCGCTGGCTGCGGCGCGTCGCCGCGTTGACCAAGCAGGGTGTGCGACGCGATCTGCACATCGACCTGGACTCGGTGGCCGACCTTCAGCCCGAAATTGTTTCGGCCGTAGCCGAAGTCGCGGCACTGGCGACCGAAAAGCAGCAAGCGGCGCTGGCCGAAGCAGGCCTGCTGGCACCGCACTGGCCGCGGCCGTACGGCCGGGCGGCCGGTCCTGCCGAGCAGCTGCTGATCGACCAGGAGATGGCGGCGGCCGGTGTGACGCGCCCCGACCTTGTCATCGGCTGGTGGGCAGCACCGACGATTCTCGAGCACGGCAGCCCGGAGCAGGTCGAGCGATTCGTGCCTCCCACGTTAAGCGGTGAGCTGTTCTGGTGCCAGCTGTTCAGCGAGCCCGGCGCCGGTTCCGACCTTGCCTCGCTGCGCATGAAAGCCGTTCGCGCTGAGGGTGGTTGGCGGCTCACCGGGCAGAAGGTGTGGACATCGCGGGCGGACTGGGCTCAGTGGGGTGTATGCCTGGCGCGCACCGACGCCGACGCGCCCAAGCACAAGGGCATCACGTACTTCCTCGTCGACATGAAGTCGCCGGGCATCGATATCCGGCCGCTGCGCGAGATCACCGGCGACAACCTGTTCAACGAGGTGTTCTTCGACGACGTGTTCGTGCCCGACGAGATGGTCGTCGGCCAGGTCAACGACGGCTGGCGCCTGGCCCGCACCACACTGGCCAACGAGCGCGTTGCGATGGCCCACGGCACCGCACTCGGCAATCCGATGGAAGAACTGCTCCGCGCCGTGACCGAACTCGACCTCGATCCGGCGGTGCAGGACGGACTGGGCGAGCTGATCCGGTCCGCCCAGGTGGGTTCGCTGCTGGACCAGCGGATCGCTCAGCTGATCCTCGGTGGCCAGGATCCCGGACCGCAGGCCAGCGCGCGCAAGCTGATCGGCGTGCGGTACCGGCAGGCGCTGTCCGAACTGCGGATGGACCTGTCCGAGGGCGCAGGTGTCGTCGAGAACAAAGAGGTGCACGACTTCCTGAACACCCGCTGCCTGACCATCGCAGGCGGCACCGAGCAGATCCTGCTCACCCTTGCGGGCGAGCGCCTGTTGGGACTGCCCCGCTAGATCCGTGTCCTGACGAGGTCGAACAACAGCAGCAGCGAGGCGCGTGGTCGCAGGGCGACCGCCCTGAGCAGTGGCACCGAGTCGAAGTACGATTGCCGCTCGCGAAACTTCCCGTCCTCCAGAATGATTCGGCCGACGACAGTCCAGCACTCAGGGCGACGACTCCGCGTCGGGCAGTCCAGCCAACACTCAAAGTTCCGGCGGCAGAGCGTCTGGTTCGGGAGGGACGTCGACCTCGGCTGTCAGCTGAACGTCGTCTGCGCGCACGCGGTCGGCGTGGTGAGGTTGACCCCGCCGTAGACCACCTGGATGACGGAGCACGCGATGAAGTTGGCGCGGGTGTTGGGCTGGCCGGTCCTCCAGTCGGTGGGCACCGAGTCGCCATCGACCTGAAAGCGCTCGATCGGTCCACCGCCGAAGGTGGTAACGGAGATCTCGACGTCATTGGTTGACTTGTACATCTTCGAAAGCACGTTGTCGTGGTTCGCGCCCTTGTCTGCCCGGGGCGTGCCGGAAGGTGCGCTGTAACCCGCTTCCTGCCACACAGTGCGGTCCGAGCTACGCAGCGTGATGGTCTGCCGGGCCCAGGCGTCGCCGGGGAACCCGGTCGGGCCGTCCGGCGTCAATAGGTCGGCGGTGGTGTTGAATACGCAGCGGTTCGCCGCGCAGTTGGCAGTGACGTGCATTTCTATTTGGGTCGCCGGATCCACGGGGATCGAGGTGGTTGCGGTGTTGGACGCGGCCGTGGCCGACGCGGGCTGTGCTAGCACCGCGGACAGCAGTGCCGCCGCGCTCGCTACTGTGAGCCGGTTCATCGTGAGGAAGGTATCCGTTCGCTACTCGTCGTAGGTGACTTCGACCGAATCCGATCGCGGCCGGGACTGGCAACCGAGGATGAGACCCTCATCGAGGTCCTGCTGTTCGAGCACGTCGTTGACTTCCATCTCCACGTCGCCACTCTTCTTCAGCACCGCGCACGCCCCGCAGTGCCCCTCGCGGCAGGAGAACGGCGCATCGAGGCCCTTGTCGAGCAGCACGTCTAGCAGCTTGGCGTTGCGGGGCCAGCGCACCTCGTGGCGCTCGCCGTCCAGCGTGACGATTGCGGTGGCAGGCCCCTCGGCGCTGTCGTCCTCCTCGATCACGATCGCAGCGAACGGATCGGACTCCAGCGACTTGAACACCTCGATGTGGATCTTGTTGGCTGGCACGCCGGAGTTCTTCAGGGACTCCTCGGCGGCGGCCATGAACGGTCCGGGTCCGCAGATGTAGGCGTCGCGGCCGATATAGGGGGCAGCCAGCTCGCCCAGCGCCGCCGCGCTCGGCAGGCCCTGCACGCTCTCCAGCCAGTGCACGACCGTGAACCGGTCAGGGTACTTGGCCGACAGTTCGCGCAGCGCGCCACCGAAGATCACCGAGTTCTCGTCGCGGTTGGCGTAGATCAGCACCACCTTGCCGCTGCCCTCAACGAGCGCGGACTTGCAGATCGCCATCATCGGGGTGATGCCGCTGCCCGCGGCCAGCAGCAGGAAGTCGGTGTCGAGTGTCTTGGGCACGAAGGTGCCCGACGGCGCGAGCACGTGGATCTTCATGCCGGCATGGGCGTTGTCGCACAACCAGTTCGACGCGTAGCCGTCGGCGGTCCGCTTGACGGTGACCGTCATCGGGTCGCCGGTGAACGGCGAGCTGCACAGCGAGTAGCAGCGGGCGACCGAGCCGGTGCGGTCGCTGGGCACCCGCAGTGTCAGGAACTGCCCTGGCGCATACCGCAAACGTTCAGGCGGAATCTCGGCACCGTCGGGCACGGTGAACACCAGCGAACGCGCGTCGGCGGTCTCCTCGATGACCTCGGCCACCTGCAGCTCGAGCACGTGGCTACCGAGTGGCTCGTCCGTCACTACCGTGGCCCTTCCTTGTGCCATAACTAGAACAGGTTACAGAAATGCATGTCCGCAGGTCCAGCCGCCGCAGGAATACCCTGCTCGACACAAATCGTAACGTGTTCTAATCTTCTTTCAGGTCCGTACTCCCGGGAGGCAAACCAGTGACGTCCATTGAACAGGGTGACGTGCAGTCGGTCTTAGCCGGCATCGACGACCTGTTGCCGCTGATCGCCAAGCGAGCCCAGGCGACGGAGGATCTGCGGCGGCTGCCCGATGAGACGGTCGCCGAACTCGATGAGGCCGGGTTCTTCAAGCTGTTGCAGCCCGAGCAGTGGGGCGGCCTGCAGTGCGATCCGACGGTGTTCTACGAAGCGGTGCGGCGCATCGCCACGGCCTGCGGTTCCACCGGCTGGGTCGGCTCGATCATCGGCGTGCACAACTGGCACCTGGCGTTGTTCGACCAGCGGGCCCAAGAAGAGGTGTGGGGCGAGGATGCAGGCGTGCGCATCTCGTCGTCGTACGCGCCGATGGGGGCGGGCACGGTGGTCGACGGCGGCTACCTCGTCAGTGGGTCGTGGAACTGGTCGTCGGGCTGTGACCACGCCACGTGGGCCTTCCTCGGCGGCCCGGTCATCAAGGACGGCAGGCCGGTCGACTTCGGCAGCTTCCTGATCCCGCGGAGCGAGTACAGAATCGACGACGTCTGGCACGTTGTGGGCCTGCGTGGGACCGGCAGCAATACCGTGGTGGTCAAGGATGTGTTCGTGCCGCGGCACCGCTTCCTGTCGTACAAGTCGATGAACGACCGCACGGCGGGCGGCCTGCAGACCAACACCGCGCCGGTGTACAAGATGCCTTGGGGCACTGTGCATCCGACGACGATCTCGGCACCTATCGTCGGCATGGCCTACGGCGCCTACGACGCCCACGTCGAGCACCAGGGAAAACGTGTTCGTGCCGCGTTCGCGGGGGAAAAGGCAAAGGACGATCCGTTCGCCAAGGTCCGCATCGCCGAGGCGGCCAGCGACATCGACGCCGCCTGGCGGCAGCTGATCGGTAATGTCGGCGATGAATACGCGCTGCTGAAGGCGGACAAGGAGATCCCGTTCGAGCTGCGCGCCCGCGCTCGCCGCGATCAGGTGCGCGCCACCGGTCGCGCCATCGCGTCCATCGATCGGCTCTTCGAGGCGTCGGGTGCCACCGCGCTGAACAACGATGCTCCGGTGCAACGGTTCTGGCGTGACGCGCACGCCGGACGGGTGCATGCTGCCAACGATCCGGAGCGCGCGTACCTGATCTTCGGTAACAACGAGTTCGGTCTGCCGCCCCAGGACACAATGGTTTGATTGGCCGGTCTAATGACATCTTTCGCCGCCGAAACCGCTCAACAGCAAGAGATCACGTTCGAGTCGACCTCGCGCTACGCACAGGTCCGCGAGGATATGCGGCTGCACTACCATGAGGCCGGAGTCGGCAACGAGCAGACGATTGTCCTGCTGCACGGCGGCGGACCCGGCGCGTCGAGTTGGTCCAACTTCGGACGCAACATCGGCGTGCTGGCGCAGCACTTCCACGTGCTCGCCGTCGACCAGCCGGGTTATGGCCACTCCGACAAGCACACCGAGCATGAGCAGTACAACCGCTACAGCGCCACTGCCCTGCTGAACCTGTTCGACCACCTCGGCATCGAACGCACTGCGCTGGTCGGCAATTCGCTCGGCGGCGGCACCGCGGTGCGGTTCGCGCTTGACAATCCCGACCGCGCAGGCCGCCTGGTGCTGATGGGCCCCGGCGGACTGTCGGTCAACCTGTTCGCGCCCGACCCCACCGAGGGCGTGAAGCTGCTCGGCAAGTTTTCCGTCGAACCGACCCGGGAGAACCTGGAGAAGTTTCTGCGGATCATGGTGTACGACCAGAAGCTGATCACCCCAGAACTGATCGACGAGCGCTTCGCGATCGCGAGCACCCCGGAATCGCTGGCCGCCACCCGGGCGATGGGAAAGTCGTTCGCGGGACCCGACTTCGAGCTCGGCATGATGTGGCGTGAGGTCTACAAGCTGCGCCAGCGGGTACTCCTGATCTGGGGTCGCGAGGATCGTGTCAACCCACTCGACGGCGCGCTGGTTGCCGTCAAGCAGATCCCACGAGTGCAGCTGCACGTCTTCGGACAGTGCGGGCACTGGGCGCAGCTGGAAAAGTTCGACGAGTTCAACGAGCTGACTGTTGATTTTCTGAAAGACGTTCCTGGAGTTGGTGGGTCATGAGCATCCGGTCACTGGGCTATCTGCGCATCGAATCCATCGATATCGCCGCCTGGCGGGAGTACGGTCTCAAGGTCCTCGGCATGGCCGAGGGTTCCGGCTCGACCGACGGTGCGCTCTACCTCAGGATGGACGAGTTCCCAGCTCGCCTGGTGATCGTGCCCGGTGAGCACGACCGTCTGATTCAATCCGGCTGGGAGACAGCCAATGCCGCGGAGCTACAGGACATCCGCAACCGGCTCGACGTCGAGGGCACGCCGTACAAAGAGGCTTCGGCCGGTGAACTCGCCGAACGCCGGGTCGACGAGATGATCAGGTTCGACGACCCGTCTGGCAACACCCTCGAGGTGTTCCACGGTGCGGCCCTCGAACACCGCCGCGTCGTCAGCCCGTACGGCCACAAGTTCGTCACCGAGGAGCAAGGCCTCGGACACGTGGTGCTGACGACGAAGGACGATGTGGAGTCGCTGCACTTCTATCGCGACGTGCTGGGTTTCAAGCTGCGTGACTCTATGCGGCTGCCACCGCAACTCGTTGGTAGGCCCGCGGACGGCCCCCCGGCGTGGCTGCGCTTCTTCGGCGTCAACCCGCGTCATCACAGCCTGGCCTTCATGCCGGGTGAGACACCAAGCGGCATCGTCCATCTCATGATGGAGGTGGGTAACAGCGACGACGTCGGCTTGTGCCTTGATCGTGCGCTGCGCCGCAAGGTGCCGATGTCGGCGACACTGGGCCGCCACGTCAACGATAAGATGCTGTCGTTCTACATGAAAACGCCTGGCGGCTTCGACGTCGAATTCGGTTGCGAAGGACTCAAGGTAACCGACGAGGACTGGATTGCCCGCGAGAGCACCGCGGTCAGCCTGTGGGGCCACGACTTCACCGTCGGCTTCAAGGGCTAGTGATGAGCGCTTGCGCGAAGAGCATCCAGCCTTGAGTGCAGCCGAGCCGCTCGACCCCCGCACATTCCGCAATGTGCTCGGCCAGTTTTGCACGGGCATCACCGTGATCACCACCATGCATGACGGTGCGCCAGTCGGCTTCGCTTGCCAGTCGTTCGCGGCGCTGTCGCTGGAGCCGCCGCTGGTGTTGTTCTGTCCGACCAAGGTGTCGCGGTCATGGCAGGCCATCGAGGTCAGCGGACATTTCTGCGTCAACGTGCTGCATGAGAAGCAGAAGGACGTCTCGGCGCGGTTCGGCTCCAAGGAGCCGGACAAGTTCGCCGGAATCGATTGGAGCCCTTCCAAACTCGGCTCGCCGATCATCGACGGGACGCTGGCGCACATCGACTGCACGGTGCATTCCGTCCTCGACGGCGGCGATCACTTCGTCGTGTTCGGCGCCGTGCACGCATTGTCCGACGTTCCGCACAAGAAGCCGCGGCCGCTTCTGTTCTACCGCGGCGAGTACACCGGGATCGAGCCGGACAAGAACACACCCGCGCAGTGGCGCGACGATCTGGAGGCGTTCCTCACCACCACCACCGACGACACCTGGCTCTAAATACAGCCCGCCGCACGGGGCCTTAAAGGATGGCGACCGCCACCACGAGCCCGAGCGCGAACTGCGCGGCAGCCACCATCAGCGACTCGTGGGAAAAGCTGTCGGATTCCAAACAGCCGGACATGTTGACACCGAGCACCATTGTCGCGACACGCATCATGACCACCTGCGCCACAATCCCGACGAAGCCGAAAATCGCGGCCGCGGTCAGTCCCTCGGCCAGCCTGCCTCCAGACGAATAGATCGCCAGCACCACGATGAACGCCATGCTGACGATGCCCGCCGCAGAAATAACGACGGCATTCGGCTTGCCCTGCTTGACCATTTCGCGCAGCGGCCCCGGCGTCGTCAAATCGATCGCGTAGAACCCGATCACCATCAGCACCAGCCCGACAGCCGCGTACAGCCACATGGCGCCGATGCCGCGGCCAATCGAATGCCAGAAGTCGGGCTCCAGCGCCATCACGGTGGATGTCATCGTTAACTTCCTTCGGTCAATGGGATTCGGTGCGGGACAAATGCTGCACGGTCATTGGTCACCAATCCGCCGGCCTCGCGGATCCCCAAACCCGCAGACGAATCGCCGACCACCCACGCGCCCAGCGAGGGCCGCACGTCGTCGAAAAGCGGCAGTGGATCGAAGAGTTGGTAGACGAACCCCTCTTCGCCGTAGACACCTCCGGTGGCCAGCTCTACGCCGGGGCCGACGATGGTGATGTTGCCACCCTCGCGCCCTAGCTTGGGTTTGCGGACATACTCGGTGAGCTCGTGGGGGTCATCAAGGTACGCAGGCAGCAGGTTCGGGTGGCCGGGATACATCTCCCACAGGATCGCCAGGATCGCCTTGTTTGACAGCAGCGCCTTCCACAACGGCTCGATCCACATGGTATGCGGCAGGCTCGACACCACGCGCTGGCCGAACGCATCGTCCAACACCCACTCCCACGGGTAGAGCTTGAACATCGCGGCAATCGGCGCCTCTTCCAAGTCGACGAAGCGCTCCAGCGCGGTGTCCCAGCCGACGTCCTCGATTTCCAGCGCTACCGTCTCGAACCCGGCTTCAGCCGCCGTCTCCTGCATATAGGTCGTCGTAATCTGATCCTCGCCGGTCTGCTCGGCACCGGACCACGAGAAGTGAAGCTCATTGCTGGGCAAAGTATCCCGTACGATCTTCCACCGGTCGACGAGTTGTTCGTGCAGAGAGTTCCATTGATCGAAGCCCGGGAACAAATCCTGCAGCCAGTGCCACTGCAAGACCGCCGACTCCAGCAACGTGGTCGGGGTATCGGCGTTGTACTCCAACAGCTTCGCCGGCGAGCGGGCGTCGTAACGCAGGTCGAAACGCCCATAGACGTACGGATCGGACCGCCGCCACGACTCGGCGATCGGCTGCCAACTCCACTCCGGCAGACCGAAGTCCGCGTAGCGCTCCATGAGCACGACCTGCTCGACGGCGTGCAGGCACATCGAATGCAAGAGTTCGACGTCGGCCTCCAGCGCGAGCACCTCGTCCATCTCGAACTCGTAGTACACCGACTCGTCCCAGTACACACGGTCCCCTCCGGCCGCATCGAGCGCAGGCGTGCCGAAGACGAGCCCCTGTGTTTCCACGATCGATGCCCAGTCCGGCCGTCGTTGTGTTCTGACGCGCTTCACGGACCCCTCTAGCCGCCGCCGCTGCCAGAAAATTTGCTGCCAAGACCGCCGCGTTCGATGGTGGTGCCCGACGACGTCTTGATGGTGGTTCCCTTTGGCTTGATCGTGGTGCCCCCAGCCGGCCTTGCCCCAACGGTTCCGGTGCTGCCGTAGTAGTAGCGGTACTGGTGGCCGCTGTAGATGAAGACGCCGCCGGTGCCACCGCCGTGGCCGGTGCAGTAGCTGTCAGGCACGATTATCGGGCCGCCGGTGGAATCCTCCTGAACGCACTGCGCGGTGACCGACCCCGGCGACAACGCCCAATAGCCCAGCGCCGCAACAACACCCACCACACCGACGACCGCGGCACCACCCTTCAGCCGCTGGTTGCGTTGATACCGCTTGAGTTCGGCCTCGACTCGTGCCTTCTCGAGCTCTGTGCGCTTGCGCTCGGCCTTCTCGCGGGCCCGCGTCTCCCCAACGGTCGGTGGGCGCGGGCGGGTCGTCGCAGGGTCCTGGAACCGCATGCTGCCGCCTGACGACGGCTGGCTGGGCTGATGGCCCGCCTCCTCGGGTGGCAACGGGCCCCGCCCCGCGTTGTCACCGGGCGAACCGGTGTCTTCACCCGACGGACCGCTTTCCTGCGGTGGATCTTCGTCCGGCCCCACTCATCGCTCCTCGTCGTCGCTGCGGTCCGGTCTGTGTCCAGGCGTCCCTGCAGGTCCAACCTCGCAGGGAGTCTGCCACAGCGCATGGCGATTCATGGACGATCGCGCGAACACCTGGTTCTAAATACAGCCCGCCGCACACGGGTCGACCAGCGGAAGCGACTCCGGCGGCGGCGCATTGGGATCGGCCGGTGGCTGTTGCTGGGTGAGGTCGACATCGTGGTCCAGGTCGGGTGCGATCGGGACGAACCTGCATAAGAAGTCGACAGCGAGTTCGCACGGATTGTCGCCGGGTTGGGCAGTGGCCGGGGCCGAGAGGAGTAGACCAGCTGCCAGCGCCGCCGCCGTTGCGATCACCGTCCTTTTCAGCACGGGGCCACCCTACTTCGAGCCGCGCGGATAGACCATGACCGCGTCCTGGATCGCTGCGACGCGGCCGGGATCGAGGCCCCATGGCTCGTCGACGCCGACTTGCTCGTCCAGATCCCACAGCACACACTGCTCGCCTGGCTTCGCGACCAGCGTCCAAGCCACGACCGTCCTGCGAAGTTGCTCTCCCGTCGAGTCGGCGGCCGACGCGAGGCCGGCGAGTGCGCCGCCCTCCGGACGGTGATGGAGAAATGCTCCGTAGGCCTTCTCGCAGAACGCCGAATATCGTGCGGTGCACAGGATCAGGCCGTGCCATGCCTCGTCGACGGCGCGCGACGGCATGCCGATCACCTGGTTGTCCCACAGCGCGGGCCCGCAGCAGCGCAGCCATTGCCGCAAACCCGTCTCGATGAGCTCGCGCGGCTGCCACGGACACGTCTTGAACACGGCAGGCGGCAGCTCGAGATCGGCCACCGCAGTGGACATCCGATGAAGCCGATCGCCGCGCCTGAACTTCACGTCTTTACTGTATGCGGGGGGAGCATCCCGGCGTAGTCTTTGCCCTATGGACGCCATTTTGGCGGTCGTGCTCGGCCTCTTGGTGATCTTGATGATTGCTGCGGTGGTGCTCACTGTGCATGGCCTCCGTCGACGTAGTGCGGGCCCCTGGGCGGCCGGAGCGCCGGGCGCCGGGGGCACTCACTACGGCGGAGGCAGCTGCGGTGCGGGAGGCAGTTGCGGTGGGGGGAGCAACTGCGGTGGCGGAAGCGGTTGCGGTTGCGGCGGCGGGGGAGGTTGCGGCGGCGGAGGCAGCTGACGTCCTATAGCTCTAGTTGCTTTTCGACGAAGTCGACGATGGCCGCCGCCACCTCGTGATGCACGGTCTCGTTGAGGATGTCGTGATGTGAGCCGGGAAATTCCCTGAGCTGCAACGGGTCTATCTGTTCGGCGTATGCGCGCACCGCATCGACCGGCGCGATCGGATCATTCGCGCCGTGCACGGCCAACGTCGGCACCGCCAGCTTGGGTAGCTCGGAGCCGAACCGGTCCCACGCCTTGTCGAGTTCTCGCGCCAACGGCAGACCATCGGCATCGACGAACGCCAGCGGGTCGTTCTCCAGCGAGTCGAGGTAGAACGGATCACCTGACAGCCAGCCCGGATCCAGATCGAATGAGCTGTCGGCGTCCAGCATTTCGGGGATGGGCACCAGCGGCGCACCGGAGATCACGCCTGCCCGGTAGCGCTCGGGTTGGCCCAGCAGCCGGAACAGTGTGACGACCGAGCCGAACGAATGTCCTTGCGCGATCAGCGGCAGACTCGGGCTCTCGTGTTCGGCGAGCTCGGTCAGGGTGTCGGCAAGCGCGGAGCTGTCCTCGATCGAACCGAAGTCGCCACGATCACCGGGGCTCAGGCCGTGGCCGAACTGGTCGACGGCCCACAGGTCGATGCCGGCGGCGTTCAGGGCAAAGCCGTACCGGTGATAGACGCCGGTGTGCTCGCCGAAGCCGTGCAAGAAGATTACGGCCGCGCGCGGCTCGGCGGCTGCCCAGTGCCGGTAGTAGGCGCGGCCCAGGGGGTGGTCGATGAATGGCATGCCACGACTGCAGCAAGATGCGCGTTGAACCGCAAGCGTTCGGCTTAAGTTGGTTTTCAGCCCCGGTGCAGGGCGATGTCTCTGGCTGCAAATTTGCAGGTCATCGAAATGGCGGACTGCCTTTTCTCAAGTTCGTGGCGGATCCTAGAACCAGGTCCAGCACCACGGCTGCACAGACCAGCTCGCCGAATTGTGTAGCCCTGCGCCGCTGTGGTGCGTGAGGTGGACGGGGCCGAGAGGACGGAGCTGAGATGCATGAATCGCGGTTGATGGGCGGTGTGCGCCGCGCCCTTGTCGTAGTCGGCGCAGTGTTCGGTGTCGCGCTGCTAAGCGCTGGTGTGGCGAGCGCCGCCGACCCGGTCCAGTTGAAGAGCCGATTGGGCAATTGGTGTCTCGACAGCCCGAATGGGAACAACACTGCGACGATGGTCAACCCCTGCAATGGATCGGAGTCCCAGCTCTGGGTTTTCAACTCAGCGGGTCAGATCGAGAGCGTGGCCGTTCCCGGGAATTGCATGAGCATCAGCAACGCGGCGGATAACACCCCGGTGGTCCTCTCGCCCTGTCAGACAAACGCGAACAACTTGCGTTGGAGTCCCCAGACCAACGGCCAGGTCACGAGTGCCCTCGGTCCCTGCCTGAACGTTTTCGGCGGCGTGGCCCAGCCTGGGACTCCGGTGATCGCCTACCACTGCATCGCCGATGTAGCCGACGAGGAGTGGGATAGCGTTCCGTGACCGGCCCCGCTGGGATACGTCTTGTCACTCATCAAGCTATCCCGTTTCGACGAGGGCACGCCCATCCACAACTCGGGTTGGAGAGCTCCCGCCGATGGCGTCGGCACCACTAACGCAGGCCGAGTAGCACGTCGCGCTGCTCGTGAACGCGGTTGCGGATCGCGTCAACGACGGCCGCGACCTCGGGCCTGCGCAGCGTCTCGGGGCGGGTGACCAGCCAGTAGGTCAGCTGGATCGCCACCGCGTCGGGCAGCACGCGGATCAGGTCGTCGTGACGGTCGGCCATGAAGCACGGCAGCAGTCCGATGCCTGCGTCGGCCCTGGTCGCCTCAATGTGCACGAAAACGTTGGTGGACGTGACTGATTCGCGCATCGCTGGGGCGAAGCTCGTCGCGCGGTCGAGGTCGTCGACCTGCAACATCGAGTCGATGAAGTAGACCAGCGGATAGTTGGCGAGGTCCGAGATGTTCGTCGGCGTGCCGTGCTCGGCGAGGTAGTCGCGGGAACCGTAGAGACCAAGGCAGTAGTCGCCTAGCCGAATCGCCTTGGCGCGATGAACCTTTGGTTCCCCGACGACGACCTCGACGTCGAGTCCGGACCTCTGCTGCGTCGCCCTCCGGGTGGCAGCTACGATCTCGACGGCCACCTTCGGATGCCGGCGCTGCACGCGTGCGGCGGCAGGCGCGGCGATGTAGGCGCTGAACCCATCGGTCGCCGATATCCGCACCACGCCTTCCAGGGCGCGCATGCCGCCGGGGTCGACGGTCAGCGAGCGGACCGCCGATTCGACAATCTCCGCGGCCGACAATGCCTCGCGGCCGAGCTCGGTGAGCTCCCAGCCTCCGCCCACGCGCGCGAGCACCCGTCCGCCGATCGACTGCTCCAGCGCGGCGATGCGCCGCGAGATCGTGGTGTGGTTGAGGCCCAGTTCCTCCGCGGCGGTGTTGTAGCGGCCGGACCTGCCGACCGCCAGCAACACGAGCAGGTCGTCGGCACTCGGTCTCCGGCCGGACGGAAACATCATATCTGCATTTTTGCAGATGACTCCTGCGGTTTTGGCCATTGCAGCCACGGGTATCTGCATGAATACTCACAAAAGTCTGTGGTGGGCGCCACAGCCGAAGGAGCGTCTGATGAACATCCGCACCGAGACCGCGGCGGGCGCGGCATGACCGACCTCAACGGCCGCACCGCGTTGGTCACCGGCGGCGCGAGCGGGATCGGCGCGGCGTGCGCGCGGGAGCTCGCCGGCCGTGGTGCGACGGTCACTGTCGCCGACGTCGACGACGTCGGTGCGAGGGATCTGGCGCAGGACATCGGCGGGCAAGCGTGGGCGGTGGACCTTCTCGACGTCTCGTCGCTGGAGAACCTGCAGCTCGAGACCGACATCCTGGTGAACAACGCCGGTGTGCAGAGCATCAACTCGATAGTCGACTTCGCGCCCGAGCGGTTCCGGACCCTGCTGACGCTGATGGTGGAGGCGCCGTTCCTGTTGATCCGGGCAGCGCTTCCGCACATGTACCGGCAGAAGTTCGGCCGCGTCATTAACATCTCATCGGTGCACGGCATTCGCGCCTCCGAGTACAAGGTCGCCTACGTCACCGCCAAACACGCCCTGGAGGGCCTGTCCAAGGTGACGGCGCTCGAGGGCGGTGCGCACGACGTGACCAGCAACTGTGTGAACCCCGGATACGTCCGTACGCCGCTGGTGACCAAGCAGATCGCCGACCAGGCCCGCACGCACGGCATCCCCGAAGATCAGGTGGTGGCCGAGATCCTGCTGAAGGAAAGCGCGATCAAGCGGCTGGTCGAGCCGGAAGAGGTTGCCGCCCTGGTCGGTTGGCTGGCGTCACCGGCCGCCGGAATGGTGACCGGCGCGTCGTGCACCATGGACGGCGGCTGGAGCGCCCGATGACACAAGCCGTCGATGTTCCGCAGTGGCAGCCGACGGAACGGGATATCGCGGACGCGCGCGTGACCGACTTCGCTCGCTTCGTGCAGCAGCGCACCGGCCCGCCGATGGCGGACTATCGGTCGCTGTGGCAGTGGTCGGTCGACGACCCGGCCGCGTTCTGGGGCGCGCTGTGGGAGTACTTCGAACTCGGCGACCCGCCCGATCGCGTGCTCGACAACGCGGAGATGCCGGGTGCGCGGTGGTTCCCCGGTGTGCGCCTGAATTATCTCGACCAGATCGTACGCAACGCTCGCACCGACCGGCCTGCGATCGTTCACGTCAGCGAGGACGGACAGACCACCGAGCTGTCATGGCACGAATTGCTCGGGCGCACCGCGGCGTTCGCGCAGACGTTGCGGTCACACGGAGTGACGGCGGGCGATCGGGTCGTCGGCTATCTGCCCAACATCCCAGAGGCGGTCATCGCGTTCCTGGCGACCGCGAGCATCGGCGCCATCTGGAGTGCCTGTGGGCAGGACTATTCCGCCAAGGCGGCGCTGGACAGGCTCGGCCAGCTCCAGCCGGTGGTCCTGGTCACCGCCGACGGCTATCGGTACGGTGGTAAGTCCCACGACAAGCGCGCTGACGTTGCCACGCTGCGGGCCGGCCTGCCGACGCTGCGAGCCACCGTCCTGGTATCTGAGCTCACAGCCGAGGCCGACACCCACTATCTGGAGACGGTGCCCGTCGATTTCGACCACCCGCTGTGGATCCTGTTCTCGTCCGGCACCACGGGGCTGCCGAAGGGAATCATGCACGGGCACGGCGGCGTCGTGCTCGAGCACTTGAAAGCCCTTGCACTGCAAGCGGATATCGGGACGCACGATACGTTCTTCTGGTACACCAGCCCGAGCTGGATGATGTGGAACTTTCAGGTCGCCGGCCTTCTGGTCGGCGCGACGATCGTCTGTTACGACGGCAGCCCGTCGTATCCGCGACCGGACGCGTTGTGGGACATCGCCTCCCGTGTCGGCGCCACCGTGCTAGGCACCAGCCCTGGTTACGTGTTGGGTTGTGCCAAGGCAGACGCCGTTCCCCGCACCGAGCATGACCTGTCGGCGCTGCGGACCGTCGGCATCACCGGTTCGTCGCTGCCGCCGTCGTCGTCGCTGTGGCTGCGCGACAACGTCGGCGAGCACGTCCAGGTCGCGTCGATCAGTGGCGGCACCGACGTGGTTTCGGCGTTCATCGGCGGAGTGCGCACCGTGCCGGTCTGGCCGGGGGAGTTGTCGGCGCCGTACCTCGGTGTCGCGCTGGACTCCTGGGACGAGTCAGGCAAACCGGTGCGCGGCGAGGTCGGTGAGCTTGTCATCACCAAGCCGATGCCGTCGATGCCCGTCGCGTTCTGGAACGACGCCGACGGATCCCGTTATCGCAGCGCATATTTCGAGATGTTCCCCGGAGTCTGGCGCCACGGTGACTGGATCACGATCACCGGCCACGGCAGCATCATCGTGCACGGACGGTCGGACTCGACGCTGAACCGCTACGGCATCAGGATGGGTAGCGCCGATATCTACCAGGCCGTCGAGCGGCTACCGGAGATCGCCGAGGCGTTGGTGATCGGCGCCGAGCAGCCAGACGGTGGCTACTGGATGCCGCTGTTCGTGGTCCTCGCTGATGACGCGGAGCTGACCGACGATCTACGCGACCGCATCAAGCGCACCATTCGCGAAGAGGTGTCCCCGCGGCACGTGCCCGACGAGATCATTGTCGCCCCGGGCGTTCCGCATACCCGCACGGGTAAGAAGCTCGAGGTGCCGATCAAGAAGCTGCTCCAGGGCGCCGATCCCGACCGGATCGTTGAAAAGAGCGCGGTCGACGACCCCGCACTACTTGACTGGTATGCGAACCTGAAGCGCTAGCGCTGCATGATGATTGCCGTTGAGTTCGCCGCCAAGGGTCTGGCGTTGATGGCAGTGGGCGCCGCACTGCTTAGGGCTGTGCCGGTGAGGCGTGGGCGGACGGGCCGGCGCCCCCGCGCGTCGAGCAGGCTTCGGGTGACATCACCGTGTCCGGCGACGTACACAATCCGTCGCCAGTCACGATGGATGCGCTGCGGGCGTTTCCGCCCCAGAGCCAAGCGGTGACCTTCGAATCGAGCGCGGGACACAGCATCACACCTACGTCGGCGCCGCACTCCACGATGTGGTGTCTGCCGCGGATCCGATCGTCGATGCCGCCGCGAAACACCCGATGCTGTCGGTAGTCATCCTCGCGACAGGCGCCGACGGCTACCGTGCCTCGCTGGCCTGGGCCGAAGTCTCGCCCGCGGTGTCCGCGGCAACGGTTCTCGTCGCCTATACCGAGGATGGCCTGCCACTCGAGCAGCCCAGGCTAGTCGTGTCAGGAGACCTGTCCGGCGCGCGCGATGTCCGAGACCTCGTCGATCTACGAATCATCGACCTTTCCCGGCACTGATCTCCGCACGTCGAATGGTCACGGCCACAGAAGGATGTGGCTCCATTCGTTGTTGTCGCTGCGGTATTGGACCCGCACGTGCTGGCGGTCTTTATCGGCTTGCCAGAACTCGACGGTTGCTGCGGCGAGCGCGTACGCCTGCCAGGTTCCAGCGATCAGGTCGCGGTCTGCAGCGAGGCGGCGTTCGGCATCGGCGACCGCCGCAGCGCAAACGCGTCGGTCTGTCAACTCTTGGCTCTGGCGGCTGGCCAACGCGACAGCGCGCGCAGCGGTGCCACGCGCACGGAAATCGGCGGCGCTGCGCTCCTTTGACGCGGCGATGATGGAGCCGCGGACCCTTACTTGTCGGCCGACCTCGGGCCAGTAGAACGTCAATGCGGCTGCTGCACGGTTGGTCAGCTGAATCCCTTTGGCGCTGTGGGTGTTTGTGGCGAACCACCAGCCTTCTTCATCGAGATCCTTGAGAATCAGGACGCGGGCGTCAGGTACGCCGTCGCCGTCGCTGGTGGCAAGAGTCATCGCGTGCGGTTCGACGACGCTGTCCTCGATCGCTTCGCGCAGCCACAGTGCGAACAACTCGTGCGGACTGCCAGGCACCATCGCGGGATCGAAGTCACGCATGACACCGGAGAACACCGGCAGCGTCCGCAGTAGGTCGCGCAGTGCCGGCATGTCAGCCTCTGGGATCTCAGCCACGTGCGCAAGCGTATCGGCACCTTGACCGCAGCCGTTCGACAATGCTAAGCAGGTGCTCAGCATTGTGGCGCACGGAGCGCCACCGCGATGAGATGAGGCCAACGTGTCGTTGCAGTCGGTACTGGACGAACTTCAGAAGCGCCCCGGTACGGGTGAGGTAATTCCGATCATCGACCCAGTGACGGAAGAGGTGATCACCGAGTTCATCGACTGTGGGGAGGAAGCCGTCAACGAGGCTGTGGCGCGCGCGAAAGCGTCGTATCAGGCGGGCGTGTGGGCCGGCCTGCCGGGTCGCGAGCGGGCCAAGATCATGTGGCGCATCGCGGACTTGATCGAGGAGCACGCCGACGAGCTCGCCGAGATCGACTCGACCAACACCGGCATGCCGTTGATGCAGGCACAGCTGGTGGTGCCCACCTGTGCGGAGTTCTTCCGCTATTACGCGGGTTGGTGCACCAAGGTCAACGGCAGCGCACACGACGTGAAGACCAGCGGCATCGCGTCGGACACCTACGTCGACATGCACGCGTACACCCTCAAGGAGCCCTACGGCGTGGTCGGGCTGATCTTCCCGTGGAACGGACCGATCTTCAATGCCAGCGCCAAGCTCGCGCCGGCTCTGGCCGCCGGCTGCAGCAGCGTCGTCAAGCCCGCCGAAGAGACCCCGCTCTCGGCGCTCCTGCTGGACCGGCTTATCGCCGGAGCCGGTGTTCCGGACGGAGTCGTCAACCTCCTGACCGGTTACGGCCACACCGCCGGTGCGGCCATCACCGCGCATCCCGACGTCGAAAAGGTCGCGTTCACCGGGTCGACCGAGGTCGGCAAGGAGATCGTGCGGGCGTCGGCGGGCAACCTCAAGAAGGTCATGCTCGAACTCGGCGGCAAGTCGCCCGTCCTGATCTACGACGACGCCGATTTGGAGAAGGCCATCTTCATGGCGGCGATGGGCATCTTCGTGCACTCCGGTCAAGGCTGCGTATGCGGCTCAAGGATCTTCGTCCAGCGCGGGGTCTACGACCAGGTGGTCGAGGGCATCGCCAACGTCGCCAACTTCATGAAGCTGGGCGGCCCCAAGGAAGAGGGCAGCATGAGCGGGCCGCTCATCAGTGCCAAGCAGCTCACCCGGGTCATGGGATTCATCGAGGAGGGCAAGTCCGACGGCGTCGAGGTGGTCACGGGCGGGCACCGGCTGGACCGCAAGGGATACTTCGTGCACCCGACCGTGCTCACCAACGTCGATCCGGGAATGCGGCTGTACCAGCAGGAGATCTTCGGACCGGTGGTGACGATCCTGCCGTTCGACGACGACGACGAAGCCGTCGCCATGGCCAACGACACAACCTACGGGCTGGCGGCCACCGCGTGGACCAACAACCTCAGCCGCGCGCACCGGCTGGGCAAGCGGTTGGAGGCCGGAACCGTAACGATCAACTGCCAGTTGGTATTCGACCACGATGTGCCGTTCGGCGGCTACAAGCAGTCCGGCTGGGGCCACGAGTTCGGCCGGGAGGGCATCGAAGCCTACATGAAGACGAAGTCGGTCTGGGCGCAGCTCTAGCCCAGCCAGGAGCCGATGCGGCGCACCGCTTCCCCGATGTCGTCGGTCGGGCCGGCAAAAGACAGCCGCACGAACGCTCCGCCACGAACGGTGTCGAAGTCGATGCCGGGCGCGATCGCAACGCCGGTGTCGTTCAACAGTTTTGAGCAGAACGACAGCGAGTCCGTCGTCAGGTGGGAGACGTCGGCGTAGACGTAGAACGCTCCGTCGGTGGGGGCGAGGCGATCGATTCCGATCGAGCGGAGCCCGTCGAGCAGCAACTGGCGGTTCGCCGCGTAGTGGTGCAGAAGCGCATCCGCCTCGGCGACCGACTCCGGTGTGAACGCCGCGACCGCGGCCACTTGCGCCAGCGTCGGCGGGCAGATGGTGAAGTTTCCCGTCAGGCAGTCCACCGCCCGCTGCAACTCCTGCGGCACCAGCAGCCAGCCAAGGCGCCACCCGGTCATCGCGAAGTACTTCGAAAAACTGTTGACCACCACGGCATCTCGCGACGTGTGCCACGCGCAGCTGGTGGCGGGAGCGCCCTCATATACCAAGCCGTGGTAAACCTCGTCGCTGATCAGCCGAACTCCCGACTGTTCGCACCACGACGCGATCGCGGACAGCTCAGCGGGCGGAATAACCGTCCCGGTCGGGTTGGCCGGGCTCGCAACGACCACGCCCTGCACCGGCGGATCCAGATCGGCCAGCATCCTGGCGGTCGGTTGGAATCGCGTGTCCGGTCCGCATGGGATCTCGACGACCTCGCAGCCCAGCGCCGACAGGATGTTGCGGTAACACGGATAGCCGGGGCTGGCGATGGCCACCCGGTCTCCGACGTCGAAGCAGGCAAGGAACGCCAGCAGGAACCCACCGCTGGATCCGGTGGTGATCACGACGTCGGCGGGGTCGACGACGAGCCCATGCCGGTCCGCATACGAAGCTGCGATCGCGGTGCGCAACTCGGGGATGCCCAGCGCCACGGTGTAGCCGAGCGGCCCGCTGTCCAACGCCTCTTTCGCTGCTGCGCGCACGGCCGCGGGTGCCCCTGCGCTCGGCTGCCCGGCCGACAGATTCACCAGGTCGCCGTGCGTGCGTTGGCGTTCGGCGGCGGCCAGCCACACGTCCATCACATAGAACGGCGGAATCCCAGCACGCAGCGCGACGCGATCGCTCACCCGAGCCACGCTAACAAGCGGAGTATTCGCCAGGACTGGAAGCCCCGACGACGGCGATTCGACTAAGTCCCGATGCCGCAGACAGGGGCGCCGGTAAACTGTCATCAGCCGGCCACCGGTGAAGATTGGCGCCGCAGAGGAGCTTGACGCTCGAGGTGAACTCGTCACGGTCACCGAGCTTCCCGATTGCGCCGCGTCGTAGCGGAGTCATGCCATGGATGAGGACCACTACGCGATCAATCGAGCCTACTGGGACGATCGCGCTCCGGCGCACGCCGGTTCAGCGGACTACGCAGTCCAGGAAATCATCGCCGACCCGACACGCTTGTCCGATGTGATCGGGTTCGACCTGCCCCGCCTCGGCGACGTCAACGGGCAGCGGGGAATCCATCTGCAATGCCACATCGGGATCGACACCATCTCGCTGCACCGTCTCGGCGCGGCCATGACAGGTCTCGACTTCTCCGCGGCATCGATCGCGATCGCCCGTCACATAGCCGCCGACACGCGCGCCGATGTCGCCTTCGTCGAATCCGATGTATACAGCGCTCCAGCCGTCGTCGGCAAAGGATTCGACTTCGTGTTCACCGGAATCGGCGCACTGTGCTGGTTACCTGACATTCAGCGATGGGCCCGAACCGTGGCTGATCTCCTACGCCCGGGCGGCAGGCTGTTTCTGCGCGAAGGCCATCCGATGATGTGGGCTCTCGACGAAGATCGAACCGACGCGTTGGTGCTCGGCTATCCGTACTTCGAGCAGCCGGAGCCCTGGCATTTCGATGTTCCGGGAACGTATGTCGACACCACGGTCGAGTTCCGCCACAACCAAGTCCGGGACTGGAGCCACGGCCTTGGGGAAATCGTCAACGCTGTCCTCGAGGCGGGCCTCCAGCTGACCATGCTGTTCGAGCACGACTCGGTGCCGTGGGAGGCGCTGCCGGGGCGCATGCGCCGGGAAGGTGGTGAATGGCGGCTCATCGACCATCCAGAGCGGCTCCCATTGAGCTATACGCTGCAAGCCGTGAAGCGCTGACTCCTGCGCTTCAGAACACTTCGGATTCGAGCCGGCGCAGATGCTCCCGCGGCGGACCAAGCATCTGGGCACTGCCATGCGCCCGCTTGAAGTACAGCTGAATGTCGTGCTCCCAGGTGATCGCGATGCCGCCGTGCATCTGCACGGCTTCGGCAGCCACCTTTGAGAACGCCTCGCTGGCCACCACCCGCGACAACGCGGCCGACGTCGCCGACGGTTCGGCTATCGCGTCGTTGATGACCGCCCGCGCGGACTGCACCGCCACGTACAGGTCGGCCATCCGGTGCTTGAGCGCCTGGAAACTGCCGATCGGGCGGCCGAACTGGACGCGACCCTTGGTGTAGTCGACAGTCAGGTCCAGACACTTCGCGGCCGCGCCGATCTGCTCGGCGGCCAGCAGGATCGCGGCGATGTCGGCGAGCCCGGGATCGGCGCCGATCTCCGCGGTTTCTGTCGGTTCGACTCGCGCGAGACGACGGGTCAGGTCCATGGCGTCGACACGGTGCGCGGTGAAGGTCGTCCACCGGCTCAGCGTCGTGCCGGTAGCCGCGATCACGACGTCGGCGACGTCTCCGTTGACCACATAGCCGCGGTCGAACACGACGGCGCCGATCTTCGTGCCCTCGGCCAGCCCTGCGAGCGCGTCAGCATCGGGCTCGTCTGCGGCCAGTAGGGCGAGTTCGGCGAGAGTGGTGCCGAGCAGCGGCGTCGGCACCAACGCCTTGCCGAGTTCCTCGAGCACGACGGCCGCGTCGGCGAGTTCGCCGCCGGCGCCGCCCAGTTCTTCGGGCACCACCAACGCTGCCGCGCCGACCTGCTCGCACAACAACTTCCACAGCGATTCGTCGTAGCCGCGTTCGGACGCCATCGCTTCACGCACCGCCGCGGGCGACGCGTGCTTCTCGACCAATGCCGCGACCGTCGCGCGCAGCATTTTCCGTTCTTCTGTCACTAGAGCGCCTCCAGGAGCCGTCGCCGATGCAGTGTCGGATCGCCCCATGCGGACCGCAGCGCCTGGACCCTCAGCAGCCACAGCGACATGTCGTGCTCCTGAGTGAATCCAATGGCACCGTGGGTCTGCAACGCCGAGCGCGCCGCCAGCAGCGCCGCATCGCCTGCGGCGACCTTGGCGGCGCTGACGTCGCGCGCCGCGTCCGCGGAGTCATCGGCCAGCGACAGCGCCGCCCCGAACACCAGCGGCCTCGCCAGCTCGAGTGCGATGTGCACATCCGCGAGCTTGTGCTTGATCGCCTGGTACGTGCCGATCGCTTTGCCGAATTGGCTGCGCTGCTTTGCGTATTCGACCGACGCGTCGAGCAGCGCCTGACCCGCGCCGACAAGCTGTGCGGCGGTGGCCAACACACCGAACTCGTACGCGCGTGCCACGTCGGCGGGCTGCGATTCACCGGAAGCGTTGACGTCGAACAGCTTCCGACTGGGATCGACCGACTCGTGCTGCTCGCCTGCGGCGCCGTCACGCACACCGCAATCGGCCGCCACCAGGATCAGACCCGCCGAATCGGCATCGACCGCACGCGGAACCTGCGGCGGCATCGCGACCGTCGCGATCACCTCGCCGGCAGCCAGTGCGGCGCTGCGGTCGTCGTCAGCAAGAAGAAGCGGTGCCACGGCGATGGATTCGGTCACGGGACCGGGAACACACCATCGGCCCAATCGCTCGGCGGCCACGACGAGATCGACTGGATGCGCATCGATGCCGCCGTATTTCTCGGGGACCGCCAGCGCGGTCACGCCCAGGTCGGCTAGTCGCGCCCACACCTTGCGACCCGGCGCAGTGTCGCCCTGGGCCCACGCCCGCACCGCGGCGGGCAGGTCGGCGGCGGCCAGCGCAGCGTCGATGCTGGCAGCGAAATCGCGCTGCTGCTCGTCAGTCTGAAAAAACACAGTCGAACTTCACCTTCATTTTCGGGGCAATCCCAGCAGGCGCTCGGCGATGATGTTGCGCTGAATCTCGTTGGTGCCTGCGTAGATCGGGCCGCCCAGCGCGAACAGTAGACCGTCGGTCCACGAATCTGTCAGCTCTCCGTCGGCGCCCCGCATGTCCAACGCCGTCTGATGTATCTCGACGTCGAGGTCCGACCAGAACACCTTGGTCACCGACGACTCGGCGCCCAACTCGCCGCTTGCGGCCACCCGCGTCACTGTGCCGAAGGTGTGCAGCCGGTAGGCCTGGGCCTTGATCCAGGCGTCGGCAACGCGGTCCGCAAAGACGGGATCCGGATTGGCCTTCCATTGCTGAACCAGTCGTTCTGCAGGCGCCAGGAAGCGCGCCGGGCTGCGCAGCGACATGCCCCGTTCATTGCTCGACGTGCTCATCGCGGCGCGCCAGCCGTCGTGCACTCCGCCGATGACGTCGTGGTCGGCGACGAACACATCGTCGAGAAAGATCTCGCCGAAACCGGTATCGCCGCCCAGCTGGGCGATCGGCCGCACTGTGATGCCGTCGGCCTTCAGGTCGAACATGAAGTAGGTGAGGCCGTGGTGGCGTTCAGCATCCGGATCGGACCGGAACAACCCGAATGCCCGCTCCCCGAACGGCGCCCGCGAACTCCAGATCTTCTGTCCGTTGAGCAGCCAGCCGCCATCCGTCTTGGTCGCCGTCGATCTCAGCGACGCCAGGTCACTACCTGACTCCGGCTCGGACCAGGCCTGCGCCCAGATCTCCTCACCGCTGGCCATTTTCGGCAGCACCCGGTCCAGTTGCTCCTCGGTGCCGTGTGCGAACAGCGTCGGCGCAAGCATCGACGTGCCGTTGGCGCTGGCCCGTCCCGGCGCGCCGGCGCGGAAGTACTCCTCCTCGTACACAACCCACTGCAACAGGGTGGCGTCACGGCCGCCATACTTCTCCGGCCAGTTGATCACCGACAGGCCGGCGTCGAAAAGCACCTTGTCCCAGTGTCGATGCTGTTCGAAGCCCTCGGCCGTGTCGTATGACTTCTTGGGGAACGAGTCCTTGTTCGACGCAAGGAAGTCGCGCACCTCGGCCTGGAACGCCAGCGTCGCGTCGTCAAAATTCAGGTCCATCAGGCTCTTTCTCGTAGCAGTGGTTTGACCACCTTGCCGCCCGGGTTGCGTGGCAAGACGTCGAGAAACTCGACCGACCGCGGTGTCTTGAAGTTCGCCAAATGCTCACGTGTGTGGGCGATTACAGTCTGTTCGTCCAGCGCCACGCCAGGCAACGTCACGATGAACGCCTTGCCGACCTCGCCGAGTCGTTCGTCGGGCACGCCGATGACCGCGGACTCGACGACGCCATCGAGTCGCGCCAGCACCTGCTCCACCTCGGCGGGATAGACGTTGAACCCGCCGCAGATGTACATGTCCTTGAGCCGGTCGGTGATGCTGAGATTTCCTGCGGTGTCGAGCTTTCCGACGTCGCCGGTGTGCAACCAACCGTCAGAGTCGATCGCGGCCGCGGTGGCCTCCTGGTCGTCGAGGTAGCCGAGCATCACGTTCGGCCCGCGCAGCAGCACCTCACCCGCGCCGTCGTCTGCGGGATTTTTTATGCGCAGTTCGAAGTCCGCGATCGGGCGGCCACAGGTGGTGGCGACGGTGACCGCGTCGTCGTCGGACCGGCACATGGTGCCGAAGCCGTTGGCCTCGGTCAGGCCGTACGCGGTGAGCACGATGTCGATGTCGAGTTCGGTCTGCATGCGTTCGATCAGCACGACCGGGACCACCGCGGCGCCGGTGACCGCGAACCGCAGCGAGGACAGGTCGTAGTCGACGCGCTTGGGATGGTCGAGGAGCGTCTGATAGATGGTCGGCGGTCCGGGCAGCACGGTGATGCGGTGGTCGGCCACCGCAGCCATGGCCTGTTCGGGGTCGAACGTCAGCTGCGGGATCAGGGTCGCCCCGGTCTGCAGGCACGCCAGGATTCCGGCCTTGTAGCCGAAGTTGTGGAAGAACGGGTTGATGCAGAGGTAGCGGTCCTCGCTGGTGATCTGGCCGCACGCCGCCCACGCCGCCGGGCCGGCCAGCGACTGCCGATGCGCGCACAGTGCGCCCTTGCTTCGGCCGGTTGTGCCCGAGGTGAACAGGATGTCCGAGACGTCATCGGCGTTGACAGCAGCCGCGCGGGCGTCGACCGCATCGAGATCGGTTCGCTCGCCGCACGCCACGAACTCGTCCCAGGTTCCGTCGTCCGTCTCGATCGGCACCCGGACTATGTGCCGTAGTTCCGGCAGCGTGTCCCGGTCGATCGAAGCGGCCTTGTCGGCGCCGAGGAACTCGCCGGATGCGAACAACAGCGGTGCGCCGGTGCGCGCCAGGATGTCAGTTGCTTCCCCTGCGGTATAGCGGGTGTTCAGCGGCACGAGCACCCCGCCGGCATAGGTGGTGGCCAGGCACGCCACCACCCAGTGCCAGGTGTTCGGCGACCAGATCGCGACCCGGTCCCCGGCGCGGACGCCCAGGTCGATCATCGCCGCGGCGGCCTGGCGGACCTCGTCGCGTAACTCGGCGAAGGTCAGCCGCCGATCCGGGGTGACCAGCGCGTCATAGTCGGAGAATTGGTCGGCAATCCGGTCCAGGACCTGCGGAATGGTCCTCGGATCCCTTGTCATCGATGCTCCCCTAACAAAGCAAGTGCTTGGTAGGTTAGCCTACAGGGGTGATAGAGGTCCAGGAGTTCAGGGCCGAGGTCCGCGACTGGCTCGCCGACAACCTCGTCGGCGAATTCGCCGCGCTCAAGGGCCTCGGGGCGCCGGGGCGCGAGGACGAGGCCTTCGACGAACGACGGGTGTGGAATCAGCATCTGGCGGCTGCCGGTCTGACCTGCCTGGGCTGGCCGGTTGAGCACGGCGGCCGGGGCCTGTCGGTTGCGCACCGCGTCGCGTTCTACGAGGAGTACGCCCGCGCGGAAGCGCCGCACAAGGTCAACCACTTTGGCGAGGAACTGCTCGGGCCGACGCTGATCGCCTACGGCACCGCCGAGCAACAGCAGCGATTCCTGCCGAAGATCCTCGACGTGACCGAGCTGTGGTGCCAGGGCTACTCGGAACCCGGCGCGGGCAGCGACCTGGCCAACGTGTCGACGACGGCCGAGCTCGACGGCGACCAGTGGGTGATCAACGGCCAGAAGGTGTGGACGTCGATGGCGCACCTGTCGCAGTGGTGCTTCGTGGTGGCCCGCACGGAGAAGGGCTCCAAGCGGCACGCCGGCCTGTCGTATCTGCTTGTGCCGCTGGACCAGCCGGGGGTCGAAATTCGGCCGATCGTGCAGCTGACCGGGACGGCTGATTTCAACGAGGTGTTCTTTGACGACGCCCGCACTGACGCCGACCTGGTGGTCGGACAGCCAGGCGACGGGTGGCGGGTCGCGATGGGAACGTTGACGTTCGAACGCGGCGTGTCGACGCTGGGCCAGCAGATCCGTTACGCGCGTGAACTTTCCAACCTGGTGGAGGTGGCGAAACGCACCGGCGCCGACGATGACCCGCTGATCCGGGAGCGGTTGGCCCGCTCGTGGGTCGGTCTGCAGACGATGCGCTCGTACGCGCTGGCGACGATGGATGTCGAACAACCCGGCCAAGACAACGTGTCGAAGCTGTTGTGGGCCAACTGGCATCGCGACCTGGGCGAGCTGGCGATGGACATCGTCGGGAAGGCCAGTCTGGTGGCAGAAGACGGCGAGCTCGACGTGTGGCAGCACCTCTACCTGTTCACCCGCGCGGACACCATCTACGGCGGGTCCAACGAGATCCAGCGCAACATCATCGCCGAGCGGGTGCTCGGCCTACCCAGAGAGGTCAAGGGATGACCCTGGCGGAAGCGCCGAAAGAGATTGACGGCCACGGGCTTCTGACCGGCAAGGTGGTTATCGTGACGGCTGCTGCCGGTACCGGCATCGGGTCGGCGGTCGCGCGTCGGGCGCTGGCCGAGGGCGCCGATGTCGTCGTCTCCGACCACCACGAGCGGCGGCTCGGCGAAACACGCGACCAGCTGACCGAGCTCGGGCTGGGCCGGGTGGAGAGCGTGGTGTGTGACGTCACGTCCACCGCACAGGTCGACGCGCTTATCTCCTCGACGACCGCGCGGATGGGTCGGCTGGACGTGCTGGTCAACAACGCGGGCCTGGGCGGCACCACCCCGGTGGTCGACATGACCGACGAGGAGTGGGACCGCGTGCTCAACGTGACGTTGACCTCGACGATGCGTGCCACCCGCGCTGCGCTGCGCTACTTCCGCGATGCGGACCACGGTGGGGTGATCGTCAACAACGCCAGCGTGCTGGGCTGGCGGGCGCAGCACTCGCAGTCGCACTACGCGGCGGCCAAGGCGGGTGTGATGGCCCTGACCCGTTGCAGCGCAATCGAAGCCGTTGAGCACGGCGTCCGGATCAACGCGGTTTCGCCCAGCCTCGCCAGGCACAAATTCCTGGAGAAGACCAGCAGCTCGGAGCTGTTGGACCGGCTGTCGGAGGTCGAGGCGTTCGGCCGGGCGGCCGAGCCGTGGGAGGTCGCCGCCACCATCGCGTTCCTTGCCAGTGATTACTCCAGTTATCTGACTGGAGAAGTGATTTCGGTGTCGAGCCAGCGCGCATGAGCACCCCCGCCCCAACCCGCCGCGACGAGCTTCTCGAGCTCGCCGCGACGATGTTCGCCGAGCGCGGGCTGCGAGCCACCACAGTGCGTGACATCGCGGACTCCGCGGGAATTCTGTCCGGCAGCCTGTACCACCACTTCTCGTCCAAGGAGGAGATGGTCGATGAGCTGCTGCGCGGCTTCCTGGACTGGCTGTTCGACCGATATCAGGAAATCGTTGCGACGGAGCCGAATCCGTTGGAACGGCTCAAGGGTCTGTTCATGGCATCGTTCGAGGCCATCGCCGACCGGCACGCCCAGGTCGTCATCTACCAGGACGAGGCCAAGCGGCTGACGGATCAGCCGCGGTTCTCCTACGTGGACGAACGCAACAAAGAGCAACGCAAGATGTGGGTGGACGTGCTCAACCAGGGCATCGAGGAGGGCTACTTTCGGCCCGACATCGATGTCGATCTGATCTACCGGTTCATCCGCGACACCACCTGGGTTTCAGTCCGCTGGTATCAGCCGGGCGGACCGCTTACGGCCGAAGAGGTCGGCCGGCAATACCTCGCCATCGTTCTCGGCGGCATCACCAGAGAGGAAGACTGACATGGCTGTGACTTCGGAGGCATATGTCATCGACGCTGTGCGCACCGCGGTCGGCAAGCGAAACGGTTCGCTCGCCGGCGTGCATCCTGTGGACCTGGGAGCCGTGGCGTGGCGCGGGCTGTTCGAGCGTGTCGACGTCGATCCCGTCGCCGTCGACGACGTGATCGCCGGCTGCGTCGACGCGATCGGACCGCAGGCAGGCAACATCGCCCGGTTGTCATGGTTGGCCGCCGGATATCCAGAAGAGGTTCCGGGCGTAACTGTGGACCGTCAGTGCGGATCTAGCCAGCAGGCGATTTCCTTTGGCGCACAGGCGATTATGTCGGGCACGGCGGACATGATCGTGGCCGGCGGCATGCAGAACATGAGCCAGATCCCCATCTCGTCGGCGATGATCGTCGGCGAACAGTTCGGCTTCACCTCGCCAACCAATGAATCGAAGAGTTGGCTGCACCGCTACGGCGATCAGGAGATCTCGCAGTTCCGCGGTTCCGAATTGATCGCCGAGAAGTGGAACATCTCCCGCGAGGAGATGGAGCAGTACGCGCTGACCAGCCATCAGCGTGCGCAGGCGGCTATTCGCGCCGGCCACTTCGAGAACGAGATCATCGAGGTCGACGGGTTCAGGACCGACGAAGGCCCGCGGGATACGTCACTGGAGAAGATGGCGACATTGCCGACACTGGTCGAGGGTGGCCGGTTGACCGCCGCCATGGCGAGCCAGATTTCCGACGGCGCCAGCGCGGTACTGCTGGCGTCCGAGCAGGCGGTCAAGGAGCACAAGCTGACGCCGCGGGCCCGCATCCACCACATCAGCGCACGCGGCGCCGACCCCGTGTTCATGCTGACCGGTCCGATCCCGGCGACGCGGTATGCGCTGGAGAAGACCGGGCTGTCGATCGACGACATCGACACCGTCGAGATCAACGAGGCGTTCGCGCCGGTGGTGATCGCGTGGCTCAAGGAGATAAAGGCCGACCCGGAGAAGGTCAACCCGAACGGCGGCGCGATCGCCCTCGGCCACCCGCTCGGCGCGACAGGGGCGAAGCTGTTCGCGACGATGCTCAATGAACTCGAGCGCACCGGCGGCCGTTACGGCCTGCAGACGATGTGCGAGGGCGGCGGCACCGCCAACGTCACCATCATCGAGCGCCTCTAGGCGGCCCGCCAGCTCAGTGGTCGTGGATGACGACGCCGCGGATGTTGCGGCCGGCGAGCATGTCGTCGTAGGCGTCGTTGATGTCGTTGAGTTTGTACTCCGCGGTGACCGCCTCGTCGAGCAGTAGCTTGCCCTCGCGGTACAGGCTGAGCAGTCTCGGGATGTCTGCCCGCGGGTTGGCTTCGCCGTACAGGCTGCCCAGCAGGCGCTTCTGATAGAGCGTGAAGAACGTCATCGGCAGCGTCGGCGTGACGTCGGCCATCGATGCGATCGCCGTCAACACCACCGCACCGCCCTTGCGGACGATGTCGAGCGCCTCGCCGATCATCGCGCCCTCCGCCAATCCAACGGTCAGCAGTGCGGAATCCGCCATCACGCCGCGAGTCAGGTCGGCGACCAACGCGGTGGCTTCCGGCATCGAGGTGAGGAAATGGGTGGCCCCGAATTGGAAAGCCTTGTCGCGCTTGTCTTCCACGATATCGACCACGATGATTTTCTCCGCCCCGGCGAGCCGCGCACCCTGGATCGCACCGCTGCCGATGCCACCGCAGCCGATCACCACAACCGTGTCGCCCGGCGTGACGTCTGCGGTGTTGACCGCCGATCCCCAACCGGTGGTGATCCCGCAGCCGAGTAGGCAGGCACGCGACAACGGCAGGTCATCGTCGATCTTCACCAATGAGGATTCAGACAGCGTGCCGTACTGCGCGAAGGTGCCCACTCCGGCCATGGTGCCGAGGTCGCGACCCCGCGCCCGCCGCCGGTACGTCCCGTCGGCCTGAACACCGAGCAAGATCAGGGCTCCCATATCGCACAGGTTCTGATGGCCGGTCGCACACCACCGGCACCGTCCGCAGGCCGGCAGGAAGGACGCCACCACGTGGTCGCCTGCCTGCAGATCCCTGACGCCGGGCCCGACTTCCTGGACGATGCCCGCGCCCTCGTGGCCGCCGAGCATCGGTAGGGGCGCGCCGGCCATGTCGCCGGTACGGATGTGGTGGTCGGAATGGCACAGGCCGGTGGCTTCGAAGGACACCAGCACTTCGCCGTCCTTCGGACCGTCGAGTTCGACCTCCTCGACGCTCCATTCCTGATTTACGTCCCACAGAACGGCACCGTTCATCTTCATCAGGTGAGTGTAGGAAGACGCGACGGCCGAAATCGGCGAATCGACAGGCTCGCTGCTTACCGCGCCAACGCGAGGCCACCGAGCGCGACGATCCAGCTCGCGAAGCTGCCGACGAGAAAGTACTCGGTGACTTCGTCGATGCCGATAGTTCCGTTCTCCCGGGCCTTTTGCGCGTTGATCTCCGGGAACCGGATGATGCTCTTGGCGGCGACGACGGCCGTGGCCGCGGCGAGCTGACCGGCCAGGCCTAGGCCCAGGATCAACAGCCGCTCCATCGGGTCGAGCAACCGTCCGCCTTTGAGTTTGTCCGACGGCTGCGGCTGCCCTGCGGGCTTGATCGCGCCGACGGAGCCGAGCACCAGCCGCACCAACTGATTTCCCGTCGCCAGCTGCAACAGCACGACGCCGACCACCATCAGCAGCCGGTTCGGATTCACCCCGCCGATTCCGGGCAGCCCGGCCCAGTCCGACCACCGCTGTACCAGCCCTGCGACGTCAGAACCCCAGCCCGACAACAGAATCAGCACCCCGACGCCGGCACCGAGCACAGCCAGCGGCGCCAGTTCGTGCTCGCGCGGCCAGATCCGATCAGTCAGTCGACGGCACAGGTCAGCCATACCCATCGCAATCAGCATCACCGCGAGCCCGCTCACGGGACACCTCCCAGGTACTCCGACGCCTGCACGATCAGGTCCAGACCGTCGCGTCCGGCGCGCTGCGATACCGCCGAGGCGCTAATCCCCTCGGCCGCGGCGATGTCCTTCTTGGTGTGGTTGCTCAACAGGCCCTTCAGAATTCGTATCGATCGGTCATCGAGCGATCCAATCAGGTGGTCCCGACACAACAGGGCGGCGTTGATCGCGCCGACGTCCTGGCGGGCTTCGCCGTTGACCCGAAACGACGTGCGTACCAGTGCGAGCCCGGGTTGCCGTTGCGCCACCGCGGTCCATTCGATGGCCTCGCGCGCCGCCCACCATCCGGGCCCGTCCTGGATGCCGGCACCGGCATCGAGCACCATGACGGAACCCCAGCCGAGCCCGAAGCGGACATCGATCTCGGGCGCCACCGCCAAGCGCACCGATAACGCCGCATCGATCGCGCCGCCAACGGTCGGATAGCTGCCTTGAAATTCGTCGCCGACAGTGAAGGCGGGCGGGTCGATCGCGTCCGCCGCGATATCGCGAAGCGCGCGGTTCAGTGCCCGGTGCGCCGTGGCCCGGTCAGCGACCTTTCGGGAACCGACGATGTCGCCGATCAACGTCGCCTTTACCGCTGATGAAGCTTCGGACTTAATCCGAACCATATGAAGACGATCGCTTCATCATATGAAAATGAAGCTTACAGCTCCATAACGATGGCTACTCGACGAACGCGGCTGCCGCCTGCAGATGCTTGACGGCATCGCCGACGATCGACTCGATCAGCTCGGCGCACGACGGCAGGTCGTCGAGGATGCCCGCGACTTGTCCCGACGCCAGCACGCCCGCATCGGTATTGCCCTCGACCAGCCCGGCCTTCAGCAGCATGGGGGTGTTGGCCGCCATCACGACCTGCGACCACGTCAGCTCCTTGCCGTGCCTCATCTCGAGACCGTCGCTGACCATAGACCGCCAGGTCATGCCTGACATCTTCTTGAACTTCTGCGCGTTGCGCACCGCGGCAGTGAATCCGCGGATCGGAGAGCCGCTTTCCAGCTTCTCGACCAGCCCGGTGCGCAGCACGCGGTGCGGCATACCGTCGACGCGGGTCGACACCACGGTGCCGTCCAGCGCCGCCTCGAGGTAGCGCTTCTTGACCGCATCGGGCACCGTCGAATCCGACGTCAGCAGGAAGCGCGTACCCATCGCCACGCCCGCGGCGCCATACGACAGCGCCGCAGCCAACCCGCGGCCATCGAAGAACCCACCTGCAGCGACGACCGGGATGTCCACCGCGTCGAGCACCGACGGCAACAGCAGCGTGGTCGCCACCGGGCCGGTGTGGCCGCCGCCCTCGCCACCCTGGACGATCACGGCGTCGGCGCCCCAGCTCGCGACCTTCTTGGCATGCTTGGCCGCGCCGACCGACGGAATCACCACCACGCCAGCCTCTTTGAGCTTCGCGATCAGGTCCGGCTTGGGTGCGAGCGCAAACGACGCCACCTTGACGCCCTCGCGGATCAGCAGGTCGATGCGGTCTTCTGCGTCGCCTGCGTCGGCGCGGATGTTGATGCCGAACGGTTTGTCCGTCGCCGCCTTGACCTTGGTGACCGCGGTCTGCAGTTCGTCGAGCGTCATGGTCGCCGACGCCAGGATGCCGAGGCCGCCTGCATTGGCGGTCGCCGACACCAGCCGCGCACCCGCCACCCAGCCCATGCCGGTCTGTACCACCGGATGCTCGATGCCGACCAGCTCGGTCAGCGGCGTGCGCAACCGCGATGAGCCGCTTGCGCGAAGAGGGTCAGATCCCGGCCTCATCGTACTTCCTTGTCCCGCAGCGACTTCGGGTCGACGACCTCACGGATCAGCTTCTGCTCTTGCTCGGTGGGCAGCCGCGTCGTGTCGGCCTCGCCAAGGCCGTGCACCTCGAATGAGGTGTTCTCGGCCACCTGCTCGCGCTCGACACCCGGATGCAACGAGACTGCCCGCATCTGGTGGTCCGGACCGTTGAAGTCGAACACACCGAGATTCGACACGACCCGGTAGACGTTGACGAAACGGAATGCCGGATTGCCGGCGTCGACCTTGTCCCAGCCGATCCCGGAGACGATGTCGACGGAGTCGCCGAACACCCGCTTTGAGTGGTTGCCGACCCAGTAACTGGTCGCGTGATTGATGGTGTTTCCCGGCGCTCCGCGCACACCGAACATCTGCCGGGTGGGCTGCTGAAGCGGCCCGAACGCCGACAGGTTCTGGTTGCCGTAGCGGTCAATCTGGTTGGCGCCCATGACCACATGGCGACGGCCCCAGGACAGTGTCTCGAAGACCCGGCCGAACGGCATCCATCCTTCGATGGCCCCAACCGCACCGATCGCCGGGGTGTCGGCCAGCAGTTGCGCCTCGCCGTCCGTCAGCAGGATGTCGGGGGAGAACGTCAGCCGCGCCAGTCGCGCGCCGATCGACACCATCGTCGCCATCGGGCTGACCATGATTTCGCCCGCGTCGCGGAACAGCTCCGCGCAGGCGACCGCACACACTTCCGGGCGGCTGACCGACATCACGAGGACGCCTCCTCATCTTTTGCGCTCATCGCGTGCGCGTCCTTAAACTTGCGCACCGCGGCCTGGTAATCGGCCTCGGTGCCGGACAGATACGTCTGCACGAACTGCTGCCACGTCTCGTCGGATGCGGCGGCCTCGGCGTACTGACGCTGAAACTTCTCGTCGCGGCCGTAATCCGGTGCGGCGGTGGTGAAATGCGCGCCGTTGGGCGCTTCTACGACGGAGTCCACCATCATCCGGTTGATCAGGAGCGCCTGCGGCGGCACCGCCTTGACCAGCTCATCGGTAGGCACTACCTGCTCCACCGACAGATAGCGCCTGTCGGCGGCCATCAGGTACAGGTCGTCGAAATACGGGTCGATCCCGGTGTACGCCGCATTGCCCTGCGCGTCACCCAGATTCATGTGCACGAAGGCCGCGTCGAGCCGCAGCGCGGGCATGGCGATCAGCTCCTCGAAGCCATCGCCTGTGGGGTACGGCGACTTCACGGTCTTCAGTTCGTCACCCCAGAATGCGCGCACGTCGCTGCCCAGCCCGGCGCGGATCGGCAGGAAAGGCAGTCGTTGTGCGGCAGCCTGCAATCCGCAGCGAAGCATGCCCTCGTCCATCTCGCGGGCCTCGATCGATCCGCTGGTGCGGGCCTTGGCGAACCACGGGTCGTAGAACGGCGGCGAGTCCAGCGAAACGAAGCCGTAGTACACCCGCCGCACCTTGCCCGCCGAGCACAACAGCCCGACGTCAGGCCCGCCGTACGTGACGACGGTCAGGTCGTTGACGTCGGTGCGCAGCAGTGCCCGCACGAACGCCATTGGCTTGCGCCGTGATCCCCAGCCGCCGATGCCGATGGTCATGCCGCTCTGGATGGACGAGACCGCTTCGTCGACGGTGGTTCGCTTGTCGGTCATTCTTCCCCCAGTCGTCCCCTGCGCTGCGCGCGTGGGCCCATCGGTCCTACCCGCCGAATCACTTCTGTTCTCCCTTGGACGTTCCGGCGAACGCGTCGCGGTGCTCGTCCGATACCCCAGCGAGGTTGAGTTCGAACGTAAAGCCTTGCTCCATCCGGTAACTGGAGTTCACGCGCTGCACATCGATGAGGTTGAGCGCTTCCTTCGCCGCGCGGATCACCCGGGTGTCCTTGGCGGCGATGTCGCGGGCCACCCGCAGCGCAGCTTCGTCCAAATCAGAGCGCGGAACGACCTCGTGCACGGAGCCGAAGTGATGCAGGGTCGCAGCGTCGACGGTGGCGGCGGTGAAGAACAACCGGCGCATCATGTGCTGCGGCACCAGCCGGGACAGGTGGGTGGCCGCGCCGAGCGCGCCGCGCTCCACCTCGGGCAGCCCGAACGTCGCGTCGTCGGAGGCGACGATGACGTCGGCGTTGCCGACCAGTCCGATGCCGCCGCCGACGCAGAAGCCGTTCACCGCCGCGACGACGGGCACCTCGCACTCGTACACCGCCCGGAAGGCGTGAAAGCAACCCCGATTGGCGTCGATGAGCGCGGTGAAGCCGTCGGTGTTCTGCATCTCCTTGATGTCGACGCCGGCGTTGAAGCCACGGCCCTCGGCGCGCAGGATCACCGCGTGTGTGCTGCGGTCGCGACCCACGGCTGTGATGGCATTGCCGAGTTCGAACCAGCCTTTCGACGGGATCGCGTTGACCGGCGGGTAGTCGATGGTGACCGAGACGATGCCCGGCTCGACAGTCTTGGTGGTGATCGTCATGCGGATACCTCAGTTACTCCGGGGTCGCTACCTAAGCAAGCACTTGCTTGGTACCCTAGCACGGTGACCGACCCGTCAGAAATAAGCCTGGGCCTCAAGGACAGGGTCGTTCTGGTGACCGGCGGAGTCCGCGGAGTCGGCGCCGGAATCAGTGCGGTCTTCGCCGATCAGGGCGCGACCGTGGTGACATGCGCCCGCCGCCCGGTCGACGGATTGCCCTACGAATTCCACCCCTGCGACGTGCGGGACGACGAGGCGGTGGCCGCGATGGTCGACGCGATCGTGCAGCGTCACGGCCGCCTCGATGTGGTGGTAAACAATGCGGGCGGCTCGCCGTACGTTCTCACCGCGGATGCCAGCGCGAAGTTCAGCCGCAAGATCGTCGAGCTCAATCTGTTTGGGCCGCTCTCGGTTTCGCAGCACGCCAACCGACACATGCAGACCCAGCCCCAGGGCGGATCGATCGTCAACATCGGCAGCGTCAGTGGGCGCAGGCCAAGCCCGGGTACCGCCGCCTACGGCGCCGCGAAGGCCGGTATTGAAGGCCTGACGGCCACGCTCGCGGTCGAGTGGGGACCGAAGGTGAGGATCAACTCGGTGGTGGTCGGCATGGTCGAGACGGAGCAGTCCGAGCTGTTCTACGGTGACGCCGACTCGATCGCCGCGATCTCGGCCAACGTGCCCCTCGGCAGGTTGGCCAAGCCCGCCGACGTCGGATGGGCCGCGGCCTTCCTGGCGTCCGACGCCGCGTCTTACATCAGCGGTGCGTCCCTTGAGGTGCACGGTGGTGGCGAGCCCCCGCACTACCTGGCAACAACGACTGCTGACATCAAATAAATAAGGAGACAACGGATATGGGATTGCTCGACGGCCGCGTGGTCATCGTTACGGGCGCCGGTGGCGGTATCGGACGGGCACATGCGCTGGCGTTCGCCGCCGAGGGTGCGCGCGTGGTGGTCAACGACATCGGTGTCGGGCTGGACGGATCGCCCGCCGGTGGCGGCAGCGCCGCGCAGGGCGTCGTCGACGAAATCACCTCCGCCGGAGGCGAAGCCGTCACCAGTGGGGCGAACGTCGCCGACTGGGCGCAGGCCGAGGGGCTCATCCAGACCGCGGTCGACTCGTTCGGCGAGCTCGACGTTCTGGTCAACAACGCGGGCATCGTCCGCGACCGCATGTTCGCCAACACAAGTGAAGAGGAGTTCGACGCTGTCACCGCCGTGCACCTCAAGGGCCACTTTGCCACCATGCGACACGCGGCGGCCTACTGGCGCGCGCAGTCGAAGGCGGGCAACACCCCCGACGCTCGCATCATCAACACCAGTTCCGGTGCCGGGCTGCAAGGCAGTGTGGGACAGGCCAATTACAGCGCCGCCAAGGCGGGCATCGCGGCCCTGACCCTGGTGGCCGCCGCGGAGATGGGCCGCTACGGTGTCACTGTCAACGCCATCGCCCCGTCGGCGCGCACCCGGATGACCGAGACCGTCTTCGCCGAGATGATGGCGACTCAGGACGCCGCGTTCGACGCCATGGCGCCGGAAAACATTTCCCCGCTTGTGGTGTGGCTCGGCAGTGTCGAGTCGCGCGACATCACCGGGAAGATGTTCGAAGTCGAGGGCGGCATCGTCCGCTTAGCCGAGGGCTGGGCGCACGGACCCGAGGTCGACAAGGGAGCCCGGTGGGATCCCGCCGAGTTGGGCCCGGTGGTGTCTGATCTGTTGGCCAAGGCGCGGCCGCCGGTGCCGGTGTACGGCGCTTAGCTGAGTGGCGCCTACAGCAGCTCGAGCCGCCGTAGATCGGCAACATACTTGCCGATCAAATCTGCCAATATATGCGGAATGTCACGGTCTGGTCCGATGCACGACTTCCGTACACCGGCGCGGAAGGCCTCAGCCGGTAGCGCTGGGCTGTGGAGAGCCGGCGAGGGCGGCTTGAATGCTTCGAGCAGGTTCAGCTCCGAGTGTTGGCGCTGCCTGTCGGGCAATGCCCGCATCGCGGCTTCAAAGCGCGTCAGCCAATCGGCGTAGTCGTCGATGCGTGCAATTGGATTCCCGGCCGCGATCAACCAGTCGACGAACTGATCGAGAGAGATGCCGTCGTCATGCGGATTCACGACGTTGTAGGTGTGGAATCCGTCGGTGGCGTTACCACCCAGCGTGGCAATCGCCTCGGCGATGAAATCGACCGGCAGGCCGTCATAATGCGCCCTCGTCCCGTGTCTCTGGCCGTCGAATTCATGGAAGGAACGTGGCGCAATGCCCGTGGCAACCAGACTCAGCATCAGTCGGGTGAAGAGGTCAGACACATTCAGCTGCCCGGCATAGCGGCGGTGGGCCAGGATCATGTCGCACCGGAAGACGGCGCCCGGCAGGCCGCACAGATCGTGGGCTTCCCGCATCAGTACCTCGCCGGCCCATTTGCTGTTTGCATACCCGTTGGCGTACGTGTCATCGATCTTGCGCACCGCAGTTGCGGTACGAATGTCGACATCTTCGCCGAACACGTCACCGTCGCTGAAGGCCACCGCGACGGTAGAAACATAGTTGAGTGGCTTGAGCTTTGAGGTCAGGGCCAAGCGGATGACCTCTGCAGTGCCCACCACATTGGGGCCGAACAATTGGCTGTACGGGAGCACGTGGTTGACAAGGGCAGCGGGGTGGACGATCAGGTCTACATTGTCGGCCAACCGATTCCAGGTACCGCCATCCAAACCCAGGTTCGGCTCATCGATGTCACCGGCCAGCACCTCCAGGTGATCCACGGCCAGGGTTTGAAATTCGCGGGTCAGGTCAGGGTCACCCCGGTCGAGGGCGTCCGCGATCCGTTGTCGTGCTGCGCCGGAGTCGCGTCCGCGGGCAATGCAAATCAACGTCCCGCCTGATTGGCTGAGCCGCTGTAGCCATTCCATACACAGGAATCGACCGAGATATCCTGTTGCACCGGTTAACAGCACCGTCTGAGGAGTACCGCTCCGGCGCGGCAGGTTCGTGGCGTCGGCAAGTGTCTTGGCGTCGATGAACTTGTCCAGGGTGAGGTCGCTGGCCGAGATCTCGTGAGCGTCGCGGCCGTGTACCTTCGCGAACGTCGGGCGTATCCGTCCGGTATTGCGGTTCTTCTCAATGTAATTCGCCAACCGGTCGAGGTCGTTTGTCGAGTCGATGACCGCGCCGACCGGTACTTCGATGTCGAAGATCTCTTCCAACAGCCTCGACAATCTCAACGCGGACAGGGAATCACCGCCCACGTCGGTAAACCGCGTACCGCCATGCAGTTCCTCGGGACTACGTCCCAGCGTGGCCCCTACTGCGAGCTGGACGGCTTCCGCGACCGGCTGTTCGGGACCGCCACTTCGCAACGAGGCCAACAACGCATCTCGGTCTTCGACACCGGCCGTTGGGGCTGGTGCGATGGTCTCGAATTTCTCGCGCAATATGAACTTCTGAACCTTGCCCGACGGAGTTGTCGGGAATGCGTCGACGACGAGCCAGTAAAGCGGGACCTTGTGCGGTGCTAGACGCTCATCGCAATACGAGCGCAGCCGGTCGGGGTCGGGCGTTCGTCCATCCGCCGGTCGGACGAACGCGGCCACCTGTTCACCCCATGTCGCATCGTGGACGCCGACGACCGCGACGTCCGCGACGTCCTCGTGCGCGAACAGGACCTGCTCGATTTCGCGCGGATAGATGTTCTCGCCGCCACGGATGATCATGTCCTTGAGCCGGCCGGTGATCCGGCAGTAGCCGCGGCTGTCCATCGCGGCCAGGTCACCGGTGTGCAGCCAGCCATCGGCATCGATAGTCGCCGCTGTCGCGTCAGGGTTGTCGAAATAGCCCATCATCGCGAAATAGCCACGGGTGCAAAGCTCCCCATCGACTTCGGGACCGACAGTTTCGCCTGTGGCGGGGTCGATCACCTTCATGTCGGTCTGGGCCACAGGCCTGCCTATCGTGTTGTATCGGTCCTCCGGCTCGTCGTCGGGCAAGACTAATGTGACGCATCCCGACGTCTCCG
Organism: uncultured Actinomycetota bacterium; assembly: GCA_963770305.1. Lineage (GTDB taxonomy): Bacteria > Actinomycetota > Actinomycetes > Mycobacteriales > Mycobacteriaceae > Mycobacterium. The sequence goes on from CAVYPB010000009.1 coordinate 338,430, forward strand.
TCTGGCCGAATCCAATGCAGAGCCGCGCGTCGAACGCGTCCTCGAGGCGCGACGCCAGGGCGGGCAAGACGGGGGCGCCGGCCGCCACGATGAAGCGCACCGAGGACACATCCGTATCGGCTAACCGGGGATGCTCGATGCAGGAAATGAGCATGGTCGGAACGCCGAAAAAACACGCTCCGCGCTCCTCTTCGAGAAAAACCCACTCAGGGATGTTGTTGGCCCACACCGCGACACGGTCGCCCGGCGCGAACCGCCCGAGCAGAGCTCGTGCCGCGCGTTCGGACTCCTCAAGAAGTCCGCCGTACGTCCACCGGCGTCGGTCTGAGGCTTCGGGCGTACCGGTCACCAGGGCGACCGCATCGGGTGCGCGCGCCGCCGTGTCGCGCAGCAATCCCCCGACGGTTAGTTCGAGAATCGGTACCGAGTCGTCCGCGGTCCACTCCGCGGTTGACGGTTGCAGCATGCTCATCCCTCAGTTTAGAGCAGTTCGAGCTGCCGTAGGACGCGAGCAATGAGTGCGACCGCATCTGGCTTGCGCGTCGCCGATTCGTACAGCAACCCGCCGATGCTCAGATCCTGCGCCCCTCCGGACCGCTCCCCCGAGAACTGCGAGGTCGAAAGCTCGACCATGCACAGCATTATGACAGTGCCGTGTCAACAAGTACCCAGGAAGATTCCAGATAACCTGGACGCCTACTTCTTGGTACGACGGCTGCCGCCGTGCCAGTCCTCTTCCTTGCCAACAGATTCGGGGTCAACGCCGAAGCTAGCCAGCCGGGGCCGCTCGCGAAGGCTGCGCTTGATCTCGGCGAATCCAGGGAAGCTCGCCAGCGCGACGACGTGGTCCCACAGTTCGACGGCCTCGTCGGGTCCCGGCAGGCGGCTGATCACCGGGCCGAAAAAGGCTGTGCCGCCTGGTGGTTGGAAATGTAGGATCGGCGTCCCGACGTCGCGACCCGTCAGCGCGAGCGCTTCCTCGGTTTCCGCGCGGATGACCTCGTCGAGTGACTTGTTGTCGAGCGCGTCCGCGAGATCAGCTGGTAGACCGGCATCGCGCAGCAGTGGCTCGAGCATGCGCCGCGAACCTTGGCCCGACGCCGACAGCGGATCAACGTCGCGAGATGTGTCGAAGATCCGGGTGCCGATCGCCTTGTAGAGCGGGCCGACAGCCGAGCGGCCATGCTCGTCACGCACCCGTGCGGCGACCCGTAGCAGTCGCAGGCCGGCGGTGTGCCCTTCCTCGTACTCCGGCGGAAAGTGCGACGCATAGTCGATGTGCGCATTGAGGATTCGTAGCGAGATGAACCGCCAGTCGACGGTGTAGTCGCGCTGGGCGGCGACCATGCGCACCCACTTGCTGGTCATCCACGCGAATGGACAGACGGGATCGAAATAGAAGTGCAGGTCGTACGAGTCGGTCACGGTTTGCAGACAACGAGCGGGATCACCCGGTCCGTCCACGACTGGTAGTCGTTGTACGTCGGGTACATCTCGACCAGTCGCGGCCAGTACTTGGCGCCCCCCTCGTCCGTGGCGTCGCGAGCGGTCAGGTCGAGCACTTCTTTTTTGATCTGCACCTGGACCTTCGGATTGGCCTTGAGGTTCAGGTACCACATCGGGTTCTTGTCGCTGCCGCCCTTGGACGCGGCCACCACCACGGTGTCGCCGTCGCGGTGGAAGTACAGCGGGCTGATCCTCGGCTCTCCGCTCTTGAGCCCGGTCGTGGTCAGCAGTGCCACTGGAATGCCCTGAAAGTTGCTGCCGAACCCCTCGCCGCCGCTGCGGCGGTACATGAAGGTGTTGAGCTTCGCCATCCACTTGATGAAGAAATCCGCGGGCTTCGTGTCCATGAAGCGGGGGCGCGACTTTGGCACTTGCCGATCCTACGACTTGGTCAGAAAGGGACGGATTCCGGCACGGATGTGATGGATCTGGCCGTCGGCGGGCGGGATGAGGAACGTCTCGTCGATGTGCGCGCCTACCCGTCGGCCCGCCAGCGACGGCTTGGTCACCAAATCGAACTGTGCCCGCACCATTTCGCCGTCGACGGTGAATTCCGGCGCTGTGGTCTCCCGGATGATCCGGTACTGCGGCCCACGATTCAGGCTGCGGCGCAAGTGATCTCCGGAGAATCCGGTCTTGAGCCCCACCTCGATGCGGGTACAGCCCGGCGCGAACGGCACCTTGTCGGCATCGTGATTGACCAGCGCGGCGATGTAGGCCTGCGCGGCCGCGATGCGTTCGGCGTCCGAGGCCGGCACTAGATCCGCTCGATAATCGTGCCGGTCGACAGCGCGCCGCCGGCGCACATCGTGATCAGCGCGGTGCTCTGGTCGGTGCGCTCAAGCTCGTGAAGCGCGGTGGTGATCAGCCTGCTGCCGGTGCTACCAACGGGGTGGCCGAGGGCGATCGCGCCGCCGTTGACGTTGACCTTGTCCATGTCGGGCTCGTGAACGCGAGCCCATGACAGCACGACGGACGCGAAGGCCTCGTTGATCTCGGTGATGTCGATGTCGCCCATTTTCATGCCGGCCTTGTCCAGCACCTTGGCCGTCGACTGGACCGGGCCGTCGAGGTGGTAGTACGGCTCCGCGCCGACCAGCGCCTGGCTGATGATCCGTGCCCGCGGCCGCAACCCCAGCGCCTTGGCTTTTTCCTCGTCCATCCACAGCACCGCGGCGGCGCCGTCGGAGATCTGTGACGACGTGCCCGGCGTGTGGATGCCACCCTCGATCACCGGGTTCAGTGCGGCCAGCCCCTCGAGGGTGGTGTCGCGAAGGCCCTGGTCGCGGATGACCACTTGGCGATCCGCGGTCGGTTGCTTGTTCTCGTCGAGCACGGGCGCCTCGATGCCACTGATCTCCCGATCGAAGCGGCCCTCGGCCCAGGCCTGCTTGGCCTTGCGCTGCGAGTCGAAGCCGAACTGGTCGATCTCCTCGCGGGTGATGCCGCGCCGCTTGGCGATCCGCTCCGCGGCGGTGAACTGGTCGGGCAGGTCGATGTCCCACGACGCCGGCCGCAGGATGCTGCGATCGGGACCGGCGTTGGCGCCAAGACCGACGCGGCTCATCGCCTCGATGCCGCAGGCGATCCCGATGTCGATGGCGCCCGCGGCGATCAACCCGGCGATCAATCCGTTGGCCTGTTGACCGCTGCCGCACTGGCAGTCGACGGTCATCGCGCCGACATGCTCGGGCAGACCGGCGACAAGCCAACTCACCCGGGTGATGTTGTTGGATTGCTCACCGAACTGCGTCACGCAGCCGCCGACGATCTGCTCGACGTCGCCGGCGTCGATGCCGGCCTTCTCGACGAGCGCCTTCTGCGTCGCCCCCAGCAACTCGGTGGCGTGCAGGCCTGATAGCCATCCGTTCCGCTTGCCGATGGGGCTGCGGGTGGCTTCAACGATGACAGGGTTACCCATTCCGTCAGGCTAGAACACGTTTCATTACTCTGACAAGCGAGGATGGTGACCTGCCTTTTATCTGCGCAGAAGGCATGTTTTACTGGCACTAGAACACGTTGCAATTGAGGAGCGCATGCTGTGACTTCCCCACACGGGAATCCCCCCAACATTCCCCCCGACTTCGACTTCCTCGACCCCGACATCAACCGCGCCGGGTTGCCCGTTGCGGAGCTCGCCGAGCTGCGGAAGGCAGAGCCGATTCACTGGGTCGACGTTCCTGACGGCACGGGTGGGTTCGAGGACAAGGGTTATTGGATCGTCTCCAAGCATGCGGACGTCAAGGAAGTATCGCGGCGCAGCGACGTGTTCTCCAGCTGGCAGAACGGCGCGATCCCGGTCTGGCCGAAGGAGATGAAACGCGAGAACGTGGAGTTGCAGCGCAGCGTCATGCTCAACATGGACGCGCCGCACCACACCCGGCTGCGCAAGATCATCTCGCGCGGCTTCACGCCGCGTGCCATCAGCCGGCTGGAGGAGGAACTCGCGCAGCGCGCCCAGAACATCGCGAAGACGGCGGCCGCCGAGGGGTCTGGCGATTTCGTCGAGCAGGTGTCGTGCGAGCTTCCGCTGCAGGCCATCGCCGGCCTGCTCGGTGTGCCGCAGGACGACCGCGACAAGCTCTTCCGCTGGTCCAACGAGATGACCGGCGGGGAGGATCCCGAGTTCGCCGATATCGATCCCGCGCAGTCGTCTATGGAACTGATCATGTACGCGATGTCTATGGCCGACGAGCGGGGCAAGAACCCCACCGACGACATCGTCACGACGCTGATTCAAGCCGACCTCGATGGAGAGAAGCTCTCCGACGACGAGTTCGGTTTCTTCGTGATCATGCTCGCCGTGGCGGGCAACGAGACCACCCGCAACTCGATCACCCACGGCATGATCGCGTTCTCGCAGAACCCCGACCAGTGGGAGCTCTTCAAGAAGGAGCGCCCCTCGACCGCGGCCGACGAGATCATCCGTTGGGCCACACCGGTATCGGCGTTCCAGCGCACCGCCAACGCGGACCTGGAGTTGGATGGGGTGCAGATGAAGAAGGGCCAGCGGGCGGTGATGTCCTACCGGTCGGCCAACTTCGACGAAGAGGTCTTCGACGATCCGCACACGTTCAACATCCTGCGCGACCCGAACCCGCACGTCGGCTTCGGCGGCACCGGCGCCCACTACTGCATCGGCGCGAACCTGGCCCGGATGACGATCAACCTCATCTTCAACGCGGTGGCCGACCACATGCCCGATCTCACACCCATCGGTGAACCCGAGCGGCTACGGTCGGGATGGCTCAACGGCATCAAGCACTGGCAAGTGGACTACACCGGCGCCGCTGCGCGATAGCTCTCAAACTTCCCAGGATCAAGGAGGATTCGGGTGGATTTCACACCTGACCCGGAGCAGCAGGCTGTCGCCGACGTCGTCACGTCGGTGCTGGACCGGGACAACAGCTGGGACGCCTTGGTCGCCGGGGGTGTGACGGCGTTGGCCGTGCCCGAGCGCCTCGGCGGTGACGGGCTCGGCCTTTCTGAGGTGGCGACCGCGCTGACCGAGATCGGCAAGCACGGTACCGTCAGCCCCGCCCTGGCCACGCTCGGGCTGGGCACCGTCGTGCTGCTGGATCTGGCGTCCGACGCTCAACAGGACCGCTACCTCGCCGGCGTTGCGAAGGGCTCGGTGCTGACCGCGGCGCTCGACGAACCCGGTGCTCCGCTGCCCGACCGGCCGGCGACTGTGTTATCGCGGTCAGCGGGCGGAAACAAGCTCAACGGCACCAAGATCGCGGTTCCGTATGCGGAGCAAGCGGAGTGGATCGTCGTGACAACCGACAGCGCCGTCGTCGTGGTATCCGCGAAGGCCGACGGTGTGCAGCTGACCAAGACACCGACGTCCAATGGGGGCGACGAGTACACCGTCACATTCGCGGACGCTGAGGCGGACGGGGTGCTGGACGGCGCCCAGCCGCACAGGGTGAACCAGTTGGCGCTGGCTGCAATTGGAGCGTTCGCATCTGGTCTCGTCGCAGGTGCGCTTCGTCTCACCGCCGACTATGTGGCCAACCGCCATCAGTTCGGCAAGCCGCTGTCGACGTTCCAGACGGTCGCCGCACAGCTTGCCGAGGTCTACATCGCCTCGCGCACGTTGACTTTGGCGGCGACGTCGGTCGTCTGGCGGCTGGCCGAGGGGCGTGACGCGGACGACGATCTCGACGTCCTCGGCTATTGGCTGGCCTCGCAGGCACCCCCGGTGATGCAGATCTGCCATCATCTGCACGGCGGCATGGGTATGGACATCGCGTATCCGATGGACCGCTACTACTCCACGATCAAGGACCTGACCCGGCTGGTGGGCGGGCCGTCGCACCGACTCGATCTGGTGGGAGCGCAATGTTCATCGAACTGACGCCTGAACAGCGGCAGCTGCAAGCCGAACTGCGGCAGTACTTTTCGAACCTCGTCTCGCCCGAAGACGTCAAGGAGATGGAGGCCGACCGGCACGGCAAGGCCTACCGTGCGGTCATCAAGCGGATGGGCTCCGACGGAAAGCTCGGCGTCGGCTGGCCCAAGGAGTTCGGCGGCCTGGGTTACGGCCCGATCGAACAGCAGATCTTCGTCAACGAGGCACACCGGGCCGATGTACCGTTGCCTGCGGTGACGCTGCAGACCGTCGGGCCGACCTTGCAGAGGTACGGCAGCGAGGCGCAGAAGAAGAAGTTCCTGCCAGGGATCCTCTCGGGTGACGTTCACTTCGCGATCGGCTACACCGAGCCGGAGGCGGGCACCGATCTGGCGTCGTTGCGAACCAGTGCCGTTCGGCATGGCGACGAGTACATCGTCAACGGGCAGAAGGTCTTCACCACGGGCGGCCATGACGCCGATCACATCTGGCTGGCCTGCCGCACCGATCCGGAAGCGGTGAAACACAAGGGAATTTCGATTCTCATCGTCGACACCAAGGACCCCGGCTACTCCTGGACCCCGATGATTCTGTCCGACGGCGCGCATCACACCAATGCCACGTACTACAACGACGTCCGCGTTCCGGCGGACATGCTCGTCGGTGAAGAGAACGGTGGTTGGCGACTGATCACCACCCAGCTCAACAACGAGCGGGTCATGCTCGGCCCGGCGGGCCGGTTTGCCAGCATCTACGACCGTGTGCACGCGTGGGCGTCGAAGCCGGGCGGTAACGGCCTGACGCCGATCGACCACGCGGATGTCCGTCGCTCGCTCGGCGAAATCCATGCCATCTGGCGGATCAACGAGTTGCTCAACTGGCAAGTGGCGGCCGGGGGTGACGACATCAACGTGGCCGACGCCGCTTCGACCAAAGTGTTTGGCACCGAGCGTGTTCAGTACGTCGGGCGCCTTGCCGAGGAGATCGTCGGCAAGTACGGCAACCCGGCCGACCCGGAGACCGCGGAACTGCTCAACTGGCTCGACAGCCAGACGAAACGGAATCTGGTCATTACATTCGGCGGAGGTGTGAACGAGGTCATGCGAGAGATGATTGCCGCCTCCGGACTGAAAGTGCCGAGGGTCCCCAGGTGACTGGCGATGAGCGCTTGCGCGAAGAGCACACAGTCGAAGACATTCAGAAGGCGGCCGAACGGGTTAAGGCCGAAGGCAGGAGCAAGCCACGGGCGGGTCGCCATCCGGTCAACCAGCCGATGGTCGATCACTGGCTCGACGCGATGGGCGACAAGAACCCCATTTACGTCGAGGAGGCGGCCGCCAAGGCTGCTGGTCACCCCGGCATCGTCGCTCCGCCGGCGATGATCCAGGTCTGGACGATGTTCGGCCTCAGCGGAACTCGCCCGGATGACGACCCGCTGGGCAAGATCCTCGAGTTGTTCGACGACGCAGGCTATATCGGTGTCGTCGCCACCAACTGCGAGCAGACCTACCACCGCTACCTGCGGCCGGGTGAGGTGGTCAGCGTCGCTGCCGAGCTGACCGATGTCGTGGGTCCCAAGCAAACCGCACTGGGCGAGGGTTTCTTCATCACGCAGAAGATCACGTGGCAGGTCGGCGACGAGGACGTCGCCGAGATGATGTGGCGCATCATGAAGTTCAAGCCCTCTGATCAAGGGGCGCTGGCGCCTCCTTCATCCGTGCCGGACGACCTCGACGCGGACTCGATGATGCGGCCCGCGTCGTCGCGGGACACGAAGTTCTTCTGGGACGGCGTCAACGCGCACGAGCTGCGCATCCAGAAGAGGCCCGACGGCCGCCTGCAGCATCCACCGGTGCCCGCGATCTGGCATGACCACAACGATGAGGTGGCGCCGTCCGATTATCTTGTCGCGACCGGCAAGGGCACGGTGTTCAGCTTCGTGGTCCACCACGCCCCGAAGGTGCCTGGCCGCACGCTGCCGTTCGTCATCGCGCTCGTGGAGCTCGATGAGGGCGTTCGAATGCTGGGTGAGTTGCGAAACGTCGACCCCGCCACCGTGGAGATCGGAACGCCTGTGCGCGCAACGTATATCGACTTCCCCGAAGGTGATTCCGGCCCAGCCTGGACGCTGTACGCATGGGAGCCACAAGCATGAGCGCGCCGACCGTCGAGGTGGGCACCAAGCTGCCCGAACTGTCGCTGTACGGCGACCCGACGTTCATCGTGTCGACGGCGATCGCGACGCGCGATTACCAGGACGTGCACCACGATCGCGACAAGGCGCAGGCCAAAGGGTCGAAGGACATCTTCGTCAACATCCTTACCGACACCGGGCTGGTGCAGCGCTACATCACCGACTGGGCCGGCCCAAACGCCGTCATCAAGTCGATCGGACTGCGGCTCGGCGTGCCGTGGTATGCCTACGACACCGTGACGTTCCGAGGTGAGGTGACCGCCATCGAGGATGGCCTCATCACGCTGAGAGTCATTGGCAGCAACAGTCTTGGTGATCACGTGATCGCCGAGGCCACATTGACGATCGGAGGTGCCTGATGCCGGGTGAGCTATCCGGAAAGGCGGCGATCGTCGGCATCGGCGCAACCGACTTCTCGAAGAACTCCGGCCGCAGTGAGCTTCGGCTGGCGGCCGAGGCGGTGCTGGATGCGCTCGACGATGCGGGTCTGACGCCTGCTGATGTGGACGGCATGGTGACGTTCACGATGGACTCGAACACCGAGGTCGCGATTGCGCGGGCCACGGGCATGGGGGAGCTGAAGTTCTTCTCAAAGATCCATCACGGCGGCGGTGCCGCTTGCGCCACCGTCCAGCAGGCAGCGATCGCGGTGGCGACCGGTGTCGCGGATTGCGTTGTCGCATACCGTGCCTTCAACGAACGCTCGGGAACGCGATTCGGGCAGGTGCAGATGCGCTTGGTGGAGAACGCCGATTCCACGGGTGTGGACAACTCGTTCTCGTATCCGCACGGCCTTTCGACGCCGGCGGCGCAGGTGGCGATGATCGCCCGGCGGTACATGCACCTGTCCGGGGCGACGAGCAAGGATTTCGGTGCGGTTTCGGTGGCCGACCGCAAGCACGCGGCCAAGAACCCGAAGGCGTACTTCTACGAGAAGCCGATCACCATTGAGGACCACCAGAATTCACGGTGGATCGCCGAACCGTTGCGGCTGCTCGACTGCTGCCAGGAGACCGACGGCGCCGTCGCAATCGTCGTCACGTCACCGGAGCGGGCCAAGGACCTCAACCACAGGCCGGTCATCATCGAGGCGGCGTCGCAGGGATCCAGCCCCGATCAGTATTCGATGGTCAGCTACTACCGGCCGGAACTGGGTCTCCCCGAGATGGGGTTGGTCGGCAAGCAGCTGTGGCAGCAGTCGGGGCTGAACCCGACTGACATCCAAACCGCGATCCTCTACGACCACTTCACGCCGTTCACCCTCATCCAGCTGGAGGAGTTGGGGTTCTGCGGCCAGGGCGAGGCGAAGGACTACATCGCCGACGGTGCGATCGAGATGGGTGGGCGGCTGCCGATCAACACCCACGGCGGGCAGTTGGGCGAGGCCTACATCCACGGCATGAACGGCATCGCCGAAGGGGTGCGCCAGCTGCGCGGCACCTCGGTCAACCAAGTACTCGGCGTCGAGCACGTGCTCGTCACCGCCGGCACCGGGGTTCCCACCTCGGGTCTCATCCTGGGCTGACGCATACGCGCACCTGTTCGTCCAAGGGCACGTATGCACGGGTCAGCATCCGTCGAAATGCCGAAGTCGATTTCGGCTCGCGATTACCTCCAAACCCTGGCTCCCCGCTGGGTGAGGTTGCGGATCGCATACGTTGTGCGCGATGCGACGGCGCCAATGCCTCGGGCGAGCGCGGTTTGCCGCTCCGAGTAGATGATTTGCCACTGTTAGTGTCGCGACGTCACCGTGCGAGCAAGCTGACTGCCAACGTGCCGGTGATCGGTTGGCACCGATGAATCATTGCTATACCAACCGGTCACCTACCTTGATTGACAGGCAGGTAAAATCTGTCCGGTCACCGGTCGGTCAGTCGACCTACGGTAAAGGCCCAGCGTATGGGTCCAATCAAGGCCAGGATCGGTCAATTGGTGAGTTGGCCTAAGGATCCCATGACCGAAAAGCTAGAGAGTTTTGCTAAATCTCCTTGCAGGCGCCACTTGCTGGTGGTAACTTCTGGGAGTCCCTGGGCGACGACCGCACCAGGATGATGAGTTTGGCTAACTCAAGAGTCTTTGCAAACTGGTTGGCTGGGGGAGAGTGTTGTCTCGCGAAGGAGGGGTGTTATGTCGGGCTGTTTGACATGCTCCGGCGGGTCAGATCGAGACGCGTCGATTTTGTACCCCCGGCCGCGTCGGAGCCGCCCAGGCTTCCGAGAAGGCTCCTGAGGCGGGATGCGGGCGATGTCCGAAACGCTCATCGAGCATCCACAGCAGACGCTGACCGGTCATTCTGATACGAATTCGACGCCGGTTGCCAACACGCACACGGTTATATGGAACGATGAAGCGCTCAACCGGACGGCGACGGTCACGATACCCGGCCTGTTGCCGAGCAAGGTATTCGAGCGCACACAATGGCAACAGCGATACGTAGCCAAGCTGCAGATAAGCGACTGCCTGGTCGTTTGCGCAGCCGTTGTACTAGCGCAGTATTTACGATTCGGCCCCACGCTTTCCCCGCCGGGTTACTCCGAATATTACGTGCCCGGTTTCTCCGTTCTGTTCGTCATTGCGTGGCTTTCGGCTCTGTCCGCATTTCACACTCGTTCCCCGAGGCTCATCGGTACCGGGATCGAGGAGTTTCGCCGCGTGATCGCCGCGTCTTTCTGGACGTTTGGAGCGATCGCGATCGTCACACTCCTCCTCAAGCTCGACATCGCGCGAGGCTATCTGGCGGTAGCTCTTCCTGTAGGGACTCTCGGTCTGGTGCTGAGCAGATCGCTTTGGCGCGGATATGTGGCACGAAAGCGCGCGGGGGGCGATTACCAGACGGCGGTCTTGGCCATTGGCGAACGTGATGCGGTGGAACACCTCGCGAACGAACTGACCCGAAATCCGATGGATGGATACCAGGTCACAGGTGTTGGCATACCGGGCTATGGCCCTCCACGGGGCGAACAAATCACCGTCAACGGCCGGATGATCCCCATCGTCGGTGGGGAAACCCATGCATTGGAGGCAATCCATACGTGCGGTGCTGACACCGTCGCGATTGCCGGCACGGAACATTTCGGCGTTCGAGGAATCAGAAGGCTCCTGTGGGATCTCGAGCGGATGGGTGTTGATCTCGTCGTTTCGACCGGAGTCATGGATGTTGCGCTCTCTCGGCTGGTGATGCGACCGATTGCCGGGCTTCCGCTGCTGCACATCGAGAAACCGCAGTACCTCGGCGCGAAGCGGTTCCAGAAGCGCGCTTTTGATTTCTGCTTCGCATTGGCGGCCCTCATAGGGGCCCTACCGATCCTCCTCATCACCGCGATCGCGATCAAGATCACCAGCAAGGGACCGGTCTTCTACTCCAGTGAACGCATCGGTATCGATGGCAAGCCTTTTGCCATGCTGAAATTCCGCACAATGGGCAAGGACGCCGACAAACAGTTGGCGAAGCTATTGGAACAAAACGAATTTGATGGTCCTCATTTCAAGATCCAAAACGACCCGCGCATAACACCGATAGGGCGTGTACTGCGGCGTTTCAGTATCGACGAGCTGCCGCAGTTTATTAATGTACTCCGACGTGAAATGAGTGTCGTGGGTCCGCGCCCGCCATTGAGGCGTGAGGTCGAAGCCTACGATTGTGACGTGCTGCGGAAGCTGCTTGTTAAGCCGGGCATTACCGGTTTATGGCAGGTCAGTGGCCGAGCCGATCTTTCGTGGAATGAAGCTGTTCGTCTCGATCTAGCGTATGTCGACAATTGGTCGATGGTCGGAGACCTTTTGATCATTTCGAAGACAATCCGAGCGGTGTTCGGTCGCGCGGGCGCGTACTGAGGACTGTCATGCGCGGAATAATTCTCGCCGGCGGCGCTGGCTCTCGGCTGAACCCGATCACTGTCGGCACGAGTAAGCAGCTGCTGCCCATCTACGACAAACCGATGATCTACTACCCATTGTCGACTCTGATCCTTGCGGGTATCCGAAATATATTGGTAATCACCACACCGACGGATGCCGCGGCATTTCACAGATTGTTGGGGGACGGCGCTCAGTTTGGTATCTCCATCACCTACGCGGTTCAGCCCGCTCCGGACGGACTCGCGCAAGCATTTGTGATCGGCAGGCATTTCATCGGCACCGAGAGTGTGGCACTGGTTCTCGGTGACAATCTGTTTTACGGGCCGAAGTTGGGCACACAGCTGGGCCGATTCAGCCGGATTGACGGCGGTATGATCTTCGCTTATCGGGTTGCCGATCCAAGCGTCTACGGCGTGGTGGAGTTCGACGACCAAGGCCGCGCAGTGTCGCTCGAGGAGAAGCCAAAGTCCCCTCGGTCCGAGTACGCGGTCCCAGGTCTGTACTTCTATGACAATGCAGTGGTCGACATCGCCGCAGCGCTAAAGCCCTCCGATCGCGGCGAGCTCGAAATCACCGATGTCAATTGCGAGTACCTGCAACGCGGGAAGTTATCGGTCGAGGTGCTACCTCGCGGCACGGCTTGGCTCGATACCGGTACATTCGACGCGCTCCTCGATGCGGGCAACTACGTTCGCACCATCGAGGAGCGCCAAGGCCTGAAAATCGGTGTGCCGGAGGAGGCGGCCTGGCGGCGGGGCTTCATCAGCGATGATCAGTTACGTGAGTGCGGGGAATGCCTCTACAAGTCTGGATATGGGGCCTACTTGCTTCGGCTTCTCGATGGACGGACAGGAGGTCTCGAGCCGTGAGGATGGTCGTCTTGGGTACCGGCTATCTCGGCACCACGCATGCGGCATGCATGGCCGATCTTGGGCACGAAGTCCTTGGCGTGGACGTCGATCCCGCCAAGATCGCCAAACTCGAGGCGGGTGAGGTTCCGTTCTTCGAGCCAGGTCTTGACGAGGTTCTCAATCGCGCCCTAGGCAGTGGCCGCCTGCGCTTTTCGTCGTCGTACCAGGAGGCGGCGGATTTCGCCGACGTCTTCTTTGTCGCTGTCGCTACGCCACAGAAGAAAGGTGAATACGGAGCCGATTTGCACTTCGTCGACTCGGTCATCGCCACACTGGCGCCGTTGCTGGACAAGCCTGCTGTGATCTTCGGGAAGTCGACGGTTCCGGTGGGCACCGCTGCGCGGCTGGTTCAAGCCGCGCGTGACCTCTCCCCTGCGGGCGTGGCGGTGGAGGTGGCGTGGAATCCGGAGTTCCTGCGCGAAGGTTTCGCCGTGCAAGACACGCTGCATCCTGACCGTTTGGTTCTGGGCGTCGACGAGGGCGGACCGGGGCGGGCCGAGCCGGTCGCGCGTGAAATCTATGCTGACCTACTGGGCGCTGGCACGCCGTTCATCGTGACAGATCTGCCAACCGCCGAGCTCGTGAAGGTGTCAGCGAATGCCTTTCTTGCAACGAAGATTTCGTTCATCAATGCCATCGCCGAGGTATGCGAGGCCGTTGGCGCCGATGTAACCGTGCTCGCCGATGCGATCGGACACGACGGTCGAATCGGGCGACGGTTCCTCAACGCCGGCCTCGGGTTTGGTGGCGGGTGTCTGCCGAAGGATATCCGGGCGTTCATGGCCCGGGCAGGTGAGCTGGGAGCCAACCAGGCGCTGACGTTCCTACGCGAAGTCGACAGCATCAACATGCGGCGACGAACACGGATGGTCGAGATTGCACGCGAGGCCTGCGGTGGCGATTTCATCGGCGCGAGGGTCGCGGTGCTCGGTACTGCATTCAAACCCGACTCGGACGATGTACGGGATTCGCCGGCCTTGAATGTGGCCGGGCAGATCCAGCTGCAGGGGGCGACCGTCAATGTCTTCGATCCGCAGGCGATGGACAACTCGCGCGCGTTGTTTCCGACGCTGAATTACGCGACCTCGGCATTCGAAGCGTGTGAAGGCGCAGACGCTGTGCTGGTTCTGACCGAATGGGCCGAATTCCGTTCGATCGACCCAATTGCCCTGAAGGGCATCGTTCGATCCGCTGCAGTGATCGATGGACGCAACTGTCTCGATGCCTCGGCATGGTGTGCGGCGGGGTGGGCGTACCGCGCTCTCGGCCGGCCATCCCGTGGGCTGCCCGCTGGTCACAGCTCACGGACTAATCAGGTCACCGGCCCAATCCCTTTGCCCAATCGACGAATCGAGGATTCAGGTGCGCTGTCGACTCTGTGATTCGAATCGTCTCCTGAGCGTCCTTGATCTCGGCGCGACCCCACCGTGCGAGACGTTCCTCAGTGCCGAGGAGCTCGATTCGCCAGAGACCACGTTTCCGCTGCATCTTCGGCTGTGTGAAGACTGCCTGCTACTGCAGATCCCGGCACTGATCACTCCGGAGGATACGTTCACGGAGTACGCCTATTTCTCGTCCTACTCCGACAGCTGGGTACAGCACGCGAAGAGGTTCGTCGACGACGCCGCGGCACGCCTTGGACTCGACCCCGAATCGTTCGTGGTTGAAGTCGCCAGCAATGACGGTTACCTTCTGCAGCACGCGGTCGCCGCGGGCATACCGTGTCTCGGCATCGAGCCGTCGGTGAATGTTGGAGCCGCCGCTCGCAAGCGGGGCGTGCCGACCGAAACAGCCTTCCTAGACGAGGACCTCGCCGCTGCGGTGCGAAAGCATCACGGTCCGGCAGACCTCGTGGTCGCCAACAACGTCTATGCGCACATTCCCGATCTGTTGGGCTTCACCCGATCGCTGCGCGAACTGCTGGCCCAAGACGGCTGGTTGAGCATCGAGGTGCACCACGCGCTCAACCTTGTCACTCTGGGCCAGTTCGACACCATCTACCATGAGCATTTCCAGTACTACACAGTGCTTTCCGCGATGCGTGCATTGGCTACCGCCGGATTGGCTGTCGTGGATGTCGAAATGATTCCGACGCACGGTGGCTCGCTTCGGTTGTGGGCGCGGCCCGAGGAGAGCGCCGAACTGCAAAGCGACCGCGTGACCGACGTGCTTCGCATCGAGGAGGAAGCCGGGTTGCATCAAGTAGACGGCTACTTACAACTGCGAGCACGGACCGAGGCTGTCCGCCACGAACTCTTGCGCTTTTTGCTCGACTGTCGTGCCGAGGGCAAGCGCGTCGTCGGCTACGGCGCGCCCGGCAAGGGCAACACCCTGCTCAATTACTGCGGTATCCGTAGCGATCTGCTCGACTACACCGTCGACCGTAATCCTTACAAACACGGTCGCTTCACCCCGGGCACACGCATCCCGATCTACGAGCCAGCCCAGATCGACAAGGACCGGCCCGATGTTGTGCTGGCACTGCCCTGGAACCTCGAAACCGAGTTGACTGAGCAGCTTTCCTACATCAGCGACTGGGGCGGCCAGCTCGTCTTTCCGCTGCCGACGCTGCACACCGCCCATCTTCCGAACCCCGCAAACTAGAGGAGGCAAACGCCATGAAAGTCGTCCTGTTCTGCGGTGGCTACGGCATGCGGATGCGCAACAGCGAAGATGACCTTGTGCCGAAACCAATGCAGATGGTCGGTCCGCGACCGCTGATCTGGCACGTGATGCGCTATTACGCCCATTTCGGTCACAACGAATTCATCCTGTGCCTCGGCTACGGCGCGTCACATATCAAGAACTACTTCCTGACGTATCAGGAAGCCGCCTCAAACGATTTCGTGATGCGCGGCGGGCGCGTCGAGCTCATGCACTCCGACATCAGCGACTGGTCTATCACTTTCGTCGATACCGGGCTCGAATCAGCGATCGGCGAGCGGCTTCGTCGCGTACGACATCACCTCGACGGCGATGACTATTTCTTGGCCAACTACGCCGATGTCCTGACGGCTGCACCACTGGACCAAATGATCGAGAAGTTCCACGAGTCCGGCGCCGCGGCTTCGATGATGATCGTCCCGCCGCAGTCATCGTTCCACTGTGTCGAGGTCAGTGAAACAGGCGAGGTTAAGGACATCACCCCGGTGTCCGAGTTGCCCATTTGGGAGAATGGCGGATTCTTTGTGCTCTCCCAGGAGATCTTCGACCTACTGCCTCCCGGGGGCGACCTTGTCGCCGACGTCTGCGGCACGCTGGCAGGGCAGGGCAGGTTGTTCGGTTATCGGTATGACGGGTTCTGGAAGCCTGCAGATACATTCAAGGAACGTGCCGAACTGGACGCCAGGTATCACCATGGCGATCGGCCGTGGATGCTGTGGGAGCAGGCCGTACCCGTTGCGGCTGGATCATGATCGAACTCTTCACCGGTGCACTGGACGAAATCGCGCTCGTCGGTGCGCATTGCGACGACATTGCCATCGGCATGGGCGGTACGTTGCTTACTCTCGCGGCACGGCCGGGACTCCGGGTGCGCGGGCTCGTGCTATCGGGTGGTGGCACCGAACGCGAAGCCGAGGAGATCGAAGCTTTGGCGGCGTTCTCCCCTGGCGCCGACGTCGACGTCACGGTGCTCAACATTCCGGATGGACGGGCGCCTGCGCATTGGGATCGAATCAAGAATCATCTGAGTGATTTCCGCAGATCGTGCACCCCAGACGTGGTGTTCGGTCCACAACGTGCCGACGCTCACCAAGATCATCGGCTGCTCGCCGAACTATTGCCAACCGAGTTTCGCGATCATCTCGTGCTCGGCTACGAGATCCTCAAGTGGGAAGCCGACACCCCGCGCCCAACCATCTTTCATCCCCTCGAAACCCGTGTGGCTGAAGAGAAGGCGCGCTTGCTGCGCAAGCACTATCCGTCGCAGGCGAACCACAACTGGTTCGACGAGCAGGCATTTCTCGGGCTATCCAGACTCCGCGGGGTGCAGTGCCGCAATCAGCACGCAGAGGCCTTCGTCGTGGAAAAGGCGACCATCACATTTGAGCAGCGCTGACGGCCCAGGAGGTTATCGGGATGCGAGTACTGGTCACGGGACATCAGGGTTACATCGGTACGGTCATGGTGTCGATCCTGCAGGGCGCCGGGCACGACGTGATCGGTTTGGACTCAGGTTTTTTCGCCGACTGTGTGCTGGGGCCCGCCCCCACTGACCCGCGGGGCATTTGCGTGGATCTGCGGGATGTGACCGTCGAGCAACTTCAGGGCTTCGATGCGGTGATTCACCTCGCGGCATTGTCGAATGATCCGCTCGGCGCGCTGGCTCCCGAGATCACCTACGACATCAACCACCATGCCTCGGTCCGGTTGGCGCGACTCGCGAAGGAGGCGGGCGTGCGGAGGTTTCTCTACGCCTCCACCTGCTCGGTATACGGGGCGGCCGGCGAAGATCTGGTAACCGAGACGGCCCCATTGCGACCGCTGACCCCGTATGCGGAGAGCAAGGTTCGGGTGGAGGACGACGTCGCTGCGATTGCGGACGACTCCTTCTCACCGGTGTTCCTGCGCAACGCCACGGCATTCGGATTCTCGCCACGGCTTCGCGCGGACATCGTGCTGAACAATCTGGTCGGGCATGCGGTCCTCACCGGCGATGTTCGAGTCCTTTCGGACGGCACACCGTGGCGTCCGCTGGTGCACGTGCGGGACATCGCTACCGCGTTTCTCGTCGCGCTGGAAGCCCCTATCTGCAAGGTGCACTGCGCGGCATACAACGTTGGAACTGAATCGAACAACCTCACCGTCGCCGAGATCGCACAGTCGGTCGTCGATGTTGTCCCGGGAGCTAAGTTGCTGATCACCGGCGAGACAGGAGCCGATCCCCGTTCCTACCGGGTTGATTTCTCCGCAGTCCGCAACACGCTGGGCTTCGACGCCGCGTGGACGATACCTGATGGCGCCGCCGAGCTGTACAAGGAATACATCTCGGCGGGGCTGACGGAACACGACTTCTCCAAGAAGTTCACTCGGCTGGCCCATCTGGAAACCCTCCAGGCCACAGGTGTTCTCGACGATTCGATGCGACGGATCACGGCAGATGCGTGAGCAAATCGGCCCAGCTTCCGGCAGTCGCGTCGCGGTGCGACACCGTCGAGACCGGCAGCGGCCAGTCGATTGCAAGGTCGGGGTCGTTGTACGCGACGGCGAGGTCCTCGGAGGGATCATGCGGACGATCGATCCGATAGCACACATCGGCAGTCGCTGTCAGCGCCTGGAACCCATGCAGGAAGCCGGGCGGAATGTACAGATGACGAAATTCGTTGTCGTCGAGCAGAAATGCTTCCTGCCGGCTGAATGTTGGAGAGTTCCTTCGTATGTCGACCAGCACGTCGTGCACGGCACCGTTGGCGCAGCGGACCAACTTCGCCTCGCCACGGCCCGAACGGCCGTGCATGCCGCGAACGACTCCCTTGGCCGAACGGGATTGGGAGTCCTGGACGAACGACGCAGAGAATCCCGACGTGCCGAGGTATTCGTCAAAGATGTCCGCGTCGAAGGTCCGGGTGAACAGACCGCGGTCGTCCCGGGACGGCTGCGGGACCAGGGCGAGAACGTCCGCGAGGTTTGTCCTTTCAATGCGCACCTGGAAATGCTGTCATGATTGCGTGCCGCGGGTGCGGGAAAACGGATCTGAGCCGGGTTGTCGATCTCGGGAAGGTGCCTGCCGCTGACCACTTCCCGCTCGCTAATGATCCCGTGCGCGCGGAGGAGGAGGCGTCCCACCCGCTGGCGATGGATTTGTGCGGCGTCTGCGGCCTCGCCCAACTCGCCGACGACGATACGGTCGCCGACGAGCCTCGCGGCGTGGAGCCAGAGGCGCTGAAAGACCAGGCCAAGTCGGCGGTCAAACAAGTCGAAGCCGACGGGTTTCTGCGGGGACACACCGTGCTCGAGTTCGGCAGCCCGCACGGCGGCACATGGATTCCACTGCTCACCGAGCGGGGGTTCACCACCGTCTCGTCGGGGGCGGACGTGGTGCTGGACTGCTTCGGCATCATGCACGAACCCGATCAGCGCGACGCCTTCGCGCGACGCGCGGAGGTGATCAGCCCCGGCGGGGCACTGCTGCTGCAATACCACTCGATCGTCACGATCGTGGAACAGGGCCAGTGGAATGCCTTACGGCACGGGCATTTCGCGTACTACTCATTGACCACGCTGATGCGGCTGCTCCATGCGGTTGGGCTTAGCGTGATCACCGCATGGGAGTTCGACCTCTATGGGGGAACGGTCTTGCTCGCTGCGGTGCACGGGGAGGCCGAGCCGGACTCATCCGTGCAGCGCATCATCGCGACCGAGGACGAGTTGGGCATCACCAGCGCGGCCACAGTCTGCCGCCTCCAAGACACTGCCGATCGGCACGTCGGCTCGCTGCGGATCTGGCTCGAGGACGAGGCCGCAGCAGGCCGCACCGTGCTTGCATACGGCGCCGCATCGCGCGCGGTGGCCCTCTTCAGCCGCGCCGGGGTCAATTCCGGACTACTCGCCGCCGTCGCCGATGCCTCACCCGCCAAGCAGGGCAGGCGTATGCCTGGCACCGACATTCCGATCGTGTCACCGGACGAACTCCTCGCGGCGAATCCGGATCGGGTGCTCCTGACGCTGCCCGATCTGTTCCCCGAGGTCAGCACTCGCTATCCGCAACTCAACGGTCGGTGGAAGATGGCCGGCCCATGACGGCCGAAAGGCAGGTACCGAAGTGACGACCATCCTGTTCAACCCAGACGTCACGGATGAAGAGCGACGCGCCCGTCTGTACAGCGGCCAGGTGCTGGTGTACGGGGCCTCGCCGGCGTCTCTCGCGCTCGTAGAGCACGCCCGTGATCTCATCGCCGAGGCGTTCGGCCCGATCGATCCGCAAACCGCGCAGCACCATATGCCGGTCGAGGAGTTCGCGGCGTTGCTGGCCGAACTGAAACCGAAGTTCATCCATCATCCAACGTCGAAGGAGCGGATCAGAGAGTTGCTCGGGTACCACGGCTGTGACCTCGACCGGACCTACTTCGACGTCCCTCGCTTGCGCACGTCGACGTCGGATGACTACCTCTCTGCGGGCATCTCGTACGCGTTTCATCCGCATCGGGATACCTGGTACTCGGCGCCGTTCAGCCAATTGAACTGGTGGATCCCGATTTACCCGGTCGTGCCCGAGAATGTGATGGCGTTTCACCCGCAGTATTGGAGCAATCCGGTACGCAACGGATCTCGGCGCTACAACTACTACGAGTGGAACCGGACGAGCCGGCAGACGGCGGCTCAGCACATCAACACCGACACGCGCGACCAGCCGAAACCCGAGGAACCGGTACAGCTTGAGCCGCACGTGCGCGTCGTACCCGAGGTTGGGGGCGTGATGCTGTTCTCCGGCAATCAACTGCATTCGACCGTGCCCAACACCTCGGGGCGTACCAGGTTCAGCATCGACTTCCGCACCGTCAACATCGACGACGTGGTTTCGCGCACCGAGGCACCGAACGTCGACTCCGAGTGCACGGGTACATCGCTTCGGGACTTCTTGCGCGCTTCCGATTTGGAGCGGATCTCCGAAGACGTCGCTCTCGGCTACGAAGGAGTGACTGCCGGTGGTTGATCCGATCAGATTCATTGCGCCGATGCCACGGCTGTCGCAGGATGGCGCGCGCTTTGTGGCTGACGTCCGCAGACTGGAATCTCTCGGCTTCCATACCGTCGCCGTTTCTCAGCACGTCACCAAAGGCTGGCAACTCGGACTCATAGCCGCGATGGCATACATCGCGGCCAGTACGTCGCGCATACGGGTTCTCTCCCTTGTCGCGCAAAACGATCTGCATCATCCAGCGTTGCTGTCAAAAGATATCGCGACGATCGACGTACTTTCCGGCGGCCGTGTGGAACTCGGGATCGGAACCGGCTGGCATGCAGACGATTACACCTCGATTGGGTTGAGCTTCGAGAGCGGTCGTAGAAGGGTCGCAAGACTCGCTGAATCTCTGGAGATCATCCACCGTTACTTCACTTCGGACTCCGTCGATTTCGAAGGCGAGCACTACAACATCAAGAACCTGGCGGCATTGCCCGCATGCGTGCAGCAGCCGAATCCGCCGATACTGGTGGGGGCGGGCGGACCGATGATGCTCGATCTCGCCGGCCGGACGGCCGACATCGTCGGTATCCACGCGCACATGAGCGAGGGGCGGATCGGCAAGGCCGCGGTCGCTGACTTGACGGCGGACTCCATCCAGCACAAAATCCGGCGGGTGCGGGCGGCGGCCGCAGCAGCAGGGCGCCCATCTCCTCGTTTCCAATTCAGCTGCTATCACGTTCGCGTGACTGACGCGTCCGACGACGGTGGACCGCGGTCGTCGTGGGCAGCCGGTGTCGAGGCCGAAAACGACTTGTTGAAGGGCTCACCCGCCGTTCTAGTCGGCACGGCGGCGGAGTGTGCAGCAAAACTCCTCGAATGGCGGGAGCGATTCGGTATCACGTACTGGCACCTCGGTCCGGATATTGACGCCGTCAGTCGAATCGTCGACCGACTCCGGTCAGACTGATGTATTCACTGTCCGATATGAGGACAATTAAGAGGCCGATATGAGCAATTCAACTATGGTGATATCCGAACTTGATCGTGAACTTCTCCCGGAGTAGGCGCGCCATGCGAGACCATTTCCGCATGGCCTCGTAGACAATTTTCTCGACACCGAATTTGCTCACGAGGTACTGTGCTCATGGCAAGTTATGAGGACGCCGCCAAGATGGGCAAAGAGTTTCGTTCGATAATTGAGCGGAAAAGGTACAGGTCAGGGACAGCACGCAGTCCCCAAACCATTGAGCGAGCTGAACGATGCGCTGGCTTTTCCCGGAGTTTACCGAGACAATGTCCTGAATCTTCGGAATCCTGATCTGCTTCCCGATGCTGAGTTGGACGGAGGTGGGCTGCATCAAACTGGCGCGCGTGGACGTCTTGATGTCCAAGTCGACTTCAACTACATCGCGGCTAGAAAACTACACTGCAGACTAAATATACTGATTTAATTCAACGACGGCTGCCTCCCTGAATGGGGAGGACAACTCGAGCTATCGAATTCGGACGTATCGGAATGCGTCCACCCGGTCGATCCAATCTTCAATCGCTGCGTGATCTTCCAGACAAGCGAGATTAGTTATCAGGGAGTGAAGGAGGTGACGTGCCATAAGGATGCGGTCCGCCGTTCCTTCGCCGGCTATTACTACACCCACGCCGCTCCGGCCGATTGGACCGGGAAATCAAATTCGACCATTTTCAAGGCTGCCGGAAGAGTCTGTGAAGAACCGTTCGATGCATCGTCATCCCCGCTGATGCCCATCAAAGGCGAATTTTTGGCTTCATCGGGGAACGTATGTTGTCGGGATTTTTCCACTACCATCAAAAGCAGCGCCAAGCCAAAGTAGCCACAATGGACGTCGGCTTTCTCACCGGCATCTAAACTTCGCAACACATCTTTGCTGTCTGGCCGCTGCTCAGGACCCGGCAACTGCTTGCACCATCGCGGCGATATATTGCATATGAGCGGCGTTCAGCTGCTGGTGCACTGGCAACAGCAGCAGGTGGTCCTTCAGCTCTCTAGCTTCCGGGAAAGCTTCCCAGTTAAGGCCCCGGTGGTAGCCGGTCCACCAGGGTGTAACCGCAATCCCAGCGGCGTTGAGCCGCTGGCACCACTGTGGTTTGTCGGCAACGACTATCGGCAAACCCAGCGGACAGACGCCGTCCGCCAAGGCATCCTCCGGCCACAACAACCTAATTCCGGGCAAGCCCACGAGACGGCGGTGCAGATACTGGTAATTCTCCCTTCTGGCCGTCCGCACCTTTTCGGGGTCACTACGCTTGAGCACGCCTCGTGCCATCGGTGAGGCGCGGTAACTGCTACCGTTTGCGGGCCAGTAATACGAGGCCGGCATATCGGGAAAAGAACCCGCATCCGTGGCCATCGATTGCGGCCGCTCATGTTCACTATTGCCAGCGCTTGCAAAGCCGAGCCACTGCTGCGACCACTTCTTCATCAACGAGAGGCTGCCGCGGGCGCTAAGGCCTGGGTTCCATCGCCGCAGCGTCGCGGACGCATCGTCGGAGAGTTGCCGCATCAGCAGTACACCGCCATCGGTGGCCGGCAGTGATTTGCGCAAGCTGAAAATCGCCGCATCACCGAGGCTGCCGACCCCGTCACTAAACAGCGCTAACGCGCAATCCTCCAGCAACTTGACCTCATGCTGCCGGCACAACGCGATGAGCTCCGGTGTGGCCACCGACCGGCCAAAGTAATGGGTTATGTAGACCAGGCGGGTCCGCGCGGTGATGCGGCGGCCGATGTCCTCAACATCAATGCGGGCGTCGCCATCGACACGATACATCGCAACCTGCGCGCCCGCGGCCACCAGCGGGCTGATCTCGGACCCGCAGTTGTAGGCCGGGACTAACACCTCGTCGCCGTTGCCCAGTCCCCACACATGCGCTGCCAACCGAATCGCCGCTCGCCCCGAGTGTGTAAACACTGCGGTAGTTTCCGTCGCTTGCGGGAACCGAACCTGTCCCGACCCCCGCCCCCAATCCAAGCTGAGCTGGATCGGGCTGCGCCCCATTTCGCCGCAGAGCTTTCCTCGCATCATAGACGTGAGCGAATCCATGTTCGCCACAGCGGCCGCTTCGGTAGCCCGAGTTTCGGCGCCAAGCGGATGAACCAAATCCGATAGTAGGCCAAGTGCAGAAATTCCGAACATCTCAGGAAGATATGCGCTGCCAACCGCGTAAAGTGTCCCCGACTCACGACGAGCACTGACTGCATCTGCGCTTCCAAGGCCCCGCACTGCAGCTTGTAATCGTAATGTCCCGGTCCAGCTTCGATCGTAGTGATACCCGTCATTCATCATCATCTCGATCAGCTTGATGTTTACTAAACACACCGAGACCGAAGCCATCAAACGCCGAAGAGGACGTTTGAAGGCGATCATTCGCCGGTCCGCAAACTAATATGTCCAGCGTCTGCCGTAGTTTGATGCGCAGCCCGGGGCAGCGGAGAACGCATCGGCATCGAGGCAGCAAGTTCCAGCGGGATCCGCAGCAGCTTGCGACTTCGTCGCGCCCCCCTATTTACCTGGCGCCGGATGAACAAGCGGACAATCGCCCGCTTGGCGCGTTTTCGCTGGTCGTTATCAAGATCGTACGTATCGAGGAGGCGCAGCAATTCCCGGCACTGCAGTGCGGTCGGGAAGTGCGCTTGCCATCGCGGCACATCAAGCGTGCGTGCCACGGCGGACGCCGGCGCCGGATCATAATCCCGTGTTCGGGCTGCCAACACCTCTGAGACATGTCCCCACGGTCCTGCAAGCGCGAGCTTGGCCGAGAACACCTGGTCCTCATTCACCATATTCCTGCGCTCGATACGCATTAGGGACTCACGCCGTAACAAGCCGTACAGGGGATCCATCAGAAGGTAGCTCTCGTTTTGCAGTCGCAGCATCTCGGTGAAGCGCGTGACCGGGTCGTCCGAGCCGAATGCAGTGCCCTCATACGGGGCGGTGCGTGTAACGCCATCCGGACCTGTGTAAGCCATCTGGGTGGTCACGAGAACCAGCCGGTTATCTTCCGCGAATGTCTCGACGCACCGGGACACGCAGCGAGCGTCAAGCCAATCATCGTCACCAACCCAGCGGAAGAACGTGCCATTGGCAAGCCGTAGCGCGGTGACGAAGTTGTTGAGCAACCCCACATTGACGGGGTGGCGGTGATACGCGATTCGACTGTCCTGTGCGGCGAGGCGGCGGCACACCTCCTCGGTGTCGTCCGTGGAAGCGTTGTCGCAGATCACGAGCTCCAAGTTCTCGTGGTCCTGGTTGAGGACAGATCCGACCACACGTTCGATTCGGTCGGCGCCGTTGCGGACCGGTAGCCCTACCGAGACCAATGGGTTGGCGTAGCGCATCTGAGCTCCCTTGTGACTCAACGGAAGTGGGCCCTCCACATCAGCCCACGGCCCGCCTTGCGGCCGATCTGGTCGAGGTGCTCGGCGCTCGAATCGCCCGCCGCTAAGTGCGGCTCGTCAGACACGCTCAAGCCAAATCTCCCTCCAGAACGGAATGAATTGGCGCGGGCAGCTCGCGTGGTTCGCACCGGTGCAGACGACGTCTTCCAGCATGATGCAGGGGTTCTTCATGGTCAGCAATCTGCCGGTTTGCTCGTCCAGACACTGTGTTACGCGTGCTCGCACTCGCGCCGTTCGGCCACACTGGCGTGCCATCTCTTCCTCGAATCCCATCCCCCGGTTGAGCCCGTCCTCGTTGAGTGTCGCCTCGATTTGCTCCTTGGTCTTGATGCGGACCATCTCCCCGGGCTGCAGATTGAGATGGTCGGTCGGTGTCGCGCCGACGACCCGGCCCTTCACGAAGCCCCATGGCCGACCGTCGCGGAACCGTAATCTGGGGGGCAGCAGTTGCTTGCTGAGGTTTTGCAACCGGTTGAATAACGCGACCAGGAAAGCCCTGAGCGACGCCAATGCGCTGACGTTCCCTGTCTTGACATCGGCGACGTATTGGCCGAGGTTGCGGCTGGGCAGGCAGGTCGGCGCGGCGCGAATCAGTTCGGTGGCTTGGCAGGAGTAGCGTGGCTCGCCGTCCGGCCCAGGCTCCTTGCGCGTGTTGATTTCCAGCAGCGACAGATCTATGCGCCCCGCGCTCGCCGGAATTACCCCGTCGCGTTCGGGTTCCACTCGCTTGAGCCAGGCTTCCTTCCAGTACAGCAAGCACGCGGTCTGGCAGCCGCCGTGCGATGCCCCGTCACAGCGTGAACCGGTCAGGTGCACCGCATTGTCCATTCTGTGGAGGCCGGTGCTGCCGATGGTGTCGCATAGCTTGTGCGCCACCTTGTCGACGGTGAGCCGCTGGCCGCAGAACTTGAGCATCTCCGGCATGAACGGCAGGTTCTCGAGCTCGCCGCGTTCGTCGAGGGTGGCCACGATTTCCTCGGCGCTGCGCACCTCAACGAGGTCGCCGACATGTAGGCCTTCTGCTGAAGCGGTGGTCGTAGCCTGCGTCGTCCTAGCTGTCACTTCTTCCTCCCCTTGGTGCATATCGTCTCTATCGGCCGGTCATGTGGCGGCTGTCGCAAACCAGAAGCGTAGAGCGATCGCCAAACTGTAATTGTTTGCTGTCTATGCTGTCAGCCAACCAAGAGTATCTTCCCATCTGGCTGGTGTGTGGCGAAAGTAGTTTATTGATCTTCATGGATCTCAGTTGTCGGCCGCACCCGGTGGGATTCTTCACAGCGGTTGCATGCCCGTAGTAGGGTGGACGCCTATGGGTTCTCGAACTGGGCCGTAGTACCGCGACAGCTACCGGGCTGCTGTCAGCAAGTCACAGCCGGTTTACCTTTGGCCACTTGCGTTCGACTCTGCCTCTTCGTTTAGCGACCCATTCCGCCTCGCGTGGGGCAGGCGGTCTCAGGAAACCCGCACACGGTTGCCACGAGATCTGGCAATATTGGCCGTATGCTGCGTAATGGGTTCGGACAAGCACACACCTGCAAACCTGCCGTGCTCGGTTTCAAGACGCTCTGGGGGTGCGCAGATGGCTGAGCATGCTGATCGCAGCGAACTTCTCGATCGCGCTCGCACACCTCGGACAAGACGCCACATACTGATCCTCGTCGAGAACATGTCCGTGCCGACCGACTTCCGGGTGTGGAAGGAGAGCCGAGCGTTGGTTGAGGCCGGTTTCAAGGTGACCGTGATCTCCCCGGCCGGCCTCACGCGTGACCGCGAAAGCGAAAGCGTGATCGACGGAGTTCGCATCCTGCGCTATCCGCTGCGGCCGGCGGAAGGCGGACCGCTCGGCTATATCCGTGAGTACGCGTTAGCGTTGTGGCATACGTTGCGCCTCGCGATCAAGGTTCGCATGGCAGGCCGTATCGACGTCGTTCAGGCATGCAACCCTCCAGATCTCCTGTTCCTGGTCGCTCTTGTCCTCCGTCCGGGAGGCACGCGGTTCGTCTTTGATCACCACGATTTGGTGCCCGAACTGTTTCTTTCCCGCTTCCCCGACGGCGGCCGAATGCTTCAACGGCTGATCAGGTTCGCCGAGCGGCTCAGCTTCGCCAGTGCCGATGCGGTGATCTCGACGAACGAGACTTATCGGAGGGTCGCGATAGATCGCGGCAAAATGCTCCCGGACCGGGTGGCCGTTGTTCGTAACGCGCCCGATCTTCGGCGTTTCATCAAACGAGAACCGGATCCGAGCTTACGACGCGGAAAAGCACACCTACTCGTGTACGTCGGGATCATGGGGTCACAAGACGGGGTCGACTACGCGCTGCGGGCGCTTCAGCTGCTCAGAGACAAGGTTGGGCGCAACGACATACATTGCATCTTCATGGGCTCGGGCGACGCGTTTGACGCGATGGTCGCCCTCAGCGCTGAACTGGGCATCACCGACATCGTGGAATTCACAGGTTGGGTGCAAGATGACGAGTTCATCCAACGCTGTCTTTGCAGCGCCGACGTTTGTCTGGCGCCAGATCCCATGAACCCGCTCAACAATGCATCGACGATGATCAAAGTCGCCGAATATATGGCGATGGGCAGGCCAATCGTGTCATTCGATCTTGCCGAGACACGTGTGTCGGCCGGCGATGCAGCTGTCTATGTCCCTGGCAATGACGAGTACGCGTTCGCCCTCGCGATCGATGCACTCCTGAAAGATCCCACGCGGCGCCGCCGAATGGGTGAGGTGGGTCGCAGACGGATTGAAGAGAAACTCTCGTGGGACGTGTCGCGTCAAAATCTGATCGAGTTCTATCGGCGGATAATCGACCAGCACAGCGAATACCACTAGCGACGAGCACAGCAAATGTCATGGACTGCCCAGATGGGGTGTTGGCGATGATCTCTTTCATGAACTCGGGTGTGTCTAGTCGCGTCTTTGTCCACTCACACGGACTGTGTGAAAGTGAGCACGTCGGCACCGGAACGCGGATCTGGGCATTCGCACACGTACTCGCCGGCGCCAAGATAGGGCGCGATTGCAACATTTGCGACCACGCGTACGTGGAAGGCGGTGTCACGATCGGTGACCGCGTGACAGTCAAGAATCGCGTTCTGTTGTTCGAGGGTGTGACGATCGAAGACGACGTTTTTCTCGGACCGGCGGTGGTCTTCACCAATGACATGCGACCGCGTGCGGCGATCAAGCGCAGCGGCGACGAGTTGCTTCCGACGCTTGTCCAGGTCGGCGCTACTTTGGGTGCCGGTGTCGTCGTTGTATGCGGGCTGACGATCGGTGCGCACGCATTCATCGGGGCAGGGTCAGTGATCACACGAGATGTTCCTGCATACGGGCTTGTCGTCGGGAATCCAGGGCGCGTAATCGGTTGGGCTTGCGAATGCGGGACGAGGCTTGGAGACGGCTTGCAATGCCCGTGCGGATGTTCTTACAAGGAGGGACCCGCAGGGCTCATCAGGGTCGGCTGACCAGCGCCGACCGCAGGCCTCGAAGTGAATCGCTTTGGCGTACCGCGAGATTGACTACGTGGGGGAGGTCCCATTCACCGCGGTAGATAGAGACGTCACGACTTGGTGCTGCTGCCCCCGGGTGATATGCGGGTACAGCGGTAGCGAAAGAATCCGCCTCGCCGCCGCCTCAGCGACCGGGAAGTCACCCGCGCGGTAACCCAGCGGTCGGTACGCACCGGTGAGGTGTATCGGCGTGGGGTAGTGAATACCGGCCGCGACGCCCGCAGCATGCACCTCGGCGAGCACCCGGTCGCGTGCCTCGATTTGCACCACGAACACGTGCCAGACATCGTCGTTAGCCGGATCGGTCACGGGCAGACGAACCCCGGGCACGTCCCCAAGCAGCTCACGGTATTGCGCCGCGGCACTTTGTCGCAGCTCGTTCCACCTGTTCAGGCGGCGCAGCTTCGCGCGCAGCACCACCGCCTGCACGGTGTCCAGCCGCGAGTTGAAGCCGACGACATCGTGCACATACTTACGGTCGCTACCGTGTGCCGCGATGGTCCGCACCCGCGCGGCGATGTCCGGATCGTCGGTCAGCACGGCGCCCGCGTCGCCGGCGGCACCAAGGTTCTTCCCGGGGTAGAAGCTTGTGCCCGCGGCAACACCGAAGCTGCCCGCCGACCTACCCAATCGGGTCGCGCCCTGTGATTGAGCGGCGTCCTCCACGACCGCCAGGTCATACGCGTCGGCAAGATCGAGCAGCTTCTCCATCGGTGCGGTCTGCCCGAACAGGTGTACCGGCACGATCGCCTTGGTCCGCGTGGTGATTGCCTTCTCGACGAGCAGCGGATCGATCAGCAGGTACTCGGGATCGACGTCGACTGGTACAGGCACCGCGCCGATGCGGCTGACCGCCTCGGCAGTGGCGATGAAGGTGTTGGCCGGGATGATCACCTCGTCGCCCGGGACGACATCGGTCGCGCGCAGGGCGAGTTCTAGCGCGTCGGTGCCGTTGCCGACGCCGACCACGTGATCGACACCAACGAACTCCGCGTATTCCCGCTCGAAATCCGCGACCGCGGGACCGCCGATGAATGCGCCGCATTCGAGCACTTCCCGCAACTGCGGCGCGATCTCGTCTGCAATCTCCCGGTGCTGCGCGGCGAGATCTACTAACGGAACGCTCACGCCAGGCTGCCGTCCAGCATGATCTCCAGCTGTTCGGGGCTCACCGGTTTGCCGCGGGCGGCGAGACTCGCCGAGATGGCTTCGAGGACAGAGAGCACCCGTAGACCGGCCCTCCCATCAGTCCGCGGTGGACGCTGCTCGCGAATCGCGGCAGCGAATTCGGCCACCATCGAGGCGAGGGCCTCTTTCTCTAGTAATGCGGGAACGGTGATGTCGCCGAGTCGGTAGGAAATCGCGGCGGCCCGGCGTTGATCGGCATCGCTGGTGCCCTGGATAGCGAGGTCGATGCCGCGGTCGTGGATCGCCACGCGCTGCTGGGGATTCAGGTCGTCCCAGACGAGGGTCCGGTGGCTGCCGCCGATCACCATCTGGCGGATCTTTGTGGGCGACATCCAGTTGACGTTGACATGTGCGGTGCCGCCGTTGGCGAGCGGCATCGTCACATATCCGACGCACGCTTTGCCGGCGTGCAGCGGATCGGCGCCGGTCGCGGACACCTCCTCAGGCACCAGTCCGCCTGGGAGAATGTAGTCGAGTATCGACAGGTCGTGGGGCGCGAGATCCCAGAAAACGTCGATGTCGGGCTGGATCAACCCGAGGTTGATCCGAATCGAGTCGACGTAGAGAATGTGGCCCAGCACGCCCCGACTGATGGTGTCGTGGATGTACTGCACGGCCGGGGTGTAACAGTAGGTGTGGTCCACCATCAGTGTCAGACCGGCTGCATCGGCGGCCTGCACCATTGCGGCGGCCTCCGCGGACGTCTGAGCGATCGGCTTCTCGATCACCACGTGCTTTCCGGCGGCGAAGGCAGTCAGGGTGAGCGCCGCGTGCGTCTTCGCCGGAGTGGCGATAGCAACCGCATCGACGTCGTCGCGAGCGAGCAGCTGTTCGACCGATGTCTCGACGTCAACCGTGGACCGCGGCCCGACGACCTTGCGGGCACGGCCCACGTCGAGATCGCAGACCGCGACCAGGTCCCATTCGGGCGAGGCACGGAAGTTACGGACCAGGTTAGGCCCCCAATAGCCCGCTCCTATTACCGCGATCCGATACGGACGACCCATCGCAAAATCCTCTTCCTACGGTTCCCCCACGCGCCCACGTAGACCGATGTTGCTGGGCATCTACGAGTCGCGCCGACGGTAGCCCATGTTACAGCCACCCTTCGAGATCGGGCAAATATTCGATGGATTGCCAGAGATCAACTCTTCGCGTGATTTGTTGGCTTGATCGGCTGGTGTGGAGGGGGGTTCGGCGGCTCTAGGCGTGTCAACGGAGCGGCCGCATGGTCCCGTGCGGGTCGAGCATTTCGATCAACAGAATGTACGGATCATCTTTGCGACGCCCGGCGTTAAGTTCTTGGACGTCTTCGACACTTGGACATTGAGCTGGCGTGTACAACCCTCTCACCTGCGCGCACGCGTGGACTACGCTCTTGTGCATGCCTCATCGCCCGGTCAGAGTGGCCATTCTTGGGATTAACTATGTCCCGGAGCCGACGGGTATTGCCCCATATACGAGCGGCCTCGCAGTGGGGCTGGCCAAGCGGGGGCACCACGTCCAGGTGTTGACGGGTTACCCGCACTATCCGCAGTGGAAGCGCTACGGGGACAGTGCGGGATTCCGGTCGGACGAAGTGATCGATGGTGTGCGCGTTCGCCGGTTCAACCATCACGTGCCACGAAAGCTGTCTTGGGCTGGGCGGGCGGCAATGGAGCTGACGTTCGGGTTGCAGCTGCTCACCACCCGCTGGGGCCGGCCCGAGGTAGTGCTTAGTGTCACCCCGCCGTTGCTGGCGGCTGCGGTGTCGGCAGGGCGCGCCCGGCTGACCTGGCCGCGACCCGCGATCGGGATCGTGGTACACGACTTGTACAGCCGGGGTGTTGCTGAGACGGGTGCGGCATCGGGCGGATCCGCGCGTGCAGTCCGTGTGGTGGAATCATCGGCGATCCGGCTGGCCGACGGTGTGGCGGTGATTCATCCCGGATTCACCACCGATCTTGTTGACCATCTCGGCGTCGACCGGCGGAAGATTCGCGCGACGCGGAACTGGACTCATATCGACCCACCTGATCCGGCGGCAAGCGCGGCGTTTCGAAGCGAACATCGTTGGGCCGCCGACGAAGTGGTGGTCCTGCACGCGGGCAACATGGGGTACAAGCAAGGCCTGGGGAACGTGATCGCGGCGGCCGAACTAGCCGCTCGCATCGATAGCCGAGTGCGATTCGTCCTGCTCGGCGACGGCAACCAGCGCCGGAGCCTGGAAGCAGCCGGTGCCCGTGTCCACACCTTGGAGTTCCTGGATCCTGTGAGCGAGGAAGAGTTTCCTGCCGCGCTCGGGTCCGCCGACGTTCTGCTGGTGAATGAACGCCCGGGGATTGCGCAGACGGCCGCGCCAAGCAAGCTCACGTCTTATTTCCGATCCGGCAAGCCGGTTCTCGCCGCCACCGACTCTGCCGGGATCACCGCCGGGGAGCTGGCCGCGTCCGGTGCCGGTGTCTGTGTACCCGCCGACCGGCCGGACCTGTTGCTTAGTGAGGCGCTTCGGCTGGGCACCGATCGCGCCCTTGCCGCCGAGCTGGGTGAGGCCGGAGGGCGGTACTGCGATGAGCTGCTGTCGGAGGAGGCCGCGTTAGACCGCTTTGAACAGTGGATCATCGATCTCGCGGCCACGCGTCGGCGCGGTCACGCATGACGTTTGGCTTGGGCGAGCCCGAATACACCTCGGAAACCGGGCTCGGACTGAGCCGCTAACGTCGGCTCGGGGGCGTGCCGTCCAGGTTGTTGCGGATGTAGCTAATTGTGCCATGATGGCCGAGAGGCTTTGGTTCGACGTCGGTTGTCTCCCGCTTTTGCAATCGGCGCAGCAGGAGCACTAGCGTGCACAGATTGAACCGGATGCGCCCGCACCCGCGTGAGCTTCATCCTTGGGTGCCCGGCAACCATCTAAATAATGGGCAATCGTCTGTCGAAGTCGGCCCGGATGTGCGACCATCCGCATGTCTATTCACAGCAAGCTCACAGACCCGAAGCCCTAGAGGAGTCTTATGTGGAAATCAGTTGGGTTCACCGTCTGCAAGGCCTGGAACGCGATGCGCGGAGCTGATCTGCGCACTGCCCGATGAGCGTCCCTCAACTTCCCGGTCGGACCGTGACCGCCGCCCACCATGTGGGTATGTCTGCGCGCATGGCATCAAATCTGCGCATCGAGCGCATTGCCTCCCTCGAGGATCTCGACCGTGTGCGCGACGAGTGGGATAGCTTCGTCGAGCACGTCGGTAGCGACATCTACTTCACGGTCGACTGGCTCCAGGCGTGGTGGATGCACTACGGGCGAGGGCGGGCTTTCCACGGGTTCATCGTGTGGGACGGTGCACGCATGGTGGGCGTGCTCCCGTTCTGTGTCCAGCGGGTATGGGTCGGGCCGGTGCCGGTGCGGCTGGCGAAATTCGTCGGGGCCGATTCGACCCTCCCGGTGTTCACGCCGGCGGTCGCCGAGGGCTTCGAGGAGCCGGTGGTGCGCGCCGCCCTGGAGTTGCTCTTCGATGACGCGGGCTGCGACGCCGTCAGCCTCTCCCCGCTTTCAGGACTGTCGCCCGTGACGGAGGCCGCGGAGCGGGCGGTCGGCGATGCGTTCAGGGTTTTGTGCTCCGACAGCCGCGGCCCGCACACGGTGTTTCACCTGCCGGGGTCCTTCGAGGAGTACCTGCTGAGCCTCAGCAAGGCTCAACGCAAGGACTACCGTCGTGGCCTGCGCGAGCTGAACAGCCGCCACGAAATCTCGTTCCGGACGGTCAGCGGCGACGAGGTGATCGCGTACTTCGACCGGTTCGTGGAGCTGCACGCCGCCCAGTGGCGCCTGCGCGGCAAGCTCGGCCACTTCGGCGACTGGCCGGCTGGCGCGGACTTCAACCGCGACCTCATCTCCCGGATGGCAGCGACGGGACGGGCCCGCTGCTACGTGCTCGCCCGCGACGGCCGCCCTCTGGCGATGCTTTATGGCTTCGTGCTCGGCGAGCGGTACTTTCCGCGGCTGCAGACCCGCGATCCAGACCCCGAGCTGGAGAAGCTCGGCATCGGCCGGTTGAGCCTTACCGAGAATATCCGGGTGCTGATCGAGGACGGGCAGAGGGTGATCGAAAGCGGTCCCGGGCATTACGACTACAAGCTTCGGCTCGGAGCCGAGGAGCACCCGCTACGCCGCATCGTCATTACCCGGCGGTCCGGGCCGCCGCACTGGCGCAGCATCCTGCTGCTGCGTTGGGCCGACGTCCTGAACCTCGTCTACTATCGCGGCTGGTTCCTCAAGCTCCGACCCAAGCTGGGCCTATCGCCGCGACCCCTTCGGCGTGCCTGGATACAGACCCGTATCTGAGCCCACGGCCTGCACCATTGCGGCGGGCATCGGATCCGCCGACGTTCTGCTGGTGAATGAACGTCCGGGGATTGCGCAGACGGCCGCGCCAAGCAAGCTCATGTCTTATTTCCGATCCGGCAAGCCGGTTCTCGCCGCCACCGACTCTGCCGGGATCACCGCCGGGGAGCTGGCCGCGTCCGGTGCCGTGTCTGTGTACCCGCCGACCGGCCGGACCTGTTGCTTAGTGAGGCGCTTCGGCTGGGCACCGATCGCGCCCTTGCCGCCGAGCTGGGTGAGGCCGGAGGGCGGTACTGCGATGAGCTGCTGTCGGAGGAGGCCGCGTTAGACCGCTTTGAACAGTGGATCATCGATCTCGCGGCCACGCGTCGGCGCGGTCACGCATGACGTTTGGCTTGGGCGAGCCCGAATACACCTCGGAAACCGGGCTCGGACTGAGCCGCTAACGTCGGCTCGGGAGCGTGCCGTCCAGGTTGTTGGGAATGTAGCTAATTGTGCCATGATAGCCGAGAAACTTTGGCTCGACGTCGGCTGGCTCCGCGATCACGATCCTCGTCGCCGGTTCCACGTCGGTAGTCTCCCGCTTATGTATCGGCGCAGCAAGAGCACTAGCGTGTACAGATTGAACCGGATGCGCCCGCACCCCGCGTGAGGTTCATCCCTGGGCGCCCGGCAACCATCTCTGCCTCCGCGACTGATCGCGTAGCTGAGTGAATAATGGGCAATCGTCTGGCGATGTCGACCCGGGTGTGCGACCATCCGCATGTCAGCCCTAGAGGAGTCGCATGTGGAAGTCAGTTGGGTTCACCGTCTGCAAAGCCTGGAACGCGATGCGCGGAGCTGATCTGCCTCATGCACGCCTCGGCACCAGCAAGGCTGGCGTCGCCGTGATCATGGTCTTGTTGATCCTGTCGATGCCGGCTTGCGGCATCACCGGCACCAACGGATCGGCCGCGGGACTCTGCGGTGCAGGTGAAATCGGCACGCCGCCCAACTGTTTTACCGCGCCACCCGCCCCGGCAGCCCCAGGCAAGGCGTGGCATATTGCCTTCTCCGAAGAGTTCAACGGCAATGATTACGATCACAGCAAGCTGACGCCGTGCTTTGACTTTAACTACGCTAACGCCTGCACCGACACATTCAACAAGGGCAAGGAAACATACAGACCGGAACAGGTGCGGGTGAGCAATGGTACGGCCAAGCTCGTTGCCGAGCCGCTGGTGCCTCCCCTGCCGGACGATGCGTGTTATGAGGGCTTGTGCACTTACAAGGCCGGACTACTCTCCACCGCCAGGCCGAACGCCGATAGAGGTGGTCAGTATTTGTTTCCGTTCACCTACGGATACGTGGAAACGCGCATTAAATATCCCGCCGTCCCGGGCTTCTTCACTGCGTTCTGGATGTTGCCGACGAATCCGACGTATGAATATCGGAGCGAAATCGACATCGCCGAAATTTTGGGTGGCCATCCAGACAGCGTGTTCATGACTTATCACTATGACAACCGCACCCAGGATTATAAGGTTAACAATTTCCCTGAAGAAGGACCGCCGGGCAACGGCGCCTGTCCGAGGCGGGATTATTCTCAGGACTGGACAAGATTCGGCATCGACTGGCAGCCCGACCATATCGCCTGGTATATCAACGGGGTCAAATGCGGTGAGTTCACCGACCCCGCCCAGATCGAAAATGGGCCCATGCAGCTCATTCTGCACATGATGATCGACAACAACTGGGAGCGCAGTTGGGCCGAGATGAACATTCCGCGCTCCGTTCTCGCCGATCAGACGCTCGTCAACCAGCTCGAAGTCGACTACATCCGGGTGTATCAGCAGCAATGAGCCGATTGATCAACCACGCCCGCGTTATGCGCGGAACGGAAAGACTCAGCGCCATGTGCATTGACTGGCATGTGCGGTCCACCTTTGCCCGAGACAAGACGCGAGTGATGAGGAGTCCGGATTCGTGAGGTCGCCGCACAACGAGGACGCGCGCGACGGGTTCGTCGATGCCGACGCGCATGCCGATATCGCCCCCGATACCTCGAAAAGGGGGCCAGCACAACAGCTTTCTGGTCAGGGGCAGCGTGGCGCCGTGATTGTCCCCGCATACAACGAAGCAGCGGTGATCAAGCGCACGCTCGCCCCATTGAGTGGGGCGGCAGTCGACGGAATCATCGAGCTGATTGTGGTGTGCAACGGCTGCACCGACGACACTGCCGAAATTGCGCGAAGCGTCCCAGGCGTGCGGGTCGTGGAGTTGGAGCAGGGCTCCAAGCCGGCTGCGCTAAACGCCGGCGATGCGGCCGCGACCATGTGGCCGCGACTGTATCTCGACGCGGACATCCAGATTCCTGTCGTTGCCGTCCTCGCGGTTCTCGATCGGCTCGCGCAAGGGGACGTGTTGGCCGCTCGCCCCACATGTAGGTACGACACAGACGGTGCCAGCGCGTTAGTGCGGAGCTTCTACCGGGCACGCCTGCGAATTCCACAGCACAAGATTGCGATGTGGGGCGCCGGAGTCTACGGACTCAGTGCGCAGGGGCACCAGAGATTGGGTGCCTTCCCGATGATTACGGCCGATGACGGTTACGTCGACAGCCGCTTCGACGCTGACGAGAAAACCGTGGTGGCCACCGACCCAGCGGTTGTGACAACACCCGCCGACACCAAGAGCCTCCTCGCCATCATACGTCGTAGCCACAGAGGCAATATCGAGATGTTGACCGAAGGGCTGGGATTGCAGGCGAGGACGCAGAAGACAGGCCTTGATTCGGCGGTCGCGATTGTGGGCACGATCCGCGGTCCTCAATCGGCCCTCGATGCGGCGGTGTACATCTGCATGGCGCTCTCCAAACGGTGGGCTGTCCGTCCGGCGCAAGTCTGGGCGCGAGACGAGAGCAGCCGATCGGGCTGCGATTCGCCCACGAGATCTGATGGGAACGGATGATGACCGAGACGACCAACGCCAAGCGGATGAGCCCGTCCGTTGCACGTGGACTTCCGCTGAGGCGCAAGCTCGATGGCCCGACGAGGAGCTGTTCTCCAACCAAACGGTGGAGGCGATGACTAGGGATCCTCAGCGCTCTATCCGGGAACCGGATCGCGCCAGCCAGCGCACTGACCTATCGTTCGGGGCCGCGCCACCCGCTCTCCTGGTGGCGGGCCGACTGCCAATTAACTGTGAGACCAGTCGAATCGCTCCGCTCAATCCACAGGCCAGGCGTATCACGGTGTGGTCCGCACGTTCAGAGCCGCCTGCCAATTAACTGTGAGACCAGTCGAATCGCTCCGCACAATCCACAGACCGGCGTATCACGGGTGTGGTCCGCACGTTCAGCGAACGTCCGGGGGGCGGCGCAGCGCGCCGAATCGGAGGGATCAGTGGAACCAAACCGGAACCAAGGTGTCAAGTTGCTATTCGCGCCGACCGCCGCCCACCATGTGGGTGTGTCTGCGCGCGTGGCATCAAATCTGCGCATCGAGCGCATTGCCTCCCTCGAGGATCTCGACCGTGTGCGCGACGAGTGGGATAGCTTCGTCGAGCACGTCGGTAGCGACATCTACTTCACGGTCGACTGGCTCCAGGCGTGGTGGATGCACTACGGGCGAGGGCGGGCTTTCCACGGGTTCATCGTGTGGGACGGTGCACGCATGGTGGGCGTGCTCCCGTTCTGTGTCCAGCGGGTATGGGTCGGGCCGGTGCCGGTGCGGCTGGCGAAATTCGTCGGGGCCGATTCGACCCTCCCGGTGTTCACGCCGGCGGTCGCCGAGGGCTTCGAGGAGCCGGTGGTGCGCGCCGCCCTGGAGTTGCTCTTCGATGACGCGGGCTGCGACGCCGTCAGCCTCTCCCCGCTTTCAGGACTGTCGCCCGTGACGGAGGCCGCGGAGCGGGCGGTCGGCGATGCGTTCAGGGTTTTGTGCTCCGACAGCCGCGGCCCGCACACGGTGTTTCACCTGCCGGGGTCCTTCGAGGAGTATCTGCTGAGCCTCAGCAAGGCTCAACGCAAGGACTACCGTCGTGGCCTGCGCGAGCTGAACAGCCGCCACGAAATCTCGTTCCGGACGGTCAGCGGCGACGAGGTGATCGCGTACTTCGACCGGTTCGTGGAGCTGCACGCCGCCCAGTGGCGCCTGCGCGGCAAGCTCGGCCACTTCGGCGACTGGCCGGCTGGCGTGGACTTCAACCGCGACCTCATCTCCCGGATGGCAGCGACGGGACGGGCCCGCTGCTACGTGCTCGCCCGCGACGGCCGCCCTCTGGCGATGCGTTATGGCTTCGTGCTCGGCGAGCGGTACTTTTCGCGGCTGCAGACCCGCGATCCAGACCCCGCGCTGGAGAAGCTCGGCATCGGCCGGTTGAGCCACATCGAGAATATCCGGGTGCTGATCGAGGACGGGCAGAGGGTGATCGAAAGCGGTCCCGGGCATTACGACTACAAGCTTCGGCTCGGCGGCGAGGAGCACCCGCTACGCCGCATCGTCATTACCCGGCGGTCTGGGCCGCCGCACTGGCGCAGCATCCTGCTGCTGCGCTGGGCCGACGTCCTGAACCTCGTCTACTATCGCGGCTGGTTCCTCAAGCTCCGCCCCAAGCTGGGCCTATCGCCGCGACCCCTTCGGCGTGCCTGGATACAGACCCGTATCTGAGCGCACGGCGGCCGCGCGTGATGCGCCGTCGCGTGGACCCGCATGGAATTAGCCTCAAGTGGTTGAAGCAAACTCAATCAACTCACGCTCGTCAGAGCCAAAATCTTGATGTCATTCCGATCGAGCGGTTAGAGTCGCGATTCTCGGGACTAACCATGAACGGAGCTGACCAGAATCGCTGCCTACAAGAGCGGGCAAAGCGGCGCGCCTCGCCCGACTGACGCTTGTGGGTCCGCAAACAGCTGCAGTCTAGCGAGTCGTAAGGAGTCGCGCGATGGCAGACATGCGCGTTGGCTAGACGGACTGTCCCGCGCCTGCAGAACCTACGATGGAGAGCGCCTGCTGAACGTCTTCACCTGGGCCGTCACGTGGAGTTTCTCCATGTCGTCGATGAGCGGTCGACGATGAAGCTGGTGCGCTTCATCTCGCGCTTTCGCCCGATCGAGCCATTTTGTCGCTTATTGGCAGTGGCAAAGGCCGCGTGCATGCGAACGGCCTATTCCGTCGGCCCTTTGCCGAAGGTCCTGGCCGGACAGGACGACCTCTGGCGCAAGCGCAGACGTGCGCCGACGCATCCGGCATCTTTTCGCCGAACAGTGTCCCGGGGGTGGGGACGCAGCGGTAACATCAGCAACGCGGTAATAATTGGCTAATGATTACGAGCGAGAGCGGTGGATCCTTGTCCGTTGGTCTTGGAGAGGACGCCGTCAGGCCGCGCGCGGTTCTCAACATCCTGGTCCATGGGATTGGCCGACCCGGACGCGAACTCGATCCGGGCGAAGAGCCGGTCTGGGTGAGCATCGCGCAGTTCGAGCGGGTGCTCGACGCGGTGGCGGAGCGCTCCGATGCCCGGATCAGTTTCGACGACGGAAACTCGTCCGATGTGGAGGTCGCGTTGCCCCGACTAGTGGAGCGCGGTCTCAGCGCGGAGTTCTTCCTGCTGGCCGGCGCATTGGGAAATCGTGGAAGGGTGGACCATGCCGGTGTCCGCGCGCTGCTGGACGCCGGCATGTCAATCGGGTCGCACGGCTGGTTGCACCGGGACTGGCGACTGATTGACAGCGCCCAGGCGCGGGAAGAGCTGGAAGACGCTCCCCAAGTGCTCAGTGAGCTCACTGGTCGTCCCGTGTCGCGTGTGGCGGTCCCGTTTGGTTCCTACGATCGGCATGTGCTGCGCCGGTTGCGGGCGGCCGGGGTGACTCGCGCCTACACCAGCGACGGCGGACGCGTCCGGCCAGACGCCTGGCTGCAGGCACGAACGAGCTTGCGGCACGACATGGACGCCGCCTGGATCGCGCGGCTGCTCGATCCCCACACGTCTCTGACCCAGCGGGCCCGCGGCAGCGCTGTTCGGGTTGCCAAACGCTTGCGGGGACGATCACGTCCGGCGGCGGGAGTACTTGGATGACGGGCCACCCCCACGTGGCGGCGGTGATCGTGACCTACAACAGTGCCGACGTCCTCGGTAGTTGCCTTCGTTCGCTCTCCGAGCAGGGGATGCCGCTAGCCGCGGTGGTCGTGGCCGACAACGCGTCCAGAGACAACACGTGTGCCATCGCCGAGGAATTCGCCAACCTTCCCGTGCAGGTCGTCAAACTTGGGCGCAACGCCGGGTACGCCGCCGGGGTGAACGCGGGTATCGCCGCACTGGACCTGACCCGCCTCCAGGCGGTGCTCGTGCTGAACGCCGACTGCCGAGTGCTGCCTGGTGCGCTGATCGAGCTCGTGTCATCGCTGCGTCAGTCTGGCAGGGGTATCGTGGTGCCGCGGCTCGTTCGCCCGAACGGCCACCTGATGTATTCGCTGCGCCGTACGCCGACCGTCCGCAGGGCACTGGCCCAGGCACTGATGCCCGATGGTCTCGCCTGTCGGCTGGGGTCGCTTGTCGAACAGGTCATGGATCCCCGCGTCTACGAGCGCCCCGGCGTGACGGCCTGGGCGACCGGCGCCGCGATGCTGCTCTCGGTCCCGGCAATACGCGAAATCGGCCCATGGGACGAGTCGTTCCTCCTGTACAGCGAGGAGACCGAGTACTGCCTGCGCGCCGCCGATAAGGGGTGGCGCACCTGGTACGAGCCGGCCGCGGTCATCGAGCATATCGGCGGTGACTCCGAATTCAAGCCGACATTCGCCTCGCTGAGGGTGATCAACAAGGTGGTGCTGTTTCGGCGGCGCCACAACCGGCTACACTCGGCGGCCTACTTCGCCGCCATAGCGGTCGGCGAGGGCATCCGGGCGGGCGCCGGGCGCCGTACGTCACGCGCCTCGATCACGGCCCTGCTGAAGCCGTCGCGCCGGATCCGGGAGCTGCCGGCGTGATAGGAGAACGCACCGCCCCCCTCTCTGGTAACGCCGGGGCGCGGCTCGTGTCGTTCGACGCGCTCACCGGCGAGGAGATCGACGCCTGGCATGCACTTCGGGCGGGCAATCCGGCGTTGGACAGCCCATACTTCCACCCCGGCTTTGCCGCGGCCGTGCACGCCAGTGGCCGACCCGTGTCCGTGGTTGTGGTGCGCGACGGCGCAGGGGCGGTGTCCGCGCTGCTGCCCGGCCACCGCGAGGGCAGGCGGCTGCGGCCGGTCGGATGGCCCGGCGCCGACCTCCAGGGACCGGTGCTCGCGCCGGACATGAAACTCTACCCCGCGGACCTTCTGGTCGACGGTGTGCGCGAGTTCGAGTTCGACCACCTGCTTCCCCAAGGTCCTGGGTTCGACCCGTGGATCATCGCCAACCAGCCATCGCCCTATCTCGACACGACGGGTGGCCTGGACGGCTACCTCGCGCGTGCGTCGCGTACCGGCAAAGACAACATGGGTCAGGCACGCCGGCGCGCCGCGAAAGCCGAGCGCACGTACGGTTCGGTCCGGTTCGCCGCCGATGTCGTCGACAACGCGATGCTCGCGCGGGTGATCGAGCTCAAGCGAGCACAATACGCCGCCACCGGCAGCCGGGATTACTTCCGGCAACCGGATCGGATCGGCCTGATGCACCGGCTTCTGCACACCCGCGACCCTGCGTTCGCCGGCATCCTGTCCACGCTGCACGTCGGGGACCATCTGGTGGCCGCCCACTTCGGCATCCGCTCCGACCACGTGTTGCACTGGTGGTTTCCGGTTTACGATCCCGGGTACGCACAGCTGTCTCCCGGATGGATCCTGCTGCGCGAACTCGTCGCTGCCACGCCGGGGCTCGGCGTCTCCCGCATTGACCTTGGCCGAGGCGATGATGAGTACAAGCGCCGGGCCAAGACCGGCGAGATCCTCGTGAGCCAGGGCATCCTCACCCGCAGTAGCACGCGGCGCATGCTTCGCAGGGCGCGTTATACGACGATCAACGCCGCCAAAGCGTCGCCTGCGGGCCCGGTTTTGCGCCAGATGGCCCGCCGGCTGCGCGGTGCCGGGCTGTCCGCCCTCACCGGGCCGACCGGCAAGTAAGTCCAATCATTGAGGTCAGCGTGCAAACCACCAGTGGACGAGTACTGGCTGGGGAGGTCTTGTCTCTGTGGTTCCTCCGCTTTTCTGGAGACCTCCGAACCAGGTTTGATCTTGAAATTTTGGAGGAAGGAATTTTGCAGTGGCAGCGACGAGGAAGTACCCGGTCGAGCTGTGTGAGCGCGCGGTGCGTTTGTATCGGGAGTCCAATCGGCCGCGTGCGTGCAGGTGAGGGCGTTGGAGAGGTGTCGACTCATTTAGAGCGTGGACACATGTGGACAAGTTGAGACTGGATCAGTTAACCTTTGCTGGATGTTTACGACCGAGCCTCGGCGTGTGTTGCAAATGCACGCAGGCTCGTCACCGCGAGACTTGCCGCGGGCGCTCCTTGGTCCAGGCGCGGCTATTTGCGTGGTTTTACTGACGGCATTTTTCCTGCTGCGCTCTGGGTCGCTGTATGGATAACGCTGCGAATGGTCGGTTTCCAACGAAACATTGGATTGGTCGGCGCTTCGCTGGGCATCACAGGATGCGCTCTTTGGCTGTCCGATTTTCAGTTCGCCGCCGGGATCCAGTCGAGAGGTCAGATGACGCTCATAACAGTGGTTCACATATGGACGCACTGAAACGCAGAACCATCCAAGGTGGCGTTGCCAAGCTCTTCGGCCAGGCGGCGAACTTCATTCTCCGTCTAGCCTTCTTGATGATCATGGCCCGCCTGCTGAGCCCGGAGGAGTTCGGACTGGTCGCCATGGTGACCGTCGTCACCGGGTTCTACGGGCTGTTCACATCGGCGGGACTTTCGTCGGCCACGGTACAGAGGGTGACCGTGACTGACGAGCAGGTGTCGACGCTCTTCTGGATCAACATGCTTATCGGCACGGTGCTGTGCGCGCTCTGTCTTGCGACCGCCCCGCTGCTTGTAGCCTTCTACCACGAACCTCGTCTTTCGTGGGTGACTGCCGCTATGGCAACTGGGTTCTTGGTCAATGCGGCCGGCGTGCAGCACATTGCGATCCTCCAGCGGGACTTGCGCTACGTCACTCTTACGACGATGGAGGTTCTTGCCCAGTTGGTGAGCATCGCGACAGGACTCGCCTTCGCGGTTGCCGGATTCGGATATTGGGCCATTGTGGCGTCCACACTGGCCGGACCAGCCGTCATGACCGTTCTCGCCTGGGCAATCACTCGATGGATTCCCGGTCGGCCGCACCGAGACGCGGAGATAGTGTCGATGTTGCGGTTCGGCGGGGCTATCACCATCCAGTCGGTGGTGGGCTATGGCGCGCAGAACATCGACAAGGTGCTGCTCGGTCGTGTCAGTGGACCGGCTGCTCTTGGCATCTATGGACGGGCATATCAACTGGTCAGTATGCCGATGACAAATATCAGCTCAGCGGTCGGCTGGGTCGCCTTCTCGGCGTTGTCTCGCATCCAGGAAGATACTCGTCGGTACAGGAGTTACTTCCTGAAGGGTTATGCGGTGGTTGTCTCGTTCGTAGTGCCGATGATTGTCTTTGGGGCGGTATTCGCCGACGACATCGTCCGCATCGTCCTTGGCGCGCAATGGGCAGACGTGGTCCCGATTCTCCGGCTTTTGGCGCCAGCAGCTCTCGTGCTGGTTCTGATTGAAGGTCCCACTTACTGGCTCCTACATTCGCTCGGGCTAGCCGCGCGCTCCTTAAAGATCACACTTGCATTCAGCTGTGTGATGCTCGTTGCGTGCGTAGTAGGCGTGTCTTATGGCGCCGCCGGCATCGCTCTGGCAATCTCGATCGCGCTAGTGCTATGGCTAGTGCCACATCTAGGCTGGTGCGTGCGCGGGACGCCGATACACCTGAACGATCTGCTCCAGACGGTTTGGCGTCCCCTGCTCGGCAGCATACTCGCTTCTTCGGTCTCGTTCGTAGCAGTGCACAACGTTGCTCAGCCTCTCGGACGGCTTGTGCTCGGTG
This sequence comes from uncultured Actinomycetota bacterium, assembly GCA_963770305.1. Classification (GTDB taxonomy): domain Bacteria; phylum Actinomycetota; class Actinomycetes; order Mycobacteriales; family Mycobacteriaceae; genus Mycobacterium. The sequence goes on from CAVYPB010000009.1 coordinate 382,375, forward strand.
GAATCCTGATGTGTTGCACGCACTTGGCAATCGCTTGGATCGTGTTCAGACAAAGAGACTTCTACCTGAGCTTGGCGAGGGACTTGAGACTGATTTTTAGGGCGAGCTAGGTGTTCTTGCCCCGTGAACACTTTCTGCTCGGCCGACCGGACATAACAAGGAATGAGCATGACGAATTGTCGTTCGCCGGTTCTGGTCGCGATCAAAGAGCGAGGGCTTCCTCACGCTCCGTGGATGTGGCGTCAAATCTCAAATATGCCGTCGCTCAACCTGCGAGTTATGTATTGGCTACCCCCTGAAGAGGACGGCGCTCCTCTGACGAGCGTGCCGGTGCACGTCCTGGACGCCGAGCCAACTCCGTACAACGGAAGGGGGCGATGGGCGCTACGAGTTGCCAATCTTCGTGGGCGGAACTTCTATGCGGCTCGCGGAAGGGAATATCGCGAGATCAGGAGGCTGATCCAATTAGTGGATCCGTCGTCGTTACTCTGCTACTACGGCGAGATCGCGCTGCGAACGGTAGACGTCGCGTACGAGCTGGGCATCCCAACGATCGCCTACTTCCATGGAGACTTCGGATTCAAACGGAACCGGTGGTACCGCTGGAGTTTGAAAAGGCGACTCCGTCGATTCGCAGAGATCGTTGTCGTCACCCAAGAAGAACGAACGTGGATGCTCAGAGCTGGCGTGCCACCGGAAAGGATCCATGTCATCCCGTGCGGGGCGCCCACGAGCCTGTTCTTGCCCACCCAAGAGAGGACACTGGGCGCTGTACGGTTCGTCATGGCGTCGCGGCTCGTCGAGGATAAGGGCTGTAAGGAGTCGATCGCGGCGTTCGCGGAAGTCGCCAGTAAGAGGCGGGATGTCTCTTTGGACATCTACGGTGACGGCCCGGTGCGTGCCGAGTTGGAGCGCATTGTTGAAACTCGGCAGCTCGCGGACAGGGTGACGTTCCATGGTCATGTCGACAGTGCCACGCTGGCGGAGGCATTACCTCGCTGCGACGTATTCATTCAGCACTCGGTTTTGAGAGAGGGCTCGCCAGTGTCGATCGTGGAGGCGATGTCATGTGGCTTGCCTATTGTCGCGACATCAGTCGGCGGGAACGTTGACTTATTGGTGGACGGATCGACGGGTTTCATCGTGGCAGAGCGGGACATATCTGCAATGGCACAAGCGATGCTCCGCTTGACGGACAGCGCAGCACTTCGAGAGGCGATGGGCCGACGTGCACGAATTCGCGCCGTGGAGTCGCTCGACGTGGCCGTCCTGACCAGTCGGCTCGAGCAGCTGGTGAACAGGGTGAGCGAGTCGCGGAAGTGACCGAGCTCGGTTTTTCGCTCGCCCGGCCTCAAGTTCGATGTGACGATTGGGGAGCCTGACCCGGTAGTGCGGACACCGATTCTGAGGCGGTTGACGCCGTTCTCGGGTGAGGAGTCCTCAACCGCCTCCCCATTAATCGGCCCCCGCGACGTCGGCCGGTGAGCTGGCGTGCAGCAGAGCGAGCAGCAGCGCCCCGGCACGCTCTCGGTCGGTCATCGAGTGTGGCGTTCAGCCCCGACGGCAAACGCATCGCCTCCGGCAATTCGGGTAAGACGGTGCGGCTGTGAGACGCGGGCACCGGCCAACCGGTGGGCCCACCGCTGGACGGCCACCACACCCAGTGAGGATGTCCAGGACCGATGATCCGCGCGCTGCTTGTGTCAAACAGCGAAGTCGCCGCGGTGGCTGCGGCACGTAGCGTAGACCCTGATCGGTGGTGAACGGCGCGTGGTGCCGTGGTAGCAGCTCCCGCAACCGGTTCGTCTACCCGACCCGTTCCATGTCACCAAGCTCGAGCTGACCGCCCTCGATCAGGTGCACCGCAGCGTGCAGCAAGACAACAGCCGCGGGCATCGGGGTCATCGTGGCGACCCGCCATACGGGATTCGCCCCGTCGCCTCGTTCTGGCCTCTAGTCAAGTGAGACGGTGAAATTGCACCACAGCAAGCCAAACAAGATGAAAAAAATCAGAGTTGACTGCTGATAGAAGAAAAGATCGAAAGTGTAGCTGCAGGCCAGAATAGCGACGAACATCGAGCCGAGCACATAAGCCTGCTCTCGTTCGGGTCGAGTTTTAGCGGCCCGCAGCGCGGCGGAGATGCCGAAGATGCCTCCACCTGAGACCACAATCATTGCCGTGACACCTACGATGCCGCCCTGCACAATTGCACGCAGCCATTCATTGTCGAGGAGACCGTACACGTCAGGCGGCGCTCCGCCTAGTCCGAGCCCGAACACCGGATGAGCGCGGAAAGTTTGTGACACCTCGGCATAGTCCGCAATCCGAGCCAGGATGCTGGCGTCTTCACGGGCGCCAGTGATTGCGTGCCACAAAGCTTGGACCACGTTTGGAAAGACAGCGACATATATCATCACCCCGGCGGACCCGGCAGCCAACGCGAGAGCGATCTGGCCGACCTTGCAACTCCACATATACACAAAGAGAGCTACGAGGAGCGCCACAACGCCCGTCCGCGAGCCCGCAGCCGGCATTGCCACCAATGCCAATCCGCATGCCAGCGCGGCTGCCCAGCGGACCTCCCTACGCGCGGCGTTGCGAGCGAAATAAATGGTCAACGGCACCGTCACAGCGGCCAGCAATCCGAACTCGATGGCGTGTTGCGTCGTTCCGCCGACGCGCGTGCTGCCGAAGCGGCCCTGGAGCAGCAGAAACTCCGCATCTATATTTTGGACGAATCCTGGCGGCTGGAACAAAAACCTCAGGTCGACACTCGTCAACGCCTGCAGCAGTCCGACTAGGCAGCAGTAGGTGAGACCTATTGCAAGGCAGCCGAGAACAATGTTGCGCTGCCGCGTGGTCCGGACTCGACTCAGGACGTAAAGCGAAACACCGACGTTGGCGACCAGAATGATCAACGCCCTAGTCTTGTTCGCTTCGACGATCGCGCCGTCCGTGTGTGTGAGTCCGACTCCGTACACGGTGAGTTGGAGCAAAAAGTACACCAGAATGATGACGACACCCGGGCGAAGTGTTCGTGTTGACGCGGTCCGCCGGACCAAAAGGAAGCCGAGCACGGCCAGGCCGAAGAACAAGACCGCGATCAGTTTCGCGGGTGAGCCGTTGCTTTTCAGGGGACCCGCCGGAACCACAAAGGCGGGCAGGATTGGAATCAGCAGGCAGAGGAACCCGAGCAGCCACGGGGTCTTTTCACGCGGTTCTGCGGGATCGATTGATCCGAGGGGATCGTTGCGCACCGCAGTCGTGGGGCCCGCAGCAGTGACGTCCTGCCCAACGATCATCTGGCTTCCAACGCGCCCTCGGGGGCGGTGGTCGCATCGTTCGGCTCGTTAGCGTTGGCGGGTACCGCGTCTTCGGTTTCCACCTCGGTAGCAACCGCCTCTGCCTCGGCGACATGCTCGACAGCGCCTCCAAACCCTCGGCTGGCCCCGCAGCATACCTCGACCGTCAGCAGGTTCCGCCTCGCGGCTCATCGGGCTCCTCGCCGACATCCTCGACAAGGAGTCCTCGCACTCTCTTGGCTCTACGTCCTCTCTCGGCTCTACGTCGAATAAGTCGAATGAGTAGAGTGTCCACTATCACGGTCAGCAGGACCACGAGCCCGGCGCCAGCGACAAAGATCGCTATTGTCGAGCGTGTGCGGGACGGCATCGTCGCCCTTGGGGTGCTCGGCGAATTTACCACGAAGGGTGTCATCATTTCGGTTACTGGTACCTGGGCTTGCTGCTGAAGGGCTCGCAGGGTCACATCGGCCTGCGCGATCACGAGTTCGAGCGTTCGAGTGACCGAAGCCGGATCCGCGGCTGTTTCCTCGATCATGATCATTGGCAAGGGCGAGGTGCCCGCGGCTACCGGGAACATCCTCGAGCCGTAATCGGGTAGGCCGCCGTCCGCGACCACGCGATCCACGGCCGACGGTTCGCGCAGCCCGCCTGCCGCCATGTTGGCGATCAAATCGGCTCCGCCGATGTCTAGGAGTCCGTTTCGCGGTGTCGGGACCCCCGATGGGGGGTTGTAGACTTTGGTACTCGGCGGTGTGAGACCTATCACAGCATTCGCGTAGTAGACCGGCTTCACCGAGCTGTACGAGTCGTAACTGAACCAGCCCACGATCAGAAGGAGCGGAAGGAAGATGTACCAGCGGCGAGCGCACGACCGCGCTACATCGAATAAGTCCAACTCAATCGTCCCCTGTCGCAAAAAAAATCAACCAGCGTCCGGGATTTGCTAACCGACCGGACGCGTCGATGTCTTGACCTTGTCCAGGCTAACTGATTGACCCTGTCACTGTCTGTGGGTTGGGCGTTCTTCGCACCCACTGGACTCTCTTCGGTACGATGCCGTGTCGGTTTGCCAGTGAGCACCGCATCGGTTGGCGACACACCCATCGCTCGCAGCTCTTCCGACCCGGCTGAGTTCGTGCCGGGTGGTCTCACCAATGGACAGCACGAGAAAGACCTGCGTGGCGACCTCGCTCAGAATCTGCGATCGCGGCAGCAATGGGGGAGCGGCGACGATTAATTGCTCGGACTCGCTGCGCAAACGATCGATGAGCTCGGGTGTGACCGTCGCGTCCCCCCGCCGGTTGGGGTAGGTCACCGACGCGCTCAACGGCGTGTGTGCTCAACAACCGGATTGCAGCACCGCGCGCGCGTAACCCGCGGTCTGGTAGACGGACTCGGACACCCATTCGCGTGCGGATAGGCGATCCGGACTCGCCACCATCACAAGCTCGCCGTCGAAACAGTGCTCCAGGATGAACCGGGCCCGGGAAATGTGAGGTCGAAACGTCACGACGATGACCGACCGCCACCCGTATTGTGAAGCCAAACGATGCAATTCCCGACCTTCACCTTTCGTGGTCGGCGGATCCGGGGAAAAGCATTCGAACTCGAACGCAGTGTGCCGGGTCGCACAATAGTCTGTCAGCCACCGGTCGTCCTTGCCGCGCGGATTCGACGCCACAACATTGGGTGCCCACCCCTGCATACCGAGCTCCAAGCCGAGGGTGTACCGGAGATCTCCGTATCCGCCAAGGATGAATATCGCGTCGGCGTGGCGCACCCGATCGATCTGTGGTCGCACGTAGGCCGGAAGCCCACCGATCGCGGCGGCGGTGACCAGTAGGCAGGCTGATGCCATGAAGCGTCGGATCCAACGCCGGCGCCGGGGACCACCGCCCGACAACGCGCGGCTCTGAGTTGCCCCAAACGTACGCCTCCGCACGGGTGGCGTGGCGAGGCTTGGCACCTCTCCGGACCGTATAGCGCACCTAACGCTAGGCGTCTTCAGTACGGGATCACCTGGCGCGCTATCGTTTGCCATCTAAATCGTCCGCGATGCGGTGTTGGTTGCTCTTATCGGCATGGTCAAGAGTGGGCTCCCGTGAACATCCGCAGGTGAGGCGCATTGCTATGTCCTCTAGTCGTCGCTAATCACGTTAGCCCCTAGACATCCCAACCGCCAAGTGAATAATGGGAAGTAATCCCTGTTCATCGGTTCCCCCTAGTCGCTGGAATCGAATCGTTAATCAGCCTATCTGGTCCCAAGTCAAATATCGGGCGAGTTTGCTAAGCGCGCCTCGCAGGGATGTCCACGGGTGGTAGCTCCTGAAAATCGCGGCTGATGTCCGACCCGATTGGTACTGCAGCTAATCCAGCGATCATTGCCACCGCGGGGGCTTAGCGCACAGGCAGCGCCATGATCACCGGCTGGCCCTTCGCGGTATACAGAGACGGCGCTGCCGCCCATGACTATCTCCACGTCGAGGCCTTTATGCGCGCACAGCCCGATGTCTGCAGTTCTCGATGGGGCGTCGCTGCCCAGCGTGCGCGGGCACAGTAACGATGAGTTGAACGATATAGCGTTGAACGCCGCCAAAGCGCCACTCTCGAACGAGAGTCGCCCGCACTCCTCGGTGCATGAGCGCGGAGGTCTCGTGCCACCGAAGGGCTCGTGCTCGTCTCTCACCTGCCGGGAGCAACGGACCAGTTCGGCTCTGGCGTTGCCGTGGGCATGCAACCCGGTGTTTGCCAGTGATTGGACCAGCGCGCTCGTGGCCTTTGGACTGCGCTAGGGATGTCGCCGACACAGGCGACAGCTAGACACAGGCGACAACTATCGGTAGCAGTGTCCCAACCGAGAGAGGGGTTACAACTCGCTCAACCGCAAGGATGGGCGACATAGGCAAACGATGGTAAGTTAGCCAAGACTCGTGTAGATCTTCCCCGCTATCTGTAACGTAGCGTTCACGGCGGGATCGTGCGGGACAGCATCCACAGAGGAGGGCAAACGTGGGGGAGGTTCGTCGACGTGATTAGCGGACGACAGACCGTGCTCGTCGCGGGCGGAGGTGGCTTCATCGGAGGTCACCTCGCCAGGGTGCTAAGCCAACAAGGCTTTTCGGTCCGAGCAGCAGACATCAAGCCGTTCGACCAGTGGTACCAGATTCCCGAGGGTGTTGAGCCCCGCCTGCTGGACCTTTCGAAACTGGATGACTGCCGTGACGCTGTCCGTGGCATCGACACGGTCTACAACCTTGCGGCCAATATGGGCGGCATCGGTTTCATCAGCTCGCATAAGGCCGAATGCATGCTTTCGGTGCTGATCAACACGCATTTGCTGCTTGCTGCAAGAGATGCCGGCGTAAATAAGTACTTCTTCGCGAGCTCGGCGTGCGTCTATAACGTGGACCGGCAGGTCAATCCCGAAGTCACACCGCTCAAGGAATCCGACGCTTACCCTGCGATGGCCGAAGACGGTTACGGCTGGGAAAAGCTGTTCGGCGAGCGGATGTGTCGGCACTTCCGCGAGGACTTCGGCCTGGAGACACGCGTGGCGCGCTTCCACAACATCTACGGCGTCAATGGCAGCTACAACGACGGCCGCGAGAAGGCCCCCGGTGCTCTATGCCGCAAGATGGCTGAGGCTGTACTGACTGGGCGGCACGAGATCGAGATCTGGGGAGACGGCGAACAGACCCGTAGCTTCATGTACATCGACGACTGCGTCGACGCAATCCAGCTGGTCGTTGGTGGCGACAGCGCCCTACCGGTCAACGTTGGCAGTCTCGAGCGGGTGAGCATCAATCAAATGGTCGGCATCATCGAGAAGATTGCCGGAATTACCGTCCAGCGCAGCTACTGCTCGGATGCCCCGCTGGGCGTCCGAGGCCGCAACAGCGATAACACGATGTTCAAGGAGCTGTACGACTGGGAGCCGAAGATCAGTCTGGCGGATGGCTTGGAGCGCACGTACCGATGGATCTTCGACCAACTCTCGGCCGGGGCTACAGGACGCACCGCATGCTCTCTTGTGCCGACCCCATTGAGCGGACCCGTCGAAGTCATGCACCACCGCGTGGGATGAAGGTCAGATTGCCATCCGCGTGTCTGAGAATAGATGATTCAAAACCAGGAATGCACCCGACTCACGTCGGCGTCCAGGTAGGAGCCGACGAGATCGCCTTGCACGCGATGCCGTAGGTGCACAACCCGTGCAGGATCGGGCGCGGAATCCCAGCTGCCGCAGCGGATTCCGGATCAGACTTGGGCTGTTTAGGATTGGCTTGCCCCGCAGGGGGCATCGTGGTGCGGTTTAGACTCAAAGCACGATTCCTTTCGCGAGGCGAGGGGGCCTGGAACTGATGCGGTTCGGATATACAGTGCGGTCATCGTCCATGATGCTGCGTCATCCCCGTGAGGGCATCGAACGTGTTCGTGGGGCGGTGCTGACGAGCGCGGGGATCGGCGGGAGCTGGCGGCACTCGGACGTCCGCTGAGTGAGCATTACGCGGTCGTCGAGGATTGGGCGCCCGTTCTGCACAAGGCAATCGACGTACCGTGGCCATGCCGAGACCGGAACGTCGGCAAGGTATGGGACGCTACGGTTTCCGGCCTGGCGGCGGCGGGCTTACATGCGGGCCTGGCCTCTTACGGCGGGTGGAACGACGGCGACCGAGCGCAGGCCGAGGCCATCTGGTGCCTCGTTGGCACTTGCGTCCCGCGACTGTAGTGGAGACAGGCGTGGCACATGGCCTTACCAGCCGGGTGATCCTTGAGAGCCTCCATCGCAACGGGAATGGTCATCTGTGGAGCATCGATCTCCCAGCCGTAGATCCGGCGCTGCATCATGAGATCGGCATAGCCGTCCCGCAGGAGCTGCGTTCCCGCTGGACGTATGTGGACGGGACGAGCAGGCGGCGGCTGCCAGAGCTGGTCCGCAGGCTCAAGCAGGTCGACCTCTTCATTCACGACAGCCTGCACACTGCGCGCAACACGTGCTTCGAGCTCGACACAGTATGGCCGACGCTGCCGCCAGGCGGGGTCGCGGTGGTAGACGACATTGACCACAGTCTCGGGTTCAGCCGATTCGTCGAACGGGTGGTCCCGGGGGCATGGGTCGCGACCGGGCGTGTTCCCGGAGGCGGCCTGTGGGGGACTGCGATCAAGGACCGGCCGGGGCCCGGATCGTGGTCAGGTGCTTAAACCAGCCGGTCGCGGGACACCGTGCAGGTGACGAGGGAACGCAGGCATGAGCGGATCGAAGACAGCGTCGTCGGTGAGATCGCCCGCATGATCAAGGCCCTGGCGCAGGATAAGAGACACCTTCTCCAGATTCAGCCAGGCCAGGGCCGACAGACTCTGCTCTTCCGTGACCA
>CAVYPB010000010.1:0-13186 GCA_963770305.1 uncultured Actinomycetota bacterium
GCGTCCGGGGCGACGTCCGTCTCGGTGCGGAACATAAAGAAGAACACCACCCAGCCGATCGCCGAGATGAAAATCCAGCTCACCAGGCGGTAGATCAGCATCGCGGAAATCGCGGCCGCCAGCGTCATGCCGCTGGACACCAGACCGGGCACCAGCACCGCCTCGCCGACAAGCAGCCCGCCGGGCATCAGCGGGATCGAGCCGACCGCCCGTGCCGCGGCGTAGGCGACCCTCAGCCCGGCCAGCGACGGCTTCCCGCCCGCGGCGTACGCCGCGAAGGCCAGACACCCCACGTCGGCGATCCAGTTGACCAGCGACCAACCGAACGCCACGGTGAGATCGCGGCGGCTCAGGCTGACCGATTCCAGTTGCTGAAGGTGTTCTCGCCACGCGTCAGATGCTACTTATCAGGGCGCCGGGTGCTCTCGCCGACGCCCACCCACCCACATTTGCAGATCAGCAGCGCGGCGCCGTCTTCGAGGCGCACCGTGGCGCGCGAAGATTGGGCGCTGGTTGCTCTTGTTGGCGGCGCTTACTGGGGCGGAGACTGGTCGCGTTCGTCGTGGTGGACCCCGATGCCTCAGAGGGTGTTTGAAAACCGTCAGGTTCGGGCGAGTCGCCTGGTCATGGTCGTGATCATGGCGGTGGACCATGGCTTCGTGGTGGTCGGGTCTGGTTTCGTAGTCGCGCCCGCAGCGGCGGTGCTTGTTGATCCACCCGAAACTTCTCTCGACCACCCAAATGCGGGGCCGGACGTGGAAACCAGCGGCGCGCGGGATGCGTTTGATGATCTGCAGAGTAAGGGTGAGAACGTCTTTCGCCGAGATGAGCAACCGTCCGAGGTAACCGCCGTCGGCCCAGACCAGCCCGATGGTGGACAAGCTGCCGCGCCGTGCGGCCAGCAGTCGGTGTGCGGCGTCGCGGTCCTGGATCGAGGCGGCGGTGACGACGACTCCGAGCAGCAGGCCGTTCACCTCCACGGCGAGGTGCCGCTTGACGCCGTTCGTTCTCGCGGCGCCATCCCAGCCGCGGCTGGATCGGGGCACGGTGTCGGCGGCGGCTACCGTCTGCGAGTCGATGATCGCCGCGGTCGGGCACCGGTCCCGCCCGGCCGCCACCCGCAGTCGGTCGCGCAGCGCGTCGAGGATGCGCTGCCACGCCCCGCCGCGGGCCCAGCGGGCGAAGACCGCCGACACCGTCGTGGCTGGCGGGAACTCCATTGGCAGTTGCCGCCACGCGATAGCACCGCGCACGATGTACAGGATGGCCTCCACTATCACACGGCAGCAATGCTTCTCGGGTCGTCCGCCGCGGCCTGCCGTGCTGCCCGGCGCAGGCAACAGCGGCTCGAGGATCGCCCACTGTGCGTCGGTCACCGACGACGAGTACACCGCGCAACCATGTCCACCCGCCGCGTGGGGCGGGCACGACGGGCATGGCGAGATCGGCGATGATGGCATCGTGGGCTCCTGGTCTGGGCGGGGACTTGGTAATCACCGACCCAACCAGGAGCCAACTTCTTCGGTTCTCCGCGACGCACACGCTGCCCATCGCGAGTTCTCAAACACTCTCTCACTTCGGGAGGACCGGCCGCGGACCGTCGGCATACTGCCACCCGGCTACGACAATTTCGATGCCCGCGGTGGCCCGGCGGGTGCCTCGGACGCACCGGCCCCAGGTAATGCCGGTGCCCGTTTCGTCGATCCAATCGGCGACGTGCAGAGCGTCGGCGGGTGCGGCGATGGTGGCGAGCGCGGCGGGTGTGTCGTGCACAGCGGGGGTGTCCCTTCGGTTTAGGGAGGCACGCCCTGGCGCTCACGTATCGCCGGCGATTGGGCACATATTGGGCACGAACACCGGTCGGATTCCCAAAAATCGCCATTTGACCTGCGATAATGCTGGTGCGCGATACTGGGATTGAAGTTGTTTGCGTGTGGTCGTACGAACACGCGGCCGATCTGCGAAAACAGGCTCTGAGCGGGCCATAGCGGGCTCGGTGTTCGCGGAAGCATGCGGAAGGATTCAGAAGCGTAGGTAGACTGATTCTCCACGTATCTTCCACGCCGCCGAGGGGCACCCACATGGCCCGCAAGAGATCGTTCGCGAGCATCGAGCAGCTGCCGTCGAAACGCTGGCGGGTGCGCTACACCGGACCCGACGGCGCCATCCACAAAGCGCCGCACACCTTCGCCGCCCGCATCGACGCTGAGGCCTACGCGATCGCGACACGCCGCCGCATCGACCAGGCTCGCTGGGACGCCACCGACGAGAACCCCAAGGAGCAGACCACCTTTGGCGCCTACGCGGCACGCTGGCTGGCCAATCGACAGGTGGCCGGCCGACCACTCAAGGCCCGCACCCGCGACCACTACCAGCGCATCCTGGACGCGCACCTCGTGCCGGCGTTCGGCGCGCGGCAGCTCGGCGCCATCAAGCCCAAGGACGTCCGCGCGTGGTACGAGGCGACCCTGGTCGACCGGCCAACACTGCGCTCGCACGCCTACTCGCTGCTGAGAACGATCATGGCCAGCGCGGTCAACGACGAGATCATCGACGCGAACCCGGCGCGAATCGTCGGCGCCGGGCGGGCCAAACGGGTGCATCGGATCCGGCCCGCGTCGGTCGCCGAGCTCGGCGTGCTCACCGAGGCGATGCCCGAGCGGCTGCGGCTGATGGTCACGCTGGCGTCGTGGTGTGCGCTGCGGTTCGGCGAGATCGTCGAATTGCGCCGCGGCGACGTGGATCTCGCGCAAGAGGTGATTCGGATCCGGCGCGCGGCCGTACGCACGAAGGGCGCCTACTCGATCACCACACCGAAGTCTGACGCCGGCGTGCGTGACGTCGCGATCCCGCCGCACGTGATCCCGCTCATTGAGGCGCACCTGGCGAAATATGTTGGTAGCGGCAGAGATTCGCTGATCTTCCCGGCCGACAACGGCGGCCACCTACAGCCGGCCACGCTATACCGGCATTGGTATCGGGCTCGCGAGGCAGCCGGCCGGCCCGACCTGCGATTCCACGATCTGCGGCACAGTGGCGCCGTCTTGGCCGCGGCAACCGGTGCCACGTTGGCCGAGCTGATGGCCCGCCTAGGTCACAGCACGCCACAGGCCGCGATGCGCTACCAACACACCGCCGCAGGCCGCGACCGCGAGATCGCGCAGCTGTTGTCCAAACTGGCCGACGGCTGACGATCGCGGCGCAATGGGGAACAGTCGACTATTGTTGGATATGCCCCCGCGCCTCTACCCGAACCCACGAGCACGCGCGACCCGGGGCCCAACGCAACTGGTATCCGACTAACTCCATAGGAAACCGGCTCAGCCGGTGGCATCAGAGTCGTGGGTGATGGTCCGCCGGGGGTCCGGTCAACACAGAACCACCGTGTTGACTGGCCGCGCCGCTGATCAGTCAACCCGACTGATCGGAAACCTATGGAAGACAACCACTTTCAGCTGACCCCCGAGGTCGCTAAACAGCTGGGGCTCGGACCGTACCTCTCGATGACCGAGACCGCCGAGCTGCTCGGCTGCACAACCCGCACGATCCGGCAGATGGTGGCCGACGGCCGACTGCGGGCCTACCGGCTCGGCCCGAAATTCGTGCGGCTACGCAGCGACGAGGTTCTCGCCGCCCTGCAGCCGTACGGCGGTGCGGCATGAGGCCCCCCAGACAGAGTGAAGGCCGAGCCTCGCGCGGAAACCCGGCCACCACCACCACCGAACAGCTCGCCAGTCCCGCCAGACCCGCTCGCTATGCGCATCTTATCGCGGCGGTCTCGGGACGGGGTGACCATCAGCGGGTGACGTGATGAGCACGCCCACAGCTTTGGACTTCGCCGATCTACTCGGCGCGCTTGCCTACACCCCCACCGAGTTCGTGTCGCTCATCTACTGGGATGCCCACGACAGACCCCGCGCCGCTGTCGGATCACCCGCCGATGCGATTGTCGCCGCAGCTGCACTGCCCGACGACGTGAACCTGTTCTACGGCGTCAACCCCGTCCGCGGTCCCGCACGGGTGGGCCAACGCGGTAAAGAGGCCGATATCATCCGACTGGCCGCGCTGGTCGCCGATCTCGACTTCAAGGCAGGCGGCTGCGGTAGCCGCAGCGTCGCGCTCGCGATCGTCGCCGAGCTCGAAGGCATCCTCGGCACCCAAGCATCGATCGTCGTCAACAGCGGCGGTGGGCTGCACATCTACTGGCTTGTGGACGACGGGCAGATCGTTGACATCGCCTCGGCCCGGGCACTGCTCAAACGGTTCGGGCGGCTGGTCGCCCTGGTCGCCGACAGGTACAACGCCACCGCCGACAACGTCTTCGACCTGCCGCGCGTGCTGCGAGTGCCTGGCTCGCACAACAACAAGAACCGCAAAGCTCCGATTCTGGTCACGGCGCAGCTGCTCGCCGGCGGGCCGCTCACCATGGCCGAGGTCGCTGACCGCCTTGACGAATACGGCATCGTGGAGCGTCCCGACGACCGCGCGGTGACAGGCGCTGAAATCTCGCCGCCAGCGGGCTGGACGTTCGCCAGGCGTACCTGTCCATATGTCGCCGCGATGATCGCCCGCTGGCCCACCGATCGCCCCAACGGTGGCCGTAACCCGTACGTGTACAGCAGGTTTATCCGCCTGTTCTGCGCGCGCCGCCTCGGCTGTATCAGCGAGGCCGATTACCAGTGGGCCAGACAGGCTCTGGTCGACCTGCTGGCCGAGCTGGTGTCGACCATCGAGCCACGGCGGGCGGTGAAACGCTTCGAAATCGCCGACATGGTCAAGCACGGCATCGCGAAAGTGGCGGCCAAGACTGACGAACAGGCCAGCGCCGAACTCCGCAGCCACGGACACCTCGGCTGGCAGACGTTCCATCGGACGAAGGCAAGCCGATGACCACACCAACGACGAAGCCCGTCAAGCACTCTGGGCACCTCGGTCAGGCGATCAAGATGGCCAACCTGTTCGCCGACGATCTGCTGTACGTCAACGGCGTCGGTTGGCACTGCTGGGACGGTAAACGTTTCGCACGCGACGACGACGGGGGAGCTCGCCGCGCCGTGCACGCCATGCTCAAACGGGACCGCGAAATCGTGATGCAGCTCAACCTGTCCACCGAGGAGGAGGAGAAGGCGCTGCGCGCCATCGCACGCTACGAAACATCATCGGCAATCAGCGGCATACTCACCGAAGCCGCTGTGCTGAAGGAATTCTCGGTAACAGCCGACGAGGTGGACGCCGACCCGTGGCTTTTCAACTGCCAGAACGGCACCCTCGATCTGCGCACCATGGTTGTCGGCCCGCATAACCCTGCCGACCGTATCTCCAAGATCGCTTCTGCCGCTTATCATCCCAACCTCAGTGGTACGGAATGGACAACATTCCTCGGGAAAGTGTTGCCAGACACCGACGTTCGCGCCTATCTGCGTCGGCTCACGGGGTTGTCGGTACTCGGAGAAGTCAACGGCGACAAGCAGATTGCGCCGATCGCGTACGGTGCAGGTGCCAACGGTAAAACCACGTTCCTTGAGTCGGTGTGCTTCGCGATGGGCGACTACGCAATGGCTGCCGAACCCACACTGCTGATGAGCAAGCGAGACGCAGCGCACCCGACAGGTGTCGCGGACCTGCTCGGCAAGCGGCTGGTGACGACCACCGAGACCCAGCAGGGTGCCCGCTTCGACATCGCGTTGCTCAAGCGGCTCACGGGCGGCGAGACGCTGAAGGCCCGTTGGATGAGACAAGATTTCTTCGAGTTCACGCCGAGCCACCTGCTCATCATGTGCACGAACCACCTGCCCGAGATCGATGACGGCTCTGAGGCGGTATGGCGGCGGATCCGCCTGATTCCGTTCACCGTGGAAATCCCGCGCGCCGAACGTGACGAGAGCCTCGGCGACAAGCTGCGCACCGAAGCCGACGCGGTGTTGAGCTGGGTCATCGACGGTTGGGCCGACTACCGCAAGATCGGGCCAGCCGAACCAGCTGCGGTGCTGGCGGCCACCAGCGTCTACCAGGCCGAGTCCGATGCTGTCGGCCGCTTCATCGCCGACGAATGCCTCACCGGCGGCATGCAGTCATCGGCCACGACCAGCGTGCTGCATCAGGCGTGGGAGAAGTGGGCAGCAAAGAACGGCTGCCTCCCGATGAGCATGATTGCGTTCGGCCGCGCGCTCGACGCGAAAGGCTTTCCCGCAGATCAGCGAGCACACGGCCGACCCCGCCGCCGCATCTGTCTCAAGCCTCCGAACAGCGCCGGATTTTTCAAAGGCGCTGGTCCATGAGCTACCGTCACGCATTTCACGCTTTTCTCCATTACCCGCATAGCGCGCGCGCATAGAAATGAAAAAGAAATGCGTGAAATGCGTGATGCCCTGTCGGTCCAGCAAACAAACGAAGGAGCGTCGACACGATGACCAGACGACGGAAGCGGCAGCAACCACCGAGAGTGCTCAGGTACCTACAGCCGTGCCCTGACTGCTGCGCCACGTTCGACGGCAACGAGCTTGTACATGAGAGCACCTGTCCATTGGCGGCGGGTGTGGACGACATCTGCGACGCCGACCGCCGATGGTTCATCGACCATCCTGGCGACTGGTACTACACCCATCCGATCACCGCGGCCGAACGCCAGACGATGGAGCACGTTGACCCCGCCGGCGCGGCCACCAACCCCAACCACGTGCACGTGATCAATCAGCCATGGGGCCGTATCCGTCAGTTCTGCAACCACAACGAATACGCCAGCATGGCCATCGACCCCGACGACCAAGCCGCCTCATAGGCGACAATCGAGATAGGAGAACACCATGCACGAAGACGCACTACTACCCGACTGGGATAGGGATTGGCGTAAGAACGCCGCACTCGACGCCAGACTCCAGGAGCTGATCGTTCAGCACACCGACGCGGATCCGCGCTGGGGCGACACCCTACTCGCGCTGTCCAACGACGTCGCATCCGCCGACCAGGTGCCTGAAGCGTTCGCGGGGTTCTGCCGCTACATCACGAACCTGGTCATCTACATGTACGGCGGCAAGACTGAGGCGGTCGAAGCCATGACCGACTGCCTGAAACAGCTGCGCCGCATAGCAGTCGAAGGGATGGACGAATGACCACACCGATTGAAGGCGTCGGCCCACAGTTGGAACGGGCGGCGGCGGGCACCGATCCGCGCGGCATTTTGACTTTTGAATACTTGCCTGATTCCCTTCAGCGGCAGGAAGATTCGACCTTGGTCAACGATCGCGACAAAGCGCGGCTGTTCAAACCGCGCGGCCACACACGGGCCGCCACAAGCGCAGAGATCGAGCTATTGCAGCACTTGGGCTACACGGTGCCCGACGGGCTCGAAACAGTCGTGTCCTGGCCGTCCCGTGCATGCCGCCGGCGCGTCTGGCCGGCACTCGAAACACAGGAGGTAACACCGTGAGTGAACCAATGCCCGAGGTCGAACCGACGACCGAAGAGCCTGCCCCCTTAGGGGAGGACGACGTCGAACTGCCGAAGGACCTCGAAGCCGCGCGCAAGCTTCGCAACGAGGCGCGCACTCTGCGCCAGCGGAACCGCGAGCTCGAGGAGGTCAACGAACGACTGCTGACTCAGGCGCAGGCGGCACAGCGCCGCGAGATCGAACGGACGGCGGCCGAGGTACTGGTCGACCCTGCCGATGTATGGCGCATTGATCCCGACACGCAACAGACTTGGTTCGATACGGAATTCGGCGAGATAGTTCCCGACGCTGTCCGCGACGCCGCCCGTGCGCTCGCCGAGAGCAAGCCACACCTGGCACGGCCGAACACTGCACCGCCGCCAACCGACAGGCCGCTCGAAGGTTTGCGCGGCGGTGCCAGCCCCGAAGTGAAGAAGACCGAGACGACCTGGGCCTCGGCATTGCGCCGCACGATCTAGACTGGTCATTGCTGCCCCCGTATAAACGCCAGGAGCGACGAACGGGCCAGGGCGGCACCCACCCCCCCTGGAGGGGCTTACATCGAGGCTCTGAGAACAGCGCCCCGAAATCCCATACCTCGCGCCTTCGCGCGCGCCTCTCCAAGGAGTATCAATCATGGCTCTACTCACCAGCGGCGCAACCGCAATCCTGACACCAGCCCAAGTGGCCGAGCTCGTTGTGCGACCAGTCATCAACGAAGCCGTCAGCGCGCAAGTCTCGACTGTGATCCAAATCAGCACGCACGACTTGCGGATCCCGATTGTGCTGACTGACCCGCAAGCGAGCTTCGTCGCCGAAGGGCAGGAGATCCCAGCGACTGACGGGTCCGTGACAGAACAGGTCGTAACGCCCAAGAAGCTTGCGGCACTGAGCATTATCTCCAGCGAGCTAGCCAACGATTCGTCGCCGGCCGCGCTGCAGGTCGTCGGCGATGGAATCGTGAGAGACGTTAAGCGGCAACTCGATTCGAGCTTCTTTGGCAATACCACAGCCCAAGGCCCAAATGGCTTGGGCAGCTTGACAACTGCAGTCGCGAGCAATGGCGGCAACTGGGCCAACCTCGACGCGTTCGAGGCGGCGAAGGCCAACGCTGAGACTCTGTTCACCGAGGTAACCAGCTTCGTCGCCGCGCCAGCCACCGTGCTCGCATTGAGCACCCTGAAAGAATACGGCACCGCAGGCTCGAATAAGCCTCTGCTGCAAAGCGATCCGACCGCGCCAGTGTCACGGCAGATAAGCGGAATCCCGCTGTATTCCAGCCCAGCGGTAGCGGCCGATATCGTGTGGGCAATCCCCGCGCAGCGTGTCCTGTTCGTCGTCAGGCAAGACGCGACCGTGGTCTCCGACACGTCGGTCATGTTCACCTCGGACCGCGTCGCGATCCGCTGCACGATGCGGGTGAGCTACGCGTTCACGCAACCAATGGCGATCACGAAGATCACGAAGGCTTAGCGATGGTCAAGCGTCAAGTGCTCGAGCCCCTCGTGTCGTATCGGGACGCCGATGGTGTCTGGCGGCACGCGCTACAAGGTGAGCAAGTCGACGTGGCACCCGACGACCTCGCACGGTTCGACGCGCTGAACTTCATCAACTCGGCCACACCGCCAAAACCGAAGGGGCCAGCGACAACCGAACCGTCGCCGACCTCGCGGCGCACTACGAAGAAAGCGGCGGCGAAGGCGGCAGGCAGGCCACCGACACCACGCAAGTAGACGTGAGCCGACAAGCACCCCGACCCTGGCCGGCACGGGGCGTGTGAGCCCAGGAAACTCACGGTCGGCGCACGGGCGGCGGCCAGGTCCAGCGCGCTGGATCCTCCTAGGCAGTGCGCATGCGGGTTCTGCTTCCTCTCTCCCCGCAGCCTGGTCGTCGTCCACCACGACGACGCGGGAGGATGGATCACGTGAGTAGTTGGGGCAGACGGCCGACACCGCGACACGTACGACTGGCCGTGATGGAACGTGATGGCTACCGATGTCAGCTCGGTCTGCCTGGTTGCCTCGGTATCGCGACCGAAGTCGATCACATCGCGTCGACCGCGTACATCGGTGTCAGTCGTGAGCAGGTCGACGCCGACGGGTGCCAAGCAGTGTGCGCGCCATGCCATTCGCAGAAGACAGCGGCCGAGCACCGCGCGGGCATCGCGGCATCCAACGCGAGGCGGGCGGCACGACGCAAGCTGCCTCAACGCGAGCACCCTGGTGAATGGTGACCGTGAATCGTTATGCACGGGTGGGGGGAGTCTCCGCATAGGGCGACGCGGCCATCCCTCCCGGTATAGCTTCTCGGGGTCCGTACGGGTTTGAGCATCGGCGGACTACCGTTGAATGAGGAGGGTCCGCGATGCCTGGTCCAGTCCCAAAGCCCGCGTCGAAGCGCCGCAGGCGCAACGTGCCGGTGAGCTATGGCGCCGCACAGCCGACGACCGCGCCGGCCGCTCCTCCGGTCGACGGCCGATCCCTCGGCATCGACAATCCGCACCCACTGATCGCGTCGCTGTGGAACACCGTGCAGTCCTCGTGCGAGTCCGCGTTCTACTCGGAGGCTGACTGGGAGCGGCTGAGGTTCGAGCTGTGGTACGCCAACCAGGCGATGCGCAGCCCCCGGCCGATCTCCGGGCACACCTGGGCCGCGATTCAGCATGGTTTGACCGAGCTGCTGGTGTCGCCGGCTGCGAAGCGTCGGGCTGCGATCGAGGTGAAGGCGCCGGGTCCGGACACCGACGAAGTCAGGGCCGTCGCGATGATCGGCACGTACAAATCCAAGCTAAAGCCGGTGTGAGTCGCTCACGCACCGGCGGGTTAGTTAGATCACCTCTATTATCCACAGTGGATACCTGCGATAACTCGCCATGAGCTTTCAGCTCGCGGATGTCGTTGTACCGCACACCTGGCTCACCGCTGAGACTGGCAACAACGTGGCGCCCGCCTACTACGTCGTGGCGGGCCGCGATCGTGTCGCTCCTGACGATCCTGACCATCCGGGAGACCGCCGGGCGCTCGCTCCCGCAAGGTGTAGCGGACGAAATGTTCCAATCCAACGCCGATGTTCGCGAGGCGGCGACCCCCCGGGTAGCGACCGAGTTACAGTTAGGGCGTGACGCCGCAGACAGACCGTGCAACGCGGCCCAAGTTGACATCACGCGGCGCAGCAACCCGCAACCGCATCGTCCTTGCCGCCGCCGAACTGATGCATGTGCAGGGCGTCGCGGCGACGACGATCGACGACGTGCTGGCCGCCAGCGCAACGAGTAAATCCCAGTTCTACCAACACTTCGACGACAAATCGGAGTTGGTGTACGAGGTGATCACGTTGCGCGCCGACGAGATTCTGTCGTGGCAGCGCCTGCGGCTGGAGAAGGTTGATTCCTTCCGCGGGCTCTACCACTGGCGCGACGCGATGGTGCAGCGGTGCACGTTGCGGCGCGCACTGTGGGGCTGCGAACTAGGTTCTCTGGCCGCCGAATTATCCGATACCGACGACAAAGCCAGGGCATCGCTCTCCGCGCACTTCAACGAATGGCGCGACCTGCTCGGCGGGGCGCTCGAGCGGATACGCGACAACGGCGTCCTCGTCGCCGACGTCGACGTGAAATCCCTTGCGACGGGCCTACTTGCGGCGGTGGAAGGCGGCTACCTGCTGTCGCAGACGGCGCGCGACCCGAGGCTCATGCAGTCAGCGCTGAACATGGCCATCGGCCACGTGGCGTCGTTTCGGACTTGACGGATCACCCGGTGCCGGATACTTTTCGCAGCCCGGCTCCGCGGCCAGTGTCTAGCCTCGTTGGCTGGGTCCGGCGTCAGCGGGCCCGGAGCCCGCGTCGGCAGGAGGCGTGCACGAGGCGGATTGGATCGTTGTGCGGTAGGTCGGATCTCCCGTGGTGGACGAGGTAGTCCGTGGCTATCGCCTTACGGGTGACCTATTGCCACCATTGTTCCCAGTCGTTCGGGGACTGCGGCGGCTGTCCGGCGCTAACCAGGTGATCCCGGCGGAGCGGACAGCGCGCATCCTGCCTGGCGAGCAGGCGCAGGGTGTAATTGTCCAACGGGGGCTTGACCTTTCGCCGCCGTTCGGCCCAGTAGTCGGCCAAGGCGGGGGTCAACGGGTGAGGCCGCGCCTGTCACCATGACATGCCGAACAATGTCGGTCCAGGAAAACTTGACAAGGTAGGCGTCACTTGCGGGATCGCCGAACACCCAGCGGTCGTTCCTGAGCTTGTTACCTCGACCTCGAAGGCGCTGGCCACGGACCGCCGATGACCGTCCGGTTGTCGGACAGCGACTTGACGCTCCCGCGACGAGCAGGAGCACACCGGCCGCGAGGACCGCCAGCAGCCAGTACGCGCCGCCATCTGCTTCATTGACGGTGCGGCGTAACGGAGACCAGAGCGACCTAGGGAGTCCCGCCGATGCCAGGATGCTGGCCGGGAGGCACATTCGGCGCCGGGGTCGCCTGAACCGGTGGAGTGAACAGGTTTCCGCCCGTGGGGTTGATGCTCTTTTCGGTCGGCGGGGCGGCCGTCTCCGTGACCGTCTTCGTGACGGTGACCTTCTCCGGTGCCGGCGCTTCCCGTGCGCAGGCGGAGAGCACGCCCATCGCAATGATCGCGGAAAGGCCCGCAATGGCCGCGACCCGACGACCCAACAGATGTGAATCCATGGTGCAGTCCTAATCTATGTCGTAACCCGGCGCGGGAACACCCTCGCGAAGGCGAGGGCTGGCGACCGCGTGGTTCTACTTATTGCGGTGAACGCCAGGAGGTTCCGTCGGTGCCGGCGGCGCTTTGACTGGGGGCGTGAACAGGTTGCCGCCGTTCGGGTTGATCGACTTCTCCGTCGGCACCGCCGCCGGCGGAGCCGGCATGGCCGGCGGGGCGGCCGTCTCCGTGACCGTCTGCGTGACGGTGACCTTCTCCGGTGCCGGCGCTTCCCGTGCGCAGGCGGAGAGCACGCCCATCGCAAGGATCGCGCCCATGCCTGCGGTCGCGACGAGGCGACGAGCCATTCGGCCTGATCTCATGATGCGTCCTATCTGTATGGTGAACCTGAACTATATCGTCCAAAAAATCCCACGTCAACGCGTAGATCGCAGGATGCGGCATGCAATGTCGGGCGTTGGGGCCATGCCGTGCGATAGACGACACAGTCCAACTGTTCGGAGCTGTCAAGAGCCGGCCCGGATTGGCAGGAAGCACAATCGTTCTTCCCACTGTCTTTCCAGCTCGCGATACGTCGATGGCATCAAGGTGCTCGCCGAGCAGTTCAACCAAAGCGTCCTGGCGATGGTGCGGAAGGCAGCTGAGCGGGTGTCGCCGGCGGACACCTTGGGGAACCGGCGGCGCCGGCGCGACGCGTGTCGCCGCTTCGCTCAGCGCTACCGACAAGCGCCGGCCGTCGACCAAGCGCAGCAGCGCTAATCGCCGAGCGCGCGTCGCGGAACGCCGTCGTAAACATCGGCCGCACTCAACCAGAGCTGCGGCGAGCTCTCGCGCGCCGGCCGCGCGGTTAGTTCTGTCGCCTCGGCGTCGTAGAGCTTGATGTACCGCTCGACAAAGCCCGTCCGCGAATTGGGCGCCGTCGACGCCGATGCCGAGGCGATCGGCCACTTGGGCGAAGGTCGGTGAGGGTCATGCGGTTACCGGCGGCGGAACGGGAATTGTCGCATTCTCCACGTATTTTCCACGGCGGATGCACAGCCTGCCTAAGTATAAGATCTGAGCTGCCAAAACTCTAGTGCGCG
>CAVYPB010000011.1:0-162989 GCA_963770305.1 uncultured Actinomycetota bacterium
GTGAATCCGACCCCCGCTGCAGTGCCAGCGCGGGCCCGCATTGCGTGGCTGATCTGGACGGTCGGCGTGGCCGCCTACATCCTGACGGTCATGCAGCGGACCACCCTCGCCGCTGCGGGCTTGGATGCCGCCGATAGGTTCGGGCTCAGTCCCGGCACCCTGGCCGCCTTCGTGTTCATCCAGGTGGCGGTGTTCTCCGTAGCGCAGATCCCGGCTGGATTGATGGTGGACCGTTTCGGCCCACGAGCGATGCTCGTCGCCAACGCGGTACTGCTCGCCTGTGGGCAGATACTTCTGGCGCACGCGACATCCATGTCCGTTGCCGCTGCGGCGCGAGTTCTGGTCGGGACCGGCGATGCGGTCGTCTTCGCGGCGACCTTGGCGCTCATCCCACGATGGTTTTCGCCACGACGGGTGCCGTTGATGACCCAGCTGACGACAATCGTCGGTCAACTGGGGCAGATCCTGTCTGCCGTCCCGTTCGTCGCATTGCTGCGCCACAGCGGATGGTCGACCGCATTCACCAGCGTCGCCGCCGCCAGTGCGCTGATGGGTGTGCTGGCATTCGCGGTGGTGCGCAACGGTCCGCCCGGATCCTGGGTGCCGACGCCCATCGCGTCGGCCCGCGACGTCGGCGTTGCACTCAAAGAGGTGTGGGCGCGCCCTGGGACGCGTCTGGGGTTCTTCGGTCACATGGCCACGCAGTTCCCGATGATGGTGTTCTCGCTGCTGTGGGGATTGCCCTATCTGGTTTCCGCCCAACATCTTTCGGAATCGACCGCCAGCTTGCTCATCATGGCGTTTGTGCTGAGCTCTGTTGTCATCGGACCGGTGATCGGCGTGTTGACCGCGCGCCACCCCTTGCACAGATCGTGGTTGATCCTCGGCGTTGTCGCGGCCGACATCGCGATATGGACGCTGATATTGGCCCTCCCCGGGCCTGCGCCGCTATGGCTCCTGGTCGTGCTCGTCGTCATTTTGGCCGCGGGCGGCCCTGGCTCGGTGGTGGGTCTGGACATCGCGCGGACCGCGAATCCGCGACTGAATATCGGTGTCGCGCAGTCCATCGCGAACCTTGGAGGGTTCTCGGCCACGCTGTTCGTACTGGCGGTGATGGGCGCGGTCATGACAGCCGCGGGCGGCTTCACTCCCGAAGCGTTCAGAATGGCGTGGCTCGTCATGTATCCGGTGTGGGCGTTGGCAATCGTGGGCATCGTCGTCACCCGGCGCAAGGCGCGCCGGCTCGACGCCGAAATCGGCATCGTGCCTCGGCCGCTGCGGCAGGTGCTGGCCCAAGCCGCGGGTCGGTGAGAGGCCGGCGCCCCAGAGCCGCAACAGCTCTCAGGTGAAGACGTAGGTACCCGGCACCGCCGCTGCAGTGCCGGCGCGGGCCCGTGTCGCGTGGCTGATCTGGACGGTAGGCGTGGCCGCCTACATCCTGACGGTCATGCAGCGGACCACCCTCGCCGCTGCGGGCTTGGACGCCGCCGATCGGTTCGGGCTCAGTCCGGGCACCCTGGCCGCATTCGTGTTCATCCAGGTGGCGGTGTTCTCCGTAGCGCAGATCCCGGCTGGATTGATGGTGGACCGTTTCGGCCCACGAGCGATGCTCGTCGCCAACGCGGTCCTGCTCGCCTGCGGGCAGTTACTCCTGGCGCACGCGACAACCATGCCCGTCGCCGCAGCGGCGCGAGTTCTGGTCGGGACCGGCGATGCGGTCGTCTTCGCGGCGACCTTGGCGCTCATCCCACGATGGTTCTCGCCACGACGGGTGCCGTTGATGACCCAGCTGACAACAATCGTCGGTCAACTGGGGCAGATTCTGTCTGCCGTCCCGTTCGTCGCGTTGCTCCGCCACAGCGGATGGTCGACCGCATTCACAAGCGTCGCCGCCGCCAGCGCGCTGATGGGCGTGCTGGCATTCGCGGTCGTGCGCAACGGTCCGCCCGGATCCTGGGTGCCAACTCCCATCGCGTCGGCCCGCGACGTCGGCGTTGCACTCAAAGAGGTGTGGGCGCGCCCGGGGACACGTCTGGGGTTCTTCGGCCACATGGCCACGCAGTTCCCGATGATGGTTTTCTCGCTACTGTGGGGATTGCCCTATCTGGTTTCCGCCCAGCACCTTTCGGAATCGACCGCCAGCTTGCTCATCATGGCGTTCGTGCTGAGCTCGGTTGTCATCGGACCGGTGATCGGCGTGTTGACCGCGCGCCATCCCTTGCACAGATCGTGGTTGATCCTCGGCGTCGTCGCTGCCGACATCGCGATATGGACGCTCATACTGGCCCTCCCCGGGCCTGCCCCGCTGTGGCTCCTGGTCGTGCTCGTCGTCATTTTGGCCGCGGGCGGCCCTGGCTCGGTGGTGGGTCTGGACATCGCGCGGACCGCGAATCCGCGACTGAATATCGGTGTCGCGCAGTCCATCGCGAACCTGGGAGGGTTCTCGGCAACGCTGTTCGTACTGGCGATGATGGGCGCGGTCATGACAGCCGCGGGCGGCTTCACTCCCGAAGCGTTCAGAATGGCCTGGCTTGTCATGTATCCGGTGTGGGCGTTGGCAATCGTTGGCATCGTCGTCACCCGGCGCAAGGCTCGCCGGCTCGACGCCGAAGTCGGCATCGTGCCTCGGCCGCTGCGGCAGGTGCTGGCCCAAGCCGCGGGTCGGTGAGAGGCCGGCGCTCCAGTGCCGCAACGCTCTCAGGTGAAGACGTACGTGCCTGGTCCGGGGCCGAGCACGGGATGCTTCGCGGAGCCCAGCTGCGGTGGGCTTGTCATCGCCCCCGCATGTTCGGCCGACCACTTCGCCCAGTCGACCCACCACGATTCGGGCGTGCGCGTAGCGGTGGACATCCACTCGTCGGCCTCGGCGGGGTTGTCGTCCGCGGACAGAAACCACGACTTCGGGCCGGGCGGGTTGACGATTCCAGCGATATGGCCGCCGTTGCTGAGGACGAATCGCGTTGTTCCGGAGAACAGTTGGGTGGTCTTGTACGCCGACTGCCACGGCACGATGTGATCGTTCTTCGCGCTGACCACGTAGGCGTTCGACTTGATCGAGGAGAGGTCGATCGTCTGACCCGCAATTTCGAGTTGCCCCTGGGCAAGCAGGTTCCGGACGTAGAAATTCCGGAGATAGAACGCGTGCATCGTCCCCGGCATTTTCGTGCTGTCGTTGTTCCAGGCGAGGATGTCGAACGCAGGCGGGTCCTGCCCGAGCAGCCAGTTCGACACCACATAGTTGAAGATCAGGTCGTTCGCACGCATTATGTCGAACGTTCCGGCCATCGACTCGCCCTCGAGCGTTCCGCCGGCCTTGGCCATCGCCTTTTCGACACGATCGACCGCCGCTTCGTCGGTGAAGACCCCCAGCATGCCGGGCTCGGAGTAGTCGAGCATGGTGTTGAGCAAGGTCACGTTGCCGACCCTGTCGTCGCCGGACTGAGTTAGGTAGGCGGCCGTGATCGCGGTCATCGCCCCACCGAGGCATAGTCCGGCGATGTCGATCTTGGGTGAACCGGTGACTTCCGAGATGACATCCAACGCTTGCCGCGGCCCAGAAACGAGGTAGTCGTCCATGGTGGTGCGGTACATCTCTTTCGTGGGATTGCGGTAGCTGATCGCAAAGACTGTCCTGTTGTGCCTGATCGCCCACTCGATGAAGCTGCGGTCCGGTGCCAGGTCCATGATGTAGTACTTGTTGATCCATGGCGGGCTGCACAGCAGTGGAGTCGCGTGCACGGTGTCGGTCTGGGGCTCGTACTGCAGCAGCTCCATCAGCTCGTTGCGGAACACCACTTTGGCGGGCGTCGTCGCGAGGTTCTCTCCGACGGTGAATGCGCTGCTGTCGACCTGTCGGGGGCGTCCCTTGTTCTGCGCGACATCCAGCGCGAGATTGCGCGCACCCCGCAGCAAGCTCATACCCGCGGTCTCGAAGGCTCGCTTCATCGCGACCGGATTGGAGACCAGGAAATTCGTGGGGGCGACTGCGTCCAGTAACAGGTTCAGCCCAAGGGACGCCTTCGCGGCCTGCTTGGCATCGACACCCGAGGAGTCGACAAGCGATCGCGCGAATTCGCATTGCGCCAAGTAGGCGAGCCGGATCGCGTGAAAATACGGGTTGTCCGTCCACGCGGGATCGGCGAACCGGCGATCGCTCGGGGCCTTGTCGTCACCCTTCGGTTTCCTGATCCAGGAGTTGAGGACTGTCGACGGTATCCGCGCAAGATCCGACGACAACCTGATCGAGGCCGTCATGACGTCGGCGGGATTCTTGGCAGCGCCACCGAGGACCGCCTTGAGTGCATCCCCGATGCCGGCGGTGTCCGGGCCGATCACATCCCACTCGGGCGCGACGATCTCTGCTGCGTTCTGACCGACTTCAAATGATGATCGTGGAGCCACGTGCTCCATGATGGTCAGATTGTCGCTAGGCGGCATGTGTCCTCCCACTGGCCGGAAGGACACCCGCGGTAGACAGCAGGCATCGCGCGGCGGCGAGGCGAGCCGCGCGCATCTCGATATCGTCCAGCAATGCGGTGTGGTGACAACGCTTTCCCACTCGCCGGGAACGGTATTTGAAGATCAGGAGCGCCGGAGCATCGTCAACCCTGTGAAAACAGCGGTTGTTCACCGAAGGCTGGCAGATCAGCTATGGCAAGCCGATCAAACGGCGGTCCCGATACCGCCGCTTACCGATCAACATCCGGATCTGTCCATCGAGGACGCTTATGCGATCCAATCGGTGAACATCGACCGGCGGGTCCAAAATGGCGAGCGGATCTGTGGCCGCAAGATCGGACTGACGTCGCAGCCGATGCAGGAACTGCTCGGCGTCGACGAGCCTGACTACGGTGTGCTGCTGGACGGAATGTTCGTCGAGGACGGCGACGAAATCGATTTGGGACGACTCGTCCAACCCCGAGTTGAGGCCGAGATGGCCTTCATCATGGAGCGTGACCTCGAAGGGCCTGGCGCAAACACGGCGTCCGCGTTGCGGGCGATCGCCGGAGCGTTGCCTGCAGTGGAGATCGTCGACTCGCGGGTTGCGGACTGGAAGATCAAACTGGTGGACACCGTCGCCGACAACGCATCGTCGGGACTCATCGTGATGGGCGGACGGCTACGCCGTGTCGACGAACTCGACCTGCGACTCGTCGGTGTCGCCGTTTCCCGCGGCGGCGAGCTCATCGACACCGGCGCGGGAGCCGCCGCTCTTGGCAATCCAGCACGCTGTGTGGCGTGGCTCGCGAACAAACTTGCGTCGTTCGGCGCGAAGCTGCATGCCGGCGACGTGGTTCTGCCGGGCGCAGTTCACAAGATGGTGCCGGTGCAGCCGTCAGATGTATTCCGGGCGGAGTTCGCGCATCTCGGCGCGGTCACGGTTCGATTCTCGCAAGCAACGAGCAGTGCCGCATGATCGACGCTGCAGAGATCGCCAAGCAGCTGATCCTGGCAGAGCAGGAACGTCGAGCTATTGCTCCGTTCACACATCTGAACCCGGAGCTGGACATTGACACCGCGTACGCGGCTCAGCGCATCGTCGTCCAAGCTCGATTGGACAACGGGGAGCGCATCATCGGCGCCAAACTGGGCCTGACGAGCCGAGTCAAGCAGAAGGCCACGGGCGTCGACTCGCCACTGTTCGGGCCGGTGACCGACCGCATGATTGCACCCTTCGGCGAGCCAATAGCGTTGGACGAGTTGATTCATCCGCGAGTCGAGCCCGAGATCGCGTTCGTGCTGGCCCGTGACGTCGCGGCACCGGCGACGGTGTCCAGTGTGCTGGCGGCGACGGACGTGGTCTGCGGGGCGGTCGACGTCCTCGACTCCCGTTACGAGGACTACCTTTTCACCCTGCCGGACGTGATCGCCGACAACGCGAGTGCCGGCCGGTTCCTGCTCGGCCCCAACCAACTGGCGCCGAGCGCCATCGATGACCTTCGGCTGTTGGGATGTGTTGTGCGGCTGAACGGTGGCGTTGCCGCGACGGCGGCGGGTGCGGCGGTCATGGGGCATCCGGCCGCGTCGGTAGCGTGGCTCGCGAATCAGCTGGGCGAGCGCGGCGAAGTCCTCAGGGCCGGATGGATCATCTTCTCGGGCGGCCTGACCGCACCGATACCACTCACCGCGGACAACGTGATCAGTGCCGAGTTCGATGGCCTCGGCACCATCGAGGTGTTCGCCGCGTAGCGAGTACCACTACCCCGCGCGCTGCGACAACTCGTAGAGGCCGTTGATCGCCATCGAATAACCCTGCACACCGAATCCGACGATGATCCCGCGCGCGAGCGGTGAGATCACCGAATGATGCCGAAACTCCTCCCTGGCATGAACATTCGATATGTGCAGTTCGACCACGGGCAGCGTGGCCGCCTCGATGGCGTCGCGCAATCGCATACGAGTAGTGGGTGTGCGCACCAGGGTTGTACACCGCGCCGATCGAGCGGCCCTCCTTTACCGCCGCGCCGGTCTCGTGGATCCAATCCACCAGCTGGCCTTCATGGTTCGACTGCAGGAAGATCAGATCCAGCCCGAGCTTTTCGGCATCCTGTCGGCACATCCGCTCGACATCGGCAAGTGTCGTGGACCCATACACCTCCGGCTTGCGGGTGCCGAGCAGGTTCAGGTTGGGGCCGTTCATCACGGTCACGGACGTCATGGCAACTCCCTGTCGGCATTAGCGAGGGGCACTACCTTGCGGCGGCACTATTTCGACACAAGTGCCTTCGCCTCGATCCGCATCCGCTGGTACTCCTCTTCGGGAACGGGGACGGCATCCTTCATGCCGAGATCGTTCATGTGAATCCTGGATGTTTCGCGGGAGAAGTAAGCCGCGATTGCGGCGATTACTGCAAACACGATCGTGACGGTGCCGACGACCAAGATCACCCGTCCTTCACCAGCGTCGGCCGCCGCCCGGCAGGTCTCGCCCGACGGCAGGACCGTGTCTGGCACGAACTTCTTGCTCACCACGCACGCGCCCGGCGTGGGCGGGGCGAGCAGCGGGTAGATCGCGGGCAGGAACGCGGTGATCAAGGTGCCGATGTTCTGCGCCACGGCGAACGCCGAGACCCGTGTCTTGGTCGGAAACTGTTCCGGGAAAAAGGCCGGGAAGACGGCGTTGTAGCCCTGGTAGACGATGCCCCACATCAGGATGGCGAGAAGGAATGCCAACGGGAGGTTCCCGTGGCTCACCGCATACAGATACGGGTATCCGAGGATTCCCGCCCCCAGACAGCCGGCGATGATGACCGGGCGTCGACCGATCCGATCGGAGAGGTTGCCCACGAACGGGATCAGGATCACCGCGACGACGTTCCCGGCCACCGTGATCCAGAGGTAGTCCGACGTGTGCAGCCCGACTCCGTAGGCCGCGTTGGTCGCAAAGGTCGCTCCGAAGACGGTCACCGTGGTCGGAACGACGTTCATCAGCGCCATGCAGATGACCCGGAGCATGTCGGCGCCGTTCTCCTTGACCGCCTGGACGATCGGCGCCTGCGGCACCTCGCCGTGGACTTCCTCCTCCTGGAACGCCGGCGTCTCATCGACCCGTCGACGGATGATGTAACCCGCAAAAACCACGACCGCGCTGAGCAGGAACGGGATTCGCCAACCCCAGCTTTGAAAGGCGTCCTCGGACAGTAGCCAGGACAACGGCAGGAAGACCGCTGCGGCCAGGATCTGTCCGGCCTGCACGCCTTGCAGGGTGAAGCTGGTGAAGTAGCCGCGCCTACCGAATGGTGCGTGCTCGAGGGTCATCGAGCCGGCCCCGGCGAGTTCACCACCGACCGCAAAGCCCTGGATCAATCGCAGGGCGACCAGCAGGATCGGCGCGAAGATCCCGATTGCCGCATACGTCGGAAGCAGCGCGACGCAGAACGTGGAGAGTCCCATCATCATCATGCACAGAACGAGGACGTTCTTTCTGCCGTGCTTGTCGCCCCAATGCCCGAGGACGAACGCACCAATGGGTCGTGCCACGTAGCCGACGCCAAATGTGGCCAACGCGATGACGATATTCATCTTCGGGTTGTCCTGCTTGAAGAAGATGATCGGAAACACCAGCGCCGCGGCCTGGGCGTAGATGAAGAAGTCGTAGTACTCCAGGGCACTGCCGATCCAGCCACTCGCGGCGGCCTTCTTCGGCGTCTTGGCGAACTCGGTGGGTTCGTGCGAACCCGCCGGCTCAACGATCTGATCTGCCATTACTGATCTCCTCGTGAAGATACCGAGCGCTCCGACGGCGGCTGTATTGGTAGTTGACCCGCGCAAGCTGCCGCGGTCAACGACACAGCCGACGATTTCCGCTGGGCGGATACGGTCATGTCCGCGCCGTGATCCGACCGGTCGACCGCGGTGATTACTCCGGGTCTGTCCCGCCGCTCGCATCGCGGATGCGCGCAGTCACTTCGACCATGAACCGTGCGTTTTCGCCCGGTCTGCCGAACGCGGTGGCCTCAACTGCCGATCGGGCGGGGCGATGATCGCCGAAGGCTCGCTTCCACACCTCGTTCAGCGCCGGGCGATCGCGTTGCAGGTGGGTGGTGAAGATACCGACACGGACCACGTCGCCGAGCTCGCCGCCGGCGGCCCGCAAGATGGCCTTCAAGTTGGCGAAGAGCTGCTCGGCTTCCGCCTCAGCGGTGTCCGGGAGCTGCCCTGTCGTCGGATCGACCCCGAAAAGAGCGGACACGAAAACCCACCCATCCACCTCGACTGCCTGTGGAACGGGGCCCGTATGCGCAGGAGCTTCGGTGGTTTCGATCGTTCGCATATCAGGGTTCCTCCCGGCCGAGTTCTCCAAGGCGTTCTGACGGCCCGCTGCGGGTCCAACGCTCGCACGCATCCTCCTGTTGGTGGGGCGTTGTCCCGCCGAGCGGAAAGTGTGGCCTGCGACTTCTTCTCCGGCCCCCGATGAGCGACTCTGATCGTGGGGATTGTGTGTCCAATGCCCGCGGAGGTTGCGAGTGAGCCTTTATCAGTTGCAGCAGTGCGTCTACAACTACCTGCGCACTCTGGAGGCTGTCGAAGCGGGCAGCCCCGTGCCCACGCTCTCGACAAGCGGCTATGACCTGAACGAAGAGGAACAACGCGCTCTCAAGACGGGAGACGTGGGCGCGATGTATTCGATGGGCATTCACCCGGTGATCATCAACGGCTACTGCCGTGCCATGGGCTACCGCCGGGCCGACTACCGGGAACTGCTGGAGAACAAGAACAACGAGCCGAAAAGGAAGACGAGATGGCAGACATCGTGATGGCGTATGGCGCGTCGCACGCCCCCATGATGACAGCGGACCCAGAGTCGGCTCCGGATGCTCAAGCCGAGAACTTCTTCGGCGCGTTGGAGACAGTCCGTGAGAAGGCGGCCGCCGCGGGAGTACAGGCAGTCGTGATGATGAGCGGCGAGCACTTTTCGAACTTCTTCTACGACAACCTCCCTCAGATCGTGATCGGCCTCGGCGAAGGGCACGTGGGGCCCCGGGAGAAGTGGCTGAGAGTTCCCGAAGTGCTCGTGCCGGGTGAGCCGGGCCTGGCCTCTCATCTGCTCGCTGAGACGATCGCAGCGGGGTTTCAGCCCGCGCTTTCGCACAAGATGGTCGCCGATCACGGCTTCATGACCGTTTACTACAAGCTCGATCCGCAGATGCGTCTGCCGATGGTCCCGATCGTGATGAACTGCACCCAGCCACCCCTGATGACACTGCGCCACGCGTACGACTTCGGCGTAGCGGTCGGCGATGCGATTCGCAGCTACCCCGGCCTGGAGCGGGTCGCGCTGTGCGCGGCCGGAGGCCTTTCCCATTTCGTCGGCGAGCCACGTGTGGGTGACATCGACGAGGAGTTCGACAGGTGGTTCCTGAAGCAGCTGGAAAGCGACGCTCCACCTGAACTACTCGACATGCCGAACGACGAACTGATGGAGGCGGGCAACGGCACAGGCGAGGTCCGGTCCTGGGTGGCGCTGGCCGGAGCGATGCGCGGTCACGCGGCCAAAGCCCTTGTGTATGAACCGATCTACGAGTGGATCAACGGTATGGGGGTCGTCACCTATGACCCGGACCCGGTCGGAGCACCCGCGTGATCTCGGGCAGGACGACGCTGATTGCCCACATCGGTTATCCGACCGAGGCGTTCAAGGCGCCGATGATCTACAACCCCTTTTTCGAGAAGGCCGGCATTGACGCGGTGGTCATGCCAATGGGAGTCCAGGCGGCCGACTACCCGAGCTTCCTACGTGAGTTGTTCAAGGTCACCAACATCCGTGGCGCGCTGGTGACGATGCCGCACAAGAAGACCACGATCGAGCTTGCCGATGAGGTGAGCCCGACGGCGCGAATTGCGGGCGCGGCCAATGCCCTGTTGAAACGAGAGGACGGAAGCCTGCTCGCCGACATGTTCGACGGCGAGGGTTTCGTGCGGGGCGTAAGTCGCAAGGGACGCAAGCTGAACCAGGCCAGCGCACTGGTCATCGGTTCCGGTGGGGTCGGGTCGGCGATCGCGGCGTCGCTGGCGGCCGCGGGGGTGACGCGGATGGGTCTGGTCGATGCCGTGGCCGAGGCGGCCGAATCGCTCGGCAGTCGACTGTCCGCGCATTACCCCGAACTTGATGTGAAGACCGGGTCCGCCGATCCCACCGGCTACGACCTCGTCGTGAACGCGACGCCCCTCGGTATGAACGAGGGCGATCCACTGCCGATCGACATGAGCCTGGTCGCCCCGACCACGTTCGTCGGCGAGGTCGTGATGAAAACGGCGGTCACGCCGTTTCTGAGGGCCGCACAGGAACGCGGCTGTGAGACCCAGGTCGGTACCGACATGCTGTTCGAGCAGATCCCGGCGTACCTGGAATTCTTCGGATTCGGCACGGCGACCCCCGACGAGTTACGCGACCTAGCGCAAATCCAGTACTGACAGCCAGACGGCGCGGATCCGCGCGACAAGGTACGGTCGCAGCTAAACGTGGCGCCGGCGCGCTCGACGATGCGGAGCTCTTTCGCAACGACCCCCATCAGATTCCCCCGCTGGGGCGCCGCAGCTGTCACTCGAAAGGCAGGAGAACGAATGGTCAAGGCCGTAGGAGTTGTCGGTGGCGGCATCATGGGGTCCGGCATCGCGGAAGTCGCCGCCCGCAGCGGCTGCGATGTCGTCTTACGTGAGGTCAACGAGGCAGCGGTCGAGGGCGCACAGCGGCGCCTCGCCGGTTCTCTCGACAAGGCCGTCCGCAACGGCAAACTCGCAGCCGACGAGCGCAACGACATCATCAACCGGGTGCGGTTCACCGACACATTGGACGACCTGTCCGAGTGTGACCTGGTCGCCGAGGCCGCGATCGAGGACGAGGACGCCAAGACTGCGATATTCGCCGCCCTGGGCAAAGTAGTACGGCCGGATGCACTGCTCACGAGCAATACGTCATCGATACCGATCATGAAACTCGCCGCGGTGACGCCCGGCCCAGAACGCGTCGTGGGCATGCACTTCTTCAACCCGGCGACGGTTCTGCCGTTGGTCGAAGTCATTCCATCTGAGCTGACATCTGATGAGACCGTGCAGCGTGTACAGGAGTTCGCGCATGACAGGCTCGGTAAGACCATCATCACCGCCAAGGACCGCGCGGGGTTCGTCGTCAACGCGCTGCTGATCCCGTACCTGCTGGCCGCCATCCGAATGGTCGACGCCGGACTGGCCTCCGCTGAAGACATCGACACCGCAATGGTCGCCGGCTGCGCACACCCGATGGGCCCGCTGGCCCTGATCGACCTCATCGGACTCGATACCACTGCGGCGGTCGCCGTATCGATGTACGAGGAGACGAAGGAGCAGTTGTACGCACCGCCGGCCCTGTTGCTGCGCAAGGTGGAGGCCGGAGACCTCGGTCGGAAGACGGGACGAGGGTTCTTCACATACCGCTAGCGCACCGCCGTTGCCGTGCGTTGCGACACCGGCCGGAGGGGCCTTGCGTGCGCGGGTGGATTTTTCCCACTGAGTAGCGAACGGCTTTACCGCGCCTCGCGGAGGCGAAATAGTGTGATCACCGCAACGGCGCATTGAAGGGTCCGTGGATGTCGACACCACTTGGTCACGATCGCGGCATCCGACGAGCAATTGCCACCGTTTGCCTGTCGGGGATGCTGGAAGACAAACTCGACGCGGTCGCGGGGGCCGGCTTCGATGGAGTCGAGATATTTGAGAACGACCTCATCGCATCGTCGTCGACACCGGCGGAAGTGCGCAAGCGTTGCGCTGACCTCGGGCTTTCGATCGACCTCTACCAACCGTTCCGCGATTTCGACACGGTGCTGCCCGACCGGCTCACCGCAAACCTGCGCCGGGCCGAGCACAAGTTCGCAGTGATGGAAGACCTCGGCACCGACACGATGTTGGTCTGCTCCTCGGTAGCCGGGGACGCCCTCGACGATCCGGCGCGGATTGCGGATCAGTTCCACGAGTTGGCCGAGCGCGCTAGCCGGCGAGGGATGAGAATCGCCTACGAGGCCCTCGCGTGGGGCAGGCACGTCAATACGTGGAATCAGTCCTGGGACATCGTGCGCCTTGGTGATCACCCGGCGCTCGGGTTGTGCCTTGACAGCTTTCACGTGTTGTCGCGCACTCCCGAACCCGAAGCGATCTCGGCGATTTCAGAGATTCCTGGTGACAAGATCTTCTTCCTGCAGTTAGCCGATGCGCCGTTGATGAGCATGGACGTGCTGCAGTGGAGTCGTCACCATCGGCTCTTCCCCGGCCAGGGGGAGTTCGATCTGCCCCGCTTCGTTGACCACGTTCTGACGGCGGGCTACGCGGGCCCCTTGTCACTCGAGGTCTTCAACGACGTCTTCCGCCAATCGGCGCCCGTACACACCGCTGTCGACGCATTGCGCTCCCTTCTCGTCCTCGAGGAGTCTGTCGCGCGTGGATCGCCGCAGAAAGCCGTGGCCTTCGGGCTCACCTGCCCACCGCCGGTGCCGACACTGTCCGGCCACGCCTTTGTCGAGCTCACCGCAGACGCTGGGGCGGTTTCGGAGGTAGCCCGCGCACTGACCAGCTTCGGCTTCACCAAGACGGGTTCACACCGGTCGAGCAATACCCAGCTGTGGCAGCAAGGTGATGCGCGGATCCTGCTCAACGAATCCAGCAGCGTTGCCACGGGCGTCACCGAGATCACGTCGCTGGGAATCGATTCCGATTCGGCAGCAACAACTCGCCGCACGCGCGGCGGCGTTTCTTGCTCCCGCGTCGCCACGCGACGGCTCCGGAACGGCGGTCAGCGCACCCGACGGCACCACATTGCAGTTCTGCGATTCAGCCGGCCAGGAAACGTGGACGTCTCAATACGACCCAACCGCGGAGGACGTCTGGGCCGGGACTGGGTTGACGCGAATCGATCATGTCGCCCTCACCCAGCCGTTCGACTACTTCGACGAAGCAGCATTGTTCTATCGGGCTGTCCTCGGCCTCACCCCGGCAAGCGACACGGAGTTCGCGGCCCCGTTCGGGCTCGTCCGCGGGCGCGCGGTCAGCGACCCGTCGGGACGGGTCCGGATAGCGCTGCAGCGGACGCTGCTGCGCCGCGGAGAATGGGCCCCCGCGGTGCCGGAACCCCAGCACGTCGCCTTCGCGACCGCTGACATTTTCGCCACCGCGCGCGTCATGCGGGACCGCGGGGCGCCACTGCTCACCGTGTCGAACAACTACTACGAGGACCTTTACGCTCGCTTCGCGCTTCACCCCGGTCTCATCGACGCCATGCGCGAGTTCGGGATTCTCTACGATCGAGAGGAAGGCGGCGAGTTCTATCACCTCTACACACCCGTGTACGGTTCGCGCGTGTTCTTCGAGGTGGTCCAGCGCGTCGGCTCGTATGGGTCGTACGGGGCGGCGAATTCGGCCGTCCGGATGGCGGCGCAGCGTCGCGAAAGAGAGAACCGGCACACGTGAGTTCGGCCCACCCGCAACCGGGGGTCGAGATGATTTGGAGCGAGAATGACACGTGGCGTCCCGGCGACCCTCGGGCCGCGGGTCACCTTCGCATTGCCGCGGGGTGCGGCGCTGGCGTATCGCGACAGTCTCGGTTCTACGTCCGAACAGCTGTCCAACCACGCGTTGGTGCTCCTGCATGGCCTCGGCATCACGGCCGACCTCAACTGGGGCGCCGCCTACGCCGAACTGTGCCAACGGTTCCGCGTCGTCGCGCCAGATCTACCGGGCCACGGTCGCGGCATCCGGCCATGGCCGACATTCAGCCTTGAGAAGTGCGCTGACCACATGGTGGCGCTGGCCGATTCGCTGGGCATCGAGAAGTTCATCGCGTGCGGTTACTCGATGGGAAGCCTGGTTGCCCAGCTGATCTGGCGGCGACATCCAGACCGGATCGCTGGACTCGTTCTGGGTGCCACTGCCCGCAACTTCCTGGGATCTCCGGCGGAGCGCCTGGTCTCTTCGCTCTCACCGGCATTCGCTATCGCCGCCCGCACCAACCCTCTTCTCCGCACACTCAGCGCGGACGTGTTCGGCACCGGCTACCTGACCAACATCGACGACGAAAGCCGCAGGTACGTACGCGCCGAAATGAGTCTGACCAGTATGTCAACGGTCGCTGCGGCACTCGTGGCCGTCGCGGACTTCACCTCGCACACGTGGATCGGCGATGTCGACGTCCCGGTGTCGGTCCTGGTAACGACGAGGGACTCCGTAGTGCCGCCCGGCCGGCAGATGAAACTCGTCGACGCGATACCGCACGCTACCGTCGTCACCATCGAGGGCGATCACGGCGTGTTCGTCGCGTCACCCGAGGTGTTCGCCGAGAAGACACTGGAAGCGTGTCAGGCGGTGAACGCCGCCCGGTAGTCGTCGCGTCTTGCCCTGGCGCCCTTCCTAACTCACGATTGAAAGAAAGGCAGTCAGCGGGATCGCCGAGGCGCGTACAGCCAGCTTTCCAGCAGGCGCGCCAGCTGCGGCTGGACGATCCAGGTCATCATCGCCGACACCGAGAACGAAATCAGCGCCACCCGCGGAACGAGTGCGATGGGCGAAGCCACCTGGCGCAGAACCAGGTTCAGCATCAGCTGGAGCACGAAGATCACGATCGAGGTGACCACGAACATCTTCCACCGCGGAGGTGCGGGCGCAGTGCGGCCGGGCACTTCGAACCAGGTCTCGAGCCCGGTCATCCGTCGCTCATGCGAGGTCGACATCACCTGTTCGCCGTGTGCCAGCAGGTCGGACCTTGTCTGCGAGTGTTCCCATCGGGCAAGCTCGTCGGCCGAGGCGAACCTGTACACCACATGCCACAACTCGCCGACGTGCCCCGGCCGCAGCAGACCCGCCCCGAGAAATCCGTCAAACGCCGATGCGGCCCGCGTCAATTCCGACGCCCACGTCTCGAATTCGACCTCTTTGCCGGGCAGAACGCGACGGGCAACCAGCACGGTGACCGGTCCGTCGGCTTCGCCGGGCGCGCTCATCCCACGCCGCCGGCGATCAACTGAGCTCGGCTGACCAGTCCCGCTGTTCGAGCGAGTCCCTGATGTGCAGCAGGAACTTCGACGCGGTCGAACCGTCGAACGCTCGGTGGTCGTACACCATTCCGATGATCCCGACCGGGTGGATCGCGATGGCGTCACCGACCGCGACGGGGCGACGCTTCACGCCGTCGGTGCACAGGATCGCGACGTTCGGTTGGTTGATGATCGGCGACGACGCGTAGCTGGCATAGGGTCCGGGGTTCGTGATGGTGAACGTCGAGCCCTGCATCTCCTTGTTGGGTAGGTCTTTCGCTCGTGCCGCTGCCGCCTTCGTCGCGATCTGGCTGGCGATTCCCCGGATGTTCAGGGTATCGGCGTCCCTGACGACCGGCACCACCAGTCCTTGCTCATCCAGATCCACTGCGACACCGAGGTTTACATAGGGGTGAAGCGTCATCGTCTTGGATTCGAGGTCGATCGACGAGTTGACCGTCGGGAACACTCGCAGCGCGTCACAAACCGCCCGAGAGATGAACGGCAAGTAGCTCAACGACGCACCGGTCTCCTTCTTGAACCGGGCTTTGTACTCGGTACGCACCCGTTCGACATTGTCGAAATCCACTTCCACAGATGTCCACACCGATGCGGCGAGAGTCTGTGACGCCTTGAGCGTGTCCGCGAGAATCAGACGCATTCTGCTGAGCGGCACCACTTCGTCCCGGCCGTCGGTGCCGGCCTTCGACGCCCGGGGCGCAGCCGCGGTCGGTGCAGTGGCCGCGGCCGGAGCGGCGGTCACTGTCGGGCCGGCGGCGATCGCGTTCGTGATGTCCTCGCGCCGGATGCGACCACCGACACCCGTTCCGGCAACCGTCGTGACGTCGATGCCGTGCTCGGCGGCGAGCCTGCGCACCAAGGGCGACAACAGCCGTCCGCCTGCGCCATCGCGGCTGACCGGTGCCGCGCCGGTCTGCGCACTGACGGCAGTCGGACTCTCGACATCGGCCGGTCTGCTGCCGTTGCCGGCCGGTCCGACGACCTGTGAGCCGGCCGCCCCGATGCGTGCCAGCACGGTACCCACCGGCACCGTCTCGCCGGCGTTGACGAGGATGTCCAGCATCTTGCCGTCGTACGGGCTCGGGATCTCCGAATCCACCTTGTCGGTGGACACGTCGAACAGCGGATCGTCGAATGCGACATCGTCTCCGACGGCCTTGAACCAGGTGCCGATCGTGCCCTCCGTGACCGACTCACCCAGTTTCGGCATCGTGATCTCGAAAACCTCACCCGTGGCGGACGGCGAGAAGTCGGCGTTCTCGGTCGTCGGACCCTCCGATCCGCCGACCGACGGCGCGGACGGATCGTTGAGCGATGGTCCGCCGGCCGCCGCCACCCCGTGTGCGGCCGAAGGGAGTCGGTTCGGCACCGTGGCGCCCTTCCCGCCGATCCGCATGATCGCGGCACCGACCGAGACGGTGTCGCCCTCTTGCGCCAGAACCTCAAGGACCACACCGTCATACGAGCTCGGGACCTCTGTGTCGACCTTGTCGGTCGATACTTCGAACAGCGGGTCGTCGAACTCGACTTCGTCGCCGACGTTCTTGAAGAAGGTGCCGATCACACCCTCGGTCACCGACTCACCCAACTTCGGCAGGGTCACAACCCATGTCTCGTCGGACATTTCAATCGCCTCCAGAGCTGTATCAGCCGTGCAACGATCGGCCGGAGAATGTAATCATCGTCTCGCCGATTGCCTCGGAGAGGCTTGGATGAGCGTGGATGAGCGAGCCGACGTCAGACGGCAAGGCCTCCCAGTTGACCGCCAAATATCCTTCGTGGAGCAGCTCACTTGCCCACGGCCCGACCAGATGCAAGCCCAGTAGCGGGCCGCCGCGCGCCGCAACGACTTTCACCAGGCCCTCGGTGTCGCCGACGATCATCGCCCGCCCATTCCCGGCGAACGAGTGCTTGTGCACTTCGACGTCGTGTCCGGCATCTCGCGCCTCGGCTTCGGTCATCCCCACCCAGGCGACCTCGGGATGCGTGTAGACCACCCAGGGAACCTTGCCGTAGTCCACCGGAGCAGGATTCTCACCCAGCACCGACTGGACTGCGACGACGGCCTCGGCGTAGGCGACATGCGCGAGCCCCGGTGTGGGCACGCAGTCACCGATCGCGTAGACGCCGGGACGGGTGGTTTGCATCGTCGAGGTGTCGACCGAGATGAACCCACCGTCGGACACCTCGACGCCGGCCGCCTCCAACCCCATCCCCTCGCTGACCGGACGGCGACCGATGGCGACGAGCAGCTGGTCGACCTCGATCTTCTCGGAGCCCTTCGGCGTCTCGAACGGGACGAGGACACCGTTACTGGTCGCCTCGACAGCCCCGACGCGGGCCTCCGCGTGAATGTCCGTGCCGCGCTTGGCAAGAGCCTTCGCAAGGACGTCCGCGGTGTCGCGGTCCGGACCAATCGGCAGCACGCCGTGCGGAAGCGCCTCCAACAGCGTTGTCTGAACCCCGAAGTCGGTGTAGACCGACGCGAACTCGGCGCCGATCACGCCGCCGCCGATCACCGCAACCCGCTCGGGAAGCTTTTTGGCCTCGCTGTTCGTCGCCTGATCGGACGTCACGATGCGCTCGCCGTCGACCTCGAGCCCCGGCAACGACCGCGGCTCGGACCCGGAGCAGATGATCACGGCCCCGCCGCTCAGCGTCTGGCCGTCTACCGCGACCGCACCTTCCGGCGTCAGCGAGCCAAACCCATCCACGACCGTGACCTTGCGCCGCTTGAGCAGGCCCGACAGGCCCTTGTGGAGGGTGGACACGATGCCGCTCTTGCGCTTGTTGACCGCCCGCCAGTCCGCCGCCGGCTCGGCGTCGGCACCAAGCCCGATCCCGAAATCGCCCGCATGGTGGACTGTTCGGAACACCTCCGCGGCCTGCAGCAGCGCCTTGGCCGGGATGCAGCCGCGATGCAGGCAGGTGCCGCCGACCGTCTGCTTCTCGACCAGCGCCACTTTCTGGCCGGCGGACGCGGCGTACAGCGCGGCCGCGTAACCGCCCGGGCCGCCGCCAAGTACGACGATGTCGAAATCGGTCACGCTCTCGCCACCTCTCGTAGCGTCTGCGCGATCTCGGCCGGCTGCGGGATCATCGCGTCCTCCAGCGCAGGGCTTGTCGGAACGGGTGTGTTCTTCGCCGCGATGCGCGTCACTGGCCAGTCCAAATGCCAGAAGCATTTTTCCTGCACCTCGGCCGCAATCTCTGAGCCGAACCCGAGTCTGCGCGCGGCTTCGTGCAGGACCACCGCCCGTGCGGTCTTCTTGACCGACGTGACGATCGTGTCGATGTCCAGCGGCACCAGCGTCCGGATATCGATGACCTCGACCGAAATGCCTTCCTTGTCCAACTCGTCCGCGATTTCGAGGCCCTGCGACACACCGGCTGAATAGGTGATCAGTGTGACGTCGCGGCCCTCGCGGACCACCTTGGCCTGCCCTAACGGAATGGGGTCGAGGTTGATCGGTCCGTCGCTGCGCAACCGCCGGTACAGATACTTGTTCTCCAGATACAGGACCGGGTTGTTGTCCCTGATCGAGCTGATCAGCAGGCCCGCCGCGTCCTGCGCGCGAACCGGGCATGACGATCTTCAGCCCGGGCACGTGCGCAAAGTACGACTCAACGCTCTGGGAGTGTGTGGGACCGGCCCGCAGCCGGGCACCGAACGGCGCCCGCATGGTCACCGGCATCGCGTCACCTGTGCGGTAGTGGTGCCTCGCCAGCACGTTGATGATGGGATCGAACGCGCACGAGATGAAGTCGGCGAACTGGTACTCGACAATCGGGCGCAGCCCGACGAGCGCGGCGCCTGCTGCCAGACCGGTGAATCCGGTTTCGGCGATCGGAGTGTCGACCACACGCCGCGGCCCGAACTTCTCGAGGAAGCCCTTGGTCACCTTGAAAGCGCCGCCGAACTGGCCGACGTCTTCGCCGATCAGAAAGACGTCGGGATCGGCCTCCATCTCCGACATCATCGCCTGACCGATGGCCTCGAGATAGGTGACTCCGTCGGTGTCGGTTTTAGTCGGCATAGACACCCTCCTCGACCGTGCTCCCATCCGGCATCGGGTCGGCGAGCGCCTTACGACGCGCGTCGATCGCATGCTGGCGAGCCTTTTCCCGGGTCTCCTTCGCGGTGGCGTCGCTGAGCACACCGCCATCCACCAGCCGTCGCTCGAAAAGTTCGACGGGGTCTTTCTTCCGCCACTCCTCGAACATCTCGCGCGGCACGTAGTCCGCGGGATCGTGCTCGGCGTGGCCGTGCATGCGCATCGTCACGGCCTCGATCAGCGTGGGACCCTCGCCCTGCCGGGCTCTCGTCACGGCTTCGTTCACCGCGTCATAGACGGCGAGTGCGTCGGTGCCGTCCACCTTCACACCGGG
Source organism: uncultured Actinomycetota bacterium (assembly GCA_963770305.1). Taxonomy (GTDB): domain Bacteria; phylum Actinomycetota; class Actinomycetes; order Mycobacteriales; family Mycobacteriaceae; genus Mycobacterium. The sequence goes on from CAVYPB010000011.1 coordinate 19,908, forward strand.
AAATCCGTACGCCGCGGCCTTTCCTGCGAAGTCCTGCGACGCCGTCTGCATGCTGACCGGGGTGGAGTAGGCGAACTGATTGTTCTCGACCACGAAAATGCACGGCAACGTCAACGCCCCAGCCATGTTCAGCGCCTCGTGGAAGTCCGCGCGCGAGGTGGAGCCGTCGCCGCAGAAGGCCAGGCACACCCGATCCTCGCCCCGGTACTTGGCCGCAAACGCCATTCCGGTCGCGACCGGAAAGTTGGCCGGAATGTGGCTGGGCAGGTTGTAGATACCCAGATCGAGACGACCGTAGTGCAAGGTGCCGTCCCGCCCACCCGTTGGCGAGGTGGCCTTGCCCATGAAGCTGGCCATCACCTGCCACGGTTCCATCCCCCGGCACAGATGCGCGCCCAGGTCGCGATGGATCGGTGCCATGTAGTCGCCGTCGCTCAGGGCGGCCGCGGACCCGACAGAGATCGCTTCGTGCCAGTGCCCGGTATACAACGAGCCGAGCAGATCACCGCTCTTGTACATCGCCACCATTCGGTCCTCGACCGCCCTGGTCAGAACCATCATCTCGTAGATATGGATGAGCAGCTTCGGGTCGCGGGCGGCCAGCGCGTCATCGGCGGACTGTGGCTTGGATTCGGTTGAGGTGGCCATCGTTTCGTCCGGCTCTCAGTCCGACAGGAACTCGAGCAGGCCGCGGTTGAAGTCGGCGTTGCGCTCGATCATCGACCAGTGCCCGCAATGCGAGTAGACGGACAGATCGGCGTTGTCGATGAGCTCCATCAACCGGAGCGACGTCTGGACCGGTATCACCTGGTCCTCGCGGCCATGAACGATGAGTGTGCGGTGCGGCAGTCGTCGAATCTCCTCGTCCGGGGTGCACATCGCCTCGACCCACCGCTGGCGCGGCGCCGGAAACATCGACGAGAACGATTCCTGAAAGCCCGGCTGAATGCTGCCTTCATAACGCACCTGGGCAAGCTCGTCGTTCACCAGCTCGCGCGAATAGGCGAACACGTCGAGCACCTTGCGCATGTTCTCGAAAGACGCTTCGTATCCCCACACGCGCTCGAGGCCCTCGGTGATCGGGAAGGGCACCCCCATGCTGCCCATCAAGACCAGTTTGTCGATGCGTTCCGGGTGTTGGGTCGCGATCCGTAGCGCGATCGCCCCCCCGAAACTATTGCCGACCAGGCTGGTCTTCTCGATTCCCAGCGTATCCATCAGGCCGACGACCTGATCGGCCCATGTCTGCACCGAGTAATCGACATTCTCCGGCCGTTGCGAGTAGCCGAACCCGACCATGTCCGGTGCGATGACGCGGAATTTGGTTGCCAGCGCGGGAATCACGAGACGCCAGTTCGCGTACGACGTCACACCGGGGCCCGAACCGTGAATCAACAGCACGGTGTTCGTCACCGGAGCCATCCTCGAGATAATTCGTTTCGATTCCATTTGCGATTGCAGTGGCGCCGATCTCCGGCTTCGCCGTAGCTGTCATCTTTGCTCTCCGTCTACAGTTGCGTTGTTCTGCAGTGTTTCTCAACCGCCTGCACAGGCAGGGTCAGTCGTAATACCGAAAGACGAGCTCGGCTACACAGCACGGCTTCGGCGAGTTTTCGATCTCATACTTCAGGCGGTAAATGGCTTCGGCGCCGCCCTCCAGCTCGTTCACCTCTATCAGCTCAACGTGCATCCGGCTCCGTGAACCCACCTTCAGCGGCGCGGGGAACCGGACTTTGTTGAGCCCGTAGTTCAGGATCACGTTGAATCCCTCGACCACGCACACCGACCAGAGCAGGCCGGTGGCCGTCCCCAAGGTCAGGAACCCGTGCTGAACTGTGGTGCCGAACGGGCCCTTCGCCGCGCGTTCGGGATCGACGTGGATGTATTGCTCGTCACCCGTCAGTTTGGCGAAGGTGTCGACATTGTCCTGCGTGGTCTCGACCCAGTCGCTGACCCCGAGCACCGTGCCGACTCGCTCGCGCAACCCGGCAAGACCCTCGAGGACAAGCGGCTGCCGCGTCTCACCTCGTGCGGCATCAACACTCATGAATTTGATCCTTCGTCAGTCCGTCTGCGTGAACGCGCTCCGCCTGCGCTGCCGCGAGTCAAACACCCGCGGGGGTCGAGTCGCCAGCGCCAACGGCGCTCTTCCCATCCAGCGAAAGCGTTTCCCCGGCGCAGGTTCGGGACAGGCTTCGCCGGCTTGCCACTGGTGGACATCGTCCAGCGTTGGGGAGGCTCCGCACTGCGCTCCGAAGGCTCGCTTGCCGGCCGCCCAAGGTCGGACCTTTGGTGATGGTCAATTTCGACTGATCGGACAAACGACGTGACATCATTACAAATACCGCGGCGTGGAACACAGCCCACGCTGGCGATTTAGCATTGCGTTAGGCATTAGGTAGGACGGCTATGGCAGGAAACTCGACCGAGCCGGGTCAGTCAGTCACGAGCAGAGTCTCCGCAATTCTGCTCACCTTCACCGATTGCGATGAGCGGTCATTGACCGACATTGCCCGCCTTGCCGGGCTACCCGTCTCCACCGCGCACCGGCTCGCGGTCGAGTTGGCGAGCTGGAACCTACTCGAGCGGGACGAGGATGGTCACTACCACGTTGGGTCGCCGCTCCGTCGAATCGGAACGTCCGAATGGCGGGCGCCGACCCTGGTTGAACGTGCATCGTGCGTCCTTGAGGACCTGACCGCGGCCATTCACCGTCCCGCGCGCCTGGGCGTGCTGTCAGGCAGCGAGGTCAAGTACGTAGAGAAGAGACCGAACTGTCCGGTCACGAGTTTTGACGTCGATGCCACGTTGCCCGCGCACGCGACTGCCCTCGGCAAGGTGCTGTTGGCATTCTCGCCGACCCGCATCACCGACGGAATGCTCGCGAAGGGTCTCACGCAGTTCACGCGATACACAATCGTGGCGCCCGAGAAGTTCCGGCATAACCTCGCCACCATTCGGCAGGCGCACGTTGCGGTGTCATCGGGTGAACTGGAAATAGGAAACCACGGTGTCGCGATGCCAGTGTTCGCCGACGGTAAAGTGCTCGCAGCAATAGAAGTTCAGGTGGGAGATCCGCAGAACGATCTCGCCAGAGTCTCCCCCGCTCTGGCGGTGGCGTGCGGCGGACTGTCACGCGAACTCAGCGCAGTGACGAAAGGACGCGCAACGGTCGACCAGCTTGCTGCGGTCCATCCCTTACAACATGGCAGCGTCCCGCCAAGGGCGCGTGCGGCCTCGACCCGCTGATCATTCACAACGTCGTTGATGGTTGCCGCGCGCCTTTTTCAGATGAAGTGGTGTCGGCGGGCGCCGAACCGTGAACACCGATCTCGTCGATCGCCTGATCGAGCGTGATGATGCGGTGCGCTCGATTCTTCGTGAACCAGAGCGAGCGGCCCCACGAGTACAGGGTGCCGAACCGGTTGCCCCAGCCAATCAGATACAAGACGTGAATGAACGCCCACATCAGATAGGCGATGATGCCGGTGAAACTCATTCCGCCAGAACGCGCGACGGCGTGCGTTCGACCGATTGTGGCCATGGTGCCTTTGTCGAAATACTTGAATGGCGCGACGCTGGTGTCACCATCGAGCCGCGCCCGAATCACCTTGCCGACGTACTTTCCTTCCTGCAGCGCCGGCTGCGCAATGCCAGGCAGGCCGTTTAGGGAGACCATGTCGCCGATGGCGAACACTTCCGGATGGCCGGGGAGCGTGCAGTCGGGTTCGACCAGTGATGCGGCCGGCTCGATCGGTCTCGGCACCGGTCGCCTCGGCGAGCATCTTTGCCAGTGGTGAGGCCTGCACACCTGCAGCCCATACTTTGGTCCTGGCTTCGATGCGCTCCTCACCGTCGTCATTCCTGACGGTGATCCCCTCCGCGTCGATCGCGGTGGCCGCCGTGCGCACACCGTACTTCGACACCCATCCGCTCCAGGGTCCGCGTGGTGTACCGCTGAAGGCGCTCGTCGAAGGGACCAAGGACTGCCGGTGCTGCCTCGATGAGCACAATCCTCGCCTGACGCGTGTCGATCTCGCGGTAATCGCCGGGCAGCACGCGGTGTGCCAGCTCGGCGATCTGGCCGACGACCTCGACGCCTGTCGGTCCCGCCCCCACCACGACAAACGAGAGACACGCGTCGCGTTCCGCCGGGTCGGTTGCCAGCTCCGCCATTTCGAACGCACCCAATATGTGATTCCGGAGGTGCCGGGCATCCTCCAGCGTCTTCATTCCGGGCGCGAATTCCTCCCACTCGTCGTGCCCGAAATAGGCGTGGGTTGCACCAGCCGCGACTACCAAGGTGTCGTACGGCAGCGTTATTCGCGCTCCGTCCGGCGCGACTACCGCAACGGTTCGAGCTTGCAGGTCGAGGTCCACGACTTGGCCGAGTACCACCTTGGTGTTCTTTTGTTTCTGCACAACGCGGCGCAGTGCCGGTGCTATCAAGCCCTCGGGCAGGATGCCGGTCGCAACCTGATACAGCAACGGCTGGAACAGGTGATGGTTCGTCCTGTCGATTATCGTCAGGTCGACATCGGATTTCGCCAGGACTCTGCTGACGTTCACGCCGCCGAAACCGCCGCCAATCACCACGACTTTGGGGCGTGTACGTGTCGTCGGGCGCTCGTCCAATTGCGGCACTTCCATTCTCAGTCGGTCGGCGCGCGCAGCTGCATGGCGGCGAAGGGACCGGGACTACTTCAGTCGATCTTTGACTGCACCGAGGTATGCCTCTGACGTTTGACGAATCAGGTCGGCTTGCGTTGACACAAATTTTTCGACCCAGTCGGAACCGAGCTCCTTGGCGGTGTCCTCCTCGAGCTTGAGCACCCCGTTGAGCATCTTCTCGTACGCTTCCAGCCATACGAGGCCGTTCTCTTTGCTCAACGCCAGCACGCGATCGCTCGTCTCTTTGATTCGCTGCGCGGCCGCCTCGACATCCGGAGTGAAATTCGGCGTCTCAGTCATTTGCGTCCTCCTTGGCTAGTTTCCGTTGTCGGTACAACTCTTTGGCGGGACCGTGGCGGCGTCGCGAACCGCGCAAGTCGTCAGAGCCGGCGTGTTGACAAATGCTCAAGCGGAGTCTCGCATGCCACCAGAAGGCGACGGTAGGGCTCGACGGGGAAGTTCCACCCAGCAAGAAGGCCGTAGCTCCGGCGTACTCGCACGACCAACATGGACTTCGACCTACAGGACGTGGAGGAACTGGATGCCCGCAGACGAGTCCAACGACAGCCGACCGGCTGACGCGGACGGCGTCGATGCCGCGGCGATCGACGTGCACAACCACGCGATGCCTCTGCCGTTGCTCGAATGGCTCGAACGCGACGGCCTAGCGGACCTGTCGAGGATCGGAGACGACGTCGTCCTGCTCGATCCAGCGGTGAGCGGAGTGGCGAAGAACGCACCGCTGCCCCTCGCCCGCTCCCAGTACGACCCTCGCACCCGGCTGGCGGAGATGGACGACCTCGGGGTTCGAGCCCATGCGGTGTCCATGCCGCCGTTTCTGTACTGCTCCAACTCCGAAGACGGAAAGCTCGTCACCACAACGATCGCGCGAGGCAACGACGAGCTGGCCGGCTACATCGCCGAGGGCGGCGGACGGTTGTACGGTCTCGGGTCGATCCCCCTCGGATTCCCCGACGCCGCGAACGAGGCCCGTCGCTGTCTCGACGACCTGGGCTTCCCGGGTGTTGCGATCGGTACTCGCGGAGGTGGCAAAGAGCTCGATGACCCTGTGAATGAGGACCTTTGGGCCCTGCTGGCCGAGCGCAACGTGTTTGTCTTCGTTCACCCGAGTGGGGTGCCCGACGCCCACCGCCAGCGCGATTACTGGCTGCCCCAGCTCGTCGGCTACCCGATGGAAACGGCGCTGAGCATCGCCCGGATGATCTACGGCCGGGTTTTCGAACGTTTCGACTTGGCCATGTGCCTGGCCCACGGCGGCGGCTGCCTGCCATGGCTGCGCGGTCGCCTCGACCTCGGCTGGGAACGCAAAGAGGTGGCTCACACAACCGAGATCCCGCCGAGCGAATTCTGTAAGCGGCTGTACTACGACACCGCGGTGTTTGACACCACGCTGCTCTCTCATCTCGTCTCCGACATGGGCGCCGACCGCGTCCTCCTCGGCACCGACCACCCCTTCGAACTGGGCGACACCGATCCGGTGTCGACGGTGCGTTCACTCGGTCTCGGCGCCGACGACACCGAGGCGATCCTCTGGCGCACAGCGGACTCGCTGCTCGGACTACCCTCCTCAGCGCAAGCCGCCGCCCGTTCCGCCAAGCATGGGCGGTGACGGCGATGGACGGTTTGCTGTTCGCTCGACTGCAGTTCGCATTGACGACGCTTTACCACTTCTTCTTCGTACCGGTGTCGATCAGTCTGGCCGTCTATCTCGCGATCATGCAGACCGCGTGGTACCGCACCGGTAAGCCGAAATACCTGAAAATGGTGAAGTTCTGGAGCAAGCCGTTCCTGATCTGCTTCGCGGTGGGTGTCGTGACGGGCATCGTCCTGGAGTTCGAGATCGGGATGAATTGGAGTGAGTATTCGAGGTTCGTCGGCGACGTTTTCGGCGCGCCACTTGCCATGGAGGCATTGCTCGCCTTCTTCCTGGAGGCAACCTTCATCGGGCTGTGGATCTTCGGTTGGGATCGGCTGCCCAAAGGTCTTCACCTGGCGTGCATTTGGTGTGTAGCCATCGGTACCAACCTGTCCGCGTACTTCATTCTCACGGCTAACTCGTGGATGCAGAATCCCGTCGGCTTCACCGTCAACGCGGAATCGGGCCGAGCGGAGCTCACCGACATCTGGGCGGTGTTGACCAATCCGGTTGCCGTGGTGGCGTATCCGCACATTCTTGCCGGCGCATTGCTGGCGGGCGCGGCCGTCATCATCGGGATCGCGGCGTGGCACCTGGCGCGAGGACAGCACATCGAGGTGATGCGCGCTTCGCTGCGGTTCGGCTTGTTCATGGCACTGGCGGCCGGCATCGGCACGACGATCACCGGCGATATGCAGGGCAAGGTGATGACCGAAGTTCAGCCGATGAAGATGGCCGCGGCCGAAGCCCTCTGGGATTCGAAGTCGGACGCGTCGTTTTCGCTCTTCACCGTCGGAACCCGAGACGCCACGCGGGAGGTCTTCTCCGTGCGGGTGCCGTATCTGCTGTCCTACCTTGCCGACGGCGACATTCACGCGAAAGTCGAGGGCCTCAACGATCTGCAAGCCGAGTATGCGCAGCGGTTCGGGCCCGGCGACTACACGCCGTATGTCCCGATTACCTATTGGAGCTTCCGGTACATGATCGGCCTGGGCGGCGTCACAACGGCGTTGGCGCTTCTCGGTATCTGGCTCACTCGACGCGGCAGGCTTCCGGGCAATCGCTGGTTCTGGCGCGCGTTCATCTGGACCACACCGCTGGCGATCCTGGCGAACAGCTTCGGCTGGATCTTCACCGAGATGGGCCGGCAGCCGTGGGCGGTGTTCGGCCAAATGCTGACGCGCGATGCACTGTCGCCGTCCGTTCCCGGATGGCAGGTCATCACCTCCCTCGTCGTGTTCGCGGTCCTGTACCTCGTCATCGCCACCATCGCGCTGCGCCTCCTGATCCGGTACGCGCAAGCTGGACCGCCGCCGGACGCCCCGGCTCCGAGCCCGGAAGCCGAAACGCCGACGCCAGCAACTGACCTTCGCCTATTAGGACCGCCCCGTGACATTGCCTGAATTCTGGTTCGTACTGATTGGGTTCATGTTCGCGTCGTATTTCGTGCTCGAGGGATTCGATTTCGGGGTCGGCGTGCTGCTGCCTGTCCTCGGTAAGGACGACACCGACCGACGGGTCATGATCAACACGATCGGCCCGGTCTGGGATGCCAACGAAACGTGGCTGGTGCTCGCCGCGGGGGCGATGTTCGCCGCATTCCCGCACTGGTATGCCACCGCATTCAGCGCCTACTACCTGCCGCTGCTTGTCATCCTCGGCGCATTGATCGTGCGAGGTCTGGCATTCGAGTTCCGCGGAAAAAAAGACGATGCCCAGTGGCGGCGCCGGTGGGACCGTTGCATCGTTTTCGGCTCGATCGTCGTCCCGTTTCTCTGGGGGATGTTCTTTGCGAACCTGGTGGGTGGCATGCCGATCAACGACGCGGGCGATTACGCCGGCGGAGTTCTCGACCTCTTCTCGCCGTACACCATCCTCGGCGGTCTGGCCGTGCTCTCGATGTTCGTCACCCACGGAGCGATCTTCATCGCGCTGAAGACCACCGGGGGCATTCGGCACGACGCTCGTGAACTCGCGACCCGCCTCGGCGTCGTCACGATCGTGCTGTCCGCGGCGTTCCTGAGTTGGACCATCGCCTCGACCGGCGATGCGCTGTCGGCGACACTGGCGATCGCGCTCGTCGCCGCCTTGGTCGGCGCACTGGTGGCGAATGCGCGCGGCCGCGACGGCGTCGCCTTCTTCCTCACGGCCAGCGCGATCGTGCTGCTGGTCGCGACTTACTTTGCGGTGCTGTACCCGAACGTGATGCCGTCGACCATCGACCCCGCCAACAACCTCACGATTGCAAACGCAAGTTCGTCGTCGTACACGCTGACGCTGATGAGCTGGGTCGCCGTTCTCGTCGTTCCCTTCGTCCTGGCTTACCAGGCGTGGAGCTACTGGGTGTTCCGCAGGCGGTTGAGTCGAGACCACATTCCACTGATCCCGCAGCACGGCGCCGCCGCGGGCGGCAACCGATCGACATAATGCGTGCGATCGACCCACGCCTGCTGCGGCGCGCGCGCTCCAGTTCAGGATTCTTACTGGTGTGCGTCGTGATCGGGCTTGCCATCGCAGCGTGCGTGTTCGGACAAGCCGTGACACTCGCCATAGCCATCAGCCGAGTCTTCCTGGGCGGCGCCGACTTTCACGACATCAGCATCCTTCTGGTCCTGCTAGCCGGCTTGACGGTGATGCGAGCCGCGCTGTCATACCTGCAGGAGACCGCGGCGGCGCGGGCAACTGCAGTCGTGAAATCGCAGCTGCGACAAGGCCTGATGCGCCGCGTCGTTGACGCCGGTCCATCGTGGTCTTCCGAACATCGCACCGGAGAGATCACGCAACTGGCCACCCGCGGGTTGGAGGCGCTCGACGCATACTTCGCGCGATACCTGCCACAACTGGTGTTGACCGCGATCATCTCGCCACTATTCGTTGTGGTGGTCTGGGCGACGGACTGGATTTCAGGGGTCGTGCTGCTGCTGACCCTTCCCATTGTCCTGCTCTTCATGGTGCTCGCCGGACTGTCCGCCCAGCGCCGCACCAACGATCAATGGCGAGCCCTCGAGCGCATGTCCAATCATTTCCTCGACGTCGTCGAGGGGCTGACGACTCTTCGGGTATTCGGTCGGGCGCGCGCGCAGCGCCGGGCAGTGCAATCGGTGACGCACGAGTACCGCCGAACCACCATGACGGTGCTGCGCGTGTCGTTCCTCTCGTCGTTCGTGCTCGAGCTTTTTGCGAGCCTGTCGGTGGCCATCGTTGCCGTCCAGGTCGGGCTGCGCCTCATCGGCGGCAGCATCGAATTGGAGGCCGCACTCATCGTTCTGCTGCTCGCCCCCGAAGCCTTCCAACCACTGCGCACCCTTGGCGCCAGCTATCACGCCGCCGCCGAGGGCCGGTCTGCGACGGAAAAGATCCTGGACATTCTCGATGAGCCGGCCCCGCCGCTGGGCACCCGCATCACGCCCAGCGCCGCGCGAGTTCGTCGCCGTGCAGGATGTCACCGTCCGGCGGGCCGACGCTTCGATCGCCACCTGTGCGCCAACCTCTTTCGGGTTGCGCAGGAGCGAGGTCGTAGCACTGGTGGGCCCCAGCGGCTGCGGGAAGTCGACATTGCTGAGCGTGATGCTCGGCTTCCTCGAGCCGTTCGCAGGCACAGTACGGATGGACGGCGTGTCGGTGGCCGAAGCCGACCGCCAGAGCTGGCTCGGCCACATTGCCTGGATGCCGCAGCGGCCCACGCTGGTGGCCGGCACAGTCGCAGGAAACGTTCGACTCGGGGCACCCGATGCCACGGACACCGAAGTTGCAGCAGCTTTGGCGAAGGCTGCGTGCGAAGGCCTGGACCCTCGCCGGCGCATCGCGCAGAACGGTGCCGACCTCTCCGCTGGAGAGCGTCAACGCATCGCGCTCGCGCGTTGCTTCCTGCGCACCGAGCGCGGAGCGGATCTCCTCCTGCTGGACGAGCCCACCGCGCATCTCGACGCGCCGACAGAGCTGCGCACGCTTGCTGCGATACGCCAACTCAGTGTCGGCCGTTTCGTGCTGATGGTTGCGCACCGTCCCTCTGCGATCGATTTCGCCGATCGGACCGTCGAGGTTGGCGCAGGCATCCCCGAGGAGCGACCCATGACCAGCGCGGCACTGTCATGAGGTCTCCGTCCGAGGTCACCAGCCACGTCGGATCGACGAGGAGGCTGCTGGCCCTGGCCGCCCCCGGACGGAGACGGTTCTTCACGGCATGTGGCCTCGGTGTGCTTGCCGTCGGCAGCGGTGTGGGTCTTATCGCCTGCGCTGCCTGGCTCATCAGCGCTGCGTCATTGCAGCCCCACATCGCCGCGCTCACGGTGGCGATCGTGGGCGTTCGGGTCTTCGCCCTCGCGAAGGCGGCGTTGCGCTATTTGGAGCGGCTCGTCTCTCACGATGTCGCCTTCCGCATGCTCGCCACCATCCGGATGCGTTTCGTCACTGCGCTGGAGCCGCTGTCGCCGGGCGCCCTGCCCATCTACCACCGCGGTGATCTGCTTGCGCGCATGGTCTCCGACGTCGACGGACTGCAGGACCTGCCGCTTCGGGTCCTACAACCGGTGGCTGTCGCAGCCGGAGCCGCCGCACTGGCTGTGGGTATCGTCGCGACGTTGCTCCCCTCGTCGGCCGCCGTCCTGGCTGCCACCCTCGCGGTCGCAGCGGTCGCGGCACCGGCGGCGACCTCTTGGGCCAATCGACATGCCGAGGCCCGTTTGGCCACGCGTGCGAGCCGAACTGTCGACGAGTGTCGTCACGCTGCTGAACGCGAGAGCCGACCTGGTCGCCTATGGTGCCGCCCCGCAGCACCTGGCCGAGCTCAGAGCTCTCGATGCCCGTTTGACGCGGATCGCGCGGTCCTCAGCGCTGGCCACCGGTGTCGGTGCGGGACTGACCGTCGTCTGTGCCGGGTGCGCGGTGTGGGGCGCGCTCGCCCTTGGCACATCCGCGGTACGTGCTGGCGCCCTAAGCGGCGTCATGCTCGCCGTGGTGGTCTTGATTCCGCTTGCGGCCTTCGAGGCCGTGCAGATCCTTCCGACTGCGACGCTCGCGTACAGCCGATCGCGGCAAAGTGGCGAGCGAGTCATCGAAGTGATGGACACGCCCGTCCCGGTAATCGAGCCGTCCAACGTTGGCCGGTTGGACCGTGCGAACCTGTGGCCGATTTCGCTGCAGGGTGCGGGAGCGCGCTGGTCCAACACGCATTCGTCGGCGCCCGCCGCGGTCACCGGTGTCGACCTTGAACTCATGCCCGGGCGCACGGTCGCCGTGGTTGGCGAGAGCGGCGCGGGAAAGACAACGTTGTCGGCGATGCTGCTGCGTTTTGTCGAGCTGAGCTCAGGGCGCTATTGCATCGGTCCCGTGGATGCCCGAGACGTCGCCGGAGACGAGGTCCGACGGATTGTTGGCCTCTGCGCGCAGGATGCCCACATATTCGATTCGACCATCCGGGAGAACCTCCGTCTCGCCAGCCCGGCCTGCGACGACGATGAGCTGCACGACGCCCTCCGGCGGGTCCGCCTGCTGGAGTGGGTTGAGCGACTACCCGACGGCTTGGACACCCACGTCGGGGAGGGTGGTCAGCGACTGTCCGAAGGAGAACGCCGGCGGATATCTGTCGCCCGGGCGTTGTTGGCCGACTTCCCCGCGATTGTCTTCGACGAACCCACCGCCAATCTCGACCAACCCACCGCCGACGCGCTCGTGCGCGACCTCCTTGTGGCGACCGCCGATCGCGCGACAGTGCTGATAACCCATCGACTTTCGGCCCTCGAACTCGTCGACGAGATCATCGTGCTGAAGAACGGCAGCGTGGCGGAGCGGGGCAGGCACGACCAGTTGGTCCTCGCCGGCGGCCTCTACGCACACTCGTGGCGGTCCGAGCATGGCCGTACGGAGTCTGGACATTGGGAGCGATCCTGCGGCGAGCGCTGACAAGGTGCCGCGAAGGCGTCGCGTTCGCGGATAAGGATGCGCCAATCGGCTCATTGCCTTCGCGTCACCCGTCCTCGCATCACCGACAGCGCCAGCGCCGCGCCCGAGTCGTCGTTCGGGCCAATCGCTGCGATCGTCGGCTTGCCCCCGCCGCGCAGCTGCTGCGCACGACCGGTCCGTCCCGCCGCCGTTAATGCCACATTCTCGTCAATGACGGCTAGACTTCTCAGTGGGCACTCTCAGACAGCGGGAGCGAATGCGAGGGATTCCCACCCTCAAATGCGAACCTCGTCTCAAAGAGATGAGGAGTGCCGCATGGCAGGAAATTCGATCGATGCGGGACGGTCTGTTACCAGCAAGGTGACCGCGATCTTGATGGTATTCGCGGACGATGGCGTACACACGCTGACCGAGATCGCCGGCTCTGCGCATCTGCCCACATCGACCGCGCACCGCCTGGCCTCGGAACTGGTCGCCTGGCGTCTCCTCGAGCGAACCGAGGAACGCCACTACCGGATCGGTTTGCCGTTACGAATGATCGCCAGCGAGTACTCCGACGTCCGAAGTCTGCTCAACCACACAGACCGTGATGCGGGCGCTGCCGGTGCTGCACGAACTGTCAAGGGCGACCCGCAGCGAGGTGCGGCTGGGCATTCTGCGCGGCTCAGACGTCCTGACGTTGCAGCCGCGTACCAATCGGTTCTCCGAACGCGTGCACGCCGAGGGGCTCCTGCACGCTGTCGTACCCGCGCATGCGGCCGCCTCGGGCAAGGCACTGCTCGCCTTCTCCCCACCACGCGTCATTGACCATGTCATCGCGGCCGGGTTGCCCGCGTTCACCCGTCATACCATCACCTCGCCGGAGGTCCTGCGGCGGAAGCTCTCGGTCATCAGGCTTACGCAGATCGCGACCTCGCGCAACGAACTCGAGTGCGGCAAAGCGGCCATCGCGATGCCGATCTTCTACGGCGGAGGCCGCGTCGCCGCCGCCATCGAACTCGCCGTCCGAGATCTGAGCACCGAATTGAAGCCGGCCGCCGGCGCGCTATCCGTTGCGTGTCATAGTCTCTCGCGCCAACTGGCCACCGAGTTTCGCGTGACGGGAAACCGAGACGGCCCGGGACCCACAGGCAAGAGGGTCAGGGGTAAATCTGCCAGTCTTGGATCAATCGACGATCCTCGGCAGAACCCGGGGCGGCCTCAGCCCGGACCAGGCGAAGGATTGCCTCGCGCGCCACCGTCGACGTTGAGAGTCCGCGACTGACCGCGAGCCGCTCCAACTCCTCGTGCTCGTCGGGAGTGAGCAACACCTGCAACGTCTTCGTGAGTTCCGACATGTCGTTCCCCTCTGCGTACGCGCACGTTGCATCAGTTTGATCATGGTCGAGCGCGGACAAAAGCGATGATCGAACTCTTCAGTCAACTCTACCGTTGGCGTTCGCGGGCGAGGCCAGATTCGACGGCTAACCGATTCGAGCGCGCCACCGTTGATGTCCCATGCCTTTCCTGCGGGTGTTCCGCTCTGCGGGACGCACTGCTCGCTTATATCCGCCACTGACTGGGAACCTCTCTACAACAGATGAGGAGTGCCGCATGGCGGGAAATTCGACCGATCCCGGACGGTCGGTGACCAGCAAGGTCACCGCGATCTTGATGGTGTTCGCCGACGGTGACGTGCATACGTTGACCGAGATCGCCGCCTCCGCGGACCTGCCGACGTCGACCGCGCACCGCCTGGCCTCGGAACTGGTTGCCTGGCGCCTTCTCGAACGCACCGAGGAACGCAGCTATCGGATCGGTTTGCCGTTACGAATGATTGCCAGCGAGTACTCCGACGTCCGAAGTCTGCTCAACCACACAGACTGTGATGCGGGCGCTGCCGGTGCTGCACGAACTGTCAAGGGCGACCCGCAGCGAGGTGCGGCTGGGCATTCTGCGCGGCTCAGATGTCCTGACGTTGCAGCCCCGTACCAATCGGTTCTCCGAACGCGTGCACGCTGAGGGGCTCCTGCACGCTGTCGTACCGGCGCATGCGGCCGCCTCGGGCAAGGCACTGCTCGCCTTCTCCCCGCCAGGCGTCATTGACCATGTCATCGCGGCCGGGTTGCCCGCGTTCACACCCCATACCATCACCTCGCCGGACGTCCTGCGGCGGAAGCTCTCGGTCATCAGGCTGACGCAGATCGCGACGTCGCGGAACGAATTCGAGTGCGGCAAAGCGGCCATCGCGATGCCGATCTTCTACGGCGGAGGCCGCGTCGCCGCCGCCATCGAACTCGCCATCCGAGATCTGAGCACCGAATTGAAGCCCGCCGTCGGCGCGCTATCCGTTGCGTGTCACAGTCTCTCGCGCCAACTGGCCACCGAGTTTCGCGTGACGGGAAACCGAGACGGCCACGGGACCAATAGCTTGGAACCCGCGCTGGACTAGCACCACCGATCCACCTGAATGTGCCGCCGCTAGCTCCGAATAATGTTCTAGTGCAGCGATTTTCGGGGATCCTCGAGGACTCTTGACGGGATGTCAATTGCGGGCGGCCACGGGCGGTCAGGCGCTTCGGGTGCGTCATGTGCCCACGTCGGCCTCTCTCGAAGCGGCGCGACACGGGCGAACTCCGCCAAGTCCTCGGCCATCCCCAGTGGCGTCCTGTTCCGGGCCACCGCTCGAGCGGCGTATTCGGTCGCACCGGCAGTGATCGACGCCACATGTTTCGATTGGCGCCCAAGCGAACTGGCCGGCGATCTTCGTTGGCAGACTGGTGGGCACGTGAAGTCCTTCCGTGGTGCACACAGACGAACACCGGCCCTCCGGCGGCTCTCGGAACAGATGCTCCTCGAGACCGCCGGAAGTGCCGGTGCACGTTCGATGGGATTACTTCAGCAGGTCGCGCGCGGCCTTGGTGTAGGCGTTCGTCAACTCGGTGATAACCGACGCCTGCGACTTGGTGAGCGCCGAAACCCATTCCACCTTGGTGGAGTCGGCGGCCTTCTGGCTGAAATCCAGCAGGCTGTTCACCGTCTGCTCGTACGCGTCGAGCGACATCGTCCCGGTTTGCTTCGCCGCCTCGAGAACCTTCTCGTTCAGTCCGCGAATCCGCTCGGTAGCCGCCTCGAAATCAACGTCGAAGGGCTTGATGGTTGGTGCTGTGGCTGTAGCCATTGTCGTTCCTCCTGTTCGTACCATGACCATCTGTGGCCCGGCTGCTAGCTACGTTAGCACGAATTCTGCTAACACAGCTATTTGTGATCAGGCTCACGTGGTCGCTACCGGTGAATCCCTCGGCGGCAACCGGATCGGCGCACGAATTCAAATCACGAGATAGGTTGGGTGCCTTCGATTCTCGTTAGTCGGCGCCGTGGTTCCCAGATATTTTGCGTACCCGGTTTGCGTCAATGAAACTTCGGTGGATCTCCGCCATCGCGCGGCGCTGGGCCGCCGTGAGTTCGGGTGCCGCCGCGATAGCATCCGCGAGGTCGGAATGGGTGTGATCATCGGGTGAGGTCGCCGGCTCGACATAACCCGCACGCCGGTACAGCTCTTCGACCGACAGATCCAGCGAAGCGGCCAGTGCCTCGACCACCGCCTCGGAGGGTGCCCTCAATCCCCGTTCGATCTGCGAGAGATACGGATTGGAAATTCCGACAGACTTGGCCAGCTGGCGCAGGGGCAGCGCCGCAAGCTCGCGTTGTTCGCGGATGATCGCCCCTAGCAGACTCTGTGGTCTGTCTTGGTCCACTTCGTGAGACTAGCTCATATCTCCGTTCAGCTATTCAGCTCCGGCGCACCCCGAACGTTCGCCGCTAGAACCAGCCCTTGCGCTTCGCCCAGACCAGCAGCGTCGTCGACATGGCCATCATGACGGCCAGTGTGATGGCCAGCAGTATCCAGTGCGTCTCATCGTTGACGATCAGGTTCATGCCCAGAACGGAGGACAGCGCCGTGATCGGCAGCGTGACTGCCGCGATCACCGCGAGCCGTTCGGCCGCGATGGTCATCTTCGTGTTGGTCCGCGCCTGGTAGAACTCGATCGTTCCCTGCAGATATGACTTCTGGGTTTCCGCCATCACCGATAGATGGTGGAACTGATCGACAGCGTCCAGAAGCAGCGATTGCCCGTGACCCGGGCCGCAGGCCGTGATGGTCGCCATCCGGCTGTATACCTCGCGGCTCAGCGCGGACATGGTGCTGACCGTGAGCAGACCGTGCCGCGCCCGGAACATCTCATCGAGAAACGATTCCGGATCGCCGAGGTGGTCTCCGGTGACGCGTTGCTCGAGCATCCAGACGTCCTTGGTCAGCTCCGCGGTGTACGTGCGCAGGCGCCCGGTCAATGCGGTGAGCAGGGCATAGGATAGCTCGAATCCCTTGTCCGGCTTGAGCTTTCCGCTGGCGAGTCGCGCTAGCACCGTATCCACCTCGACCATTGCCGCCGCCTGGTCGACCGCGGGATTGAGTGGGCCGTGGACGGTGACAAGGTAACGGTCGCCAATGAACTGGTCGAGCTCGACGTAGTGCACATGGCCGCCGGCGCCGGGCTGCGGCGCGTGCAGCACCAGGAACAGATGGTCGTCGTAACGATGGATCTTGGGCACCTGATTCCGATTCGCCGAATCCCGAATCGCGAGCGGATGGAACCCGAAGATCGTACTCAACGTCTGCTCGGCCTGCTCGTCCCACACCGGCACGTCGACCCAGACCAACCCGTCGGTGCGGGCTAGCAGGGTGGGCAGCTCGGCAGCGTCACATAACTCGACTCCCGCAGGAGTTACGAAACGGACGTGCATGTCGGCCTCCTGGATGCGCCCTGGCACCTCTGCCCGTATTAGCACTTCTCAGTCCGCGTACCCCTACTATCGGGGATCCGATCCACTGGATGGGCTCTTATGCCCGCAGCCGTTCCAGTGGTGTCCGGACAACGGAACACGCAGTGCGGCTCAGGTGTCGCGACTCGCGAGAACGCGGGACACACTCAGCGCAGCGGTGTGGACGGCGGGCGCGACTCTTCGGATGTCGACCTTCCCGGCCCACCCCGACGCCGAAATCGCGGCGACAGGAACATTTTCGGAGTCGAGCACGGCGCTCGCGACACACACGACCCCGGCGGCGGATTCCTCGTGTTCGTAGGCGATCCCGTTGACTGCCGCCCGCCGGAGCTGCTGTCTGAGGACATCAGGATTCCGAATTGTCCGGGGTCCCACTGCCACCAGTCCGGCAGCGATCGCTCGATCGATCACATCGGGGTCCGAGGCGGACAGCAGCGCCTTCCCCACTCCGGTTGCGTGTGCGGGCAGCCGGCCGCCGACCCTGGACGGCAGACGCGGGGCGCCTTCGCGGTGCAGTATCTCCACGTAGACCACCTCGGTGCCGTCTAACACGGCAAGGTGGATCGTCTGACGGGTCGCTTCACGCAAATCAGCCATGAACGGCAGCGCCACCTGGCGCAATGAACGCCGCCGAGAGGCGCGCTCTCCCCATTCGAACATCTGCAACCCCAGCCCGACTTTCTCGGCTTTGCGCTCGAGGAAACCCGCTTCGTGCATCTCCTTGACCAATCGGGACACCGTCGATTTCGGTAGCTGGGTGCGGCGGGCGATTTCGTTGACGCCTAGATACACATCTCGGGCACGGAACGCGTCGAGCACGGCCGCAAGTCGGCGAACCACCGACGTCGACGAGTCGTCGGTCTGTAATGAGGTGTTCCGCTTAATGGAACTCACGCTTTGAGTATGTCGGCGAGAAGGCGCACGGTTCAAGCACGTCATGGGAATGTTGCGATCGGCGAACGCCGACGTCCAGCCCAACCGAGTCAGGACAAAGCGATGAGCACCCCAAAACTCACGGCCAGCTACGTCACCCTCGCCGGAGCCGGATTCGCCGAGCCACCCAGATTCACGTTCCGACAACGGTGCGAGGCCGCCTCGGGAGCCGGATTCGCACGGATCGGTATCCATCTCAACGATGTCAAGACCCTCACGACCGCCGACGTGGCCGACATTCTGTCGGACAACAACCTGGAGCTCGGTGAAATCGAGTTCTTCGCCGGCTGGGCCGCTCCCGGGGCCGAATCGGCTACCCGGGCGACACTGGCGAAGGTGCGGGAGCTGGCGGTAACCACCGGCGGCGGTGATCATCTGAGTTCGGGTGACTTCGTTGGCGGCCCGCTGAATATCGACGGTGCCGGGACGCGCCTGAACAGCGCCGCGGAGTCAGTCGCTGATCTTGGGTTGAACATCGCAGTCGAGGCGTTCGCATGGTCTGCGATCAACTCGGTGCCAACAGCGAGCGCACTGCTGGCGCGCGCAGACGCGCATAACGCCGGACATCTGCTCGACGTCTGGCACTTCTACAACACCGGGTCAACCGCTGAAGCCATCACCAGTCTGGACGTGACAACAGTGGCCGCTGTGCAGCTGAACGACGGCCGGCGCGTGCATGAAAACTTCTTGTGGAACGCCCGGAACACTCGGCTGCTGCCTGGCGAGGGTGATCTCGACGTCCGCGGGTTCATCTCGGCTCTCAAGTCCATCGGCTATGACGGCCCCTTCGGTATCGAATCGAGTTATCCGGAATCAGACAGCTCGATGTGGACGAAGCAGCCGCCCGGGCGTTCGATGCAACGACGAAATTCTTCTAACGCTCGAATCGGGTGACCGTTGCGCCGGCATCCGTTGGCAGTCGGAGGGTTTCGATGATGGTGAGCATCATCAGCAGACCCAAGGTGAGATACGTCCATGAGTACGCCTGTCCCCCGGCGTGACTCACCGGTGTGAACACGCCGAGTAGAAGTGCACCCACGGCGACCCCGAGCCCGGCGGCGAGTTCCTGCACCGCCGCATTGAGGGTGCTGGCGTGTGTGAGTTCTCCGGAGTCGACGTCGGAGAACGCCAGGGTGTTGTAGGCGGTGAACCCGATGGAACGCAATGCCCCACTGACAAACAGGACGCCCGCGATCACTGCCACCGGTACATCGGCGCTCAGGCAGGCCAAGAGCCCGAAGCAGAGCACCGACAAGACACCGTTCACCATGAGCACCCGGCGTATCCCCCACCGCCGCATCAACGGCGTCGTGGCGGGCTTGATCGCGATGTTGCCGACGAAGAGCGCTGCCACGAGCAGCCCGGCAACCAGCGGGGTCCAGCCGAACGCCAGCTGGAACTGCAGCGGAAGCAGGAACGGCACTGCCGTGATGACCATCCGATACAGCGATCCCGCTGATGCGGTAACTCGCAACGTGGGCACCCGCAGCACCCGCAACTCAATCAGCGGGTAGCGATAGCGCAACAGATGCCACACCGCGGTGACAAGCAAGGCGACCGCGACTCCACCGCCGGCGGCGACGTGCAGCCAGTTGGTGCCGTCCACCCGGATGCTTTCCAAGGCGATCAGCGCTGCGGCGATGCCGGCTCCCGTCAGCGCCAGCCCCCGCCAGTCCAGCGGCGCCGGGCTTGGGACGCCGTCGCCGCGGATCAGCCTGAGTGACAACAGGAATCCGATAATGCCGAGCGGGATGTTGACGATGAAGATCCACCGCCAGGAGCCCACGGTGGCGACGGCACCCCCAAGTGTCGGGGCGAGCACGGGAGCTGCGAGGGCGGGCCAGGTAAGCCACGCGATGGCCCGGACCAGGTCGGCCTTCGCACTTGACCGCAGCACGAGGAGGCGACCGACGGGCACCATCAGCGCGCCGCCGACTCCCTGTACGACGCGCATCGCGACGAGCATCGGCAACGACCCGCTGGCCGCGCATCCGACGGATGCGAGGGTGAACACCGCGATTGCCGCGATGAACACCCTGCGGGTTCCGAACCGGTCGGCCATCCATCCGCTCACTGGTATGAGGACCGCGACGGTCACCAGATAGGCGGAGATCGCGATGTTGACGTCGACGGCCTCCACACCGAGCGACGAAGCGATGAGCGGGATGGCCGGGGTGATGATGGTGGCGTCCAGGATCTCCATGAAGAGCGCGCCCGCAACCAGCAGAGCCACTCCGCGGGGAACGGACACGGTCACGCCTCCTGACGGTCATCGCCCGATTGGTCGGGCATCGCCCGGACAGCTGAAACCTAGCGGCTCTCCGTCCGCGATCGCGGTCTGGATCCGGAGTACGGTACGACCACATGATCGACGCGCCGCCGCTCGTCGTCAGCTCCTACACCCTCGGCACGACCGTCGAGTTCGGCGAGCGGGTGCGCGCTGCCGCCGGGGCCGGATTCGACGGCATCGGGTTACGCGCAGAGAACTACTGGGCGGCCGGCCTCGACGACGCCGCGATGCTGGCCGTCGCGGAGCAGCACGGGGTGCGGATCCTGGAGGTCGAGTACCTCACCGGTTGGGGCACGGCAGCCGACCGCGACGAGGCACAGCAGGCCAAGGAGCGAACCGTCTTCCACATGGCGCGTGCCTTTGGCGTGCGGCACCTCAACGCCGGTCTGCTGGAGAAGCTCCCGCTCGACGTCGTGTGCGAGGAGTTCGCCGCCCTGTGTGAGCGCGCGGGCCCAGATCTGACCGTTGCGCTGGAGTTCATGCCCTACAGCGGTGTCCCCGACCTCGCGACGGCCTGGCGGATTGTGCAGGGGGCGCCGAACGCGGGCCTGATCGTCGACGGCTGGCACTGGGCGCGCGCCGGCCAACAGGCAGCCGACCTCGATGACGTGCCTGCGGAGCGGATCGTGTCGGTGCAGCTGTGTGACGTGCGGGCGGAGCCGATGGAACCGCTCCGCGCGGAATCGCTCGGACACCGGCTGCCACCCGGGAAGGGCTACGGCGACACCGTCGGTCTGGTGCGGGGTTTGACCAAACACGGCGTCACCCCCGCCGTCATGGCGGTGGAGGTGATCTCCGACGAGTTAGTGGCCCGCGGAGTCGACGTGGCTGCGCACGTAACTGCGGGCGCGGCCCGCGAAGTCCTCGCAGCCGCCGCGACTTACCAGATGTAGCTCAACTGAAATCGCCGTGACCGCTGGGACGGCAAAGCTGCAAGGGCTTCCAAAACCGCGACCGGCGGCTGCACGCGCAGCCGTTCACGGTCGTCTGCCGACAGCTCCGCCAACTTGGCATCCCACGCGGCCAACACGTCCTTCGCAGCCACGCTGTTGAACCGGTTAATCGACAGCCTGAACCATCCGTGAAGCGCCCAGCACAGGCCAGCCACCAAAGCAATCGACGCCACCACCGCTGCAATATCGGTGAGCATCGGAACCTTCCAGGCCGGAGGAGAAATTCTCTCTACATTCCACATCAGCAACCACGGGCTAGCCAACTTTATTGCTGTCGTCTCCCTCACGCCGGGAGCCGACTGTGTCGTCCGTCATGTCCAGCGACCCGTTCCGAGTGGTCGGCAATGCGAAGGATCAGGCCACGAGCGCTTGGTAGACGAGCTGGCGCAAGTGCTGGCGGATGGGATGGGTGCTGGAGGGCAGCAGCTGGGTGAAGAACATGGCCGTCAGCTCTTCGGCCGGGTCGACCCAGAAGGCGGTGCTGGCCGCCCCGCCCCAAGCGAACTCGCCCGCACTCGACAGCGTCTTGGCCTTCACCGCATCCTTCAGCACCGAGAAGCCGAGCCCGAACCCGAAGCCGTTGAATGGCATCTCCGCGAACAGCGGCCGCCCATAGGCTTCGAGATCCACGTCACCGGGAAGGTGGTTGCTCGTCATCAGCGCGACGGTGCTGGGGCTGAGCAACCTCACCCCGTCCAACTCGCCTCGGCGCAAGAGGAATTGGGTGAACCGGTGGTAGTCGGCGGCTGTGGACACCAAGCCGCCGCCGCCCGACAGGCAGTCGGGCCGCCCGTGGCCGACCGCACCGAATGCGTCGTGCCGGACCGCCTTTCTCGTCCCCGGCTGCGGCACGTACAGGGCAGCGAGATTCTCGCCCTCGGTACCGAACGATGTGTCGTTCATGCCGAGTGGGGCGAAGATCCGCTGCCTGAAGAACTCATCAAGCGGTTGTCCGGACACGACTTCGACCAGCCTGCCGAGCACGTCCGAAGAGACCGAATAGTTCCATTCGCTGCCGGGCTGGAATACCAGTGGCAACTGCGCCCATCGCTCGACGCAGGCCGCCAGATCAAGTCCTGGCGGCGTGCCCCATTCGAACCCGGCCGCGCGGTACATCTCGTCGACGGGATGCGCGTGGTGGAACCCGTAGGTCAGGCCCGAGGTATGTGTGAGTAGGTGCCACAATCGGATCGGTTCGATCGCCGGCTCGGTGAGCGGATTGAGTGCGGAACCCTTGACATAGACCCGCGGTTGCGCGAACTCGGGTAACCAACGGGCGATCGGATCGGTTAGGTCGAAGGCGCCCTCTTCGAAGAGCATCATCGCCGCGACCGAGGTGACCGGCTTGGTCATCGAGAAAATGCGCCACCCGGTGTCGACCTCGACCGGCCGCCCGGCCTCGACGTCGGCGTGCCCGCACCGCGACAGGTGGGCGACCTTGCCGCGGCGGGTGACCACGATGAGCCAGCCGGGCAGCTGACCCTCCTCGACGTACCGGGCGAAGTGTCGGTCGATCCGCTCGAGCCGGCCCGCATCGAACCCAACTTCCTCCGCGTCCGTGTCCACCTTCAGCTCCATCGCCATGGGGGCATCATCGACTCGCCGTCGACACGACGTCAACACGGCCCTACCGCGGGGGCCGGTCATGGCCTGGGCGGCCTCCCGATCAGCGGAAAGACTCGGCACGGGCGTCGACCGCAATACACCATGGACCCAGCGAGCCGACAACTCTTACACCTCAGGAGGTCACGATGGCGGTGCGGAAGTCCATCAACATCGCCGGATCAGGCCCCACGATCGAAGCATCCATCCACGAGGCCATAGACCGGGCCTACACCACGCTCGAGGGGATCACTCGATTCGAGGTCACCAAGATCAGCGGTGACCTCACCGACGCAGGCCCGGTGTTCGACGTTGAGGTCACGATATGGTTCACGCTCCTCGAGCGGATGCACGAGTGAGCCGAGTACGGTGACGACCGCGCCAGAACTGGGTGGCCAAATCCAACCCGACGGCATCGGATTGGCGACGATGCCCATCGGGATCAACCACATCGAGAGCGTCAACGTCTACATCATCGAAGACGGCGACTCCGTGACCCTGGTGGACTGCGGCATGTGGCATCCTGGCGAGCCCGACGACGGGTTGTCCACACTGCGTCACGCGCTCAACGCCCGAGGCTACGTGCTCGACGACATCGCACGAATCATCGTCACCCACGCTCATATCGACCACTACGGTATGGCCGGGAGACTGATGGAACTGACCGGCGCCGAGCTGTTCATGCACGCCATGACCGATCTGGACTGCGAAAAGTACCGGCATCCCGAGACCGCCCAGGCGCGCAAGCGCGACACCTACAGTGACCACGGGGTGCCCAAGACAGAGGTGCCCGCTTTCGCCGACACCCTCGTCGCGTGGCTGCCGTACCTCCATTCCGTGGTCGAAGCCTCCACCCGCCTGAACGGGGGCGAGGTCCTCTCGATCGGCACACGCCAGTGGGAGGTCCTCCACACACCCGGACACTCACTCGGTCATATCTGCCTGTGGTCGCCAACTGACAGACTCCTCTTCTCCGGCGACCACCTGCTACCGGCGGTCACTCCACCAGTCACATTCGAGCGCGGATTCGACAAAGATCCCCTCCGCAGCTATCTGGCATCTCTCAAGCTCGTCGCCGAGCGCGACCCGACGCTGGTGATGCCAGGACACGGCCGCGCATTCGCCGACGGCAGACGTCGAGTCGATGCGATAACGCGCAACAAACAACGCCGGCTCGACGCCATCCACACCATGATCCGCAGCCACCCCTGCACCGTCCGTGAGATCGCGGAAGTTCAGGTCGCCAAGGCGCTCCTGAAGTTTCAACGAAATCTGGCGATGGCTGAGACGCTCGCACATCTGGCCTATCTGCGGTGGCAGGGACTGATTGAGCGACGAACCCGCGAGGACGGAGTGTACGAGTGGTACTCGACCGATGAGGCGTCGCACTGAGCTGACCGCGATCCAGCCGGTTCGGCCGATAGGCTGAGCCCTCGTGCGCGCCGTGCTGATCGTGAACCCGAACGCGACCTCGACGACCCCGGCGGGCCGCGATCTGCTCGCCCACGCGCTGGAGAGCCGGGTCAAGCTGACCGTCGCCCACACCGACCACCGCGGGCACGCCGTCGAGATCGCCCGCGACGCGACGCGCGACGGTGTCGAGGTGCTGATCGTTCATGGCGGTGACGGCACGGTGAACGAGGTGGTCAACGGGATTCTCGGCGAGACCGGCCCGGGCGAGCCGGCGCCGGCCGTCGGGGTGGTCCCCGGCGGCTCGGCCAACGTGTTCGCCCGCGCGCTGGGCATCAGCCTCGACCCGACCGTGGCGACCAACCAGCTTGTGGACCTGCTGTCGGACTACCGGCGTCGCAAGTCCTGGCGCCGCATCGGGCTGATGGACTGCGGGGAACGCTGGTGTGTGTTCACGGCGGGCATGGGCGTGGACGGCGACGTGGTGGCCGCCGTCGAGGCCCAGCGCGACAAGGGCCGTAAGGTGACCGCCTCGCGCTACATCCGCGTCGCGATCCGGGAGATGCTGGCCAACGCCCGCAGGGAGCCGTCGCTGACGCTGCACCTGCCCGACAGCGAGCCCGTATCCGGTGTCCATTTCGCGTTCGTGTCGAACTCCAGTCCATGGACGTATGCCAATACGCGGCCCGTGTGGACGAACCCCACCACCACGTTCGAGACCGGTCTTGGCGTGTTCGCGACAACCAGCATGAACGTCTGGGCCAATTTGGGGCTGGTGAGACGGATGTTGTCGACGAAGCCGGACATCAAGGCCAGGCACCTGATCCGCGACGACGACCTGCCGTGGCTGCGGGTGACGAGCGATGCGCCGGTGGCGTGTCAGATCGACGGTGACTTGCTGGGGCCGCGCGACACGATGACGTTCACAGCGGTTCCTGATGCGTTAGGCGTGGTTGCACCACCCGCAAATTGGCCCTCTGACCTGCATTAATAGCATTCGATCTGCCTAATGAGGGCGCAGGTTGGTTAAGTGTAGTACAAACGAGTGAGGGTTCTGCCAACAACCCTGGTTAGTGAGATTACCCACTTGTTAACTCGCGAGTATTGACATCTGTTCAGCCTGTGAAAGCATCGGATGCAACAGCGTAGAAACATTTCGTGTGCACGCGTTAACAGCCGAAGAAAAGCTCGTGCGCCTCGCTGCGCACATAGTAAGGAGATTAGATCAATGGATTGGCGCCACAAGGCGGTCTGTCGCGACGAGGATCCGGAACTGTTCTTCCCCGTGGGGAACAGCGGGCCGGCGCTTGCTCAGATCGCTGACGCGAAGCTCGTCTGTAATCGCTGCCCGGTGACGACCGACTGCCTCACCTGGGCCTTGGATTCGGGCCAGGACGCCGGCGTGTGGGGCGGCATGAGCGAAGACGAGCGGCGCGCGCTGAAGCGACGCAACGCCCGCACCAAGGCTCGTAGCGGGGTCTAACCCAACCCAGCGTTCCGAATTTGGTTACGGCCCCGGCAAATTTGCCGGGGCCGTAACTGTGTGCAAATGCAATTTCTTGCGAATTGCGTCACATAAACGTCAATTTGTGAAATCGCCGACAAACTGTGGCCACTCTGTGCGGTTACTGGGCGAGGCGGGCCTTGCGTCCGATCGGCACCCGCAGCACCACGTCCGTCCCGCCTGTCGGCACCTCGTGCATGCCCAGCGAACCGTCCAACTCGGCCGACACCAGCGTCCGCACGATCTGCAGGCCCAGACTGTCAGACTTCTCCAAGCTGAAGCCCTCGGGGAGCCCTCTCCCGTCGTCATGAACGACGACGTCGAGCCAGCGCGCCGAACGTTCGGCGCGGATGGTCACACAGCCCTGCTGCGTGGTCGTGTCGAAGGCGTGCTCGATCGCATTCTGCACCAGCTCGGTGATCACCATGATCAGGGCGGTGGCACGGTCGGCGTCCAGCACGCCGAGGTCGCCGACCCGGTTGATGCGGATCGGGGTGTCGACGGTCGCGACGTCGTTCATGATCGGCAGGATCCGGTCGACCACCTCATCGAGGTTGACCTCCTCGTTCACCGACATCGACAGCGCGTCGTGCACCAGCGCGATCGACGACACCCGCCGCACGGATTCGATCAGTGCCTCGCGGCCTTCGGCGTTGTTGGTGCGCCGGGCCTGCAGGCGCAACAGTGCCGCGACGGTCTGCAGGTTGTTCTTCACCCGATGGTGGATCTCGCGGATGGTCGCATCCTTGGACAACAACGCCCTGTCGCGGCGCTTGACCTCGGTGACGTCCCGAATCAGCACAGCAGCGCCGACGGCCTCGCCGTGTACCACCAACGGCAGCGTGCGCAGCAGCACGGCCGCTCCCCCGGCGTCGACCTCCATGCGCATGCTCGACCCGCCGGCCAACGAGTCGCGGACGTGGTTGGCCAGCTCCTGCGCCTCGAACGGGTCGCCAATCAGCGGCCTGGTGACCGTGACCAGGTTGTGGCCTTCCACTTCGGACGTCAGCCCCATCCGGTGGTAGGCCGAGATCGCGTTGGGACTGGCGAACACCACCACCCCCGCCCCGTCCAGCCGGATGAACCCGTCACCGACCCGGGGGCTGGACCGCGACATCGCCAGGTCACCCACATTGGGGAAGGTGCCCTCTGACAGCATGAGCAACAGGTCGCCTGCGCAATCGAGGTAGGCGCTCTCCAGCGGGCTGGCGTTGCGTTCGGCCAGTGCAGTCTGGTGCGTCAGCACCGCAACCACGTCGTTCTTGTAGCGCACGGGAACAGCCTCCACGTTGAGACCGAGTGAATCCTGTTGTCCCGCTGGGTTTTGCCTGCCGATGGTGCCGGAGTTGAAGGCGTCGGTCACCAACGGCATCTCATCGGCTTCGTTCATGGTGCCGACGGCGTCGGCGAGAAGCACCGTCGGCGCCGTGTTGGGCCGCACCTGCGCGACGCAGACCAGCGCGCCGTCGTCGCGGCGCACCCACATCAGGAAGTCGGCGAAGGACAGGTCGGCCAGCAGCTGCCACTCACCCACCACGGCGTGTAGGTGGTCGACGGCGTTGCCGGGCAGGATCGTGTGCTCGGCGAGAAGGTCACCGAGGGTGGACATCTGGGATCACCCCGCCGGGACGGGCGTCAGCTGATCACCGCGATGAGGTCCCCGGCCTGGATGACATCGCCAACAGACACGCTCACCTTGCTGACGGTGCCTGCCACCTCGGCCAGCACCGGGATCTCCATCTTCATCGACTCCAGCAGCACCAGGGTGTCGCCCTCGCCGATCTGATCGCCCTCGTGAACCACGACTTCGAGCACACTGGCCACGATCTCGGCGCGAACATCCTCGGCCATCTTCACCCCAATTCGTTCGGGAGTCTCATGTCGCCGGCGCTGCGGCTCCGGCTGCTTACCGGCTCCTATCGAACCACAACACCGGGTGGGCGGGGCTGTAGCCGGGCCGTGAGAGGATGTAGTGCACGCGCCCGCAGGATACGGGCCCTACGAACCCCCTGACCATACGGAGGAACATCATGGCCAAGCGTGGCCGCAAGAAGCGCGACCGCAAGCACTCCAAGGCCAACCACGGGAAGCGGCCCAACTGCGGTTCGAAAGCGGTGCGCTAGCCGCGACGGATGATCGTGGTGCGGCTGATCTCGATCCGCAGCCGCTCGCGGAGCCCTTCGGGCGCCTTCTCACCGCCGCACTTCTTCGCGATCAGCCCCTTGACCCGCTCCTCGACGCCGTAGTGGCGCAGGCAGCCCGGGCATTCTTCGAGATGGTGCTTGAGCTTGTCCCGAGTCTCGGGCGTGCACTCGCCGTCGAGCAGCGTCCATACCTCCGCAATCACCGCCGCGCATTCCGGGTGCTCGGGATCGACGGGCCCAATCGGCGCCGACCAGCGGACTTCCTCGTCACGGTCGCTCATGACGACACCTCCTCCGGTGCGTCGAGCTGCTGCTCGCCACGAATGAAGCCGCGGTCCCTGGCCACGTCGGCCAACAGGGTGCGGAGCTGACGTCTGCCGCGATGCAACCGGGACATCACGGTCCCAATCGGCGTGTCCATGATCTCGGCGATCTCCTTGTATGGGAAGCCTTCGACGTCGGCGTAGTACACCGCCATCCGGAATTCCTCCGGCAACGCCTGCAGGGCTTCCTTGATCTCGCTGTCCGGCAACGCCTCCAGCGCCTCCACCTCGGCCGAGCGCAGCCCGGTCGAGGTGTGCTCCGCGTTGGCAGCCAGCTGCCAGTCGGTGATCTCCTCGGTCGGGTACTCGGAAGGCTGCCGCTGCTTCTTGCGGTAGCTGTTGATGTAGGTGTTGGTCAGAATCCGGTACAGCCACGCCTTCAGATTGGTTCCCTCGCGGAACGAGCGGAACCCGGCGTACGCCTTCACCATGGTTTCCTGCAGCAAGTCCTCGGCGTCCGCCGGGTTGCGAGTCATTCGCAGCGCACCACCGTAGAGCTGGTCGAGCAGCGGAATCGCGTCGCGCTCGAACCGCGCAGTCAGCTCGGCGTCGGTTTCCTGGGCTCTGTCGGGCGCCGACGTCTCTGGCGACGTATCTGGCGCCGACCCGTCGATGTCGGTCATTGTGGGGAACACCGTCCCTTCTGTTGCGGCGCCACCAAACAGGCCCGGTATGTCCACCGGACGTTCCAGGCAAATGGCAGGCACCAAAGACCCCTTCCTTCGATCCTAAAGGCTGCAACAGACATGACCCTTTTGCGGGCCGAACTGCATCCAATAACAGCACGGACTGGCGCGGTTGTTCCCGCATTACGCTGATCCGGTGGCGCGCGCTGCAACCCCGGCGATCGCGGCCCTGCTGGCCCAGGGGGTCCCCCACCAGGTGCTGCGGTACCAGCACGATCCGCGCAACGAGTCGTTCGGCGAGGAGGCCGTCAAAGAACTCGCGAGACTGGTAGAGGGCAACAAGGGGATTGCCCAGGAGCAGGTGTTCAAGACGCTTGTCATCGCCCTGCCCAAGGGTCTGGCGGTCGCGGTGATCCCGGTGCCGTCGAAGCTGTCGCTGAAGGCCGCCGCCGCGGCGTTGGGCGAGTCGAAGGTGACGATGGCCGACCGGGCCGCAGCGGAACGGTCCACTGGGTACATCATCGGTGGCATTTCACCGTTCGGTCAGCGCAAGCCGCTGCCGACCGTGGTCGACGCGTCGGCACTGCACTGGGATCGCGTGTTGTGTAGCGCGGGCAAGCGCGGCTGGGAGTTAGTGGTGCACCCGCAGGACCTGATCCGGCTGACCAACGCGGTCACCGCCGACATCCGCGCCGCATAGGGTGACGCCATGGCACAGACGTCGCTTTCTGGGAAAACAATGTTCATCTCCGGCGCCAGCCGTGGCATCGGGTTGGCGATCGCCAAGCGCGCCGCCGCCGACGGCGCGAACATCGCGTTGATCGCCAAGACCGCCGAGCCGCACCCCAAGCTTCCTGGCACCGTGTACACCGCGGCCACGGAACTCGAGGAGGCCGGCGGGCAGGCGTTGCCGATCGTCGGCGACATCCGCGACGAGGAATCGGTCGCATCGGCGGTGGCGCAGACCGTCGAACAGTTCGGCGGCATCGACATGTGCGTGAACAACGCCTCGGCGATCAACCTCGGTTCGATCACCGAGGTACCGCTCAAGCGCTTCGACCTGATGAACGGCATCCAGGTGCGCGGCACCTACACCGTCTCGCAGGCCTGCATTCCGCACATGGTCGGCCGGGAGAACCCACACATCCTCACGCTGTCACCGCCGGTTCGCTTGGAGCCGGAGTGGCTGACGCCGACCGCCTACATGATGGCCAAGTACGGAATGTCGTTGTGCGCCTTGGCGATGGCCGAGGAACTGCGAGACGAGGGCATCGCATCCAACACGCTGTGGCCGCGCACCCTCGTTGCCACCGCGGCCGTACAGAACCTGCTCGGCGGCGACGAGGCGATGGGTCGCGCCCGCAAGCCCGACGTGTACGCCGACGCCGCCTATGTGGTCCTCAACAAGCCGGCCCGTGAGTACACCGGCAACAGCCTGCTGTGCGAGGACGTACTGCTGGAGTCCGGCGTGACGGACCTGTCGGTCTACGACTGCGTACCCGGGTCGGAGCTGGGTGTCGACCTGTGGGTCGACACGCCGAACCCACCGGGATACACAGGCCCTTAGGCGAATTCGATGATGCCGCGGATGTTTCGGCCTTCGCGCATGTCGGTGATGGCATCGTTGATTTGATCGAGCCGATAGCGACGGGTCACCAGCTCGTCGAGCTTCAGGTGGCCGTTGCGGTACATCGACAACAGCATCGGCATGCTTGCACGAGGATTCATTCCGCCGTAGATCAGCCCCTTGAGCTGTTTGCAACCCTGGAGCATGTCGATGAGTATCAGCGGCACCATATTCACGTCGAATTTCGGCACACCCGTCATCAGGCAGGTGCCGCCCTTGCGTGTCAGCATCATGGCGGGAGCCAGCATCTCCGCGGTAAGCACCCCAGGCGTCAGCACGACCCGATCGGCCATCACACCGCGGGTGAGCTCCGTCACCAACGGTATGGATTCCTCGATGGACGGACTGCTATCCGTCGCCCCGAAGAACTTCGCCGTATCACGTTTGAATTCAACGGGATCCACTGCGATGACGGCGTTGGCGCCCGCGGCACGGGCACCCTGGACGGCGTTGATCCCCACCCCGCCGGTGCCGATCACGACCACGGTGTCGCCCGGTTGCGTTCCGACGCCGGTGGTGCCAGAGCCCCAGCCCGTCGTGACGCCACAGGACACCAGCGAGGCCGCCTCGAACGGAATCGACTCGTCGATCTTGATCACTGACTCCTCGGCGAGAACGGCGTACTCGGCGAACGTGCCGAGTTGCGTCATCGCCGTGAGATCCTCGCCATCGACGTGACGGCGCCTAGTGCCGTCCGTCGTCATTTCCTTGACCAACATCATGGCCCCGTTGTCGCACAGATACGTCATGCCCGACACGCAAAATCGACAGGCCCCGCACGCGGGGATGAACGAGAATGTCACGCGGTCACCGGGCCGCACGGACCGCACGCCGGGACCGATCTCCTCGACTACGCCTGCGCCTTCGTGACCACCGAGCAGGGGGAAGTAGTCCAGCGTCAGCGCACCAATGGCCTCCATGAGCGCTGCAAGCCCCGGTGTGGGAACCATGTCACCGGTCGCGAAATGGTCGTCGGAGTGGCAGACGCCCGCCACCGCCATCTTCACCAGCACCTCGCCCTCGCGCGGCGGGTCGAGCGTGATCTCCCGAACCTCCCACTCCTCGCCGACACCACGCAGGACCGCCCCCTGACACTTCATCGGGCACCTCCCCGCGGCTTGAGGCCAACGCGGCGCAGACCACGCGCGGTGCCGTCGGCGGGATTGCGCACCTCAATGGTGCTTTGTCGGGTGGTTGGCTGGATAGCGGTCATGCGGGGTCCCCCGTTCCACAGCGCAACTGGACGCGCGCTTGTGAAGTCAGAATCCCACCGGCCGGACACCCCGATGCGAGTATTCGCATGCCCGCTTCTGCTGATTCGCGGCTCAGGCGACGCACACCTCGACCCCGAAGAGCATCGCCGGCCACAACAGCACCGTCAGCACGAACGCGGCGATGTCGGAGCCTGCCGCTAGCCGGGTCTGCAGCTGCGTCTCGATCAGTTGCACTTGCTCGGCGCCGAAGAACGCGAACACCAGCCCGATCACGATGTAGGGAATCGCCATCCACAACGCGAACTCGATCATCGCCTCGACACTCACTCGACGGCTCAACACTCGGCGCAGCACAGCCCTACACCAGCGCTCGGTGATCGCGGACACGCCGGCGCACGTCGGCCAGCAGCACGTAGCTGCCGCCCTGGCGGATGAACACCGGCAGGAAGCGGTTCACGAAGGCGACCAGGAGGAACAACGTTTCGAACTGGCGCTGCTTGAAACCGCTCCACTGCACGCCCATGGCGTCGCGGAACACCGGCGCCAAGAACCCGACGGTGAGGAACTTCAGCAGCGGTCGAAATGGCAGTGCCAGAACCGGATTGGTCATTCGCAGATTCAGCAAATCCTGCAGATAGGCACGGACTTTCTCGTCGATCGCGACGCGCCGGCAGGCGGCTATCCAGTAGGCGTCGAAATCTGCGCGGGTGGGCGGCCACTGGTCTTCGGTGACCTGAAGCGTGGTGCCCAGCGTCCACGCCGATCGGTAGAACTGCTCGGCCTGTTCGGCGGTCATCTTTCCGCGCAGCAGTTGATAGGTGTCCTCCAGCCCGACGAAAAGGCATGCCGCGACCCACATCTGGAGTTCGCGGTCGAACGCGTTGTAGCGCACCGGACTGTTCGCGGCGGACTTGACGTGGCGGTGGGAGCTGTTGACGGCCTCTCTGAAGGCGGCACGGTCGTCCGGTCGGCCCATGATCGCCACAGCCAGGTACTGAAACGTCGTCCTGGCCCGTTTCCACGGATGCTTCAGCAGATTTCCGGAATCCACCTTGCTCTCCGCGACGCCGTAGCCCACCTCCGGCCACGACAATTGCATGATCACGTTGGCGGCCCCGGCGGCGAAAGCCCAGAAATCCATCGCCTCGGCCGCGGTGACCTCGGCGGCCGGATCCCAGCGTGCGGTCCGTCGGCGGATATCGATGCGGCAGTCAGCGGGTATCACGCCAGGCACACCGTCGAAACGAACAGCACCGGCCACCACACGATTGACCCGAGCACTGACACCGCCCGGTCAAGGCCATGCGTGTGGGCGAAGTCCCCGGAGTGGGTCAGTGACCACAGCGCGCCGATGACGAGGTACGGCACTGCGAGCATGACGGCCGTGCCGATCCATTCGGCAATCGTCATCTCAAAGCTCAAAACTCTTCTCAGCGTGCTGAGCATGCTCGACTCCCCTTCGTCCGACCGCGGGCCATTATGTTAATGGCGATTCGGACTGCAATGGGGCCGATTCTAATTGTCTGAGCGAATAAGTCCGCTGAATGTGAACGGCAATGCTTACCCGAGCATCGCCTGCACGCTGTCGGCGAACGCGGCGGTGGTGAAGCACGTCGGCTCGGCGAATTCCTCGAACGTGAGCGCGTCGTTCCAGTCGGCGTCGGCGGCCGCACGCAGCAACGGCTTGGTCATCGCGGCCGCGTGCGACGGCAATTCCGCGATGCGCGAGCACCATTCGTCGGCGGTGGCCAGCAGCCGGTCATGTTCGACGACCTCCTGCACGAGCCCGAGCCGAAGCGCGGTGCGGGCATCGATATGGTCGCCGCGCAGGTAGTAGGCGAGTGCTCCCTGATAGCCCAGGCGCCGGGTGAGCGCCCAGCTGGTGCCGACCTCGGGAATCAAGCCGAGGCGGCCGAATGCGGGCACGAGCACCGCGCGCTCACTCGCGATGACGAGGTCGCAGGTCAGGGCCCAGGCCAGGCCAACACCTGCCGCGGCGCCGTTGAGCGCGGCGACAAAGATCGTGTCCGACCCGGCGATGAGCCGAGCGATCCCGCCGAACTCGCGGCGGATCCATCGCCATACATCGGCCACTCCCTCGCGCGCTCCGAGTTGTTCGACGGCAACCTTCATCATCTTCAAGTCACCGCCAGCACTGAAACCGGGATCGGCGCCGGTCAAAACGACGGAGCGGATGTCGGCGTCGGCGTCGTGCGTCTGCAGCGCCCGCCGCAGTTGACGCACCAGCGGGGCGGAAAGGACGTTGAGCCTGTCGGATTCGTCGAGCGTGACCACGGCCCTGTCGCCGCGGAGATCGACGTGGATGCGTTCGGGCGCATCGGCGTCGTCGCCGGCCGCCACCATCGCGTGATACATGGAATCCGATCGTGCGTTCACCGGCCTTGCTCCTCAATATCGTTGGCGCGCAACACCGCCCACGCGGCGGCACCGAAGGTTTCGACGGTTTCCCTTGGTATCTTGGCTTCGCCGCCGGCGATCCAGTAGCGGCTGTACTCCTGCGCCGGGCCGAGCCAGAGCGCGGCCGTGACGCCAAGCCGCATCGGCCGCAGCACTCCGTAGGTGTGATGCGGACGCCACCAGTCCCGGACCGCGGAGAAGAAGTCCCGATTGGCGTCGCGTAGCGTCGCACTCTCGAGCCGGTCACCAAGCAGCACACTGGCCTCGCCGCGGTGCTCGGTCACCCACCGCAGGTGATACGCGACGCCGCCCCGGATGCCGGATTCTGCGGTGTCGTGGTCGCGCAGCATGGCAACGAATCCCGCCTGGTACTCGCCGATCAACTGCGCGTAGACAGCCGCGGCGAGAGCCGATTTGTCCGGGAAGTGGTGGTAGAGCGCGCCGACACTTACCTCGGCCTCGCGCCGGACCTCGTCCAGCGTGGAGACGAGCGCGCCGTCGACGGCGAACCGGCGCCGCGCCACTTGCAGCAACCGGTCCCGCGCGTCTGGACCCTTCGCGCCCGACCGTGGCACGAGGAATACTCTAGCTGTACCGAGAAATCCTCGGTAGAGCTAGAGCAGCGTCGCTTGCTCGGGCTCCGGCTCGGCCGGCTCGATCAACTCCGGGCCGTTGTTGCGGATGCTGTTGACCAGCCGGGACACCTCGCGGATCTCGATGCGGTCGAGGTCGCCGTGGCCACGCAGCAGGCCCTCGTCGATGGGGGCGTCGGGGTCGAGCCAGCGGTCCCAGTCGTCGCGGCTGATGGTCAGCGGCATCCGGTCGTGAATCTCTGCCAGCGGTCCCGCGGCTTCGGTGGTGATGATGGTGCAGCTCAGTAATGGCGGGGATGAGGACGGCGCGCCTGTGTCTTCGCGGGCACGCCAGGTCGACCAGAGGCCGGCCATGAACAGCATCTCGCCGTCGCTGCCGAACATGTAGAACGGCGTCTTCGGCGCCTTCTTGCCCGCGGCCGTCTCGCCGTTGGGCCGCCACTCGTACCAACCGTCCATCGGCACCAGGCAGCGCTTGTTCTTCGCGGAGTTGCGGAACACGGGCGAGCTGGTCAGCTTTTCGGAGCGGGCGTTGATCAGCAGCGGGCCCTTGGTGTCGGGGCCGCCGTCCTCCGACGTCTTGGCCCACGGCGGCACCAGGCCCCAGCGCATCAATCGCACCCGCCGCGTCGACTCGTCATCCGGTTCGGTGTGTCGTTTGACGACCGCGTTTATCGACGTGGTCGGGGCGACGTTGTAGTTCGGGCCGCTATTGGTGTCCTTCTGCGCCGAGGTTGCCTCGTCAATGGCCTGGATCTTCTCCGCCAGCAGTGCCGGATCGGTGGTCACCGCGAATCGCCCACACATATATCCCATGGTGGCACGCCCAAACGACCGGAGTATCCGTGGGCGCAAACCGTGAGCTTCAGTTCGCGGTTCGTCGATCCTTACGCACACGATGCAGATCGTGTGCTCGCCCACCGTGGGCATCTCGTCAACGAACACCTGTCCGCCGGTATTGGTAGAGACCACCACATGCGAGTGCATTACTGACGCGCTTTGCCGGTCGCCGGGTAGCTCTGCATGTCGGTGGTCGCTCTTACCGTCGTGGTGTGCAGAGGCGTTCCCGCGGTCGCGTCGAGCCGACAAGGGCCGATCGGCCGGCGCGACCGGCCGAGTGTAGGCCGCGTACGCGTAGGCGTGCCAAGGCGCGCCTACTCATGTTCGTTCGTGGCCGTTGCGTCCGAGTCCGGCCCAGAGCCGAAACATTCGGACGCTGGCTTCACCGTCAGGATATCGGCGGGTGCCGAGGTCCAGCTGCAGCATCACCCAACCGGCGAGGCCGCAGACATCCGTCACCGTCACGGAGGTCAGTGGCGCGCATCAACGCCAGGCGTAAAGCCAAGGCCGCGAAGCGACAGAGCCGGTCGGCGCGAACTTCCACCACCAACCGGCCTACGGCGATGCCCAGATGAGCAACGAGACAGCCGCACAGGCAGGTGAAATCCCAGCCCTAATACGGCCGGGAAGATGTCAAAGGGCAGGATGTAGGCCGTGAGTAACTGGCCGGCACCGTCGACACCGACCCCTGTGCATGCGACGGTGACGGTGCCGGGCTCCAAGTCGCAGACCAACCGGGCGCTCGTGCTCGCAGCGCTCGCCACAACGCTGGGAACGTCGACCGTCAGCGGTGCGCTGCGCAGCCGCGACACCGACCTGATGATCGGCGCATTGCAGGCGCTCGGGGTGGCCGTCGAAGGCGCCGACACCGAGCTGACGATCAGTGGTGCCATCGCCCCGAAGCCGGGTGCCCGCGTGGATTGCGGCCTGGCAGGCACGGTCCTCCGCTTCGTCCCGCCGGTGGCCGCACTGAGCAGCCAGACCGTCACCTTCGACGGTGACGAGCAGGCCCGGATCCGCCCGATCACGCCGCTGCTGGATGCGCTGCGCGGCCTCGGGGTGGACATCGACGACGACGGTCTGCCGTTCTCGGTGCGCGGCGCGGGCTCGGTGGCGGGCGGCACGGTGGAGATCGACGCGTCGGCGTCGTCGCAGTTTGTCTCCGGTCTGCTGCTGTCCGGGGCGGCGTTCACCGACGGACTGACGATCGTGCACACCGGCGAGTCGGTGCCATCGGCGCCGCACGTCGCGATGACGGTGTCGATGCTGCGCGACGCCAGTGTCGAGGTCGACGACACCCAGGCCAACCGCTGGCGCGTCGCGGCCGGCCCGATTGCGCCGCGGCACTGGGCAATTGAGCCCGACCTGTCCAACGCCGTGCCGTTCCTGGCCGCCGCCGTTGTCAGCGGCGGGATCGTCCGGGTGACTGGCTGGCCGCAGCTCAGCATCCAGCCCGCCGAGACGATCCTGTCCATTCTCGAGAAGCTCGGTTCGGCTGTGCGCCACAGCAGTTCGTATATCGAGGTGCAAGGGCCCGGCGCCTACGCAGGATTCGACGTGGATCTGCATGACGTCGGCGAGCTGACCCCGGCGGTGGCCGCGCTGGCTGCACTGGCCGCGACCGGTTCGGTGTCACAGCTGCGCGGGATCGCGCATCTGCGTGGGCATGAGACCGACCGGCTGGCAGCAATGAGCGCCGAAATCAACGGGCTCGGCGGCCAATGCGCCGAAACACCCGACGGCCTGGTGATCACCGCCCAGCCGCTGCACGGTGGGGTGTGGCGGTCCTATGCCGACCATCGGATGGCGACGGCGGGGGCCATCGTCGGGTTGCGGGTGCCCGGCGTCGAGGTGGAAGACATTGGTACGACGGCGAAGACACTGCCGGATTTCCCGCTGCTGTGGGCCGACATGCTGGCGGGCCAGGCTACCGAGCCCGAGGCAGTGGGCCCGGATGTGAGGAGGACAGAAGGGATTTGAGCCCTCGCGAGTACGACGAGTCCGATGTCCGGGTCCGGCCCGGCCGGGGCTCGCGGCCGCGGACCAAGACTCGCCCCGAACACGCCGACGCGCAGGAAGCCATGGTGGTCACCGTCGACCGTGGCCGGTGGGGATGCGCGCTGGGTCGCGACCCCAACCACCTCGTGACGGCCATGCGGGCACGGGAGCTGGGCCGCACCCCGATCGTGGTCGGCGACGACGTCGGCATCGTCGGAGATCTGTCGGGACGGCCTGACACGCTGGCGCGCATCGTGCGGCGCGGTGAACGGCGAACAGTGTTGCGGCGCACCGCCGATGACACCGATCCGACCGAACGCGTCGTCGTTGCCAACGCCGACCAGCTGCTCATCGTGGTCGCGCTGGCCGATCCGCCGCCGCGCACGGGCCTGGTCGAGCGGACACTGATCGCCGCCTACGCAGGCGGACTCGAACCCATCCTGTGTTTGACCAAGACCGACCTCGCGCCGCCGGAACCGTTTGCCGCGCAGTTCGCCGATCTCGATTTGACCATCACAACTGCGGGCCGCGACGACCCGCTTGACGCCGTCGCGCCGCTGCTGGCGGACAAGGTCACGGTATTGCTCGGCCATTCCGGGGTCGGAAAGTCGACGTTGGTGAATCGCCTTGTACCGGAGGCGGATCGGGCGACGGGTGAGGTGACCGACATCGGCAGGGGTAGACACACGTCAACCCAGTCGGTGGCGCTACCGCTGAGCTTCGGCGGCTGGGTGGTCGACACGCCCGGTATCCGGTCGTTCGGGCTGGCCCACATCGAACCCGACGACGTGCTGCTGGCGTTCTCCGACCTGGCCGAGGCGATCAAGGACTGCCCGCGCGGCTGCGGACACATGGGGCCACCCGCCGATCCGGGATGCGCGCTGGACACGCTGACCGGCCCGGCAGCAGGTCGCGTCGCCGCGGCACGACGGCTGCTCGGTGCACTCTCGGAGTCAAGCTACTAACCGCGTGCAAGGCGGAGCGTGTCTGCCCGCCGAGGCTGCAAAAGGTGAGGCCCTCCCCATTTCGGGGAGGGCCTCTGTGGGGGGTCTATCAGCGGTGGTAGCCGCGAACCAGGTGCTCGATGTGGTTCACGCCGTGGTGGCCGTGCCAGCCCGGCTGTGCCTCGGGGGCGGGGTGGGCCTTGACGCTCGGAGCGTACGAGTAGCCCGGGCCGGTGGGCTGCGTCTGAGTGGCCGCGTTGGCCATGCCGGCCATACCGAGGGCCGCACCGCCGATGATTCCGGCCGAGACGATCGGCAGAGCGAAGTAGCGGGCGAAGGACCGGGTGATGGTGTTGGTAGTCATTTCGAGTTCTACTGTGCGGGTTGGCTTTTCGTGTCCTGCGCCGATCTGTTCCAGCGATGACATGAGAATGCCCTGGTCAGGGCACGTTGTATGTCCGGTGATCGGCCGGAGGAGCGGGGAATCGCTCGTCCCCCGATCGGGGGAACCGGCACATGAAAAGGGCCCTCCCGCTGGGAGGGCCCTTCGTGGGTCGATCGATGCATGGCCGCGTCAACGGCTCACCCGAAACTGCGGTGAGATCGCGATCTGGAACGAAATCGCGATCTGCCCGCAGTTTCGAGCGGGGTTAGGCGGCCAGGTCGTCGCGCTTGGTCGTCCGCTTCTCGGCCCGCTTGGCACGGCGCCAACCCCGCACCGTGGCGATGGCGGTCTTCAGCCCGCGACGGCGACCGGTGCCCGGATCCGTAACGGCGAAGCCAGGTTCCAGCTCGGTGAACATCCGCTCGCTGCGGGTCTCGGGCGCATCGTCGGCCGTGTCGCGCAGGTACTTGTCCGGCAGCGACAGCTTGGCGATGGTCCGCCACGTCTTCCCGTACTGCACCAAGAACGAGCCCGTCGTGTACGGGAGGTCGTACTTGTCGCAGACCTGCCTCACCCGAATCGAGATCTCGTGCAGCCGACTGCTCGGCAGATCCGGGTAGAGGTGATGCTCGATCTGGTGGCACAGGTTGCCGCTCATGAATCGCAGCGCAGGTCCGCCCTCGAAGTTGGCGCTGCCCAGCATCTGGCGCAGGTACCACTCCCCCTTGGACTCGCCGACCATGTCCGTCTTGGTGAATTTCTCTGCGCCGTCAGGGAAATGGCCGCAGAAGATCACAGCGTTGGCCCACACATTGCGAATGACGTTGGCGACCGCGTTGGCCTTCAGCGTGGACTTGAAGGTCGCGCCCGGTGACAGCGACGTCACCGCGGGGTAAGCCACGTAGTCCTTCATCAGCTGGCGGCCGGCCTTCGCCGAGAATTCGCGCAGCCGCACCATGGTCGCATCGCGGTCGTCGCGGCCTTTGAACATCCTGCCGAGTTCCAGATGCTGCAACCCGACGCCCCACTCGAAGCCGGCGGCCAACAGCGTGTTGAAGAACAGGTTGGAGAGATTGAACGGCTTCCACTTCTGGTCGCGTGTGACGCGCAGCATGCCGTAGCCGACATCGTCGTCCATGCCGAGGATGTTGGTGTACTTGTGGTGCATGAAGTTGTGGGTGAACCGCCAGTGCTTGGACGCCCCGCTCATGTCCCACTCCCACGTCGAGGAGTGAATCTCGGGATCGTTCATCCAATCCCACTGTCCATGCATGACGTTGTGGCCGATCTCCATGTTCTCGATGATCTTGGCCACGCCCAAAGTCACAGTGCCCGCCCACCACGCCGAGCGTCGTGAGCTCGCGGCCAGCATGAGCCGGCCTGCCACCTCGAGGGCACGTTGGGCGGCAATGGTGCGGCGGATGTAGCGCGAATCCCGCTCGCCACGGGAGTCTTCAATGTCCAGGCGGATCGCATCGAGCTCGACAGCCAGGTTTTCGATGTCGGCTTCGGTCAGATGCGCGAATGCCGGTACGTCGGTAATTGCCATTGTTCTGCCTCCCTTCTTTTACCTACGCTACCGTAACCTACGAGTCCGTAGGTTACCAGTCAGTAAAGTCTAAACGTCCAGTACACAATCGCCGGATGCGGCGGAAATGCACGTCTGTACCCGGCTTCCGGGTTCGTGTTCGGCGCCGGTACGCAGGTCGCGGACGTGCCCATCGAGCAGCCCGACCACACACGACTGACAGATGCCCATCCGGCAGCCGAATGGCATCTGGATGCCGACGTCCTCGCCGGCGTCCATCAACGGCGTGGCCCCGTCCACGGTGACCGTCTTCCCGCTGCGTGCGAACTCCACCGTGCCGCCCTGGCCGTGCGCGGCGGCCTTCGACACCGCGAAGCGCTCCAGATGCAGCCGTTCGGTGACGCCGTGCGCATGCCAAACCCCTTCGGCCGCGTTGAGCATGCCCTCGGGGCCGCAGGCCCAGGTGTGGCGCTCGCGCCAGTCGGGCACCTCGTCGTCCAGCCGGGACAGGTCCAGGCGGCCCTCGGTACGGGTGGACCGCAGCCGCAGTCGGTATCCCTCGTAACTGGTCTGCATCGTTGCCATTTCGCCGGCGAACATCACATCGGATTCCGTTGGCGCCGAATGCAAGTGGATCACGTCAGTGATCTGGTCGCGACGGGCCAGGGTGCGCAGCATCGACATCACCGGGGTGATGCCGGAACCGGCCGTGATGAACAACACCGAGGCCGGTGCCGGATCGGGCATCACGAAGTTGCCCTGCGGCGCGGCGAGCCGCAAGATCGTGCCAGGCGGCACCCCGCCGACCAGATGGGTCGACAGGAACCCCTCGGGCATCGCCTTGACCGTGATAGTGATGGTGCGGCTGCCCCATTTGGATGTCGCCCGCCCGGCGGCTCCGGCTGCCGGGCTGGACGTCAGCGAGTACGACCGCCACCGCCAGCGTCCGTCGACCAACACGCCGATCCCGATGTACTGGCCGGGCTGATAGTCGAACGAAAAGCCCCACCCCGGCTTGATGACCAGGGTCGCGGAGTCGACGGTTTCGCGGCGCACATCGAGCACCCGACCGCGCAGTTCCCGCGCCGACCACAATGGGTTCGCGAGCTTGAGATAGTCGTCGGGCAGCAACGGCGTGGTGATCCGTTCGGCGATCGCCCGTGCCGTGTCCCAGCCGCGATGTCTACCTGCGCCGGCGACGGCGGGCCGCACGGTGTCCTTGAGGACGGCCGCGGGCCTGCTGCTGCTGTATTTGTTTCCCAACGAAAGTTCCTGCCCCAGTTTCAGGATTGCGCTTCCCGTCGTTCGGGAGACATAACCTACGGTACCGTAGGTTCGGCGCTTGAGCCAATGGAGAACCATCAGAGCAGCTCGAGCAGGAATGGCAGCTCTTGCGCTGCATACCAGGCCAGATCGTGATCTTGGGCATCGCCGACGATGAATTCGGCGTCGTCATCGCCCAGGTCGGCGGCGTCGACGGCATCGATCGCCGGCAGCACCGCCGGTTCGGCATCGGCGTTGTCCACGTAGGCGGCGATCACGTCGTCGTAGGCGATCGGTCCCGACAGCCGCACCACCGCGTCGTCAAGATCGGGACGGGCCGTCGCGTCCTCGACCTCGGCCACCACCACCGCCCGCCGCGGCGGCAAGGCGGACGTCCCCTCGCCGGCCAGCAGCCGCAGCGACGCCAATGCCGCGTCGCGCAGCGCTACATCGGCCAGTTCGTCGTCGTCACCTTCGGCGTAGGCCTCGCGCAGGGTCGGCGTCACCGCGAACGCGGTTCCGCTGCGAACATGCAGCGATTGGTCGGCGACGAGCTGCTGCAGCATCGCCAGGGTAGCCGGGATGTAGACGCGCACGAGGCGACTGTAGCGATTACTGCGCGGCTTCCAGCAATTCGTCGAGCGATTCCCGCAGCAGGGACGGCAGTACGTCGACGTCGCTCATCGCATCGCGGTCGGCGTTGATGCCGAAGAAGAGCATGCCGTTGTAGGACGTCACCCCGATCGCCAGCACCTGGTTGTTCAGCAGCGGCGGCACCGAATAGGTCTCCAGCAGTTTGGTACCCGCGATATACATCTGCTTCTGCGCGCCGGGCACATTGGTGATCAGCAGGTTGAACTGCCGCGATGGGAAACTGGTGGCAACGCGAATTCCCATGGCGTGCAACGTCGGTGGCGCAAAGCCCGACAGCGTGACGATGGTCCTGGCATCGACGAGGCTGGCCGCGGTCGGAAGTGATTCGGTGGTGTGCGCGATCTGCGACAGCCGCACCACCGCGTTGCCCTCACCGACCGGCAGGTCGACGAGAAACGGCGACACCTCGCTGATCGCCTGGCCCGGCCCGGTCGTGTCGAGGTCCGCGTCCGGATAGACCGACATCGGGGCCATCGCCCGCACGGTCGTCATCGCCGTCACCGGCTCGCCCCGTGAGATCAGCCAGTTGCGCAGCGCCCCGGCCACCACCGCCAGCACGACGTCGTTCACGTCGCACTCGTAGCGCGCCCGGACCAGGCGGTATTCCTCCAGCCGATGGCCGGCCACAGTGAAGCGGCGGTTGCGCGACACAGTCGTGTTCAGCGGACTGTTCGGCGCGGTGCCGCGGGCGACGGTGCGCGCGACGTCGACGAACCGGCGCCCGACCTCGACCAGCTGACCCGCGTTCGTCGTCACCTCGGTCACCGCCGAGCGCACGGCCGCAAGCTGCTCGGCCGGACGGGTGACCCATTCGCCGACGGCGCCCAGCACAAGCTTACGATCGCTCGGCTCACGCGCAGGAATCCAGATGTCCTCACCGAACTCCGGCGGCTTCGGGGTGCGATCGGCAACGACGTGGCCGATCTCGAGCGCCGTCATCCCGTTCACCAGCGCCTGGTGCGACTTGGTGTAGATGGCGACGCGATTGCGGGCCAGGCCCTCGATCAGATACATCTCCCACAGCGGCCGCGACTTGTCCAGTGGCCGCGAGCCGAGCCGGGCGATGAGCTCGTGCAGCTGCGCGTCGCTGCCCGGCGACGGCAGCGCGGACCGCCTGATGTGGTAGGTGATGTCGAAGTCGCGGTCGTCGACCCATACCGGGCGGGCCAGGCCCAGCGTCACCTCGCGCACCTTCTGGCGGTAGCGCGGGATCTGCGGCAGCCGCTGTTCGACGGTGGCCAGCAGGCTTTCATAGCTCAGCCCGGCGCGCGGCTTACGCAGGGTCGACAGCGTGCCGACGTACATCGGGGTGGAGGTGTCTTCCAGGTGATAAAACGACGCGTCCGATGCCGACAACCTGGTCACCATTGCGGCGCAATCCCCCCTTTTTCGTTCCCCACTGTCAATAAACCCCCGTGCAGGTTATCGGCCGGTTCTGTGACCGCGCATCACGGGTGCATTCGGCGTCGTCGAACCGTGGGATCATGAATGGGTCTGCGACTCTCCAGCAGATGCCGTCTCTGTCGCACCGAACGCTGGAGAACACCCATGACCGCATCCCAGATTCCGCCCGAACCGGCGTCGTTCACATCGCCGATCATTGACTGTGAGCCGCCGCCTGTTGGAATCACCGCGTGCCCGCCGCCGTCGCCGGCCGCGCTGCATCGCCGCACTCCGCGGCCCTCCCCCTGCCCTTCGGGCGGGCGGGCCCCCAGCTTGCGAGGGGAGTACCTCCAGCGGCCGGTGCCGCATCCGGTGCCCCGCGACCCCTTGCCGC
The DNA here is from genome assembly GCA_963770305.1 of uncultured Actinomycetota bacterium. Classification (GTDB taxonomy): domain Bacteria; phylum Actinomycetota; class Actinomycetes; order Mycobacteriales; family Mycobacteriaceae; genus Mycobacterium. The sequence continues at coordinate 63,987 of CAVYPB010000011.1, forward strand.
CCCATGCTGTGGTGGTGTTCGCCGACGCGGCGCTGCGCCGCGTGATGGAGGTCGTGGACCGGCGCAGGCCCATCGCCCAATTGCGTCCGCTGGTGGCTCCCGCGCTCATCGACACGGTCACCGCGTTGACGCGAGCGCCGCATACCGCCGCCGCGACGCTACGACGAGTCCGGCTGCGCATGGTGGACGGCGAGGCGGCCGAGGTGTTCGGCTCCTACACCCGCGGACCGCGCGTACTCGCCGTCGCGGCACGGATCGAACTGCACCGTGACCGCTGGCGAATTGTCGCCCTACAGCTCGGATGAGGCGGCTAGCGTTTTGCCGGAGGGTAGGAGCGAGGACGGCATGCGCGCCACACTCGAGCGCATTGCAGCACTCCTCGAACCGTGACAGCCGTGAGCTAGCGCCTGCGGCTGTCCTTGGCCTCCCTGGCCTGCTGACGCGCGGCTTCACGCCGCTCACGCCGACTGGTGCCGGTCGGTGCGGCGTGTTTGGGGCCGCCGCCGGACCGTTGCACCTGCGCCGACCCGTCCTCGGAAGGCCCGGTGTAGGTCAGCGGCGGCGCGTTGTCGTCAATTCCCTTGGCGCGCAACGTCGCCGGACGCTCTTTGGTGGCGACAGCACCCTCCTGCGCTTTGGCCGCGGCCTCAGCGGCGAATTGGGCCAACCCCGGAGGGGCGGCGACCGGCGCCACGGCAGGCGCGGGCGCGGCCTCCACGGTGACGTTGAACAGGAAGCCCACCGACTCTTCCTTGAGCCCCTCGAGCATGCCGACGAACATGTCGTAGCCCTCGCGCTGGTACTCGACCAGCGGATCACGCTGCGCCATCGCCCGCAGCCCGATGCCCTCCTTGAGGTAGTCCATCTCGTAGAGGTGCTCACGCCACTTGCGGTCGAGAACGTTGAGCAGCACGTTGCGCTCCAGCTGCCGCATCGCGCCGTCACCGGCGATCTCCTCAAGCTGCTTCTCGCGTTCGGCGTACGCGCGTTCGGCATCGTTGACCAACGCGTCGAGCAGCTCCTCGCGGGTCAGCTCACCAGGCTCGCCGACGGCGTCGGAGTCCAGAAGATCGTGGTGGTCGATGCCGACCGGGTACAGCGTGCGCAGCGCCGCCCACAGCGATTCCAGATCCCAGTCTTCGGCGTAGCCCTCGGCGGTTGCACCGTCGACGTAGGCGGTGATCACGTCGATGAGCATCTTGTGGGCCTGCTCTGCGAGGTTCTCCCCTTCGAGGATGCGGCGACGCTCGTCATAGATGACCATGCGCTGCTTGTTCATCACTTCGTCGTATTTGAGGACGTTCTTGCGGACCTCGAAGTTCTGCTGCTCGACCTGCGTCTGCGCGCTCTTGATCGCGCGGGAGACCATCTTGGCCTCGATGGGCACATCGTCGGGCAGGTTCAGCCGGTTGAGCAACGACTCCAGCGTCTCGCCGTTGAACCGCCGCATCAGCTCGTCGCCGAGTGACAGGTAAAACCGCGACTCGCCGGGGTCGCCCTGGCGGCCCGAGCGCCCGCGCAGCTGGTTGTCGATGCGGCGGGATTCGTGGCGCTCGGTACCAAGCACGTAGAGGCCGCCGACGGCGATAACGTCCTCGGCCTCCTCCGCCGCGTCGGCCTTGACCTGCGGCAGCACGTCGTGCCAGGCCGCCTCGTAATCCTCGGGAGTCTCGACGGGGTCGAGGCCCCGCTCGCGCAGCCGCTTGTCGGCCAGGAAGTCGACGTTGCCGCCGAGCACCACGTCGGTGCCACGGCCGGCCATGTTGGTGGCGACGGTGATCGCGCCGAGGCGGCCGGCCTCCGCGATGATCCCGGCCTCCTGCTCGTGGTATTTGGCGTTGAGCACGTTGTGCGGAATGCGCCGCTTCTGGAACTGGCGCGACAGGTACTCGGAGCGCTCGACGCTGGTGGTGCCGATGAGTACCGGCTGGCCCTTCTCGTAACGCTCGCTGACGTCGTCGACGACGGCGATGTACTTGGCCTCTTCGGTCTTGTAGATGAGATCGGACTGGTCCTGGCGGATCATCTCTTTGTTCGTGGGGATGCTGACGACGCCGAGCTTGTAGATCTCGTGCAGCTCGGCGGCCTCGGTCTGGGCGGTGCCCGTCATGCCGGAGAGCTTGTCGTAGAGCCGGAAGTAGTTCTGCAGCGTGATGGTGGCCAGTGTCTGGTTCTCGGCCTTGATCTCGACGTGCTCCTTGGCCTCGATGGCTTGGTGCATGCCCTCGTTGTAGCGGCGGCCGATCAGCACGCGGCCGGTGAACTCATCGACGATGAGGACCTCGCCGTCGCGGACGATGTAGTCCTTGTCGCGCTGGAACAGCTCCTTGGCCTTGACGGCGTTGTTGAGGTAGCTGACCAGCGGCGAGTTGGCGGCTTCGTACAGGTTGTCGATGCCCAGTTGGTCCTCGACGAGCTCGACGCCGATCTCGTGCACGCCGATCGTGCGCTTGCGCAGGTCGACCTCGTAGTGGGTGTCCTTCTCCATCAGCGGGGCCAGCCGGGCGAACTCGGTGTACCAGTTCGACGCCCCGTCGGCCGGGCCCGAGATGATCAGCGGGGTGCGGGCCTCGTCGATGAGGATGGAGTCGACCTCGTCGACGATGGCGAAGGGGTGGCCGCGCTGCACCAGATCGGCCAGGGAGTGCGCCATGTTGTCGCGCAGGTAGTCGAAGCCGAACTCGTTGTTGGTGCCGTAGGTGATGTCGGCGGCATAGGCCGCGCGCCGCTCGTCAGGCGTCAGGCCGGAGAGGATCACGCCGACATCGAGGCCCAGGAAGCGGTGCACGCGGCCCATCCACTCCGCGTCGCGCTTGGCGAGATAGTCGTTGACCGTGACGACGTGCACGCCGTTGCCGCCCAGGGCGTTGAGGTAGGCGGGCAACACACAGGTCAGGGTTTTGCCCTCACCGGTCTTCATCTCCGCGACGTTGCCGAAGTGCAGCGCCGCGCCACCCATCACCTGGACGTCGAAATGCCGCTGGTCGAGTACCCGCCAGGCGGCCTCACGGGCAACGGCGAACGCCTCGGGCAGCAGATCATCCAGGTCGGCGCCGTCGGCGATGCGATTCTTGAATTCGTCGGTCTTGGCCCGCAGTTCGGCGTCAGAGAGCTTCTCGACGTCGTCGGACAGGGTGTTGACGTAGTCAGCCACCCCCTTGAGGCGCTTGACCATGCGGCCTTCACCGAGACGGAGCAACTTCGACAGCACGCTATTTCCTCTTTTGTGTTCGATTGGTTCTCACGGTGTATCAGGTGAGGTCCATCGTAAGTGACCCGTCGAAATAGCTGGTCGAAGGTGCCAGAAAGCGTCTAGGCGAGCCGAATCAGCCCGTAATCGTAGGCGTGCCTGCGATACACCACGCACGGTTTGTCGCTTTGTTTGTCGTGGAACAGGAAGAAGTCGTGGCCGACGAGCTCCATCTCGTAGAGCGCGTCGTCGACGGTCATCGGCTTGGCCGGATGCTCCTTGGTGCGCACAATCTGCCCCGGCTCGTGATCGTCGACGGCCACGCCGTCGGTCTGCGGAGTGTCGTCAGCCAGCGTCGACGGCAGCGGGTCCAGCGCTGTGGCCTGGGCCAACGAGACCGGCGTCTTGTCGCCGTAGTGCACCTTGCGGCGGTCCTTGCTGCGCCGCAGCCGGCTCTCGAGTTTGCAGACCGCCGACTCCAGGGCGGCGTAGAAGCTGTCCGCGCAGGCCTCGCCCCGTACGACCGGGCCGCGGCCTCGCGCGGTGATCTCTACGTGTTGACAGTTCTTGCGTTGGCGCCGGTTGCGCTCATGGTCGAGCTCGACGTCGAAGAGGTAGATGGTGCGGTCGAATCGTTCCAGGCGTGACAGTTTCTCTGAGACATACATGCGGAAGTGGTCGGGAACCTCGACGTTTCGGCCCTTGACGACGACCTCCGCGGTGGGGGCGGGTTCAGGCGTCTCTTCCTCCACCAGCATGGTGCGGTCTGAGTCCACGGAATGGCTTGACATGCTTGGCAACTCGTTTCTCTACGGAGTCGCACGCTTCGCGTGCCCGGCTTGTCTTCGGATGCGCGCCGGCGGACCTGCATGTCGCTCCGCCCACCGGCGCAAGGTGTCGACTACTCACCTCCTACCGCTGATCGGCGATGCTGGCGCTTCGGGTTGTGCGCCGCCGTGAGGCATTCACGGGTGGTTGGTGCCGACGGTAGTCCGTGTTCACCCGGTCGTGCCAGTAAATTCGCGGACCCGTTTTCAGTTCTTCACATCGGATTGATCTCGGAGTAATCGTCTCAGCCGTCAAGCGTTCGCAATCGCAAGGACACCGGCCACGTGAGCACCTGCGATTCGTAGGACACGGACCGATTCGCTGGCGGTGGCGCCGGTGGTCACGATGTCGTCGACCACAAGCACGTCCTGCGCCTGGACCTCGATGTGCTTGCCGATCTTGACACGGCCGGCGATGTTGCGCTGGCGATCGGCAATGGACAGGCCGACAGAGTCGCGGACCAGGGCCCGCAGTCGCAGCGCCTGGATGACGTCGACACCGCGGACATCGTGCAGGCCCGCCGTGGCCGCCCGCGCCATCCGGGTGACCGGATCGCCGCCTCGGCGCCGGGCGGCGGATCGGCGGGTGGGTGCGGGCACGATGGTCAGCGGTGTGGCGACAACACCCCATGTCAGCAGGCGCTCCAGCCCGGCTCGCAGTGCGATCGCCAGCGGCGCGATCAGGTCGGCGCGGCCGTGCTCCTTGACCGCGACGATGGCCTCGCGGCGTGCGCCGGCGTAGCGGCCGAGCGATAGCACCGGAACACCCGGATCGACCCGCGGGGTGATCAGGTGCGGTTCGTCCGCCTTGACGGCCAGTTGGCGCGCGCACGCGGCGCACCATTTCGTCGACGGCGCGCCGCAGCCGCCGCACTCGAGCGGGAGGACAAGGTCGAGCATGCTCGCAGTGTCGCGCCGAGGTGTGACGTAACTTGCTGGCGACGGTGGTCGGACGCGGTGATGCTGGAGTGATGGCGGACGATGAGCCTGCGGAGGGCGGCAAGGTTCGCGTGAATGGCCGCGCACGGCAAGTTCACGCCGACGACGACACCGCGCTGCTGTACGTGTTGCGCAATCACCTCGGCCTCAAGGGCACCCGGTTCGGCTGCGGCCTTGGTGTGTGCGGTGCCTGTTCGGTGCTGGTCGACGGGAAGCCGGCCTACTCGTGCGACACCCCATTGTGGTCTGTGAAGGGCAAACACGTGACCACGGTCGAGGGCCTCGGCACTGACGGCGAGCCGCATCCCGTCGCCCGCGCGATTGTCGAGCATCAGGCCGCCCAGTGCGGCTACTGCATGTCGGGGATCGTGGTCAGCGCGGCGAGCCTGCTCGCGACAAACCCCGAACCGACCGAGTCCGAGGTCCGCGCCGCGCTGGATGACAACCTGTGCCGGTGCGGCGCACACAACCGGGTGGTGCGCGCCGTGCTCATCGCAGCCGCCGAGATGCGCAAGGCCGCGTCGTGACCACCGAAGCACTGCCGCCAACCCTGGCCGCCAACCCACGGCTCGGCGACTGGCTGCACATCGGCTCAGATGGCGTCGTTGAAATCCGTTCCGGCAAGGTCGAATTGGGTCAGGGAGTGCTCACCGCGCTGGCGCAGGTGGCCGCCGAGGAGCTCGACGTCGACGTCGCACGGGTCAAGATGACGGCGGCGACGACCGACCTCAGCCCTGATGAGGGGTTGACCGCAGGCAGCCTGTCCATTCAGCATTCGGGCGCTGCGCTTCGGCAGGTGTGCGCGGAAGTCCGGGACATGTTTATCGGCATCGCCGCCGACAAACTTGCCGTACCCAGGGAAGAACTCACGATCGAAGACGGGCAGATCTCCGCTCCGTACGGCGCCGCCACCAGCTACTGGGAATTGGCCGACGACACGTTGTTGGACAGGGCCGCAAGTGGTGACGCGGCGCCGAAGCCCGTGTCGGACTACCGCGTCGTCGGCACCAGCGTCGCAAGGCTGGATCTCCCCGACAAGCTCGCGGGCCGACCCCGCTATGTGCACGACCTGACGTTGAACGGCATGGTGTACGGCCGGGTGGTCCGGCCGCCGTCGCGTGGCGCGACGCTTCGCGACGTCGACACCGGCCCAACAGAGGACCTGCCCAGCGTGATCGCAGTGGTGCGCGACGGCAGCTTCCTCGCCGTAATGGCCGAACACGAGGAGACCGCGCTGCGAGCCGCCGACCTCCTGCGCCGCGACGCGGTCTGGGAACAGCGGCCGACATTGCCCGACGAGAACGCGCTGCCCGCCTTCCTCACGTCGGCGCCGACCGACACCACCGTGATCGCGGAGGTGGGACAACGGCCGCGCTCCGGCGTCGCCCGCTCACGCACCGAGTCCTACCATCGCCCGTACCTCGCGCACGGCTCGATCGGACCCTCCTGCGCGGTCGCGCTCGCCTCGCACGACCGCCTCGAGATCTGGACGCACAGCCAGGGAGTACACATGTTGCGCCGTGAGATCGCGCGAGCGCTGGGGATTCCGCAGGACCGCCTCGTGGTCCGGCACGTCGACGGCGCTGGTTGTTACGGCCACAACGGCGCCGACGACGCAGCGATGGACGCCGCAGTGCTCGCCCTGGCCGTACCGGGACGACCGGTGCAGGTGGTGTGGTCGCGGCCCGACGAGTTGAGCTGGTCCCCCCTCGGACCCGCCGGGGTGGTGCGGATCTCGGCGGACTGTGGCCCCGACGGCAACGTGTTGTCGTGGCGCCACGAGATCTGGAGTGGCAGCTTCATCAGCCGCCCCGGCATGACACCGAACCCCGCGTTCCTGGCGGCCAGCCACCGCGCGGGCGGCGAGGAGATCCGCTCGGGGGGTGAACCGCCTCAGGAGCGCGGTGGCGGAGCGAGTCGCAATGCCGTTCCCGGATACGACTTTCCGGCGTATGAGGTCGTCAATCATCTGCTGACGACGATGCCGCTGCGGACATCGGCCTTGCGGTCGCTGGGAGCGCATCTCAACGTGTTCGCCGTGGAGTCGTTCATGGACGAGCTCGCGGCCGACGCCGACCGGGACCCTGTCGAGTTCCGGTTGGCGCACCTATCCGATCCGCGCGCCCGCGGGGTGCTGGAACATGTTGTTCGTCAGTCGGATTGGGAATCGTGGACACCCACCGACGCCGTCGGGCACGGAATCGGATATGCGCGCTACAAGAATTCGAGCGCCTATTGCGCGGTCGTCGCCGAGGTCGAGGCCGTTCAGGAAGTTCGCGTGCGACGGCTGACCATCGCCGCCGACGCGGGACTGGTCATCAATCCCGACGGAGCGGCCAACCAAATCGAAGGTGGGGCAATCCAGGCCACCAGCTGGACGGTGAAAGAGCGGGTTCGGTTCGATCGGTTCACGGTCACCAGTGATACCTGGGAGACTTATCCGATCCTGCGCTTCTCCGAAGTTCCCGCCGTCGACGTCGACTTCCTGCCCGGCGCCGACAACCCGCCACTCGGAGTCGGAGAGTGCGCGCAGGGCCCAACGGCAGCCGCTATCGCCAACGCGGTGTCGCACGCGCTCGGCGTTCGCGTGCGCTCTCTTCCGCTGACGCCGGAGCAGATCGTCGGCGCGATGCCGACATGACACCGCTGCACGGTTATGCGGCGACGGCCTCGATGATGCTCTGCGGGGAGTCCGCCTTCTTCACGGCGATTCGCCGCAATCCGGCGTCGGACAGCAGGGCGTCGAACTCCGCCAGCGTGCGTTCCCTGCTGCCCAACACGGCGAGCATGTTCAAGTCCATCAGTGCCGTCAGCCCGGGGTCGCTGTCGTCGCCGACCAGCAATTCGATGATGGCGATCCGGCCGCCAGTACTCATCGCCTTGCGGCAATGGTTCAGAATCTTGACGCAGCTCTCGTCATCCCAGTCGTGCAAAGATCGCCTTCAGCAAATAGAGGTCACCGCGGGTACCGACTGGAAGAAATCGTCGCCGATCACTTCGGTGCGGTGACCCGCAATCTCGGGCGCTACGGCAGCGGCAACATTGGGGCGATCGAAGACGATTCCGCCTAGCTCCGGGTTGGCCTGCTGCAGCAGCCGCAGCAATGACCCGTTGGCGCCACCGACGTCGACGGCCGTCGCCACGCCGGTGGTGTCGATGTTGGCCGCCACGTCGACGGACAACAACGCGGTGAGGGCTTCCATCGCGTCGGTGAAATGTTGTGCGCGCGACGCATCGCTGTTGATGTAGTCAAAGGTCGGTACTCCCAGCACATCCTGGGCATGGCTGCGGCCCTGGCACACTGACGCGACGAATTCACTCCAGGGCAGCCAGTGCGATCGGTCGGTCAGCGCCATCGCTGCTCCCCGCAGCGACGCCGGCGCGCCGGTTCGAAGTGTGTCCAACAACGGGGTGGCGCTGAACCGCTCGTTGGCGTCGACGGTCAGTAGCCCAAGAGCGACGCCTGTCCGCATGAGCCTCGAGGTTGTCTGCGGGGTGCTCTGCTCACGCGCGGCCACCTCCGCCGCGGTCAGCGGACCGTCGGCGAGGTGATCCGCGATTGAAAGGTCGGCGAAAGCTCGCACCGACTGGCTGACCCAGTAGCTGGAGATCATTCCGTACATGTTCCGGTGGACATCGGTGAATTGCGTTGGCATACATGCGCAAACCGCGTTTCACCGCTTTCAATTCAATAATCTTCAGCGCTCGCGATTGTGTGGCGTTCGCCACGTCGACGCGGCCGCAAGGGCAGGATCCCCGGCGTCACGTCGACGTGATTAGCCAAGGACGATCGAATCCCCTTGAACCGTCACGGCCTCAGCCGCCAGCGGCTTCGTCGCCGGCCCGTTGGCGATCGAGCCATCCAAATTGAACTTGCTGCCGTGGCACGGGCAGTCGATCGTGCCGTCCGCGATCTTGTCCACGGTGCAACCCTTATGCGTGCAGGTCGATGAGAAGCCCTTGAACACACCCGCAGTCGGTTGGGTCACCACGACCTTGTCGACGATCACGCCCGAGCCCACCGGCACATCGGCCGTCTTGGCGATGACGTTCGCGGCCGGACCGGCGGCGGTGCCACCAGTTGCGGGCGCGGTCGCGGTCGTCGTGCTGGACTCACCCGCCGCTTCCGGCTTCTTGCCGTAGGTGCTGCAGGCAGCGCCGACGGCGGCCAGCAGGCCAAGCCCAGCGCCCATTAGAGCCTTCTGCCGCGAGATGGGGAACTCTCCAATGTTCACGGAATACCTTTCAGTTAGAACGTGACGCCGTTGGTCTCGAAGAACCATAGCGCCGAGGTCAGCCAGACGTAGACCAGACCAAAGAACACCAACCCGCCGGCAACCGGAATCACCCACGCCCGAAGACTTTTGCGGGTGAGCAGCAGCATTTTCGTCACGAATGCACCGTAAAAGAAGCATCCGAACAGCGAATGGAACAGCACCCGGTTGTCATAGGACTGGAAACCCAGCGCGTACAGGCAGTGCACCGCGACGGGGACGCTGACCAGCACCGCCAGCCGCCCCGACCACACATGCGCGGTGCCGATCCAGGATGGCGCCTTTCGACCCGGAATCAGCCGGTACATCGCGAATGCGGATGCGAGCTGGAACAGCGCGAGCACCACGGCCAGCGTCGCCAGCCACGCCTTGACCGCGGTGCCGCTGGAGAATCCCGCGACGCTGACCGAAAAGAACTGCGGCTCATGCACTTTGCCGAACACACCGAGCCCGACCGCGACCACCGCCCCGAGCGCGACGGCGATCAGTACCGCGACGCCACCTCTCGGCGTGCTCATTCGCTGCGTGGCAGCTCGATCAGACATCGCTGGCCCCTTGCACACGAATCGCCTTGACCTCGATGCCGTCGATGTTCGCGATGCCGTCGGTCGTCAGCTTGGGCGCGGGGGCGGTCGACCCGTCCTCCCGCCGTTGCACGCCGGTCACTCCCCCATTCGGGTCCACGATCCAGCTGTTGCGAACGTCTGCGTTCTCGTAGACATAGAGCCCGGCGGGAGGCTGGCCAGCGGGAGCGTTGAAGTCCCACTTCTTCTCGCCGATCCACAGGGTGCCGACGACCGCATTTCCCTCGAGATGGCCCTCGAGCCTGCTCGTCTTGTCTTTGTTGGCAAGGCTCAGCGCTCCGTTGACGGCGCTACCCCGCAGCCACGACTCGACAGTGTTGCCGTCGCAGGCGTAGGCGACCGCCCTGTCGCCCTGGACCGTGATCTCCAATGTGATCGTGCCGTTGGCGGTCGGGATCTTGCCGACGTAATCGGCCTGCGCCGGGAACGCGGGCGGTGGCGGCGTCGTCGGGGCCAGCGGCGCGGCCGCGGTCGTGGGAGCAACGGTGGTGGCGGACTGGGCCGCGGGCTTGCCCGGCGGCGCCGACTCCTCCTTGGACATGTTCAGGAGCAATATGCCGACCCCAAGCACCGCAACGGCGCCGAGTGTCACGAGTGGACCCCGAATCTTCATCATCAACTCCCTGGCTGTCGAGCAAACACCTCTGGCGATGTTTTGTCTGCACAACGGCCAATGCCGGGAGATGGTTCAGCGCGATTTCAAGAGGCGTTCGATCAGCCAGGCAACACGGGCAGCGCATCAGGCACCATCAGCGGCCGCACCTCGGCCCACGCCGGGTCGTTATCGGCCGCCGAACCGGACAGCTGCAGCACGCCGCGTTCATCGGCGACGTACACCGTTGACGGGTTAGCGGCGACGGCGGTGACCGGCATAAGCAGGTTGCGGCTCGGGCCGTCGGAGTTCACCCCGTCGAGGTTGACGTAGGACACCGGGTGCTGCGAATCGGTGCGGCTGACGACGATGTCGTCACCGGTGCGCCAGGACAGCGACACCACCGTGTTGCCAAGTCCGAAGCCCAGCCGCCGTGGATACGTCAGCGCATACCCGCCGCCAGGGGTCTGCTCGACGCCGGCCAGTATCACGTGGCCCTCGATGACCATCGCCGCGCGAGTGCCGTCACGTGATAACTGAAGCTCGGCCATCACCCCGGGGAACCGGGTCGACACCGCGGTGGAATCGACGGGGATGCGCGCGGGCTGTCCCGATGCGTCCTGGATCGCCCGCACCACGTTGTTGCCGTCGACGACCACCCAGATCGCGTCGTCCAGCGACCAGCTGGGCCGCGAAAGGCTGCGCCCCTCCATGGCCTGTGATGCAGTACCGTTCAGCGGGCCGACCCACAGCGACGACGCCATGTCGGGCGCACCGGGCTGCAGCGTCACGATAGACGCCACCTCCTGGCCGGTACGCGACACGGCGGCCGCCGTCTGGTTGACCATCTGGCCGAACGAGCCGGCCACCCGCGATGCCCGCTGGCCGTCCAACGACACCAGCGATCCACCCACCAGCGCGTGCAGGCCCGCTGCGGCGCCGTCAGCCGCGCCAGGGTCGGTGGCCGCCACGTCGGACGTGTTCCAGCCGTCGGCGAAGCGATCGTCCAGCGCCGCACCGTCGGCGTTGATCACATACGGCCCGTTGATCCCGGCCCGCGCCAACGTCCAAATGATCTGTGCCGCAAGCAGTTGCCTGCTGTGCGGGTCTGTCGTTGACAGGTTCTCCAGGTCGATGCGGGCGCCGCCGTAGCCGCGGCCCACCCCGGTCTTGCCACCGTCGGCGCGCGTCACCGGGCCACGCAGCTTGAGCGGCGGACCGAGCAGATTGCGCACCGTGTTGTTCATCTCCGGACGCGGCCCTGCGATCAGCTTGCTGATCAACTCGGTGGCCAGCTGGTCCGCGTCGGATACCGCGACGTAACGCGGATCGGGCACCACGGTCTTGCCGGTTGGGTCGGCGAAGTACAGCGTGTTGCGTTTGTACGTGGACTGAAACTGTTGCCAGTCAAGGAAAACACCGTTGGGCAGCCGGTCGATGCGCCACCCGCCGGACGTCTTGACCAATTCGATGGGGCCCGGGTCGGGCAGCGCACCTTCGCCGGTCTCGAACACTCCGACTTCCGACAGCGAGCCCAGGATGTCGGCGCGCATGCCGACCGAGACCCGATCGGGGCCACGGGTTTCGACGAACACCACGTTGTCGATCAGCAGCGCGTTACCGGCGTCGTCCCAGGCGCGCGAGGCAGATTCGGTGAGGAACTGCCGCGCGGCCAGATGCCGGTTTGCGGGATCGGCCGTGGCCTTGAGGAATTCGCGAAGCAGGATGTCGGGATCCATGCCGGGCGTCGGCTTCGGCAGGCTCGGCGGCGCGGGCCGGTCGACGGTCCCGATGGCCTGCGGCGCGGACGAGCTCGGCACCCCTGCGCATCCCGCGAGAAGGAGCACCAGCAGGCACACCGCCGCCAGACCGCGGACGCGAGGAGCAGTCAGGCGTAAGCGTTTCACACGTTCTCCGCCGTCGGTTCGCGCTCACGGGCCGTGCGCCGCGGCGGCCGTTCGCGCCCAATGGGTTTCATGGGCAGCGGACTCGTTGTCACCTTGTGCCCACGCACCAGCGGCAGCGTGAGCCGGAAGCAGGCGCCCTTGCCGGGTTCGCCCCACGCCTCCAGCCGACCCTGGTGCAGCCGGGCGTCCTCGATGCTGATCGCCAAGCCGAGGCCGGTGCCGCCGGAGCGCCGCACCCGCGACGGATCGGAGCGCCAGAACCGGCTGAACACCAGCTTCTCCTCGCCCGGCCGCAGCCCGACGCCGTAGTCGCGAACGGTGACCGCGACCGTGTCCTCATCGGCGGCCATCCGGATCCGCACCGGCTTGTGCTCGGCGTGGTCGATGGCGTTGGCGATCAGGTTGCGCAGGATCCGTTCCACCCGGCGCGGATCGACCTCGGCGATCACCTCGTCGGCCGGCATGTCGACGATCAGCTCGCTGTCCGCGTCGGCCGCCAGATGGCCGACGTTGTCCAACGCGCTCTGCACCGTAGAGCGCAGATCCACCGACTCGACCGACAGCTCGGCCACACCGGCGTCATGGCGCGAGATTTCGAGCAGGTCATTCAGGAGCGTCTCGAATCGGTCGAGCTCGTTGACCATCAGCTCGGTCGAGCGTCGCAGCGCCGGGTCGAGGTCCTCGCTGTGGTCGTAGATCAGGTCGGCGGCCATCCGCACCGTTGTCAGCGGGGTGCGCAGTTCATGGCTGACGTCGGAGGTGAACCGGCGTTGCAGGTTGCCGAACTCCTCGAGCTGGGTGATCTGGCGGTGCAGGCTTTCGGCCATGTCGTTGAACGACACTGCCAGCCTGGCCATGTCGTCCTCACCGCGCACCGGCATGCGCTCGGTCAGATGTCCTTCGGCGAACCGCTCGGCGATGCGCGAGGCTGACCGCACCGGCAGCACGATCTGGCGGGCCACCAGCAGCGCTATCGCGGCCAGCAGGCCGAGGAGCACCACGGCGCTGGTGACCATGGTGCCGCGCACCAGCGAGATGGTGGATTCCTCGTTATTCAGCGGAAAGATCAGGTACAGCTCGAGATTCGTGACGGGCGACGACGTCGGGCTGCCGATGATCAGCGCCGGGCCGGAAAAGCTGTCGGTGTGCACGGCCGCGTACTGGTAACTGACCTGGCCCGCCTTCACGAAGTCGCGCAACGCGTTGGGCACCTGCTGCACCGGGCCTGCCGCGGTCGCCGCGCGTGGGCCGTCGCCGGGAACCACCAGTACCGCATCGAAAGCGCCCGCAAGCCCCGCGCCGGTGTCGGCCTTGCGGTCGATCAGGGTGTTGCGCGCGAGCTGCAGGCTGCTGTCAAGGGATCGGGTCTCTTCGCCGCCGACGATGCCGCTGACCGTGTTGCGGGCGCGCTCGACCTCCTCGGTGGCGGCGCGGACCTTGACCTCGAGGATGCGGTCGGTGATCTGGCTGGTCAGCACGAAGCCGAGCACCAAAATCACGGCGAGCGACAGCCCAAGCGTCAGCACCACCACACGGAGCTGCAGAGAGCGGCGCCATGCCAGACCCGTCGCCCGACTCAGCGCACCGAATCCGCGTAATACTGGTGCTGAACGCCGATGGATGCGCCGCCTCGAGCTAAAGATCACGGGGGTCCGGCCTTGTATCCCACTCCTCGAACGGTCAACACCACCTGCGGGTTCTCCGGGTCTTTCTCAACCTTGGCGCGCAAACGTTGGACATGCACGTTCACCAAACGGGTGTCAGCGGGGTGCCGGTACCCCCACACCTGTTCGAGCAGCACATCACGAGTAAACACCTGCCGTGGTTTGCGCGCCAACGCCACCAAAAGGTCGAACTCCAGCGGTGTCAGGGAAATCTGCTCACCTTGCCGGGTGACCTTGTGGGCAGGCACGTCGATTTCGACGTCGCCGATCGACAGCATCTCCGCGGGTTCGTCCTCGTTGCGGCGCAGACGGGCGCGCACGCGGGCGACGAGTTCCTTAGGCTTGAACGGCTTCATGACGTAGTCGTCGGCTCCCGACTCCAGGCCAAGCACGACGTCGACGGTGTCGGTCCTGGCCGTCAGCATCACGATCGGCACGCCGGAGTCGGCGCGCAGAACGCGGCAGACGTCGATGCCGTTCATGCCCGGCAGCATCAGGTCGAGCAGTACCAAATCGGGCCGCAGCTCGCGGACCGCGGTGAGCGCCTGCGTGCCATCGCCGATGACCGCGGTGTCGAAACCTTCCCCGCGCAGGACGATGGTGAGCATCTCGGCGAGCGAAGGGTCGTCATCGACGACCAGAATCCTTTGCCTCATGGTGTCCATGGTGTCACCAGATCGCGATAAAACGCCGGTAGCACACCCGCGAGTCGGCTATTGACCCAGCTCGGTGGCCAGCGCGGCGGCGTTTAAACCGGGACCGGCGACCAGCCACCGTCCGCACCATTCAGCGGCCGCCAGCCCGGAGTAGACCTCGCCGGTGCGGCGTTGAAGACCGTCGTCGCGCTCGTAGGCGTCCTTGGCGCGGTCAGCTTCTTGCTGTGCACGGTTCTCGGCCCGCTCGGAGGCGAGCTCGGCAGGCACGTCGAGCAGCACCTGCCAGTCTGGTTTCGGCAGGTGTAGTCGCTCGTATTCGAGATCGCGTACCCACTCGACGACGTCACCGTCGGTACCCTGGTGCAGCCGCGCGGCGCTGTACGCGGCGTTGGACGCGACATAGCGATCGAGGATGACGACGTCGTAGGCGGCGTTGAGGTGGCCGATCTCGTCGCGCGCCCCGAAGCGGTCGAGGGCGAACAGCACCGCCATCGCGTAAACCGACGACGACAGGTCACCGTGCCCGCCGTGCAACGCCTCGGCGGCGATGTCGGCCGACACCGAGTGCCCGTAACGGGGGAACGCAAGAGTCGCGACGGAGGAGCCCGCGGCTTCGAACGCCGCGCGCAGCCCGTTGGTCAGGGTGCGCTTGCCGGCACCGTCGACCCCCTCGATGACGATGAGCACGCGGCGAGCCTAACGCGAGGCGCAGCGTGCACCGCGGGGCGTAACGCCGTGGCGTTACGCCCGGTTACCGCTCACTGTGAATCCTGACCGAATCTGCTGTGGAACCCCTTGCGATTCGCGCGGCGGTTGCCCAGCTGCCCGCAAACTGTTTGCCATGATGTTGTCTCGCCTCGTCACCGCGGTATGCACCGGCGCAGGGATCGCTGCGGCGGTGTTCGCCGCCAGCCCGCTCGCCCATGCAAACCAAGACCCCGCCGCCAACCCGCCCAACTGCAGCGCGGCCGACCTCGAGGGCGTGCGCGCAGGCGTGTCCGCGTCGACGTCGGCGTATTTGTTCACGCATCCTGACCTGAACGACTTCATGACGAGCCTCAAGAGCATGTCTCGCGCCGAAGTTGCCGCAAAGGTCAAGGGCTACATGGCCTCTCACCCCGACGAGCAAGCCGATATGGCAGGCATCCGACAGCCGCTGGTCGACATCAGGGACCGCTGCGGGGCGCCGCCGAGCCCCTAGCAGGGACTAGGCCGCATAACCACGGGCGGCGGCGACATCGATCAGCAGTGCGCGCAGATTATGTCGGCCCCGGTGCAGCCGTGACATCACCGTACCTACCGGCATGCCCAGGATCGTGGCGATCTCCTTGTACCGGAAGCCTTCTACGTCGGCGTAGTACACAACCAAGCGCTGGCCTTCGGGCAACGTACGAAGCGCGTCGAGCACCTCGTCGTCGCCCATCGCGTCCAGCGCGGCGAGTTCGGCCGACGGAGTTGCGGTGCTTGATCGCACGTCGGTGACGTCGGCAGCGAGCACCTCGTCCGGGCGCCGCTGCGCGGTGCGGTAAGAGGTGATCCACGTGTTGGTCATGATGCGAAAGAGCCACGCCCGCAGGTTGGATCCTTCGGTGAACGAGTGAAAGCCGGCGTAGGCCTTGGCCATCGTCTCCTGAACCAAGTCCTCGGCGTCAGCGGTGGTGCGGGTGTACCGGAGCGCGCCACGGTACAGCTGGTCGACCAACGGCAGCACGTCTCTAATGAATCGTGCCGCCGGGTCATCGATGGCCACCACCGTGGCGCCTGAATCGCCTGTCCGCTTGGTCATGCGGACAGCGTGTTACCTCAAGTGAACTTGAGGTCAAGACCTACCTGACGCCGAAACTGCGGTCAGATCGCGAAATTCGTGGTTATCCCGATCTGGCCGCAGTCTCGACGAACAGACTCAGTAGCGGTAGTGCTCCGGCTTGTACGGGCCGTCGACGTCGACGTTGATGTACTCGGCCTGCTCCTTGGTAAGCCGCGTCAGCGAGCCACCGAGCGCCTCGACGTGGATCTTGGCCACCTTCTCGTCGAGGTGCTTGGGCAGCCGGTACACCTCGTTGTCGTACTCGTCGTTCTTGGTCCACAGCTCGATCTGGGCGATCACCTGGTTGGAGAAGCTGTTGCTCATCACGAACGACGGGTGACCGGTGGCATTGCCGAGGTTCAGCAGCCTGCCCTCAGACAGCACGATGATCGAGTGGCCGTCGGGGAAAACGAACTCGTCGACCTGCGGCTTGATGTTGATCCGACGAATGTCCTTGTCGCGCTCGAGGCGAGCCATCTCGATCTCGTCGTCGAAGTGGCCGATGTTGCCGAGGATCGCCTGGTGCTTCATCGACCGCATGTGCTCGAGGGTGATGATGCCCTGGTTGCCGGTGGCGGTGATGATGATGTCGGCCCAGCCGATGGCCTCCTCGACGGTCTTCACCTCGAAACCCTCCATCAGCGCCTGCAGCGCGTTGATCGGGTCGATCTCGGTGACCGCGACGCGGGCGCCCTGGGCCTTGAGCGCCTCCGCACAGCCCTTGCCGACGTCGCCGTAGCCGCAGACCAGTGCGGCCTTGCCGCCGATCAGCACGTCGGTGCCGCGGTTGATGCCGTCGATGAGCGAGTGACGGGTGCCGTACTTGTTGTCGAACTTCGATTTGGTGACCGAGTCGTTGACGTTGATGGCCGGGAAGGCCAGCTCACCCGCGGCGGCGAACTGGTACAGCCGCAGCACACCGGTGGTGGTCTCCTCTGTGACACCCTTCACCGATTCGGCGATCTTGGTCCACTTGGTCTTGTCGGTCTCGAAGCGCTCCCGGATCAGCGACAGGAACACCTTGTACTCGTCGGAGTCGTCGTCCTCGCCGGGGGGAACCACGCCGGCCTTCTCGAACTGGGCACCGCGCAGCACCAGCATGGTGGCGTCGCCGCCGTCGTCGAGGATCATGTTGGCAGGCTCGTTGGGCCACGTCAGCATCTGCTCGGCGGCCCACCAGTACTCCTCGAGGGTCTCGCCCTTCCACGCGAAGATCGGGACGCCCTTGGGCTGTTCCGGTGTTCCATGCGGACCGACGACTGTGGCCGCCGCGGCGTGGTCCTGGGTGGAGAAGATGTTGCACGATGCCCACCGCACCTCGGCGCCGAGCGCGACAAGAGTCTCGATCAGCACCGCGGTCTGCACCGTCATGTGCAGCGACCCGGAGATGCGCGCGCCCTTCAACGGCAGCACCTCGGCGTACTCGTGCCGCAGCGACATCAGTCCCGGCATCTCGTGTTCGGCCAGCCGGATCTCCTTGCGGCCGAACTCGGCCAGCCCCAGATCCGCCACCTTGTAGTCGATGCCGTTGCGGACATCCGCGGTCAGCCGGTTCTCGGTCGTCGTCATGGGCCACACGCTAATAGACCGAGGCGTCTTGCCACCAATCCGGCAGGTGGTACTAGAGTTGCGCGGCTTGATATGCCGGGTCTGATCCGATCTGGATGCGCCACATCGACAGCGCGAGGGGATTCATCAACCTCACGTCGTGGCACAGCATCCGGACGTCGCCGAACATGTCACGCAAACGCCTGGCGAGAGTCGGGCGCGCCAAAACACAATTCCTTGCGCACCGACCGCGGGATGCCGAACTCCCTGAAGAATCTGCGCGGCGGCACGACCGCCTGGCTACAGCACCCGCATCACGATCGGCACGTATAGCGACAGCCAGAACCGGCTAAGCCGCCGCATACGCGGGACGCGCTTGCGCAGGAATTCGTGACCAAACGAGATGTGGCGGCCTCCTCGCCTTCTCACGGTCCTGCTCAGAATCGGTAGCGCAGAATCCGCCACTTGCGCGCCAGTGCAGGGACGTGCGCGGCCAGCCGGACGCCCAGCCGCAGATGCGACGGAAAGAGCTCAACCTCGGGTGCGTCGGTGAGGCTTGTCTCCTCCACCAGCGTCACCCGCGGATTCCACTTTTCCGGCTGGCGCGCGTCGGCGAACCCCGCGTTGGAGAAGGCCTTCGAGGTGCCTTGCGGAACAAGCTTCAGCGCCGCCCGGCTGACCCACCCAATGCTGCCGTAATCGTTGAACGCGAGCTCACCGGTGCGGAAGTGGTCGGTCACCGTCAGAAATAGATCGACAATTGCCGGCTCGCTGAGGAAGGCCGTCAGGCCGTCGGCCACCAGCATGGTGTGGCGATCAGCCGGAATCGCGTCGGCCCAGTGCGCGTCGCCGATCCGTGCGGCCACCGATATTTCCTGCCGGCTGGGCGGCAAGACCTCGTCGCGCAGAGCGATGACGGCAGGCAGATCAACGTTGTACCAGTCCACCGTCACGGGCGGGCAGGCGCGCACGACCCCGTCACTCAGGCCGGCGCCCAGGTCGACGACAACGGCTTCGGGGTGCTCGGCAGTGAACCTACGCACCCGCTCATCGAGCATCTTGGCCCGCAGCGCCACCGGGCATCGCACACTGGCGCGCATCCGTAAGGCGTCGAAGTCGTAGTTGAGCTTTCCGGTCACCTCATCGGCACGGTTGTCAAACAAAATCGGCCGTCGGCAACGACTGTCAAGCGCACGTGCATACAGCGTGAGTAGAGCGGTCTTCTCGACCGGGGTGAGCCCGTCGACGTTGACTTTCAAGCTCTTTCCTCCGCGGCCGGGCCGCCGTCGACGGCGAAAGTTTCGACCCGCGCCGCAGCATCAGGCGCCCCCGGTCGCCGCACCGGGCACGTTCTCGCCGCGGGCCTCGCCGTCCGCGCCGACGTCGGACTATCCGCCGCCCCCGGCGCCGCTCGCGGCTTTGCTGGGCGCGTCGCTCGACGCCGGCTTGTGCGGCACGAATCGCTTCCGGATGTTGCCCAGCGATGCGCTGTTATCCGTCTGTGACGCCGTACCCGACACGGATCCAGTCGGGTCGGTCCCGGTCGGGTCGGTCTCGATCGGCGAGGTGGTGCCCGGTTTTGGCGTTTTCGGACCCGTCAGGTGCGGCAGGAGTCGGTTCACGCCGATCCGTGGGGTGAGTCCGCCGCCCGGAGCCGGCGGGGTCTCCCCGACAGCCGGCGGGGTCGCCGCGATCGTGTTCTGGGGGTCCTTCTCGATCACTTCGGCCTTCAACTGGGTCTCGGGACCGCCGGTGAGGGCGTCTACGCTGCTCGTCTCCTCCGGTTCGACGGGGGTGTTGTTGAGAGGCGGGGGATTGAAGCCGAGGACCGACGCGATCGTGCTCTCGGGGTCCTTCTCGATCACTTTGGCCTTCAACTGGGTCTCGGGACCGCCGGTGAGTGCGTCCGCGCCAACGGGTGCCGAATCCTGATTGAGCGAAGGGGTCGTCTGTCCTGGATACAGAAACTCAAGCCCAGGTGGCGGAGCAGCAGGCGGGGGATCATGGTAAAACGGCGGCGCCAACAACGAGCCCGGCCCGTACGTCCGCCCGCACAACCCTACGCACCAGGGGCTTCCCGGAAAGATCGGGGAGAAGGCGACAAACAGCCCCTGTACGAGATTCCAGACTGCTGTGGCGATCTGCTGAAGTGTGGGGAACTTGATGGCGTTTTCGGGGCTGGTGGGATCAGACATCAAGTGTGTCAAGTAATCCGAGAAGGGCGCAAGTGGGTTGAACGTGAATGTCGTGCCGGCCCACGGCACTACGGGCTGGCCGGTGGCCGGGTCGATCGTCGTATCCCATTCGGGGTGGCCGTATTGGGCTCCCCAGGTGACCGGTCCCCCGAAATTCCAGAGGCCTTCGGGCGGATGTGTCGTGCCATCCGGGCCAGTCACAGGGGTAGCGTCAAAGGTGTATTTGCCGGTCGTCAACAGCGACCAAATCCGAGCCGGCTGAAAGTATCCCGCGACGAGCGCGGACGAGTTCGGGCAGTCGACGTTGTTGCAGCCCGAGTTGATCGGCAATAGGACCGCCGCCAGCCCAGTGATCTGCGCGGCCAGGGAGTTGGAAAACGCCGGGAACGGGAATAGATTAGCCAACCCGTAATAATGCCCCGGGTCGCCGGGATCGGTACCCCAAACGTTGGTCGAGCTGGCCAGCAACCAAGTCCCGGTGAAAAGAAGAGACTGCCCTAGAGTATTTATTCCCTGGACGTAGTTATAGGGAATATTGATGATGTCCTGGATCAAGTTAATCGGGATGTTGAGGATGGACGACTCGGCGGCCAGACGCACCTCCGCGCTGGCGACGTGGATCTCGGGTGGCGGTGGTGGCGGCGCAACCGGAGTGACGGCTATCACGCTGGCCCCCACCAGTGCCACCGCCGCGGTCACGCCTGGACGCACCGAGCCGACTGCCGTGCCACCGCGTCGAGACCGGTCAGGTTGCCTCCCGACACGACGTTCGAGGTGACGTCCCCCATCACGCACAGCTGCCTGCTGCTGGCTCGCGACGCGAGCTTTGCGGTGACGTCCTCGCTGGCGCGCAGCACCCATAGCGCCCCCCTTTCCAAGTCGATGTGGCCCAACCCGGCCCTGAACCTACCGAAGAAAACGCGACTACGGGCAAAATCGAAGTCGATTTGACGGATCAGAACATGGGACCG
This sequence comes from uncultured Actinomycetota bacterium, assembly GCA_963770305.1. GTDB lineage: Bacteria > Actinomycetota > Actinomycetes > Mycobacteriales > Mycobacteriaceae > Mycobacterium. The sequence continues at coordinate 85,141 of CAVYPB010000011.1, forward strand.
AGCCGCGAACCCTCAAGATATTGCTTCTAGCTGGCCAAAGCCCATTAATTAACAACTGAGCAAATTGTAAATTGCGTGCACGTCAACGCGATGGCCGCTGACCTGGCACATCGCGAGATCGGTGGGTGGACCTGTCCGATCCGGCGTTCGGCGGCGATGCCCAGGGGGTCGGCTTCGCGGACGCGGAGCCGCAGGCATGCCACCACGAGGACCGGGACCTCGGAGAAGTGGTCGACCTGCCACTGCACCGCCCGCGCGGTGCACTGGAACCTGGTGCGGCCACGGAGTGTCCGCACACCGTCTCGTCAAGTCCTAGTAGCTAGGGCTTGGACTGCCGGCGCGGAATACTTTAGGGTACCCGCTACGGAGAGGGGACGACATGGCAACGGCGACAACCGACCCGGTACGGCTACCACCGGGGCCGCGGATACCAAAGATCGTCCAAGCCAGTGTGATCTTGACCGCATCACAGCACCGGTGGGTGCCCGTTCTGGGCCGACGTTACGGCGACACGTTCACCAGCAATTTGCCGTATTTCGGCAAGACCGTTTTCGTCAGCGACCCAATTCTGGTCAAAGATATCTGGAGCACTAGCGACGATCTGCTCGAACGTCCGACTTACCTCCTCGGCCCGGTATTCGGCCCCGGATCGACGTTCAGCCTCACCGGCAAAGAACACCTGAATCGCCGCAGATTGGTGCTCCCGGCGTTTCACGGGAAGCGGGTGAGAAGCTACGAGCATATCGTCGAAGAAGAGGTGATGAACGAAACCACGAACTGGCCCGAGGGCCGCGAGTTCGAAACGCTTGAGACGATGGGCCGCCTGACCCTCAACTCGATTCTGCGTGCCACGTTCGGCGACGAGGGAGACGTGCTGGACGAACTTCGCAGCATAATGCCGGCCATGGTCACACTTGGCTCCTTCCTACGCCTGCTGCCGTCGGTAGTGGGGCGTGACTTCGGTCGGTGGAGTCCGGGGGGGCGGAAATCGCGGTTGCGGGGCCGCTTTGACACTGTCATCGACTCGCTCATCGCCGAGGCGCGGGCCGACCCGGCCCTTGAAGAGCGCAGCGACGTGCTCGCGGTCTTGTTGCAGGCCCGCTACGAAAACGGTGAGCCGATCCCCGATCGGCATATCGCCGACGAGCTGCTGACCTTGGTCGCCGCCGGTCATGAGACAACCGCCTCGCAATTGGCCTGGTCGGTGGAGCGGTTACGCCGGCATCCAGAGCTGATGTCGCGGCTGGCTGACGAAGTGGACGCCGGCGGATCTGAGTTGCGACAGGCAACGATCTTCGAAGTACAGCGCACCCGGCCGAATATCGAGGGCTCGATGCGCTGCGCGAAGGAACGAATTCGCTTGGGCGACTGGGTTCTTCCGGCGGGCACTATGGTGCTGATTGATTTCCAACTGGCTCATGAGTCAGAAGAGCACTTCCCCGACGCGGCGTCGTTCAACCCGGACCGATTCCTCGGCGCCAGCCCGAAGCCGTTCAGGTGGATTCCGTTCGGTGGCGGCGTAAACCGCTGTGTTGGTGCGGGGTTCGCGGCCATGGAGATGGACGTCGCCCTGCGCACGCTGCTGCGCGAATTCCGGTTCGCGCCAACCGATGCGCCCGGAGAACGGCGTCAGAACCACGGTGTGTCGATCGCACCCGCACGGGGCGCGCGCGCGGTGGTTTACCGGCGAACGGCCGCGGCGTCGGGTGATCGTGTCTCTGTGTCGGTGGCCGACCAGGGCAGCTGACGTCTGCGAAATCCTTGAGCTGGGACCCTTATGGTGACGCGAGCAGCTGTGATGGTGTTATTCGTTCGAGTCAAACGGCGGTGGCAGGTTTCCGTCCGGCGATGTGCGCGTCATCAAAAGCAAGCTTCGACCTGATCTATCGGACTTGTTCAGCGCGCGGCTAACCGCGATCGCCCACCATGACCGCGACCGCCTGCCTGGCGTACCCTCTGGCATAATCCCCGCCATGGCCATCACTCGCACGGGCTACATCACCGAGATCAAGGTCAGGTTCATCAAAGCATTGATGAACAACTACTGGTACCCCTTTCTGACCCGCCGGCTCGATGCGGAAGACCTCACGTGCCTCAACTACGGCTACGAGGAGGACCCGCCGATGGCCTTGTCGCTGGCGGCGTCCGATGAGCCCAACCGGTTCGGTATCCAGCTCTACCACCGCGTGGCGACCCAGGCGGATCTCAACGGCAAACAGGTACTGGAGGTCAGCTGCGGCCACGGCGGTGGAGCCTCGTATCTTGTGCGCACGTTGCGCCCGGCCTCCTACACGGGGCTGGACTTCAACGCAGACGGCATCGCTTTCTGCCGAAGGAGGCATAAACTGCCCGCGGTGGATTTCGTGCACGGTGACGCCGAAAGCCTGCCGTTTGCCGACCAATCTTTCGACGCGGTGATCAATGTCGAAGCCTCGCACGCCTATCCTCGGCTTCCCCGGTTCCTCGCCGAAGTGGTACGCGTCCTGCGCCCCGGAGGGCGTTTCCTCTACGCTGATTTCCGCGACCGCACCGATTTTTCCGGCTGGGAGGCAGCACTGGTCGACACCCAGATGCGGCAGGTTTCGGAACGCGTCATCAATGCGGACGTTCTTCGCGGGATGGAGAAAAATTCGCAGCGGTCACTCGACCTGATCGGTCGCGTGCTGCCGGCGTTTCTGCGCCCCGTCGCCCGCTGGTTCGCCGGTGTGCCGGGCACGTGGATATACCGCGACATCCACAGCGGGCAAATCGAGTACCGGATGTATTGCTTCACCAAGAATTGAGCGGCGTCCCGCCACCAGAAAGCCGCGCCTCGTTCGCGTTTCACGTGTCTTAAAATTCAACGAGTGAAGAGCCGAACTATGGGTTTCCCGCGTCAACTTCAACTCGGCGTCTGCAGGTGCTACGCGGAGAACTCGAACCGCCGCTAATGTGGCCGTACCCACGGCACAGGGCGGCGGTATGACGCTCGCTCAGGCCCGCGGGATCCCATCCACACTCTCCTCCCCTAGGGCTTACCTCAATCCGCCCAATGGCCAGTAACCCTATCGTCGTCGACGGCAATTTTGCAGAGGGGTTGCCGGGACGTGATGCTGTCGCTGCCGAGACGAAGCTTTCTCGGCGTGCTGGCGGACATGAGCGAGCTTCACGATACCGCCGGCCTGCGCTTTCCGCCCAATGAAAACCGTCTGATTGTTTTCACTGAACATTTCTGAATTTCTGACTGCTGGTAATTGCCACCTAAGCTATTCACCATAGACGCGTCGATACCAGGCATTACTTGCCGACACTTTCCCGGCGGCAGGCCGGCAGCAAATTTCCAAGTGCACGCTTTCCACGTCCTGCTCAGAATCGGTAGCGCATAATCCGCCACTTGCGCGCCAGCGCAGGGACGTGCGCGGCCAGCCGGACGCCCAGCCGCGTCGGCGAACCCCGCGTTGGAGAAGGCCTTCGAGGTGCCTTGCGGAACAAGCTTCAGCGCCGCCCGGCTGACCCACCCAATGCTGCCGTAATCGTTGAACGCGAGCTCACCGGTGCGGAAGTGGTCGGTCACCGTCAGAAATAGATCGACAATTGCCGGCTCGCTGAGGAAGGCCGTCAGGCCGTCGGCCACCAGCATGGTGTGGCGATCAGCCGGAATCGCGTCGGCCCAGTGCGCGTCGCCGATCCGTGCGGCCACCGATATTTCCTGCCGGCTGGGCGGCAAGACCTCGTCGCGCAGAGCGATGACGGCAGGCAGATCAACGTTGTACCAGTCCACCGTCACGGGCGGGCAGGCGCGCACGACCCCGTCACTCAGGCCGGCGCCCAGGTCGACGACAACGGCTTCGGGGTGCTCGGCAGTGAACCTACGCACCCGCTCATCGAGCATCTTGGCCCGCAGCGCCACCGGGCATCGCACACTGGCGCGCATCCGTAAGGCGTCGAAGTCGTAGTTGAGCTTTCCGGTCACCTCATCGGCACGGTTGTCAAACAAAATCGGCCGTCGGCAACGACTGTCAAGCGCACGTGCATACAGCGTGAGTAGAGCGGTCTTCTCGACCGGGGTGAGCCCGTCGACGTTGACTTTCAAGCTCTTTCCTCCGCGGCCGGGCCGCCGTCGACGGCGAAAGTTTCGACCCGTGCCGCAGCATCAGGCGCCCCCGGTCGCCGCACCGGGCACGTTCTCGCCGCGGGCCTCGCCGTCCGCGCCGAGGTCGGACTATCCGCCGCTCCCGGCGCCGCTCGCGGCTTTGCTGGGCGCGTCGCTCGACGTGGCGGTACCCGTGTTAGTCGTGGTCGTACCCGGTGCCGGTTGTGCGGCATGAATCTCTTCAACATGTTGCGCAGCGACGGGATGGTACCCGTCGTTCCTTGGCGCCGTTCGCTGCCCCGACGCCGCCGAGACCCGCCCCCACAATGACCGCATCGGACTGCTGCACACCCAAGGCGATACAGCTCCTTATTCGGCCCGGTGCCGGCCGCCGGTGTTGGCTTTGGCGCTATTGGTGCCGCCGGTGTCGGATTCGCCAGCCTTGGGGTCGCCGGTGCTGACTTTGGCGCTATTGGTGCCGCCGGTGTCGGATTCGCCAGCCTTGGGGTCGCCGGTGGTGGTCTCGCCGGTCTTGCTGCCGCCCGTCAACCTGCCGGTGACCTCCGAGATACTGGAGCTGATCTGGTCGGCCGCGGACCTGAGCGCGCCACCCAGCTCGCCACGGGACTTGGTGCCGTTCCCGCCGACCTCGCCGGGTACTGCCATGTTGCCGTCACGGGTCGTGTCAGTTGGCAGTGTTTGGCCGGCCTTCGGATCCGCGTTGTTTGGCACCGCGGCAGCGTCGGCGGGAGCCCCGGTCGCGGCGCGTGTGATGGACTGAAGATTCTGCTGGGCTTCTGTCGAGAGGTTTACGACAACGTTCTGCTGGTCAGCCTCGTTCTGCTGGTCAGCCTCGTTCTGCTGGTCAGCCTCGTTCTGCTGGTCAGCCTCGTTCTGCTGGTCAGCCTCGTTCTGCTGGTCAGCCTCGTTCTGCTGAGCGCCGCCGGTGAGTGCGTTCGCGCCAACGGGTGCCGAATCCTGATTGAGCGAAGGGGTCGTCTGTCCTGGATACAGAAACTCAAGCCCAGGTGGCGGAGCAGCAGGCGGGGGATCATGGTAAAACGGCGGCGCCAACAACGAGCCCGGCCCGTACGTCCGCCCGCACAACCCTACGCACCAGGGGCTTCCCGGAAAGATCGGGGAGAAGGCGACAAACAGCCCCTGTACGAGATTCCAGACTGCTGTGGCGATCTGCTGAAGTGTGGGGAACTTGATGGCGTTTTCGGGGCTGGTGGGATCAGACATCAAGTGTGTCAAGTAATCCGAGAAGGGCGCAAGTGGGTTGAACGTGAATGTCGTGCCGGCCCACGGCACTACGGGCTGGCCGGTGGCCGGGTCGATCGTCGTATCCCATTCGGGGTGGCCGTATTGGGCTCCCCAGGTGACCGGTCCCCCGAAATTCCAGAGGCCTTCGGGCGGATGTGTCGTGCCATCCGGGCCAGTCACAGGGGTAGCGTCAAAGGTGTATTTGCCGGTCGTCAACAGCGACCAAATCCGAGCCGGCTGAAAGTATCCCGCGACGAGCGCGGACGAGTTCGGGCAGTCGACGTTGTTGCAGCCCGAGTTGATCGGCAATAGGACCGCCGCCAGCCCAGTGATCTGCGCGGCCAGGGAGTTGGAAAACGCCGGGAACGGGAATAGATTAGCCAACCCGTAATAATGCCCCGGGTCGCCGGGATCGGTACCCCAAACGTTGGTCGAGCTGGCCAGCAACCAAGTCCCGGTGAAAAGAAGAGACTGCCCTAGAGTATTTATTCCCTGGACGTAGTTATAGGGAATATTGATGATGTCCTGGATCAAGTTAATCGGGATGTTGAGGATGGACGACTCGGCGGCCAGACGCACCTCCGCGCTGGCGACGTGGATCTCGGGTGGCGGTGGCGGCGCAACCGGAGTGACGGCTATCACGCTGGCCCCCACCAGTGCCACCGCCGCGGTCACGCCTGGACGCACCGAGCCGACTGCCGTGCCACCGCGTCGAAACCGGTCAGGTTGCCTCCCGACACGACGTTCGAGGTGACGTCCCCCATCACGCACAGCTGCCTGCTGCTGGCTCGCGACGCGAGCTTTGCGGTGACGTCCTCGCTGGCGCGCAGCACCCATAGCGCCCCCCTTTCCAAGTCGATGTGGCCCAACCCGGCCCTGAACCTACCGAAGAAAACGCGACTACGGGCAAAATCGAAGTCGATTTGACGGATCAGAACATGGGACCGAGCCGCGAACCCTCAAGATATTGCTTCTAGCTGGCCAAAGCCCATTAATTAACAACTGAGCAAATTATCATTTGCAAGTACTTCAGCGGGATTGCCGCTGGCCTGGCACATCGCGAGATCGGTGGGTGGACCTGTCCGGCTCGGCGTTCGGCGGCGATGCCCAGGGGTCGGCTTCGCGCCCCTGCCAATGTGATCCGCGGCCTCATCGCTATTGGCTATTCCCCTGTCCAGCCAAGTGGCACCAGCCGGCAGCCGGCCGGGTGATGCCCGAGTCGGCCACCCCGCTGGTCAGCCTGCATTATGCCGACGCGCCGATCCGCGGCCAAAAAAGCTCAGGTCATCGACAACGCCGACGAAGCCATCCTCGATCACACCGTCGAGGTCGGAATCCCCCGACGCACCGCAATTGGCACCCGTGATCGCATGGATCACCCGCCTCGCCGGACGCCCACCGCGGGCAGTGACCGCCGACCGCGGCGGGACCCCTTACCTGCACTCCATTTCCAGAAGTGCCGGCAATGGGCTCGAGCTATCGCTATCGCGTGGCAAGCCGGTCATCGGATCGATCGAACCCCAGACGACCGTGTTCGCCGCGCTAGCGGGCCGGCCACTTTTGACACCAAACCAGTTGAAGCCTCGAGGGGTTCGTCAGGGCCGCAGGCCACTACTGCACTAGGACGGTCGGGTCAACAAACTCTCACTGCAGCCGATCCCCTGCTGGCGGGCCTCAGAGCAGCAAACTACCTATCGACTGGCCGCCCAAGCCCCGGATCATTCATGGGACGGTGCCGGGAATTCGGTGGTTACCGCATCCCCAGCCGCACGCTCGCCTGAGGCGGACCGATGTCTGGCGCGGAGCGGACGGGTGCGAACCTTCATCGGCCACCAAAACCAGCGTCCCAGCAGCGCGGCAGCGGACGGCATCATGAACGACCGCACCACCAGCGTGTCGAACAGCAGACCGAGACCAATCGTGGTGCCCACCTGACCGACCACCCGCAGGTCGCTCACCACCATGGACGCCATCGTGAACGCGAACACCAAACCCGCGGTGGTTACAACTTTGCCGGTGCCGCCCATAGCACGGATGATGCCCGTCTTCAGCCCTGCGCCTATTTCCTCCTTGAACCGTGCGACTAGGAGCAAATTGTAGTCAGATGCCACAGCCAAAAGAATAATGACCGACATCAGCAGCACCATCCAGTGCAGGTTGATGCCGAGAATATACTGCCAGACCAACACGGACAGCCCAAACGAGGCCCCCAAGGAGGCCACTACTGTCCCCACGATCACCAGCGCAGCAATAAAGCTTCGAGTGATGATCAACATGATGATGAAGATGATGCAAAGCGATGCGGTCCCTGCGATCAACAAGTCGTATTTCGAACCTTCTTGCAGGTCTTTCAAGACCGCCGCGGTGCCAGCCACGGAGATCTTGGCGTTCGCCAGCGGCGTGCCCTTGAGAGACTCCTCGGCAGCCGTTTTTATCGGGTCGATCCGCGCGATGCCCTCTTCCGAGGCCGGATTCTCCCTATGTGTAATGATGAAGCGCGCCGCCTTCCCGTCCGGTGACAGGAACAGCTTCATGACGCGCTGGAAGTCCGGGTTGTCGAAAACCCCTTGAGGCAGGTAAAAGGAATCGTCGTTTTGGGCGGCATCGAAATCCTGCCCCATGGCAGCCGCGCCGCCGCCGAGTTCCTCCATCTGCTCAATGATCCCGGACATGGTGCTGTGCGTGGTCAGCAGCATGGTCCGCGCGCTTGTCAGGGTAGCGATCTGCGGGGGCAACAGCGCGAGCAGCTGCGGTATGACCGTGTCGATATTGTCCAGATCTGGCGTGAGTTCGTCGCAGCTTGTCGCTGATCTTGTCCACCCCATCTGATGCGTCATATGCAGACCTCAGCGCCCAGCAGATGGGGATGTCATAGCAGTGCGGTTCCCAATAGAAATAATTGCGGAGGGGCCTAAAGAAGTCGTCGAAATCGGCGAGACTGTCTCGCGTTTCCTTGGTGATATCTACCATTTCCTTCGTGACGCCGACCGCATGATGAGTGGTGTCAGCAAGTTGTTGGGTGAGTGCATACGTGCGCTCCAACGTCGCGATGGTTCCTGCAAGCTCGTCGGCCTGCTTACGCATGTCCTCCATCCGGTCTTTCACGAACGCCATATTTTGTAGCTGTCCGGCGCTTTGGACGCTCAGCAAGAATGGTATAGAGGTGTGCGCGAGAGGCGTGCCCTCGGGTCGAGTTACGCCTTGCACCAGGGCAACCCCTTCAACGCCGAAGATGGCCTTGGCCAGTTTGTTCAACACCAGAAAGTCCGCCGAATTACGCATATCGTGATCGGACTCGATCATCAGGACTTCGGGCCTCATCCGCGCGTCGGAGAAGTGGCGGTCAGCGGCCGCCCATCCGATATTGGCGGGGGTGTCCTGAGGCATGTACGGGCGGTCTTCGTAGCTGACCTGGTATCCGGGCAGTGCTAGCAGGCCTACCAGAGCGATCGCGCACGAGGCCACAAAGATGGGTGCGGGCCAGCGCACGATTGCCGTTCCCACCCGTCGCCAGCCACGAACCGACATCGTGCGCTTGGGTTCGAGGAGACCGAACCGGCCGGCTACGGTAAGAACGGCGGGAACCAGCGTGAGTGCGACCGCAACCGCGACGAGCATGCTCACCGCGCACGGGGCACCCATGGTCTGGAAAATCGGCAACCGGGTGAAACTGAGGCAATACGTCGCCCCGGCAATAGTCAAACCGGAGGCCAAGATCACGTGAGCCACCCCGCGGTAAGCGGTGTAGTAGGCCGTCTCCCGATCTTCGCCGGCCTGGCGCGCTTCGTGATAGCGCCCGATGAGAAATATCCCATAGTCTGTTCCCGCGGCGATAACGAGGGCTACGAGAATACTGATAGCAAATGTCGAAAGGCTAATAATCCCAAAGTGGACCAGGGATGCGACTACTCCCCGGGCCGCCGCCAATCCAATCCCCACCGTGGCCAACAAGAGCATCACGGTCGTGACCGACCGGTACACCAGGAGCAACATGATGAAGATCACCACGGTGGTGGCCACCGTGATTTTAATGACGGTGCGGTCACCGGTGTCGTTTATATCCGCTGAGAGCGCCGTCGGGCCGGTGACATAGGCCTTCACCCCATCCGGCGCGGGTGTTCGCTGCACGATATTCCGAACAGCCTCCACGGATTCGTACGCCAAGGCCTCGCCCTGGTTCCCGGCGAGATTCAATTGAACATACGCGGCCTTGCCGTCCGCGCTTTGCACCCCCGGCGCGGTCAGCGGGTCCCCCCAGAAATTCTGGACGTGCTGCACGTGCGTCGAGTCGGCGTTCAACTGACGAATCAAGTTGTCGTAATACTGGTGGGCGGCGTCACCGAGGGGTTGCTCGCCCTCCAAGACGATCACCGCAGCACTGTCGGTATTTGACTCCTTGAATACTTCACCGATGCGGGTCATCGCCTGTACGGACGGCGCGTCTTTGGCGCTCGTCGATACGGCACGTTCTTTCGCGACCTGCTCGAGCGGTGGAACGCCGATACTCACCATGAGAGTAATCGCCAACCACCCAAGAATGACCGGCACCGCAAATCTACGGACCGCTCGCGCAAGGAGCGATCGGTCATGGCTTGTGTGTTGGGTGCTCACGCGCCCTCTAACAGGCAATGCGTGAACGCGTTCACTTCGTTCGAAATTCTCTCGGCTTTAACCTCACCGTCGACCACGATGCGGCAACCAATACTGTTGCTATCGCCCTGCGCCACAATGCTACCCATGACCGCGGGCGAGTCTGACGTCATCGTCAACGACCACGGCAAGGACGCTCCGTCGACGTGCTGCGGCTCAGAGTTAATATCGAAATAGCTGATGTCTGCCACGGTGCCCGCCGGACCGAAGACCTCGTACACCAGGTGCTTCGGGTTGAACGGCTCGGTGTCCTTAGCGGAAACCTCGGCATACGACGGGCGCCGCTCGGAACCGAAGGCACCGCGGAGCCCCGACACGACGTACCCCCCACAACCGATCACCAGCACAATAACGAGCGGTATCCACACCCGCCTCAGAACTCTGACAATTGCCATCCCGTGCACCCGTTCCAATTACTGCACGGTAGTTCACCCACGCGGACAGCGTCTCGATGAGCGTGCGACCAGCACTGAGGAGTAAACCATGCCCGTGACTTCGGCGTCAGGCTATCGCGTAGTCCGTCAGCGGGAACCGCTGTTGTTCCTTGACGGCGCTGCGCACCGACGTCGGCCGGAAAAGCGGTGCTTCCCCCTTGCCGGTATTGTTCCTGAACCAATACGACCGCGAGGTTGCGCAGCTGCCGAGCTGAAACGCCGAATCTTCGAGCAGCGTGGTCATCCGATCCAGGAAACGGGCGTTGGCCTGTTCGGTGACCTCAAAGGTGCGGGCACCGCGCCGCTGGAGTTCACCGAGCAGCCGATTCATGTGCCGCATCTGGTATTCCACGGTGTTAAACCACGACAGCCCCACCCACGCGTATGGGCTGGCCATGGTCAAGAAGTTCGGGAAGTAGGGCACCGAGATACCTTCATAGGCTTGGAAACTGGTTTCGCGCCACCACTTTCCGAGGTCACGACCCTCCCGGCCGATCACCTCAAACGCCGGCAAGTTCGCGTCCCACACGTCGAACCCGGTCGCGAGGACCAGGGTGTCGATGAGCCGTTTGGTGCCGTCGCACGAGACGATGGCGTCGGGCTCGATCCGATCGATCCCACTGGTTTCCAGATGCACATGCGGTTTGGTGAACGCCGGGTAATAGGAATTGGATATGGTCGGCCGCTTGCAGCCGAAGTCGAAATCCGGGTTCAGGTTGCGCGACAGCTCCTTGTCGCGCACCAACAACAACCGATAAAGCTTTGACACACCGGATATGGCCTTGTTGACCAGCTTGAAGTGCCGGTATTTCCACATCGTGATGACCATCATGAATTCCAGGCTGGTGTCGGTGAACCACCGCAGGATGCGCTGGGTTAGTGGCAGCCTGGCGAAAAGCCGTTGCACCGCGGCCGGGAACACGACGTCCAACTTGGGCAGCACCCAAATCGGCGTGCGCTGATAGACGGTCAGTTCGGAGACTTCCTTGGCCAGCTCGGGAATGACCTGCACACCGGTGGAACCGGTTCCGATGACTGCCGCGCGGCGGCCGGTAAGCGAATAGCTGTCATCCCAGGCGGCGGTGTGGATGATGCGCCCGGCAAACGTGTCAATCCCGGGAATGTCCGGGGTGCGTGCCTGGCACAGGAAGCCGGTCGCGGCGATCAGGAACTGCGCGCTCAGCGTCTCACCACCGGCAAGCGCAACCCGCCAGACTTGGGCATCGTCGTCCCACTGCGCGCCTTCGACGGTGGTGTTGAACCGCATGTAGCGGCGCACGTTGTACTTGTCGGCCACATGCTCGGCGTATTGCTTCAGTTCGGCGCCGGGCGCATACAGCCGGGACCAGTTCGGGTTCGGCTCGAACCAGTAGGAAAACGTGGGTGACGGTTGATCGACGGAAAGACCCGGATAGTGGTTGACGTGCCACGTTCCACCGAGGTCGTCCTCGCGGTCGACGATCACGATGTTTTCGTAGCCCAGGCGCTTGAGCTGGATCGCCGCACCCATTCCGCCGAAACCCGCCCCCACGATGATGACGTCGAACTGCTGCTCGCTCATAAGCACTAGACCGTACCTCCTGGCTTCACCGTCATGGAACGGCTGCCAGCTGTTTAAGCGTGGTCATCGGGCTGTTCGGGGCAGCGCCGGCCGCAGGGCACAGCCGAGCAGCGATCGTGTGCGGCCGGGCACCCAGATGGTCGTGAGAGCGCTCGATAAGCCCCTTTGCGCTATAACCTTTCGCCGTTGTTCCGTCGGCTGCGGAACGGTCTGTGCCTTACGCGCGTGGATGTAAACCGCAGAGAGGAAGGTTCGGATACTGCATCCCGCCGAGCGTGATGGCGATCCACGTCCCCGAGGAGGCCCGCCACATCGCGTTCGAGCACGAATACCTGCACAGGACATGTCCCGCGCATGCTGCGGCGCAGCCGGTTCTGCCTGTCGTTGTATATGCCAATCGTTATGCGGGTGCTGGTCCAGGCGATTCTCGTGCCGAAGCGCAGGTTTCTTCATAGAGTTCGAGATCCCGCGGTCGGTGCGCAAGGAATTGTTTTTCGACGCGCCCTACTCCCACCAGACGCTGCGCAACATGGTCGCTGAAATCCGGATGTTGACGGTCGCCCGTCGCGATATCGCGGTGAGCCGCACTGCACGTACGTGCCGCCCGTCGGGAACGATCCCGCAGCCGCTGTGTCGCCTCTCGGCGGTTTCAACGTGTCATCCAGAACCGAGACGCCCCGACGCATGCCTAGGGTTGCTGTGCCATACTCCCAGGATGGTTCGCAGCCCCATCCGATCTGAAACCCTCGACAGAGTCGGCGTCGGCCTGGTCTACCGCATCGGGTCCACCCCGCTCTACAAGAAGGTCTTCAGGCATTGGTATCCCATCATGACCCGTCGGCTCGGGCAGCAGGAGGATGTCGTCTTCCTGAACTGGGGCTACGAGGATGACCCGCCTATGGACCTGGCGCTCGACGAGCCCGACGAGCCCAACCGGTTCAGCATCCAGCTCTACCACCAGACGGCGACCCAGGTCGATCTCGGCGGCAAAGAGGTGCTCGAGGTCAGTTGTGGCCATGGCGGCGGGGCCTCATACCTCACCCGAACCCTGCATCCCGCCTCCTACACCGGGCTAGACTTCAACGCAGCCGGCATCGAATTCTGCCGGAAGCGGCACAAGCTGCCCGGCCTCGAGTTCGTGCACGGCGACGCCGAGAACCTGCCCTTCCCCGACGAATCCTTCGATGCGGTGGTCAACGTCGAGGCCTCGCACATCTACCCGCACTTTGAGCGCTTTCTGGGCGAGGTGGCTCGCGTGCTTCGCCCCGGCGGCCATTTCCTGTACGCCGATTTCCGCAACCGTGACGGCTTCCCCGCCTGGGAGGCAGCACTGGCGGAATCCGGCATGCGGCAGGTCTCCGAGAAGGTGATCAACGAACAGGTTCTGCGTGGCCTGCAGAAGAATTCGGCACGGTCAACGGAACTGATCAATCGTTATATGCCGGCCTTCGGGCGCCGGTTCGCCCGCGAGTTCGCCGTGGTGGACGGCTCCTGGTTCTACCGCGACCTGGAGCGCGGCGAAATCGACTACCGCACCTACTGCTTAAAAAAGGACTGAGGTCCAGATAAGCGGCCGGGCGCGGTCTTTCCAGCCGCCGATGAACGGTCGAGCGTGGTAGTCAGTTCCCACCCGCTGTGGTAGCTGCGCGGTGAATAGCTCGGCGTTCGATGACACCGAACCACACTTCGCGCAACCGCACCGCCAAATAGTCGGCCACCGCGTCGAAACCGACCCGCTCCTGGCTCATGCGTCGCGCTGCCGCATTCGTGACCGCGTGATTGGCCAGCGAGTCGAAGTCCAGCGTCACGCAGAACTGGGTGTCGATCTCGTCGTGGCGGTGGCGGCGAGGTCACGCGCCTTGGGACTCAAATCGGCGTGCCGCGACAACGGCAAACACCGCGACCTTCACCGGCGCCAACCGCGCATCCAGTCTCAGCACCGTCCGCTTGTCCACACGTACTTGGCGTTGGGTGCCTCATCCTCGCTATAGGCGCCGATCAGAAACGTCCTGGTGCAGGCCCGAGAATGTGGTGCCGCTGTATCGCCGCAGCGAGCTGACCGAGTGGCAGCTGCTGGCGATCAATAAGGTGGCCAGCGTGTTGGCTGACGCCGCGCTGGTCGAGATGCGCCGTCAGGTCGTCGACGGCGCCGACCCGCAAGCGGTGGCCGCCGCGTGGCTGGCCGAACACCCGTTAGGGCGGTAGCTTTCGGGCACTGAGGATGAGTATTTCGCCGAGATTTCACGCTCGGCACGAAGGTCTCGGGTCAGCGCGGGGACGGGATGAACCGGCCCAGCACCGCTGGGACGAACCACTGATAGCTGGACCCGGTGACGCGCACAAGCAGATCGAGCACCTTGGTGTCCGGTCCGACCAGGACCCGGGCGCGGTTCTTGCGGACCCCGTTAAGGATGACTTGTGCGGCTTTGCGCGGCGAGGTGCTCCACAACCTTTTGTCGTAGGTTTTCACCAAGTCGACCGCACCGAGTCCCTCGGCGGCGGTCATGTTGCGGATGAACGAGGTTTTGACACCGCCGGGGTACACCGTGGTCACCTTCACCGGGTGCCCCGCCAACGCCATCTCTTGGTGCAGCGCCTCGGTGAAGCCGCGAACGGCGAATTTCGCCGAGTTGTAGGCGGCCTGACTGGGCACCGAGAACAGCCCGAATGCGCTGGAGACGTTGATCACGTGCCCGTCGCCGGAGGCGATCAGGTGCGGCAAGAACGCCTTGGTGCCGTTCACCACGCCCCAGAAGTCGATGTCCATCACCCGTTCGATCTCTTTGAACTGGATTATTTCGATGTCCCCGATGAACGCGATGCCGGCGTTGTTGTAGATCTGGTTGACTTTGCCGAAATGGTCGTTGACCTGCTCGGCGTAGGCGATGAACGCTTTCCGCTCGGTGACGTCGAGCCGGTCGGCCTTGATCGGGGCGCCGATGGCCTTGAGCCGTTCCTCGGTCTGCGCCAACCCGTCGGTGTCGACATCGCTGATGGCCACGCGTGCCCCGGAGCGGGCCAGTTCGACGGCCAGCGCCTGGCCGATACCCGAACCGGCGCCGGTGACGACGGCGACTTTCCCGGCGAACCCTTGCACGCGTGCACTCCCGTCAGTTGGCTGTGTCGAGCGTAACCGGTACGGGGATACGACCCAGGCACACATCCACACATCGGTGGGGAGACAGGGTCTCGGGTATTTCGGCGACGTCGAGCCAGACAATCTGCTTCCGGTGCGGAAGGACGTCATTGCCGATTATTGGCCATGCGTTCGGCCGGTACCGCGTTCGGCCTCGAAGTCACCCGCGGCATAATGAGCACCGCCGCGGGCGATAGCCTTTACCCGCCGCCCAGCTTCTCGTAGACCCTGCCCATGATCGGCGCGACGATGCTGCGCGGCAGGTATTGGTTGGCCACCGACATCGCCTTTGCGGGGATGCCAGGAACGACTCGCATTTTGTTGCGCCCCAACGCATCCAACGACACCTTTGCGGCGTACTCCGCGGAGATCCACACAAAATCCGGTACCAGCTTGCCGACCACCGACTCATCGACCGAATCCAGCACTCCGGTGCTCACTGGACCGGGCGCCAGCAGCGTGACATGCACGCCCGAGCCACGCAGTTCCCCGCGCAACGATTCACTGAAGCTGTTGACGAACGCTTTAGTGGATGCGTAGGTGGCGTTGTTGGGGATCGGTGAATTCCCCGCGGCCGAACCGGACATCAGGATGCCGCCCGCGCCGCGCTCCATCATTCCCGGCAGCACGGCTAACGTCAGATCATGCACGCCGACGACATTGAGCTGTACCAGAGACCTTTCGACGGCCGGATCGAGCGCGGCAACCGGACCGAGCGTCGCGGTGCCGGCGTTGGCACACAGAATCGAGATATTCCGGGTCGCCAATTCGTCGACCAGCTTCGCCCGCTGGGTCGGGTCGGCGAGATCGGCCGGCCTAACGTCGATGGCGACGTGGTACTTCTCGGCCAGCCCTGCGGCCAGGTCGTTGAGGACGTCTTCGCGACGAGCGGTGATGATCAGGTGGTGGCCGCGTGCGGCCAATTCGGTGGCCAGTGCTTCGCCGATGCCTTGGGAGGCTCCGGTGACCACGGCACGAGCGTCGGGGCTGGCGGCGGGTAGCGGCACGCCGCGATCGTACAGGTGGCTACCGCAGGCTGTGGACCGACATCCCCTCGGAATGGCGTCGTGACCGCAACCTGGTGTTCTACCTGCTCGCCAGTGCGGTGTTTCGGGACGGGCCGGGATGTTCGCCTTCGTCGGTGTGTTCAACGCCGACCGCGCCGGCATGGGTGGGCTTCGCACGGTGCTGGCCAGACGCACAGCCGGGCTGGCGATCCCAGCATCGGATTCCGACACGATCGGCGTGACGGTGATGAGACCGGCCCCAGCGAGTGCCACCCGCCATGGCATACGGATGTACACCAACACGCAGACATCGCGCTCGAAGTCATAGTGGTGTCGTGACGAAGTCGTGACGTGCTAACACCGCGGAAGCCACCGGACAGCCCCGGGAGGATCACGAAGCTCCTCGTTGATCGTGCCGTCGTACTCCGAGTAGCGGCTGGAACACGACTAACCCCATGTCATCCCGTGGACTCACCGACCGCTGGCAGGCTCGCCGGCCTCGTCGGATTAGGTCGCGCAGCAAGCCCTAAAGCCCGTGAGTACCGAGCCAGGTGTGGATTCGTTCGGCGACGGCAACCCATCCCGGCTCCAGCATCATATTGTGACCCATGTTCGGGAAGAATTCCGCTTCGGTGCGGTATGCCCGCGCCGTTGCGCGTACTTCTTTCCGGGTGTGCGCGCCATCATCGTGGGCCCCTAAGACCAGCAACGGCGTCGTCACACGTTTTGGCCTCGGCAGGCTGAGCACAAGGCAATCGATGCCGACTCGTGTGCTCTCTTCTTGGAGCCGCATCGCGTAATCCGCGACTTGGGAGTCCGGCATCTGTGCGGAGAAGAATCTCTCGCGCGCGAGCTGCCGAGTACTGATGTATGGCAACGCCTTACCGGTGATTGACATTTTCGTGAAATGCCACGGGTGCCGTCGTATCCAGCGCAGGCCGGACCCGAGATTTCCCTGCGGAGGCATGGACGCCATCAACACGCCGGCGGGAGCGTCGTGGGACTCCAGGTACTTCTGGACGATGAAACCGCCCATGGAGTGACCGATTACCACGGGTCTGCTGGGCAGGCTGTCGGCGACCGAGCTGATGTCCTCGACATAGTCGGCGAGCGAACAACCGCGCAGAGACCTGTGAGTTGGGCTGCCGCCATGGCCGCGAAGGCTGACCGCCAGAGCGCGATAACCCTTGTCGGCGAAGAAGCTCAGGAAGTACTCATCCCAACACCATGCCGCATGCCAGGCACCGTGGACGAAAAGCAGCGGGGCGGGGTGGGCATCACTGACACACCCCTTGTCGATCACTTCAAGCATGTCGCACATGGCTGGGGCGTCCGCGGACGCCGACGCGCCGGATGCCCGGACGGACGCGTCGGGACCCGGTTCTCGTGTGCCCTGGGCACCTTACAAGCCCCCTGTTAGATGAAGGTTCTTCTCTGGCGCAATCGCAACCTATCACGCGTGTGAGGCACCCAGGTTTAGTTCCCGGCTGTTGCGAGGGCCGCGGTCCGGCTGACCCGCTAAGGTTGCGTGCGCACGCGCCTCCGGAAGTACTCTTACCCGTTCTCAGGAGCCCTGATCCGATGAAAGCCGAGCCGGTAGCTCTGGTCACCGGGGCGACGAGTGGCATCGGTGAGGCCACCGCCTACCGGCTGCAGGCACGGGGTTATGTAGTGTTCGCAGCCGGCCGCAATCGACACGCTCTCGATACCCTGCAGTCGCGGGGCCTGCACGCCCGCGCCCTCGATGTCACCGATGAGCGCGCCGTGGCCCAATTTGTCGAGGAGGTCCACACCGACTACGGGGGCGTGGACGTGCTCGTCAACAACGCCGGATTCGGGTTTTCCAGCCCTCTTGAGCAGGTGACGTTGAGCGACCTACGAAGCATCTTCGAGACCAATGTTGTTGCGATGCTTCACCTGTCGCAGGCCGTGTTACCCGCCATGCGCGCTCGTGGAGCCGGCACAATCGTCAACATCGGCAGCACCGCCGGACGGTGGACCACTCCCGGCGTAGGCGCTTACCACATCAGCAAATACAGCGTGGAAGCCCTCTCACACGCTCTTCGAGCCGAAGTAAGGCAGTTCGGTGTACGCGTCGTATTGATAGAGCCCACCGGGGTACGTAATACGAGGTTCGTCGAAGCCCAACTCACGGCAAGGCAATCGGATGCCGATGACGATCCCTACGGCGAGTTCAAGCGCCGCTACGCCGAACTCACGCGCACACTGGCCGAGTCGCGCGTCATGACGGTCGGCGCCGACACGGTCGCCCGCGCGGTTGTCCGGGCAGTCGAAGCCAAAAACCCCAGACCCCGCTATGTCGTTGGGGCGTCTGGAAAGGCCTCCGTGCTGGCTCGACTGCTTCTGACGGACCGGATGTGGGATCGTGTCGTGATGAAGAGCCTCAGCCGGTAGGCTGAATATCGCGGCGCTGCAGAACAACAAAGCACCAGGGTCGCCCGCAGGCTTGGCGAGGCGGCGAAGTCATCGGCGACCGTCGGGCACGACTCGACGTCGACCACACCGATCGTCCGGCGGCACACCACATTTGGCCAACTCAGCGCCGCTCAAGAGTGTCGAGCCAGGCGAGGTTGCCGTAGGCGTCGCGGTGCGTCACCTGCTCGACCGGTGTGCGGGTCGTCGGCCCGTAGCTGCCACGCGGCCAGCCGAGTGGCACGATGCAGCACGGGGTCACGGAGTGCGGCAGATCGAGAATCTTGCGCGCCGAAGGCAGACTCCACAGCGGCAAGGTGATCAGGCATGCACCCAGCCCCATCGCGCGCGCAGCCAGGAGCAGGTTCTGCACACTCGGGTAGATCGATCCGTAGTATGCCGACTCGACCGCGTGGGGCATCCGCACGAACGGCAAGCGTCCCTCGCGGGCGCCGAGGCGCAGACAGGCCACCACCAGGACCGGGATCTCCGTGAAGTGGTCGACCTGCCACTGAATCGCACGCACGGTCTTTGCCATCGACTCATCGCGGGCAAGGATGCGCCGGACCACCACGCCGTATTGGAGCTTCCAGGCCTGGCGATAACGCCTGGCGAGCTTCTCCTTGACGCGGCTGTCTTTGACGACGATGAATTCCCAGTTCTGCCCGTTGTTACCGGTCGGCGCGCGCAACGCCAGCTCGATGCACTTCAACACCACCGCGTCATCGACGGGGTCAGGAAGAACTCGTCGCAACGCTCGCTGAGTCATCATCGCGTCGAGCAGCGGCATGTCGAGACGGGCCAGCGCCTCAGCTGTGGTTGGCACAATCCCGTTGGGAGAGGCGGAGTTCGGTGTGTCAGACATGTTCGCTGATCCATCCTGTGGTGAAGCGCTGAATTTCCCGGATCCCTTCGGCGAATTCGCGCGCGACGTAGCTTTCGATCCTGCCGCCGACCAACGGGACTTTGAACTCCACAATTGCATTCAATGTCAGCTGCGAGCGCGTCTCCCGACGGCGCCAACACGGCCTCGCCGCGGCCCGACCCCGGCGCGCCGGTCACCGCGACGCTGATCTCTCCGGTCACCCGGCGATCGTCGGCCGGCCGCCACTTCTCCGTGCTACGCACGTTCAGATCACCGCGATACAACTTGGCGAGCATCGCAGGCAGCGCGCTCGGGCGCAGGTCCTCGGTGACGGACACGGTCACCGTGCCATCGGGGTCGACGATCAATGAGTCCAGCGTCTTGCTGCCGCCGAAGGCCGCGATTCGTGCCAGCCAATAGTCCTCTTCTCCGAAAGCCGAGTGGATTTGTTCAACGCTGCTGGGTGATCGGTAGGAAACGTCGAAGGATCGGGGCATGGGCAACCACGCTACCGCTGCTTTCCGAACACCCGATCCGCGAGGGAGGCGGCGAAGGTGCGCGTCTGTTCCAGTTGGTCCGGCTGGACGTTGGTGCTCGGAATGCGGACTCCCAGATACCGTTCTCGGTACTCACCGGACCCCAGGTAGCTGGTCAACGACAGCATGGAACGAAGTGTGTCGCCGGGATACGTGAAATGGATTTCGTCGACGTAGCGACCGCCCTGCTGCTCGGCGAGTTCGCGCACCGCCAACAGGTTCTCCTTCCAATACTGGCGACAGACGACGAACACAGCGAACTGCTTGTCGGCAAGCAGTTTTCGCGCTTCATCCGACTTCAGGAAGGAGCGCATCGGCATGCTCACGGTCTGCCACCAGGTCGGTGAGCCGATGCAGACCAGGTCGTAGTCGCCGTTTCGCACCGTATCCGGGGTTCGGATCTCCCCGGTGTCCCCGCGCTTCTGCGCCGGCAGCACGCTGAGCATGTCGGGCCATACACGTCGCATCGGGAAGCGCGAGAACCGTTCGGCGTACCGCTGATCCGTGAACTCGATCTCGGCCTTCTGCACCTCGCACCCGCGCTCGCGGAACACCTCTGCCGCGGCCTCAAGCACCCTGAGCGACTGCCCCGTGTACGTGTAGTACAGCAGCAAGACCCGCGGCGCCCTTTCGCCGCGCCCTTCGCTGGTCATGTCTGTCATCGCGCCTCCCTATCGAACGTGTGCTGCATCCATGGCGCACCGCCGAGCGCATTACCCTCCAAGACGTGACCGACAAAGTTTCCGTCGACCTCAGCGGCCCCGCGCAGACCATGCTGACGACCCTGTACTGCAAGGCGCTGGACGCCGACTTCGACCAGCCCATATTGGGCGATGGATTCGCCAAGGAAGCGGTCGGCCGAATCGATTACGACTGGCGCGAACTCGGGATTGCCGACAGGTGGACGCCGCTGGTGACGGTACGCACCGCCCAGTACGACATCTGGGCGTCCCAATTCCTGGCCGTTCACCAGCGTGCCACCGTAGTCCATCTGGGGTGCGGTCTGGACAGCCGGGTGTTCCGGCTTGATCCCGGCCCGGGTGTGGAATGGTACGACGTCGACTACCCGGACGTAATCGCATTGCGCGAGAAGCTCTTTCCGACCCGTCCGAGATACCACCTGGTCGCCACTTCGGCGACCGATCCGTCCTGGCTCGACCAGATTCCCGCCGACCGCCCGGTATTGCTGTTGGCCGAGGGCATCAGCATGTATCTGACGGAGCGCGAAGGCGTCGCGCTGCTGCAACACGTCGTCGACCGGTTCCGGTCGGGCGAACTGCAGATCGACTTCTACAACTGGCTCACAATCCGTTCGCAGAAGACGCACAGGTTGCAGCGGCAGTCCGGTTCGACGCTCTATTGGGCCGTCAACAGTCCGGCGGACATCCTCGGTCGAGTTTCCGGGGTTCGGTTGCTGACCGCCGTGACGTTCTTCGATGCGACGACTTTCAGCCGGACATCGGCTGCTTTCCGGTTGGCGGGGCGCCTGGTTCGTACGGTCCCGCCGCTGCGCCGAACACTGCAATACCACCGCTACGCCTTCGGGCCCGTTAACTGACACCGCTTGCGGCGTGCTGCTCAGCAATGGCGCACAGCAGCGAATGTATTGTCTCAACCGACCTTTCCGGCGCCGGCCCGTGCGAGTGGTACTCGACGTTCAACTCTCCGGCGAATATCTGGGTGAAGTAGATCTCGATTCCGGCGCTGACGGCGAAGTACAACTCGCCGTGGGTGCTGATCACTTCCAGACCGGGAGGCGTACGCACGGGAGGGACAAGACCGTTGTCGGAAAGCAAGACGACATCGGGCAAGCCCGGTGCGTTCCCGACGTACTGCGGGCTGAAGTGAAGCCGAGACTGCTGGATCACACCGTCGGAGAGGTCTGACCGAAAAGTCTCGGCGATGTCGCGGGCAAGGTCGACCACACGGGTCTTGCGGTCGATCTCGGCGAGATAGGTCGCCAATCCCACCGGGTTGGTGCACCCGGTCGCGGACACCGGCGGTGAGAGAAAGTACCGCAGATCGACGGTGTAGATCAGGGGAACCGGGATGTTCGGCGTGCCGCGAAGTTGCCACTCCGCCATCAGGACAACGGCTGAGAGCACCGCGGTCAAGCCGAGCCCATGTGCACGACAGAGCGCAACGATGTTGTCTGTGTGGCGCTCGCTCAGCCGGCATGACACCATCGGAACACGCACGGGTGAAGCAGGTTTGACGCCGGTTGCAGCTCGCCGGGATGGCGGCAGATCGTAGGCGAACATCGCTGGCATGAACCGCTCGATACCCGAGCGCTTCTGTTTGTGTATGCCCCGTTCGGCGAGCACAGCCTCTATCGGTTCCGGCGCGGGCTGGACGGTGACCGGACGGATACTTCCGGTGCAGACCAGGTCGGTGTAATAGGAAAGCAGTTCCTCGATGAGGCTGTACATGTGATGACCGTCGGCGAGGCCGTGATGAACGTAGAGGGTCGGCTGCGCCTGTCCGTCGCGGATGGTCACTCGGAGGTGGACCAGCGACTCGCTCTGGTCGAAGTGGAGAGGGGGGCTTTCGGCCGCCGGATCATCGAGTTCTACCACCTCGATTCCCGCGGGAAGAAGGTCATCGGCGACGATCTGATGCCGCCCGTCGGCCCCCCGCTCGAGGCGAGCGGTAAGGACTGGGCGTGCTTCGAGCAGCGCATCGTAGGCAGCCGAGAGGGCGTCGATATCGACTGGACCCTTCACGTGTGCGCCAAGTCCCACAAAATTGTGTGTCTCGGCGAGCATTTCCTCGCTATTCGCCAGCTTCCGAATGACCGACGCTGGAAACACTTTCAGACTCCCTGGTGGTTTGCGAACCTGGCGAGCGCAACGATAAAACCGAAGGCTTTCCGAGTTCCGTCGACGACTACCGCATTATCGGTGTTGCGCATTCGCCTCTCCTATGCCTCGATAGACGATAGGTCCACCAGGGTCAGTTCGTCGTTGGTCGAATCCAGTTCATCTTCGGCGATCGCCTCCTGGATCAGATCCATCAATGCGCTGGAGAACCCGTCGGCAAGCGACTCCGCCGCGGCCGGCTCGATCCGGCGCGCGTCATACCACCAATCCAGGTGTAGCACGCCAGCTGAGCGGTACACCCGAAGCTCCACAGCGTGCCCCAAGCCCGGGATCGCCTCGCGCACCGACATGGCGGTGTCGGCGTCGAATTGGACCGGCGCGTCGTCGGATGACAAGGATGGCAGGTCCGGAATCGTGCCCACATAGGAGAAGAAGATGTCGGCGCGGGGCGCAGCACCGAGCAGCCGCGCAGTGGGCCCGTACAGGTACCGCAGCAGCCCGTACCCGATTCCGTAGTGCGGGACGGCGTTCAGCGTGTCGTGCACGCCGTCCAACAGCTGCCGGGCACTCATGTCTTCGCCCTTAGCGCATCTGAGAGCGACAGGATAGACGGTGGTGAACCAGCCAACCGTCCGGCGCAGGTCGACATCGGGTTTGAGAACCGAGCGGCCCGGTCCGCCGAGGTCAACGACGACGGCACCGTCACCGACGGTGGCCGCGATCGTTCGGCCCAGCGCGGCCAGCAGGATTTCCTCGATCGGCAACCGAAGCCGGCGTCGCGCGTCGTCGATCTCGCTTGTTTCCGAAACAGTCAACGACGAGGACAGTCTCACAAGGTCGGCGGCCGCCGGCGGTTCCGACACTTCCGAACCGACCACGCGCCGGGCCGCTGCAGTCACGGTGTCCAGCCAGAAATCGCGGCTTTCCACCACCGCGGAATGCGTGGCAAGCGCGGCGCAGTGCTGGGACCACTCGCGCCACGACGTGGTGACCGGTTGCAGTGCAATGTCTTCGCCGGCCAGCCGTTGCCCGAACGCGGTGAAGATGTCGGTGAGCAGAATGTCGCGCGACGCGTTGTCGGCCACGATCGCGTGCACGCTGATCGCCAGGTAGCACGGCGCGCCCGGCAGGCCACGGACATAGGTGGCGGTCAGAGGTGGGCTCGCCAGGTCCTGTTCGCGGGTCTGATCTTTCAGCATGTCGAACACCGCCGCGCGCTCCTGCGGACTTCCGGGTGAGACACCGTCGGGAAGCGACCGGGTGGCCAGTTCGGCGTATTCCAGCGGTTCGCCGACGTGCTGCTCCCACGTTCCCGCGCGCTGAACGATCCGCAGACGCAGCGCGTCGTGGTGATTGGTCACGGCGGTGAGCACCGAACGGATGTCCTCTACTTGCACATCGGGCCGAAGTTGCAGGAGCAGGGGAATACGCCAGTGGCCGCGTTCGCGGACTCCGCTTTCGAGGAAATATTCGATGTTCGGCGGAACAGGGGGATGCACGACGTCACTCGGCGACTGGCGCGCCAGCCCGCCGGCCGCGTATCGGGCAACCAGGGCGGTGGCGAGCGCGGCCACGGTTTGGTTGTCGTAGAGGTCCTGGGGGGTGAGATCCAGTCCTTCGTGGGAAGCGGTCATCGCGACGCTGATCGCGATCAGCGAGTCACCGCCGAGTTCGAAGAAATTGGCGTTCCGGTCGACCGAGCCGACACCGAGACACTGCGCCCAGATGCGCTGCAACGTCGTTTCCATCGGCGAACTGCCGTTGGTAGCCGCATGGGCTTGCTCAGCGGCCCCAGACGGCGGGGGCGCCATCCCGTTGCTCGGGGCGGCGTCGGATGCCCACCCGACGGTAGGCTTGTGATCCACCCAATGCCGTTGGCGCTCAAAGGGATAGCCGGGAAGCGATACCAGCTGTGGCCGGTGACCACTCCGCAGGGGCGTCCAATCGACGTCGATCCCCGCTGACCAGAGTTGGCCAAGCGCCACCAGGAAGGTGTCGCGATCGCCTCGGTTCTGGGCGTGGTGGCGCATCAGCCGAACGACGCGGTGACCGGTTGACCACCGCGGGTGTCGCATCGCCGACGCGGTCAAAGTGCCGCCCGGACCGACCTCGACCAGGACGCGTTGCGGATCGGCAAGCAGCGCATCAAGTTCGTCGGAAAACCTTACCGTCGCCCGTACTTGGCGCGCCCACGTCGCGGCATTGGTCGCCTCGGTGTCCGACATCCAGGTTCCGGTGACGTTCGAAAGCAAAGGTATCTGCGGCGCACGAAGTGTCAGGCGAGACAGGAAGCCTTGGAACTCCGGAAGGACAGGATCCATCAGGCGTGAGTGGAACGCATGCGACGTGCGAACGCGGCGCGCCACGATCCCCGCTTCGGCGAGGCGCTCGGAGAACTTGCGGATGTTCTCGTCGGATCCCGCAACGACGCAGCCGCCGGGATCATTGACGGTGGCGAGGTCGACGTCCGGCGAAAGGTACTCGGCGATGGCATCCGGGCTCACCGCCACCGCGACCATCACCCCGCGGGGCGCGGAATGCATCAGGCGGGCACGCATCGACACCGCCTTGATCGCCGTCGGCAGGTCGAAGACACCCGCGATGGTGGCCGCGACATATTCACCGATGCTGTGTCCGGCCATCGCCGCCGGGCGAACACCGTAGGTCTCGATCAACTTCGCCAACGCGTATTCCACCGTGAACAGCGCGGGTTGGGTGCGGTCGGTGCGCTCCAGGTTCCGTGCGGTCCCGTCGAAAATCTCCGCGCGCAGGTCGATATCCAACTCCTCAGAAAACCCTGCGGCGCACTGATCGAAGTGCTCGGCGAACAGTGGCTCGGACTCGTAGAGGCCGCGCGCCATCCCGGTGTGCTGAGCGCCCTGGCCCGGAAACAGGAAAACGACTCGCTCCGCATCATTGGTGCTCTGCACGGATTCGCCGACGAACGCGTTGTCGTGCTCGGGCGCCCCCAGCACCGCTGCCGCGTCCAGCCGGTCATTGGCGACCGCCGCCATGCGGATGTTCTCCTTCCGGCGGCGCGCAAGGGTGTATGCGACATCGGGCAGGCTGATCTCGTCTGGGCCGGACAATTCGGCGGCCAGGGCAGAGCGTGACTGCTGCAGCGCCTCGGCGGTTCGAGCCGATATCAACAGCACCTGCGGACCCGGCTGGACGGCAGGTGCCGAAACCGCCGGCGCCTCTTCGAGAACGACATGCGCGTTGGTGCCACCCACACCAAACGAGCTGACCCCCGCACGCAGAACGCCGTCCCATTCCCAAGGGCCGTATTCGCTGCGCACGGCGAAGGGCCCTCGGTCGAGGTGCAGTTCCGGGTTGGGGCTGGTGAAGTGCAGCGTTGCCGGAATCGCCCGGTGCTTTAGGCAGAGAATCGTCTTGATGAAACCCGCCATCCCGGCCGCTGACTCCAGGTGACCGATGTTGGACTTGACCGAACCGATAAAGCATGGGCCAGGCCTGACCGCCGTGGAAGCGCCGAATGCTTGTCGCAGACCTTCGATCTCGATCGGGTCGCCCAGCGGTGTGCCGGTTCCATGTGTCTCGACATAGCTCACGGTTGAGGCGTCGATCTCCGCCACCGCGTGCGCCTCGGCGATGACATCGGCTTGACCGGCCGCATTGGGGGCGGCGAACGTCATCTTCGCCGATCCGTCGTTGTTCAGAGCCGATCCCCTGATCACGGCGTGAATGCGGTCCCCGTCGTCGACCGCGGCCTCTAACGACTTGAGGACTACAACAGCGACTCCGCTGCCGAATATGGTGCCGTCCGATCTCACGTCAAACGGGCGGCAGTGGCCGGTCGCCGAGACCATCGAACCGGGTTCGTGCCAGTACCCGACACGGTGCGGGATCCGAAGCGACGCGCCACCAGCCAGAGCCATGTCAGATTCACCGTTCAGAATGCTCTGACAGGCCAAATGAACTGCGACCAAGGACGACGAGCACGCCGTCTGAACCGACAGCGCGGGGCCACGCAGATTGAACTGGTGCGCTACCCGCGTCGCCAGATAATCTTTGTCGTTCTGCAACGATAGGTTGACCATCTCGAATGTCACGCCCTGCCCGATGATCACGTTCGGATCCTGGTGCGACATGAGGTTGTGCAGTAGGTACCCGCTGGTCGTGCTGGTTCCATACACGCCAACTGAGCCGTCGATGTCCGCCGGGTCGTAGCCGGCGTCCTCCAGCGCATGCCACACACACTGCAAGAACAGCCGGTGTTGCGGATCCATCGTCCGCGCAGCTTGTGGAGTGAAGCCGAAGAAATCGGCGTCGAACTCCTCTATCCCGTCCAGCAGCGCAGCGCGCCGCACATAGGCGTGATTCGCGAGGACCTTCTCGCCGATGCCGGCGGCAAGAAGGTGCTCCTCCGACAGGGTGACAATCGATTCCTCACCGCGGCGCAGATTGTCCCAGAACGCCGACACCGAGTCTGCGCCGGGAAATCTGCCGGCCATGCCGACGACCGCAATCGCGTTGGGCGGCAGCGACGCCGACTGCGAGAAGAGTTCGTTGTTATTGGTCACGCTCGGTCTCCTACCTTTCGCCGCGCCGCGCCTCGCTGCCGTGCTGCGGCGCGCTGCTGGGCTCGAGTACGAACTTCGTTCGCGCTCTCGATGTTGTCCTGCCCGCCAAGGCCGAGTTGACGGATGAGATCGGTCGTGAGGTCGGTCAGAGAAGCGCCCTGCAACAACAGTGCCACCGGCGGCTCCACACCGAAGTCCCCGCGAACGGTGTTCCGGATCCGCACGGCCATCAGGGAATCCATTCCCAGTTCGGTCAACGGCTGGTTTGCGTCGATGGGAGAGTCTTTGGGGTAGCCCATGATAGCCAAAATGCGTGCGCCCAGACGTGTGGTGACGACCCGGTTGGCCTCGACGGCATCCATATCCCGAAGCGCATCGGGGCCCGCCCAATCGTCGTCGTCGCTGTCTAGTTCCAGTTCCTCGGCGAGGGTTTCGAAGTATCCGAGTTGCTGGATCTCGGGGAATGCGGCCGCCGCGCGATCCAGGCGAAGCCGTGCGACACCCACCCGGCTGAGGTCGCCGGCCAGCACCGACTCCAGGGCCTCGATGCCTTCGGCAGGACCGATCGGATCGAGAGCACTGAAAGTCAGTGAGCGAGCGACGCCGATGTCGGACCACTGGCCCCAGTTGATCGCGATGGCGGGCAGACCCGATGCCCGTCGCCACGCGACCAAGGCATCGAGCCACGCACTCGCACAGGCGTACGCAGCCTGCCCTGGCGAACCCAGCAGGGACGACGTCGAAGAGAACCCGACCCACCAATCGAGCTCTCGGCCGCCCGTGGCAGCGTGTAGCCGCAACGCCCCGGCTGCCTTGGGCGCCCAGACACGATCCAGGCTCTCCCTGCTGAGGGCGGCAACGATCTGATCGTCGATCACGGCTGCGCCGTGCACGACTCCCCGCAAGGCCAGCCCGGTCTCCTCGGCGGCCTTCACGAGTCGTCCGGCCACTTCGGGTGCGGAGATATCCCCTTGCACGATGGCGATTTGCGCGCGTTCTTCAAGCTCCGCGAGGACCGTCCGCTGCTCACCGGAGGGTTCGGATCGACCGTTCAGGACAACACGCCCGGCGCCGCTGTCGACCAGCCAACGGGCGACGACCAGACCGATACCGCCGAGACCGCCGGTGACGATGTATGCGCCGTCCGGTCGGACGACGTGGTCTTGGTCACCTGTACCGAGCGCCGCGCGCGAAAGACGTTCGACATATCGGTGCTGTTCGCGCCAGGCGATCACATCATCGTTACGAGTCAACCCCAGCTCGGTAATCAACGGTGCAAGCGCGTCGTCCGCCGTATCGAGATCCACCAAGGTGGCGCGTAGGTCCGGATGTTCGTAGGCGAGAACCCGGACGAGCCCTTTGAGGGCGCCGATCGCCGGATCGCCCGGCTCGCCGCCGTTCACCGCCAGACCGTTGCGGGCTACCAGCCATAGCCGCGGCGACTTCCCGTGCCAGCCGCCGACCAGGGCGCGCACCGTAGCCGAGATGGCCCAGACCAAATCGCGCGCACGCGCCGGCGCGTCATCGGAGTCAGAGCCATCGAACGAGCTCTGTCCGGCGAAGACGATCACCCCGACCGGCGGAAGCTCGGGATCTGCCGCGGTTTTCGCGAAGGCCTCCAAAACCTCGGACTCACGCGATAGGTCTGCCTTGATCATTCGCCGGGTCGGTGAGCCGAATCGGATCATGAAATCCTCAGCGATCTCCTCGGTCTCGGCGCCATCGGTCAACACCAACCAGCTTCCCTCGGGGAGTGTCGGAGGCTCCGCGCTGATGGGGATCGAGGTATCAACCCAGGTGGTATCGAAGATCTTTTGTGTGAGCGGCAATGGCACCGTGTTGGGTTGCACGCGTTGGAGGTAGATGCCGGTCAGCTCCGCGGTCGGAGTCCCCGCATCATCCATCAGGATGACGCTGCCCAGTATGCCGGCGCCGTCGCCGTCGAGATTTGCCAGCTCGGCGTGGCATCGGGCGCGCCGGCCGACATCGCCGAAGACCCGGATGTTCTCCACCGACACCGGCAAATAGGTGGCTTCGACCGAACCGGTCAACGATTCGGCAGGCAATGCCGCGGCCATACACTGCAGAGCTGCATCGAGCATCACCGGATGGATCCGGTAACTGCGGTGCGGAGCGGCCTCGTCGGGCAGGACAATCTCGGCTTCCGAGCAACCACCCGGCTTGCGAACGATCCGGGTCAACGCCGCAAACGCGTGGCCGTGGTGTAAACCCGTGCGGCGCAACGCGGCGTAGAGGTCTGCGGGTGAAAGGGCTGTGCCTGCCTCGGCAGAACTCGTCCGCTCAGCCGGCGATGTGGGGGCACTCCCCTCGCAAGCGGTGGGCCCACCCGCTTGCGGGGGACCGCTTCCGCGAAGAGCAGAAGGCAGTGTCTCGGGCTGCGCTACCGCGGCTCGGGCAACCGCATGCCGAGTCCAATTGCCGTTGGCCGAGCGTGAATGGATCTCGATACGAATGTCGTCGACGGAGTCGGCATTGCCTCGCACCAGCTGGGTCGTCACTTCCGTTCGGCCATCCAGCCGAAGCATCTGTTCTACCTCGACCCGGTTCACGGCGACGGCCTGGACGGGTAAGCCAAGCGCTTCGCTGGCAGCGGCCAGTGCCATCTCGGCGAAACCTGTTGCGGGCATGACAGGCTGTCCGTGCACCTTGTGATCGGCCAGCCAGGGAATGACTTCGGTGCCGACATCTGCCTGCCACACATGATCCCGGCCGGAAGGAATTTCAACGTGCATTCCCAGCAACGGATGAGCACCAGCCACCTGTCGGCCGGCGGATGAAGATGCGATCCAGTACCTCGAATGCAGCCATGGCGTCGGCGGGATATCCACGATTCTTTCTGCGCCGCCGGCATTTTCGGTTATCGCAGCTGACGGTGGCCGAACCGTGGCCAGGTAGGTATGGAAGGTGATTGTTTCGGGGTTGTCACGGTACAACGTTGCCGCCACCTGGATATCGCCGCGTGGCCCGAGCGGCTCCAGGCTCTCGGTGATGGCGTGGGTGAGCAGCGGATGCGGGGTGACCTCGATGAACGTGCTGTGGTTGGCGCCGGCTGCAGCCACGGCCTGGCTGAACCGCACCGGATTGCGCAAGTTGGTCACCCAATAGTCGGCATCAAACGTCGGCGCCGCACCGTTGGTTTGGCCAACCGTGCTGATCAGCGGGATCTTCGGGGTGGTCGGCGCCAAATCCACGAGCGCGCTGCGCAATTCGGGCAGGATCGGATCAATGGTCGGATGGTGAGAAGCCACATCAACCTCGACGCGCCGAGCCAACCGACCCTGGGCATCGACCACCGCGATCACCGCATCGACCTGCTCGGGCGGTCCGGCGATAACCGTTTGCCCCGGCGCGGCATACACCGCCACCGTGAGGTCGGAGAAGCCGGCGATCAACTTCTCGGCGGCTGCCGCATCCAACTCCAGCAGCGCCATGGCCCCCTGCCCGGACAGCTTCGCCATCAGCCGGGACCGGGTGGCGATCACTTTCAGTCCGTCGGCCGGGCTCAGCACGCCGGCCACCACCGCCGCGGTCACCTCACCCATCGAATGCCCAATGACGGCGTCGGGTTCCACCCCGTATGACCGCCACAACTCCGTCAGCGCCAACTGCATTCCGACCAGCACCGGCTGGATGCGGTCGATGCCCACTACGGGCTCACCGGATTCCAGCACCTCATGCAGCGAGAACCCGACCTGCTCGACAAACACGGGCTCCAACTCGGCCACCGCCGCGGCGAAAGCCGGTTCATCGGCCAGCAGCTCCTGACCCATGCCGGCCCATTGCGAGCCCTGACCCGAATACAAGAACACCGTGCCCGACCCGGGTACCGCTTCGCGTGGCGAAACCACACCCGGCCCCGGGCGGCCCGCGGCCAGTGCGCGCAACCCCGCGACGGCTTGCCCGCGGTCACGTCCAACTACCGCTGCGAACTTCCCGTACCGCGCCCGATAATGATTGAGTGTGTGGGCGATGTCTGCCAACGGCACACCGGCGCCGTCGCCATCCATCCAGTCGGCCAACACCGACGCCCACGACGCTACCCGTGGATCTGTCTTGCCCGAGACCACGAGTGTCGTCACAGACGAACCCGGAGCGTGCGCTGACAGCGGCGCCGGATCCGGCCCCTGCTCGAGCACCACATGCGCGTTCGTCCCGCCCAGGCCGAACGACGACACCGCGGCTCGGCGGGGACCTTCACAAGCGGGCCACGGTGCCAATTCGGTGGGAACGAACAGCCGGGTTGGCGACGGGTCGATCGCCGGATTCCATTGCGAGAAGTGGAGATTCGGCGGAATCTGCCCCCGCTGCACCGCCAAAGCAGCCTTGATGAGTCCGGCAATCCCGGCGGCCGCCTCCAAATGACCCATATTCGTTTTCACGGCCCCCAGCGCGCATGGACCGTCGCCGCGCCCATAGACGCCCGCCAACGCTTCGAACTCGATCGGATCACCCAAGGCGGTGCCGGTACCGTGCGCCTCAACGAAATTCACCGAGCCCGCCGCTACATCGGCGCTGCGCAACGTCCGGGTGATCACGTCGCGCTGCGCGAGCGTATTCGGCGCGGTGAGACCGTTAGAGCGGCCATCCTGATTGACCGCTGAGCCCCGCACCACCGCTAGCACCCGGTCCCCATCACGCACTGCGTCGGTGAGCCGCTTGAGCACCACGACCCCGGCGCCCTCTCCCCGCACGAACCCATCCGCCCGCGCATCAAAGGTGTGACACCGGCCCCGCGGAGACAACATTCCCCACTTAGACATGGCGATCTGGGTTTCCGGGCGCAATATGAGACTGACCCCGCCCGCCAGGGCCAGGTCGCTCTCCCGCAGCCGCAGGCTCTGGCAGGCCAGATGCACCGTGACCAACGACGACGAACACGCCGAATCCACTGCCACCGCCGGACCGCGCAGCCCCAGCAGATACGCAATCCGTCCGACGGCGACGGCGTGAGCGTTACCCGTCGCCGAGTAGGCATCGATCGTGTCCGGGTTGGCCGCCGAAATACCTTGATACTCGTTGTAATACACGCCCATCATTACCCCGGTGCGGGTTCCCGCCAGTTGATCCGGTGCGATCCCGGCATGCTCCAATGCTTCCCAGGCCACCTCGAGCATCAGCCGCTGCTGCGGATCCATTGCTTCGGCCTCACGCGGGGAAATCCCGAAGAAATCGGCATCAAAGCCCGCCACATCGGGCAGGAAACCACCCCACTTCGACGACATCCGGCCAGGCGCGAACGGGTCCGGGTCGTAGAATTCGTCGGCGTCCCAGCGATCCGAAGGGATTTCGCTGATCGCATCCCCGCCGTTGGCCAGAAACCCCCAGTAACCGTCCGGTCCAACCACGCCACCGGGGAAACGGCAGCCGATTCCCACCACCGCCACCGGCTCCGCGGCCGCGATACGAGAGGCCTTGTCGAACTGCTCCGTCAGCGCGGTCCGCTGGTCGGCGGTCATGCCCGAAATTCTGCTGAAGGTTGTTCTCATCAGATACCGCTCTCCCGACCAGCCGAAGCCGACTCCACACTGTCAAACAACTCATCCAGCACGCTGCTCGCCGAGTCGAGCGTCAGATCGGCCCCAACTTGGTCCGGGCCTTCCCCTGGCACTTGTTGTGGCGCAAGCATTTCCGCTAAGTAGGCCGCCATCGATGAGATGGTGGGGTGATTCCACAACATCGACGCCGACACGTCGATGCCCACTAGCTGCTGCGTCTCTTTCAGAACCGACATCGCCATCATCGAGTCAAGTCCCAACTCGGGGAACGGCTGATCCACGTCGACTGCCGATGGCGTCATTCGAAGTTCGCGGGCCAGGATGGCTCGAAGTCTGCTCTCGAGTTCACGGAACCTGTTCTCGGCGGGTATCTGCGCCCAATCCCGAACGGGTGCAACGGATCGATCCGGATCGTCAACGAGCGGCCGGTCCTCGACGCTCGACGTGGCGACCTCCTCGACCAGCCTTTCGAAGTAACCGAGTTCACGGAACTCTGGGACCGCGGCGGCGGCGCGATCAAGACGCAGCCGTCCGACACCCACCCGAGTCAGGTTGCCGCCCACCAGCGAATCCAGCGCCTCGATGCCTTCGTCCGGAGTGATCGGGTCTAGAACGGTGTACGTCAGCGAACGGCTCATCCCGACGTCCGACCACTGGCCCCAGTTGATCGCGGTTGCGGGCATACCCGATGCGCGTCGCCACGCCATCAGGGCATCGAGCCACGCGTTGGCGGTTGCGTACGCCAGTTGACCCGGCAAACCCAGAAGGGTGGCCATGGACGAGAAGCCAACCCACCAGTCGAGCGGCCGGGTGGCCGTCGCTGCGTGCAGCCGCAAGGCGCCGGCCACCTTGGGTGCCCACACTCGTTCGATGCCTTCCGGGGTAACTGCGGCCACGAGTCCGCCGCCGGTCACGCCCGCCGCATGCACGATTCCGCGCAGCGGCCGTCCCGTCTCTTCGGCAGCCGCTACCAGCCGCTCCGCTACCCCCGGCGAAGCGATATCGCCTGGCACAAAGACGATTTCAGCACCACCTGCCAGGTCGGCAAGATTCCTTCGCTGATCATCTGAGGGTTCGGTTCGACCGTTGAGGATAAGCCGCCCCGCACCACTCGCAACGAGCCACCGTGTGACGACGATGCCCAAGCCGCCCAGGCCCCCGGTGACAATGTATGAGCCGTCCGCGTGGACAACCGCATGAGGCTCGCCTGCATCGAGCGCCGCACGCGTGAGCCGTTCGGCGTATCGGCGCCCCTTCCGCAACGCGACCACATCATCGCTCGGCGGAGACGCCAGTTCACTCATCACCGCCGCGACGGCGTCATCCGCGGAGTCCAGATCGACGAGAGTGACGCCTAGATCCGGCTCGCCGGCGAGGACACGAGCCGCTTCGCCGGGGAACCGCCAGTTGCGAATGAGGCCTTTGAGGGCACCGATCGCTGGATCGCCCGGCTCATCACCGTGAACCGAAAGACCGTTACGGGTTACCAACCACAGCCGCGGCGGCTTCCCGTGCCAACCGTCGACAGCAGCGCGCGCCGTGGCCGAGATCGTCCAGATCAACTCGCGCGCACCGCGAAGCGCGCCGTCCGGGTCGGAGCCGTCGAACGAACGCCTTCCGACGAACACGATTATGCCTACGGGCGGAAGCTTTGGATCAGCCGCGGCATTCGCGAAGGCTTCCAGCACTGCCGACTCGTCCGACAACCGCTCGGTGATCACTCGCCGAGTCGGTGAGCCGAACCGAGTAGTGAATTCGGCCGCGAGTGCCTTTGTCTCGGTGTCGTCGTCGGCCAACAGCAGCCAGCTTCCCGCCGGGGCAGCCGATACCCCCCGGCCAAGTTCAGGCGGCGCCGAACTTTCTACCCAGACGGTGTCGAAGATCTTCTGCTCCAACGGCAACCGCACCGTACGGGGATCTATCCGCCGCAGGCGGACGCCCGTGAGTTCCGCGGTCGGCGTCCCCGTGTCATCGGTGAGGACGATCCGGCCCAGATGGTCGGCATCCTCCTGCTGAACCAGCTCGGTGTGGCACCGGGCCCGTCGCCCCACCGGACCGAACAGCCGGATCGTCGCCACGGACACCGGTAGGTACGGGGTCTCGGTCGGATCCTCCGGCGATTCGGCGGGGATGGCGGCGGCCAGGCGCTGCAGCGCCGTATCGAGCAGCAGGGGGTGAATGCAAAACTCCGGATGGCCCGTCGCCTCATCGGGCAGCACGATTTCGGTTTCCGGCGCGACGTCGGGCCGCCCGGCGGGACCATCCGCGCGCGCGACGTCGATAGCCGCCGTCGCATACCGAGACCAGCCGCCGCCGGCCGAACTGGCATGAATCTCAACGCGAATCCCGTCGTCGCTTTGAGCAAGCTGTGTCGTAACACGCGTCTGACGATCCAGGGCAAGCATCTGCTCGACCTCGAGCCCGTTGACCTGTACGGCCTCAGCAGGCAGGCCAAGCGCTTGGCAGCCGGCGGCCAACGCCATCTCGGCAAAACCCGCGGCCGGCATTACGGCCTGCCCATGCACCTTGTGATCGGCCAGCGACGGCATCATCTCGGTTCCGATATCTGCCTGCCACACATGGTCGCGGCCGGAAGGCATCTCAACGTGCACCCCGAGCAAGGGGTGAACATCGGGCATCCGCCGCCCGAACGACCGCTCTTCGAACCAATACCTCGAGTGCGTCCACGGCGACGGAGGAACATCGGCGAGCCGGCCGCCGTCGGCCTTGGGGTCCGTCACACTGAGGGTGGCGAGCTGTGTATGGACGGAAAGAGTTTCGTCTTCCCCTCGCTTCATCGCCGAGGTGACGATGAAGCGGTCGGCGGACGACCTTGATTGAAGCGTGTCGCCGATGGCGTAGGTGAGCAGCGGGTGCGGGCTGACTTCCACGAACGTGGCGTGGTTTTCCGCGGCCGCGCCCACGGCCTGACTGAACCGCACCGGATTGCGCAGATTGACAGCCCAGTAGTCGGCATCGAACGTCGGCGCTACGCCGTTGGTTTGGCCGACCGTGCTGATCAGCGGGATCTTCGGCGTGGTCGGCGCCAAATCAGCCAGCGCGCTACGCAATTCGGGCAGTATCGGATCAATCGTGGGATGATGCGACGCGACGTCCACCTCGATGCGCCGAGCCAACCGGCCCTGTGCGTCCACCACCGCGATCACCGCATCGACCTGCTCAGGGGGCCCGGCGATCACCGTTTGACTCGGTGCGGCGTACACCGCCAGGGTGATATCGGGGTGGTCGGCGATCAACGCCGCGGTCGCCTCGGCGTCCAGTTCCAGCAGCGCCATCGCACCCTGTCCGGCCAGCCGCGACATCAGCCGCGACCGGGTGGCGATCACCCGCAGCCCGTCGGCCGGGCTCAGCGCCCCGGCCACCACCGCCGCGGTCACCTCCCCCATCGAATGCCCAATCACCGCATCGGGTTCCACGCCATAGGAGCGCCACAACGCCGTCAGCGCCAACTGCATGCCAACCAGCACCGGCTGAATGCGGGCAATGCCGACCACCGGTTCCCCGGCCGCCAACACCTGCTGCAGCGAAAACCCCACCTGCTCGACAAACACCGGCTCCAATTCGGCGACCGCCGTGGCGAACGCGGGCTCGTCGGCCAGCAACCGCCGGCCCATGCCCTCCCACTGCGAGCCCTGACCCGAATACACGAACACCGTGCCCGATCCATGCGGTCTTTCGTATGGTTCGACAACACCCACCGCCGATTCGCCGGCCGCCAATGCCTGCAGCCCGGCCACCGCCTGGGCGCGATCACGCGCACACACCGCGGCGAGGGTCTTATGCCGGGTGCGGTGATGATTGACGGTGTGGGCCACATCGACCAGCGGTACACCGGCGCCCTCGCCGGCCATCCACTCGGCCAACATCGCGGCCGTCGACGCCACCCGCGCCGGGGTCTTCCCCGAAATCACCAGCGTGCTCACCACCGGCTCCGGTTGCGGGGCAACGGGTTCAGCGGCCGGAGCCTGCTCAACCACCACATGCGCATTGGTGCCACTGACCCCAAACGACGACACCCCGGCCCGCCGCGCCCGCCCCACCACCGGCCACTGCATGGGTTGGGCGGCGATGATGAACCGCGACACACCCGCACTGGCATGCGAAGTCAGCGCATTGAAATGCAGATGTTGCGGAATATGCCCATGGCGCACACTGAGCACGGTCTTGATGAACCCGGCAATACCGGCAGCCGACTCCAAATGACCCAGATTCGTCTTCACCGAACCCAACACCAACGGCGCAGCACCATCACGCTCGGCGAACACCTGGCTCAACGCATCCAGTTCGATCGGATCACCCAACGCGGTACCCGTGCCGTGCGCCTCGATGTAGTCGATATCGCCCGGCTGCAACCGCGACGCCGCCAACGCCTGGCGCAGCACCGCCTGCTGGGCCGGCCCGCTGGGCACCGTCTGCCCGCTGCTGGGACCATCCTGGTTGACCGCCGAACCACGCACCACCGCCAACACCGAATCCCCGTCGCGCAGCGCATCACCGAGCCGCTTGAGCACCACCACCCCGGCACCCTCACTGCGCACATAGCCATCCGCGTCGGCATCGAAGGTCTTGCAGCGCCCGTCGGGAGCCAGCATCCCCCACCGCGAACAGGCGATACTGTTCTCCGGACTCAGGATCAAATTGACCCCGGCGGCCAACGCCTGATCGCTCTCCCGCCTGCGCAGGCTCTGACACGCCAAATGCACCGACACCAACGACGACGAACACGCGGTGTCGATGACCACCGCCGGGCCGTGCACACCCAGGAAATACGCCAACCGCCCCGCGGCGAAGTTCGACGCACTCCCGAACACGAGGTACGGGTCGCTATCTTCCTGCTGCAACCTTCGGGCCAAGATTAGAGAATAGTCATTGGTGGTCAAGCCGACGAACACGGAGGTTTGCGTCCCGCGGATCGCCTGCGCGGTGATGCCCGCGTTTTCCAAAGCCTCCCAGGCGACTTCGAGCAACAGCCGCTGCTGGGGATCCATCCCGGTGGCCTCACGCGGCGAGATACCGAAGAACTCGGCGTCGAATTCATCGGGCTGCCAGGAGGTCAAAAACCCCCCCTCCCGACTGCAGATCGTGCCCGGCACAGTGTAATCCGCCGAGTAGAAGGCGTCGGCGTCCCAACGCTCCGCGGGCACCCGCACGACGCCGCTGGCCCCGTCCTGCAACAACTGCCAGTACTGGGCCGGGTTGTTCACCCCACCGGGCAACCGGCATCCCATCCCCACCACGGCAATCGGCTCGGTGTCGCCTTGTTCGGCGATCTCCAGACGTGCGCTCAGGTCATCGATCTTGCGCAACGCCTCGGTGATGACCCCCCGACGATCCGGCGGTGCAGCAGCCATCGAGCTCAACCCAGCCTTTCGGAGAGCTGTTGTAGCAGCTCATCATCGGTGAGATCGTCGTACGCGTCGACACTCTCCTGATCGGCGACCTCGACCAGCTCCGGAAGAATTGTGGCCAAATAACCGGCAAGCGCTTCGACGGTCGGATAGTCGAACACGACAGCCGTAGGTAGCACCTCGCCGAGACTTTCGGTGAGGGACCGTTGAAGTGTCACGCTCATCAGCGAATCCATACCGGATTGGAAGAAGCCCGCCGACGGATCGAGCAAGTGCGATGAAGCAAGCCCCATCGCCGCCACCACCTGGGCGGTCACGTGATCGACCAGAAACTCGCGGCGCCGCGTCGGTTCGCAGTCCCGCAGCGCCTCCCGGAACTCGGTGCTGAGCATCGATGAAGTATCGCTGTCGGCGTCGGTAGGCAGCATGTCGTCCACGATGTGCAATGCCGCCCGGGTGCGATACGCGGTGGCCAGTCGGTTCCAGTCCGCGGCGACGATGGTGGAGCGGACAGGTACGTCTTGGCCGATGACCGACTGCAGGCCCCGGATGGCGATCTCGTCGGGCATCGGTTCGAGACCAGAATCGAGGGTCACCTGACGCTCCTGGCTGGTTTGGCTGTCGGACAACGACTTCCAGAGTCCCCAGTTGATCGCCGTGGCCGGCAGCCCCGCTGCTCGGCGCGCATAGGCGAAAGTGTCGAGGAAGGTGGTGGTCGCCGCGTAGTGAGCCAGCCAGCGCGAGCCGGTGACTCCCGAGATCGACGAGAACAGCACGAACTGGCGCAACGGGTGATTGAGGGACAGGTTGTGCAACACCGACACCACATCGAGCTTGGGTCGGAACATGGCGATGACGTCGTCGTCGGTCATGTCGCGCAGCGTTATTGGGCCGCCCCCGAAGGCCGCCAGATATATACCGGCCAAGGGGGGCAGGTCAGCGCCGAAGCGGTCGAAGAGCGCGCTCATCGCGGTTTCGTCCGCCGCGTCGGCGGCCACCGTCACCAACGTCGTTCCGGTCGCCGACAGGCTGGCAGCCAACTCGTCGAGGCGCGAACGCGGATTGCGTGACACCGCAACGATCGTCGCTGCGCCCATGTCAGCAAGCTGCCGGATTAGGTGCGGTCCGACATTGCCCGTTGCGCCGATGACTAGATGGCTGCGGTCTTTGTCAAGCTCGGCCGACGAGGTCGATGACGGGTAACCCCGCTGCAGGCGCGGGACACGGCGTATACCGGCCCGATAAACAACCTGATCCTCTCCGTCGCCAGCGTGAGCCTCGTCCAGCACATACCGGGCGGCCAGCCCAGCGGGGACCGACTCGTCGACATCGATGATGCCGCCCCAGATTTCCGGATGCTCCAGCGCCAGCGTGCGACCCAGGCCCCACAACACCGCATGGGCGGGATTGGCCCGATCGCCTTCCCCGACAGGCTGAGCATTTCGCGTGAGCAAAAACAGCCGCGGTGGCAACGCCATCGCAGCCACAGATGCTGTCAGCCGTCGCGCAGCGTTGAACACGCCATAGCCCGGTTCGGCGTCGGAATAGCCAGATGACATCTGAGGCGCGTAGAGCACATGGGTCACTCTGACGAGAGCGTCCGCGAGCGCGGCCTTATCGGCGTCCTCGGCCAACATCGACGGCGGCAGCACCGTCACCCGAGAATCGTCGCCAAGGACACGGCCGATCGCCGCGCCGAGCTCGGAGTCGGCGAGCACCAGCCACCCGCTGTCTACGGTGGCCGGCGCTCCGGACAACCCACGAGGCGGCCAGGCCAGTTCGCAATACCACTCCGCCGGAATCGACAGTCGGATCAGCGCTCAACTGCGACCCGGGTAACCGGACGTCGCACCGTCCCGGCAGGGATCCAGTGGCGGGTGTGGTGCCAGGGAGTTGTGGGCAGCACCGGATGCGGCTCCGGCGGATGCGGGGTCTGCGGCGGATGGCTCGTGTGGATGGTGTTGAGGTTGGTGTGAAAGCTGACCGTGTCATCACCGTCGCGCCACAGCGTCCCCACACTGTGGTGATGGGTCACCGACTCCAGCGTGTCGTCGATGGCATGCGTCAGGATGGGATGAGCGCTGATCTCGACGAAGGTGGCGTGGTCCTGTGCGGCTGCGGTGATGGCCTGACTCAACCGCGCGGGCTGGCGCACATTGGCCACCCAGTACTCGGCATCCAACAGTGGTGCGGTGGCGTCGCCGGTGACGGTGGAAAAGAACGGAATGGTAGGGATCCCGGCATTCAGATCGGCCAGTGCCACACGCAATTCGGGCAGGATCGGATCCATCATGGCGGAATGCGAGGCAACCTCCATGTTGACTCGTCGGGCGAAGCGGTTCTGTGCGCTCACTGCGGCGATCACGGCGTCGACAGGTGCGACGGGCCCGGCAATCACCGTCTCCCGCGGTGACAGGTATCCCGCGGCACTCACCTCGGGAAAATCGGCGATCAACT
Organism: uncultured Actinomycetota bacterium; assembly: GCA_963770305.1. Taxonomy (GTDB): domain Bacteria; phylum Actinomycetota; class Actinomycetes; order Mycobacteriales; family Mycobacteriaceae; genus Mycobacterium. The sequence continues at coordinate 125,806 of CAVYPB010000011.1, forward strand.
CTGCGGTGGCCTCGGCGTCCAGTTTGAGGAGTGCCACCGCGCCTTGCCCAGCAAGCTGCGACATCAGCTTGGACCGGGTAGCGATCAACCGCAGCCCATCGGCCGGGCTCAGCGCTCCGGCCACCACCGCCGCTGTCACCTCGCCCATCGAATGCCCGATCACGGCGTCCGGGTGCACCCCGTAGGAGCGCCACAATTCGGTCAGCGCCAGTTGCAGCCCCATCAGCACCGGCTGCACCTGCGCATCGCCGCTCACCGGTTCGCCGCCGGCAATCACCTGCCATAGCGAAAATCCCACATTTCTGACAAATACAGGCTCCAATGCGGCGACTGCGCTGGCAAACACCGGTTCGTCGACCAGCAATTGCCGGGCCATGCCGGCCCAGTGTGAACCTTGACCCGAGTACACGAATACAGTTCCGGGTCCGCACGACCCCTCATGCGGGCCCACCACCGCGTCGGACGACCGCCCGGCGGCGAGCACTCGTAAACCCGCCACCGCCTGGGCGCGATCGCGGGCACACACGGTGGCGAACTGGGCGTGCAGGCTGCGGTGATGGTTGACAGTGTGGGCAACATCGGGCAAGGACACGTCGCCCCCGTCACCATCCATCCAGTCTGCCAGCACCCCCGCCATCGACGCGATCCGCTCCGGGGAATCGCCGGAGACCACCAACGTAGTGACCACCGAATCAGACGTGCGGACAACGGGTTTGGGAACCGGAGCCTGCTCGATCACCACATGCGCATTGGTGCCACCGAACCCGAATGACGACACTCCGGCCCGTCGTGGCCGCACGACTGACGGCCACTCCTTGTTGGTCGGCGACGACTTTCAGCCGCATTTGGTCGAACGCAATATGCGGATTGGGGTTCTGGAATCCCAGATTCGCCGGGATACTCGCCCGCTGCACCGCCAGCACAGCTTTGATGAAACCCGCCATTCCGGCCGCCGCCTCGAGATGGCCCAGATTCGACTTGACTGCGCCAATCAACAGCGGCGACTGCACCGGACGACCACGACCCAAGACCGTGCCGAGCGCACGCGCCTCGATGGGATCCCCCAGCAGAGTTCCTGTGCCATGGGTCTCGACATAGTCCACTTCATGCGGCGGCACCCCGGCGTTGGCGTACGCCGTGCGCAGCACCGCCATCTGAGCGGCTGGATTAGGAGCCAACAGGCCGTTCGACCGGCCGTCCTGGTTGACCGCTGAACCGCGCACCACCGCCAGCAGGCGATCCCCGTCGCGCAGTGCATCACTCAGCCGCTTGAGTACCACCACCCCGCAGCCCTCGCCACGGACGAACCCATCAGCGTCCGCGTCGAACGCATGGCACGAACCGGTGGACGACAACGCACCGCTTTCATCGAAACCACGAAAAACGGCAGGCGACAACAGAAGATTCACTCCCGCCGCAATGGCCACATCAGAGTCCTGCGTCCGTAGGCTCTGACACGCCAGATGCAGGGCGACCAACGAGGACGAACAAGCGGTATCGACCGTGAGGGACGGGCCCCGCAGATCGAGAAAATATGACAGCCGATTGGCGATGATGCTCAGCGCACCACCGGAATTACTCCACGCGTCGACCGCGGGCAGATCGGTGGACGCGAGGTACGCATACTCGCCAATGCTTGCCCCGCAGAAGACTCCGGTCTGTGAGTGGCGCAGAGAACTCGGGCGAATCCCGGCGTGTTCCAAGGCTTCCCATGCCACTTCTAACAACAGACGTTGTTGGGGGTCCATCTTGGCGGCTTCGCGAAGGGAGATGCCGAAGAATTCCGCGTCAAAGGCGTCGATGTCGGTCAAGAAGGATCCCCACCGCGTGGTGCGGGCGAGTGTCTCCGCGACCTCAGGGGATCCGTCATCGAACGCCGACCACCGATCCGGCGGCACCTCGCCCACCGCGGAGCGACCCTCACACAGGAACTGCCACAACGCTTCCGGCCCAGCGATCTCACCGGGGAAACGGCAGCCCAGACCGATCACCGCGATCGGCTCGTCCATGCTGCCTCGACTCGGAACGAGTACCGGCTCGACGTCAGCGTCGGGTTCCGCGCCGCTGAGAAAACGCGCCAATTCAGTGATGGTCGGGTGCTGCCAGAACTCCACCGGTGAGACCGGCCGGCTGAGCAGCTCGGAGAGCTCACCGGCGAGCACGACCGAGTCGCGCGACCCCACGCCGAGATCGTTCATCGACGCGTTGACGTCGATGTCGTCGGGACTGCAGCCGATATTCGTCACCAGGTAGTCGGTCAGCCAGTTCCGAAGAGCATCCTCGTCGAAAGCCGCTGTCATGCCGCGATGTCCAGACGGCTGAATACCTTTTTCATCAGATACCGCTCTCACTACCGGCCGGAGCCGCTTCTACACTGTCGAACAAGTCATCCAGCACACTGCTGTCCGAGTCGGGCAGCACATCGACGTCGTCATCCGAGTCCTCCTGCGGTAAGACCTTTGCCGCGAGGTACGCGGCTAATGACGCGACTGTCGGGTAGTTGAACAGCATCGTCACCGACAACTCGAAGCCGACGAACTGCTCGGTCGCCCGTCGAACGGACATCGCCATCACCGAGTTGAGGCCCAGCTCCGCGAACGGCCGATCCAGGTCGAATTCGGCTTCCGGCAGTTGAAGTTCGCGGGCAAGGATGGCCCGCAACCCGTTCTCGAGTTCGCCGAGCACTTTCTCGGCAGGCAGTTGCGACCATGTCAATGTCGCCGACGAAACGCGATCCGCGTCGGACGCCGACTCGGCAGACGACCCCAGCGGAGCCATCACCGCTTGAGCGATCTCGTAGCGCGCCACGTGCTCCCAGGCAGCGAACGCTTCGTCCGGGATGAGCGGCCGTGAGCCCACCCGTTCAAGTTCTTGCAAGACGACGTGCGCGTCCGTGGCGAACCCGAGCCCCCGCCACGCCACCCAGTCCAAACTGACCGTGTGACAGCCTTGCCGGTGACGCGCTCGGGCCAGACCGTCGAGATAGGCATTTGCCGACGCATAGGCGCCCTGTCCGGGGACACCGAACACCGTGCCCGCCGAAGCGGTCAGGAAGAGGAATTCGAGGCTGCCCGGCGGGAACGACTCATGCAGCACCTGGGCACCGGCAATTTTCGGCCACATGGTGCGCCGCAGGCGGTTATCCGAAATCTCGGTCAGGAGTTGGCCTTCGGTGACTCCGGCGGCGTGTATGACACCGCGAATCGGTGGCTCCCCGTCGTCGTCCCGCCTGGCGAGCAGAGCCTGCACCGCGTCGCGCGATCCGACGTCGAGGGCCACGGCCTCGACAGAAACGCCACGCATCTCCAGCGCCCGGATGGCGGCGATCTTGTCGCGCACGTCCGTGTCGTTGGCGTCGCTGTCCCAGTCGCGCCTGGGCGGCAACGGTGTCCGGCCAGCGAGCACAAGACGACGTGCACCGCGGTCCGCGAGCCAGGCGGCCATCAGTAGACCAAGGGCACCCATGCCGCCGGTGATGAGGTATGCCGCATCCGGGCGACACCGCAACGGCTCTCGCACCGGTTCGCCGGAGACCGGCGCCAAGGCGGGCGCGAGGAAATCACCGTCGCGCAGCACCAGAATGGACTTGGCCGGTGTCTGCAGCACCGCGAACAGCGCCGGCGCGCAATCACCGATGTCTACTCCGATATCCCGGCCAGCCGGGATGTCTACCAGGCCACCCCACAGCTGTGGCTGTTCGGCCCTGATCACCCCGGCCATTCCCCAGAGACAGCTCTGGCGCACCGCCGCTTCAGAGATGCCCTCGCGGACGCCGCGAGTGATGATCCACAGCGTGGCCGGGCGGTCGTTGTCCCGCTCGGACAGCCGGCGGACGAGATCGGCCACTTCCGCCGACAGACGGACCGCACAGTCGATGTCGGTCTCAGCGGTGTCCACCGACCCGGGTTCGGCTATATAGAGGACACACCGTGCCTCGCCGACGTCGGCCGGTAAGTAGCCCGCGCCGCCGAGCCGATCGCGGAGAGCGCGCGCGGCGTTGGGCTCCCCCAAAACCGCGAGCGTGCATAGGCCATCGGGTGCCTGTTGCGCGCCGGCATGTTCGTCCCAAGGCTGCCACTCGATCTCGTGCACTAACGTACGCGGGTCATCGCGGGGATTCGCCGGTACCGGACCTGACTCCACAGCGGCGTATCGCAGTGCGCGAATGTCGATGCAGGTGCTGCCGTCGGGCGCCTTCACGCGCGATGTCGACGACGAGTTCGTCATCGTTGCCGCCGCACCGATGTACCTCAACCGAACCGTGGTCGTCGGCGAGTTCGGCTTCGAACCGGATACTTTCAACGCCAACCGGAAACATCAGCTGCGGGTTGGAACCGTCGACCAGGCGGGCGACGTGAACGGCAGCGTCGAGCAGTGCGACCGTCGACGCCTCGGGCAACCCGACATCGGCGTGCAATGCCCCCGGCGCCGAGCGGCATGAGCCGATCGACCACTTGAACGGCTGTCCCTCGATGCCCCACTCCCGCTGCAGTGAGTCAAACGACTCGGCGCACACAGTGTCGTCGTCGAGCATTTCGTGATCGCCGCTGTCGCGCGCGCCCGCCAAGCCTTCCCGCTGGCGCGAGATTCGGGCGCTGACGTGCCTGGTCCAACGGTGCGTGGGAGTGTCGGTCGCGGGGGATGAAGACAAGGAGACGGATGCCCCCTCCGCGTCGCTGTCGACGACTACCTGAATCACCCGCGGCTGGTCGACGACGATCGGATACTCGAATCGGACGTCCGCCAGTGTTGATGCGTCAAGTTCGGCCGCTGCGGCCGAAAGTGTCTGTACCAGAACCGATACCGGCACCAGTTCCGTGCCGCGGACACGGTGGCGACCCGGGTACGGCGTGGCGTCCGGCGCCAGTCGCGCCTGCCACAGGTGCGCCGGTGGTGCGGTGGCGACCGCGATGTGCTGGCCGAGCACGGTGCCGGGCCTGGGTTTGGATCCGGCTGTCTCGACCCGATTTTCGGTGGTTATCCAGTGGCGGGTGTGGTGCCAGGGCGTGGTGGGCAGCACCGGATGCGGTTCCGGCGGATGCGCGGTCCGTGGCGGTTGGCCCGTGTGGATGGTGTTGAGGTTGGTGTGGAAGCCGATCGTCTCATCACCGTCGCGCCACAGCGTGCCGATGCTGCGGTGGCGTGCGGATTCCAGGGTTTCGGTGACGGCATGCGTCAGTATCGGATGAGCGCTGATCTCGACGAAGGTGGCGTGGTCTCGAGCGGCGGCGGTGACGGCCCGGCTCAACCGCGCCGGCTGACGCACATTGGCCACCCAGTACTCGGCATCCAGCAGTGGCGCGGTGGTGGCCTCGACGACGGTGGAAAAGAACGGAATGTTGGGCGGCTCGGCGTTCAGATCGGCCAGTGCCGCACGCAATTCGGGCAGGATCGGATCCATCATCGCGGTATGCGAGGCGACCTCCATGTTGACCCGCCGGGCGAAGCGGTCCTGCTCAGTCACCGCGGCGATCACCGCGTCGACCGGCGCCACGGGCCCGGCGATCACCGTCTGGCGCGGCGAGACGTACCCCGCCACACTCACCCCGGCAAAATCGGCGATCAACGCCGCGCTGGCCTCGGCGTCCAGTTCCAGCAGCGCCACCGCGCCCTGTCCGGCCAGCCGCGACATCAGCCGCGACCGGGTGGCGATCACCCGCAGCCCGTCGGCCGGGCTCAGCGCCCCGGCCACCACCGCCGCGGTCACCTCCCCCATCGAATGCCCAATCACCGCATCGGGTTCCACGCCGTAGGAGCGCCACAACGCCGTCAGCGCCAACTGCAGTCCCATGACCACCGGCTGCACCTGCGCGTCGCCGCTCACCGGCTCACCGTCGGCGAGCACCTGCTGCAGCGAGAACCCGACCTGCTCGACGAACACCGGCTCCAACTCGGCGACCGCCGCGGCGAACGCGGGCTCGTCGGCCAGCAACCGCCGGCCCATGCCCGTCCCAGTGCGAGCCCTGACCCGAATACACGAACACCGTGCCCGATCCGCGCAACCCGTCATGCGGGCGCACGACCCCGGGGGCGGCGTCACCGGCGGCCAGTGCCTGCAGCCCGGCCACCGCCTGGGCGCGATCACGCGCACACACCGCGGCGACGGTCTTATGCCGGGTGCGGTGATGATTGACGGTGTGGGCCACATCGAGCCAACGGCACACCGGCGCCCTCACCGGCCATCCACTCGGCCAACATCGCGGCCGTCGACGCCACCCGCGCCGGGGTCTTCCCCGAAATCACCAGCGTGCTCACCACCGGCTCCGGTTGCGGCGACAACAGGTTCGAGCGGCCGGAGCCTGCTCAACCACCACATGCGCATTGGTGCCACTGACCCCGAACGACGACACCCCGGCCCGGCGCGCCCGCCCCACCGCCGGCCACTGCATGGGTTGCGCGGCGATGATGAACCGCGACGCACCCGCACTGGCATGCGGCGTCAGCGCGTTGAAATGCAGATGTTGCGGAATATGCCCATGGCGCACACTGAGCACGGTCTTGATGAACCCGGCGATACCGGCCGCCGACTCCAAATGACCCAGATTCGTCTTCACCGAACCCAACACCAACGGCGCCGCACCATCACGCTCGCCGAACACCTGGCTCAACGCATCCAGTTCGATCGGATCGCCCAACGCAGTACCGGTGCCGTGCGCCTCGATGTAGTCGATATCGCCGGGCTGCCAACCGCGACGCCGCCAACGCCTGACGCAGCACCGCCTGCTGGGCCGGCCCGCTGGGCACCGTCTGCCCGCTGCTGGGACCGTCCTGGTTGACCGCCGAACCGCGCACCACCGCCAACACCGAATCCCCGTCGCGCAGCGCATCACCGAGCCGCTTGAGCACCACCACCCCGGCACCCTCACTGCGCACATAGCCGTCCGCGTCGGCATCGAAGGTCTTGCAGCGCCCGTCGGGAGCCAGCATCCCCCACCGCGAACAGGCGATACTGTTCTCCGGACTCAGGATCAAATTGACCCCGGCGGCCAACGCCTGATCGCTCTCCCGCCGACGCAGGCTCTGACACGCCAAATGCACCGTCACCAACGACGACGAACACGCGGTGTCGATCACCACCGCCGGGCCGTGCACACCCAGGAAATACGCCAACCGCCCCGCGGCGAAGTTCGACGCATTCCCGAACGGAAGGTACGGGTCGACATCTTCCGGCTCGTCCGGGGACGGCTCGGAAGTAGTAGTCACTGGTGGTCAAGCCGACGAACACGGAGGTTTGCGTGCCGCGGATCGCCTGCGCGGTGATGCCCGCGTTTTCCAAAGCCTCCCAGGCGACTTCGAGCAACAGCCGCTGCTGGGGATCCATCCCGGTGGCCTCACGCGGCGAGATACCGAAGAACTCGGCGTCGAATTCATCGGGCTGCCAGGAGGTCAAAAACCCCCCCTCCCGACTGCAGATCGTGCCCGGCACGGTGTAATCCGCCGAGTAGAAGGCGTCGGCGTCCCAACGCTCCGCGGGCACCCGCACGACGCCGCTGGCCCCGTCCTGCAACAACTGCCAGTACTGAGCCGGGTTGTTCACCCCACCGGGCAGCCGGCATCCCATCCCCACCACGGCAATCGGCTCGGTGTCGCCTTGTTCGGCGATCTCCAGACGCGCGCTCAGGTCATCGATCTTGCGCAACGCCTCGGTGATGATCCCCCGACGATCCGGCGGTGCAGCAGCCATCGAGCTCAACCCAGCCCTTCCGAAAGTTCCTTTCGCAGGTCGGACTCGTCGACAGGCGACGTCATACGGTGACGTCCAGCCGGGTGAATTCGTCCTGCTGGTAAAACTCGATGCACGAGGAGCGGCGGATCTTGCCGCTTGTGGTGATCGGGATAGAGCCCGGTGGCACCAGCACGAGATCAGCCACCCGCAGACCATGGGACTTCGAAATCTCCGCTGTCACTTTATGTTTCACGGCGCGAAGTCGCTGCAGCACCTCTTCGTCCGAGTTACCCCGGTTTTTCATCTCCACGATTACGACCAGCCGCTCGGTGCGATCATGGGGTACGGATATCGCCGCGACGCGGCCCCCGGTGATCTCCTGGGTCGTGGCCTCGATGTCATCGGGGTAGTGGTTACGCCCATCCACGATCAGCAGATCCTTGATCCGGCCGACGACGAAGAGCTCGCCGTCATAGATGACACCCAAATCTCCTGTCCGAAGCCAGGGCTCCAGCGGCGTTCCTCGCGATGGATCGACGACCTGTCCACCGAAGGTCCGCTGCGACAGTTGCGGCTTTCGCCAGTACCCACTCGCGATGTTGTCGCCATGCAACCAGATCTCCCCGACCTTGCCAGCCGGATTCTCCATCCGGGTCTCGGGATCGACGATCCGCACGGTGCAGGCGCGCGGAGGGCCGACGCTGACGAGCTCGCAACCGGTTTCACTCTCGCACGGCCTCGCATGGCCGGCCGACAGCTTCTCGTAGTCGAACCGGACGGTCACCGGGGGGCGCCCCGGACTCGATGACCCCGCGTACACCATCGCCTCGGCCAGGCCGTACGACGGCTTCAACGCACTGGCAGGAAAGTTGAAGCGGGAGAACCGCTCGGTGAAACGCCGTATCGTCGCTGCATGTACCCGCTCGCTACCGCTAAGGATAGTGTGCACGTTCCCCAGGTCGAGCCCGGCCATGTCGGCATCAGAGGTCCGACGCGCAGCCAGCTCGAAAGCGAAGTTGGGCACTGCCGAAAACGCGTGGGTGTTGCTGGCCAGCTTCTGCATGTACCGGGCAGGCTTCTGCAGAAACGCCATCGGGCTCATCAACACCGCGGGAACTCCGAACGTGACGCCACCGGTGACTCCGAGTAGCAGTCCCATGTCGTGATAAAACGGCAGCCACGACACCAGCGTGAGATCCGGCGGGTGCACCTTCCCAGTGTCCTCGAAATAGTCGGCCGTAACCTGCTGGCCATTCGCGAAGATGTTCTTGTGCGTTATCACGACGGCAGCCGGGTCACGAGTCGAACCTGACGTGTATTGCAACAGCGCCGTCTCGCACCGTGCAGGACTGGTGGGCTGAACCCTCAGCGGCGCATCGAGGTCAAGCGCGTCGATTTCGATCACAGCCGGCATGAAGCCGGGGAGGGCACGAACACACGGGACGACGTCATTGACGGCCGCCGATGTCGTCAGCAGCGCCACCGGCGAGCTATCCCGCAGGGCTCCGGAGGCGCGTTCGTCGTGCGCGCCGAACTGCGGCACGGGTAGCGGAACCGCGATGCGGCCGGCCTCCAACGCGCCCAGGAACCCGACAATGTATTCCAGGCCCTGGGGAGCGACGATTGCCACCCGATCACCAACCGATCCACACCGCAAGAGCTCCTCCGCGATGACCCCCGCTCGCTGATGGACCTGCGACCACGTCAAGCTTTCGGCAAACCCAGCGGGGTCCACCTCGTAGTCGATGAACGTGAACGCAACGTCATCCGGCTGCTGCTGGGCAAGGCGCTCGAGCGCAGCAGGGATGGACGACTCAATCAGCGGCATCAGGATTACCCCTCCGTTCAGCATCGTTCTCGTCAAACATCGCTGTCACTACCGGCTGGGAGCCTATTCGACATTGTCGAAACTCGCCTTTCGGCCCCCGAGGCACCTGCCCCTTCTCCCGGACGGCGATGTCTGAGCGGTCGGACCCCAACGGAGGCTATCACGCAGCGCCCGGCCGTTCGAACGTTCTGGCAAACACGCAGGAAGTAGATCCGCAAACCGCAGCAGGGCCACACCACGGCCAGTCGCCACGGCCGAGAGATTCTGCGGTCGACCAGCAATTGTCGGTGCTGACAGTTTTGGAGAGGCGAGCGCGATGTTGTGGCGCGCTGAGCGACTTCTGTGTAGAACCGGATGACCACCGATCGCCGGTGCCCTTGGACCCATCCTTTGGCTAGTGCTCTGCCACGCTTAGCCGCCGCGGTGCGGGCTAATCGACTACACAACAACGCAAAATTCTGTCCTCGATATCCTTTACTAGGTCGCTCAAAACGTCGTTCAGGTAGAAGTGATGCCCGGGGAACTCCCGGGAAGTGAATTCGGATGTCGTCCGTTCTGACCACGGCGCCACCTTTTGATGGGTGGCGACCTCATCGTCGTCCCCGTAAAAGGCAAAGATAGGGCAGGACACCGTCGCGTCCGGGGGGCATTCGTAGTTAACGATCGCTTTATACCCCCGCAACGTCGGCAGTATCTTCGCGGCAAATTCCTCGCTTTCCAAGAATTCCGGATTCACACCGGTCAAGTCGGTCACCGCATCAAGCAATCCACGGTCGGAGTCGGGAATGTATTCATAACCTGCGTGACCCGGCGCGGCACTTGCAGACACAAAGAGGGCCGCGATGGGGTTGCCCGCCGCTTCGAATCGGCGGGCAACATCGAACGCCACCAAAGCGCCCATGCTGTGGCCGAAGAAGGCGACCTTGCCGTCAGACTGATCCAGCGGCGACAGCATCCGGTAGACGCCATTCGCCAGATCCGGAATGCTCGTGAAAGACGCAAGGTCGTGATTACCTCCCCGCCCGGGATACTGGACCGCAATGCGCTTGATGTCAGCGGAAAATGCTTGGGAAAAGGGAACGTAGAATTTCGGAGATCCGCCGGCATGCGGGAAAATGTAGAGCTTGGGCGTTTCCCCACTCACGCGGCTACCCTACCGCCCACAGCGAACGCGGCCGCGACAACCCCCGGTGTCCTTCGGCAGTCAGCAGGTCTTCGTAGCGCAGCTCAACTCTTCTCAATCACGCCGTATCGCTCGGCGAACGGCGTCATCAGCCGGGCCAAGTCGTCGGCCACGTCGTGATCGGCCTCCGGCGGCATCGACACATAACTCATGGCCAACCGCACGATCGCGCGCGCGAGCACACCGGCGTCATCGTCAGAGGCCTTCACCCAGCTGGTTTCGAACGACGACGTCAGTCGCTGCGAACAGTGCGTGATGATCGGCGCGCTGTCGACGGTGATCAACTGCAGCAGGTCGGGCTTGGCCTCGCCATTGAGCAACGAGATCACCAGCGGATCGGCGGCGGACTCGGCGAAGAATGCCCGGAACCCCTGCACAAACGCCGAGTAGATGTTGCCTTCATTGCGGCGGATCTCGTCGTCGATGACGTCGACGAGGCGGTCGGCCAGCCGCAGCGCGTATCCCTGCGCCAGGCCCTGTCGCGACCCGAACTCGTTGTAGATCGTCTGGCGGCTGATGCCGGCGGCGCGGGCCACGTCGGCCAGCGTGATCGCGGACCAGTCCCTGCTCAGCAGCAGATCCCGCATGCCGTCGAGAATCGAACCGCGCAGCAGCATTCGCGACGCCTCGGCGTAGGGAATGCGCTGCGCGCTTCGGGGGACGCGCGGGCCGGTCACACGCGCGACACTATCGCTTCCCGTCGCTTCGCTCGCCCAGGCCGCCGTCACGAGCGGGCTACCTCCACCATCTCGAAATCCGACTTCGCCGCGCCGCAGTCCGGGCAGCTCCAGTCGTCGGGGATGTCGTCCCAACGAGTGCCAGGCGCGATGCCGTCTTCCGGCCAGCCCTTCGCCTCGTCGTACTCGAATCCGCACTGAACGCAGATGAACAGCTTGTAGTGCGTCATTTCAATGCTCCATCTCTCTTTTCAGAAATCTCTTCGAAGTCGACCTTCTCGCGTACTGCACAGTCGGGACAGCACCAGTCTTCGGGTATGTCGCTCCACGGCGTGCCCGCCGGGAATCCTTCTCGCGCAGCGCCTATCGCCTCCTCGTACACGTATTCACAGCCGGGGCATTTGTAGGCGCTCATGCCGCTGCTCCGTAGCGGGCCAGCATCTTGTCGCGCACCCGCGGATGCAGGTTGACTCGGGTGATGTCGCCGTCGTAGTGCTCGATCACCCGGTGATCCATCACCTTGCGCCACACCGCCGGGACGTACGTCAGAGCGATCATCGACGCGTATCCGCTGGGCAGGTTCGGCGCCCCGTGCATGCTGCGCAGAGTCTGGTACCGGCGGGTCGGGTTGGCGTGGTGATCGCTGTGTCGCTGCAGGTGATACAGGAACAGGTTGGTCACGATGTGGTCGGAGTTCCAGCTGTGCTCAGGCGCGCAGCGCTCGTAGCGACCGCTCGCTGGCCTTCCTTCTCTTCGCGCAAGCGGCTCATCGACCTTCTGCCGTAGCAGGCCGTAGTGCTCCAGGTAGTTGACGGTCTCCAGTAGCGAGAAGCCGAACACCGCCTGAATCACCATGAAGGGGATCAGCGCCGGGCCGAACACCGCGATCAGCACGCCCCAGAACACCACCGACATCGCCCATGCGTTGAGTACGTCGTTCTGCCAATGCCACGGGCTCTTGCCGAGCCGGCGCATCCGCTGCGCCTCCAGCTCCCACGACGAGCGCAGGCTCCCCCACACGCTGCGCGGCAGGAACTCCCAGAACGTCTCGCCGAAGCGGGCCGAAGCGGGATCCTCCGGCGTGGCGACCCGCACGTGGTGGCCGCGGTTGTGCTCGATATAGAAGTGGCCGTACCAGGTCTGTGCCAGCGTCACCTTGCCCAGCCAGCGTTCCAGCGAGTCCTTCTTGTGGCCGAGTTCGTGTGCGGTGTTGATGCCCACCCCGCCGAGCATCCCGACCGACAACGCCAGGCCGATCTTGGCCGCCAAGCTCAGCGGACCGTCGAACCCGAGCCAGCTCGCCTCGGACGCGGTGAACAGGTACGCGCCGAGGATCACGCTGGCGTACTGGAACGGGATGTAGATGTAGGTGCAATACCGGTAGTACCTGTCGTTCTCCAGCCGCTCCATCACCTCATCGGGCGGGTTCTGCCCATCGGGGCCGAAGCGCAGGTCCAGCGTCGGCAGCACGATGTAGAGCAGGATCGGGCCGATCCAGAAGGGCACCTGCGCTGCCACGTGCCAGCCCCACTGGTTGAACGCCCACACCAGCGGCAGCATGACGAACAACGCCGTCGGCGCGATCAGTCCCATCAGCCACAGATAGCGCTTCTTGTCGCGCCACTGAGCGATCTCGACATCGGAAAGTTGCGTGGTCACTACTTGCCTCCTGGTGTGAGTGCCATCACGTCTTGGAGTTGACTATAGGGCCCATTTTGTCGGCTGTCTAGACAAAAACACATGTTTTGTAAAATCGCCGTTCAGGCGGCCCTTGCGATCATCACCGTTACACAGGGCGCGCGAATATGCCGGTCAGCCTCGAGTAAGGAGCTGTATGCCAGTCGGCGAAGCCGAATTGCAGGACGCTTGGAATCGGGTCCTCGACCGCTTCCCGTTCCCTGATTACATCCAGATCCCGCGCGGGCCGCTGGAGGTGACGCCAACGGTCGCCCGCCTGCTGCCACCAGGATCCCGCGTACAAGAAGCCCGACTCTCGTCAGAAAGTGCTGGACTACGCCAAGGACATTGGCATCGACTACATCCCGATGAACGGGAAAGACATACCGTCCACTACGGGTGAGTTCGACATGGTGATGTCCCATGACGTGTTGGAACATTTGCACGATCCGCCGCGCTACCTCTTTACGGAGCTGATGAAGCGCGTTCGCACCGGCGGGTACCTTTACGTGACCGTCCCGAATCACGTCAACATTCGGAAGCGGATTGCGGTGCTTTTCGGCGAGACCACCCATCCCAAATTCGGTCGTTACTACTGGGCCCCAATACCGTTTCGCGGGCATCTGCGCGAATCCACCCGCGGCGACTGCATCGGACTCGCGAAGGCCCTCGGACTCGAACTGGTCGAGGTGAAGGGATGGCACCGGGGCCTGGACAGGGTGCCGCGGGGGTTGCTCCGGTTGTATCTGGCCTTCAGCGCGCTCTTTCCGAACACGCGCGACTCATGGTCGATGATCGCCCGCAAACCCGATGCCCGCCACGGTCCGGCCATTCGTCCTCTCGGTCCACCGCACGTACCAAGTACTGTCCCCCCATGGGGCGGACCGGAAACCACGCCATTGTCATCGGTGCCAGCATCGGCGGTTTGTGCGCAGCCCGCGTGCTGTCGGATTTCTACGACCGGGTGACTGTCTACGAGCGCGACGAGCTCCCCAACGGCCCGGCGAACCGCGCGGCGGTGCCCCAGGGCAGGCACGTCCACCTGTTGATGGCGCGCGGCGCCGCTGAGTTCGACATGCACTTCCCCGGTCTGCTCGACGACATGGTCGCCGACGGGGTGCCAATGCTGGAGAATCGACCCGACTGCATTCACTTCGGAGCGGCCGGACACGTACTGGGCACGGCCACGACGTTGCGCGACGAGTTCACGGCCTACGTCCCGAGCCGGCCGCATCTGGAATGGCAGATACGGCGCCGAGTCGCCAAGATCCCCGACGTCGAGATCACGCACGCCGCGGTGGCCGAGCCGCGATTCGACGCCACCAAGCAACGGGTGACCGGCGTGTTGTTGGACTCCGGTGACGCGGTCGACGCCGATCTCGTCGTCGACGCCGCCGGCCGAGGCACCCGGCTACCGGTCTGGTTGGACAAGTGGGGTTTCGAGCGCCCGCGGCAGGACACTGTCGACGTCGGGATCGCCTACGCGACCCATCAGGTCCACATCCCAGAAGGCCTGCTCAAGGAGAAGGTGGTCGTCGCCGGTGCCTCGCGCGCAGAGCCGATTGGGCTCGGCATGCTCTTCTACGAGGACGGCAACTGGGGCCTGACGACGTTCGGGATCGGCAAGGTCGAGCCGCCGCAGAACTTCGCGGAGATGTGCGACGTAGCCGACCGGATCCTGCCGGATCGCTTCGCCAACGCGATTCGTCAAGGCACGCCCATCGGCGAGGTGGCGTTCCACAAGTACCCGACCAGCCGGTGGCACCGGTACGACGAGATGAACCGCTTCCCTGACGGCGTCATCCCGTTCGGCGATGCGGTGGTGAGCTTCAACCCGACGTTCGGCCAGGGCATGACCATGACGGCAATCCAGGCGGGCAACCTCCGCACTGCCCTCGAATCACGAGACACCAACCTCGCGGGCGTACTCGCGAAGGCGACGGCGAAGACCACGTGGCCGGTCTGGACAATGACCGCCATCGGTGACCTGGCGCTCCATAATGCCGCCGGCGAGTCCAAATGGTGGTACCGGCCGGTGGGCAATCTGTTCGATCAGTTCCTCGGTGCCGCAGAGACGGATCCCGTGCTGGCCGAATGGTTCTTGCGCCGGTTCAGCCTGCTCGACAGCCTCTACATGGTGCCGTCTGCACGGCTGGTCGGCCGCACCATCCGACACAACATGAGGCTGTGGCTGGCCGAGAGGCGAGCGGCCGTCCCGCCGACCGCGGTTTCTGCGTCAACCGGTTAACAGCGCGATAATGGAGGCCGGTCGATCGGAGGCCACCGTGAGTTCGTTGATCCGGCCACTGGAGGACATCGCCTCGTGTGAGATTCCGTACTGGTTGCCGCCCGGCGGCAGGGACAACGGTGTATGGGCGGATATGTGGGTGCTGATCGCCGACCTCGAAACCGATGACGTCAGTGAGGTTCTCGACCTGTTGGCGAAGGCCGATGTCGGTGGCTATGCCGCGATTCCGGGCGGGCGCCGAGCCCGGGCGAAGCGGCCGGTCTGCTGTTGCCTGTGGGTGGATGCGATGCAATACGGCCGCGCCGAGGACGTGCTGATGCGGTTCATGCGGGATGCGCGCGGCTAGCTGGGCGCGGCGGCCACAGATGCGGTGCGCGTAAAGCAGCGTGTACAGGTAGCCTTCGGTTTCATGACGGGGACGCGATGAGCGCGGGTCTGTTCGGACTCCTCGACGACGTTGCCGCTCTAGCCCGGCTCGCGGCCGCATCGGTCGACGACATCGGTGCCGCGGCAGGGCGCGCGACCGCCAAGGCGGCGGGCGTCGTCATCGACGACACCGCGGTGACACCCCAGTACGTCCACGGCATCACCGCCGACCGCGAACTGCCGATGATCAAGCGGATCGCGATCGGATCCCTGCGCAACAAGTTGGTGTTCATCCTGCCCGCGGCGTTGCTGCTCAGTCAGTTCGTGCCGTGGCTCATGACACCGATCCTGATGCTCGGCGCCACCTACCTCTGCTACGAAGGCGCCGAGAAGGTAGTGGGCTGGTTCCATCGAGGTGCCAGCCACGACGCCCATGCCGCACCTACCGCGGCCGTCGGCGAGGCCGCCGAGAAGCAGATGACCTCCGGCGCGATCCGGACCGACTTCATTCTGTCCGCCGAGATCATGGTGATCGCGCTCAACGAGGTGGCCGATCAGTCGTTCTGGCCGCGTTTCATCATTCTCGTCGTGGTCGCCGTCGTCATCACCGCCGCCGTGTACGGCGTGGTCGCGCTGATCGTGAAGATGGACGACATCGGATTGAGCCTCGCCCAGCGCACATCACGGTTCGCACAGCAAATCGGCCGCGGGCTGGTCGCCGCGATGCCCAAACTGCTGTCGGCGCTGTCGACCATCGGCACAGTCGCAATGCTCTGGGTCGGGGGCCACATCCTTCTCCTCGGGACGGACACACTCGGCTGGCACGCGCCGTACGGCCTGGTCCATCACGCCGAGGAGTTCGTCCATCACGCCGTCCAGGGGGTCGGCGGGCTGCTGGCCTGGCTGGTCAACACTGCGGCGTCCGCCGTCATCGGCTTGGTCGTCGGCGCGGTGGTCGTGGCGATCATGCACGTGCTGCCTTTCCGTCGCCGAAAGGACTCCTAGATCCCCACCGTGGCCCGGAACAACTTCGTCGGAGCCTGCGCGACCAAACGGATCGGCCCGTCGTCGGCGGCCACCCACGCTGCCGCCCCGCGTTCCAGCGTCACCGCGGTGGATTTGGCGTGCACCACCGTCGAACCCTCGGCGCACAGCAGGATCTGCGGCCCGTCGTGGTGCGTGGGTGCGTCGATCTCGTGACCCAGATGCTCACCGTCGATGCACAGCACCGAGACCGCGAACTCCGGTGCCGGCGTGCTATACACGAGTTCTGTTCCGTCCCTGGTGATTCGGGGATGGATGACATCGTCGGTCGCGGGCGTGAAGTCGAGCACCCGTAGCAATTCGGGCACGTCGACGTGTTTGGGGGTGAGCCCGCCGCGCAGCACGTTGTCGGAGTTGGCCATCACCTCGACGCCGACGCCGTGCAGGTACGTGTGCAGGTTGCCCGCAGGCATGTAGATGGCTTCCCCGGGTTTGAGGCTGATCCGGTTCAGCAGTAGCGAGGCCAGCACCCCGGCATCGCCGGGGTATCGCTCGCCGAGTTCAAGCACGGTCTTCGCCTCGGCCGCGAACTTCTTCTTGCCCGACCGCAGGTAATGGATTGCACCCTCGATCACCGCCGGAACCAGTACGTCGAGGTGGGGCTGCGGGGCGGTGATCCACGTGGTAAACAGCGCCCGAAGGCCGTCGGCGTCGGACTGGCCGGACAGCAGGTTGACGAACGGGTCGAGGTCGGTGACCGCAAGCGCGCGCATCAACTCGGCGCTGTTCGCCGCGGGCCGGAATCCGGCGAGCGCCTCGAATTGCCCCAAGGCGACCAGTAATTCGGGTTTGTGGCTACGGTCGCGGTAGTTGCGGGTGGGTGCCATGACCGGGATGCCCAGCTTTTCCTCGCGGGCGAAACCCTCCTCCGCCTGCTCGGCGCTCGGGTGCGCCTGCAGCGACAGCGGCTCGTCGGCCGCGAGCACCTTGACCAGGAACGGCAGGGTATCGCCGAACCGGCCGCGAACAGCGGCGCCCAGCTGACCGTCTGGATCGTCTCGCAACGTGTCGAGAAGCGACCGCTCGCCCTCGTTTGTCTGCAGCCACGCCGGATCGCCAGGGTTCGCACCGAACCACAACTCCGCCTCGGGATGCGCTGTGGGACTTGGCCGTCCGGTCAAATCGGCAATCGCGGTTCGCGAACCCCATGCATAGGTCCGCACCGCTCCCCGTAGCAGGTGCACTCGCTTAACCTCGAACCAGTCGCAGGTAGGTAGCCGTCATTTCCAACCGTACGGCCAACATCGCCAGTTGTTGTTCCGGACGCCCTGGCTCGGGCGTCGCGGCCGCCACCGGCGCGTCCACCATTCCCAGTGTGTCCGGCACGTCCTCCGCATTGATCACGTCGACGTCGTCGAGTCCGCTCACCCGCGCGAGCACGACCGGTCGCTCGGCGTCGGTGGCCAACACGAAGGTGCGGACCCGCCGCGACAGCGGGCCGTCGATCTGCTCGTCATGGAATATCGACTTTTCATGATCAGGCCCGGACAGTCCAGTCGGGTCACCCATTCCACTATGTAAAGCCACAAGCGCATCGGCCAATCCGACCGCCGCCACCGCCTCATGTGCGATCCGCAGCAGGACTGCCGCGCCGTGCCGGGCCAGCGCTAGCGTGGCGGCGTTGTCGCCCGCGAGCACCACGTCGCGTCCCGACATGCGTTCAGCCAGCGTCTTGGCGGGGTTGGTGAACAATTCACGTCCGGCGCTGTTGCGGAAAGCCTCGGCGTCCAGTTCGTCGGCCAGCGCGGCGAAGTCCACTCGCTGGCCCGGATCCACCACGTGCATCACGGCCAGGCCGGCCGCCAGGTAGCGGGCCAGGCTGAAGTCGTCGCGGACCCAAAGGCGGGGCGCCAGAGAAATGGACCGACCGGCGGTCGCATCGCGCAGTGGGCCCTCGTAGGGCGCGACGACGACGACACGCGCACCGCGGCGCACGCCGGTCGCGGCCGCCGAGACCAGGGCGGGGTCGCCGGGGTCGTCGCCGGCGAGGATCAGCACATCGAGCGCGCCGATCCAGGGCGGCACCTCGGACGCGACGACGATCGGTGCGGCCACTGAACTGCCCAGCGTCGCCGCCAGCATCGTCCCCGCGGTCTCGGCGTTACCGCGGCCGGCCACCCAGATAACTGTGCGCGGCGGCTCGTCGGACTTCAGCGCATCCAGGTCGCCCTCGTCGAGCGCCGCAGCGGTGGCGCGCACCTGCGCGCCCGCCATCGACGCCGCGCGCAGCAAACCATCTCGGTCCGCGGCGAGCAGGCCTTCCACATCATCGAGGTCGACGGCGGCTTGCGTGGCGTTCACGTGGACGCCTCAGTGTCCGAGGAGGTTTGGGAGCGGACCTGCTGTGAGACAACTCCGACGATTTCATCGACCTCTTCGGTGCTGCGCGCCTCGACATTGACCCGCAGCAACGGCTCCGTGTTGGACATCCGCATGTTGAACCAGCTGCCATCGCCGAGGTCGACCGTCACGCCGTCAAGGTGGTCGATGGAATGGACGCGGGTGCCGAAGGAATTCAGCACGGCATCGACACACGCCTGGGCGTCGGCGACCGTGAAGTTGATCTCGCCGGAGGCCTCGTAGCGTTGGTAATCCGCCATCAGTTCCGACAGCGGTCGCTCCTGTTCGCCGAGCGCTGCGAGCACGTACAGGGCGGCAAGCATCCCGGAATCGGCACCCCAGAAGTCGCGGAAGTAGTAGTGCGCGGAGTGCTCGCCACCGAAAATCGCTGCGGTGTCGGCCATCAACGCCTTGATGTAGGAGTGGCCGACACGCGCGCGCACCGGCGTGCCACCCCGCTCAACGATTAGTTCCGGCACCGCTCGCGACGTGATCAGGTTGTGGATCACCGTTGCGCCGATCTCTCTGTTCAGTTCTCGCGCCGCAACCAAGCCAGTTACCGCAGACGGAGAAACCGGATGCCCATTTTCATCGACGACGAAACACCGGTCGGCGTCGCCGTCGAAGGCCAACCCGATGTCGGCCCCGGTCTCGACCACGTGGGCCTGCAGATCGACGAGGTTGGCCGGGTTCAGCGGGTTGGCCTCGTGGTTGGGGAAGGTGCCGTCGAGTTCGAAGTACAACGGCAGCAGCGTGATTGACGGAATCGCAACCAGCACGGCGGGTGTGGTGTGGCCACCCATGCCGTTACCGGCGTCGACGGCGACGCGCAATGGACGAAGCTCGGCCAGATTGACCAGAGACCGCAGAAACTCCCCGTAGTCGGCCAGCACGTCGCGATCGGAAATCGTGCCGCGCGGCCCGTCGCCCGCAGGCACTCCGGCGATGATGTCCTCACTGATCGCGGTGAGCCCGGTGTCCTTGCCGACCGGCTTGGCTCCCGCCCGACACAGCTTGATGCCGTTGTAAGCGGCCGGATTATGGCTGGCGGTGAACATGGCGCCCGGACAGTCCAGCAGTCCTGACGCGAAGTACAGCTGATCGGTCGACGCCAGCCCGATCCGCACCACATCGAGCCCCTGCGCCAGCACTCCCTCGGCGAACGCGGCGGCCAGCGACGGCGAACTCGCCCGCATATCGTGGCCGATCACCACTTGTGAGGCACCGTCACCGATCAGTCGGGCGAACGCAGCGCCGACTTCGCCGACGAACTGTTCGTCGAGTTCCTCACCGACAAGGCCGCGCACGTCATACGCCTTGATGACGCGGTGGACAGCCGCGGCGGGCCGAGACATAGAACTCCTTGCGAAGGGACCGATGGCGCCAGCCTAACCGTCGGGCGGCGGCTACACGCCGACTAGGCTCCGGCCGGGCCCGCGATTAACGGCGGGCTAGGCCCACTTAGTCACTGGGGTCTGGCAACACCCGCAGGTGGCCGCGACGCCGCCCGTTCGACTCCGGCCGCTGGGCAGTTGGTGCCATCAGTGCGCCGCCATGCGCGCCGGTGACGGGATCGGAAAAGCCTGCCGCCACCGCGTTGATCGACGGTACGCGTCCCTCACGTACTGCATCGGCAAGTGCGACCAGATCGTCCTCGTCCGGGTGCGACGGCAGCGGCCCCGCGTGGCGAACCAGCTCCCAACCGCGCGGCGCGGTGATTCGGCCGGCGTGGGCGACGCACAAATCCCACGAGTGCGGCTCGGAGACCGTGGACAGGGGCCCGACGACGGCTGTGGAATCGGAGTAGACGAAGGTCAACGTCGCGACCGCGTAGTGGGGGCACCCGGGCCTGCAGCAGCGACGGGGAACGTTCACGAACGAGAGGCTATCGTGCGGAAACCGCCCAAGCCGCCGGACACGCGCAGCCGCGGGGAGGCCGATCTCCAACCGTTACGATCTGTGCCCGCGGACGAGAGGAGCACCAAATGTCGCCAGCCGAGTGGAATCTGCGCGGATCACGCCGCGGCCGGGATATGCGCGGCCCGCTGCTTCCGCCGACCGTGCCCGGCTGGCGCAGCCGGGCCGAGCGGTTCGACATGGCGGTGCTCGAGGCCTATGAACCGATCGAACGACGTTGGCAGGATCGGGTGTCCGGGCTGGACGTCGCGGTCGACGAAATACCCCGGATATCGCCGAAGGACCCCGAGGCCGTGCAATGGCCGCCGGAGGTGGTGGCCGATGGGCCGATCGCACTGGCGCGCCTGATCCCGGCGGGGGTCGATGTCCGAGGTAACGCAACGCGGGCGCGAATTGTGTTGTTCCGCAAGCCTATCGAGCGACGGGCAAAGGACACCATCGAACTCGGCGAGCTGCTGCATGAGGTCTTGGTGGCTCAGGTGGCCACGTATTTAGGCGTCGAACCTTCTGTCATCGACCCGACGATCGACGACGAGTAACGCTGGGATCAGATGATCCCGCGCTTCAGCCGGCGGCGCTCCCGCTCGGAAAGGCCGCCCCATATACCGAAGCGCTCGTCGTGGGCCAGCGCGTAGTCCAGGCACGCGTCGCGGACCTCACAACCCAAGCAGATTCGCTTGGCCTCGCGGGTCGAGCCGCCCTTCTCGGGAAAAAACGCCTCGGGATCGGTTTGAGCGCACAATGCGCGCTCTTGCCATTCATCATCAGTAGTTGCCGTTGCAACTTCATATCTCTCGGGTTCAACAGCCACCAAACTCAATTGAGGACGTGCCGGTGTCCCAGTCGGTGTCGGTCCGGTAATGGTGTGACGGGTGTCGCCTACTGAGCCGAGAATCCGGTTGTCGAACCGGTCCTGACGGCCAAAATCGACCTGCTCATAAGCCATGCTCCGCCTCCTCACCTGGTCTCGTAGATCCCTAAATTGAGCCCCACTATTTTGATGTGCGGCCATCTCAATTCGAACAAGTGATCGAATCTCGGTCTGCGCCACCGGAACCGGCCGTCCAACCAGGAAATGACACTGGTGTGATTACACACGCGTTAGCTGCCGGGGTCAAGCACTGGAACAGAAATTCATACCATTCCGTGACATGAATTCGGTGCGTCGGCGCGTCGGCGTGTCCCTCACACCACCGCGCCCGAACGCCTCCGCGCCCAACCGCCTAGTGTCGGTCGATGTGAAGGTCACGGTTCTGGTCGGTGGCGTCGGCGGGGCGCGCTTCCTGCTGGGCGTGCAGCGCCTGCTCGGGCTTGGCCGGTTTTCCGAAGGGTTGCAATCGGATAACGAACTGACCGCGATCGTCAACATTGGCGACGACGCATGGATGTTCGGCGTGCGGATCTGCCCGGACCTCGACACCTGCATGTACACCCTGGGCGGCGGCATCGACCCCGAGCGCGGCTGGGGGCATCGCAACGAAACCTGGCACGCCAAGGAGGAACTCGCCGCCTACGGCGTGCAGCCGGATTGGTTCGGCCTCGGCGACCGCGATCTGGCCACGCATCTCGTGCGCAGCCAGATGCTGCGCGCCGGCTACCCGTTGTCGCAAGTGACCCAGGCGCTCTGCCAGCGGTGGTCGCCGGGTGCGCGGCTGATGCCGGTCAGCGACGACCGCAGCGAAACGCATGTCGTCATCTCCGATCCGGACGATGGCGAGAAGCGGGCGATCCACTTCCAGGAGTGGTGGGTGCGCTACCGCGCTCAGGTGCCGTCGCACAGCTTCGCGTTCGTCGGCGCCGACAAAGCGTCGGCGGGTCCCGGCGTCATCGACGCCATCGATTCGGCCGACGTTGTGCTGATCGCCCCGTCCAACCCGGTCGTGAGCATCGGCGCGATCCTGGCCATCCCGGGCATCCGCGGCGCGCTGCGCTTCACAAATGCGCGGGTCATCGGCTACTCCCCCATCATCGGCGGAAAGCCGCTGCGCGGCATGGCCGACGAATGCCTGTCGCTCATCGGTGTGGCCAGCACGTCCGAAGCCGTCGGCGGGTACTACGGCGGCCGGTCAGGCGTCGGCATTCTCGACGGCTGGCTCGTGCACGAGGGCGACCACGCCGACATCGAGGGTGTCGAGGTACGGTCGGTACCGCTGCTGATGACGGACCCGGCGACGACGGCCGAAATGGTGCGCGCCGGGCTCGATCTGGCCGGGCTGAAGGCGGGTCCAAGGCCATGAAAGAGCACGGGTCTGGTGCTGCTGTCGAAATGCTTCCTGTGCCGGGGCTTCCCGAGTTTCGCCCGGGCGACAACCTCGCGGCGGCCATCGCCGTAGCCGCATCGTGGCTGCGCGACGACGACGTGGTTGTGATCACCAGCAAGGTGGTGTCAAAGTGTGAGGGCCGGATCGTCGACGCGCCGACCGATCCGGATGAGCGGGATGCATTGCGGCGCAAGCTGATCGACGCTGAGGCCGTCCGCGTGCTGGCCCGCAAGGGCCGCACGCTGATCACCGAGAACGCGCTCGGCCTGGTGCAGGCCGCCGCCGGGGTGGACGGCTCCAACGTCGACTCAGGCGAGTTGGCGCTGCTGCCAACCGACCCCGACGCCAGCGCCGCGGCGCTGCGGTCCGGGCTGCGCGAACGCCTCGGCGTGACGGTCGGAGTGGTGATCACCGACACGATGGGTCGGGCCTGGCGTAACGGCCAGACCGACTTCGCGATCGGGGCCGCCGGGCTGACCGTGCTGCACGGCTACGCGGGATCGCGGGACCGGCACGGCAACGACCTGATCGTCACCGAAATCGCCGTCGCCGACGAGATCGCCGCGGCGGCCGACCTGGTCAAGGGCAAGCTGACCGATATTCCGGTGGCAGTGGTGCGCGGGCTCACGCTGTCCGACAACGGATCCAATGCGCGCACGCTGCTGCGTCCCGGCGAGGAGGACCTGTTCTGGCTGGGCACCGAGGAAGCACTTGGGCTCGGCCGCGGTCAGGCGCAGCTGCTCCGGCGATCGGTACGCCGATTCAGTGACGAGCCGGTCGCGCCCGAGCTCGTCGAGGCCGCTGTCGCCGAAGCCCTCACCGCGCCAGCGCCACACCACACCCGGCCCGTCCGCTTCGTGTGGATTGCCGACCCGGACAGACGGCTGGCGTTGCTGGACCGGATGAAGGACCAGTGGCGTGCCGACCTGACCGGAGACGGACGACCCCCGGAGGCCGTCGAGCGTCGCGTCGGTCGTGGCCAGATCCTCTACGACGCACCCGAACTCGTCATCCCGTTCATGGTGCCCGACGGTGCGCACAGTTATCCCGACGCCGCTCGGACCGCCGCCGAGCACACCATGTTCACGGTCGCGGTCGGCGCCGCCGTCCAGGCCCTTCTGGTGGCGCTCGCCGTGCGTGGCGTTGGCAGCTGCTGGATCGGCTCCACCATCTTCGCCGCCGACCTGGTGCGCGACGAGCTGGCGCTACCCGCTGACTGGGAGCCGTTGGGTGCCATCGCAATTGGATATCCGGACGAACCGTCTGGGCCTCGCGCTCCGGTGCCGACCGACGGGCTGCTGGTGATCAAGTGAGCCTACACGCGTCGGCCGTCGAGATGCTGACCGATTGGCAGGCACCCGATCCCGCGCAGGACACGTTGCGGCACGCGGTGCTGGCGTTCCTCGCCGCGCGGCCCGACGGTTGCCTGCGAGGCTGCGTGCCGGGTCATGTCACCGGCTCCGCGCTCGTCCTCGACCACACCGGCGCGCACGCGCTGCTGACGCTGCATCCAAGATTCGGTCGATGGTTGCAACTGGGCGGGCACTGCGATGAGACCGACACCGACATCGTCGCCGCCGCGCTGCGGGAGGCCACCGAGGAATCCGGCATCGACGACCTGAAGATCGACCCCGAGCTTGTCGCTCTGCACGTGCACCCCGTCACCTGTTCGCTGGCCGTGCCCACGCGTCACCTCGACATGCAGTTCATCGTGCGCGCGCCACGTGACGCCGAAATCGCTTGCAGCGAGGAGTCTTTGGACCTGCGGTGGTGGCCGATGGACGGGTTGCCGGAAGACTGCGACTTCGGACTGACGCAGCTCGCTGCGGCGGCGAGCCGCCGACTGGGCACAGCGCCCGACCAGATCGCTCAGACGTCGGTCGAGTAGCGGATGCCGCCGTCGGGGATGGTGACCCCGGGCCACACCCGCGCGCCGCGCAGCAGTTCGCAGCGCGCGCCGATGTCGGCGCCGTCGCCGATAACGCCGTCGCGGATCAGCGCGCGCGGCCCGATACGAGCACCGAAGCCGATGATCGAGCGCTCGATCACCGCGCCCGCCCCCACGTGCACACCGTCGAAGATCACCGCGCCGTCCAGGCGGGCACCCGCGCCGATCTCAGCGCCGCGTCCGACCACCGTGCCGCCGATCAGCACTGCGCCCGGCGCGACGGCGGCGCCGTCGTGCACCAGCTGCTCACCGCGGTGCCCGCGCAGCGCGGGCGACGGGGCTATGCCGCGCACCAGGTCCGCTGAGCCCCGCACGAAGTCGTCGGGCGTGCCCATGTCGCGCCAGTAGGTCGAGTCGACGTAGCCGCACACCCGAAGGCCGTCGGACAGCAGCCCGGGGAACACCTCACGCTCCACCGACAGCGCCCGGCCCTTGGGGATCCGCTCGATGACCTCGCGCTTGAACACGTAGCAGCCCGCGTTGATCTGATCGGTCGGCGGGTCCTGGGTCTTCTCCAGGAAGGCCGTCACCATTCCCTCGGAATCGGTCGGCACGCAGCCGAACGCGCGAGGATCGCCGACGCGCACGAGGTGCAGGGTGACGTCGGCGCCATTGTTCTCGTGGCAGCCCAGCAATGCCCCAAGGTCGGCACCGGAGAGCACGTCGCCGTTGAACACCATCGAGGTGTCGTGGCGCAACTTATCCGACACATTGGCGATGCCGCCACCAGTGCCCAGCGGCTCGTCCTCGACGACGTAGTCGATCTGCAGGCCCAGCTTCGACCCGTCGCCGAACTCCGACTCGAATACCCCCGCCTTGTAGGAGGTGCCCAGCACGACGTGCTCGATGCCCGCATCTGCGATCCGCGACAGCAGATGGGTCAGAAACGGCAAACCCGCGGTCGGCAGCATCGGCTTGGGCGCCGACAGGGTCAGCGGCCGCAGCCGCGTCCCCATGCCGCCGACCAGAACGATTGCGTCGACTTGCGCCGGATTGACCACGCTAATGCCGTCCTTTCGCCTGCTTGCGGCGAGAACTTCGGACCACCAGGGCCGCGCGCGCAGCGAGCGCGCCCCTGATTGTCCACCGCAGTGGCGCCTGCCACCGCCTCGAATGTCGATCTGCCAGGAAAGTGTAGGTGCTGGTGTGGTGGGCCGCCAAGTTGCGGGCCGGGTCGCGACCGGTCGCGTGACCCTTGTCATGCAAAATCTCTGCCGACGGTACGTACACGTTCTGCCAGCCCGCCCTCCCAAGGCGATCACCCAGGTCGACGTCCTCCATGTACATGAAATAGCGCTCATCGAAGCCCGACACCTCATCGAACGCGGCACGCCTCAGCAACAGGCATGATCCGGACAGCCAGCCGACGGGGCGTTCGCTGGGCTCGGTTCGCTCCTGCCGGTATTCGGCCGTCCACGGGTTGGATTTCCAGAACGGTCCCACGATCGCGTGCATGCCGCCGCGGATCAGGCTGGGCAGGTGGCGCGCCGACGGGTACACCGAGCCGTCGGGATCGCGGATCAACGGTCCCAGCGCCCCCGCCCTTGGCCACCGTTCGGCGGCGTCCAGCAACACGTCGATGCTGTGGGGCCCCCACTGCACGTCGGGGTTGGCGACCACCACAAATTCGGACTCCGGCGTGATCTCCGCGACAGCGCGGTTCACCGCGGTGCCATAGCCCAGATTGCCGCCGGTGGGCAGCAGCCGGGCATTGGGATAGCGCTTCACCGCTTCTTCGGGCGCACCGTCCGTCGAGCCGTTGTCCGCCATGATCACCGTCACTGGCCGCTCGGTGGCATGCGAGAGTGTCGCCAGGAACCGATCGAGGTGCGGCCCCGGCGAATACGTCACCGTGGCTACAACCAATTCGTCACTCACGTGACCACCGTCAGACCGTCGGTCACGCGACAGGAACCAGTTCGTCACTCACGGGCTAGAGGGTAACCGCACCCACAACCGGTGTCCGCAGGCCAACCCGCCCGCGGCGATGGCTGGACGGGCCGCGGAATTGATCCTCGACACCCGACCCGCCGACCGGGTTCACAACGCCTAAACCACGACCGCTACTGCGCCGTCAGCGCGGCTGTCAGCGCATCACGCCACGGCCGCAGCGGCGTCAGCCCCGCCTCGGCGGACTTTCGTGAAGACAACGCCGAATACGGCGGACGGGGCGCAGGACGCGGATGGGCGTCGGTACCGACGGGACGGACCCGCTCCGGATCCGCGCCGACGGCCTCGAACACCGCACGGGCCTGGTCGAATCGGCTGACTTCGCCCTCGTTGGCTGCGTGCAACAGCGGTTCGCGGGTGGAGCCGTCGGCGATCTCCAGCAGTGCGCCGACCAAGTCACTGACGTAGGTTGGTGAGCCGATTTGGTCGGCCACCACATCCACAGGTCCGTCGCCGGACGCCAGCCGGCGCATCACGGCCGCGAAGTCGCCGCCATCGGCGCCTTCGTAGACCCAGGCGGTCCTGACGACGTGCGCGTCGGGCATCGCGGCCAGCACCAACAGCTCGCCGGCCAGCTTGGTGCGCGCATACACGCTCAGCGGCCCGGTTTCGTCGTCGATCTCATAGGGACGGCGCTGGGTGCCTTCGAACGAACCACTGAAGACATAGTCCGTGGAGATGTGGATGAGATCCGCACCGGCGCGGGCGCAGGCGTGCGCGACGTTCTCCGGCCCCAGCGCGTTCACGGCGTGGGCCCGGTCCTGGTCCTCTTCGGCGGCGTCGACCCTGGTGTAGGCGGCGCAGTTCACCACGACGTCACTGGACTGGATGAAACGCTCGGCCGCCGCCGGGTCGGTGATATCCCACTCCGCTGACGTCAGCGCCAGCACGTCGCGGCCCTGCCGGCGGGCCTGAGCTGCCAGGAAGCGCCCCACCATGCCACCTGCGCCAGATATAACGATTCGCTCTGGCATGCCGTCGAGTCTGGCACGCCGATCTGAGCTCCCCGGTCTGTGCCCGTATCGCAAGTAGCCTGGGCAGATGCCCGCTCGCCTGACCCGTGTCATCGCTGTGGCGGTGGCGCTGGCCATCGTGGTCGGCACCGGAGTGGCGTGGGGCAAGATCCGCTCGTTCGAATCCGGCATCAACCACATTTCCTCGATGGCGCTGGGCGAGGGCGGCGAGGACGGGGCGATCGACGTCCTGCTGGTCGGCATGGACAGCCGCACCGACGCGCACGGCAACCCGCTCTCGCAGGAGGAACTGGCGACGCTGCGGGCCGGCGACGACGTCTCGACCAACACCGACACCATCATCTTGGTCCGCATCCCGAACAACGGGAAGTCGGCCACCGCGATCTCCATCCCCCGCGACTCCTACGTGGAGGCGCCGGGCGTGGGCAAGATGAAGATCAACGGCGTGTACGGGTCGGTCCACTTGGAGAAGTTGAAAGAGCTGGTCGAACAAGACGGCATGGAACAGTCGCAAGCTGAGCCGCAAGCGGCAGACGCCGGACGCGAAGCACTGATCAAGACGGTCGCGAACCTGACCGGTGTCACCGTCGACCATTACGCGGAGATCGGACTGCTCGGCTTCGCGTTGATCACCGACGCCCTCGGTGGTGTCAATGTCTGCCTGAAAGATGCTGTCTACGAACCCCTTTCGGGGGCCGACTTCCCTGCCGGCTGGCAGAAGCTGGACGGCCCACAGGCATTGAGCTTCGTCCGGCAGCGCCACGACCTGCCCCGCGGCGACCTGGACCGGGTCACCAGACAGCAGGCCGTGATGGCCTCGCTCGCCCACGAGGTGATCTCCAGCAAGACGCTGTCCAGTCCGTCGACGTTGAACCGCCTGCAGGACGCCGTGCAGCGATCCGTGGTGATGTCCGAGGGCTGGGACATCATGGATTTCGTCGAGCAACTGCAGAAGCTGGCCGCAGGCAGCGTCGCGTTCGCCACCATTCCGATCGTCGAGGAGGCCGGGTGGAGCGACGACGGCATGCAGAGCGTGGTCAGGGTGGACCCGAGCCAGGTAAAGAAGTGGGTGGCCGGCCTGTTGCACGACCAGGACGAAGGCAAGACGGAACAATTGGCCTATACGCCAGACAAAACCACGGTCGACGTGGTCAACGACAGCGATATCAACGGGCTGGCCGCCGCCGTCTCACAGGTGCTGACCAACAAAGGATTCGCCACCGGTAACACCGGCAACAACCAGGGCGGCCATGTCACGGGCAGCCAGGTGCAGGCCGCCAAGACCGACGACCCTGGCGCGCAGGCGGTTTCCAAGGAGCTCGGCGGGCTGCCGGTTGTCGAGAACGCATCGGTGTCGCCCGGCTCCGCGCGTGTTGTGCTGGCTGGTGATTACACCGGACCCGGTTCGGGCCTCGACGGCAGCGATCCGACACCGGCCACCGTCGACCCTGCTGCCGCGGGAACGACCGACTCGACCGACTCCGCACCCGCGTCATCGCCGATCCTCACGGCCGGCTCGAACGACCCGGAGTGCGTCAACTGACAACGCTCACATCGGCGCTGCTGGATCCGCTCATGGCCGTAGATGCGGCCGGTCCGCGGTTCACCTATTACGACGACGCGACCGGCGAGCGTATCGAGTTGTCGACGGTCACCCTGGCCAACTGGGCAGCCAAGACCGGCAATCTGCTGCGCGATGAGCTGGGTGCAGGCCCGGCGGCCCGGGTCGCTGTGCTGCTGCCCGCGCATTGGCAGACCGCCGCCGTGCTGTTCGGAATCTGGTGGATCGGCGCGGAAGTCGTTCTAGGAGGCGGTAGCCGGGGAGAGGGCCCAGACATCGCGCTGTGCACCGCCGACCGGCTCTCCGAGGCCGACGATGCCGTCGGCGCGGGCGAGATCGCGGTGTTGTCGTTGGACGCATTCGGCAAGCCGGTGGCGGACCTGCCCGTCGGCGTCACCGACTACGCCACCTCGGTCCGAGTGCACGGCGACCAGGTCTCCCCCGAGCGCCACCCGGGTCCCGCGCTCGACGGCCGGTCCGTCGCCGATGTTTTCGTCGACGCCCAAGCCTCGGCCGCCGCACAGGGTTTCACTGCTGGGGATCGTGTGATGTCGACGGCCGGCTGGACCACCGCCGACGAGCTGACCGCTACTCTGTTGGCCGTTTTCGTCGCCGGTGCGTCACTTGTGCAGGTGGCCAACCCTGATGCCTCCGCGCTCGAGCGCCGCAGAGAGATGGAAAAAGTCACCCGCGGGTAGCACCCGAGTGCCACGCTGAAGAAATGCTTCGTCGGCGTCAATTTCTGGTGATGGGTGCTGTCGGCGCCGCTGCCGTGGTCGCAGCGGGCTGCTCGAAGTCGCAACCGCCGCCTGCGGCGCCGACCTCGACCGATGTCAGCCTGGCCGCGGGTGAGACCGACATCGATCTCGGCGGTGTCAAAGTCCATACGTGGACGTATGGAAACCAGGTGCCTGCCCGAGAGATCCGGTTGAAAAAGGGCGAGCGGCTGCGGGCTGAGCTGACCAATGCCATGCCGCAGGACGTGACCGTGCACTGGCACGGCATCGCCCTCGTCAACGACATGGACGGCGTGCCGGACCTCACCCAGGCCCCCGTGCCGAACGGCGGCAAGTTCACCTACGACTTCGTGGTGCCCGACGCCGGAACCTACTGGTTTCATTCGCATGTCGGCACCCAGCTCGACCGCGGCCTGTACGGACCGCTGATCATCGAGGATCCCGACGAGGACGTCGACTACGACGATGAGCTCGTTGTCGTTCTCGACGATTGGATCGACGGCACAGGCACCAACCCGGATCAGGTCTTTCAGAACCTGCGCAAGACAGGCATGAAGCCGATGGCGCCGGGCGGCCCCGGCGTGACGCCAACCAGTCCGCTCGGCCAGGACGGTGGCGACGTCACGTACCCCTACTTCGTCGTCAACGGCCGGGTTCCCGCCGACCCGCAAGTAGTGGACTACCGTGCCGGCCAACGGATTCGGCTGCGCGTCATCAATGCCGGGTCCGACACCGCATTCCGGGTGGCGGTGCCCAACACGTCGATGAAGGTCATCCAGACCGACGGCTACCCCGTGGTCCCTGCGCAGGCGAACTCGGTGATCCTTGGCATGGGTGAGCGGGTGGACGCCATCATCGTCGTGAACGAGTCGCTACCGGTGCTCGCCGCGCCCGAGGGCAAGCAGGGGCACGCGCAGCTGAACATGCGCGTCAACAACGCACCGAGCCCGGTCAATGTCGGCGACTTCGTCGCCTCGGTGCGCACCCAGGCGCCGCTCGACACCGCCACGTTGTCACCGACGCCGGAGGTGACGCTGCCTGTCAAGACACCGGATCAGGTTTTCGATGCCCACCTGACCGGGCCGGTCAACGGGTACACCTGGCCGGTGAACGGCAATTTGTACAACCCGCCGAACGACGGACTGCCGGTCAAGCCGAACCAGCGGGTACGGATCCGGTTCATCAACGAGTCGATGATGTTCCACCCGTTCCACCTACACGGTCACACGTTCCAGGTTATGACTGCGGGAGGAGCAGAGAGGCACGGAGCAGTCCCGAAGGCCCGCAAGGACACGGTGCTGGTGCCGCCCAAGCAGACCGTGGAGGTCGACTTCGACACGAACAATCCCGGTCGGTGGATCAGCCACTGCCACAACACCTACCACCTCGAGGCGGGTATGGCGTTCTTCGTCGAATACGCTGGCTAATGCACTATTTCAGCAGAGCTCGCGACATGACGACGCGCTGGATCTGGTTGGTGCCCTCGTAGATCTGGGTGATCTTGGCGTCGCGCATGAACCGCTCGACGGGGAAGTCGGTGGTGTACCCGTAACCGCCGAACAGCTGAACGGCGTCGGTGGTCACCTCCATCGCGACGTCGGATGCGAAGCACTTCGACGCCGAGGAGATGAAGCCCAGGTTGGGCTCACCGCGTTCGGCGCGCGCGGCGGCGGTGTACACCATCAGCCTGGCGGCCTCCAGCTTCATCGCCATATCCGCCAGCATGAACTGCACGGCCTGGAAATCAGCGACCGCCTTGCCGAACTGCTTGCGCTCCTTGACATATGCGATCGCCGCATCAAGCGCGCCCTGTGCGATGCCCACCGCCTGCGCACCGATAGTCGGCCTGGTGTGGTCAAGGGTTGCCAGCGCGGTCTTGAAGCCGGTGCCCGGGTCACCGATGATTCGGTCCCCCGGAATGCGGCAGTCCTCGAAGTACAGCTCGGTGGTCGGGGATCCCTTGATGCCGAGCTTGTGTTCCTTGGCGCCAACGACGAAGCCGGGATCGTCCTTGTGCACGACGAAGGCCGAGATACCGTTGGCGCCCTTGTCAGGATCGGTCACGGCCATCACCGTGTACCAGGTCGAGTGTCCGCCGTTGGAGATCCAGCACTTGGCGCCGTTGAGCACCCACTCGTCGCCCTCCTGGCGCGCGCGGGTTCGCATCGACGCGGCGTCGCTGCCTGCCTCGCGCTCGGACAGCGCATACGACGCCACCGCCTCGCCGGCGGCAATGGTGGGCAGGACCTGCTTCTTGAGCTCCTCGGACCCGCGCATCAGCAGGCCCATGGTGCCCAGCTTGTTGCAGATCGGGATCAGCGACGACGACGCGCACACCCGCGCCACCTCTTCGATGACGATGCAGGCTGCCACCGAGTCGCCGCCCTCGCCCCCGTATTCCTCCGGGATGTGGATGGCGGCGAAACCCGAAGCGGTGAGGGCCGCTAAGGCTTCGTCGGTGTACCGGGCCTTCTCGTCGACGTCGGCGGCATACGGGGCGATTTCCTTCTCGCAGAGGTCACGCAGCACCGAACGCAGTTCCTGATGCACGTCGGGGAGCTTGAAAGCGTCGAACGACGGGTTGCCGATGGCCATGGCGACTCCTTACTACTCGCCGGTGACCTTACCTTTCCTGATCAGTGAGCAGGATTGAGTCCTGCTCGGCTGCGGCCCGAACGGTGTTGGCCGCTGGCGGCGGTGTTGTCCGGTGGACCGGTACGCCTCGTGGGCTGACCAATTGCCCGGTATCGATCGAAGTTTGGCTATATCGGTTGGGGCCTAATGCCCGAGCAGCCGGTTTCGCAGCGCGACATCCTTTTGCAGCACCATGTCGGCCAATTCGCTCTGAAATTCCTCGATCCGCTTCCGCAGCGCGGCATCCGACGCGCCGAGGATGCGCACCGCCAGCAATCCGGCGTTGCGGGCGCCGCCGATCGACACCGTGGCGACCGGTACGCCTGCGGGCATCTGCACGATCGACAGCAGCGAATCCAGGCCATCGAGCCTGCCCAGCGGCACCGGCACGCCTATCACCGGTAGCGGTGTCGCAGCGGCGACCATGCCGGGCAGATGCGCGGCGCCGCCCGCGCCGGCGATGATCACCTCGATGCCGCGGCCCGCCGCGCTGCCTGCGTAGTCGAGCATGCGGGCAGGCGTGCGGTGCGCCGACACCACGCCGACCTCGAACGGCACGTCGAATTCGGCCAGCGCTTGGGCGGCGTCCTCCATCACGGACCAGTCGCTGTCACTGCCCATGATCACGCCGACCCGCGGCTGGGGCGCCGCTGCGGCCGTCTCCTCTTCGCGCAAGCGCTCATCGGCCATGCCCGCTCCATCCGTCAGTCCACTCGGCGTGCGACAACCAGTGTGCGGCCCTGGTCGCCCGTTCCCGCACATCTGCCACGTACGCGTCGTCGTCTGGCGAGCCTCCGGCGCCGCCAAGGACGTTGACGTGGCCGATCTTGCGGCCGGGCCGCTCGCGCTTGCCGTACAGGTGAACCCTGGCCTCCGGCATGCGGCCGAACAGGTGATGCAGCCGTTCATCCATACTCATCGCCGGAGCCTCTTGCGCGCCAAGCACATTGGCCATCACGGTCACCGGCGCGATCGGCGCGGTATCGCCCAGCGGGTAATCGAGCACCGCGCGCAGGTGTTGCTCGAACTGGTCGGTGCGGGCGCCGTCCATGCCCCAGTGTCCGGAGTTGTGCGGACGCATCGCGAGCTCGTTGACCACGAGCCGGCCGTCGATGGTCTCGAACAGCTCGACCGCCAGCACGCCTACCACGCCAAGTTCGTCGGCCAGCCGCAGCGCGAGCTGTCCTGCGGCGCTGGCCAATTCGGCGTCCAGACGCGGCGCAGGGGCGATCACCTCGACGCAGATGCCGTCGCGCTGCACCGTCTGCACCACCGGCCATGCCGCGCCCTGCCCGAACGGTGACCGTGCCACCAAGGCGGCCAGCTCGCGCCGCATCGCCACCTTCTCCTCGACCAGCACGGCTGCGCCGTTGGCCAGATACCGGCCTGCGACATCACGGGCCTCGGCCACGTCACGGGCCAGTGTCACCCCGCGCCCGTCGTAGCCGCCGCGCGCCGTCTTGACCACGATGCCGGTGCCGACGCGCGCGGCGAACGTGTCGATGTCGGCGACGTCGACCACCTCGGCGAAGCGCGGCACCGGCGCGCCGAGCGCCTCAAGCCGCCGCCGCATCACGAGCTTGTCCTGCGCATGGATCAGTGCGGACGGCGGCGGAGCGACGTTCACTCCGTCGGCGACGAGCTTGTCGAGCAGTTCGGTCGGCACGTGTTCGTGATCGAAGGTCAGCGCGTCCACACCCTCCGCCGCCCTCCGCAGCGCATCCAGGTCGGTGTGTGCACCGATCACGACATCCGGAGTCACCTGCGCGGCCGGGTCATCCTTGCTGGCGGCCAATACCCGCAGCGTCTGGCCGAGCGCGATCGCCGCCTGGTGGGTCATCCTGGCCAGCTGCCCACCGCCGACCATGGCCACCACAGGCATCTAGTGCTCCTCTCGTCCGCAGGGAGGCGCGCTGGGGTTACGTGGCACAGTCAATATGTTGTCATGGCGATGATCGCCAGGATTACCCTCCGTGACCTGCACGGGTACGCGCGCCCCTGCTGATTTCCGTACACTGCGCTGTTGTGTCCTTCACCGATGCCACGATCAAGCGGCTGCCCCGCCCGATCCGGCCATACGCCGAGCAGCATCACGAACTCATAAAGTTCGCGATCGTCGGCGCGACGACGTTCGTCATCGACTCGGCGGTGTTCTACACGCTCAAGCTCACAGTGCTGGAACCCAAGCCTGTCACGGCGAAGATCATCGCCGGAATCGTGGCGGTGATCGCTTCGTACATCTTCAACCGCGAATGGAGCTTCCGCGATCGCGGTGGTCGCGAACGCCATCACGAGGCGCTGATGTTCTTCGCGTTCAGCGGTGTTGGCGTGCTGTTGTCGATGGCGCCGCTGTGGTTCTCCAGCTACGTGCTGCAGCTCCGCGTGCCCGACGTGTCGCTGACACAGGAGAACATCGCCGACTTCATCTCCGCCTACATCATCGGCAACCTGCTGCAGATGGCGTTCCGGTTCTGGGCGTTCAGGCGCTGGGTGTTCCCCGACGAGTTCGGCCGGAACCCGGACAAGGCGATCGAGTCCACGTTCACCGGCGGCGGGATCGCCGAGGCACTCGAGGACGCGCGGGATCCGGCACTGCACAAATCAGATGCGGCTGGCAACGTGACTCCCCTGCGTCGGTCCACCCGACGGGCGCGGCGGCTGGCTCAGCTCGGCGATTCCTCCGAGCCCAGGGTGTCGAAGACTTCGTGATACAGCAGTGAGTGCACCCGCTCCACGCGGGGAATGTCGTGGAACTCAAGGGGATCCTGCGACGCGGATTCGATGATCAGGGTGCCGGTGCGCAACATCCGGTCGAAAATCCCGTGCCGGAATTCGACGCTGTTGATCCGGGCGAGCGGAATGTCGATCCCCGACCGGGTGAGCAGGCCGTGCCGGAACATCACCCTGCGGTCGGTGATGACGAAATGCGTTGTCCACCAATTGAGGAATGGCCACACCGTGAGCCATCCGATGATCACCAACCAAATGACCCCGATGACAATGAGCACGACCCGCTTTGCGTTGGAGTCCCAATTGAGGCTGTTCACGTAGCCCATACCGAACGCCGCTATGGCGGTGACGACCAACAGGATCAATACGGGGCCGATCAGCCGCTTCCAATGCGGATGGCGGTGCAGCACTACCTGCTCCTCGGCGGCCAGCACGTTCTCGGGATATCCCACGGTGCGACTTTACCCAGACCCGCCGTCGTCGATGGGCCGCAAATGCACGATGTCGCCCGCCGACACGGCGACGGTCTCGTCCCCTGTCGCGATGCACAATCGGCCCTGGTCATCCACCGATCGGGCGTCGCCGACGATTTCGTTGCCACCCGGCAGCAGGGCGCGTACACGCGAGCCGATCGTCAGGCTGTGCGCGGCGTAATCGGCCGAAAGCGCCGCATCGGAGCCCAGGGCAGCCCGCCAGCTGCCGATGCGCCGGTCCAGTTCCTGCAGCAGCGCGCCCACCAACTCGTTGCGGTCGGGGTGCTGCACCCCGAGAAGGACGAGTGATGTGGCGACCGGGTCGGGCAGCTCATCGGCGAGCAACGACACGTTGAGGCCGATCCCGATGACGATGACCGGCGCGGGGGCCGCCACCTCGGCCAGGATGCCTGCCAGCTTGCCGTTATCACCGGCGAGTACATCGTTGGGCCATTTCAGGCCCGCGCGCACGCCGGTCACATCCGCAACGGCGTCCACCACAGCCACACCGGCCGCCAGCGGCAGCCATCCCCATGTTTCGCTGGGAACGTCGTTGACATCGATCCCGACCGACATCGTGACCTGTGCGCGCGGGACGTCCGACCAGCTTCGGCCACTGCGGCCGCGGCCGGCCGTTTGATGTTCAGCAATCAATACGACCCCACCGATGTTTCCCCCGGCGGCCGCACGGGCAATCAGATCGGCGTTGGTGGAACCGGTTTCGTCGACCACCTCCAGATGGCGCCAGGGTGGGACCAGCCCGTGACGCAATGATTCCGCAACGAACGGAACCCGAAGCGTGTCGCGGTGCATGAACCGCAGCCTACTTCTAGGCCGCTCGACAGGCATTGGCGTGTTTACGCCGGTGGGAGGGTGACCGCTGAGCAGACAGGGGTCCGCACCGCCGACGTTGGTCCCCGGCAGCTGACCGACTGTTCGACGGGCACACCGGGTGAGCCAACGACCCTGC